>NZ_LQPT01000028.1 GCF_002102355.1 Mycobacterium sherrisii | reverse complement strand
GCCGCCTCCGCAAGTCAAAAAACTAGCGAACCACCACCCTCAACAGCCGAAACCTGGCCAAGGTTAGCCGGATAACCGCGCCACAACGGCAAAGTCGAGCGCTACAACCGCATCCTGGCCGAAGAGTTCCTCTACGCCAGGACATGGACCTCAGAAACCCAACGCGCCGAAGCACTCAAAGTCTGGAACATCCACTTCAACTACCATCGACCACACTCTGCCGCCGCAGGCCAGCCACCAGCATCACGACTCGCCACCGGCGTCACCAATGTCATGGCCTCATACAACTAGTCGGCCGCCGGCGGCCTTGCCCGCGTTCGCAACTCGGGCGTTTCGCAGGCACCCAAACCATTGCTTTCGGCCGGCCTTTTGCGTGTACTGTTCGACGTCCGAGCAGCCCGATACCACGCGAAGGGAGATCGGCGGATGCCCCGCACCAAGACGTCCCCGCCCGTATTGCGCTGGGTCGTCACCGGCGTGGGTCTGCTCCTCATCGTCTATCTGGCCGTGCTCGATTTGCAGCCGGCCATCCTCGACGCGTTGCCGCCGACGCTGGCGTGGTTCGGCCGGCCCGGGTCGATGCCCACGCTGACGATCGTGGTGGCCGTACTGCTTTGGGCGTCGGTGCTGATCTTTCGGTCGGGCAGCAGCCATCGCGTGGTCGGCGTTTCCTTCACACTGATCGCCGCCCTCGTTCCGATCACGGCCGTGCTGGGCCTCAGTTCCTACTGGGGATGTCACGACGCCAACCATCCGGCGTTCTTCACCCCGCTGATGGCGACCGCCAGTCTGGTCAAGGGCGGCACCGGCGACTTTTCGCTGGGCGGGCGCACCTGCCCGAACCCCACGCCGGTCAGGCTGGAATTGGCCCGGATCGCGGCACTTTCGGCGATTTTCACCGGATTGGGCGGCGTCGTCGTGGGCGTGTTCAAGTCGCAGGTCGACCGGTTGCGGGCGAACTGGGCGGATTCGGTCACGGTCATCGTCGGTCTCGATGACGACACCCAATCGATGATCAGTGCGGTGGCGCGCACCCTGGACCGGCGCGCCACCCTGGTCGTCATCACCGGTTTCAGCGACGACCGGATCGCGCGGGCGCGCCGACAGGGCGCCCGGGTGGTGCTGGTGGATTTCACCAACCCGTCCACCCTGGTGTCACTTCGGTTGTGGCGGCGGTTATCTCGCCTCTATCTGATGGCACCGGATCCGGCCGTCAACCTCATGTGGCTGGACCTGATCAGTCGTCGGCTCGCCGAGGTCGCCCACAAGCAGCGGCTGCCGCTGTCCGTCCGGATGGACGATCCCTGGCTGGCCCAGGCGTGGCGCGCCCAGCAGTTCGGCGGATCGGACACTCGGTGGGCCGCCGACGTGGTCGGAAAATATGAGGTGACTGCCGGCCGGCTGCTCGACAGCATCATCGCGACGGGCCAAACCGAACGGGTATTCGTTTGTGGGACTTCACAACTGACCTTGGCAATGTGCGCCGATTTGACGCAGCGAGTGCTGGAACGCGACTTCTACACGCCGGCCGACGCACCCGCGTTGCCCGCGCTCACCCTGGTTGAGCGCGACGCCGAAGACTACCTGCATGATCACGAGTTCTACCGGCAGCAAGCGGGATTCGTGTCGCAAGGACCTGCCATCGACGCCGTCGCCGAGGCGCCGACGATACCGACCATGCTCAGGTTGATCGGTGACACCGACCCGGCCACCAGCGCGGTGGTCTTCGTCGACGCTCATGCCGGCACGACGGCCGCCCGGCTGGCCGCCCGTTTT
The DNA here is from genome assembly GCF_002102355.1 of Mycobacterium sherrisii. Classification (GTDB taxonomy): domain Bacteria; phylum Actinomycetota; class Actinomycetes; order Mycobacteriales; family Mycobacteriaceae; genus Mycobacterium; species Mycobacterium sherrisii. The sequence goes on along the minus strand of NZ_LQPT01000028.1, from coordinate 189,191 downwards.
CCCGAAATGCCCATCCACGCTTCGGATCTGAACACCAGCATCAGCGACGATTCGATTCAGGTCGTCGGCCGGTTGCAGTCCTATTCGCTGGTGCTGGACACCCAAGAGGGCCAGATGCGTGACACCTGGGAGCGAGCAGCGCGGCTGATCCATGAGCGCTACGTCTCGACGATCGATCCGGACGGTCCGCGCTCCCCAGCCGCGATGCCGTGGACCGAGCTCAGCGAGTTCTATCGCGGATCCAACCGACGCCAAGTCCGCAACGCGTTGTGGATGGTGGAGCAGATCGCCGGCCACACCTGGAATACCTGGGGCAGCCCCCCCGGCACAGCTATCCGGCAGCGAGATGGCCCAATTGGCGCCACTCGAGCAGCTCGACCGGATGGGCTTCGACCATGACGCGGCGCTGCGGATGGCCCAAGCCGAGCACGAGGACTGGTGTCGCTACTACCGCCGCAACGGCTGGCGATACGGCTCGCCACGCGACGATTCCCACAAGATCCACGACAAACTCGTCGACTGGTCGGTGGTGGAAAGCGATCCGAATCTGTTGAATGCGGCGGTCCGCAGTCTGGCGGGCACGCTATGGCGCCTGCGCCAATTGGGTTTTCGGTCCCGGCCGCTATGGCAGTCCTTCACCCGGGTGGGGACGGTCACCGCCGAACAACGCAGTGTGCCCTGGACGTGGACGTCGGATTCGGGGCACACCATGCGCGCCGCGCCCGGCGACTGGGCGATCCAGGAGAACGGCAAGGTGTGGTCGGTCCGCGACGACGTCTTCCGCCAGACCTACGAGCCGGCCGGCGACGGGCGATGGCAGCGCAAGGGGCGGGTGCAGGCTCGCCCCGCCTACCCGGGCGAGACCATCAACACCCTCGAAGGCCCCACGACAGCGGCGGAGGGCGACTGGATCGTCCGGGGGGCGGGCGGCGAGCAATGGCCGGTTCCCGGTGCCGAGTTCGCCCGGCGCTACGCCGAAATCCGCTGAAAATTTGCGCATCCGGGAGGGTCTGAACACTGATACGGTATCGGCGCAGGTGCGTACCCGCCGCACCGGCAGGCTTGCGCGTCAGTTCGTTCGCTGCACTGCACTCTAGGAGACTGCGATGGCGCTGTTCATCAGCTACTCGAGCCAGGATCGGGGCAAGGTCGACTCCCTGACCAATGCGCTTCGGCGTGGGCAGAACCAGGTGTGGTTCGACCAAGAGCTCGGCGGCGGCGAGTCCTGGTGGGCCAAGATCCTCGAGCAAATCCGCGACTGCGAGGTCTTCATCGTCGCGCTGTCGAGCAATTGGCTGCAATCCAAGCCGAGTCAGGCCGAGTTGCGTTACGCCCAGGCGCTGAACCGTCCGATCCTGCCGGTTCGGGTCGGCGACGTCGACAGCATGCGCGTGAATCCCCTTGCGGCATTACAGATTATCGACTACCGCGAGCCCACGGTCGACGCCGGCATCCAGTTGGTCACCGCGGTGCACGGGCTGCGCAGCAAGCCGGTGCCACTGCCCGACCCGCTGCCCGAGGAACCACCGGTGCCGTTCGGTTACATCACGCGCCTGGGAAACACTCTCGCCGAAAGGAACTCAGCCCGCAGCAGCAGCTCGCGCTGTTGGTCGAGCTGCGGTCGGGTCTCGACGAGGACGGTGACGATCCCAGCGCGCGCAGCGACATCGCCCAGCTGTTGCGCATGCTTCGTCTGCGGCATGACGTCACATACCGCACCCGCAGCGAAATCGACAACGTGCTAGCCGAAATCGAGGCAAAAGACGGGTCGCCCGCGGGTCCGAAAACACCGGCGCCGCCCACCGCACCCGGCGACCAACCGCCCGCGCCGGCCGCCCCGGCGGCGGCCAGTGGCGCGGCGCGGCCGGCGGGTCCAACAAACGACTGCTCATCATCGGCGCCGCCGCCTTAGCGGTGATCGCCGCCATCGCGGTCGTGGTGGTGTTCACCACGCAGGGCGGCAAGACCAAGTCGGCGTCGCGGCCCGGCAACGCGAATTCGGCGCCGGCGGCCGAGAATTCGTCTCCGAACGCGAGCAAGCTGGACGCCCTGCTGATCGGCGCCCCGGAGGTCGCCAACATAGTCGGCGACCCCACCGTGGTGCCCGGCGAACGAATCGGCCAACTGCGCAGTCCGAAGTGGACGCTGTCCGACCCCGATTGCTCGGGAACCTACGAACCGGCCACTGCGGCGGCGTACCAAAGCGCCGGCGGCTTCAACGCGGTGAGCGGTCTGATCCTGCACACGCCCGGTCAGGACGCGCCGAACCGGATCGTCGAAACGGTCGCGGAGTTCTCCTCTCCCGACAGCGCCCGCGCTTTCGTGCAGGCGTCCGCGGACAGCTGGAAGGCCTGCGCCGGAAAAACGGTGACGGAATCACTCAACGGCCACAGCTTCGACTGGAATTTCGGGCAGGTCGAGGGCACCGTGCCCAGGATCGCACAGCAGCGCACGCGGGGCGACAACGGCAAGATCTGCCACCACGTGCTGCACGCGCAGAGCGCCGACGTCATCGACGTGTTGGTGTGCGGCCCGAATGCCGTACCCGGGCAGGCGGGCAAGATTGCCGAGCTGATCGCCGCGAAATCCGTCCAATAGCGCCTTGGACATGGAGCGGCCCCCGAGCAATGCTCCTGGTTGGACAGACCGGGATGCTCGGGGGCCGGGTGGCTACGGGGAATTCGCCAGCGCGCGTAAGTTCGCTAGCTCTTCCGAGCCATGCAGCTAGCGCGTAGCCACCTCACATGTCCATGAAGCTATCAATTTCGCGGACCACCTCCTTCCCTGTGTACGGCCGACCGTACCCGCCGTTTCGCGCACCGACAACACAATTCGGCGCTCAGCGATCAATGACGATCGCGGCGTCGACCAGTTCGGCGAACTCCTCGGTCATGGGCGAGCGGAGCAGTCGGCGACCGTCGAGCGTGTGCACGCGGGCGGCCAGAGTCATGCTGGAGACCAGCCAAATCCCTTGGGCAGCATGCAAATCCGCGACGCGCAGCGCGCGGTAGTCACAGTCGTAGCCTTTGCTGCGCGCCGCCTCGAACAGGGCCTGCTGGGTGGTGCCGCGCAAGATCGGATACCAGGGCGGCGGCGTCAGCAGACAGAGGTTACCGTCGGCGTCCGTTGCGGCGATCACCACCGTGGAGCGCGGCCCCTCGAGGATGTAGCCGTCGGTGCTGACGAAGATGACGTCGCCGGCGCCCTGCGCTGCGGCGTGCCGCAGCGCGGCCATGTTCATCGCATAGGACAAGGTCTTGGCACCGGCCAGCAGCCACGGCATCTCGTCGACGCCGGTCGCGGGCAGCCCCCGGTCCAGCGTGACAACCGCGACCCCGTCGCGGCGCACCGTGGCTACCCGGTCGGGAACGTCGGTGATCATCACGTAGGCCGTCGGTGCCGAACCGCTCTCGCGGCCCCGGCTGTAGATCAGCCGCAGCACGCCCTCCCGGGCCGCGCCGTCCCATTGTCGGACCGCCGTCTCGACGGCCCGCCGCCAGCGCGGCAGGTCCGGCTCCGGCAGGCCCATCAGTTCGGCCGACTGGGCGAGCCGGTGCAGATGCGCCTCGACCAGGCAGGCGCGGCCATCGCGGACCAGCAGTGTTTCGAAGGCACCATCGCCGCGGACGGCGGCGAGATCGTCGGCGTAAAGCAGCGGCGCACCGGGCGGGTGAATCGCGCCGTCGAGCGTGACGATCACACCCGTCTGACCTGCCATGCCGATCGAGCCTAGCGGTCACGTGCGGCTCCTGGCCGGGCGACCGGATCCGTAGAGTTGACGGTGTGCATCCCGTTCCCGCACCCGAATCCGGACCTGACGCCGGCGCGATCTGGCACTACGGCGATCCGCTCGGCGAGCAGCGCGCGGCCGAGACCGACGCGGTGCTGGTGAGCCGCGCCCACCGCGCGGTTCTTACCCTGACCGGGGCGGACCGGCAGGGCTGGCTGCACAACATCTCGACACAACACGTCAGCGCGCTTGCCGACGGCGCCAGCACGCAAAACCTCAGCCTGGACGGGCAGGGGCGTGTCGAAGACCACTGGCTTCAGACGGAACTCGGCGGGACCACCTACCTCGACACCGAACCCTGGCGTGGCGAGCCGTTGCTGGCCTACTTGAGCAAGATGGTGTTCTGGTCCGACGTCCAGCCGGGCGCCGCGGATCTGGCGGTGTCGTCGCTGATCGGACCGCTGCTGGCCGACCGCGCGGTGCTCGTCGCGCTCGGTCTGGACGCCTTGCCCGACGAGATGGTCGCGGTGCCGCTGGCAGGTGGGGGCTTTGTCCGTCGGATGCCTACGTCGCCAACCGGCCAGCCCGAGCTCGACCTGGTGGTGCCGCGAAGCGCGGTCACCGACTGGCACAGCCGTCTCGTCGCGGCGGGCGTGCGACCGGCCGGGGTGTGGACCTACGAGGCGCACCGGGTGGCAGCGCTGCGTCCGCGTCTCGGCGTCGACACCGACGAACGCACGATTCCGCACGAGGTGCGGTGGATCGGGGGTCCTGGCGTCGGGGCCGTGCACTTGGACAAGGGGTGCTATCGCGGCCAGGAGACCGTCGCCCGCGTGCACAACCTGGGTAAACCTCCGCGGATGCTGGTGCTGCTGCACCTCGACGGCTCGGTGGAGCGCCCGTCCACGGGCGAGCCGGTGCTCGCGGGCGGCCGCGCCGTCGGGCGCCTGGGGACCGTCGTCGAGCACGTGGATCTGGGTCCGATTGCGCTGGCACTCGTCAAGCGCGGGCTACTCGCCGACACCGAGCTCGCCACCGGTCCGGACGCCGCCGTGGCGGCGGTCGTCGACGCGGATTCGCTGCCGCCGGCCGACCAGATCGGGGCGGGACGGCTGGCCGTTGAACGCTTGCGGGGCGGTGCGGGATAATTTCCGACGAAGTCCAACACGGCGGGCAGGGGGCACCGACGCCCCTCCCCGCGGCACGGTAAACTGTTGGCAGGACAATAACGACACCAAGAGATCGGAGCCGCCTACTTGTTAGGCCGCTCCGTTATTGCGCGAGGGGGTCCCCCCATGGGCCGCGGCCGGGCGAAGGCAAAGCAGACCAAGGTTGCTCGAGAACTGAAGTACAGCTCCCCCCAGACCGACTTCGATCGGCTTCAGCGCGAGCTGTCGGGGACCGGTGCAGGCGAACCCGGCGACCTGGACGGCGCCGACGACTCCTGGGATCACGACGACGACTGGCGCCGCTAGAACTTACTCCGTGCCGATGCCGCGAGCATCGGCACAGTGTTGGTCCCAGTTAGGCGCAGGTGTTCAAAATCTCGGGTGTTGCCCCACGAGCTTTGCGCGCGGACCTTCCTTCCCGCCCTTGCAGACGGTGCCCAACACCCAGCAGTCCAGGTGCCGTGCGGTCAGGATGGCCAGCGCGCGGTCGGTGTCCTCGGGAGCGACGACGGCGATCATGCCGACGCCCATGTTGAACGTCTTCTCCATCTCCTCGCGGGTGACCCGGCCGCGCTGGGCGATCATTGCGAACACCGGCGCGGGTGTCCAGGTGCCGCGGTCGAGCTCGGCCACCAGACCGTGCGGAATGACGCGGCCCAGGTTGCCGGCCAACCCGCCGCCGGTCACGTGGCAGAACGTGCGGACGTGGGTTTCGGCCGTCAGGGCCAGGCAGTCCTTGGCGTAGATCCGGGTCGGTTCGAGCAACTCCTCGCCCAGCGTGCGGCCGAACTCCTCGACGTAGCCCGCGAGGTTCATGCGGTCGATCTCGAGCAGCACGGTGCGCGCCAGGGAATATCCGTTGGAATGCAGACCGGAGGATCCCATCGCGATGATGACGTCGCCGGGCTTGACCCGGTCCGGGCCCAGCACGTCGTCGGCCTCCACGACGCCCACCCCGGTTGCCGAGATGTCGTAGTGATCGGGTTCCATCAGGCCGGGATGTTCGGCGGTCTCACCGCCCAGCAACGCACATCCCGCCCGCACGCACCCCTCGGCGATACCGCTGACGATCGCTGCCACGCGTTCGGGCACCGTGCGGCCGACGGCGATGTAGTCCTGCAGGAACAGCGGTTCGGCGCCGCAGACCACCAGGTCGTCGACGACCATGGCCACCAAGTCCAGGCCGACGGTGTCGTGCTTGTCCATCGCCTGCGCAACCGCCAGCTTGGTGCCGACGCCGTCGCTGGAGGCGGCCAGTACCGGCTCGCGATAGTCGCCACGCAACGCGAACAACCCGGCGAATCCACCCAGCCCACCGCGCACCTCTGGCCGGGTGGCTTTTGCCGCCAAAGGCTTGAACAGATCGACTGCGCGGTCGCCGGCGTCAATATCCACCCCGGCCGACGCGTAGGTAATGCCCTGGCTGCCCGGTTCTGCTCCGGGGCTTTTTCCGGGATCGGTCATCGCGATAAAGGCTACCGGTAGGCGCTTCACGCCGGTATCAAACGTGTTTGACCACCCGCGCGAAACTCGGTCAGTGCGTGACCGGGACTTCGTCAGCCGCCAGCTCCCCGAGCTCCGCGCCGCGGGCCGCGTTGGCGAGCATGTGCTCGATCACGTTCTTGCCCAGCGCCGTTTCGCTGGGCAGTTCGATCGGATACTTGCCGTCGAAGCAGGCGGTACACAGCCGCGACGCGGGCTGCTCGGTCGCGGCGATCATGCCGCGCAGCGAGATGTAGCCCAAGGAGTCGGCGCCGATGGCATGCCGGACTGCTTCCAGCATTTCGTCTTCGTCCTCGACGGCGTTGGCGATCAGCTCGGCCGGCGACGGAAAGTCGATGCCGTAGAAGCACGGCCACTTCACCGGGGGAGACGCGATCCGCACGTGCACCTCGACGGCGCCGGCCTCGCGCAGCATCCGCAGCAACGCGCGCTGGGTGTTGCCCCGGACGATCGAGTCGTCGACGACGATGAGCCGCTTGCCGCGGATCACCTCTTTGAGCGGGTTCAGCTTCAGTCGGATGCCCAGCTGGCGGATCGTCTGCGACGGCTGGATGAAGGTCCGGCCCACGTAGGCGTTCTTCATCAGGCCTTGGCCGTAGGGAATCCCGGACTCCTGGGCGTACCCGACGGCCGCCGGGGTGCCGGACTCCGGCACGCCGATCACCAGGTCGGCTTCCACCGGAGCTTCGCGCGCCAACCGGCGGCCGATTTCCACCCTTGCGCCGTGCACGGAGCGACCGCCGATGTTGCTGTCCGGCCGGGCCAGGTAGACGTACTCGAAGACGCAGCCCTTGGGGGTGGGGTTGGCGAACCGGGTGGAGCGCACGCCGTCGGCGTCGATTGCCAGCAGTTCGCCGGGTTCGATGTCGCGAACGAATGAGGCGCCGACGATATCGAGCGCGGCGGTCTCGGAGGCCACCACCCAGCCGCGGTCCAGGCGGCCCAGCGAAAGCGGCCGCACCCCGTAGGGGTCGCGGCAGGCATACAGCGTGGTCTCGTCCATGAACGTCAGACAGAACGCGCCGCGGACGGTCGGCAATAGTTCCAGCGCGGCCTGCTCCAGCGTGGCGTCGGCCGCGCCGTGGGCCAGCAGCGCGCCCAGGATGTCGGAATCGGTGGTCGCCGGCGCCGGGGCGCGCTTGGCGATCAGGCCCTCGTCGCGGGCGCGGGCGGCCAGCTCCGCGGTGTTGACCAGATTCCCGTTGTGGCCCAACGCGACCCCGGTCCCGGCCGCGGTGTTCCGGAAGACGGGCTGGGCATTTTCCCAGGTGGTGTCGCCGGTGGTGGAGTAGCGGCAGTGTCCGATGGCGACATGGCCGGGCATGGCCGCCAATGTCTGCTCGTCGAAGACCTGACTGACCAGGCCCAGGTCTTTGAAGACCAGCACTTGAGATCCGTCGGCGACGGCGATGCCGGCGGCTTCCTGACCGCGATGCTGCAGCGCGTAGAGGCCGTAATAGGTGAGTTTGGCGACTTCCTCACCGGGCGCCCAGACGCCGAATACGCCACATTCTTCGCGAGGTGAATTCAGGTCCTGCTCGGCTGCATCTGATCCGGCGACGGTCACGGTGGGCGGCTCCCTAGAGCGAGTGGTGACGTACTGGGAGTTTACGGCCAGGACCGGCACGCCGACGAATCCGCGCGGCGTGTCAAGCGTTGTAGTTTTCGGCGTGTCAGGCTAAACCTGCAGTTCAGGGTTATATACAGCGCACATCGAACAGCGGTAGCCAGTGGCCAATTTCACCCGCTCGGGCACCCGAGGACCGCAGCGCTCCGCTGGCTTCGGCGTCGGTGAGCGACAACATCCCGGCGGCCAGCAGCAGCCACGTCCTCGGGTCCGTCTCCACCACGTTGGGCGGTGTGCCTCGGGTGTGCTTCGGGCCTGCCACACATTGCACCGCGACGAACGGCGGGATCCGCACCTCGACGCTGGCGCCGGGCGCCAGGGCGGCCAGCCTGCGTGCCGTGAGTCGCACGGCCGCTGCGAGGGTGGTGCGCTCCGGCGCCGGGCCTGATCCGTCGCGCAGCCAATCTGCGACGGCCATCAGCGCCTCGCGCGTCTTGGCCGGATCGGCAGTATCACGGGCGGCCATACCCTAGGGTCTCAGAGTCATGGAGCGTCGTCGCTCGCGGCCGCCTCCCCCCTACCAGGCCATCGGCCTGGTGACGATCGTGGTCATGGGGCTTTTGGGGTTGGCCCTGTACGCTCAGTTCCGCGGGGAGCTCACCCCGAAGACTAAGCTGACCATGATCGCCCCGCGGGCGGGTTTGGTGATGGATCCGGGCTCCAAGGTCACCTATAACGGTGTCGAAATCGGCAGAGTGTCCGGCATTTTCGCGATCGACCGGGGCGGTATGCCCGCCGCCAAGGTGGTGCTGGACGTGACGCCCAGATATGTGGCCGCGATTCCGGCCAACGTGGTGGCCGAGGTCAAGGCGACCACCGTGTTCGGCAACAAGTACGTCGCCTTGAGCTCCCCAAAACACCCTGCGCTGCAATCGATTACACCGTCAACTGTGATAGATGCGACGTCGGTGACGACGGAATTCAACAGCCTGTTCGAGACCCTGACGTCCATCGCGGAAAAGGTGGATCCCGTCAAGGTGAACTTGACGCTGTCCGCGGCAGCGCAGGCGCTGACGGGCTTGGGCGAGAAATTCGCCGCCTCGCTGATCAACGGCAACGCGATATTGGACGACCTGAACCCGCAACTGCCCAAGCTGCGTTCGGACATCGCGCGGCTGGCGGCGCTGGGCGACACCTACGCCGACGCGGCACCCGAACTGTGGGACGCGCTCGACCATGCGGTGAGGAGCGCGCGCACGCTCAACCGGCAGCAAAATGAGCTGGACGTGGCGCTACTGGCGGCGGCAGGGTTGGGCGGTACCGCCGCCGGCGTTGTCGCGCGAGGCGGACCGTACCTGACCCGCGGGGCTTCCGATCTCACTTCGTCGAGCCTGCTGCTCGACGAATACAGTCCGGAAATCTTCTGCACCATCCGCAATTTCAACGAAGTGGCGCCTAAGATTCACAATGCGCTCGGTGACAATGGTTACGCGCTGGGCGCTCACTCCTCGGGATCGGTTGCGGGAGCGCCCAATCCGTATATCTATCCGGAGAATCTGCCGCGGATCAACGCCCGGGGTGGGCCCGGCGGGCGGCCGGGGTGCTGGCAGTCGATCACCCGCACGCTCTGGCCGGCCCCGTATCTAGTCGCCGACACTGGCGCGAGCATCGCCCCGTACAACCATTTCGAGGTCGGTTCGCCGGTGGCGGTGGAATACGTGTGGGGACGCCAGGTGGGCGACCACACGATCAACCCGTGAACCTAGCCGAACAGCCGCGGCAGCACCGCTTCGGAAGTCGCGCGCAGTTCGGCCAGCGGCACCCTGAACAACCCCTGAACTTCCACTTCGTCGGAGGACTGGTCGACGACGCCGATACGCACGGCCGGCAGCCCCCGCGCCTCGCACATCGACCGGAATCGGCTCTCCTCGGTGCGCGGCACCGCCACCATCACCCGGCCCGCAGACTCGGAGAACAGCATGACAAACGGATCGGTGCCCTCGGGAAGGACTATGCGACAACCGGTTTCGCCGGCCAACGCCGATTCCACGACGGCCTGGGCCAGGCCGCCTTCGGACAGGTCGTGCGCGGCAGTCAGCAACCCGTCGCGCGATGCCGCGTTCAGCACCTCGGCCAGCAGCTTCTCCCTGGCCAGATCCACCGCCGGCGGCAGCCCGCCCAGGTGATCGGCGGTCACCTGGGCCCAAATCGATCCGTCGAACTCGTCGCGGGTGTCGCCGAGTAGCAGCAGGCTCTCGCCGGGCTCGGTACCCAGGGCGGTGGGAATGCGCCGGTCGACGTCGTCGATCACCCCGAGCACGCCGACCACCGGGGTAGGCAGGATCGCGACCGAACCGGTTTGGTTGTAAAAGCTGACATTTCCTCCGGTCACCGGAATGCCCAGAGCCACACAGCCATCCGCGAGTCCCCGAACGGCTTGGGAGAACTGCCACATCACCCCGGGGTCTTCCGGTGAGCCGAAGTTGAGGCAGTTGGTCACCGCCACCGGGACGGCACCGGTGACGGCGACGTTGCGGTAGGCCTCGGCCAGGGCCAGCTGGGCTCCGGTGTAGGGGTCGAGTTTGGTGTAGCGGCCCGACGCGTCGGTCGAGATCGCGATGCCGCGGCCGGTGGATTCGTCGATGCGCAGCACCCCGCCGTCGGCGTGCTCGGCCAGCACGGTGTTGCCGCGCACGTAGCGGTCGTACTGTTCGGTGATGAACGCCCGGCTGCACAGGTGCGGACTGCCCAGCAGCTCAAGCAAAGTCGAGCGGAGCTCGGCGCCGGTGGTGGGCCGGGGCAGGTCGGCCGTGGTGTCCGCATTCAAGGCGTCCTGCGAGTCGGGCCGAGCCACCGGCCGCTGGTACACCGGGCCCTGATGGGCTACGGTGCGTGGCGGTACGTCGACGACCGTCTCACCGTGCCAAGTGATTTGGAGCCGGTCACCGTCGGTGACCTCGCCGATGACCGTCGCCAGCACATCCCACTTGCGGCACACCGCCAGGAAGGCCTCGACGTTCTCGGGTGCGACCACCGCACACATCCGCTCCTGGGACTCACTGGACAGGATCTCGGCCGGGGTCATGTTCGCCGCCCGCAGCGGAACGGTCTCCAGCTCCACCCGCATGCCACCGTCGCCGGCGGATGCGAGTTCTGAAGTGGCACAGGATAATCCGGCGCCGCCAAGATCCTGAATACCGATCACCAGCCCCGCCGCGTACAGCTCGAGACAACACTCGATGAGCACCTTCTCGGTGAACGGGTCACCCACCTGCACCGAGGGCAGCTTTTTGCGGCCGGGACCGCCGCCCTCGTCCCCGCCGAAGGTCTCCGATGCCAAAACCGATACGCCGCCAATCCCGTCGAGGCCGGTACGGGCCCCGAACAGGATGATCTTGTTGCCAGTGCCGGAGGCGAAGGCGAGGTGTAGGTCCTCCTTGCGCAGCACCCCGACGCACAGCGCATTGACCAAGGGGTTACCGGCGTACGACGCGTCGAACACGGTTTCGCCGCCGATGTTGGGCAGGCCCAGGGAGTTACCGTAGCCGCCGATTCCGCGGACCACGCCGTCGAGCACCCGGCGGGTGTCCGGCGCATCCGCGGCGCCGAAGCGCAGCTGATCCATCACCGCGATCGGGCGTGCACCCATCGCCATGATGTCGCGCACGATGCCGCCGACACCGGTGGCGGCGCCTTGATAGGGCTCGACGTAGGAGGGATGGTTGTGCGACTCGACTTTGAACGTGACGGCCCAGCCGTCACCGATGTCGACGACGCCCGCGTTCTCCCCGATCCCGGCCAGCATCGCCGCGCGCATCTCGTCGGTCGTGGTCTCACCGAAGTAACGCAGGTGGACCTTCGAGGATTTGTACGAGCAATGCTCACTCCACATCACCGAGTACATCGCCAGCTCGGTGTCGGTGGGTCTGCGGCCCAAGATCTCGCGAATCCGCTGGTACTCGTCGTCCTTGAGGCCCAGTTCACCGAAGGGTTGCGGGTGGTCGGGGGTGGCGGCTGCGTGTTCGACGGTGTCCGCCACGTGGGTACGGGCGCCCGTTCCGGAGACAGTCACGCCCACAGTGTAGAGAGCTAACCGCCGCGCAGCAGGCGGGCGCTTTCGGGGTCGGCCGGATAGAACAGCTCGACGGCCAGCTCGGCCAGTGTGATGTCGAGCGGCGTCCCGAAGGTGGTCAAGGTGGTGAACATCGACAGGCGCCGGCCGTCGCCGGCGTCGAGCACGAACGGAACCAGCAGCGATGCGCCGTCTGAGGGTACGGTCCGCGCTCGCGCGGCCGCCGCAACCCCGGGGTACTGCCGCACCTCTTCGTCGAGCCTCCGCAGCCCGGGATCACGAGTGAGCGCGATCGTGCGGCGCAACTGGTGCAGCAAATAGCCCGCCCAGTCGGCGAAGTTCAGGGTCCGGGCCGCAAGTCCATCGGGATGCAGACACAACCGGTAGACGTTGACGGGCGGGCCGAGCAGCTGCTCGGGAAGGCCGGCGGTGAGCGCGGCAGCGGCGGCGTTGGCCCCCACAATGTTCCAACACCGGTCGATCACCACCCCCGGGTACGGATCGTGCGCATCAAGGAGGCGCTGCACCGCCTCGCGTGCCGGGGACAGCGCGGCGTCATCGAGTGAGCGCGCCGGATAGCGCGGGGCGAAGCCGGCGGCCAGTAACAGCGCGTTGCGCTCCCGCAGCGGGATGTCGAGACCTTCGGCGAGCGTGAGCACCATCTCCGGGCTGGGCCGCGCGCGTCCGGTCTCGATGAAGCTCAGATGCCGTGCCGACACCCCGACGCTCAGCGACAGGTCGAGCTGGCTGACCCGTCGGCGGGTCCGCCATTCACGCAACAGAACACCCACCGGCGCGGGACTCACGCCCTAACGGTAGCCAGCTGTGGTACCCGCGGCGATGACCTCGCAGGTAATTGTGCCGCCCCACCGCGTCGGAAGACGCTGGGGGCGAACGCGCTCGATCGAAGCGCCCGACCGTTGGAGGAACCATGACCGACACCACATCAGCCCCCCCAGGTTCAGCGCCGAGGTGTTCGCGGCGTTCTGGGCCGCCCCCGATCTGTCCCGGGGGTTGCCCATCTTGGCCGACGACATCGTCGGCTACTGGCCGAGTGACCCCGAGCCGGTGCGGGGCATCGAGGCATACACCGCAAAGATCACCGAAATACTTTCTGCTGCACCAGATTTGCAACTCGAAGTGGTCGACAGCGCGACTGTCCCGGGCGCCGTCGACGGTGAGGAACTGGTGTTCTTGCACTACACCGGTCGGGGCACCGGGCCGGCCGGACCGTTCCAGATTCGCGGACTCGACCGGGTGCGGACTCGCGACGGCCTGGTCGTGGAAAACGTGATCCGCTACGACCCGCCGTTCCTTGAGCGAGGGTGAGGCTCACTCGGCGATCTCGGCCAGCGCCGAGGCCGTTTCGAGGTCGGCATAGGCGAACGAATACCGTTGGGCCAGTGCGACAGAGGTGTCAGTGCGCTGCCACTCTCCGGCGCTCGCGGTGACCAGCCACAGCGTCAGCCCGTGGGCGACCGACGCCCGGTAGCGCAACCAGATCTCCTCGGCGCTGGGCAGCTCGTCGGCCGGCAAGCCCAGCGTGTCGCGGTATTCGGCGAGCAAATCCCGCTCGCTGCGCCGCCGGTCCTCCACGGTCAGCGCGCCCTGCAGGAAGTAGCCCAAATCCAGCGACCAGTTGCCCCGGCGAGCGACCTGCCAGTCCAGAAACCCCACCTCGCCGCTGGGCAGCAGGTAGGTGTTGCCGATGTGCGGGTCGCCGTGCAGCAGGGTGGGCGGCGAGGTGGTCAGCGTCGCGATGTACGGCTTCCAGATCGAGTCGATGAGCCGGTCGATCGTCAACGAGGTCACTGCGGGAGGCGCGTCGGCGCCAAGACGCTCAAGGGCGACCGGCAGTGGCGCAGCCTCCATGCCCCGCCACGGCAGAAACGGCTCCAACCAACGCAGGGCCGACTCGCATAGCACGCGGTCGCCCCAGTAGCGGCCGTGCATGCGGGCCAGCCCGCGCACACCGGTGGCGACCTGCTCGACCGTCATGGGTCGGGTGCCGTCGCGCGGATCGGCTCCGCGCGCCCGTAGATCCTCCATGACCATCACGAAGTCGTAGTCGGCCTCGTCGATCAGCGCGGCGTGGACGACGGGATGCTGCAGCGGTAACTCCGCCCCACAGGTGAAGAGCCGCGGTTCGTGGAACATGCCGCTGGTCAGGCGAATCAGCGTCTTGTGCGCGGGGTCGGCGGCCTTGACGAACACCGTCGCCGGCCCGTCGCCATGCCGGTAGGTAACGCCGAGCCGGGCGCGGCGGTTGGTGCCGTCATCCCGAAGCTCGACGGTGACGGTGTCGACGACGGCACCGGGAAAGTCCGCGGCCAGGGCCGCCGATAGCCACTGCGGCGTGATCTCCGCCCAGCTCTTCGGCACGGACAACGACACAGCACTCACCGGCGACTCCTTCATAAACGACACGTATCGTTTCCTACAATGATCACGATGAAGGTAGCCGACGCCGCCGAGCTGGCGCCAGTGCCCGTCGAACGGGTAGGGCGTCCGCGCGACGCCCGCTTGCACCACGCGATTCTGGACGCCACCCGTGAGCTTCTGACGACGCGCAGTTACGCCGAGTTGTCCATGGAGAGCGTCGCCGCCCACGCGGGAGTGGGAAAGAAGACGCTTTACCGGCGGTGGTCGTCCAAGGCGCCGTTGGTCGCCGAGGCGGTACTGGAGGCCTACGGGAGGTCGGGGTCGTTCCCGGTCGCGCAGACCGGGGCCGTCCGCGACGATCTCCGGGCGTGGGTCGACGAACATGCCGAGTTTCTGGCCGACCCGTCCAACGCCGCGCTGGTGCGGGCTCTCGTTGCCGCGGCGGCGGCACGCCCGGGTGACGGCGAGGATCTCTATCGGCAGCTAAGTGCACCCCAGCTCGAGGGGCTGACGACGCGGCTGCGCCGGGCCGTCGACGACGGGGAGCTGCGAGCCGGGGCGGACATCGACGCCGTCGCCCACGCCCTGGTGGGCGCGCTGTTGTTCTCCGTACTCACCCAACCCGGCGATCGGGTCGGGTTGGGCGGGATCGTCGACGCGCTCTGCGACGGGATGGCGGGTTAACGGCCCGCCACGCAGAACGCGTTGCCTTCGGGATCGGCCAGCACAATCCAGCGGAAGTTCTCGCCGACCTCGTGCCGGCCCACCTCGATGGCCCCCGCCGCCGTCAGCCGCGAAACTTCGGCGTCGACGTCTTCGGCCCCGAAATCGAGGTGGACGCGATTCTTGCCCGGCGTGGGATCGGGCACCTGCTGAAAGCCCAGCCGGGGACCGTCCGGTCGTACGACCGCGATGAATTCCCCAGGGATGAGTTCGTGTGTGGTGCCGCCGAACTGAGCGGCCCACCAACTGGCCAGCGTAGCGGCGTCGCCGCAGTCGAACGTGACCATCTCCACTTTGAGCGTCATGCCGGTCGACTCTATGCCGGCGTGGCCCACCCGCCTATTGCGGTGACAAAAATGCTTGCAGCGCAGCGGAATACGAGGCGACGTCGTGTGCACCCATCAGTTCGCGTGCGGAATGCATAGCCAGCTGTGCGGCACCGACATCGACGGTCGGGATGCCGGTGCGAGCCGACACCAGCGGCCCGATGGTGGAACCGCAGGGCAGGTCGGTCCGATGTTCGTACCGCTGCAACGCCACCCCGGCCTGATCGCAGGCCAGGGCGAACGCCGCGGCGGTGCGGCTATCGGTCGCATACCGCAAATTTGGGTGCACCTTGAGCACGGGTCCACCGTTGATCGCGATCAGGTGACCCGGCTCGTGACGCTCCGGGTAGTTGGGATGGGTGGCATGCGCCATGTCCGCCGAGGCGAGCAACGACGCCGGCAGCCGGCGTAGGAAGTCCTCGCGGGTGCCGCCGCCCATCAGCACGATGCGTTCCAGCACCGTGCTCAGCAGGTTGGACTGCGCGCCGTGATCCGACGACGAGCCGACTTCCTCGTGATCGAACAGCACCAACACCGGGACGAACGCGCGCGGCTCGACGTTCAGCAGTGCCTCTGTTCCCGCATAGCAACTGGCCAAGTTGTCCAACCGCGGCGCGCTGAGCAAGCTCGCCATCCCCTTGTCCGATGCGCCGATCACCGTCGACGGGGTCAGGTCGTGCGTCATCAAGTCGGCGGCCAGCACGTCGGCCGGAGCCACGCCGGCCCGCTCGGCGACATAGTCGACGAACGACCGCGGCTCGGCTCCCACCCCCCAGACCGCGTTGACGTGTCGCTGCGGGTCCAGGGTCAACGACTTGCGGTCTTCGGCGAGGTGGATGGCCAGCTGCGGGACGCGCAGCAGCGGCTCGTCGATCCGTATCAGGCGATGGTCCAGCCCTGTTCCGGCGCGCACGGACAGCCGTCCGGAGATGCCGAGGTCGCGATCCAGCCAGGAGTTCAGCCAAGCCCCGCCATAGGGTTCCAGGGCGAGCACCTGCCAGCCCGCGACCAGCCGGTCCGGATGCTGCTTGACGCGCAAGTTCGGGCTGTCGGTGTGTGCGCCGACGATCCGGAACGGGCCGTCGGGGCCGGTGGTGTTCCAGGCCACCAGCGAGCCCGCGCGCGCCGTGAAGAAACGTCCCGGCCGCTCCGGCCAGCTGTCGCCCTCGTGAAGTTCGGCATAACCGGCGGCGCGGAGACGGCCCGCGACCGTCTCGCAGGCATGAAAGGGTGAGGGGGAACCGTCGATGAATTCGCAGAGGCCTGCGGCGCTGGCCGACATGGTGAACATCATCGCGGTTTGCAGCGAGGCCCGTCACGTCGGCCCGACCGCGCGGCTCCTCATTCGCGCACTACCTGCGCTCACCGTCGCCACGCCCCACCCCACCGCGCGGCTCCTCATTCGCGCACTACCTGCGCTCACCGTCGCCACGCTAAGGTCACCAGAGTGCCGTCGATTCAGCCGCAGCCCATCCTCGCGCCGTTGACGCCCGCCGCGATCTTTTTGGTAGTCACCATCGACGACGGCGGCGAGGCGACGGTCCACGACGCCCTGCCGGACCTGTCTGGGTTGGTGCGCGCCATCGGCTTTCGCGACCCGTCCAAGCGGCTGTCGGTGATCGCCTCGATCGGTTCGGATGCCTGGGATCGGCTCTTCACCGGGCCGCGCCCCGCCGAGCTTCATCGGTTCCCCGAACTGAACGGACCGCGGCACTACGCGCCGGCGACCCCCGGCGACCTGCTGTTCCACATTCGCGCCGGGACGATGGACGTGTGCTTCGAACTTGCCGGCCGCATCGTCAAGTCGATGGCCGGGGCCGTCACGGTGGTCGACGAGGTACACGGGTTCCGGTTCTTCGACAACCGCGACCTCTTGGGTTTCGTCGATGGCACCGAAAACCCGGACGGCGCAATCGCTATCAGCGCGAGTGCGGTCGGTGACGAGGATCCCGACTTCGCCGGGTCGTGTTATGTGCATATCCAGAAGTACGTGCACGACATGGAAGCGTGGGAGTCGCTGTCGGTCGACGAGCAGGAAATGGTGATCGGCCGGACCAAGCTGGAAGACATCGAGCTCGACGATGACGTCAAACCGGCGAACTCACACATAGCGCTGAACGTCATCGAGGACGACGACGGCACCGAGCTGAAGATCATTCGGCACAACATGCCGTTCGGCGAGGTCGGCAAGGGCGAGTACGGTACCTACTTCATCGGATACTCACGCACACCCGAAGTGACCGAACAGATGCTGCGCAACATGTTTCTCGGTGACCCACCCGGCAACACCGACCGCATCCTAGATTTCTCCACCGCCGTCACCGGCGGTTTGTTCTTCTCCCCCACCGTCGATTTCCTCAACGATCCGCCACCCCTTCCCACCTCGCTCGAAACCCCGGCTACACCGCCCGCTGACCTCGCTTCCACCGACGGCTCACTTGCGATCGGCAGTCTGAAAGGACCCAACTGATGAAGAACAATCTGTACCGCGAACTGGCGCCGATCACCGACGCGGCCTGGGGCGAAATCGAATTGGAGGCCGCGCGCACGTTCAAACGCCACATCGCCGGGCGCCGCGTGGTCGACGTCAGCGAGCCCGGCGGCCCCACGACCGCGGCAATCAGCACCGGCCGGCTGGTCGATGTCGAGGCGCCGACCAACGGCGTGGTCGCCCACCTACGTGCCGCCAATCCTCTTGTCCGGCTGCGTGTTCCATTCACGTTGTCCCGCACGGAGATCGACAACGTGGAGCGCGGGGCACAGGATTCGGACTGGGATCCCGTCAAGGCGGCCGCCAAGAAACTGGCGTTCGTCGAGGACCGCGCGATCTTCGAGGGGTACCCGGCCGCGCAGATCGAGGGCATCCGCTCCGCCAGTTCCAACAAGCCGCTGACGTTGCCGGCGGATCCGCGGGAGATACCGGACGTCATCACCCAGGCGATCTCGGAGCTGCGGCTGGCCGGCGTCGATGGCCCCTACTCGGTGTTGCTGTCCGCGGACGTGTACACGAAGGTCAGCGAGACCACCGAACACGGCTATCCGATCCTCGAACACATCGACCGGCTGGTCCCCGGCGACATCATCTGGGCGCCGGCCATCGACGGCGCCTTTGTGTTGACCACCCGCGGCGGCGACTTCGATCTGCAACTGGGCACCGACGTCTCGATCGGCTACACCGCCCACGACGCGGACTCCGTGCAGCTGTATCTGCAGGAGACCATGACCTTCTTGTGCTACACCGCCGAGGCGTCGGTCCCGCTGGCCGCCCCGGAATAAAACCCGTCGAGGCACTGCTTGGGGGAGGGTTGGCAAACTTCTCCCTTGGAGGCAAGGTCCGATGGCTAGAACATTCGCCGGGTCGACGGCGTTGGTAACGGGTGCCACGTCCGGCATCGGCCGCGAGATCGCATTGGAACTGGCCCGGCAAGGTGCCGAGGTCGTGGTGCACGGGCGTAGCGCCGAACGTGGCGCGAAAGTCGTGCAAGATATCGAGAACATCGGTGGCACAGCACGTTTCGTCGCTGCAGATCTCAACGACGCTGACGACGTACGGCGACTCGCCGCCGAGACGGGTCCCGTCGACGTGCTGATCAACAACGCCGGCATCTACCAATTCGGTGCGACCGCCAGCACCGGCGACGCCGTGCTCGACGAGCACATCAACGTCAACTTGCGGGCTCCCTACATCCTGGTTCAGCAGTTGGTCCCCGGCATGGCCGAACGTGGGCGCGGCGCGGTGGTCAATCTCAGTACCGTGGCGGCGTCCATACCCACGAGTGGCGCCGGCATCTACGGAGCCACCAAGGCCGGGGTGGAGCTGCTGACGAAGGTGTGGGCCGACGAATTCGGCCGGGCGGGCGTGCGGGTGAACGCGATCGCCGTCGGGCCCACCGACACGCCCGGTGTTGCCGTCTATCCCGGCCTGCTGCAGGCGGTCGGGGCGACCACCGCCCTGGATCGGCCCGCCGAGCCCGGTGAGATCGCCCGCGCCGTCGTCTTTCTCGCCTCCCCGGAGGCCAGCTACGTCAACGGTGCGGTGCTGAATGCGACCGGCGGTCAGCGCGCAATTGCCGCCTGAGGCAAAGCATCTGGGCCCGGGTGATGAGTCAGAGCCGAATCGGCATATCGCAGGCTGCCGCGAAACTCAGGATGGCACGGTCGCGGGCCGAGGTGGCCCAGGGCGCACCCGGCGGCCGCGGGCCCGTGGCAACGATGCCGGAGTTGATCGCCGGTAACCGTCTCGGGTGTTCGGTGTGTGCGTATTAGCGCTGTCGCAGCCGGTCGGCAATCAACACCCCACACATGTCTGTCACGAACCATCTTGGTCTCGACCGCATCATCGGAATCCCTAGCGCCGTGACTGCCGCGCGAATCAGGCCGCCATCGCAGCCCGACGACCAGATCCGCGACTTCTGTTGTCAGAGCCAGTGTCTCGTTGCATCGAGTTACCCACGCCGCGCCTCCACCCACGGTCCAAACTGGGACATCCGGTCCAGAACACCTGTCTGGTCAATGCACCACCAACCGATGCAGACTATTGCGATCCTACCCTCCGAGTGCACACAATGGGATATGTATCCCAGAATATGTCGCCAGGAGGAATCTGATGCCGGTTGTTCACCATCGCTACAGCACCGTCGACGGCCATCGATTGTTCTTCCGGGAAGGTGGCGACAAGGCGGCACCCGCGCTGGTCCTGCTGCATGGATTCCCAACCAGCTCCTACATGTTTCGGAACCTGATTCCCGCTCTCGCTGACCGCTACCACGTGATCGCGCCGGATCATCTTGGCTTCGGATTCTCTGACGCCCCGCCCGTGACCGAGTTCGACTACACGTTCGATGCGCTGGCGGAACTGACCGCAGGGCTGTTAAGCAGCCTTGGCGTCGCTCGGTACGCGATCTACGTCCAGGATTACGGGGCCCCGATCGGTTGGCGGCTGGCACTGCGTGATCCCTCCACAATCACGGCCATCATCACCCAGAACGGCAATGCTTACGATGCCGGTTTCGTGCCGGACTTCTGGAAAGCCGTAACGGCCTACCAGGAGGAACAGACCGCCGAGACGGAGGCTCCGCTGCGGGAGTTCCTGACGCTGGACGCAACCCGATGGCAGTACGTCACCGGAGTGGACGATGACACGGTGGTCGATCCCGAGTGCTGGCATCACGACTACGCGCTCTTGTCGCGGCCCGGCAATGATTTGGTGCAGTTGAAGCTGTTTCGGGATTACGCGACCAACCCGCGGATGTACCCGCGGGTGCACGAGTACTTCCGCGACAGCGGCGTTCCGCTGCTGGCGGTGTGGGGTCGCGGCGACAAGATCTTCGGGCCGGCCGGAGCCGAAGCATTCGCCGACGACCTCCCCGACGCGCAGATCCACCTGCTGGACGGCGGACACTTCCTGCTGGAGTCCGCACTGGATGAGGCCACCGCCCTCATCCGCGCTTTCCTCGAACAACGCCTGCCCGGCTGAACCCGCCACGCTGCGCAC
This sequence comes from Mycobacterium sherrisii, assembly GCF_002102355.1. Taxonomy (GTDB): domain Bacteria; phylum Actinomycetota; class Actinomycetes; order Mycobacteriales; family Mycobacteriaceae; genus Mycobacterium; species Mycobacterium sherrisii. The sequence continues at coordinate 168,225 of NZ_LQPT01000028.1, read as the reverse complement.
GCAATGGGCTACAGATCCCATAAGCGGCGCCGCTGACGGGTTAGCCTGACGCGATGGTCCATCCCGACGCTCAGGATGAACGACGGTTGACCGCCAAGGGCCGCGCCACCCGCGACCGGATTGTGCAGACCGCCGCCCAGCTGATCGTCACCGAGGGCCTGTCTGCGGCGAACATGGACAAAGTCCGCAAGGCTGCGTCGGTCAGCGGGTCACAGCTCGCCCACTACTTCGCCGACAAGGGCGCCTTGATCCGCGAGGTGATCAAACGCCAGATCGCCGTGGTGCTCGACTTCCACCGCCAGCCCAGCCTTGGCGACTTGGACTCGTTCGACGATTTCGAGCGATGGCTCGATCTCAACATGCGCTACCTGCGACGCATCGGAACCTCGGGCGGCACGCCCACTTATCACGCGCTTGCCGCACAGCTGGCCAAATCGGACGACACGATGCGCGCCACCTTGGCGGCCGGCTATTGGGACTGGGCGAAGTTGCTGGAGTCCGCGATTCTGCGGATGAAGGGCAACGGTGCGCTGATGGCCGGCGCCGATGCGCGCCGGTTGGCCCTCGTGATCATCGCCGCACACCAGGGGGGCGGCACCATGGCCTTCACCTATCGAGCGGAGTGGCCGCACGCCGATGCGACCCGCTTCGCGGTCAACTACTTGCGCATGTTCGCCACCGACCCCGACGAGCGCACGCCACGCCCCGTCCGTCGTCCTCGGCACCCGGCACGTAAGGGCAACGGCCGCAACATGGCCGGCGACTCCAAGTCCCGGTTCACCCCCAAGGGACAGGCGACGCGGAACCGCATCATCACCGCCGCGGCCGAGTTGATGTTCGAGCGCGGGGTAGCAAACACCAGCATCGAAGAGGTGCGCCGCGCCGCGGGGGTAGGTGGGTCACAGATCTCGCACTACTTTCGCGACAAGCGCGAGTTGACCCGCGAGGTCATCGCGGCGCGCCGCGACGACGTCATCGAGTTTCACACCCAACCTCGGCTCGCCACGCTCGACAGCATTGAAACGCTGCAGACATGGGCCGAGGCCTGCATCGACGACATCGACACCGTGTACCGGTTGGGTGGCTGCGTGTACGGGTCGCTGGCGGGTGAATTGATCGAAGCCGACCACGAGGTGCGCGACGACCTGGCGTACGGTTATGACCGGTGGCTCGAGCTGTTCCGGACCGGCCTGACAACCATGCGTCAGCGAGGGGAACTCCGACCCGAGGCCGATCCGCGGCATCTGGCCGCGTCGCTGGTCATCGCGCACCAGGGCGGGGCCATGATCACCCATGCCACCGGCGATGCCGAACCGCTGCGGGTGGCGGTCACCGCGGCCGTCGACTACGTGCGTTCCTTCATCGCCGGCACGGGCGAACGGCGGCCATCTCGGCGACGCCGCAAACCCTGAGTCTCCAGCGCCACCCCTGGGCATTTTTGGGTTTTACAGCCCATAATATTGGGTCATATGGCCCATAATTGCCGCATGCGTCGATAGCAACGCCTGCCTGAAGATTCGGAAAGAGGCACCGCCATGACCAGCACCAGCAGCGCATTGCCCACCGCCCCAGCTGTGGTGCGAGAGCAACCCGGTGGGGACAGCATGCGGGCGATCATCTTGAACGGGTTCGGCGGGCTCGACAGTCTGGTCTACACCGAAATCCCCAAGCCGCGTCCCAGAGACGGCGAGGTGGTGATCGAGGTGAAGGGATTCGGGATCAACCATGCCGAGTTACACATGCGCCGTGGCGAGTGGGCCGAGGCCGCCGAGGTCAGTGGCATTGAATGCGTCGGGATCGTCGATTCCTGCCCCGGCGGGGAATTTCCGGTCGGCGCCAAGGTCGCGGCGCTGATGGGCGGTCTGGGACGAACAATCAACGGCAGTTACGCGCAATACACCCGGGTGCGGGCAGCCAACGTTGCGCTCATCGAATCCGAGCTGCCGTGGCCGCAACTGGCGGCGTTGCCCGAAACCTACGCCGTAGCGTGGACGTGCCTGTTCCGCAACCTCGACTTGAAGGCCGGACAGACGCTGGTGCTACGCGGCGCCACCTCATCCTTCGGCCAAGCGGCGCTGAAGATGGCAGTGGCCGCCGGCGCGAAGGTGATTGCCACGGCGCGCAATCCGAAGCGATTTCCGATGCTCGAGGATTTGGGCGCCTCGGGTGTCGTGCAGGAAAGACGCGACCTTGCTGCCCACATCACCGAATCCAAACAGATCGACGCCGTGTTGGATCTGGTGGGCAACAGCACGATTCTCGACTCTCTGGACATGCTGCGCCGCGGTGGCACGGCCTGCCTCGCCGGATGGCTGGGCGGGCTCGACCCGATCGGTGACTTCAACCCGCTGCTGCGCATGGCCAGCGGGGTGAACCTGAACTTCTTCGGCAGCTTCGTGTTTGGGACACCCGGCTTCCCCCTATCCGATGTGCCGCTGCAGGACATCGCGCGGCAGGTGGCCGAAGGCAAGCTCGATGCAACCCCGTCACACGTCTTTTCTTTCGACCAGATTCACGAGGCACACCGCATCATGGAGGCCGGCGAAGCCGGCGGGAAAATGGTCGTCGTCATGGACTAAAGGTTCACGAGATATCGACTCTGACAAAGTATTCGGCGAAAGGTGGCGGCGAAGATGGGGTTGGCATGGCAGCAAGGCCCGCTGGCCACCGGGTCGGTCGGCCACTTCCTGACTCCGCAGCCGCTGCCGCCCCGGTTGCTCTACGCGGAGCCGTTACGTCGCCGCATGCGCGTCCGCTTTGCGGACCGATGGATCGCCGACAGCCAGGACGTGGTCCTGCTGCACGAGCCCGGACGCTATCCCGTCGCGTATTTCCCGGTGGAAGACGTGGCAGGAAGCGTCCTGCTCTCCGAGGGTCGCGTGACCCAGCACCAAGACCTCGGCGACACTCAGTGGTTCACCATGCGGGCTCCCGGGCGGGAGGCCACGCACGCGGCGTGGCACCACGTCGGCCTGCCCCACCATGCCGCCGTTCTCGGCGGACGTCTGGCCTTCGCGTGGCGTGCCGCGGACGCCTTCTACGAGGAGGACGAGCGCATCGTTGGGCATGCGGCCGACTCGTATCATCGCATCGACATTCGCTCCACCTCACGGCATCTGGTGGTTCGAGACGCCGATCGGGTGGTCGCCGACTCGCACCGCCCGCTGGCTCTGTACGAGTCCGGCTTTGCGCCGCGTTGGTACGTGCCGCGCGACGACATCGACGACTTGGCCCTCGAACCCGTTGGCGGGCAAACATTCTGTCCTTACAAGGGAATCGCCTCTTACTACGATATCGGGGCCCACAAGCGCGCCGCCTGGTCCTATGTCAATGCCTGGGCCGAGGTTTCTCGGGTGCGCAACCTGGTGTCCTTCGAACCCGACAAGATCGAGGTGCGCCTCGACGACAAACGGCTGCACCTCGAACCGGGCCAAACCGTCGTCCCGCACGGCGTCGACCGGGGACTCGACATCGACGAGATACTCGGCGAGCCGCCGACGGCAGACCGTCGGGCAGACTGAACCGGACGCGACGGGAGGTCACCGTGGCTGCACACAAAGTCAGCGCGGAACGAGTGCAGGCATTCTCCGACGGCGTCTTCGCGGTGCTCATCACCATTCTGGTGCTCGAACTCAAGCCGCCCGGTGCGCCCAGCATCAGCGCGTTATTGCCGCTGTGGCCGACGGGGCTGAGCTACGTAGTCAGCTACGTGTTCATTGCGATCGTCTGGGTCAACCATCACCACCTGTTCGGCTACGCCCAGACCGCAACTCCGCGGCTGGTGTGGTCCAATTTCGCGCACCTCTTCTCGGTGTCACTGATCCCGTTCACCACCGAATGGATCGCCGACAGCCGGTTGGCCGACGCACCAGTCGTGTTGTATGCCTCGGTGTTCGTCCTGGTCAACATCACCTACATTGCGCTGTGCACCGAGGTCATCGACCGTCCCGCCCACGAGGATGTTTCGCACCGGATGCGCAGGCTGCTGCGGATGAGATCATTCCTCACGATCTTCGTCTTCTCGACAGCCGCGGTTGTCGCACTCCGCTGGCCAGCCGTCGCGATGGCGTTGATATGTCTGTGTCTGATCGGATACATACGGCCGGACATTCCGGATAATCAGGAGGCGCAGCAGTAGCCATGCGGACGACACCGTCGGTACTTGTCTTCGACGTCAACGAGACGCTCATCGACATCGACTCCATAGCGCCGCTTTTCGGCGAACTGTTCGGCGACCAGAAGGTGCTGCGCGAATGGTTTGGCCAACTCGTGATGTACTCGATGACCATCACGCTGGCCGAACGCTACGTCGACTTCTTCACGCTCGGGCAAGGCGTCCTGCGCATGTTGGCCGAGGCCCACGGGGTCGACATCACCGACGCTCAGGTCGACCGGCTGCACTCACACATGCAGACGATGCCCGCCCACCCGGACGTCGAAGCAGGACTTGTTGCGTTGCGCGACCACGGTTTTCGGCTCGTTACGCTGACGAATTCACCACACCGCCCCGGTGCGACGACACCGCTTGAGCACGCGGGACTCGCCGGCTTTTTCGAGCGACAGCTCAGCGTGGACGCCTGCCGGGCGTTCAAGCCGTCTCCCGCGGTCTACCGCTACGCGAGCCAGTCCCTCGGCGTGGATCCCGCCGATTGCATGATGGTGGCCGCCCATGTGTGGGATCTGCTCGGCGCGCAGAACGTCGGCTTTGACACCGCCCTGATCACGCGACCGGGCAACCCTCCGCTGCCGGTCGACGGCCTGCCCCAACCGACCCTGGTCGCAAGCGACCTGCGACAGCTAGCCGAGCAGCTCGCCGCCGGGACCCGCTGAACCGACCGCCGAGCGACGCGAACAGGCCCCACCGAAAGCGAGAACATGACACCCAGCAACGAATTCGACGTGGTGGTGCTCGGCGCCGGACCGGTGGGCCAGAACGCCGCCGAACGTGCCCGCTCCGGCGGCCTGCGGGTCGCGGTCGTCGAGCGCGAACTTGTCGGCGGTGAATGCTCGTACTGGGCGTGCGTGCCGAGCAAGGCGCTGCTGCGACCCGTCCTTGCCCTGGCCGACGTCGAGCGGGTCGACGGCGCACGCGAGGCGGTCACCGGGCCGATCGACCCGGCCGGGGTATTCGGCCGCCGCAATCGCTATGTGACCGATTGGGACGACACCGGGCAGGCCGACTGGGTCAGCGGCATCGGCGCGACACTGGTGCGTGGGCACGGCCGGCTGAATGGGACCCGCCGGGTCACCGTGTCATCCTCCAGCAAAGAGGTCTCCCTCGATGCCAAGCATGCCGTGGTCGTCTGCACCGGCAGCCGGGCCGCGCTTCCGGACCTGCCGGGCATTGCCGAGGCCCGACCGTGGACCAACCGTCAGGCAACCGATAGCAGCACGGTACCGAGGCGCCTGGCGATAGTTGGCGCCGGCGGTGTCGGCGTCGAAATGGCAACCGCCTGGCAGGGACTGGGCTCCTCGGTGACTCTGCTGGTTCGCGGGTCAGCTTTGTTGCCGAGGATGGAACCGTTTGTCGGCGAACGTATTCGGCGCGGCCTCACCGACGCGGGTGTGGATGTGCGGGTCGAAGTCACCCCACGCGGGCTGCGACGGACCGACCCGGCGGGGCCGGTCACCATCGAACTGGACGACGGCACCGCCGTAACGGTCGACGAGGTGCTCTTCGCTACGGGCCGGACGCCCCTCACCGACGACATTGGCCTGGAAACGATTGGGCTGTCCCCAGGCAGCTGGCTTGATATCGACGACACCTGCCGAGTCCAAGCCGTAAAAGAGGGCTGGCTCTACGCGGCGGGCGATGTCAATCACCGAGCGTTGTTGACTCATCAGGGCAAGTACCAGGGCCGTATCGCCGGTGCAGCGATCGCCGCGCGTGCTGCCGGGGAACCGTTGGACACGGCGGCGTGGGGCGCGCATGCCACAACGGCAGACCACCATGCGGTACCCCAGGCATTCTTCACCGACCCGGAGGCAGCCGCCGTCGGACTGACCGTCGAGCAGGCCTTGCGGGCCGGGCACCGGGTGCGCACCGTCGACGTCGAAATCGGTGACGTTGTGATGGGCGCCAAGCTTTATGCCGACGGCTATAGTGGCAGGGCGCGTATGGTGGTCGACGAGGATCAGCGCTATCTACTTGGGGTAACAATGGTCGGTCCGGGTGCCACCGAAATGTTGCACTCGGCCACCATCGCCGTCGCCGGTCAGGTCCCTATTGCCCGACTGTGGCATGCGGTGCCGTGCTTCCCGACGATCAGTGAGCTGTGGCTGAAACTGCTTGAAGCCTACCGGAATTCAGATTAGCGACAGGAGCACAAATGGCAACCGCCGACGGTTTTCACCCAGACTTCGACGTCACCGAACAGAGTTCCCTGCGCAGCCGGGTGCACCACATCAAGGCGTCCGACATCAGTGCCAACACCGCGCAGTCGGAAGGCCTGCGGCGGTTCGTGGCCCTCAACGGCAAGTTGGTAGGCGCCGAGAAGCTGTGGATGGGTGAGACTCATGCGCTGCCGCAGACCGTCTCCGCCAACCACCATCACGGCGACTCCGAGACGGCGATCTACGTGCGAAGCGGGCACCCGGAGTTCGTGTTTCACGACGGAGTCGAAGAGGTGCGCATTGCTGTCGCTCCCGGTGACTACGTGTTCATCCCGCCCTATCTGCCGCACCGGGAAGAAAACCCCCACCCCGACGAGCAAGCCGAGGTCGTGATCGCCCGTAGCACGCAGGAGGCCATCGTTATCAACCTGCCCGCTCTGTATCCGCTGGAAAGCGGTCAGTAGACGGCGATTTCGACCAGATTGCCGTCGACGTCTCGGCAGTAGTGAGAGGTCATCGGCCCCAACGCGCCGGTCTTGGTCACCGGGCCCGCGGTGATCTCGACCCCACACTCGATGAGATGTGCGCGCACGTCGTCCGGGGTGGCGTCGGTGATGAAGCAGAGGTCTTCGGAGCCTGAGGCTTCCACAGCGCCGGTGACCCAGTCGGGGTCGTCGGCCAGCGCGCCCAGCGGCCGAAGGTTGATCTTCTGGTTCCCGAAGGCCAAGGCGGTCCGGTTCGACGGCCCGAACGTCTCTCGTCTCATGCCCAGCACCCGCTCGTACCACGCGGCGGTAGCTTCGACGTCGTTGCAGTTGATCACGATATGGTCGAACCGTTGCACGGTGAATCCCATACTCACCCCTCGTACGTTAACGCGTCGCAGCACGACGCGTGTCCCCGAACCAGCACCGAACCAGCCCAGGGACGTGATAGCGTCACGACTCGGTATCCGTATTCCGTTGTGCGCGTGACTGAATCGTTACACTCAGCAAACTTTCAACCAATTCTTGGCTCTCGCACTGCTTCGCTCCCAGGATCCGCAAAGGCGCAGGGCCCAGCATGGATTTCATGACGACTGAGGCGCTGTCCGCCGAGCTGATCGAACGTTACCTGTGCACCCGCGGCAGCCGGTATTTCCGCGGTCAGCACGACGGTGAATTCTTCTACGTGGCCAATACCCGTCCGCGGCGACTGCATGTCCACCTCGGCATCTCCCGTTGGCACAGTGATGAATTCACGATCCAAGTGACTCCCGGCTGCTTCTTCCCGGTGGGCGACAGCGCACGGCTGGCCGCCCTGGCCGATTCGTGGAATCACGACCACCGGGACGTTATCGCGACCGTCCACGGATCCTCCGACCCGCAGCGGATCGGGGTGGTGGCGCGCAACTCTCGGCGGATCCGCGAACCCATCGAGTTCGACGAGTTCGCGACCCATGTCGACCACAGCATCGCGGAGGCCATCGAATTCTTTGCCGCGCTGAGCGGTGTCCCGGAGTGCCCGCAGGAGTCGTTGCTGCGGGACGCCGGGTGAGCGTCCGCCTCGCGTCCCCTGGCGCCTAGTGCTTCAGGTACCCACGATCCACCACGACCTGATTACCGGACATGTTCGCCGAGCCGTCCCCGGCAAGCCACACGACGACATCCGCAATGTCCTCGGGAGTCATGGCTTCCTCCGGAACGCCGAGCGCGCGGTACGGCATCGGGGAAAGACTGTGCAGATAGGACGGATGCTCGGCAAGGAACGTCAACATCTCTTCGGAGCTGCCCATCGGCGTGCTCACCGCGTACGGATGGACGGAATTGACGCGGATGCTGTATTCGCCCAACTCCACCGCCAAGGCGTTGGTGAGCCCGACCAGCCCGTACTTGGACGCCGAATAGTGCCCGTTGCCGGGCGTGGCCTTCAGGCCGGTCGTCGAGCTGATGATGATGATCGAACCGCCGTTACCCAGCTCGATCATGGCCGGGACGGCGGCGCGCAAAGTGCGCCACGTGCCGCTGAGGTTGACGTCGATGACGGTGTCCCAGTGTTCTTCGGACATTTCCCACAACCTGCCGAAGCTCAAAATCCCGGCGTTGGCGACCACGACATCGAGCCGGCCGAATTGACTGACTGCGTCATCGACCAGCCGCTGCATCTCGTCCAGGTGGCGAATATCGACCTCGCGGGTCAGCACTTTGCGGCCCAGATTCTCCACAGCGCGCGCCGTCTCCGCCAGGTCCTCGGAGGTCGCGGGTGCATACCGGACGGTGCTGGATACCGGGGCGCACACGTCGACGGCGACGATGTCGGCACCTTCGCCGGCCAGCCGGGCGGCGTCCGCGCGACCCTGCCCGCGCGCCGCCCCCGTCACCAGAGCGACGCGACCCTCGAGACTTTTACCGTTTTCACTCATCGGCTTTCCCCCTCTGTCTCGATCGTGTGTATGGACGGCGGCCGTGACAACGACGCATCTACTAACTCGAAAGAGGCTGGCCCTCTTACCGCGACCGAGCAACGAAACCGGCGATAGCATCCCATGGCAGTTGCACACCCGATGTGGCAGGCTGCTCGCGCGCGCTATGGACATCGACGGCTCGGCACAAGACGAACGGGACGACGACCAGGCGGGTCACACCCCGTTGTGAACTACGACGGGCGGGCCGACCGGTCGCTCAGCGCATCGGTGCCCACCGCGACCGACAAGTCCGACCGCATCACCGGCAACGAGATCAGCGGCGATGAGTGTGGCCCTGTCCAGCGTGGTGGGCCCGCGCGAACGCGGGCATTTCGTGGGCGCCGCGGTGAGCGAGATCCTTCCCACCGGGGTGCTTGCACCGATCAACAGCACGGTGTGGAGCTACGTCGATCAGCTCGGGATGACGGTGCTCACCGACGATCAGACCCTCGACGGTCCACCCGAGACGACGGATGCGATGACCGAACCTTTCGCCGAATTGCGTAATGCCGCAGGCGTTTCGGTCACGTTAGGCAGTAAGCACGGCGTCCAGCGCTGAATAGAACAGCCCCAACCCGTCGTCGGATGGCCCCGTCAACGCCTCGATCGCATGCTCGGGATGCGGCATCAGCCCGACGACCCGGCCGTTGGCCGAGCTGATCCCGGCGATGCCGCGCATCGAACCGTTGATGTTCTCGTGGTAGCGGAACACCACCCGTCCCTCGCCCTCGAGCTCGTCGAGCACGTTGTCCGGCGCCACATAGCGCCCCTCACCCGATTTCAGCGGAATCAGCAAGTCCGCGTCGGCGTCGAAGCGCGATGTCCAGGCGGTCGCGTTGGAGACGACCCGCAACCACACGTCGCGGCAGACGAAGTGCAGACCGGCGTTGCGAGCCAGCGCCCCGGGCAGCAGTCTGCTCTCGCAAAGCACCTGAAATCCGTTGCAAATTCCCAACACCGGCATGCCGGCGCGCGCGGCGTGGATCACTTCGGACATCACGGGGGCGAACCTGGCGATCGCACCGGCCCGCAGGTAGTCGCCGTAGGAGAACCCGCCCGGCACCACCACCGCGTCGACCTTCTTCAGATCGGCATCGGCATGCCACAAACTGATCGCCTCGGCGCCGACGCGGCGCACCGCCCGGGCGGCGTCGACGTCGTCGAGCGTCCCGGGAAAGGTGATGACGCCGATCCGCGGGCTCACAGCGCTTCCCGGCTGATGGACCAGTCCTCGATCACGGTATTGGCCAGCAGGGATTCCGCGATTTCGGCGAGCGCAGAATCGTCGACGGAGTCGTCGATCTCCAGCTCGAACCGTTTGCCTTGCCGAACTTCTGAAATTCCGGGATGTCCGAGTCGGCCCAGCGCGCCGACAATTGCCTGTCCCTGCGGGTCGAGAATCTCCGCTTTGGGCATCACATTGACGACCACCCGTGCCACCGGCGTCCCTCCTGACGATTTGCTACCGGCCCCAACTCTACCGGCGGCCACCGGGCCGCGCGGCTCACGGGCAGGACGCGATGTAGGCGTCACACAGTGGCGCCGTCATCGCATCCAGCGGTTTGGTATCGAGCATCGACGGCCAGGGCACCTGGGGCGGTCCCGACGACCACAGCGTCAGCTCGGCGATTGTGCTGCTCGTAACGTGGGCGACCAGGTAGGTGTGCATGATCACCGGTCCGCTGATCACCGCGGCCATCCGGTTGGTCTCGTCGGTGGTGATCGATGGTGACTGCAGCGGTGCCCCTTGCTGGCAGTCGCGCAGCGCCGCGACGGCGCCGGCGAACACCGATCCCGCGATGGCGCCGCCGTGGGCCGTGTCGCCGCGCCAGTGCAGGATCTGGGCCTGCAGCTGCCACTGCCCGTCGGGCGCAGCCACCGCTGCACGGGCCGCGACCGCCGACTCGCGCGGGTCCTGCGGGCGCGGCGGCGTTGCGCACAGCTCCTCGAACCGAAACCGCGGACCCGGCCGCAGCCCCGTCGTCCGCACCGCCCGGCCCGCCAGCGCGGGCCAGTTGTAGGTGGAGTTCAGCGGAATCGCACTCTGCGGGATCCACGCACTCGCGGGGATCTGGTCGCACACCGGCGGGCAGGTCTCGGGTTCGGCCGGCGCGGGGACCACGAAAACGATGCCCGCCACCAGGCCACCGGCGACCAGTATCGTCGCGAAAACTACCCGCACACGACCACCCCCGTCAGGGCACAATCGTAAACATGCAACTGACGCATTTCGGGCATTCCTGCCTACTTGCCGAGTTCGACCACACTAGCTTGCTCTTCGACCCCGGTGTCTTCGCGCACGGTTTCGAGGGAATCACCGGTTTGTCCGCCATTCTGGTCACCCACCAGCACCCGGATCATGTCGACCCGGCGCGGTTGCCGGCGCTGATCGAGGCCAATCCCGGTGCCGCGCTGTACACCGACTCGCAGACGGCGGCACAGCTGGACGCGCCGTTCCAGGTCGTACACGTGGGTGACGAGCTACAAATCGGGGAATTGACCGTGCGGGCCGTCGGGGGTCGGCACGCCACCATTCATCCGGAAATCCCTGTGATAGAGAACATTTCGTTTTTGGTGGGCGACGGGGACCACCGCGCCCGGCTGATGCATCCCGGTGACGCGCTGTTCGTGCCCGACGAGCCGGTCGACGTGTTGGCCGCACCGGCGGCAGCGCCATGGATGAAAATCGCCGAGGCGATCGACTACCTGCGCGCGGTCGCTCCGGCCCGGGCGGTGCCGATTCACCAGGGCGTCGTCGCACCCGAGGCGCGCGGCCTCTATTACAGCCGTTTCACCGAGATGACCGACACCGACTTCCAGGTGCTGCCCGAAGAGTCCGGAGTCACGTTCTAGCTGGCGCCGCCGTCGAATGGCCGGACTAGGTGATATCGCCGGCGGCACCGCGCCCGGCGGCCCGGCCGCTGAAGATGCAGCCACCGAGGAAGGTGCCCTCCAGCGCCCGATAGCCGTGCACCCCGCCACCGCCGAACCCGGCCACCTCGCCGGCCGCATACAGACCGGCCAGTGGCTTGCCATCGGCTGTCAGAACACGCCCATCCAAATCAGTCTCGATGCCGCCCAACGTCTTTCGTGTCAGGATGTGCAGTTTGACGGCAATCAGCGGCCCGGCCTTCGGGTCGGTCAGCCGGTGTGGCGGCACGACCCGGCCCAGCCGGTCGCCCAGGTATCCGCGGGCCGCACGAATCGCGGTGATCTGACCGTCTTTACTGAACTTGTTGACCACCTCCCGATCCCGGGCGGTGACCTCGGCCGCCACCGTCGCATAATCCAGCGGGACCACATTCGGCAGCTTGTTCATCCCGGTTACCAACTCGCGCAACGAGTCTGCGCTGACAAAGTCGACCCCCCGGTCGACGAACGCTTGTACCGGGCCGGGCGGACCGGAACTGACCCTGTTGCGCAGCAGCGCCCGCACACTCTGACCGGTCAGATCCGGATTCTGCTCCTGCCCGGAAAGTGCGAATTCTTTCTCAATGATCTTGGCGTTCAAGATGAACCAGGTGTAGTCGTATCCGGATTTGGTGATGTATTCGCACGTACCCAAGGTGTCGAAGCCGGGATACAGCGGAATCGGTAGCCGGTTGCCGGCGGCATCCAGCCACAGCGACGACGGTCCGGGGATGATGCGGATTCCATGCAACGGCCAGATCGGATCGTAGTTGGTGATGCCCTCGGTGTAATGCCACATCCGGTCCGGGTTGATCACGCGGGCGCCCGCCCGCTGCGATATGCCGATCATCCGGCCGTCGACGTGCGCCGGCACCCCGCTGAGCATCTGCTCGGGCACCCGTCCCATTCGTTCGGGCCAGTTCTTGCGCACCAGATCGTGGTTGCCGCCGATGCCGCCGCTGGTCACGATCACGGCAGAAGCGCGGAATTCGAACTGGCCCATCCCTTTTCGAGAAGAGGGCCGGCCGCGCGGCTCGGCTGAGGGCTCCAAGACGGTGCCCCGGACGCCGGTCACCGCGTTGTTCTCGACGATCAGTTCGTCTACTTGATGCCGGTGCGCGAAGCGCACCGTGGACCGGTCTCGCAGTCGGCGAGCGAAGATGTCGACGAGCGCCGGCCCGGTGCCCCAGGTGATGTGAAAGCGGGGGACGGAATTGCCGTGCCCTTGAGCGTTGTAGCCGCCGCGTTCGGCCCAGCCGACCAGCGGAAAGAGCTTCAGGCCACGCTCTCTCAGCCAGCTGCGCTTCTCACCCGCGGCGAAATCCACGTAGGCGTGCGCCCATTGACGTGGCCAATAGTCCTCTTCGCGGTCGAAAGCCGCTGTGCCCAGCCAATCCTGCAGGGCAAGCTCGTGACTGTCTCGGATGCCCAGCCGTCGCTGCTCGGGACTGTCCACGAAGAACAGCCCGCCAAACGACCAGTACGCCTGCCCGCCCAGGTTGGCGCTGTTCTCCTGGTCGACGACGAGCACCCGTAAACCGCGGTCCACCAGCTCACAGGCCGCCACCAGCCCGGAAAGCCCCGCCCCTACGATGATCGCGTCAGCCGCGAAACCCGCCGCCGAAGAGTCGCTCATGCCCGAAGAGCGTAGTGGCCGCAACCCACCGGTTGATCAGTCGGCTTGGTCAGGCGGCGTCCAGGATGGCCTTGTCGGGCCGCCACCGATACACCGTAGGCACGCAGCCGTGCATCGAGGCCAGGTCGACGGCGTCCAGCATTGTTTGCAGGGGACCCGGCTTGCGTAATTGCCGCGCCGCGACCGCAACCCGCACGATGCCGCCGCGCCGTGCGATCCGCTCGGCCGACAGCACCACCATCCGGCACCACCACGGCTCGGTCAAGAAGCCTTCGCCGATGCCCAGCACTCTGGCTCGGACGGTGGTGTGACGGACCAGGTCAGTCACCCCGTGTAGATCAGCAAGCAATCGAAAGCCGTTGCGCGGCAATGCCTTCACCACACCCGGTGACACCGTCCAGCCGGGCGCCGCGAACAGCCGGGTACGCAGCCCCATGTGCTCGAGGACGCGGTCGGCGGCCATCAGGCGCAGGTTGGCCTCATGGGCGCGCAGCACGGCGAACTCGCCGCGTCGTTTCTTGCCCGCCGCATCGTCGTAGCCGTGCAGCACGATTGCGTCACCACCGGCGCGACGCGCCGCCAACCATTCGACGGTGCGCGGATCGCGATCGAGTCGGTAGTCGCCGGATAGGCGCGGAGCCACCAGCAACGAAACCGGCACCCTGCGGGCGTCCATTTGGGCGCAGAACGCCTCGACGTCGTCCAGGGTGCGCTCGCCTATCCCCGAGACCGAGACGATCAATTTTCCAGCCACAACCGCAGTTTGGCGAGCTCAGGTGTCGGGACGGTGAAGGACACGCAGACGAGAGGCATATATCAACGCAAACGAACGCCGTGATGCGGTGCCCGCCGGGGCCCCCTCGACAGGGCTGACGCCGACCCGGGAGCAAACGCGTGCCGGCCTCGGCCCCGAAATCGATTCGATATGCTAAGCAACGTCATGGAGAAGGCCCGTTCCGCGGCGGCCGACGCCGCACTGCCGACCACCCCCACCGGGTCGCTGGGCGCCGGCGAACGGGTTTATCCGGACAAATTGGATGCCCCGCTGCTGCGGATTTCCGGCGTGTGCCTGCTGGCCGCCATCATGGCGATACTCGACGTCACCGTCGTCACCGTCGCGCAACGCACCTTCATCACCGAATTCGACTCCGACCAGGCCGTCGTCGCATGGACGATGACCGGCTACACCCTGGGGTTGGCGACGGTGATCCCGTTGGCCGGGTGGGCCGCGGACCGGTTCGGCACCAAACGGCTCTTCATGGGCTCGGTGGTGGCCTTTGTGCTGGGCTCACTGCTCTGCGCGGTGGCGTCAACGATCTTGCAGCTCATCGTTTTTCGCGTGGTGCAAGGCGTCAGCGGCGGCATGCTGATGCCGCTGGGATTCATGATCATGACCCGCGAGGCAGGTCCGGGACGGCTCGGGCGGCTGATGTCAATTCTGAGCATCCCCATGCTGCTGGCGCCGATCGCCGGGCCGATCCTGGGCGGCTGGTTGATCGACACCGCCAGCTGGCGGTGGATTTTCTTGATCAACCTGCCCCTGGGACTGGCGACGCTCGTGCTGGCCGGCGTCGTGTTCCCCAAGGATCAACCGGCGCGCTCGGAGACGTTCGACGTCATCGGCGGACTGCTGCTCTCACCGGGGTTGGCGACGTTCTTGTTCGCCGTGTCGTCGATCCCGCGCTGTGGGACGGTCGCCGACCGTCGCGTGGTGGTGCCCGCCACCATCGGGCTGTTGCTCATCGCCGCCTTCGTCGTACACGCGCTGCGTCGCGGGGATCATCCGCTGATCGATCTGCGGCTGTACCAGAACCCGGTCATCACCCAGGCCAACGTGACGATGTTGCTGTTCGCCGGAGCGTTCTTCGGCGCGGGCCTGCTGCTTCCGAGCTACCTGCAGCAGGTGCTGCACCAGACCCCGATGCAGGCCGGGGTGCACCTGATCCCGCATGGGCTCGGCGCCATGCTGACCATGCGCCTGGCCGGCCCGCTCGTGGACCGGCAGGGGCCCGGAAAGTTTGTCTTGGCCGGTATCGCCATGATCATCGCCGGCCTGGGCGCGTTTGCCTTCGGCGTGGCCCGGCATGTCACCTACCAGCCGATGCTGCTGGTGGCGCTGGCGATCATGGGCCTGGGGATGGGGTGCACGATGATGCCGCTCTCGGTGGCTTCCGTGCAAGCGTTGGCGCCGCACCAGATCGCTCGCGGGACGACGCTGATGAGCGTGAGCCACCAGGTGGGTGGGTCGCTGGGCACCGCGCTGATGGCGATGATTTTGACAAATCAGTTCAACCGCAGCCACGACATCGCCGCGGCGAATAAATTGGCGGCGTTGCAGCAAAAGGCCGCAATTTCCGGCGAGCCCGTCGATCCGTCGCAAATACCGCCCGAAACTCTTGCGCCCGGCTTTTCCGCCAATCTTTTACACGACCTGTCACACGCCTATACGGCGGTATTTGTGGTGTCGGCCATTGTCGTGGCATTCACCATCATCCCGGCAGCATTTTTGCCGAGAAAGCCCGCCATCCAGACCGCCGCCCGATAGCCGTCGAACCCTTGGTCGCTGCCGGTCGCCGGCTATCTGCGTCGCCGGGACCCTGAGCTGGAAGTTTCGCCGCTGACGCGGGCAATGAATGCGCAGCTGAGGGCCGTGGGTATACCCAAAGCTCCAACACAACAGAACGGCCTCGATATGCTCAGCCGCATGCTCAGCGACGCCATGGGACGAGCGCGTTCCGCCGCTCCCAGGGTCGCGGCGCCGCAACCGCCCAGCCCAGTCCAGGCTGCGACCGATCAGGACTATCCGGACAAGCTCGACGCCAAGATGCTTCGCATCGTCTTCGTATGCGGACTCGCGTGCATCATGGCGGTGCTGGACAGCACCGTCGTCGCGGTCGCGCAGGGCACCTTCGTCACCCAGTTCAATTCCGATCAGGCGGTCGTGTCGTGGACGGTCGCGGCCTACATGTTGGCGTTCGCCACCGTTATCCCAATAACGGGGTGGGCGGCCGACAGATTCGGCACCAAACGACTTTTTGTCGGCTCGGTTCTGCTGTTCATGCTGGGCTCGCTGCTCTGTGCGATAGCACCAACCATCGCGCTGCTGATTGTTTTTCGGGTGGTCCAAGGCATCGGCGGCGGCATGTTGATGCCGGTGAGTTTCGTGATCCTGACCCACGAGGCCGGCCCGAAGCGTGTTGGTCGGCTGATGGCGATCGGCGGCATTCCGATTTTGCTCGGGCCGATCGGTGGGCCGATCCTGGGCGGCTGGCTGGTCGGCGCCTACGGCTGGCAGTGGATATTTTTGATCAACCTGCCGATCGGCCTGCTCGCGGTGGTGCTCGCGGTCCTCACCTTCCCGAAAGATCGGCCGGCTCCGGCGGAAGCGCTCGACATCGTCAGTGTGCTGCTGCTGCCCCCCGGTGTCACCTTGTTCCTGGCGGGGGTGTCGTCCGTCCCGGCACAGGGCACGATCCTCAATCGGTACGTGCTGGCACCGACGATCGCGGGGCTGGTGTTGGTCGCGGCCTTTGTCGTTCATTCCTTTCGCGTCGAGCACCCGCTCATCGACCTGCGGCTGTTCAAGAATCGCGTCGTGACGCACGCCAACTTGGCCCTACTGGTATTCGGAGCCCCCTTTGTCGGCGTGGGTCTGCTGGTCCCGAGCTATTTCCAGCTCGTCATGCATCAGACGCCGATGCAGTCCGGGATGCATTTGGTACCGGTCGGCATCGGTGCCGTATTGACGATGCCGCTGGCCGGGGCATTCATGGACAAACACGGGCCCGGCAAAGTCGTGCTGGTCGGCCTGCCCGCCATGGCGATCGGTTTGGGAATCTTCACCTACGGTGTCGCGACGCAGGCCGCGTTTTCGCCGGTGCTGCTGATTGGCCTGGCGGTGATGGGTCTCGGCGTCGGCTGCACCACGTCGCCCCTGTCGGCGGCCGTCCTGCAGTCACTGGCTCCGCATCAAGTCGCACGCGGCACCACGCTGGTGACGGTCAACCAGCAGGTGAGCGGATCGATCGGGGCCGCGTTGATGACGGTAATCCTGACTCAGCTGTTCAACCACAATCAGAGCCTGATCACGGCCAACAAGCTGGTGGCGGCGCAACAACAAAGCAGCGGCCAGCGTCTTCCCGTCGAATCCACGGACAGCGCCTGGAGGGGTCTGGGCCCCGACTTCGCGGCCAGTGTGGCGCAAGCCTTTTCGCACGCCTACACGACCGTGTTCGTGGTCGCCGTCGCCTTGATCGTCGTGACGATCATCCCGGCCGCGTTTTTGCCGATGAGACGGCCGGAGCCGCCGGTAGATCCCGAACCCGCCGCCTGACGACCCGCTAGTTACCCCTCGAACAACATCGTCGCGATCCGCATCACCGTATCCTGCGGGTCGGTTGCCTTCACATCGGCGTTGACCGCGTCGTTGAGCCACAGCGTCGAAAAGCCGTGTACCAGTGACCATGCCGCCAACTGGGCCGCGCCGGGGTCGGCACGCGCCCGGGTATCACTCAATGTCTCGACGCCCCGGGCCAACTCGGTGGCCGCGGCCGTTTCCGCCTCGGCCAGTTCAGTGTTCGCGGAGTCCAGCAGCGGCCGGTTGAACATCACTTGATAGTGCCCGGGGTGGTCGAGGGCGAACCGCACATAGGCAACCGCCGCCGCTGCGAAGTCGCCGCGGACGTCGTTGAGCGCTTCGGCGAGCAGCCGGAAACCCTGCGCGGCCAGGGCGGTGAACAGGCCGCGGCGATCGGTGAAGTGATGAGCCGGCGCGGCGTGTGACACCCCCGCGGCGCGGGCCAGCTCACGCAGCGATATGCCGTTCGCGCCGCGTTCGGCCACCAGTTGCGCGGCGTGGCCGAGGATCACCGCGCGCAGGTCGCCGTGGTGGTAGCTGGGACGGTCCACCGACCCAGCATAGCGGTAAATCTTGACACTGACTAGATCGGAGAGTTAGCGTGAGCGTTGCATCTTGTCACTGCCTAGATTGGATTCGCGATGGCCCCGCTGATCACCCTGTTGTTGGGCAGCGTCGTCGCCGGCGTCGCCGGCCGGTTCGCCGTCGATTACCTGGACGGATCGACCGCGCCGATCGCCGTCGGCCTGGCCGCCATGTTCGTCGTGACCGGTACCGCGCATTTCGCGCCTCCGCTGCGCCGCGACCTCGTCGCGATCGTCCCGCCCCGGCTACCCGCGCCCGCCCTGCTCGTCAGCATCACCGGCGTGCTGGAACTCGTGGGGGCGGTTGGCTTGCTACTGCCTGCTACCCGGGCGATTGCAGCCTGGTGCCTCCTGGTGCTGATGCTGGCCATGTTCCCGGCCAACGTCTACGCATCCCGGATGCCGCAGCCCCCCAAGTCGATGACCACGCGGCTACCGCTGCGCACCGCCACCGAGATCGTCTTCCTCGCCGCCGCCCTGGCGGTCGCCGTCGGCAACGGATAACAGCCAGGCATATTGAAACGCGGTTTCCTGCCATGCCCGGTAACGGCCGCTGACGCCACCGTGGCCCGCCGCCATCTGAGTCTTCAGCAACACCGTGTTCCCGTGCGGGTTGGCGTACCGCAGTGCGGCAACCCATTTGGCCGGCTCGACGTAGTACACCCGGGTGTCGTTAAGCGAGGTCATTGCCAGGATGGCCGGATACCTTTTGGTCTCGACATTCTCGTAGGGTGAATAAGACTTCATGTATGCGTAGACTTCGCTGTCGCTCAACGGGTTTCCCCATTCGTCCCACTCCGTGACGGTCAGCGGCAGGGACGGGTCGAGGATGGTGGTCAGCGGGTCGACGAACGGAACCTGGGCGAGAATTCCGGCGAACAGATCCGGCGCCAGGTTGGCCACCGCGCCCATCAGCAACCCCCCGGCACTGCCGCCCAACGCCACGAGCCGTTCCGGGCGCGTCACGCCGGAGTCCACCAGATGCTGCGCTGCCGCGACGAAGTCGGTGAACGTGTTCTTCTTCTCTAACAGCTTGCCGTGCTCATACCACAGCCGACCCATTTCTCCGCCGCCGCGGACATGGGCGATGGCGAACACCATGCCCCGGTCCAACAGCGACAACCGTGCTATGGAAAAGCTTGGGTCCGTGCAGATTTCGTAGGCACCGTAGCCGTAGATCAGGGTGGGGGCGGGAAGGTCGAGGCCGGCCCGGTGCACGATCGAGACCGGAATCAAGGTGCCGTCGGACGCGGGCGCCCAGTCGCGGCGCTCGATGTAGTCATCGGGTCGATAGTCACCCAGCACGGGTTGCTCCCGCAGCAGCGTGCGCTCACCGGTGCTCAGGTCGATGTCGTAGACCCGCAGGGGCGTGACCAAAGACCCCGCCCTGACCCGAAGCTTTGGCGAAACCCAATTTGGATTGGCGCCCAGGCCCGACGACATCAGTTCCGACTCGAAACCGATTTCCTCCGGCGCACCGTAGCTACCGTCGGAAGAGATGGGCCACAACTGAATTCGCGGCAGCGCCGCGCGCCGGTAGCTGATCACCAGATGACTGGCGAAGGCGTCCGCGGCTTCGATCCGCACATCGTCGCGGTGTGGGATCAGCGTCCGCTGCTGCGTGGGATCGCTGACCGGGGCGTCGGTGAGGGTGAAGTTCACCGCGCCGTCGTTGTGCAGAATCAAGAACCGGTCCTGCCCGCCGACTATCGCGTGCTCCACCGAGTACTCGATGCCTTCCCGGCGTGGCAGCACGACGGTGAACTCGGCCCGCGGGTCCCGCGCGTCGGCGTAGCGGACCTCAGAGGTGATGGACGAGCCGGAGGCGATGAAGACGTAGGCTTCACTGCGGCTCAGCCCCACACCGAGCCAGAATCGTTCGTCGGCTTCGTGATAGACCAGCTCGGCCGCTTCGCCGGAGCCCAGCCGATACCGCCACACCTTGTCCGGGCGGTGGGCGTCGTCCAGGGTCAAGTAGTACACGGTCCGGTTGTCCGCGGCCCATGTCACCCCACTCGCAATGTCGGCGATCTCGTCCGGGTATTTTTCGCCCGTACGTAAGTCTTTGAACCGCAAGGTATACCGCTCGTCACCGACGGTGTCGACGGAATACGCGAGTAGCTGGGAATCCAGGCTCACCAACGCGGCGCCCAGGGCGAAGAAGTCGTGCCCGTCGGCCTCCTCGTTCGAATCGAGCAGAATCTGCTCACCCGCAATCTCGGTGTTCTCGTCCAACGCCGGCGGATCCCAATCGTCGGCGTCGGCGATCGGGCACCGGCACTGAACGCGGTACTGCTGGCCCTCGAACGTGCGCGAGTAATACCACCAATCACCCTGGCGGGTGGGCACCGAGAGGTCGGTCTCCTTGGTACGTGCCTTGATCTCGTCGAAAATCTTCTGCCGCAACGGTTCCAGCTGCTCCAGCGACCGATCGGTGTGGTCGTTTTCGGCCTCGAGATAGGCGATGACCTCGGGACTGGATTTCTCGCGCAGCCACTCGTAAGGATCGACGAAGACGTCACCGTGGTGCGCACGGGTCGTCGGAACACGTTTGGCCACGGGTGGTGCGGGCGTGCGGGCATCGGCCTGCGTCATGCCGCCGGACCGATCCACTCGTCGAAACTCAAACCGGAGATCCGTTCGTAGGCATTGATGTAACGATCGCGGGTGGCGTCGATGATCTGCGGTGGCAACGGCGGTGGCGGTATCGCGCCGTGCCGGTCCCAGCCGGACTCGGGGCTGGTGAGCCAGTTGCGGACGAATTGCTTGTCGAAACTGGTCTGCACCACCCCGACTCGGTAATCCTCGGCGGGCCAGTACCGCGACGAGTCGGGAGTAAAAATCTCGTCGGCCAGCAGCAGATTTCCGTCCGGGTCGGTGCCGAATTCGAACTTGGTGTCGGCGATGATGATTCCCCTCGTCAAGGCGTGGTCGGCGGCGCTTGCATAGATCTGCAGCGTGCGATCGCGCAGCTGGTTGGCGCGGTCTGCACCGACCAGCTCGACCACCCGCTCGAAGGCGATGTTTTCGTCGTGGTCACCCAGCGCGGCCTTGGTAGCCGGTGTGAACAGCGGCTCGGCGAACTTGCTGGCCTCGACCAGACCGGGCGGCAGTTCGATGCCGCAGACCTGTCCGGTCGCCTGGTAGTCCAGCAACCCGGAGCCGGTCAGGTATCCACGCGCCACGCATTCGACCGGCATCATCTCCAACTGCCGTACCACCAACGCGCGGCCCAGCACCTCGTCTGGGATGCGCGGGTCATCCGGCGGCCCGGCCAGGTGATTGGGAGTGCCAGTGAGTTCCGAAACGAGGCCGAAGAAGAAGACGCTCATCGCGGTCAGGATGCGTCCCTTGTCCGGGATCGTGCTGTCCAGAACGAAGTCGTACGCGGAGATCCGGTCGCTGGCGACCAGCAACAGATGCTCGCCGTCGACGCGATAGAGCTCACGGACCTTGCCGCTGGCCAAGTGCTGATAGTCGGACAGTGCAGGGCGCATCCGGCCAGCCTATCGGGCGCCGCCACGTCCGTCGGGCCGGGAGCTGTGCTGGGATCGAGGTCATGAGATCGCGCTTTTTGCCCTACGCCACCACGCCGGGCCGGCTGCTGGCCCAGTTGGTCAGCGACGCCGTCATCGTCGGGTGGACGGCGATCTGGCTGTTGATCGGCACCGCCGTCTACGACGCCATCTCGACGATTGCCGACGCCGGCCGGCAGGTCGAGAACGGCGCCCACAGCATCGCCGACAACCTGGGCTCGGCAGGCCATGGCGCACAACATGTTCCGCTCATCGGGGACACGGTCGGCAAGCCGCTCAACGCGGCCAGTCAAGCCGCCGTCGACATCGCGGGTGCTCTGCACGAACTGGACACCACGGCGAGCTGGCTGGCGGTGCTGCTCGCCCTGGCCGTCGTCGCGGCGCCGATTCTGGTGGCGGCCACGCCGTGGCTCTATCTGCGGCTGCGCTTCTTCCGGCGCAAGTTGACGGTCACCGCGCTGATCGCCACCCCGGCCGGCGAACAGCTGCTGGCACTGCGCGCATTGACCAACCGCGCACCGGCGAAGCTGGCCGCGGTCAGCGCGGATCCGGTCGGTGGCTGGCGTCGCGAGGATCCCTACACGATCCACGCGTTGGCGGCGCTGGAACTGCGCGCGGCGGGCATCGCGCTGCGCGCGCGTTAGGTGCCGGATAAGACGGCGTGGCGGGCGCGCAGCAGGCCGGCCGCCACCACAATCAGCCACGTCGCCAACGCGTCCCAGAAGAAGACGAGCGACACCGTGACCAGCGATCGCTGGTCCAGTTCCGCGGCCATCGTGTAGGTCGCCGTCGAGTACATGCCGAGCGGGAACACCAGGGCCCACCACACACCGGCGAAGCGCAGCATCTCGGGGCGACGGCTGATCCGGTGCAAGCCGAAATAGATCAGTGGCGGTATCCACAGCGTGGCCGCCGCCCAGGTCGCCACCGTGACGACGACGGCCGGCCCGGTAAGCCAGCCCGGCGCGTGCAGGTAGATGTTCTCCCCGGCCAGCGTGGCAATCGCCAAGCCGCCCATCAAGATCCAGGTGTCGGGCTCGAACCCGTCACGGTCCTGACGTTCGGTGACGGTGCGCCACAAGATCAGCCAGGTCATCAAGGCGTAGCTGCACAACCCGGCGAGCCAGACCGGCACCGCTATCCCGAGCCACCAATGCTGGGAGGTCGACCCCGCGACTTTGACCGCGACAATCGCCAGGCCCGAGGTTCCCACGCTGGCCAGTTCCCACGCGCCGT
Organism: Mycobacterium sherrisii; assembly: GCF_002102355.1. GTDB lineage: Bacteria > Actinomycetota > Actinomycetes > Mycobacteriales > Mycobacteriaceae > Mycobacterium > Mycobacterium sherrisii. The sequence continues at coordinate 145,190 of NZ_LQPT01000028.1, read as the reverse complement.
GCGCCTGGTCGCGTAGCGCCGGCCACCGGCGTGTCGAGAAATTGCGGACACTCAGCGCCACCAGCACCAGCCAGGACACCAAAGCCGAGGTTCCCAGCACCCACACCAAGACCGGGTGGGCCGCCAGCCGACTGTCCAACACCGCGCAGGCCGCGACAAAGGTAAACAGCCGCAACGTGACATCGGGATCGCGCAGGTTCCAGTGCGCCAGCCGTCGCGTCATGATGACCAGCGCCAGCAGCGACACCAGACCCACCGATGCGAGGGCGCCCAGCGTTTGGCTGATCTTTGCGTAGTGATGATTGGCCGCCGCGACAGACAGGATCCCGGTCGCCATCACCGCGGCGAACACATCGGGCGACGGCTCGATGTCGGCGAGCCGGACCCTCACTGTTCCTCGAGGAGTTCCACGACCAAGTGCCGGATACCGGTGTGGCGGTTGCTCCGTGTCCATTCGACGGGTCCGGCCACCCGAACCGCGCCGAAACGCGAGAGCAGCTCCTCGAACAGGACCCGCAATTCCAGGCGGGCCAGATTGGCGCCCAGGCAGTAGTGCACACCTTGGCCGAAACCCAAGTGCGGATTGGGTTTGCGGCCGATGTCGAATTCGTCCGGCCGGTCGAACACGTCCCCGTCGCGGTTGGCCGAACCCTCCCAGATCTGCACCTTCGCACCGGCGCTGATCGTCCGGCCGCCGAGGATGACGTCGCGCGTGGCGGTGCGCCGTTTGGACGGCGACGGCGACGTCCAGCGCACGATCTCTTCGATCGCCGTCGGCAACAGCGCGAAATCGTCTCGCAGCCTGGCCAATTGCTCGGGGTGCTGGGCCAGCGCCAGCAGCCCGCCGGCGACCGCGTTACGCGTCGTCTCGGCACCGGCGCTGAACAGCAGGCTGAAGAACAGGTATAGCTCGAGCTCCGACAACGCCGGGGCCTCGGCGTCGCCGAGAACGGCGTTGGCGACGACCGACAACATGTCGTCGGTGGGGTTCGCGCGCTTGGCCGCGATCAGCTCCTGGCCGTAGGCATACATCCGCGACCCGGCTTCTTCGGCGGACAACTGCGGCAGGGCGGCCCGGCGTGCGGCACCGAAGTCGAACTGTGGCTCGATGGCCTGGAATAGCCAATGCCGTTCGGATTCCGGCACTCCCAGCAAGATGCAAATCATCTGCATCGGCAACTCGGCGGCGATATCGACCAGGAAGTCGAACGGTTCACCGGGCGCCACGTCGTCGAGCAGCCGGCGCGCGCGCGACCGCAGATCGTCTTCGACCAACCCGATCATGCGCGGCGTCAGCCCGGAACTGACCAGGCGCCGAATCTGCGAATGCCGAGGGTCGTCCATCATGTTGAGCACCTGGCCCGCGATGGACAGGTCCTGCAGCAACGTCCCGCCGAACGGCCGAGCACCCCCGGTCACCGACGAGTAGGTCTGTGGATCCTTTAGCACCGCAAGCGTTTCCGCATAGCCAGCGACGGACCAAAAGCCCTCGCCGTCGGGGGTGTTGTCCGTCGGCTCGTGCCAATAGACCGGCGCTTCTCGACGATGCACGGCAAACAGGTCGTGCGGGAAACCGTTGGCGAAGTTGTCCAGATCGGTGAAGTCGATGCCCGAAAGCGCCGCGGTGAGCGTCACAGGATCTCACCCGGAACATATTTGGCGGCGTCCGGGTAATTGCTCACCAGCGCCTCCACCGCCGCTGCGACCTCGTCGACCTGGTCACCGGCGGCCCCGGTGAACGCCTGCTTGTCCGCGAGCGCGGCGTCCAGCGCGGCGCGGTCCAGCGGCAGCCGGCCATCGGCGGCGAGCCGGTCCAGCAGGTCGGGTTCGGCGCCACGTTCCCGCATCGCCAGAGCCGTTGCCACCGCGTGTTCCCGGATCACGTGGTGGGCGGCCTCGCGGCCCATCCCGGCGCGCACGGCGGCGATCAACACCTTGGTGGTGGCGAGGAACGGTAGATAGCGATCCAGTTCGCGCTCGATCACCGCCGGGTAGGCGCCGAACTCGTCGAGCACCGTCAAGAACGTCTCGATCTGGCCGTCGACTGCAAAAAAGCTGTCCGGCAACGCAACCCGGCGTACGACCGAGCAGAACACGTCGCCCTCGTTCCACTGGGCGCCGGCCAATTCGGCGGTCATGGACGCGTAACCGCGCAGCACCACCTGCAGCCCGTTGACCCGCTCGCAGCTGCGCGTATTCATCTTGTGCGGCATCGCCGACGAGCCGACCTGGCCGGGCGCGAACCCCTCGGTGACCAGTTCGTGGCCGGCCATCAGGCGGATGGTGTGCGCCATCGAGGACGGCCCGGCCCCCAGCTGGACCAGGGCGGAGAGCACGTCATGGTCCAGCGATCGCGGATACACCTGCCCGACGCTGGTCAAAACCGTTGTAAAGCCTAGGAATTCGGCAACACGCTGTTCCAGCTCGGCCAGCTTGACCGCGTCACCGTCCAACAGGTCCAGCATGTCCTGCGAGGTTCCCATCGGGCCCTTGATGCCGCGCAGTGGGTAGCGGTCGATCAATTCGCGCAGCCGCGTCAACGCGATCAGCGTTTCCTGGGCCGCGGAGGCGAACCGCTTGCCCAGGGTGGTCGCCTGCGCGGCGACGTTGTGGCTGCGCCCCGCCATCACCAGATCGCGGTAGGCCACCGCCCGCTCGGCCAGCCGCGCAACCACGGCCACGCCGTGCGCGAACACCAATTCCAGCGACCGCCGGATCTGCAGTTGCTCGACGTTTTCGGTCAGGTCGCGGCTGGTCATCCCCTTGTGCACGTGCTCGTGGCCGGCCAGTGCGTTGAATTCCTCGATGCGCGCCTTGACGTCATGGCGCAGCACCCGTTCCCGCGCCGCGATCGAGGCCAGGTCCACGGTCTCCAGCACTCTCTCGTAGTCGGCGACCGCGTCCGCGGGCACGGCAACGCCGAGTTCCGTTTGTGCCCGCAATACGGCTAGCCACAATCGGCGTTCGGCGACGACCTTGGCCTCGGGCGACCAGATCGCGACCATCTCGGCGCTGGCGTACCGGGCAGCCAGCACATTCGGAATGCTCACCGGGTCAGCTTATCGACCGCGAGACTGCGACTGGCAACGCATTTCCCAAGAGTAGGGACGGCGGTAGTTACAGTTTCGCGGCATGTACTTCGCCGGCGTCGACCTGGCCTGGGGCGTCCGCAACCCGACCGGCGTCGCGGTCGTCGACTCCGACGGTTGCCTGGTGCGGGCCTGCGCGGTCCGCGACGACGACCAAATCCGGGCCGAATTGCGGCCTTACCTGCACGGCCCCTGCGTGGTCGGATTTGACGCGCCGCTGGTGGTGACCAACCCGACCGGCACCCGCCCGGCCGAGGCCGCGCTGAATCGCGACTTTCGCCGCTTCGAGGCCGGCGCCCATCCGGCCAACACCGGCAGACCCGAGTTCGCGAATGGTTCGCGCGGGGGCCGATTGGCCGCCGCGCTGAGCCTGGATCTGGACCCGGATTCGCCCGGCATGCGCCGCGCCATCGAGGTCTATCCGCACGCCGCGACTGTCGCGCTGTTCCGCCTGGAGCGGACGTTGAAGTACAAAGCCAAGCCCGGTCGCAGCGTGGATCGCCTCCGATCCGAGCTGTTGCTGCTGATGGACCGTGTGGAACGGCTCGCCGACACCGACGTGCGGCTGCGCGTCGCAGATCACCACGACTGGGTGGCGCTGCGGGCACAAGTGATGGCCGCAGAGCGCAAAAGCGAACTGCGCCGCGCCGAGGATCCCGTCGACGCGGTGGTTTGCGCCTACGTGGCGTTGTACTCGGTGCGTTGCCCGGCGCGCACCACCATCTACGGCGACGCCGACACCGGATACATCGTGACCCCGTCGCTGCCGCCGGAGCTGACCGAACGGTGACCGATCAGATCCGCACCGGCCGTTCGTCGATGGGCGCGAGCACATCGATGATGTCGATCACGGTGCCCATTGCCGCGGTACGCGGGTCACGGCCCTCGACCAGCGCGGAGACGACCGAACCGTCAACCGCGCAGATCAGCGTGCAGATCAGCTCGATGCGCACCGCCCGGCCGGACCGCTCGATCGCCTCGGCCACGGCGTCGGCGCGCTGACGCAGACTGCGGCGCATCGTCTCGCGCAGCGCGGTCAGGCGGGTGCAGGCGATGTTGCGTTCGTACCGCGAGATCAGTTGCTCGACGAGGGTCTGGTCGGACAGGTCTCCCACCAACAGGTCGACCAACACCTCGGCGGTGGTCTCGGGCCCGCGGCGCCGGCGAGACAGCACGTTGACCCGGGCGCGTAGCTGGGCCACCTCGATCATCGCGATGTGCTCGACGGCGCGGGCGATCAAGTCGTCAAGGGAAGAGAAGTAATAGGTGGTGGACGCCAGCGGCAGGCCGGCGCGCTGCGCGACCGCACGGTGTCGCACCGCCTCGAAACCCCCCTCGGCAAGCAGCTCGGCGGCAGCGCTGACGAGCGCATACCGTCGACGTTCTCCTTTCGGAGTAACCGCTGCAGTCACGAGTAGCCATCGTGCCAGCCAAAGTGGTACTGCATTGCCATTTCCGCCAAACGTCCGACCGAACCCACATGGCATGATGGCCGGCATGCCTGATGTCAGCCGCCGCGCCGTGCTCGGTCTTGGTGCCAGCGCGGCCATCGGCGCAACGGGTGCGCTCGTGATCGACAACCTGTTACACACCAGAACATCTCGCAGCGTTCCCGTGTCGACGGCCAGCACGCAGGTGCCGATGGCCCCGCCCGCCGCACCGCTTGAGCCGCCGGCACCACCGGCGGAGCCTGCCCCCACCATGACGACCGGTTCGTTCGTGTCCGCGGCCCGGGGCGGCATCTCGACCAACTGGGCTATCGCGCGGCCGCCGGGACAGACGAAGCCGCTGCGACCGGTGATCGCGCTGCACGGCAAGGGCAGTGACGCGGCCACCGTGATGGCCGGCGGTGTCGAACAGGGTCTGGCCCAGGCCGTCGACGCCGGATTGCCGCCGTTCGCGGTCGTCGCCGTCGACGGTGGCGGCAGTTATTGGCACAAGCGGGCTTCCGGAGAGGACTCCGGGGCGATGGTGCTGGGCGAGCTGCTTCCGATGCTCGACACCCAGCGCCTGGACACCTCGCGGGTGGCGTTTCTGGGATGGTCAATGGGCGGGTATGGCGCCTTGTTGCTCGGCGGTCAGCTGGGAGCGGCGCGCACTGCGGCGATCTGTGCGGTGAGCCCGGCGCTGTGGCTGTCGTCGGGGGCGGCGGCGCCCGGCGCTTTCGACGGACCCGACGACTTCGCGGCGAATTCGGTGTTCGGAATGCCTGCCTTGGCGTCCATTCCGATCCGAATCGACTGCGGTGACAGTGATCCGTTCTACGACGCGACCAAGCAGTTCATCGCGCAGTTGCCCAACCCGCCCGCGGGCGGGTTCTCACCCGGCGGCCACAATCCCGCGTTCTGGAGTTCCCAGCTACCGGCCGAGCTGACCTGGCTGGCGCCGCTGCTGACCGCCTAGGTCGCGGTGGCATCGGGACGGCCCCGCCGGAATCGGCGGTAGCGCTACGCTCGCGTGCGTGAACGCACCTTTCGACTGGTCCTTCCCCTACGCCTGGCCGCGCAAGCCCGTGCTGGGCGCCAACGTGGTGTGCACCTCGCAGCCACTTGCCGCCCAGGCCGGACTTCGGATGCTCGCCCAGGGCGGCAGCGCCGCCGACGCGGCGGTCGCGACCGCCATCGCGCTGACCCTGGTGGAGCCGGTATCCAACGGGATCGGCTCGGACGCTTTCGCCATCGTCTGGGACGGCAAGCATCTGCATGGCTTGAACGCCTCCGGCCGCTCCCCGGCGGCGTGGACGCCAGAGTACTTCGGCGGCAACACAATTCCGGTGGTCGGGTGGAATTCGGTGACGGTTCCGGGCGCGGTGTCGGCGTGGGTGGAGCTGCACGCGAAATTCGGCAGGCTGCCGTTCGAGCAACTCTTCGAGCCGACCATCGCCTACGGCCGTGACGGCTTCTTGGTCTCCCCGACGATCGCGCAGCAGTGGGCCGCTCAGGTCCCGGTGTTCGAATCGCAGCCCGGCTTCGCCGAGGCGTTTCTGCCCGACGGGCGAGCGCCGCGTGCGGGCGAGCGGTTCCGGTTCCCGGACCATGCGGCCACCCTGGAAAAGATCGCCACCACCGGCGGAGCCGCGTTTTATCGTGGCGAGCTGGCAAACCAACTCGAAGCACACGCAACGGCGACCGGCGGCGCGATGCGCGCCAGTGACCTGGCCGCTCACCGCGCCGACTGGGTGGGCACGATCAGCGGCGGATACCGCGGATACACCGTCCACGAGATCCCGCCCAATGGTCAGGGCATCGTGGCGTTGATCGCGCTCGGCATTTTGCAGCACTTCGACATGGCTTCGCTGCCAGTGGATTCCGCGGACAGTGTGCATCTGCAGATCGAGGCGCTCAAGCTGGCCTTTGCCGACGCACACGCCTATGTCTCCGACATCGACCACATGTCGATCCGACCCGAGGACTTGTTGGAGGAGGGGTATCTGAAGCAACGGGCCGGGTTGATCGACCGCGAGCGGGCCAGGACCGCATCCGCGGGCACCCCGGGTGGTGGCACGGTGTACCTCACCGCCGCGGACGCCTCGGGGCAGATGGTGTCGATGATCCAGTCGAACTACATGGGCTTCGGATCCGGCGTCGTGGTGCCGGGCACCGGTATTTCCCTGCAAAACCGGGGCGCGGGTTTCGTTGCCGCACAAGGTCACCCGAATCAGGTCGGCCCGAACAAGCGGCCATTCCAGACCATCATCCCCGGTTTTGTCACCAAGGACGGTGCACCCGTGATGAGCTTCGGCGTGATGGGCGGCCCAATGCAACCCCAGGGCCACGTTCAGGTGATGGTGCGCATCGCCGACCACGGCCAGAACCCGCAAGCAGCGTGCGACGGCCCGCGGTTCCGCTGGATGGACGGTTTGCAGGTCAGCTGCGAACAAGGGTTTTCGCCGTCGACGCTGGAGGAATTGCGCCGACGCGGGCACGACCTGCTCACCGTCGACGACTACAACGCCTTCGGCAGCTGCCAAGCGATTTGGCGCCTCGATGGCGGATACGTGGCGGCCAGCGATCCTCGTCGCGACGGTCAGGCCGTGGCGTTCTAGAGTTCGATCTTGCCCTCTTGGGCCAGCAATCCGATATCGCTTCGGAAATGGCTGCCCGGCAAGCGGATTGACTCCAGAATGCGGTAGGCGTGCGAACGCGCCGCAGCCAGATCGGCACCGGTGCCGACCACCGAGAGCACCCGGCCCCCGGACGAGACGGTGGCTCCGTCGTCGCGCACCGTCGTCCCGGCGTGCAGCACCCCCTCGGCCTCGGACCCGATGATGACGTCGCCGACCCGCGGCCGGCCCGGATAGTTTTCGGCCGCCAGCACAACCGTCACGGCGGCGCCGTCACGCCAACGCACCTCGCCGAAGTCGGCGAGCGTGCCGCTACCGGCCGCGTAGAGCAACTGGCCCAGCGGCGAGTCCAGCAGGGCCAGCACGGCTTGGGTCTCGGGATCGCCGAAGCGACAGTTGAATTCGACCACCGCCGGCCCGTTGGCGGTGATGGCCAGTCCGGCGTACAGCAAACCCGAGAATGGAGATCCACGCCGAACCATCTCGGCGGCAACAGGTTCCACGATGCGGGTGACCACATCCCGATACACGTGATCGGGCAGCCACGGCAGTGGCGCGTAGGCCCCCATGCCACCGGTGTTGGGACCGGTGTCGCCGTCGCCCACCCGTTTGAAGTCCTGTGCGGGCAGCAACGGCACCACCGTCGCGCCGTCGACGACGCAGAACAGCGAAACCTCGGGGCCGTCGAGGAACGACTCCAGCAAGACGGGATGACCCGACTCGAGCAAGCTGGCGGCGTGCGCCCGCGCGACGTCGCGATCCGGCGTCACCACCACGCCTTTGCCGGCGGCCAACGAGTCGTCCTTGACCACCCACGCCGGATCGCCGCCCGGTGGGCCGAAACGCTCTAGCGCTGCGTCCAAATGTCCCGGGTTGTCGATGATCTCGCTGGATGCGGTCCGAACCCCCGCGGCCGCCATGACCTCTTTGGCGAACGCCTTCGAACCCTCGATTCGCGCCGCGTCCTTGCTGGGACCGAAGCACACGATGCCGGCCGAGCGCACCGCGTCGGCGACCCCGAGTACCAACGGCACCTCGGGGCCGATCACGACCAAGTCGGCGGCCACGTCGCGGGCCAGTGCGACGACGGCTTCGCCGGAGGTGATGTCGACGTCGCGCTGCTCGGCGAGCCGGCCGGTGCCGGCATTGCCCGGGGCGATCACCAACCCCGTGACCTGTGGATCCCGGCTCAGAGCCAGGAGCAAGGCATGCTCACGGGCACCGGACCCGATCACCAGAACGCGCACGACACGTCAGACTAGCCGCGCAATTTCCCGGCACCTACGGCAGGTATGTGACGGCAGTCACCGCGGCCGCGGCCGGCCCGCCGCCACGCTGACAATGTTTCGACAATGTTACTAAAGTGATGCATACGATACATCAGCGTAATTCAGCCATAACCATCTGGTAATGGTATGCGGCTGTAATCGGCAGATCGGCATTCACCGACACCCTGGCACTGTCGCCAACTCTTCCGATCACATCGAAATGTGGAGTACTCCATGCCTTTTGACGAATCCATCGCCGCAAACATCAAAGCGTCGCTGGCCGAAATCCCGCACCCGTCGACGTCGAAAGGCTCGAGCATCTACGGCGCCACGAAGATCTTTCCCTCCTACCAAGCCGAGAACGGGGAGAGCTACTTCACCCTGATCCACGGCATCGCTCACGAGTCGTCGGCCTCGTTCATCGCGGTGCTGCAGGCTACTCGCGCTCTGCGCCAAGGCTTTGAGTCGACGCTATATTTTTACGGCCCCGGCTCTATGAATTGCCTTGCCACACGTGGCTTTCCGAAGACCGGCGACGCCGCGTTCCCGGGTGAGCAGAACATCAACGAGGCCCTGGCGACATTCATCGGCGAGGGTGGCACCGTGTTCTGTTGCCGGTTCGGCCTCGGTATGCACGGCGGCCGCGAAGAGGACCTAATCGAAGGTGTCATCCCGGCGCATCCGCTCGACGTGCAAGACGCACTCATCTACTACTCCCGAAAAGGCGCCATCATCAACTCCACCTACATGGTGTAAGTCAAAGCCAAAGATTCCGCCAAACAACGAAATTCATATGAAGACTCTTGCTGCCGTCTCGGCCAATTTCACCCGCGATCTCGAGCAGAACTACGCGCTCATCACCTCACTTGTCCAGCGGGCCCGCGACAAGGATGTCGACTTCATGGTCCTGCCGGAGGCCGCCATCGGCGGTTATCTGCCTTCCCTGGGCAACCACGGTGACACGGTGGTGCCCACCACACAGCGCTCGTTACCTCCGGCCATTCGCCTCGACGGCCCCGAGATCGCCCGCGTGCAGGCGATCCTCGGTGACCTGGTCACGGCGATCGGCTTTTGCGAACTGGACGACGACGGTGAAACCCGCTACAACACCGCTGCGGTGCTCGACGGCGGCACCGTGTACGGCGTGTATCGCAAAGTCCATCAGCCGCTCGGCGAGAGCATGTCGTACGCCGCCGGATCCCGATACGGGGTCTACGACACACCGGTCGGTCGGGTAGGGCTGCAGATCTGCTACGACAAAGCCTTTCCCGAAGCCGCGCGGATCATGGCCCTTGACGGTGCGCAGATCATCGCCAACCTGTCGGCCTGGCCCGCCGCCCGCACCGCGCCCGCCGAAAATCTTCAGGAGGACCGCTGGACCTACCGGTTCAACCTTTTCGACATGGCCCGCGCGCTGGACAACCAGGTGTTCTGGATGGCTTCCAACCAAAGCGGCACCTTCGGATCGCTGCGGTACGTCGGCAACGCAAAGATCGTGGATCCGGGTGGAAACATCTTGGCCACAACACTTCTCGACAGCGGTATGGCGGTGGCCGAAGTGGACCTCGACGCGACCTTCCGCACCATGCGGGCCGGAATGTTCCACCTGCGCGACCGTCGGCCCGATGTGTACGGTCCGCTGACCGAGACAACTCAGTCGGCCAAGTGGCAAGAGGTGTCGCATGCCTGAGATGACCTTTGAGGTGCGCTGGCCAGATGACAGCGCGCAACGCTGCTACTCCCCCAGCTTGGTGATGCACGACTACCTGCGCACCGGAGCCAACTACACCGTCGCCGAGTTCCTGGACCGGTCCAGCCGCGGGCTGACCGAGGCCAGCAATAGAGTGCGCGTCAAATACGGATTCGACTGCACCTCGGCCGCCGACACCAAAGACCGGATCCGCAACGCCGCCAAGAAATTTCCGCTCGACGCCGTGATCACGATCACCGCGATGCATCCCGAATTGGAGCAGTCATGACAACGCCAGAGCACACGCGCGTCGCCATCATCGGCGGCGGCCAGGCCGGTCTCTCGGTCAGCTGGTACCTGTGCCGCGCCGAGATCGAGCACGTAGTCCTCGAGGCACAAACCCCGGTTCACGCGTGGGCCGACAGTCGCTGGGACAACTTCACACTGGTGACACCGAACTGGCACTGTCAACTGCCCGGGTACGCCTATGAAGGACCGGACCCGCACGGATTCATGACCCGCGACGAGGTCGTCGCGTGGCTGGCCGGATGGTTGGAGAAATTCGCGCCGCCCGTGCGCGCCCACTCGACGGTGACGCGGCTGACCAACCGACCCGAGGGCGGGTTCGAGCTGGCGGTGCAAACCACCCACCGCGTCCAAACTCTGACTTGCGAACATGCCGTCGTTGCCACCGGCGGATACCCGGTGCCGGTTGTGCCGCCGTTTGCGCAGTCGCTCACTCCTGCGATAGCGCAAGTCCACTCCGCGCGGTACCGCAACCCCGACCAGCTACCCGACGGTGCGGTGTTGGTAGTCGGTACCGGGCAATCGGGCGCCCAGATAGCAGAGGACCTGCACCTGGCGGGGCGCCAAGTGCATCTGTCCGTGGGTGACGCGCCCAGGGTCGCCCGTTTCTACCGCGGACGCGACTGCATGTCATGGCTGGCCGACATGGGCTTGTACGAGAAGCCGGTGCAGGAGTATCCGGGCGGCAAGGCCGCGATCGAGAAGACGAACCACTATGTCACCGGGCGCGGCGGTGGCCGCGACATCGACCTGCGCCAGTTCGCCGCCGAGGGCATGAAGCTCTACGGATTGCTCAGCGACGGAAAGGATTCGACGCTGAAATTCGGCGCCACCCTCAACGCGGCGCTCGACCAGGCCGACTCCGTCTACAACTCCATCTGCGCGGATATCGACGGCTATATCACTCGCGAAAAGATCGACGCCCCGCCGCCGTCGCGCTATACACCGGTGTGGCGACCCGAGTTTGAGCCGACCGAGCTGGATCTGGCGGCCGAGGGTGTGACCAGCATCGTGTGGGCCATTGGCTACCGCCCCGACTATCGATGGATCGAAGCCAGTGCTTTTGATGGCGGCGGCCACCCGATGCAAACGCGCGGGATCACCAACGTTGCCGGGCTGAGTTTCGTCGGCCTACCCTGGATGCACACCTGGGGCTCAGGCCGCTTTCTCGGCATCGACCGTGACGCCCGGCATATCGCCGCCACCATCATCGGCAGTTATCACGAATCCGTGCTGCGCCTCGCGGCGGGCCACTGACGCGCGAGACTCCGTCAACCAACGTCTAGGAGCGTCAGTGATGGTCCCATCCACCAGAGTCGAACTTGCGCTGCGTGGCTTCCGCGGTGCGGTTCCTCTGAGCCGCGCCGCGGGCGCCGGCCCGAGCGCCGACGGCCACGTGGTCATCGATGGACTCAACGCCGCCATTCCGCTGAATCCCAACAGCCCCTTCGTATTCGACGGGAGCCGAATACTCGTCGACGACGAGGACACCGGCCTGGACGTGCAGGCCATCAACCGACCCCGTTTCTACGATCTGACCACCGCGGACGGAGTTCCCTACGAAAAACTGGCCCGGCTGCACGGACGCAACGTGCTGGCCACCACCGTCGTGCAGACCTGTATCCGTTACGCACCCGATCAGCGATGCCGGTTCTGCACCATCGAGGAGTCGCTGCGATCCGGCAGCACGACGGCTGTGAAACGCCCGGCGGAACTTGCCGAAATCGCCGAGGCGGCAGTGCGACTCGACGGTGTGACACAGATGGTGATGACCACGGGCACAACGGCCGGGGCCGACCGCGGAGCCCGGCACCTGGCCCGCTGTGTGCGCGCGGTCAAAGCCGCGGTCCCCGATTTGCCGATCCAGGTGCAGTGTGAACCGCCGGCCGATCTGGCGGTGCTCGCCGACCTGCGAGGCGCCGGCGCCGACGCCATCGGCATCCACGTCGAATCGCTTGACGACGAGGTTCGCCGGCGATGGATGCCCGGCAAAGCGGCCATACCCCTGGAGGTGTATCGCGGGGCCTGGCGTGCGGCCGTCCGTCTGTTCGGCCGCAACCAGGTCTCCACCTACCTGCTCGTCGGACTGGGCGAAGATCCCGACGAACTCGTTTCCGGCGCAGCCGAACTGATCGACATGGGGGTGTACCCCTTCGTCGTCCCGTTCCGCCCGCAAGCCGGGTCACTGGCCGTCGACGTCGACGCCGCTCCGACTCCGGACCCGACAGTCGTCGAGAAGGTCACCCGGGCAGTCGCCACCCTGCTGCGCGCGGCCGGCATGTCCGGTGCCGCGCAACGCGCCGGGTGTGCGACCTGCGGAGCCTGCAGCATCCTGCAGAATTTCGGTGCCTGATGATTTTCTTCAGCACCAACACCGAAGCCGCGTCGGTGGATTCGTCGATCCTGACCGGCGCTCCGGCGGCGCCCGCGCCGTTTCTGATCCACCCCGCGGAGTCCGGGCGCGAACTCGAGGCCTACCGGCGGATACGCCACGATGCATTCGTCGGCGATCAGGGTCTTTTCGCGGGAACAGATCGCGATGAGGTCGACGACGATCCACGGGCCGTCGTGCTGGTGGCGAGGACGCCCGATGGTCAGATCCTCGGCGGAGTACGGCTGGCCCCGGCTACGGCGGTGGACCTCGGCTGGTGGACCGGCTCGAGACTGGCGACGGATCCGGCCGTCCGGATCGTGGGCCTGGGCTCCGCGCTCATTCGCGCCGCATGCGCCTACGTTGAATCGGCCGGCGTGCTGCGATTCGAGGCCACCGTGCAGCAACGCTACATGCCCCTGTTCACCAAGCTGGGCTGGCAAATGCTGGGTGAGTGCACCGTCGCGTCGCGACCTCATGCGTGGATTCGCTGGCCGTTGAACCCATTTCAGCGCATCGTAACGGCCACCAAGTCATTCCTCGGCCCCGCGCTCGAGCCGCTGCGGCCGGTGCCCGGGGCGCTGGGGCCGGCAGGCTTCGTGGGTGATGACGGAACGCCGATTCCTGGCAGCGATCTGATCGCCGCGTGTGACGCCATCATTCCCGCGATGGTCGAACGTGACCCGGAATGGGCGGGGTGGTGTTCGGTTCTGGTCAACGTCAACGACCTTACCGCGATGGGCGCCACGCCAATCGGTCTCCTGGACGCCGTCGGGGCGCCGACCGCACGGCTGCTCGACCGAGTGATCGCCGGGTTGTCCGCCGCGTCGGCGGCGTGGCAGGTGCCGGTGCTGGGCGGGCACACCCAACTGGGCGTTCCGCCGGCTCTGGCGGTGACCGCGCTGGGGCGGGCCGCGACTCCCATTCCCGCCGGTGGCGCGACGTCCGGGGACCGGATTCGGTTGACGGTCGACACCGCCGGTCAGTGGCGGCCAGGATATACAGGAAGACAATGGGATTCGACGAGCAACCGCAGCAGCGGCGAGCTCGTCGCGATGACCCGCGCGGTCGCCTCGATGCGTCCCCGCGCGGCCAAGGATGTCAGCATGGCCGGCGTTGTCGGCACGCTGGGAATGATGGCCGAAGCCAGTCGATCCGGCGCCGAACTCGACATCGCTGCGGTAGCGCGCCCCGCCGGCACCAGCATGGGCGAATGGCTCACGTGCTTCCCGGGATTCGCCATGCTTACCGCGGGTGGCGGGGGCCCGGTTCTCGAGTTGCCCGACGGCGTCGTCAGCGCGGAGTGTGGTTCAGTGACCGCGACCCCGGGGGTGAGGTTGCGCTGGCCGGACGGCGTTGTGACAATGGCGCTGACCTCCCCCGTCACCGGCCTCGGACCGGCCTGAGGAGGGTGCGTTGGCATTGCTGACCGTCGCGGCTGTCGCCGCTCATTTCGGGAGAGACCTGCAGCGCTGCCTGGACAAGGTCCTCGGGATCATCGCGGCCGCCGCGCAGGACAGGGTCGACCTCTTGGTGTTTCCCGACGCCTGCCTCGGCGGCTACATCGGCGATTTCCGGACGCCCGACCTCGACGACCCGCCGCCGGCCCTGGACCCCGACGGTCGGGAGATCGCGGCGGTCGCCGCCGCGGCCGGCTCCATGACGGTGTGCGTCGGGTATGCAGAAGCGGCGCCCGAAGGCGGCCGCTACAACGCGGCGGTGTGCGTCTGTGGTGACGGTGTTCTGGGCACCCATCGCAAAGTGCATCAGCCGGCTGGTGAGTCGCTGACCTACCTGGCCGGCGACACGTTCTGCACCTTCGACACCCCGGTCGGGCGGATCGGGATGCTCATCGATTACGACAAGACGTTCCCCGAGGCCGCCCGGGCACTGGCCACCGACGGGGCGCAGATCATCGCGGCGCTGTCGGCCTGGCCGGCCAGCATCACCGACCGGGCTTCCCGCCTGCCCGCCGACCGGCAGTCGCGGCTCTTCGACCTCTACGACTGCGCCCGCGCCGCCGAAAACCAGGTGGTCGTCGTGTCATCCAATCAGACCGGCGTGATGGGAAATCTTCGATTCTTGGGTCAGGCGAAGGTGGTGGGACCGGGTGGCGACATTCTGGTGACGACCCGCTCCACCGGCGGACTTGCCAAGGCGGACATCGACATCGATGCCGAAATCACCCGCGCGCGCAGGGTTTTGAACCACCTTGCCGAACTACGGCCGCAGGCCTACCGGACCAGGACCAAGCCGAGATGACCCAGCGTGTTGCGTTGCTGACCTATTCGACCAAGCCGCGCGGCGGTGTCGTGCACACGCTGAGCCTCGCCGAAGCGCTCGCCGGGCTCGGCGTCGACGTGACGGTGTGGTCATTGGCACGCGCCAACGACAGCGGCTTCTTTCGCCCCGTCGACCCGGCCGTGACCGTGCGCCTGGTGGAATTCGTCGACTACCCCGGCGACACCGTCACCGATCGTGTCATCCGCTCGATCGAGTTGCTGGGCAAGGCATTCAACCCCGGTGATTACGACATCGTGCACGCCCAGGACTGCATCAGCGCCAACGCGGTCGGCGATTGCATCCGCACCATTCATCATCTCGACGAGTTCACTACTGCAGTCCTGGCGGCGTGTCACGAGCAGGCAATCACCAAACCTTATGCCCGCATTTGCGTCTCCACCGCCGTCGCTGGCGAGGTGGCGGCGAAGTGGGGTTTTTCTCCGACCGTTATTCCGAACGGTGTTCAGGCGCAGCGGTTTATCGATGCCGCCTCCGATGATGCGGCGGCAACGGCTGCGCGGGCACGGTGGCGCGACCGCCTGGGGCGGTACCTGCTCACGGTGGGTGGTATCGAACCGCGCAAAGGCACCATCGACTTGGTCGATGCCTACCACCTGCTGCGCCGGGAGATGCCCGAGCTGGCCCTGGTGGTCGCGGGGGGTGAGACGTTGTTCGACTACCGCGAGTACCGCTCCGCGTTCGAACTGCGGTGCACCGAACTCGACGTCGAACCGATCATCCTCGGCGCCGTCGACGACCGGCAATTACCGAGCCTGGTCGCCGGATGCGACGCATTCTGTTTCCCCTCCACGAAAGAGGGATTCGGCCTGGCCGCTTTGGAAGCGCTGGCGGCGGGACGGCCGGTCGTTGCCCGCGACTTACCGGTACTGCGCGAGGTCTTCGGAACGACGATCAGGTACGGCCACGACGCCGCCGGGATCGCTGCCAGCTTGATCACGGCGATCCAAGAGTGCTACGACCCCCTGCCCGGACGCCGCCTGGCCGCGAAGATGACCTGGCGCGTCGCGGCGCAGGCACACATCGACTTCTACCTCGATCACCCGAATCCGTTGCAGCAAAACGGTCAACGTCGATGAGGCCGCGTCAGACGATCCGCTCGAGCAGGCTTTTGAGGTCCTTTCGCTGCGCGGCGGTCAGTCGCCCGAGACGCTTGTCGAATTCGCCGGACAGCACGGCCAGGCCCTTGGTCACCGCCTGACGTCCCGCGGCGGTGAGCAGCAACCGGTGCCGCCGCAGATCGGACGGGTCGATCTCGCGGCGCACGAAGTCTGCGGACTCGAGCCGTTTCAGGTACAACGTCACCGTCGCCTTCGGCATGCTCAACGTCGCGGCCAATCCGGCCGGGTAGGGATGGTCCTCGATCTCGGCGAGCAGAAACAGCTCCTTCGACTCCAGCCCCAGCGCGCCGATATCGGCCTCGGCGTCCGCAATCACCGACAGCAGCACCCGGTAGTTCAGCGACCAGATCTTGGCGGCGTCAAGGGCAGTGATCGACTTGCCAGATCGTTCAGTCATGAACTAGTTTATTTACGAACAACAACATGGTTGAACAATCTACCGGAAGTCGTTCCATGCCTCTAGATCAATACGTGACACTCGGCCGGTCCGGCTTGCGCGTCAGCCCGCTCTGCCTGGGCGCGATGACGTTCGGAGAAGACCTCGGCTGGGGCACCGGTGTCGAAGAGTCCCAGCAGATCATCGACCGCTACACCGACCTCGGCGGCAACTTCATCGACACCGCCAACTTTTACACCAGGAGCCACTCGGAAAAGATCATCGGTGATCACATCGGACGCCACCCCGCGCGTCGCGACCGCTTGGTCATCGCCACCAAATTCAGCGGCAACCTGTATCCCGGCGACCCGAACGGGGGCGGCGCTGGTCGCAAGTCGTTGATCGACGCTTGCGATAACTCGTTGCGCCGCTTACAGACCGATTACATCGACCTGTACTGGCTGCACATGTGGGACGTGAACACCCCCATCGAGGAGACGATGGGCGCACTCGACGACCTCGTCGCAGCGGGCAAGGTTCGCTATATCGGCGTCTCGGACACTCCGGCGTGGAAGATCGTCGAAGCCAATCTGATCGCGCGGTTCCGCGGCTGGTCCTCGTTCATCGGATTGCAGGTCGAGTACTCGCTGCTGGAACGCACGATCGAACAGGAGCTGGTGCCGATGGCCGACGAGTTCGGCCTTGGCATCACGCCCTGGTCTCCCTTGAAGGGTGGCGTGCTCAGCGGCAAGTACACCCGGCGAAATGCCGGACAGCACAAGGCCGGTCGCGGAGCGATGGTCGACTCATTCCTCAACGACAAGACCTACACGGTGATCGACGAGCTGGAGAGTATCGCCGCCGCGCATCAGACCACCGTCGCCAGCGTCGCGCTGGCCTGGGTGCGGGCCCAGCGTGCCGTCGCCTCGATCATCATCGGTGCACGCACGCTCTCCCAGCTCGACGACAACGTGCGCGCCGCCGACGTCGATCTCGGCGCCGAGGAATTGGCTCGGCTCAGCACGCTGACCAAGCCGAGGTTGGGCTTTCCGCAGAGCATGCTCGAGATGACGGCCGGCATAATCCAGGGCGGCACCACCGTCAATGGTGTTTTCGCGCCGCCGTCGGAATACGTGATGCCCGCGGGCGGCCGGCCCTACTGAGCACCGCGCCGTTTGTGCCACCCGTGGTGGGGTAGCCGGTGGCGGGAGGACTGATGACGCGCGACGAAGGCGATGACCTGCTGCAGGAACTGTTGTGGACCTACGGGCCGTGCGGCCAGGAGGAGGCGGTGCGCGCCGTGTGCGCGCGTGAACTCGAGCCCGTTGTCGACGACATGTGGACCGACGACGCCGGGAATCTGATCGGATTCGTCAGCGCAGCAAGCGATTCCGGGACCAGTGTCGAGCAGAACCGGCACCGGTGGGCACCGCCGGCGGGCCCGGGCAACGCAACCCGCGTCCTGGCACATTTGGACGAGCTCTCGATGCTGGTGAAGCGGATCGAGCCCGACGGGTCACTGCACGTCACACAGCTCGGGGTGATGTATCCGGGTAACTTCGGTCTTGGCCCGGTCGCGGTGCTCGGCGACAACGAGACATTCACCGCGGTTCTCACGCACGGCTCCGAACACACCACGAAGGAAAGCCCGCGGATCTGGGAGACCAAGCCCGATCAAGGCGACCGAGCGCTGGACTGGCAACACGTCTACGTCTTCACCGGTCGCAGCCAGGAGCAGCTGGCGGCCGCGGGAGTCCATGCCGGAACTCGGGTCTGTGTCGACCGGAGCAAAAGGACACTGGTCGACGTCGGTGACTACATCGGGTGTTACTTCCTCGACGACCGCGCCGCCGTCACGGCCCTGCTACGCGCCGCCCGGCTGTTGCGCGACCGGGGGCGACGACCGGCCGAGGATGCCTACCTGGTGTTCACCACCAACGAAGAAATCGGCGGGATCGGTGGCTGCTACGCCAGCGCCACGCTGCCGGGCACGCTCACGGTCGCGCTCGAGGTGGGACCCACCGAACAGGAGTACGAGACCACCGTCGCCGGAGGCCCGATCGTCGGTTACAGCGACGCGCTGTGCGTCTACGACAAGGACATCGCCGACCGGCTGATGCGGACGGCGGCCGACCGGGGCCTGCGGCCCCAGGCCGCGGTGCTGGGCGCCTTCGAAAGTGACGCGTCTCGCGCCAAGGCCGGGGGTCTGACACCGCGCGCGGGACTGCTGTGTCTACCCACCCTGAGCACGCACGGGTTCGAAGTCATCACCCGCGATGCGATCGACGCGATGGCCGCGATCGTCGCCCACTTTCTGGCGGCCTAGCCGGTCGTCTTACCCGAATGCATCTTCAGCGCGGCGTCGACGTTGGCCTTCTTGTCCTCGCCCGCGCCCGTGGCCGCGGCCTTCTTGCGCTTGGCCACGACGCTCTCGACCGCGCCGTTGAGCGCGGAGCCGAGCGGGAATCCGAGGTATTGAGTCAGGAAGACGGCCATCTCCTTCAGTTCGGTCTCGGAAAGTTCGCCGTTGAGCAGCGCGGCGTTGATCTGAATCTCGGCCAGGTCGCGCTTGCCGGCCGCGGTCACCGCGGTCAGCGTCATGATGCGCTTGTCGCGCATCGACAGCCCCGGTCGCGTCCAGATGCTGCCGAACAAGTGGTCGACGGTCAGGTCGAAGTAGGCGTCGCCCTCGACATTGGGCATTTCCCAGCCGTAGACCTCGTTCATTTTTTCGAGACCCTTGCGGCGTAGTTCGTCCATTACGACTCTCCCTCTGTGTGCGGCACGCCGAGACCGGCAGCCAGCCCGTCATAGGCCAATCGGGCCAGCGGCAGGTCGACCGACACCGATTCGCCCAGCGCCAAGGCCAGACTCAGATCCTTCTCCCCCAGGCCGCGGGTGTGCAAGAACGGCTCGTATAGGAAGTTGTCCGGTTCGAGGTCCTTCATGCTGTCGCGCACCATGATCGCGCCGGGCCCGCTGGTGAGTGCGTCGGTGTGCCGTACCACCCGGCCCAACGCCTGCAGATCCAGTCCCGCCGCCTCCGCCAGTCTCATGGCTTCGCACGCCGCGACGTACGAGGTGAAGGTCAACATGTTGCGGGCCAGCTTCATTCGCGTTCCGGCTCCCGGCTCGCCGGCATGGACGACCACCGCCGCCCAATGTTTGAACGCCGGCTTGATCCGTTCGTACACCTCGCGTTCGGCGCCCACCATGGTGGCGAGCTCGCCCTTGGCCGCCGCGGCGGCGCCGCCGCTGACCGGTGCGTCCACGACATGAATGCCGTGCGGCCTGAGCTCGGCCGCGAGCTCGACGGCCGTGGTGTCGCTGATGGTCGAGTGAATTGCAATGACGGTGCCGGGCTTGGCGGTTACCGCCAGCTCGCCGACGACCTCACGCACCTGGGTGTCGTCCAGCACGGTGACGTGGATGATGTCGGCGGCGGCCACGTCCGCCACACTGTCCGCCAGGTTGGCACCCTTCTCGGCCAGCGGCGTCATCGCCTCGGTGCGAATGTCGTAAACCGTTACACCACCGGGCCATTCGGTCATCTTTGTCGCCATGGGGGCGCCCATGTTGCCTAGGCCGATATAGCCGAGCGTGAAATGCTCAGTCACCTGCGCCGCTCCTTTTCACCGCGAAGCTCCCCGTCGTCGCCGACGCGAGTCATGACCGGATTACCTGCCCCCCGTCGACGTTGAAGATCTGCCCGGTGATCCACTTGGCCTCATCGGAGAGCAGGAACAGGCACATGCCGAGCAGATCCTCGGGAGTTCCCATGCGAGACAGCGGAAGTCCTTTGACGATGTCGTCCACCATCTCTTTGGGCGTGGTGGTCCGGCTGGCCTGGGTGTCGATCGGTCCGGGTGCGATCGCGTTGATCCGGATGTTGCGACCGCCCAGCTCGCGCGAGAGTTGTTGGGTCAACCCGTTGATGCCGACCTTGGCGAGTCCGTAGTAGTTGGAGTACAGCCACGCCGCGCTGGACGACTGGTTGACGATCGCCCCGCCGCCGCGCTTGCTCATCTTCTTGTAGACCGCGCGCGTGCACCACAGTGCCCCATCGAGATTGACGCTCATGAACTTTTTGTAGTACTCGGGGTCGATGGTGAGCAGGAAGTCCAGCTTCATCCCGCCGAAGATCGCCGCGTTGTTGACCAGGTAGTCGATGCCGCCGAACTCGGCCAGCGTGCGATCGGCCATCGCCTTGGCCGACTCCGGATCCGACACGTCGACCGGGATGCTGATGGCCGTCCCGCCGTCGGCGCTGATCTGCTTGGCCACCCCCGCGGCGGCCTCGGCGTTGATGTCGGCAACGACGACCGCGGCGCCTTCGCGCGCCAGCGCCTCGACGTAGGCCTGGCCGATGCCGCCGCCCGATCCGGTGACGATCGCGACCTTGTTTTCGAACCTCATCCGTCAAGCTCCTCGCTTCAAACCGCGGTCGCGATCGTTTTGGTCTCGAGGTATTCCTCGAAACCTGCCAATCCCATCTCGCGACCGTTTCCGGACTGCTTGTAACCGCCGAATGGCGCATCGGCCGAATACCACACGCCGCCATTGACATTGATCGTTCCGGCGCGGATGCGGGCGGCGACCGCGGCCGCCCGGTCCGGATCGGCGCCAAACACGGTACCCGACAGGCCGTAGGGCGAGTCGTTGGCGATGCGCACGGCGTCGTCGTCGCCGTCGTGGGCGATGACGGTCAGGACCGGACCGAAAATCTCTTCGCGCGAGCAGCGCGCGTCGTTGTCCAGCCCCGCGATCACGGTGGGCTCGATGAAAAAGCCGACCTCGCGGTCGGCCGGGCGGCCGCCCCCGCACGCGAACGTCCCGCCCTCGGCGATCGCCGACTCGAGGTAGCCCTCGATGCGGTCGCGCTGCCGTGCCGAAATCACCGGCCCGCAAATGGTTCCCGGGTCGGTGGGATCGCTTGCCTTGATGCCGCCCATGGTCGCCGCGGCGATCGCGACAGCTTCGTCATACCGCGCCCGCGGCACCAGCAGCCGGGTGGTGATGGCGCACCCCTGCCCGGCGTGCATGCACACCGAAAATCCCGCCACGCCCACCGCCGCACTCAGGTCGGCGTCGTCGAGGACGATGAACGCCGACTTGCCGCCCAGCTCGAGGAACACCTTTTTGATCGTGGCCGCGCCATCCGCCATCACGCTGCGACCGGTAGCTGTCGACCCGGTGAACGAAACCATGTCCACCCGAGGGTCTTTCGCCAGCAGCGCGCCAACACTGTGATCGCTGGCGGTGACGATGTTGATCACGCCCGGCGGAAAGTCGGTGTGCTCGACGATGAGTTCGCCCAGTACGGCCGCACACCACGGGGTGTCGGGGGCGGGCTTGAGGACGACGGTATTTCCGGCGGCCAGCGCGGGCCCGATCTTGGCGAGGTTGATCTGGTGCGGAAAGTTCCACGGCGTGATCGCACCGACGACGCCGACGCCTTCGCGGGCGATGGTGCGCCGCGTCGGGATCCCCATCGGCGATGCTAACCCGAGATCCTGGTTGTACTCATAGGATTCGGCGGTATCCGCGGCGAACGCCAGGTCGTTGACCGGTACTTCCAGTTGAGCGATGCCGGTGAGCATGCGCGGCGCGCCCACCTCGGCGATGGTGAGTGCGCGTAGCTCTTCGAGGTGCTGTTGCATCGCCTCGCGCAGCTGTCGCACGCACCGCACCCGCAAGTCGGTGTTCCGCGACCAGTCCGTCTCGTCGAACGCGCGGCGGGCGGCATCGATGGCGCGGCTCATGTCGTCGGCGTCGCCGTCGGCCGCGACCCCGAGCACTTCCTCGGTCGCGGGGTTGACGGTGGGGAAGGTACCGGCGCTGCCGGCCGACATCTTGCCGTCGATGAACAGTTCACTCACGCCGTCGGCCAGCAAGGCCATCTCGCGCTCCCGTCTGTGCGTGGCAGTCCCAGGGGTCCAGTTTCATCCCCCGCTCAGATGGACAGTTGTCCGATATTGTTTCACCGCACCATAGCCGTCGGGCCCCGCCGGTGCAAGAGATTGGACCGCGCAGCGCCGCCGCGAGCCTCAATTTATCGCTATTACCACCGTGTTTGGCCGACGGGCTTGATTCGTCATGCTGTCTTCCTCTAGTTTGGACATGTGTCCAGCGATGCCTTGGTTGCGGTCACTTCCCCGGCCGAGCAGCAATCCGGTCTTCCGGCGCGCAATCGGCGCCAAGAGGAGACCTTCCGTAAGGTGCTCGCCGCCGGGATCGAGACGTTACGGGAGAAGTCCTATGCCGGCCTGACGGTGCGCGCCGTCGCTGCCGTCGCCAAGGTTGCACCGGCCACGGCATACACCTATTTCTCGTCGAAGAACCACCTGATCGCCGAGGTGTATCTGGACCTGGTGCGGCAGGTGCCATTCTTCACCGACGTCAACGAACCGATGCCAATCCGGGTGGACAAGGTGCTGCGCCACCTGGCGCTGGTGGTCGCCGACGAGCCCGAGGTCGGTGCGGCGTGCACGACGGCGTTGCTCGGCGGCGGCACCGATCCGGCGGTGGCGGCCGTTCGCGACCGGATCGGCGCGGAAATTCACCGCCGCATCGCGACGGCCATTGGGCCGAGCGCCGATCCGAATACGGTTGCCGCGCTGGAGATGACTTTCTTCGGCGCGTTGGTCCAGGCCGGCAGTGGCCAGTTCACCTACCACCAGATCGCCGACCGGCTGGCCTATGTCGTCAGTCTGATCCTGCCGGGTCCCGGGGCGACCAGCGGGGAGGCCGGAACCGAATGACCGTGCATGTTGGAGACCACGAATTGGTGCTTGACCCTTACGACTACGACTTCCACGAGGACCCGTACCCGTACTACAAGCGGCTGCGCGACGAGGCCCCGCTGTACCGCAATGACGAACTGAACTTTTGGGCGCTGTCCCGACATCAGGATGTGTTACACGGATTCCGCAACAGCACAACGCTTTCCAACAAGTACGGGGTGTCGTTGGATCCGGCCTCGCGCGGCCCGCACGCCAGCAAGACGATGAGCTTTCTGGCCATGGACGATCCCGCCCACTTGAGGCTGCGCACCCTGGTGTCGAAGGGCTTCACGCCGCGCCGCATCCGCGAGCTGGAACCGCGGGTCACCGAGATCGCGGTCAAGCACCTCGACACCATGCTCGACCTGGCTTCCGCGGACGCCACCGTGGATTTCGTCGACGAGTTCGCGGGCAAATTGCCGATGGACGTGATCTCCGAGTTGATGGGCGTGCCGGAGCAAGACCGCGTGCAGGTTCGGGCCTGGGCCGACGGCGTCATGCACCGCGACGAGGGCGTCACCGACGTTCCGCCGGAGGCGGTCGAGGCGTCGATCAACCTGATCGTCTACTACCAGCAGATGGTCGCCGACCGGCGCACCAAGCCCACCGACGACCTGACCACCGCACTGCTGGAAGCCGAGATCGACGGCGATCGGCTCACCGACGACGAAGTCCTCGGCTTCATGTTCTTGATGGTGATCGCCGGCAACGAGACCACCACCAAACTGCTTGCCAACGCCGCCTTTTGGGGTTACAAGAATCCCGGCCAGCTCGCGCCCGTCTACGATGACGCCGCCCTGGTTCCGCTGTGGGTGGAGGAGACCCTGCGCTACGACACCTCGAGCCAGATCCTGGCCCGCACCGTGTCCGGCGAGCTGACCCTCTACGACACCACCATCCCCGACGGGGACGTCCTGCTCTTGCTGCCCGGCTCCGCCCATCGCGACGAGCGGGTGTTCGACGATCCCGACGAATATCTGATTGGACGCGATATCGGTTCCAAGCTCATGAGTTTCGGTAGCGGCGCGCACTTCTGCCTCGGTGCCCACCTGGCCCGGATGGAAGCCCGCGTGGCGCTCACCGAGTTGTTCAAGCGAATCCGCGGATATCGGGTGGACGAGGCCAACGCCGTCCGCGTCCACTCCAGCAATGTTCGCGGATTCGCTCACCTACCCATCACCGTGGAGACCCGCTGATGCCTCGCTTTGAGCCCCTGCCCGAACGACGGCCGGCAATCGTGGCCGGCGCCTCCTCCGGCATCGGGGAGGCCACCGCCATCGAGCTCGCAGCGCACGGCTTCCCCGTCGCGCTCGGCGCCCGTCGGGTGGAGAAGCTCAACGACATCGTCGGCAAGATCAACGCCGAAGGCGGCGAGGCGGTGGGATTTCACCTCGACGTCACCGACCCCAACTCGGTGAAATCTTTTGTTGCACAGGCTGTTGGCGCGCTCGGTGAGATCGAGGTCCTGGTGGCCGGAGCGGGTGACACCTACTTCGGCAAGCTCGCCGAGATCACCACCGACGAATTCGAGTCGCAGCTGCAGATCCACCTGGTCGGCGCTAACCGGCTGGCGGCTGCGGTGCTGCCCGGCATGCTCGACCGGCAGCGTGGCGATTTGATTTTCGTCGGCTCCGACGTCGCGCTGCGTCAGCGCCCGCACATGGGCGCCTACGGTGCCGCCAAGGCGGCGCTGGTCGCGATGGTTACCAACTTCCAGATGGAGCTGGAGGGCACCGGCCTGCGGGCCTCGATCGTGCACCCCGGCCCGACCAAGACGTCGATGGGATGGAGCCTGCCGGCCGAGAAGATCGGTCCCGCACTGGAAGACTGGGCGAAATGGGGCCAGGCCCGCCACGACTACTTTTTGCGCGCGGCGGATCTGGCGCGGGCCATCACCTTCGTCGCCGAGACGCCGCGCGGCGGCTTCGTCGCCAACATGGAGCTGCAGCCGGAAGCGCCGTTGGCCGACAACAAGGCTCGTCAGAAACTCGCGCTCGGCGAAGAAGGGATGCCAGGACAATGACCACCACCGCGACTGTGCCGCGGGTTTCCGGCGGCGAAGAAGAGCATGGCCATCTCGAGGAATTTCGCACCGACCCAATCGGTTTGATGAAACGGGTCCGCGAGGAATGCG
Organism: Mycobacterium sherrisii; assembly: GCF_002102355.1. Classification (GTDB taxonomy): domain Bacteria; phylum Actinomycetota; class Actinomycetes; order Mycobacteriales; family Mycobacteriaceae; genus Mycobacterium; species Mycobacterium sherrisii. Next base: position 119,689 of record NZ_LQPT01000028.1, on the reverse strand, counting down.
GCGATGTGGGCTGGTTCCAGCTCGTCGACAAGCACGTCATCTTGTTGTCCGGCGCAAGCGCCAACGAGTTCTTCTTCCGCTCCGCGGACGAAGACCTGGACCAGGCCGAGGCGTATCCGTTCATGACGCCGATCTTCGGCAAGGGCGTGGTGTTCGACGCCAGCCCCGAGCGGCGCAAGGAGATGCTGCACAACTCGGCGCTGCGCGGCGAGCAGATGAAGGGTCACGCCGCCACCATCGAGGGCGAAGTCAAGAAGATGATCGCCGACTGGGGACCTCAGGGCGAGATCGAGCTGCTCGACTTCTTCGCCGAACTGACCATCTACACCTCGACGGCCTGCCTGATCGGTCTGAAGTTCCGCGAGCAATTGGATCACCGGTTCGCCGAGTACTACCACGAACTGGAACGCGGCACCGATCCGCTCTGCTACGTCGATCCCTACCTGCCGATCGAAAGCTTCCGGCGCCGTGACGAGGCGCGCGTCAAACTCGTTGCGCTGGTGCAGGAAATCATGGACCAACGGCTGGCCAACCCGCCGAAGGACAAGGCCGACCGCGACATGCTCGACGTACTGGTCTCGATCAAGGACGAGGACGGCAATCCCCGCTTCTCCGCCGACGAGGTCACCGGGATGTTCATCTCGCTGATGTTCGCCGGGCACCACACCAGTTCCGGCACTTCGGCGTGGACGTTGATCGAGTTGATTCGGCACCCCGAAGTGTACGCGGAGGTGCTGGCCGAGCTCGAGGAGCTCTACGCCGACGGCCAGGAGGTGAGTTTCCACGCGCTGCGGTCGATTCCGAAGCTGGACAACGTGGTCAAGGAGACCCTGCGGCTGCACCCGCCGCTGATCATCCTGATGCGGGTCGCCAAGGGCGAGTTCGAGGTCGAGGGCTTTCCGATTCACGCCGGCGACTTCGTCGCGGCGTCCCCGGCGATCTCGAACCGGATCCCCGAGGACTTTCCCGATCCGGACGCATTCCGTCCCGATCGCTACCTCAAGCCCGAGCAGGCCGACATCGTCAACCGATGGACCTGGATCCCGTTCGGCGCGGGGCGGCACCGCTGCGTCGGCGCCGCCTTCGCCCAAATGCAGATCAAGGCGATCTTCTCGGTTTTGTTGCGCGAGTACGAATTCGAGATGGCACAACCGGCCGACAGTTACCACAACGACCACTCCAAAATGGTGGTGCAGCTCGCCCGGCCGGCCAAGGTGCGATACCGCAAACGGAAGGCGTGAGAAGACCATGCCTTTTCGAATCGAGGTCGATCTGGACCTGTGCCAGGGCCACGCCATGTGCGAACTAGAGGCACCGGACTACTTCCGGGTGCCCAATCGGGGCAAGGTCGAGATCATCGATCCCGAGCCACCCGAAGACGCCCGCGACGAGGTCGAGCTCGCGGTGCAAATGTGCCCGACCCAAGCACTATTCCTCAAAGAGAAAGAAGGCTGACCCCATGAATGCCACGGCGTCACATTCGCGGGAAGATCTCGAGGCGTGGGTGCAGCGCTGGCTGCAGGCCAACAAGGACTGCGAGAAGGCCGGCGACTGGCGGCCGTTGGCCGACTTCTACGCCAAGGACGCCACCTACGGCTGGAACATCGGCCCCAAGGAAGACGTGATGTGCGTGGGCATCGACGAGATCCGCGACATCGCACTGGGACTGGAGATGGAGGGCCTGGAGAACTGGGTGTACGAGTACCAGAAGGTGCTCATCGACGAGAAGCAGGGCGAGATCGTCGGCTTCTGGAAGCAGATCGTCAATAAGGCCGACGGCATCCAGGACGAGATCTACGGCATCGGCGGCAGCTGGTTCCGGCTTGACGGCGCCGAGCTCATCGAGTGGCAGCGCGACTTCTTCGATTTCGGTCACGTGGCCAAGATGTTTGCCAAACTCATCGAGTCCGGCGACCTCAGCGAGGGCATGCATCGGCGCATTGAACGCAGCGTGGCCGGGGAGAAGCTACCCGGCTACTACCCGCTGGGTCAGGCGCCGGTGCCGATCTGGTGAGCATTCGGGCAATGGCAGCCAACCAAGCATTTGATTCGCTGCGCGCGCTATGCTGACGCGACGGGGTGCCTGTGGCATCCGTCACCGAGCTGCCCGGCCCGAAGGGCCGGGCAGCGCTGATCAATTCAACGGCGAAATGGGGTCAGGACCATCGTGAAGACAAAAGGCGCACTGATCTGGGAGTTCAACCAGCCCTGGTCCGTCGAGGAGATTGAGATCGGCGACCCGCAGGCCCATGAGGTCAAGATCCAGATGGAAGCGGCGGGCATGTGCCACTCCGACCACCACCTGGTCACCGGCGGCATTCCGATGGCCGGTTTCCCGGTGCTCGGGGGCCACGAGGGCGCTGGCATCGTCACTGAGGTCGGGCCGGGCGTTGAGGACATCGCCCCCGGCGACCACGTCGTGCTTTCGTTCATCCCGTCCTGCGGGCAATGTCCGACCTGTCAGGCGGGCCTGCGCAACCTCTGCGACCTCGGCGCGGGATTGCTCGGCGGCGCCGCAGTGTCCGACGGCACCTTCCGCATCCAGGCACGTGGTCAAAACGTCTTCCCCATGACGCTGCTGGGGACGTTCTCGCCGTACATGGTCGTGCACCGCAGCTCGGTGGTGAAGATCGACCCATCGGTCCCGTTCGAGGTGGCCGCGCTGGTCGGTTGCGGGGTGACCACCGGCTACGGGTCGTCGGTGCGCACCGCCGACATCCGGCCGGGCCAAGACGTCGCCGTCGTCGGTGTCGGCGGGGTCGGCATGGCGGCGCTACAGGGCGCGGTCAACGCCGGCGCGCGCTACATCTTCGCGATCGACCCGATCGAGTGGAAGCGTGACCAGGCGTTGAAATTCGGCGCCACCCACGTCTACCCCGACATCCTCGCCGCCATGGCGGGCATGGCTGAGGTCACCTACGGCCTGATGGCGCACAAGGTCATCGTCACGGTGGGCGAGCTGCAGGGCGCCGACATCGACAACTACCTCAACATCACCCAAAAGGGCGGCACCTGCGTGCTGACCGCGATCGGCAGCCTGCTGGACACCAACGTCACGCTGAACCTGGCGATGCTGACGCTGATGCAGAAGAACTTGCAGGGCACCATCTTCGGCGGTGGAAACCCGCAGTACGACATCCCGCAGCTGCTGTCGATGTACAAAGCCGGCAAGCTCAACCTGGACGACATGATCACTCGCCAATACCGGCTCGAGCAGATCAACGACGGTTACCAGGACATGTTGGACGGCAAGAACATTCGCGGCGTGATCCGCTACACCGACGCCGACCGGTAACACTGCGGCCACGTCCATCACGTGACGGTTTCCTCGTTCCTCATGGCGCCGGGTCAGATCGGCGCCATGAGGCGACGCTGTCGTGTGGTGACCGCGTGCGCGATCGAGTGACAGGAGAAATATCGATGACCCAAACGGCTCAATCCCCGGCACTGACCGCGTCGCAGTCGTCGTGGCGGTGCGCCCAGGCCAGAGATCGCGACGGCTGGTTGGCCCTGATGACAGACGACGTCGTTATCGAGGACCCGATCGGCAAGTCGGTCACCAACCCCGACGGCTCGGGGGTGCGCGGTAAGGCCGCCGTCGGTGAGTTCTTCGACAACAACATCGCCAAGAACCAGCTCACCATCGCCTGCGAGGAGACCTTCCCGTCCAGCTCGCCCAATGAAATCGCCCATATTCTGGTGCTGCAGAGCAGGTTCGAAGGCGGGATCACCAGCAAGGTGCGCGGCGTGTTCACCTACCGGGTCGACGACGCGGGACTGATCACCAACATGCGCGGATACTGGAATCTCGACGTGATGGAGTTCGGCCAAGAGGACTGACGCGGGGGCGCCGGATCGAGAGAACCTATGCTGGGCCCATGGCGTCGATCTTCACCAAGATCATCAACCGTGAGCTGCCCGGCCGGTTCGTTTACGAGGATGACGACGTAGTCGCATTCCTCACGATCGAACCGATGACCCAGGGGCACACTTTGGTCGTGCCCCGTGCCGAGATCGATCAGTGGCAAGACGTCGACAGCGCGGTGTTCGGCCGGGTGATGTCGGTGAGCCAGTTGATCGGCAAGGCCGTCTGCAAGGCGTTTCGCGCCGAACGTGCCGGCTTGATCATCGCCGGGCTGGAGGTGCCCCATCTGCATGTGCACGTCTTCCCCACCCGCAGCCTCAGCGACTTCGGTTTCGCCAACGTCGACCGCAATCCGTCGCCGGAATCCCTCGATCAGGCCCAGGCCCGGATCAAGGCCGCGCTGCAGCAGTTGACCTGATCCTCAGGTCAACTGGGCCGCGACGTCGCTGACCCGCGGCAACGTGACACGGAAGCAGCAGCCCTTTCCGGGCGCGGTTTCCACCGTCACCGTGCCGCCGTGGGCCTGCACCAGCGAGGCCACGATGGACAGGCCGAGCCCGGTGCCGCCGCTGGTCCGGGCCCGTGACGAGTCGGTCCGATAGAACCGCTCGAACACCCGTGACGCATCCTCTTGACTCATGCCGGGACCGGTGTCGGACACCTCGATCACCGCGTCGTCACCGGAGGTACCCACCCGCACTATAACCCCGGCGGTGACCGGAGTGTGCTGCAAGGCGTTGGCCACCAAGTTGCTCAGCACCTGACGTATCCGAGGCTCGTCCCCGACCACCTCGGGGGTGCCGGGCCCGTCGAGGACCTCCATCGAGATGCTGCGCTTGGGATCAATCGCCTGTCCGTCGTGCACGGCATCACTGGCCAACGCCAGCAGGTCGACCCGATGGTGTTCCAGCGGCCGTTGCACGTCCAGGCGCGCCAGCAGCAGCAGGTCGTCGACCAGCAGTCCCATCCGGCTGGCTTCGTTTTCGATGCGCGATAGCAGCATGGCCACGTCGCGGGCCGCACCTTGCCGATACAGCTCCGCGAAGCCGCGGATGGTGGTGAGAGGGGTACGCAGCTCGTGGCTGGCGTCGGTGATGAACCGCCGCATCCGGTCCTCCGAGCCCCGGGCCTTCTCGGCGGAGGACTCCGACGACGCCACCGCCTGCTGGATCTGGGTGAGCATCCCGTTGAGGGCCAACGAAAGTCGACCCACCTCGGTGCGCGGATCACGTTCTGGGACACGGCGATCCAGCTGCCCGGCGGCGATCGCGGCGGCCGTCTGTTCGACTTCGATCAACGGCCGCAGGCTGCGATGCACCACCGCGAAACCTGCGATGCCCACAACCACCAGCACCGCAACCCCGATGCCGAATTGCAGCCACACCAGGGACCGCACCGTGTGATCGACGTCGGACAGGTCGATCGCGACGGTCGTCAGACCATTGGGCCCGCGGACGGAGACCGCCCGCCACTGAATGTCCGAACCGTTGACCGACTCCAGCGTCGTCGGATTCGGCCCGACGTCGTTGTCGGGTGGCAGGGCGGGTTCGGCGTTGCGGTCATTGATGGCGGTGAACGGCTTGCCGTCGGGACCGACCCCGCGCACGTAGTACTTCGACGGCGGCCGCCCCGGATCCGGGCCCTCGTAGGGGGACGCCGGGACCTGCCGCCGAGGCGCCGATGCCCACCCGCGGGAGGCTTCGAGCAGCGTCTGGTCGATGCGGCTGACCAGGCTGTGCCGCAGGATCGAGGTGACCATGACACCCGAGGCCGCCAAACCGCAGGCCACCAGCACCAGCGTTGCCGCGACCAGGCCGACGCGCAGGGGTAATCCGCGCCGGACCGGTGTGGGCGTCTCCATAGTTGCCACCGATCGCTACTTTCGCCGACTGGCAAAGGGTGTACTCAGCGCGGCTCCCGCAAAACGTAACCCACGCCGCGCAACGTGTGCAGGAGCCGCTTCTCCCCAGTATCGATCTTGCGACGCAGATAGGACACGTAGGACTCGACGACGTTGACGTCGCCGCCGAAGTCGTAACGCCAGACGTGGTCGAGGATCTTCGGTTTGCTCAGCACCGTCCCGGCGTTGATCACGAAATAACGCAGCAGGGTGAACTCGGTCGGGGACAACGACACCGGTTCACCGGCCTTCCACACTTCGTGGGTCTCTTCGTCCAGTTCGATGTCGGCGAATGTCAGCCGGGCGTTGTGCGCCTCGGCCGTGCCCTTGCCGGCGCGCCGCAAGATGACCCGCAACCGGGCGACGACCTCCTCGAGGCTGAACGGCTTCGTCACATAGTCGTCGCCGCCCAGGGTGAGACCCGCGATCTTGTCCTGCAGCGAGTCGCGGGCTGTCAAAAACAGTGCGGGAGCGTCGATGCCGTCGGCGCGTAGCCGGCGCAGCACCCCGAAGCCGTCCATCCCGGGCATCATGACGTCGAGAATGACCGCGTCGGGCCGGGTTTCGCGGGCGCGGTCGAGCGCTTGAGCTCCGTTGGTCGCTGTGGCGACCTCAAATCCCTGGAATTTGAGACTCACTGAGAGCAGTTCGACGATGTTGTCCTCGTCATCGACGACGAGAACACGTGCTTCGGGTCTGGTTTCGGTTACGGTCGGCGCTGTCATCTACTACTTCCGCCCTGTTTGTACGTTGCCTTTACAATTATTGTGCAAATCCTGCGAATTGGTTGGAGATAGCCTGCCAGTATTCTGCCAGGAATCATCGCGTCAGCTTGGACCGGTCCGGCTTTTCCCGCACCTGCCGTGCCTAGACTCGAATTATGAATCTCGCCAAGAGCATGGTTTCCGCGGCGACGGCGCCCGCGCGAGTCGGCCTGGCGGCCGCCGAGGCGAGTTTGAACCTCGCCAGCGCGGCGGTCGGGGTGGCCAAGCGTTCCCTGGGTGAAGCGGGGACCGGGACCAACGCCGTGACGTCCATGCTGGGGCTCGACGATGCGCTCGTCCGCGCCAATCGCCTGGCCAGAATGATGGACGACGACGCGCCCTTGGGACGCGCCATGGCACCCGACGGACCGCTCGACCGGTTACTTCGCCCCGGCGGCGTGGTCGATCTGTTGATGTCCGACGGCGGTCTGGTCGACCGGTTGACCGCCGAGGGTGGTGGTCTGCATCGGGCGCTGCAGCCCGGCGGCCTGGCCGATCAGCTGCTGGCCGAAGACGGCCTGATCGAACGGGTCCTGTCCGAGGACGGACTGGCCGATCGGCTGCTTTCCGAGGGCGGCCTGATCGACAAACTCACCGCCAAAAACGGTCCGCTCGACCAGCTCGCCGACGTCGCCGACACCCTGGCGCGGTTGACCCCCGGGATGGAGGCACTCGAGCCGGCCATCGCGACGCTGCAAGACGCGGTGGTCGCGCTGACCATGGTCGTCAACCCGTTGAGCAGCATCGCCGATCGGATCCCGCTGCCCGGCCGGCGCACCGGGCGACGCGGCCCGTCGCGTCCGGTGCCTTCGCAACGCATCATCGAGGGCGAGGCGTGACCGGCTAAGCTGGCAGCCGATTTACCCGGCCTCCTTAGCTCAGTGGTAGAGCACTCGCCTTGTAAGCGAGCGGTCGTCAGTTCAATCCTGACAGGGGGCTCCCGCTTCTGTAGTTGACCTAATTGCGGATCGGCTTCAAGCAGCGCCGCAAAGACGTTCGAGAGCAGAGAATGACGCCTTGGAGGCCGCCGCGGACACTTGAACGAGTTGTGACAAGGTCATGACATCGCGCGATTTAAGCTAGACGACCAGGGCCGCGGTTCTTACGCGTACGAGGGTCTGGACGCGGTGGTCGTCTTGAGTCAGGACGGCCAGGTGGTTACCGCTTGGGCGAAGAACCAAAACGGGTGGAGGCACCCGTGAACAATGTTTTGGACGCCATCCCTGCCGAGCATCGCGCGGTGATCATTGACGAACTCGCACGCCGGGATCCGACGATGCTGGCTGAACTTCGCGCCACAAAAGAGCCGAGCAGCGAACAGAGTCGCGCCGTGGTGGACGTCCTCATCAGCAAGATGATGAATAATTTCGGGCCCGATTGCAGCCGAATGAACGTGGGCGAGCCATCGAAAAAGCAGTAGAAGCCTGCTATTCGGCGTGGCCCACCCATGATTGACTGGCGGAACTGCCGGTCAGTTCGGCTGCGACGAGGGCTCCGCACTTGGCCCGCTCCTAAAGAGACCAACGGACCTCGCTCGCCCGCAAGGAACAAACGATGACGGCTGTCACCGTCGCGGCATACGTCTGCGACAAATCGGCCAGGTCCGAAGAGACCCAGCCGCTATGCCTAAATCCGCAATTCCCGTGCGGTAGCGGTATTTCCGCTGACTTCTAGTCGTTCGCTATCCTGACAAGGGCCTGTACACCGGAATTGGTCGATGGCTACTGCCCCAGCTACTGCGGTGCGACGTACGCGGACGGCAACGCCACAAGCAGCGCCAAGACGGTCTCATCGGCGCCCAAGCGGCCCCAAATCTGGATGCCCACCGGGAGGCCGGATCGGCCGAGCCCGGCGGGGACCACCGTGATGGGAACGCCGGCCATGCTGGACAGCGTCGACAGTGCCGGCGATCCGGTGTGGGTGAGCGTTCTCGGCGCCGGCGACGTTGCCGCGGGCAATATCAGCGCATCGAACCGATCGAAATACCCATCGACGCGCGTTCGGAGCTCGGCTACCGCCTTCTCGGCTTCGCGTTGCTGGGTCGCGGTTGTGTCGCGCCCGCGCTGCAGAATTTCGACGGTCTTGGGGCCGAGCTTGTCGATGAGATCCGGGGCCAGCAGGCTCCGATGCAATTGGTAGAGCTCCGGTGCCAACACACCGTAATACGCATCGAATGTCTCAGGTGCCAACACTTCTGGAAGTCGTACCGGTTCGACCTCGTGACCGGCTTCCCGCAGTTGTCCGACGTACGCGATGAACGTCTCCACGACCTCGTCGTCAACGTCGACCAAATCTTGCGTGTCGACGACCCCCAGCCGATAGCCGGACGAACTTTGCTGCGGCACTTGGAGATCGCCCGCGACCTCGGCCAGCCTCGTCACGGTTGCCGCATCGCGGGCAAAGAAGCCGGTGTGATCGAACGAGTCGCTGATCCGCGTCATTCCGGTGAGGTCCAAGCGGTCATAACCCGCCTTGTACGCGAATAGTCCGCAGTAGCTGGCGGGCCTGACTACCGAGCCATTGGTTTGGCTGCCGATCGCCGCGGTCACCATGTCGGCCGCGACGGCGGCCGCGGACCCGCTCGACGATCCTCCCGGTGTGCAGTTGAGATCATGCGGGTTTCGCGTGAGAGTTGGCTGATACCAGCAAAGCTCGGTCGAGCGAGTCATGCCGGTGATGACCGCACCGGCGCCGCGCAAAATCCGGATCAGTGCAGCGTCATCCTCCGGCATGTCACGGGAAAGCATTCCAAAAACGGTGCGATTTCCGTTGCCGGGGCTGCGACCGCTGAGCTCGAAGATGTCCTTGACCCCGAGCGTCATGCCCCGCAGCGGTTCGGTGCCCGAGGCCGGATCTCCTCCGTCGAGAAGTTCGGCGCGCGCGACTGCATCGTCGGCGAAGACCTCTTCGAATGCCTGAATGCTGTTGTCCGACTGGCGAATCTTCGCTAGCGACGACGAAACCGATGTTCGGACACTGGTGGGGCTGGTCATGATGCGCTGCTCACTGTGGCTGGTTGCGGAACCTCGTGACTCGGCTCACGCAGGCTGGCGGTAATCAACAGACAGACTACGGCCGCCGCCGCGAGGAACAGAAATCCGGCGGTATACGTCCCGGTGACCGCGATCGTCCAACCGATGACAATCGGGGATATGAATCCCGCCAGCTGTCCCGCGAAGTTGATCAGCCCCGCGCCCGCGCCCATCAGCGAGCTCGGGAGCAGCTGCATCGGGAGTGACCAGAACGGTCCGTACATCGCGGGCAAGAAGAAGCCGACTCCGATCAGGCACACGATCGCCGCGCCCGGGCTCTTCGCAAGAGCCAGCAACGCGAGGAAGGTGGCGTTTCCGACCAGGCAGACCATGATCACGGTGCGACGCTTTGCGATTCGATCGGCGGCATAGCCCGCGCCCAGCATGCCGATGATGCCGACGGCAAACGGGAGGGAGGCCAGCAGGCCGGTCTTCTCCAACGAGAAGGCTCGCCCGGAATACAGGTACGAAGGCACCCAGGAGATGAATCCCCACCAGGTGATGTCCCAGGTTCCCCAGATGAGGAACAGCTTGCCGATCACCGGATTCATCAGGGCCTTCCGCATGGAGATCGGCTCGGCGGCGGTCTGGGCATCGACCTTGACCGCGGATCCGTTCTTGGCGGCCGGCAGGAACTTCAAACAAATGAAGGCGGCGAAGATGCCGGGTATCGCCAGGCACCAGAACGCCGGACGCCACCCGATTGACGCGATGAACGGAGCCAAGACAATCGGCGCGAGGGCGGGGCCGACGAGGTTCGAGGTGAGCATCAAGGCATTAGCCCGCGCCCGGTTTGTCTCGTCCACCGCCATCGACAGGATTTTCCAAGACGCGGGAGAGAATGCGCCCTCGGTCAAACCGAACAGAATCCGCACCGTGATCAGCGTCAGGATGGTGCCGGCCGCTCCGGTGAGGGCACAGAATATCGACCAGCCCAGCACGGCTCCGAACGCGACGCGGCGGGGACCAACCCGGTCGGCCAGAATACCGCCCGGGATCTGCACCGCCGCATATCCGATAAAGAATGCACTGCTGACAAAGCCTTTCAGCGTTGGCGACAACCCGAAGTCGCGGCCGATGAACGGCAGAGCGGTCGCAATCAGCGATCTATCGAAGTACGAAATCAGCCAGGTCGCGAAGAGAACGGCGATGATGGTCCATCGTGATCGTGTCAACGTGATTCACCTACTTGAGAATTGAAGGAGTATGCCGGAATTCGGCGAACGGGCCAGTGGCATGAACATGCGCGCTGGGCACCCTTCGACCCGAAATTGGCGATTCGGGTGGACGGGGGCGCGACCTCAACGTTGCGCTGGTGGGCTGCTGGCGGCGGTGGCGAGTTCGCCCGTGGTGATGCGTGCAAGTAGTTCGGCGACCATCGCCACCCCGTTGCACAGGTCCGCGTCGGCGGTGTATTCCAGTTCGCTGTGTGAGATTCCGCCGACGCTGGGGATGAACAACATCACCGTTGGGACCAGGTCCTTCATATTGGTCGAGTCGTGCCCGGCTCGGGTGCGGATCTCCATGTGGCTCAGACCAAGATCTTCGGCAGTTCTTCGGGCCAGTTCGACGCCTTCGGGCTGGTAGTAATTAGCCGACCAGCTATGGGTGCGTCGCCTCTCGACTTTGATATTGGCCTTGACCTCGATGGCCGCGCACCGTTGGCGCAGAAGTTCCTCCGCCTCAACAAGAATCGGATCGTCGGAGGTGCGTAGGTCAAGATGCATTCGGACTTTGCCCGCAACGGCGTTCGGAGAGTTCGGGAATACGGTCAACTGACCACATGAGCTGTGCAGCTGCCCCGGGAACGCGTCAGCGATTTCCCGCACCGCGGCCACCACAAGCGCGGCGCCGTACAGGGCGTCCTGCCGGTCTTCCATGTCGGTCGCGCCCGTATGCGACTGTGCGCCAACGACTTCAACCTCGTACTTGTTCGCCGCCCAGGTGGACGTGACCAATCCGAGGGCGGTCGCTTCCTTTTCGAGTGTCTTGCCCTGTTCGATGTGGATCTCGACATAGGCCGCGGCGGCCGCGCTCTGCGGGCCGACGGGGTTCGACCCGAGCTCGTCGATGGATGCCATCGCGTCCCCCACGGTGACGCCCGCAAGGTCACACGTACTGAGCGCGTTTTCGAGATCCAGCTTTCCGGTGAAGACGGCGCTGCCCATCATGCTGGGCTGGAATCGAGACCCCTCCTCGTTGAACCAGTCCACGACGGCGATATTCACGGCGGCCCGAGCGCCGGTGCGTTGGTAGTGGTTTCGGACACGGTCGGCGGCGTGCGCGGCCGCGAGCACTCCGTAGGCGCCGTCGAATTTTCCGCCTCGCGGTTGACTATCGAGATGCGAGCCCACAAGCACGTAGGGCGCGCCGGGCGTCAGATCGAGGAAGCCGAACAGGTTGCCGATACGGTCGCGTTCGACGCGGAAGCCGCGGCTTTGCAACCAGTTGGCAAGCCATTTACGCGCCTGTCCGTACGCGACGCTCGCAGCCTGTCGGTCCACGCCACCCGCGTCGGTGGCGCCGAAAGTGGACATCGCCGCGAAGTCGCCGAGGAAGGCGCTGTCCTGTTCCGGAGATGCCGACATGTGCGTGGCGTGCTCGATATCGGTCCGCGAGGCCAACTGTCACTCACTTCCTGTGCTGATAGGCTGGGTCTATTACGCCAAGTGGCACAAGCCGTTTGGAACAATGGCCATGTGTCGGCTGGTAAGGAAATTAGCGCGAGGCGTGCGCCGCTTTCGAGAGCACAGAGCAACCAGTTATCGCCAACCCAGTGTTCAAATGCACACTCAATTGCTTTGCGGTGCCGCGCTGTCGCAAGACGAAGCGGCCCTACCACGGCGACGCCGATATCCGTTGGAAACTAGCGACAAACCGCGTTAACACTGGTTGATCGACTTGTTACAGTCCTGCGCGGCAACCGCGTCCAGTGGCGCCCGCATCGAACCTCACGATCAGTATCGTCGGGGCACAAGCACTCGACAAGAGCCGATGTCAACACAGCACAACTAGATTTCGTGTCATGAAGAGTGTCGATCGCATCCGCGTGACGACAACGGCACGCTGGCTGGAACTGCTCGGGGAGCTGCACGGGTGGCGCGACCAACTTGCGGACCGATTCATGCAGGAAATCCAGGAGGGGCAGCTGTACTACGAGGGATTGGTCGAACGCCACGAGTTGCGTGAGTCATCCAGGGATGCGTTCGACTTTCTCCTCTTTGAGTTGCGTCGCTACGCCGGTGCCGGTTGTGCGCAACGACCCGGTGCGCCCGACCCCGAGTTCCCGGCCAGGCTCGGTGCGCGACGCGCCCGCCAAGGTGTCGAAGCCCAGAAGCTCACGGCGGCCATCCATCTCGACTTTGGCCTGCTGTGGTCACACCTGTTGTGGCTTGCCAAGCAAAGCGACGCGCTGACGTTGGCCGTCCACGTTCAGCACGTCTGGACGGCCGTCGACTCTTTCGCCGGGCGCATCCACAGCGCATTCATGGACGAACGAGTCCGCATGGCCGAAGAGAAGTCGATCAGCAAACAATCCTTTGTAGCCCTGCTGCTTTCGGATGACCCGCAGCCGAGCGAGCTGACGGCTCGCGCCAGCGCAACGTTGGCGATCCCCGTGGACGCCGGGCTGTGGGCGGCAGCGGCTCCGATCACCCATGACGACTCGTTGCGGTCATTCGCCGAACAACTGCGCCGGCAAGGCCGCCAGGCCTACAGTCACGCGCGGGGCGGCTGCACGGTGGTGTTCTGGTCGGCCGCCGCGGCGGACGCTACCGCACTGCCAGGCGTGCCGGACGGATGGCGACGCAGCGCCGATGCGCACGCGCTCGCCCAAGTCGCCTGCGGAATCGCCCCACTTCATCTGGGTCTGCAGGGCATTCGTCACGCCGCGAGTGTGGCCTGCGAGATCGCGCTCGCGTTGCCGCCCAAGTTCACCGGCCCGGCGGCGATGACCGACGTCTGGACGCTAATGGCCGGCGAAAGCCTGCGGAGCCGAATGCCGCAATTTGTCGACAGCGTGCGGCAAAGTGTCGACGCTTTGAGCGAAACCGAACGACATCATCTGCTCATGACTGTCCGGACCTATTCCCGAACCGGCGACATCGCCCGTACCTCGGCAATGCTGTTCTGCCACCGCAACACCGTGATGAAACGGCTGCGGCGATTCAAGGAAATCACCGGATTGGACATGTCGGTACCCGAGGATGCGGCGCAGGCGCTCATCGCGCTGGCGGACAGGTCGGCGTGACTCGCCTATGGGCTGCCCCGCAGCAACTCGGTCGATACCTCGAATCAGGGATGCCCCGGCAGATTGTCCAGACCGCCCTGAATCCCGTGCAGATCGTCCTGAATGCCTTGCAACTTTCCCTCGATCGCCTGCAAATCGGAAAGGGTGTTCTGATAAGCCGGCTGTAATTCGTCGGCCATCGAGGGCTGCGACTGCGGGCAGTACGAGATGATGGCGCCCGCGGTGACCTCGGCGCTCTGGTCCGCATCCCATATCGACGACCGCTGCACGAAGGCGACCGCGTCCGCGTAATTGCGGTGCTGCGCGAGGTAGTCGCACACGGCGCGGCCCTGGCTCACGACGTACTCCTGGCTGGGTACCGGTACGCCTTCCTGCGTCAAGGCGGCGACGAACGCCTTGTCCGTGATGCTGCTGCGCGGCCCGGGCGCTGGCGGCGCCGTCGGCTGCGGCGCCGCGGACGACGGCGGACGTTGTGCAGGTTGCGCTTCGGCGGGCTGCGCCGCCGAATAATGACGATGCATCACGAACGTCAGGATGACCGCGGCGACGAGGGCCAGCAGCGAAAGTGGCAACGCCGCCCTCATGCCGAACCGGCGCAGCGTGCCACGGCGCCGGCGGCGGGCGCCGCGGGCCCGAATCGCGCGGGGCTTGCGGGCCTTGAGAGGCTCACGCAACCAGGCATCGGGGACAAAAACGAGTTCCTCCGGTGTCACCGCCTCGATGCGCGACGCACCCGCGTTGTGGGCCAAGAGCTCGTCGAGCAGCGCATCGGCCTCTCGCGGCGAGAGTTGTCCGCCCCGCTGCGCAAGCCGCCGCAATTCCGACTCGATGGTCTCGCGGTCACGCATATCACCAGTCTGAGAGCGCCGCGGGGTTGCCACAAGTCCGGGTTCAGGCGAATGACAAGCGTCACGCGGGGCACAACCTCAATAACCAGCTGAGTGCGACAAGAAAGCAGACCATGGCCACTGAACGCGACCCCCAGGCACGAGCAGTCGACGCCGCCCGACGCGCCGCCGAACTGCGCCACCGGCAGGACGGACCGGACGAGGGACCAGTCACCCGACAAGACGCCGATGACGCCGAGCACCGCGCACAGCAGGCACGTGCAGCCGCGGCTGAGGCGGCGCGCTCGGCGGCCGGGAGCCTCGAAAGGTCGGCGAGATTCCACGAGCGACTCGCGCAGATCGAGGACGAAACCCTTCGGCAAGGCGTCGGCAACGCCGACGTGGTGCGGAAGTCTGTCGCATTTCACCGCGAATCGGCCGAGGTCGACCACAAGCTCGCCGCACTCAAACGCAAGGAAGCCGAAGCCGGCGACCGGTGACCCCGATTGCGACCCCGATTGTGACGGCCCGACTAGGTCCGGTCAGCCGGCCGAAGGCCGGGCAGCGCGGGCCCGCGCACAGTAACGGCACAGCCAACTCCCGGATAACCTGCCTATGGTCGGCATCTATGACGAAATTGCTTCCAGTAATGGCGTTGGCGATTCCGCTCCTCGGCGCGGGCGTGTTCCCCGCCGATGGCCCCGGCGCACGCCGACCCGATCACGTTTGCCCCCGATTGGCCGAACCACAGAAACCAGACGGCGACGACGATTTGTGCGGCGTTGGCGCAAGGGTGGACTCGCCGGCAGATTGTCAGCACGGCCGAAAAGGCCAACGACGTCGTTCTTACCGGCATGGATGACGACGCGGCCGCGGAGCGCGCGGACGCCTTCATCGATGCGGCTCGCTATCAGGATTGCCCGAGTCTCAACGCGAACTAGCCGCCGCGCTGGGTTTACCTGCGCGAGCTACGGGTTACTCCCATCGAACGAAATGAAACGAAATCGACCGAATTCGTTGACGTTCCTATTGCGGAGCCCCAGGACACATCGTGAGCGCTAAACATCGAATGCCGGTATCGCGCAAGCGAGACCGTGCGGCGGTGTGCGCCGCTGCTCCCCTGTCCCTGCTGTGCGCCGCCGGCTTTACCGCCTTGACGATCGCGGGGTGGCCCGCCGAAAAGCCTTCTACGTCCGACCGCGCCACGGCCGCAGCACCTTCGGAATCGGCCACCAATCCGGTGAGTCAAGAAGGCGTCCTAATCGCGGTGACGCCTGATTCGGTTACCGCGCGCAGCGTCGGCGGGTTTACCCGAACCTACTTTTTCACCCCGGATACCACCGTGATCACGCAGGACGGAAGTCAACACGTCACGGCCACTTCGCCTTTCACGATCAACGAAGACGTGGACATCGTCGGGACCGTCCGGGGCGGCAAGGCGTTTGCCACCAGCTTGGCAAGCCGCAATCTCGGGCACGGCGACGGACCGCCCATGGACGGGATCGCAGCCCCATAGCCGCGAAACGGCCTGCGCACTCAAAGACCCTCGGCATCAATCACTTCCGTTGCGGCGGTGCTATTGCTTCGTGGCCGAAGCGATACGTGACCCCGATTCCTTCTTGGTGCGATCGGGTATGCGGGGACGTATGAGCTTAAAGAATTCAGCGGTCTCGCCGGCACCGGCGCCGCTGAGCTGTGTGGGCTCAGCGGATGCCGCGACCGCGAGTAAATTACGTCGTGTCCTGCGAAACTGGCTACGACGGTTGCCGCAAGCCTCCCCTGAGATCAGTGACGACATCGTCCTCGGTGTCAATGAGGCGCTGGCCAACTGCGTCGAACACGCATACCGCGCTCGACATTTCGCCGGCACCATGGAACTGGAGGCCGGCTACGACCCCGGCGCGGAAACCATCAGGGTGTGCGTCAGCGATCAGGGGACATGGCAGCAACAGTCGTCGCCGCCCCACCCCCGCGATCCGCGCGCCTCCCGCGGCATCATGCTGATGCACGCGCTGGCGGATCATTGCCGCATCGACACTCGCCCCGACGGCACCACCGTGTGTCTCGATTACTTTGCGAATCAAAAACATTGATGGCTTCGATCAATAGACGTCGCGCAGGTAACGGTGGTTCTTCATCAGTTCGTTGACGTAGGCGTGCGCGGCGGCATCGTCCATCCCGCCGCAGCGGGCGACGATGCCGCGCAGCGTTGTGTCGACGTCTTTGGCCATCCGGTCGGCGTCGCCACAGACGTACACGTGCGCGCCGTCTTGTAGCCACGCGTAGATCTCCGTCGAATTCTCCCACATACGGTGCTGCACATACCGCTTCGGCTCATCACCGGCGCAGTCGCGGGAGAACGCAAGATCGAGTCGGCTGAGCGTGCCGGAGCCGACGAAGGCGCCGAGCTCGTCTCGGTACAGGAAATCGCAGTGACGTCGACGATCGCCGAAGAACAGCCACGATCGGCCAGACGCGCCCACCGCCTGACGTTCCTGCAGGAACGCGCGAAACGGTGCAATGCCGGTGCCGGGACCGATCATGATGATCGGGACGTCGGCGGCGGGCAACCGGAACGAATGGTTGGGCCGCAGCTGCACTCGTACCGTCTCGGCTCGATCGGCCAGGAACGTCGAAGCCACGCCGCCGTGTCGACGTCCGCCGGCGTCGTAGCGCACCGTCGCCACCGTCAAGTGCGCCCGGTCGGGATGTACCAGCGGACTGGAAGCGATCGAATAATCCCGGGACTGCAGTGGGCGCAGGGTGTCGACGACTTCATCGATGGTCAGCCGGGCCAGCCTGATCAGGTCGAGCACATCCTTGCCGTCCCGCCACGGGTCCGGCCCGGTCGCATTGGCGCCGCCCGGCGGGAACGTCGCAAGCCCCGCCCCGATCCGCGCTGCCGCCAGGGTCTGCAACGCCCGCGACGGAGTCCGAATTTCAAGCCGCTCCGTGAGCAGCACGCCCAGTGGCTCGTCGTAACCGGCCACCGCATGCTCGCGATCCGCGCCCAGCTCGTCCAAGATGGCCTCGACCAACACGGGATTGTTGGTTGCCTGCACGGCGACGGAATCGCCTGCCTCATAAGCGATCCCGGATCCGGAGAGATCTATCTCGTAATGCCGGACCTCTTTGTCCGACTCGGCGGTGGTGAGCAGGCGATTGACCACGACGCGCGCGTCGTGAAGCGGGTGGCTGCGGTCGCGCCGCGCGGATCCGGCGCCCTGTGCCGGTCCTGGTTCCGACACGCTTGCGACGACCGCGGGCACGGTCTTGGTCTGGGCCGCGACGAGCAGCTTGATCACCTCATCCGTCCACGTCTGCGCCGCCTGCTGGTAGGGGCCGTCGACGTCAACGCGATCGAGTAACCGGATGCCACCCAGACTTGCCAGCCGCTCGTCGAGCAGCCGGCCCGCATTGCAGAATTGGTCGTAGCCGGTGTCACCGAGCGCGAGGACCGCGAATCGCAAATGCTCCAACCGGTCGGCATCCTCGGCGCGTATTGCCTCCCAGAACAATGCGGCATTGTCTGGGAACTCGCCCTCGCCCCACGTCGAGCACACCACGAAGAAGTGAGTTACCGATTGCAGGTTGGCGGGTTCGACCTGGTTGAGTTCGAGTGCGGTGGTGCTCAGGTCGAGCGCCTCCTTGAGCGCTTCGGTAAACGAGATGGCGGCGTCTTCGGCATTCCCCATGTCGCTGCCGTAGCCGACGAGGACCGCACATTCCGAAGTCATGGCGCCGCTCCTGGTCGTCCAGCGTTATAAGGTAAGCCTTACCTTAATTACGAAATTGCGTCGCCGCAACAACGTCCCGCCCGCGTTGACGTGATCAGGCCGGCTAGCTCATCGGGCGCTTACGCGACAGAAATGCCCGCATGTGCTGCTGCGGCTCCCCGGTCAAAAAGGACAAACCGAACTGCTCCACGCTGTCTTCGATCGCCGCGTGCACGGTCATGTCGAACCATTTGTTCAGCAAGCGCTTCTGTTGACGGACTGCGGCCGTCCCGAATCCGCTGAGTTTCGTCGTCAGTTCGGTGATGCGGGGGTCGAGTTCGTCGGCGGCCACGACCTCGTGCACCAGGCCCCAGCCGGCGGCCGTGTCGGCGTCGATCGTTTCACCGGTCAACAGCAGCCAGGCCGAGTGCGATGCGCCGATCAGTGCGGGCAGCATCGCCGAATGGATCACCGAAGGAATTCCGACGGCCACCTCCGGCATCCCGAACTTGGCCCCCGCCTCCGCAATTCGCAGATCGCAACAGATCGCGACCTCCAAACCACCGCCCAGGCACCATCCCGCGAGTCGGGCGATCACTGCCACGGGACACGAGCGGATCGCCTCACACAGACCGGCGAGCCGACGGATGAACACCTCGGCGGTGGACCGCTGAAGATTGACCATCTCGTGGATGTCGGCCCCACCGATGAACGCCGCGTCGCCCGCGCCCCGGAGTACCACCACGCGAATGTCGTTGTCGGCACTGATCGTTCGAAACGCGTGGGTCAGTTCCTCGATGCCGCCGCTGCCCAGGATGTTCAGCGGCTCGGAGTTGATCAGCTCGACGACGAGCAGGCCGCCGTCGCGATGGAGGCTGACAAACGGGCCTGTCAACTCACGGGTGTCCGGTCGCGGTTCAGTACAGCGGAACCCACACACCGAAGAACCAGTACCCCCAACCGCCGAACTGCCAGTTGAAGACGGGAACGACGGTGAAGGTGTTGTAGGCGAACGGGCCGAAGTCACGGCGGGCGACAGCCACGTCGCGCGGCGGCCCGGACCACGGGCGGTTCCAGCCGCCCGGGGGCGGCGGGCCGTTCCAACCGCCTGGAGGAGGCGGACCCTGCCAATGTGGCGGTGGGTGTCCGGGAGCGGGCCCGTCGTTCCAGCCCCAGCCTCGCGGCGGTGGCGGTGGCGGCGCGCCGCGGCCGACAATGCTGAACCCGACGTCAGCGTTCGTCGGACCACCGACGTCGGCGGTGGCGGTCAGAAACGCGCCACGAGGGGTGTACGGCTGGTGCGGTGGTTGCGTGCTCGGCGCCACCAGGGCCCGGGTGGGCCGCTGCGCGGACGGCGAAGTGGTCTGCCCGCCCGCCGGGGTGGTGGTTTGCGCGCTGGGCGAGGTCGTTTGTTCGGCCGGGGATGTCGTGCGCCGGCTCGGCGCAGTCGAGGAAGGGGTCGCCGGCGTCGTGGTCCGGCTGGCCGGCGGCGTGGTTGTCTGGCTGGCCGGTGCCGTCGTGGTGGGCGCGCTGGCGCTGGTTTGCGGTGCCGTGGTCTGCGGCTCGGTCGTGCGGGGGCTCGGTTGCTCGGTGGTCTTCGGCGCCTCCGTAGTCTGCGGGACTTCCGTGGTTGCCGGCGCAACCGGATGTTGCGGGGCCTGCGGCGCCCCACCGGGGCCGCCGGAACCGCCGTGGCAGCTGCCCCCGGGGCAGGGCGGATCGAGTGGAGCGGCGGTGGCCAGCGCCTGGCTCAACGTCAGCGCGGAGATGCTGAGGCTTGCGGCGACGGCCATCGCGCTGACACGCCTTTTAGACATAGCTTGCGTCCCCTCTGGGGCCTCGGCCCCGACGATAGCTCTCGGTATCACTTGGTATCTCGCGGGCTACGGGCAAGTCACGTCCATCTCGAATGTCTTGGTGACGGTTTGCGGCTGCTGCGGATTGGTCATGTCGGTCCCCGTCGCAGTGCCCTTGATCGCATAGTTCTTGCCGTCCACCGCGGCTCCGGCATTGGTGGCCTGATCGGGCGCGGCGTCGGAGAAACCAAACGCGATGCCGTTGACGTTGCCCAGCCCCACCGAATGAACGATTGGCGGGTTGGCGTTGCTGATCACCGCGCCGATGCCGGCGGTCGGGTCGCCGATGCCGATGTTGATGTTGTCACCGGACGGCGTGCACGAGACCTGGCCGGTGACGTTCTGCTGCTGCCCGTCCACGATGAGCCGCGGGCCCGACGGCGCTGCCGCCGTACTGGAGGCGCCGGTGCTGGACTTGTTGCTCGAACATCCGACACAGCCTGCGACCACCATGGCCACACCGGCCACGCCGATCACGATCTGACGTTTCACCGCCCACCCCCGTGTTGTTCCTGGCGCTACCTTCGCGTTCGCCTGGACCCTACCGTTAACCATGGGCCATGACGCAAGACACCGCTCCGGCTTGTACCCACCCTTTCGGCCGATCGAAACCTGCCGTCAGGGCAGAATGTGCAGCCCCCACTGGTCGAGCACCGGCTGCACCAACGTGAAGTAGGTGGTGTTGTCGTCGCCGTCGGGTGAGGACATCAACAGGCCGACGGCGCTGACGGTTCCGTCATCATTCTTGACGTAGCCCGGGCTGCCACTGTCGCCGTTCAGGCTGAACACGCTGGCTTCGACGACGTCGCCGTCGATTCCCATCACCTTTCCGCAAGTTTCCCCGGTTACCGCGCCCAGCTTGCAAAACGGTGCACCGACGTTGATTTCGTTGCTGCTCAATACATCTCGAATCGGCAGGCCGCCGACGCCACCGGATGGCGCGCCGACATTCGTGTTGAGCCGGATGATGGCCGCATCCCGCCCGTCGCCTTCTTTCTCACTCGCGGTGATGGTTCCGAGCGGAATGTGCGCACCGTAGGTCCACACCGAACCGTCGTGCGGGTCGCAGTGCCCGCTGGTCAACAGGTAGTAGCTGCCGTCGGTGCCCAGAGTCGCGAAACCCGCTGTGCACCTGCCGCTTTCATGATCGAGCTGCACGCCCGCTTTCGGTGGCGCCTCTGCTGCTGCCGTATTCGCCACCATCGTCGCGGCCACCACCATGACGACGAACAGCCCCGACCCCCACAACCGCGCTCTGGCCACGCCGATCTCCTCTTGTCGGGCCAGGATGCTACCAGCCGCCCCCCGCAAGTGCCTGGTCAGAGCGCGGCGCCCCGCAGCAGCTCACGGTCGTGCGCGGGCGGATCGGTGCGGCGTTATCCCGACCCGACGTGGCGGGACAGGAAGTCGAGGACGGCGTCCGCGAAGATGTCATTGCGATCGCCGGCGACCATGTGACCGGCGCCGCGGACGTCGGTGAACTCGACCTGCGGGAAGCGGGCGAGAAACTCCTCCGCCCGCTCCTGGCTGACCAGATCGCTCATCTGTCCCCGGATCAGCAGCATCGGTACGCCGCCGCGCAGTATCGCCTCGACGGCGGTGTGCATGCGACCGGCGTCGGTGACCTCAAACGGCGGGAAAGCCGCAGTGCCACTGATGAATTGGGGGTCCCAATGCCAATACCACCGATCACCGCGGCGACGCAGATTGGTGGTCAACCCCTCCAGGTCGGTGGGCCGCGGGCGGTGCGGGTTGTACTCGGCGATCGCGTCCGCGACTTCCTCTAGGGATGCGAAGCCGGACTCCACCCGATCGGCCATGAAGTTGTGAATGCGGGTCGCCCCGGATTGCTCCATGTCCGGCACGATGTCGACGAGGACCACAGCACTGGCGATGCCGGGCGAGAGTTCCCCGGCTAGCAGCATTGAGGTGAACCCGCCCAGCGATGCACCCACCAGCACGGGCTGCGGGGGTAGCTCCCGCAACACCTCTTCGACGTCTTTGGCGAAGCTGACGACGCGGTAGTCGCCGTCGCTGGACCAATCGGATTCCCCGTGCCCGCGTAAGTCGATGGTGACCGCCTGCCAGCCGCGTCTGGCCACGGCGGCCGCCGCCCGGCCCCAGGATCGTCGCGTTTGCCCCCCGCCGTGCAGGAACACCACCGCACGAGCGGACGGATCGCCTTGCCGGTCGGCGACGATGCGTACACCGCCCAACCCGGTGGTGAAGAACTGTTCAGGAGCGGTCGTCATCCAGAGATCGTAAGACGACCTAAGCAGGGCATGGCACCCTATTCGCCGCGGAAGAACCCAGTGATCCGCGCTACGAGTCGTCCCAGCGGGCTTTGGGCCCGTTGTGCATCCTTGATGCGGTCGTGGGTCTGCTTGCCCTCCGCCGCGTAATCGCGGACGGTTTCGTCGCCTTCCTCAGCACGCATGTCGTCATTCCCTTCGTTTGCAACGCTCCGTTGCCTACCCACCGCGTCGGCCGGTCAAAACGGGCCCGACACCGTCGATGGGGTCCGCCGGGTGCACGCGTCATAGCTGTGCGACCCCAGGTCCCCGGAATCGCGGGTGATTGTGCTTAGACTCCATCGGTTATGTATTCCGTGCACACGAGGCATCCGGTGACCAAGGCGCCCGCGCTGATCGGAATCGTCTTGTCGCTGGTCATTGGCGTACTCGCGCTGCCGACCAAGCAAAGGTGCGGCGGGCCGGGTCTGACCTGCGCCACCACGTTGGACACGCGCGGCTACGTTCATCATTACTACGAGGTCGAACCGGTCGGTGTGTACCTCGCGGAGATGATCACCGGGTCGAACATTCGTTTTTACTACCACTCGGGCGAGGAACTGGAAAAGCTTCGCTAACGCGACGACGAGGAGCGCGGCAGCAAACTCGAGCGACCAGCTTGCACCCTGTCGGTCAGCGGGCGCTCCTTCGCCGCCGCACAGCGGAGCCCAGCCAGGTTTGTATCCCTACGGCGACGAGTTGGAATCGATTTGGCCGGCCCACAATTCCCCCCGAGGATCGTCGACACCCCGGGCAACCGCGGCATGGTAACGAAAACACGCAGGTAGTGGAGAGATTGCCGTCGGCGAGTCCGCCAGCGCCGGCCGGTGACAACCACCACAGTCGGACGTTTCGGATGGTCTTTATTGGAGGCTTCACAGCAAGCTACCGCATACTTGACCTCATGCTTTTCGCGTCAGCTCCGCAAACCGCCCCGGCGGTACGCGGCGCTGCGCGGGTTTCGGGCCGGAGTTTTTGATGGGACGCTCCGGCGGCGCGCATCGCCGCCACCGGGCGGTTCGCCAGCCCTCGGCCCTGCGCCGCGGGGTATCGCGGGCGTTCATGGCGCTGGTGTCCACGGCCGCGGTGCTGATGACCGGAGCCGGTTATTACGTGGCGCACGGGGCGCTGGGCGGCATCACCGTCTCGGACGCGTTGACCCCCGACGACCCGCGGTCCACCGGCGACAACATGAATATTTTGTTGATCGGCCTGGACTCCCGGAAAGACCAGAACGGCAACGACCTGCCCAACTCGATTCTCAAGCAGCTGCACGCGGGCGATTCCGACGACGGCGGCTACAACACCAACACGCTGATCCTCGTGCACGTCGGCGCCGACAACAAAGTGGTGGCCTTCTCGATCCCCCGCGACGACTGGGTCCCGTTCAACGGTGTCCCGGGATACAACCACATCAAGATCAAAGAGGCCTACGGGCTGACCAAACAGTACGTCGCTCAGAAGCTCGCCAATCAGGGTGTCAGCAGCCAAAAGGAACTGGAAACCAAGGGCCGCGAAGCCGCCCGGGCCGCGACATTGCGGGCGGTGCGCAGCCTGACCGGAGTCCCGATCGACTACTTCGCCGAGGTCAACCTGGCCGGCTTCTACGATCTGGCGCAAAGCCTGGGCGGAGTGAACGTGTGCCTCAACCACGCGGTGTACGACTCCTACTCCGGCGCCGACTTCCCGGCCGGACCGCAGCGGCTGGACGCTTCCGAAGCGCTGGCCTTCGTCCGCCAGCGTCACGGCCTGGACAACGGCGACTTGGACCGGACCCATCGCCAGCAGGCGTTCATCTCTTCGGTGATGCGGGAGCTGCAGGATTCGGGGACCTTCACCAACCTGGACAAGATGAAGAGCCTGATGGCGGTGGCCCGCAAGGATGTCGTGCTGTCGGCCGGATGGGACGAGGACATGTTCCGCCGGTTGGGTGAAATCGCCGGCAGCGCCGCGGCAAACCAGGTGGAGTTCCGCACCTTGCCGGTGGTGCGCTACGACACCATCAACGGCCAGGACGTCAACATCATCGATCCCGTCGCAATCAGGGCAGAGATCGCGTCGGCAATCGGCGCCGATACCTCGACGAGTTCCTCGCCGACGACGGTCGCCAAACCCAATCCGTCGACCGTGGTCGACGTCGTCAACGCGGGCGGCATGAGCGGTCTTGCCAGCCAGGTGTCGCGCTCGCTGAAGAAGTACGGCTACACACCGGGCCAGGTCCGCGACCGCACCTGGTTCGATCCGACCACCAACGCCATCCAATACGGCACGGGCGCCGAGACCGACGCCCAGAATCTCGCGAACCTCCTCGGCCTGGATGCGCCCAAGCAACCCGACCCCGGCCTCGAGCCCGGGCATGTCCGGGTGACCGTGGACAGCAGCTTTTCCATGCCCACGCCCGACGAGTCCATGGACGATTCGTACTCGTCCACGTCTTCCACCACCACGACGACGACGACGAGCAAGAGCAGTAGCGGCTACGCCTACGGCACCAGTACCTACCCCACCCCCGACCAGGGCAAGCCGATCGACGGCGGCGGCGTGCCCTGCGTCAACTAGGCGTGCGTGCCGCCGTCCATCCGGATCTCGGTGCCCGTGATCCAGGCGCCGTCGTCGGACACCAGCATGGCGATCACCCCCGCGACGGCGTCGGGCTCGGCCATCCCGGCGCCGCTGGATTCGGCCGTGGTCGGCAGGATCGGCATCAACCGGGGAAACAGCGACCAGTCCGCGTCCTTCGGGATGTAGCCGCCGGTGGCATCGGTGATGCCGGACTTGATGCTGCCGGGCGCGACGCAGCTGGCCCGCAGGCCGTCCTTCGCGTATTCCAGCGCCAGCGAATGCGTGAAGGCCTGAATCCCGCCTTTGCTCGCGGCATAGGCCGCCATGTACGGATGGGCGAAAGAGGCCGACGTCGAACTGAAGTTCACGATCGCGCTGCGCGGATTCGCCAACAGCGCCGGCAGCGCCTCGCGCACCACCAAAAACGTGCCGGTCAGGTTCACCCCGATGATCTGGTTCCACTGGTCGAGCGAGGTTTGGTGGGTGTGCCACGCGCGTAGCACCCCCGCCGCGTTGACCAGAGAGTCCAGGCCCCCGAGCTGATCGACCGCCGTGGCCACGCCGTCGATCACCGAGTCCTCGTTGCTCACATCGATGGGCAGCGTGCTGAGGCGCTCGCCGGCGCCGGCCCGCTCGGCGCTGCCCTGGGTCAGGCGCAACCCGTCGATCGAGACATCGGCGGCCACGACGCGGGCGCCCTCGCTCAGCAACCGCAACGCGGTGGCCTGCCCGATGCCCGACCCGGCACCGGTAACCAGAATCCGTTGTCCCTCAAGCCTTTTCATCGCTCACCCCGGCTCACATCACGCCGCGCAGTGCATCCTGACCGAACATCTGCACCATCATCGAGGAATAGTCAGGACCACGGCGCAGGAT
Source organism: Mycobacterium sherrisii (assembly GCF_002102355.1). Classification (GTDB taxonomy): domain Bacteria; phylum Actinomycetota; class Actinomycetes; order Mycobacteriales; family Mycobacteriaceae; genus Mycobacterium; species Mycobacterium sherrisii. Next base: position 93,751 of record NZ_LQPT01000028.1, on the reverse strand, counting down.
GTGGCCGCCATCGACGTTGATGCATTGCCCGGTGATCCATTCCGCCGCGTCGCTGAGCAGGAACACGGCCAGGTTGGCGACGTCCTCAACCTCCCCTACCCGGGGCAACGGTGTGCACAGCGCATAGTCAGCGCTGATCTCCGGCGACTGGATGACGCTCGCGTCGACCAGATCCGTGCGGATCAGACCCGGACGAATGCTGTTGACCCGCACCCACGACGGCCCCAATTCGTCGGCGGCCAACATCATCATGTGATCGATGGCCGACTTGGTGACACCGTACGGGCCGAACCAGCGGTGGGTGTTACTGGCCGCGATCGACGAAATCCCGACGAATGACCCGCCGCCCCCGCGCACCAGTTCGCGGCAGACGTGTTTGAGCACATACATGGTGCCATTGACGTTGAGGTCGACGGTGTTTCGCCAGGCCTCCGAGTCGGTGTGGGTGATCGGCCCGACGGTCAACGAACCGCCCGCGCAGTGCACCGCGCCGTTCAACCGGCCGTGCCACGCGGTTGCGGCGTCGACGGCGCGAGTCACCTCCTCCTCCTTGGTGACGTCGGTGGGCTCGTAGCGGATCGCGCCGCCGTTCGCGGCGGCCAGCGGTCCCAGCTCCTCGACGGCTTCCGCCAGCCGATCCGGGTTGCGGCCGACGATCATCACCGAAGCCCCGGCCGAAGCGAGCGCAGCGGCGACCCCCTTACCGATCCCGCTGCCGCCGCCGGTGATCAGGTACGTCCGGTCGTCGAAAGTTAGCTGCACCCGAGGCCCTCCAAACTGGAACATGTTCTAGCAATAGAAGCATGTGCCTATGGCGTAAATATCGCTACCCCCGGTCTCGTTACCGGTGGCTGACCCGGGCCCTGGCGCGGTGGGGTTACGGCGTGTCGCGGCGAGCGACCTTGGTCGGCTTGGCGTCGCGCCAATCCTCGACGTGCGGCGGCTGCCCGACCGGCCAGCGGTTTTCGTTGAAGGCGGCCCAGTGGGCGTGTCCCAACAAGTGGACGTGGAAGGCGTGCCGCAATGCCTCGGTGTATCCCATCGCGTCGGAGGCGGCATTGACCGAATCCTTGATGAGCAGCGACGCCATCGTGGGACGCTCCGCGATACGGCGAGCGAACTCCAGTGTCTTTTGCTCCAATTCGTCAACCGGGAACACCTTGGACACCATCCCCAGCCGATACGCTTCGTCAGCGTCCAGCGAATCACCGGTCAACAGCAGCTCTTTGGCCTTGCGCGGGCCGAATTCCCAAGGGTGGGCGTAGTATTCGACGCCCGGCATGCCCAGCCGGACCGCCACCACGTCGCTGAACTTCGCGTTGTCGGCCGCGACGATCAAATCGCAGGCCCAGATCAGCATCAGGCCGGCCGAGATGGCGTTGCCCTGCACCTGAGCGATCGTGATCTTGCGCAGATCGCGCCAGCGGCAGGTGTTCTCGAAGAAGAAGTGCCACTCCTGGTGGTACAGCTTCTCCATGATCGGTTCATAGGTCGCGCCGTGCGAGCGGAAGGTCGGATGCTGACCCGGCCCCGGCATGCGCTCGGCCAGGGCCTGCTCGGAACCGAGGTCGTGGCCGGCGGAGAAGTTCCTGCCGCGGGCGGCCAGGATCACCACGCGGACGGTGTCGTCGGCCTCGGCCCGCCCGAATGCCTCGTCGAGCTGAACCAGTAGGCCGCGACTCTGCGCGTTGTGCGCCTCGGGCCGGTTCAGCCAGATCCGGGCGATACGCCCCTCGTCAAGGGTTTCGTAGGCCACCAATTCGGGGTCCTCGGCGTTGGCCGCCCCGGCGTCGGCTTGCTCGGAGACCGTCATTGCGCCCACCTCGTTCGTCCTCGATCGTCGTTGATTCGCCTTGTTTACACATTACGGCGAGTGTGTAAGCGAATCCCCGCCGGGTTGGCCGCTGGCCGAGACCGCTGCGAGCGGATATCGACGTCGCATACAGTTATGTCATGCCTACGAAATCTGATCCTGGCGAAATCGGGGACGTCGAGCCGCTGGCCGATAGCACCGCGAGCCAGGCCAGGCGGGTCGTCGCCGCGTATGCGAACGACGCCGACGAATGCCGCGTCTTCCTGTCCATGCTCGGTATTGGACCGGCGAAACTCGACGCGTAAATGGCTTCCGGCCGAGACCGATCCTCGAAGAAGGCGTCGAGTGCCGAGAGCTTCGGGGACTCCGACTTCGTGGTGGTCGCCAACCGGCTGCCGGTCGATCTGGAACGGTTACCCGACGGCACCACGACCTGGAAGCGCAGCCCCGGAGGCCTGGTCACAGCGCTGGAGCCGTTGCTGCGCCGCCGTAGCGGCGCCTGGGTTGGCTGGCCGGGCATCACCGACGACGAGGCCGACGTCGGTGAGGAGCCCATCGAGCAGGACGACCTGCAGCTGCACCCGGTGCGGCTGTCCGCCGATGACGTGGCGGAATACTACGAGGGTTTCTCCAATGCCACCCTGTGGCCGCTGTACCACGACGTCATCGTCAAGCCCATCTACCACCGCGAATGGTGGGAGCGATACGTCGATGTCAACCGTCGCTTCGCCGCAGCCGCGTCGCGAGCGGCCGCCCGGGGCGCCACCGTGTGGGTGCAGGACTACCAGCTGCAACTCGTCCCGAAGATGCTGCGCGAGCTGCGCCCGGATCTGACCATCGGCTTCTTTCTGCACATCCCGTTCCCGCCGGTGGAGCTGTTCATGCAGCTGCCCTGGCGCACGGAGATCGTCGAGGGCCTGCTCGGAGCCGATTTGGTGGGCTTCCATTTGGTCGGCGGCGCCCAGAACTTCCTGATCTTGTCCCGGCGCCTGATCGGCGCCAACACATCGCGTGGAGCCGTGGGGGTACGCTCCCGATTCGGCGAGGTGGAGGTGGGTCACCGCAGGATCCGGGTGGGCGCGTTTCCCATCTCGATCGACTCGGGGTCACTCGATCAGGCCGCCCGCGGACGCAACGTCCGGCGCCGGGCCCGCGAGATCCGAACCGAGTTGGGCAATCCGCGCAAGATCATGCTCGGTGTGGACCGGCTGGACTACACCAAGGGCATCGACGTTCGGCTGAAGGCCTTTTCGGAGTTGCTCGCCGAGGGCCGTGCCAAACGCGATGACACCGTGCTGATCCAGTTGGCGACCCCGAGCCGCGAGCGGGTGGACAGTTATCGCTTGCTGCGCAACGACATCGAGCGCCAAGTCGGCCACATCAACGGCGAGTACGCCGAGGTCGGTCATGCGGTGGTGCACTACATTCACCGCCCAGTCCCGCGCGACGAACTGATCGCGTTTTTCGTGGCGGCCGACGTCATGTTGGTCACGCCCCTGCGCGACGGCATGAACTTGGTGGCCAAGGAGTACGTCGCCTGCCGGAACGACCTCGGCGGCGCTCTCGTGCTCTCCGAATTCACCGGTGCCGCAGCCGAATTGCGGCAGGCGTACCTGGTCAACCCGCACGACCTCGAAGGGGTCAAGGACATGATCGAGGCCGCCCTCAATCAGACGGTCGAAGAGGGACGCCGCCGGATGCGCTCGTTGCGGCGCCAGGTGCTGGCCCACGACGTGGACCGGTGGGCGCGGTCATTTCTCGATGCGCTCACCGAGGCGAATCCACCGGAAACCAACTAGCGGCGGCCGGCCCATGGTGTTGGCGCCGAAACGCTGTGATACTCGATGCAGCGTGCCGGCAACGGTGCGACGGGAGGGCGTGAAGGGAGGGATCGTGCAGGTCCGCCGGATACTGGCCGCCGCGGTCGGCGTCGTCTCTGCGGTGGCGATCGCCGTCGCCCTGGAATCGGGGAATCCGGCGCACGCGCTCGGACCACCCGCGGATGGCAACTACACCTACAGCGAGGCCGGGGTCTCGGGGGTCACCTGGACCATCACGGCACTGTGCGATCAGCCGTCCGGGACGCGGAACATGAACGACTATTCCGACCCGATCGTGTTCGCCATGCAATGCGCGCTCAACGTCGTCAGCTTCACCGACGAAAAGATCAGCGCCGCGGACAAGTTGCAAAACTTCAGCGGCCGGGCCCGGATGTCCAGCATGCTGTGGACTTTCAAGGTCGACAAACCCGACGGTGTCGCGTGTCCGGGTGGTGGCACCGCTCCCACCACCGAGACGTGGTCGTTCAGCGATGAGACCATGAGCGGAACCCACACCGTCATGCACGGCGCCGTCTGCGGGTTGCAGCCGTCGATGCAAAAGCAACCGTTCTCGCTGCAGATGACCGGGCCACCGCCCAGCCCCATCCAACGTTATCCGTTGTACTGCAACGGTATTGCGATGTGCTACTGAGTGCGATGGCTCAGATCGGGGTGATGTAGTTGATCAGCCACCTGTTGCCGATCCGCTGGAAGTCCACCCGCAAGCGGCTGCCGTCGTAGAGCGGCTGCCGTGACTTGTCGGTCACGGTGCGGTTCATGTAAACCATCACCGAGGCGGAATCGCGCTTGGCCGACATCACGCCCACACCAACGACATTGGCCTGAACGACCACCTCGCGCTTCTTGGCTTCCGGGATGATCTGCGCGTTGGCGCTCTTCTGGAACTCCTGGCGGTAGGCGGGCGTCAGCAGTGGATACGCGGCAGCGAGACTGCGTTCGACGGTCTGGTAGTCGTAGGCGAACACCGCGGGAACTTCCCTGGCCGCCAACTCCGGCAGCACCGCCCGGGCGGCTTGCTCGCCACGCGTCTGCACCCGGTCCCAGTAGAACCAGCCGGCCGCCGCGGACAATCCGACAACGGCCGCGATCGCCAGGTACACCGATGCGGTGATCAGCCAGCGCCGCAACCGCATCAGTTGCCCCCGTCGGGATACTTCAGGTCGTAGCCCGTCATGTGGCCCTGCTCATCCTCGTGCACGATGACGCGTAGCCGGTACGGCAGGGACGGCTTGTGGACGCCGTCGATGTCGGCCACCGTGACCCGCACCGACACCAGCACCGACGCGTTATCGGTCACGGTGTCAATGCCTTCCAGCGCCGCGCCGTTGATCACCGCCTCCGACGTCGCGTTCGTCGAGCGGAACAAGGCCTTCAGGTTTTCGATGTTGTTGTTGGCACCGAGCATGCCGCGCAACGGACCGCTGGTGCCGTTGTAGAACCGATTCACGCTCTCGTCGATGTTGTCCTGTTTGTAGCTGAACATGTTGACGACGGTCTGGGTGGCGGTATCGACGAAGCGCTGATCGCGGTCCTGCGCCGCCTGGGCGTGCCGCTGTTGAATGACGAGCACGGCCACGCCGGCGGCCAGCGAGCCGATCGCCAGCAACGCGGCCGCGAACGAGATCCAGCCGACCAGGACGCGATTCGGCCTGCGCCGCGGCGGCGGCTTGACCGTCTTGAGCGTCCCGGCGCGTCTCGGGGTTTGCTTCTTCGGCTCGGCGGGCGCGTCGACCGCAACCGTGGCGGCCGCGTCCGGCTGCTCGACCTTCGCCGGCCCCGCCGCCCGCGACGCCCGCCGACGCACCCGTGGTGTCGGAGAAGCCACTACATCGGCCTCGGATCAAGCATCAGGTCCACCCAGTTCTCGGCTTTGGACGTGTTTCCGCCGGCCGCGAAAATACCAGTCCCTCCTGCCGGATCCCTAAAGGCGCCGGTATCCGGGTCATAGGTGGTGTACGCGGGCCCACTGGCCTGCGGGCCTGCCCCGGGTGCCGGCGCCGGTGGGGGCAGCCACTTCGGATACGGGAGTTGCGGCGGGACCGGGGGCACGCCGGGCGGTTGCCACGACGTGAACGGCGGCGGCGGACCGTTGTCGTTGGGTGGCGGCGGCGAGTAGGCCGGCTGGTGGTTGGGCAGCGGCCCCGGCCCCGGCACCACGCCCGGCGGCGGTGGGCCGACGATCGGTGTGCCAGGGTCCGGCTCTGCCTCCGGCGGAATGTAAGGAAATTTGTTGGGCGGCAACGTGTTCAGCCCGTTGGTCTGCGGGGTGTTGTACGGCACCGGCGGACCGCGCCACGGGTTACGGCCCACCGGCACATAACCCTTCGGGTCGCGGCACAGCTGAATGGTCGGAGCCCGCTTGCCGGGAAACTCCTGGCACGGATAGTTGCGCGCGCCCCGGACCGTGCTGGGGTCGTTTTGGGCAACCTTGCAGTATAAATCGCTCGGGAGCTCGCGCAGCGTCTCGTCGGCGGGGGTGCGCATCAGCGGTGGGGGCAGGAAGCCGACGGCGCACGGGGGCGGGTCGTTGAGGTCGAGCTTGAAGTCCAGCTTGGCGCCCTCGTCCTGGGGCGCGCCGCCCGCGGCCGTGGCGATCGCCGCGAACAGTGCGGGCAACACCACCAGGAGTTGTTCGATCGACTTGTGGTAGATCACGCCCACTCGGCCCAGGTTGGCCAGGTTGGCGGCCAGCGCGGGAAACGACGGGCGAATGCCGGAAAACGCCGTGCTGGCTTCGTCGGTCGCGCCCGGCGCGGTCGCCAACGTCGAGCGCAGCTGCGGGTCGGCTCGACGCACTTCGGAGGTGAACCGGGCCAACCCGTCGGACAGCGATTTGATGTCGGCACCGGCGCGAATCTGAGACTCCAGCAGCGGGCCGGCCTGATCGATCAGCTGTGACACCTGCGGATAGTCGGCATTGGCCTCGTCCACCAGCAATCGCGCCGATTCGAGCAGCCGGGCCAATTCCGGCCCCGACCCGTTAGCCGCCTGGAACGTCTCGTGCAGCAACTCCCGCAGCCTGGTGTCGCCGAGACTGTTGACCAGCGTCTCGGCCCGCTTCAACAGGTCGGAGACGTCTTGGCCGATGCGGGTGTTGGCCCGATCGATCCGAGAGCCGTCGTGCAATTTGGTCGTCGCGGGCTTGCTCGGTGGCACCAGATCGATGTACTGCTCACCCACGGCGGACACGCTCTTCACCGTGGCGACGACGTTGGACGGGATGGGCGTGCCGCTGTTGAGCCGCATCCGGGCGGTGACGCCGCTGGGGTTCAACCCCACCGCGTCCACCCGGCCGACGGCGACGCCGCGGTATGTGACGTTGGCGCTCTTGTACAGGCCGCCACCCGCGACGAAGTCCGCACTCACCTCGTACGTTCCGAGGCCGAACGTGGCGGGCAGCCGCAGATAGAAGATCGCCATGACGGTCAGCGTGATCACCGTGATCACGGCGAATATCCACAACTGAATCCGGGTGAGTCTGTCGATCATCTACGCCGCCCCTACTGCGCTGCCGTGCCGGGCGGGATCTTGAACGGGTCGGCGGCCTGTCCGCTCAGGTTGGCCAATTCACCGATCAAGAAGTCGGGCGGATTGAGGATCTCGGACATGTGCGCCATGTTCGGGTCGAAATAGGCAGTGGTGAAGAATGTTTCACCCAGCCGCCGCAAGGTGAGGTCGAAGGTGGTGAACACGTTGAGGTAGTCGCCACGCACGGCTTGCTTGATGCCGAAGTTCGGGAACGGGAAGGTCAGCAGCAGCTGCAGCGAGGTGACGAAGTTCTTCCGGTTGTCGTTGAGCGCCTTGACGACCGAGTACAGGCCCTTGAGGTCCTCGGCGAAGTCGGTCTTGGTCTTCGACAGCACGTGTGAGGTGACCGTCGCCAGTTTTTTCAGCGCGCCGAATGCCTCGACGATGTGGGCCCGATTCTTGTTGAGCACCCGCAACGCCTCCGGCAAAGTGTCCAGCGTCCGGCTCAGGTTGTCCTTGTCGCGGGCCAGCGTCGCGGAGAACCTGTTCAGGCCGTCGATCGCGTCGATGATGTCACCGACCTGCCGGCTCAGTCCCGACGTCAGCTCCGCGAGCCTGGGGAGCAGGCCCTGGAACTGGTCCTGCCTGCCGGCCACCGCCTGGTAGGTCTCGTCCGTAATCTCTTCCAGGGCACCAAGATTGCCCTTGTTGACCACGACACCGAGCGCGGAGAACACCTCTTCGGTGGTGGGAAAGCGACCCGTGTTGGATTCGGCGATCTTGGATCCGTTGGCCAGCCGGCCGGTCGCCGGCTTGCCCTTCGGCGGGGCCAGATCGATGTGCAGCGAACCCAGCAGCGATGTCTGCGCGACGGTCGCGGTCGCGTTCGCCGGCAGGACGACATTCTTGTCCAACGCCAATTTCACTGCGGCGTAGAAGGATCCGTCGCTGCGCTGCTCGGCTGAGATACCGGAGACACTGCCGACGGTGACATCGTCGATCATCACCGGAGAGTTCTGCGGCAGCGTCGCCACGTCGGCCATCTCGACGGTGACCGTAAAGGCGCCGCTGCCGTGGCCGGCGGTCCCGGGCATCGCGATGGAGTTCAGGCCATCGAATTGGCACCCGGCCAGCAATACGCTGCCCGTCACCAAGGCGCCGCCGCGCAACAAGATTCGCCTCATCCGCCCGACCCCTGACCGTCCTGCAGGCCCGCCGAAGGTGCGGGGGTGGGGGCGGGACCGGGCAGCGGACCGAACGCCGAACCGGCACCCGGGCCCGGTCCGGGTCCGTTCGCCGGAGCCGGAGCACCCGGCGGCGCGGCGGCCTGCGGGGCCGTCGGCACCAACAGTGCCTGCAGGTCGGCCGGATTCTGCGTGGGGCCAGGCGCCGCGCCCTTGGCCGGCACCCAGGTCAGCTCCGGGATCGGGGTCTGCGCCTTGGCTTGCGTCTCGGGGGTGTCGTAGATGATCTGCCCCTTGTACGCCGTGATGGTGTTGAGCGGGTGGAACATGATCGGCGGGTAGTTCACTGCCAGCCGGCGCAGCACCGGCCCCAGCCGCTCGCGGCACAGCTCCGCGCGCCGGTAGTAATCGGGAGCCCTTGGGCCGCCGGCGGTTTCGAAGGACCCACCGCAGATGAACTGGACCGGGTTGGCGAACTCGGGGATCGACAACAGGCCGTTGAGCGTGCCCTGCGCCGGGTCATAGATGTTGTAGAAGTTGGCGATACCGGGCCCCGCGACGTGCAGCACCTGTTCGATGTTGTCGCTTTGGTCGCTCAACGTCTTGCTGAAATCGTTGAGCTGGTTGACGGTGTCGATCAGTGTCGAGTTGTTTTCGTGCAGGAAGCCGCGGATGTCGGACAGCGCCTGATTGAGGGTGCCCAGGGTGTTGTCCAGGTGTCGCGAGCTATCGGCGAGCACCTGGGAGACCGACGCGACGTTACCGGCGAACTGCACGATCTGCTCGTTGCTCTCCGACAACGCGTTGACCAGAATCTGCAGATTTTTGACCGTGCCGAAGATGTCGTTGCGCGAGTCTCCCAGTCGCCCGGCGACTTGCGAAAGCTCCCGCAGCGCGTTGTGGAACGATTCGCCCTTGCCGTCGAACGTGTTGGCGGCCTGGTTGATCGCCGCGCCCAGCGGCCCCTGCATGGAACCGCTGGTCGGACCCAGCGAAACCGACAGCTGAGTCAACGCTTCCTTTACCTCGTCCCACTCCACCGGCACCGCGGTGCGGTTGAGGTCGATGCTGCCGCCGTCGGGCAGCACCGCCCCGCCGGTGTAGGCCGGCGCGATCTGAATGAAGCGCGCCGCAACCAGATTGGGTGACATGACGACCGCCCGCGCATCCTTCGGGATCTTCACGTCCTTGGGCACCGTCATCGTGATCTTGACGTCGGACGGCCGGGGTTCGATCGAGTCGATCGTGCCCACCGGGACCCCGAGGATGCGTACCTGGTCACCGGGATACAGCCCGACCGCGGACGTGAAGTAGCCGACGATGGTGCGGTTATTCGCTTGTGACGTCAGCACATACACGCCACCCACCAGCACCGCGACCAGCGCGATGATGGTGAAGTAGCGCAGCCCTCGGCTGCGGGTGAGCCTGCTCATGAAGACCATCTCTGCATCATGGTGACTTCGGCCTGATGATCCAGCGCTCCTGAATAAGCCCGCGCAGGTAGTCCGACAGGCTGGCCGGCAACTTCCCCGGTTGATAGAAGAAGTCGAACATCGCGGCCAGCAGCGGCGCCGGGATCACCCCGTAGACGTTGACGTTGAATCCGGGCCCCGAGCCCACCACCTCGCCGAGTTCGGTTGCGTAAGTGGGCAGCCGCTTGAGCGCCTCGGTGATGTAGTCGCGGCGTTCGTTGAGATTGCTCAACACGTCGTTGAGCTTGCTCAGCGCCGGGCCGAATTCTTTGCGGTTGTCGGCGACGAAACCGGAAATCTGCGCCGACAAACCGCTGATCCCCGAGATCAGTTGCGCCAGTGCACCTCGACGCTCATCGAGCGCGGCGAACAACTCATTGCCGTCGTTCACCAGTTGGTTGACCTGGTTGGCCCGGTCGGACAGCGCCGCGGTCACCGACTTCGCGTGCGCCAGCAGGTTTTGCAGTGCCTCGTCGCGACGGTTCAGGGTGCGCGACAACGAGGTGACCCCGTCCAGCGCGCCGCGCAATTCGGGGGTGGCGTCCTGCAGTGTGTCGGTGAGCACGTTCAACGCCCGCTCGAATTGCGGCTTGTCCAAGTTGTTCGCATTCTGGCCGAGATCTTCGAGGGCACCGGCCAGCGTGTACGGCGTGGTCGTGCGGCTGCGTGGAATGCTGGTGGCCTTGCCATGACCCGCCGGGGTGACCGCGATCGAGCGCTCGCCGAGGATGGTGTCGGTGCGGATCGCGGCCAACGACTGGTCGCCCACGGCGATGTGGCGATCCACCGAGAACGTCACCTTGGCGCTGTCGCCGGCCAGACCGACGTCCTGCACCTTGCCGACTTTGACACCGGAGACGTAGACCGAGTTACCGGGTGTGATCCCGCCGGCATCGCTGAAGTAGGCGTCGTACATCTTGCCCTGCGGGTAGAACGGCAAGCTGGCATAGCCGAAGGCGAGCAGCACAACACAGACCACCAGCACGACGCCGAACACCCCGGTGCGCAGGGGATCACGTTCCCGTTTCGGGCCATTAGACGGGTTACTTGGCGTGTTACTTGGCGTGTTACTTGACAAAGGCGCACCTCCCCTGGCTGGGATCCACCTGACCACCGAGGGGCAGCAGAATGTCGCTGCCGGCCGGTCCGTTGATCTTGATGGTCACGGAGCAGAAGTAGATGTTGAAGAACGATCCGTAGGCACCGAGTGCGGCAAGCCGCAGATAGTCCTCGCCCAATTGCTCAATGTCGTTGTTGACCTCGGCCTTACGCTTGTCGAGCTCGGTGGCCAGTGGGCGGGTATTTTCCAGGATGCCCTGCAGCGGCCGACGTGACTTCGCCAGCAGCTCGGTCAGATCCGTCGTGGTCGACGCCAGCGGCGGAATGGCGCCGGCGATCGAATCTTTGTTTTTGGCCAGCCCGGTGATCAGTTGTTGCAGCTGGTCCACGCTGGCCGAGAATTGGGCGCTCTTTTGATCGATGGTGCCCAGCACCGTGTTCAGGTTGGTGATCGTGTCACCGATGAGCTGATCGCGCTGGCCCAGTGCCGTCGAGAAGGCACTGGTGTTGGCCAGCACATCCGACAATGCCCCCCCTTGACCCTGTAACAACTCGATCACCGCGCTGCTGATCGTGTTGACCTTGTCCGCGTCGAGACCCTTGAGCACCGGCTTGAGTCCGCCCAGCAACGCGTCGAGGTCCAGCGCCGGTTGGGTGTGTTGGGCATTGATCGTCCCGCCGGGCGGCAACTTGCGCAGTTCCCCGGGGCCCGAGGTGATCTCCAAAAACCGGTCGCCAACCAGGTTTTCGTAGCGGATCACCGCGCGGGTCGACGAGTACAGCGTGTAGCGGCTGTCGATTTCGAATCCGACGTCGACGGTGTTGTCGGAGTTGAGTTTGATGCCGGTCACCGACCCGACCGGCACCCCGGAAATCCGCACCTTCTGGCCGGCCTTCAACCGCGACGCGTCGATAAACGTTGCGTGGTAGCTGTTTTCATCGCCGAACCGGAAGTCGCCGAAGACCACCACCAGGCCAGCGGCGACCAGCAGCATCGTGGCGGCGAAGATGCTGACCTTGATCACCATCGACCGGTGCGACGGCATTTCCGAACCCGCCATTAAAAGTCGTCCCGTTCGGCGAAGGCACCGTGGAACAGGAACTGCAGCGTCGAGGGCGCGTCGACCTGGAGTTCGGTGAACGGCTCGTACGGGATGTTGGCGTTGTCGGTGACCAGGAACGGCGCCCGGTAGAACGATCCACCGTTCTGCTTGGTCGGAATGTCGGGTAGCCCACGGCAATTGGGCCCACCGGAGGCGTTGACGATCGGCAGCGACTCGGGGTAGGTGTACGCCGGTGCGCCCAATACGAAGCTCGACGACGTGAACAGACCTGCCTTGCGAACACCCAGCAGCGGGGCGAATTCCTTGATGCCGCGCTCGATACCGGCAAACAGGCAACCGAGTTCGGGCGAGTAGTCGGCGGCCACCTTGACCGGTGCCCGCAGCCGGTTGATGGCGGCGATCAAATCCTGCTCGGCCGGCGCCAACGTGTCATAGGCGTTGTTGGACAGTCCGATCGTCGCCAACAGTGTGTCGTTGAGGTTTTTCTGTTGGTCGACGACGGTCTTGTTGATGGTGGGCAGGTTGTCGAAGATCGTGTTCAGGTCCGGTGCTGCGTCGGCGTAGACGCCGGTGACGGCGGCGGTCTTGCGAAAGTCGTCCTGCAGGGTGGACAGTTTCGGATTCGCTTGTGCGGTAAGGGTGTTCAGGACCGACAGCAGCGCGCCCAGGTCGTCGCCATGGCCGCGCAGGCCCTCAGCGAAAGCGCTCAGTGTGCCGTTCAGTTCGACCGGATCGACCTTGTGCAGCAGGTCGATCAGCGACTGGAACAACGTGTTGACCTCCAGTTGCACCGCCGAGGCTTCGACATGCGCATTGGGCCGCAGGGAGATCGGCGACGGCGTTTTGGGCGGAACGAATTCGACCGACTTGGCACCGAAGATGGTGTTGCCCCCGATGTGCACCGCCGCGTTGGACGGCACGAAGTGCATGTCGTCGCTGTTGATGGCCAGCGTCAGCCGCGCCTGATCGTCGCCGTAGCTGATGTCGGTGACCTTGCCGATCTGGATGCCGCGGTATTTCACCTTGGCGCCCTTGTCCATCACCAGACCCGCCCGCGGAGTGGCGACGGTGACCGTGTCAACCGAGGCGAACGCCGCGGTGTAGGAGAGGTAGGTCAGCACCGAGAACGCCACCAACAAACTGGCCAGCAGCGCCGCTGCCAGCCGTACCGTCGTGCGTCGTGGATCGGTATCTGCCATAGATCGAAGCGGTCCCCTTACCCGGAGAGGTTGAAGTTACCGGACGCGCCGTAGACGGCCAGCGAGATGAACAAGGTAATGACGACGACCACGATCAGCGACGTACGCACCGCCTGCCCGACCGCGATGCCCACGCCGACCGGCCCGCCGCTGGCGTTGTAGCCGTAATAGGTGTGCACCAGCATCACCGCGATCGACATGACGATGGCCTGCAAGAACGACCACAACAGGTCCGACGGGATCAGAAAGGTATTGAAGTAATGGTCGTACAGGCCGGCCGACTGGCCGTTGATGAAGACCGTGGTGAAACGCGCCGCGAAGAACGCGGCGAGCACCGACAGGGAGTAGAGCGGGACGATCGCCACCAGCCCGGCGATCAGGCGAGTCGAGACCAGGTAGGACACCGAGTGCACCGCCATGCATTCCACGGCGTCGATTTCCTCCGACACCCGCATCGCCCCCAGCTGGGCGGTCGCGCCGGCGCCGATCGTCGCGGCCAGCGCGATCCCCGCGATCACCGGTGCGACAACGCGCACGTTCAGGAACGCGGACAGGAAACCGGTCAGCGCCTCGATGCCGATGTTGCCCAACGACGAGTAGCCCTGGACGGCGATCACGCCACCGGAGGCCAGCGTCAAAAACGCGGCGACGCCGACCGTGCCCCCGATCATCACCAGCGCTCCCGCACCCAGCGTCATCTCGGCGACGAGCCGGATCGTCTCCTTGCGGTACCGGGTCAGCGCGTTGGGGACATAGCGCATGGTCTGCCCGTAGAACAGCGCCTGCTCGCCGAAGTCGTCGACCGGGCCCTGCAACCGGGCCGCGAAGGTGCGGAACCGGTAGGTGAGGTCATAGCTCATCGGGTGCTCACTCGCCTCATCATTTGGTCGAGAACCGCACGCCGATCGCGGTCATCACCACGTTGATGACGAACAGGCAGATGAACGCGTAGACGACCGTTTCGTTGACGGCATTACCGACTCCCTTGGGCCCGCCCTTGACGGTGAGGCCGCGGTAACACCCGACAAGGCCGGCCATCACGCCGAACAGCAGCGCCTTCACCTCGGCGAGCACCAACTCCCGTAGTCCGGTCAACACGGTCAGGCCGTTGATGAACGCACCGGGGTTGACACCCTGGAGAAAGACGGAGAAGACATAGCCACCCGATAAACCGATCGCACACACCAAACCGTTCAGCAGCAGTGCGACAACGGTCGACGCCAAAACGCGCGGAACCACCAGCCGGTGGATCGGGTCGATGCCCAGCACCCGCATCGCGTCGATTTCCTCGCGGATGGTGCGAGCACCCAAATCGGCACAGATCGCGGTGGCGCCGGCCCCCGCGACGACGAGCACGGTGACCACCGGTCCCAGCTGGGTGATGGTGCCGAAGGCCGTCCCGGCGCCGGACAAGTCGGCCGCGCCGATTTCACGCAACAGGATATTGAGGGTGAAGGCCACCAGCACGGTGAAGGGGATGGAAACCAGCAGCGTCGGGACCAGCGACACGCGGGCGATCATCCACGTCTGATCGAGGAACTCGCGGAACTGAAAGGGCCGACGGAAGCTTGCCCGGGCGGTGTCGATCATCATCTCGAAGAACCCGCCGACAGCACGGGCCGGGACCGCGAGTTGTGGGATCAACTCGACTCCCCCCTTTGCTGCTCACGGCGAAGCCTGTGCGTCGCCTTTGCTTTGTCTTCGGTCGCACCCGGCTCCGTGTGAGCCGGATCATATTAACTCAGAGGAAGATCACCGTTGTCAATGAACAGGTTCAACTGCCGACTGCGTCAATTTCTCCTGGTCAGAGGCCTAAGGGCCGTACTAATCTGACACACGTTCTACTAAAGGATTCCGCCCCCGGAGAAACCCCATTATGCCGCTATTGCTCCATTAAAGCGGTCGCGGAAAAGTTACGTTCGGGGTCGCGACCAGCAAAGTAGTACTGCAAGGTGCTGGTGAGTTGAGCAGGGTCCCAGGCGGCACCGTCGGCGACGAAGCGATGCTCGGCCGTTGGCGCTGAGACCAAGGTCACTTGCGGGCCGTAGACGATGAAGACCTGGCCGTTGACCTCCGCGGCCGCGGGCGACGACAGGAACTGCACGAGTTTCACCACGTGCTCGGGCGACAACGGGTCGATGCCGCCTTCTTCTATTTCCGGCGCGCTGCCGAACACGTCGGCAGTCATCGCGGTCCGGGCCCGGGGGCAGATGGCGTTGGCGCACACTCCGTAGCGGCCCAGCGCGCGGGCGGCGGTCAGGGTCAGGGAGATGATGCCCGCCTTTGCGGCGCCGTAGTTGGCCTGCCCCACCGGACCGACCAGCCCAGCCTCCGAGGCGGTGTTGACGATGCGCCCGAAGATCGAACCGCCCGCGTCTTTGGCTTTGCCGCGCCAGTAGGTCGCGGCGTTGCGGGTGAGCAGGAAATGGCCGCGCAGATGCACGGCGATGACCTGATCCCATTCCTCGTCAGACATGTTGAACAGCATCCGGTCGCGGGTGATGCCGGCGTTGTTCACCACGATGTCCAGCCCACCCAGCCCGTCGGCGGTGGACACCAGCTCGTCGGCGGTGGCGCGCTGACTGATGTCGCCGGCGACCGCGATGGCCTTGGCCCCCGCCGAGCTGATTTCGTCGATGACGTCGGAGGCGTCCAGTGCGGTCGCGATGTCGTTGACGACAACCGTCGCACCGAGCCGGGCCAGGCCCAGGGCCTCGGCCCGCCCCAGCCCAGCGGCCGCGCCGGTAACCACCGCGACCTTTCCGGAGAGATCGATCGCGTTCGTGCTGCTACTCAATTTATGAATACCTCTAGTTTCGGGGTCCTCGCGTCAGTCCTCGCGCAGCAGCGCCGCGCGCGGACACTCGGCGATCGCCTGCTCGGCGAGATCTTCCTGCTCCGACGGAATTGGATCGGTCTTCACGACGGCGTAGTCCTCATCGTCCAGGTCGAAGATATCCGGCGCGATTCCCAAGCACACGGCGTTACCTTCGCACCGATCACGATCGACGATCACCCGCACGGCATCCTCCTTGAAGCTAGCCAGGGATCCGGCCCTATGGCCCCTCAGAACGTAGCTCCACCATAGGGCTCGCGAACGCCTGAGGAAACGGTGGCTGGATTCCAAGACTAGAACGTGTTACAACCTCCGAAGACGAACGGGTAGCCGTTGGTCGAGTCACAGCGTGTCACGTTAACCAAAGGACTGGCTGGAATGCGCATCAGTTACACCCCTGAACAGGAGGAGCTGCGTCGCGAGCTGCGGTCGTACTTCACCAGGCTCATGACACCCGAGCGTCGGGAGGCGCTGACCTCGACCCAGGGTGAGGTCGGGACGGGCACCGCCTACCGAGACACCGTCGCGCAGATGGGCAAGGACGGGTGGCTCACTCTGAACTGGCCCAAGGAGTACGGCGGCCAGGACCGTTCCCCGATGGACTCGCTGATCTTCACCGACGAGGCCGCGATCGCCGGCGTGCCGGTGCCGTTCCTGACGATCAACAGCGTGGCGCCGACGATCATGGCGTTCGGCACCGAGGAACAGAAGAAGTTCTTCCTGCCCAAGATCGCCGCCGGAGAGCTGCACTTCTCGATCGGCTACTCCGAGCCCGGCGCCGGCACCGACCTGGCCAACCTGCGCACTACCGCTGTCCGCGACGGTGACGACTACGTCATCAACGGCCAGAAGATGTGGACCAGCCTGATCGCCTACGCGGACTGGGTCTGGCTGGCGGTGCGCACCAACCCCGAGGCCAAAAAGCACCGGGGTATCTCGATGTTGGTCGTGCCCACCACAGCCGAAGGTTTCTCCTGGACGCCGGTGCACACCATGGCTGGCGTGGACACCAGCGCCACCTACTACTCCGATGTGCGCGTTCCGGTGAGCAACCTGATCGGCGAAGAGAACGGCGGCTGGAAGCTGGTGACCAATCAGCTCAACCACGAGCGGGTCGCGCTGGTGTCGCCGCAACCGATTTTCCTCGCGCTGCGCGAGGTTCGGGAATGGGCGCAGAACACCAAGGACTCCGGCGGGACACGGCTGATCGACTCGGAGTGGGTGCAGCTGAACCTGGCGCGGGTGCACGCCAAGGCCGAGGTGCTCAAGCTGATCAACTGGGAGCTGGCTTCCTCGGCTGGCGAGGCGCTGAACCCCGCGGACGCGTCGGCGGCCAAGGTGTACGGCACCGAGCTGGCCACCGAGGCCTACCGGTTGCTGATGGAGGTGCTGGGCACCGCGGCGACCCTGCGCCAGGATTCGCCGGGCGCGAAGCTGGCCGGCCGGGTCGAGCGGATGCACCGGGCCTGCCTGATCCTGACTTTCGGCGGCGGCACCAACGAGGTGCAGCGCGACATCATCGGCATGGTCGCCCTCGGCCTGCCCCGAAACCGCTGAGCCCTGGAAAGGGATATCGATGGACTTCACAACAACCGAAGCAGCCCAAGACCTCGGCGGCCTGGTCGACACGATCGTGGACTCGGTGTGCACGCCGGAGCATCAGCGAGAATTGGACTCCCTGGAGCACCGGTTCGACCGGGGCCTCTGGCAGAAGCTGATCGAGGCCGACATCCTCACCAGCGCATCGGCGTCGGTGCTGGGCGGTGATGGATTCGGAGCGCTTGAGCAGGTCGCGATCCTGGTCGCACTCGGCCGCCAACTGGCCGCCGTGCCCTACCTCGAGTCGGTGGTGCTCGGCGCCGGTGTGTTGGCCCGGTTCGGCTCCGAGGAGCTGCAGCAGGCTTGGGGGGTTCCGGCCGTCAAGGGCGAGACGATCCTGACCGTGGCCCTCGACGGCGAGATGGGCGACGGGCCGGTACAGGGCACCCCCTCGGCCGCCGGTTATCAGCTGACCGGAACCCGCACGCAGGTCGGTTTCGGCACCGTCGCGGACGCATTCCTCGTGCCCGCCGAAACCGAGTCCGGCACAGCCGTTTTCCTGGTCGCCGCCGACGACCCGGGTGTGCGCGTGACCCCGTTGGTCACCACCGGCCTGGGCAGCGTCGCCCACTTGGGGCTCGACGGTGTCGCGGTGACCGAAGCGCGGCGGGTCGGCGGGGGGGAGGTCGTGGCGTGGCTGGGCACGCTGGGGACCTTGGGCCGCACCGCATATCAGCTGGGGGTGCTCGACCGCGGCTTGCGGATGACGGCCGAATACGCCCGCGAGCGTGAACAATTCGACCGCCCGATCGGCAGCTTCCAAGCCGTGTCGCAGCGGCTGGCGGACGGCTACATCGACGTCAAGGGCTTGCGCCTGACGCTCACCCAGGCGGCCTGGAAGGTTTCGGAAGACATTCCCGCCGAGCTCGACGTGGCCAGCGCGGCGTTCTGGGCCGCCGACGCGGGCCACCGGGTCGCGCACACTATCGTGCATGTCCACGGCGGCGTCGGCGTCGACACCGATCACCCGGCGCACCGCTACTTCTTGGCAGCCAAGGAAATTGAGTTCGCCCTGGGCGGGGCCACGGGTCAGCTGCGCCGAATCGGCCGCGAGCTGGCGGAAACCCCTGCCTAGCCGCCTGGCGACGATGCGGTCCAGGCAGCCGGCCAATGGGGCGGGCGTGTTGACCCCGGTGATTCCGGCTAACCCGACGGTCACCAAACTGCTGGCGCCGCTGGCTGAAATCGGCGATCGGGGCGTCTATTTCGAGGATTCGTTCACCAGCTGGCGCGACCACCTGCGCCACGGGGCCGCGATTGCGGCGGCGCTGCGCGCGCGGCTCGACCCGGCCCTTCCTCCGCACGTCGGCGTGCTGCTGGAGAACACGCCGCTGTTTTCGGCGATGCTGGTGGCCGCCGGAATGTCGGGCATCGTGCCGGTCGGCCTCAACCCGGTGCGGCGAGGTGCGGCGCTGGCCAAGGACATCGCCAAGGCCGACTGCCAGCTGGTGCTGGCCGACACGAAATCGGCTGTGCCACTTGGCAACTTCCCGCACCTGAATGTCGACTCGGCCGCCTGGGCCGATGCGGTCGAGGCGCATCGCGACGCCGAGCCGGCGTTTCAGACCGCGTCGGCCGACGACCTGTTCATGCTGATCTTCACGTCGGGTACCAGCGGTGAGCCCAAGGCGGTCAAGTGCAGCCACGGCAAGGTCGCGATCGCCGGATTGACCATGGCGCAACGCTTCGACCTCGGTGCTGACGACATCTGTTATGTGTCGATGCCGTTGTTTCACTCCAACGCGGTGCTGGTGGGCTGGGCGGTGGCCGCGGCATGTCAGGGTTCAATGGCCTTGCGGCGCAAGTTTTCCGCGTCGAATTTCTTGGTCGACGTCCGCCGCTACGGCGCCACCTACGCCAACTATGTGGGCAAGCCGCTGTCCTACGTGCTGGCCACGCCAGAACGGCCCGACGATGCCGACAATCCGTTGCGGGCGGTGTACGGCAACGAGGGGGTTCCCGCGGACATCGAACGGTTCGCTCGCCGGTTCGGATGTGTCGTGCAGGATGGGTTCGGTTCGACCGAGGGCGGGGTCGCGATCGCGCGCACTCCCGACACACCGCCCGGGGCATTGGGGCCGCTGACCGAGGGACTCGAGATCGTCGACCCCGAGACCGGTAAACCCTGCCCGGTTGGCGTGGTCGGCGAGCTGGTGAACACGGCCGGCCGGGGCCGATTCGAGGGCTACTACAACGACCCGGCGGCCGAAGCCGAGCGGATGGCCGGCGGGGTCTATCACAGCGGTGACCTTGCCTATCGCGATGACGACGGATACGTGTACTTTGCTGGGCGGCTTGGTGATTGGATGCGGGTCGACGGCGAGAATCTGGGTGCGGCGCCGATCGAGCGGGTATTGCTGCGGTATCCCGACGCGGCCGAAGTCGCCGTCTATGCGATCCCCGATCCCGTGGTCGGCGACCAAGTGATGGCCGCGTTGGTGCTGACCCCCGGGGCCGAGTTCGATCCCGAACGGTTCCGGAGCTTTTTGGCCGGGCAACCCGACCTGGGACCCAAACAGTGGCCGTCGTACGTCCGGATCAGTCCGGAGCTACCGCGGACGGTGACGTTCAAGGTGCTTAAACGCCAGTTGGCGGCCGAAGGCCTCGACTGCGATGATCGGGTATGGCCGATTCCCCGATAGCCCGATGACGTCGCGGCCGCTGGAGCTTGCATTGGAGGCGAGCTTTGAGCAGCTCGCCGACGTGGTGCCGGCCAACATCGGTGTCGCGGTGGCCCGTCCGGACCGCACCTTTTCACTGGGGAGGTGGTGGTCCGGCGTCGCCTGGTCGACAATCAAAGTGCCGCTGGCGATCGCGGCACTACGCAGCGATTGGCTCACTGCCCGTGACCTTGCCGTCAAGGCCATCTGCGAATCCGACAATCGCGCCTCCGATCAGCTGTGGTCGTTGCTGGGCGAGCCGACCGACGCGGCACGCAAGGTGCAAGGTGTCGTCGCCGAGGGCGGCGACACCGCCACCGTCGTCGAATCACGCCGCCTGCGGCGTGGTTTCACCGCGTTTGGCCAGACGCAGTGGACGTTGCAGCGGCAAGCCCGGTTCGCCGCGGAGTTGTCCTCGATTCCCGGCGCGGCCGAGGTGATCGAGATCATGGGGCAGCTCATCCCCGATCACCGATGGGGGCTGGCCGCCAACGGCTTTGCGGCAAAGGGGGGTTGGGGACCGGGGACGAACGGGGACTACTTGGTCCGGCAATTCGGCATTCTGCCGACGCCGTCGGGACAGTGGGGTGTCGCGTTGGCTGCCGAGGTGCGCGACGGCGGTTTCGAGACGGGTGTCGAGGTCCTCAACACGATGATGGACTGGCTGATCAGCCGCCTTCCCGTGCTGGCCCGCTACTGAAACGCAGCCGGGTAACCATGCCGATCAGCGGGGGCGCCCAGCCAGCCCGACAGCAATTTTTGACAACGCGTGATGCCAACTTCTCGCGACGTTCCGACAATCTGACGGAAGCGTAAAATCAGCTGTGCCGCATAGCTTTCCAGGCTACCGGTAGGCAGGAGACCGCGATGACGACATTCGCGTTGATACACGGCGGCTGGCTCGGCGCCTGGTGTTGGGAACTGTTGACTCCGCTGATCGACAACTGCGGACACCACGCGGTGGCAATAGACCTGCCGTCGGCCGACGGGTCGGCGACATTCGACACGTATGCCGACGTGGTGTGCGCCGCACTGGACGGCTGCAACGACGACGTAGTGGTGGTAGGACATTCCACGAACGCCGCGACGGCAGCACTGGTCGCGGCGCGGCGACCGGTTCGGCACGTGGTCTATCTGTGTGCCTTCCCCCCTGCAATCGGTCAGAGCCTGCAGGAACAGTTCGCGACCGAAGCGGACATGACGGACTTCGCCTGGATGGCCGCGCTCGCGACGATGGACGTTCAGGGAGCGCAGACCTGGGACGACCGTAGCCTCGCCCGAAAGCTGCTGTTCGCCGACGTTGATGACGTGACCGCGGAGCGCGCGATTGACCGGCTTCGGCCGCAGTCGCCTCGACCCGCCGAAGTAAAATTCCCGCTGACCGAATTTCCTTCGACGAGATACACTTCCGTGATTTGTGCCGACGATCGGGTGGTCCGGCCGGAGTGGTCCAGGCGGGTCGCTCGCGAGCGGTTCGCCGCCGACATCGTCGAACTCGCCGGCGGTCACACACCATTTCTGTCCCGGCCCGCGGTGTTGGCAAACCTGTTGCGGTGCATTGCGGATTTGCCCGAGGAACGGATGCTCGTCGCGAAAAGCCGCCGCAAACCCTGTAATCCGAGCTCCGTCTAGCCGGTGATCGAGGGCACCACCGCATCGATCAGGTGCGGTCCGGGCTCGACGAGGGCGGCGCGCAGCGCGTCGGCGAATTCCTCGGCCGTGGTGACCCGACGCGCCGGCACTCCCATGCCCTCGGCGATTTTGACGAAATCCATTGTCGGGCGCGATAAGTCGAGCAGATCGAGTGCCTTCGGCCCGGGCGCCGACCCGGCGCCGACGCGTTGCAACTCGATGCGCAGGATGTCGTAGGCGCTGTTGTCGTAGACCACCGTCGTCACGTCCAGGTTCTCGCGCGCCTGGGTCCACAGTCCGGAGATCGTGTACATCGCCGAGCCGTCGGATTCCAGGCAGAGCACCGGGCGGTCCGGCGCCGCCACCGCCGCGCCGACGGCGGCGGGGATGCCGTAACCAATCGCCCCACCGGTCAGGGTCAGCCAGTCATGGGCGGGCGCTCCGGCGGTGCACTGCGCCAACAACACCCCGGAGGTGTTCGACTCGTCGACGACGATCGCCCGTTCGGGCAGCAGCGCCCCGATCACAGCCGCCGCCGATGCGGAGGTCAGCGCGCCGGTCGGCAACTGCGGGCGCGACGCGGCGGCCACCGGGGCCACGGTGCCGGGTGCGAGCTGGTCGGCCAATGCCACCAATGCGTCGGCGGCACCGCCATACTCGGCGAGCACGTGCACCCCGCAGCCCGCCGGCACCAGGTCGCTGGGCATGTTGGGGTAGGCGAAAAACGATACCGGCGATTTGGCGCCGGCCAGCACCAGATGCTTGGCGCCATCCAGCTGGGCCGACGCGGCCTCGGCGAAGTACGCCAACCGCTCGACGGCCGGGACGCCGGCGCCGCGCTCGAGCCGGGTGGGGAACGTCTCGCACAGCAGGCGCGCGCCGGTCGCCTCGGCGATTCGGGCCGCCGCGGCAAGGCCGCGGGCCCGGGTCGCGTCGCCACCCACCATGATCACCGTCGGTTCCCCCGACGTCAGCACCTCGACGATCTCGGACGGCAGCTGCGGCTGCGCGGCCGGCGGCGCGCCGGGCACCGGTGCCGGGTGGCCACCGTCCGACCAAGACGCGTCGGCGGGCAAAATCAGCGTGGCGATCTGCGACCCGGCACGGCTCGCGGCGATCGCTTCGGCGGCATCGAGGGCCACGTCGGCGACGGCGGCCGAGCGGCGCACCCATCCCGAGACGGTGCCGGCAACCGCGTCGATGTCGGATTCCAGTGGGGCGTCGTACTTTTTGTGGTAGGTGGCGTGGTCGCCGACCACCACCACCATCGGCACCCTGGCGCGCCGAGCATTGTGCAGATTCGCCAGGCCGTTACCGAGTCCGGGGCCCAGATGCAACAGCACGGCCGCCGGACGCTCCGCCATGCGTGCATAGCCGTCGGCCGCGCCCGTCGCGACACCCTCGAAAAGGGCGAGCACGCCCCGCATCTGGGAGACGGCGTCCAATGCGGCCACAAAGTGCATCTCCGAAGTGCCGGGGTTGGCGAAGCATACGTCGACGCCACCGTCGACCAGGGTGTTGATCAGAGCCTGCGCACCGTTCACCTGTTCGCCTCCAAACTGAATACGCGTTCGGCGTTGCCGTGCAGAAAATCGTGACGAGCCGCCTCGTCGAGTCCTAGGCCGTCCAGGCCGGACAGGGCATGCTGGTGACCGATCATCGGGTAGTTGGTGCCGAACAGGACTTTGCGTTGTCCGGTACCGGTTTTCATGAATCTGATCAGTTCGTCCGGAAGGCGTCGCACGGTATAGGCGGAGGTGTCGATGTACACATTCTGGTGCTTACGCGCGACGGCCACCATCTCTTCGGTCCAGGGGTAGCCGACGTGTCCGCAGACGATGACCAACTCGGGAAAGTCGAGCGCGACCTGGTCGATGTAGGGTATCGGGCGGCCGGTCTCTGACGGCCGCAGCGGGCCCGTGTGCCCGACCTGAGTGCAGAACGGCACGCCGGCCTGGACGCATTCGACGAACAGCGGGTAGTAGCGGCGATCGGTGGGCGGGGCGTTCCACAGCCACGGCACCACTCGCAGGCCGACGAATCCGGCACCGATGCATCGCCTGAACTCGCGGACGGCGTCCATCGGACGATCCAGATCGACGCTCGCCAAACCGGCAAACCGCTTCGGGTACAACCGAATCCACTCCGCGACCTCGTCGTTGGAGATCAAGTCCTGGCCGCCCGGGCCGTACCACGCGCTGAGCAGGCCGCACTGCACGCCCGCGGCGTCCATCGACGCCACCGTCGCCTCGATCGGCACGTCGCCGTCCGGTATCGACCCGCCCGTCCAGCGCCGCAGGGATGCCAGCATCTCGCTGCGCAGGAAACGCGCCGTCGGATGCTGCATCCACACGTCGATGGTCATCGCGCTCAACAGTAGTCGCGGAGTTCAGCCGGCCAGGGCGGCGCGGGCAGAAGACGACACCTGTTGCACGTAACCGCCGCCGAACAGCACGACGTGGGCCAGCAGCGGATAGAGCTGATGCAGCCCGATGCGCTGGCGCCAGCCCGGCCGCAGCGGTCGCATGTCCTGGTAGCCGACGATGACGTGCTGGTAGTGCGGGCAGCCGAACAGGGCGAGCATCGCCAGATCGGACTCTCGGTGCCCGGCGTGCGCGGCCGGGTCGATCAGCACCACGCCGTCGGGCGTCCACATCACGTTGCCGCTCCACAGGTCGCCGTGCAGCCGGGCCGGCGGGTCGTCGTCGTCGAAGTCGCCCGCCCGGCAGCGCCGCATGACGGTGTCGAGGGCGGTGCGGGTCGCGGCGTCCAACCGCGGCGCGGCGCGCTCGGCCATCGGAGCCAGTCGCTCGTCGGCATAGAACTCCCCCCAGCGTGGGTGCGCCCGCAGCGACATCGGCAATGGCTGCGACAGCGGGCCGAAGAAGCCCGGACCGGCCCATCCGTCGGGACCGACGCCGAACGCCGGCGCGCCCGCGTCGTGTGTGACGGCCAGTTGGCCGCCGAAGGCGCGCGCCGCCGCCGGAGTGGGGCGCACCGTCGCGAGTCGGTCCAAGACGAGGCCGGACGCGTCCACCGATAGCACGTGCGCACACGGCACACCCCCGGCGACCTCGGACAGCCAGCGCAGGCCGGCGGCCTCCCAGGCGAAGTACCCGGCGGGAGCGTTGGGATTCCGTTTGGCGAAGTCGCTCAAGCGGTCACGTGCGCGGCGTGCACGTCATCGGCGGGCCGAGCCTCGGTCTGCTCCCTGGCCCACCGGTAATCCGGCTTCCCAGCGGGTGAGCGTTTGACCTCGTCGACCAGCCAAAGGCTGCGTGGCACTTTGTATCCGGCGATCTCGGAGCGGACGAACGCGTCGAGTTCGGCCAGCGTCGGCCGCGCTCCGGGACGAGCCTGCACCACCGCGGCGACATGCTGACCGAAACGCGGGTCGGGAACGCCCACCACCAACGCGTCGAAGACGTCCGGGTGGCCCTTGAGGGCAGCCTCGACCTCTTCGGGGTAGATCTTCTCGCCGCCACTGTTGATCGACACCGAGCCGCGGCCCAGCATCGTGACGGTGCCGTCCTCTTCGACCGTCGCGAAATCGCCGGGGATGGCATAGCGAACCCCATTGATGGTCTTGAACGTCTCGGCGGTCTTCTTCTCGTCCTTGTAATAGCCGACGGGAATGTTGCCCTTCTTGGCGATGAAACCACGCACCCCAGAGCCCGGCTTGACCTCGTTGCCGTCCTCGTCGAGGACGACGGTGCGGTGGTCGATCGTCACTCGCGGGCCGCCGCTGTGCGGGGCGTCCTTGGCGACGATGCTGGTGCCACCGAACCCCGTCTCGGACGAGCCGATGGAATCGGTGATGACCCGATTCGGCAGCAGCTCAAGGAACTTCTCTTTGATGCTCGGGGAAAACAGGGCCGCGGTGGAGGCGAGCAGGAACAGCGATGACAGGTCGTACTCGTTTCCGTTGTCCTGGTGGGCGAGCAAGGCGTCCAGCAGCGGCCGCGCCATCGCATCGCCGGTGAAGAACAGCAGGTTCACCTTGTGCTCGTGGATCGTGCGCCACACTTCGTCGGCGTTGAATTCCGGTGCCAGGACGGTGGTTTGGCCCGAGAAGATGGACATCCAAGTCGCCGACTGCGTGGCGCCGTGGATCATCGGGGGAATGGGGTAGCGCACCATCGGCGGGTTGGCCGCCGCGGCCTTGGCCAGATCGTACTCGTCTTTGACGAATTCGCCTGTCGCGAAGTCGGTTCCACCGAACAGCACTCGGTAGATGTCCTCGTGGCGCCACATCACGCCCTTGGGGAATCCGGTGGTGCCGCCCGTGTAGAGCAAGTAGATGTCGTCGGCGCTGCGCGGGCCGAAGTCACGTTCGGCCGAGCAGCCGGCGATGGCGGAGTAGAACTCGACGCCGCCGTAACGCTGGAAGTGGTTGTCGGGAACGTCCGAGCCGTCCTCGACTACCAGGACCGTCTTGACGTTCGGGGTCTCCGGCAGCACGTTGGCGACGCGGGCGGAGTATTGCCGCTCGTGCACCAGCGCGACCATGTCGGAATTGTCGAACAGGTAGCGCAGCTCGCCCTCGACGTACCGATAGTTGACATTCACCAGGATTGCGCCCGCTTTGACGATGCCGAGCATCGCAATCACGATCTCGATGCGGTTGCGGCAGTAGAGTCCGACTTTGTCGTCTTTCTTCACGCCCTGTTCGATGAGGTAGTGCGCAAAGCGGTTGGCCTTCTCCTCGAGCCCGGCGTAGGTGAGCTGGTCATCACCGCAGATGAGGGCGACGCGGTCTGGCACGGCATCGATGGCGTGCTCGGCGAGATCGGCAATATTCAGGGCCACGGCCACCAAATTAGAACGTGTTACATTTCTTGACAAGTTCATGCTCGATGGCGAGGGAAAGGCGGGACCCGTGGCCCCTGACAACGGCCAAGCGCCAGCAAAGGTGGATTCCGATCCTCAGCAGGCCGACGCGCTGGTGGAGCAGCGCGGCCACACCCTGATCGTGACCATGAACCGCCCGCACCGGCGCAACGCGCTGAGCACCGAAATGATGGAAATCATGGTGCAGGCCTGGGACCGCGTCGACAACGATGACGACATCCGCTGCTGCATCCTGACCGGCGCCGGTGGCTACTTTTGCGCGGGGATGGACCTCAAGACAGCAACGCAAAAGCCGCCGGGCGATTCATTCAAGGACGGCAGCTACGACCCGTCACGGATCGATGCGCTGCTCAAGGGCCGCCGGCTCAAGAAGCCGCTGATCGCCGCCGTGGAGGGCCCCGCGATCGCCGGCGGTACCGAGATTCTGCAGGGCACCGACATCCGGGTGGCGGGCGAAAGCGCCAAGTTCGGCATTTCCGAGGTCAAGTGGAGCCTGTACCCGATGGGCGGCTCGGCCGTGCGACTGGTGCGTCAGATCCCCTACACGGTCGCCTGCGACCTGCTGTTGACCGGCCGGCACATCACCGCCGCCGAGGCCAAGGAGATCGGCCTGATCGGCCACGTCGTTCCCGACGGACAGGCACTGGCGAAGGCGCTCGAGATCGCCGAGGTGATCGAGAACAACGGCCCGCTCGCCGTGCAGGCCGTGTTGAAGACCATCCGCGAGACCGAGGGCATGCACGAGGAAGAGGCCTTCAAACCCGACACCGCCAACGGCATCCCGGTGTTCTTGTCCGAGGACTCCAAGGAAGGGCCGCGCGCGTTCGCCGAGAAGCGCAAGCCCAACTTCAAAAACAGGTAGTCCCCGCGAGACCGGCGCCGCAGCTGCGTCGAACGCGGCTGTCGGCGCCCGGCGGCACACTTCCTGCGTGACTGCACCATTCCTCGGCAGCGAAGCACGGGCATCCGGCCAGGCAACGCGCCACGAGCTGCGCACCCGATTCGTCGCGATCTATCCCGACGTCTACGTGCCATCCGGATCTGCCCTCACCGCTGCGGTACGGGCCCGCGCCGCGTGGCTGTGGTCCCGTCGACGTGGCATCATCGCCGGGCATTCGGCCGCGGCACTACACGGTGCCAGGTGGGTCGACGACAGGGCGCCGGCTCAGTTACTGCATCAACATCGGCGGCCGCCGGCGGGAATTCACACCTGGCTGGATCGAGTTGCCGACGACGAAATACAGCTAGTCGAGGGGATGTCGGTAACCACCCCGGCTCGCACCGCCTTCGACCTGGCTTGCCGCAATCCGATCGGCAGAGCAGTCGCCGCAATCGACGCGCTAACAAGAGCTACGAGGCTTGACACCGCAAAGGTCGAACTACTCGCCGAACGCTACAAAGGGCACCGCAACATCAGGCGCGCCAGGCGAGCACTCAAGCTCGTCGATGCCGGGTCGGAGTCACCCCGCGAAACCTGGTTGCGGCTGCTGCTCGTCGACGCCGGTTACCCACGCCCGCGGACACAAATTCCTGTCTATGGCGAATACGGCGAGCTCGTGGCCGTAGTCGACCTGGGTTGGGAGGACATCAAACTCGCCCTCGAGTACGAGGGTGATCATCACCGGACCGATCGCAGGCAATTCACGCGGGACATCGCGCGTTTCGAGGCGCTGTCCGATCTCGGCTGGATCGTCATCCGGGTTACCGCCGACGACACACAGGGCGGAATTCTGCACCGAGTCGCTGCGGCCTGGGCCCGCCGAACGTGCTCTGGTGGCGGGAAAATCGCCTAAATCCCGCCACCAGAGCACGTTTGGCGAAAGGAGGTCAGCGCAGCGGCGCAGTCGGGGTGAATTCGACCGGCATCTGTTCCAAGCCGGACACGAAATTGGCCGGGCGCAACGGCAGCGGCGCGTCCGGGCTGGCCAGCCGCAGGTCGGGCAGACGCTGCAGCAGACGGCTCTGCATGATCGACAACTCCAAGCGGGCGAGCTGATTGCCCAGACAGAAGTGCGTGCCGAAGCCGAATGCCAGGTGATTGTTCGGGTAGCGCTCGATGTCGAACTTCTCGGGCTCGTCAAAGACCTTCTCGTCGAAATTCGCCGACTCGAACAGCAAGATCATCTTTTCCCCTGCACGCAACTGCGCGCCGTGGAACTCGGTGTCGGCGGTGACCGTGCGGGCCATGTTCTTCACCGGCGCGGTCCAGCGCAGCATCTCTTCGATCGCGTTGGGCAACAAGCTCAAATCGCTCGCCAGCCGTCGGTGCTGATCGGGGTGCAAAAGCAACTGCCGGGTGCCACCGGACAGGGTGTGTCGGGTGGTCTCGTCGCCGCCGATCAGCAACAGCAAGACCTCGGTGACGATCTGGTGGTCCTCCAGCCGGGAGCCTTCCACCTCCGCGTGTACGAGCACGCTGACCAGATCGTCTGTCGGCTCGGACTTGCGCGCCTCGATCATGCCCATCATGTATTGGCTGTAGGCGGCAAAGGCATCCATCGTGACCTGGACGTCGGCTTCGGCTGCGGTGCTGCTCAGCGCGCCGACCAAGTCGTCGGACCACTTCAGGAACATCTCGCGTTCCTCGGGTAGCACGCCGAGCATGTCGCCGATGACCGCCATTGGCAACGGCGCGGCCAGGTCCCAGACGAAATCGCATTCGCCGCGTTCGCACACGGCGTCGATCAGCGTGTCGCACAGCGAGGTGATCTTGGACTCCAGATCCTTGACCCGCTTGCGGGTGAATCCGGAGTTGACGAGCTTGCGGCGCAACAGGTGTTGCGGATCGTCCATCTCGATCATCATCTCGACACCGGGCTGGTCGGGGCGGATACCGCCGGCATTCGAGAACAACTCGGGGTGGCGCTCGGCCTCGATGACGGCCGGGTAGGTCGACGCCGCGGCCAGGCCGTTGCGATCCCTGAACACCGGCTCGTTCTCGCGCATCCACTTGTAGACCGACCGGGAGTCACCCGCGTAGAACGTCCCGTCGGTCAGGTCGACGTCGGGTTTGGTCTGCAGATCGGAAAGGGTCATGAGATCTCCTGGGCGTCGCCGAATGTCATCTGTACCTGGTCTGCCGAGCTGGACAGCAGTGCGCGCTTCGGAAGCCCCAGCGAGGCAAGCTCTTTCGCGTAGGGGTGATCGCCCAGTCGAACCCGTGCCCCACCAAGCCGCGTCCGCACGCCGTCGAGCGTGTGCTCGAACGCCGTCTCGCGGGTGATTCCGTCGCGGTGTGAGTAGCTGCGCTGGGCCTGCTGGCGCGGCATCAGCCGGATCGGCAAGCCGGGGCGAAAGTGCATCTCGATCACCAGTTGCCCGTCTATCGTGCACTCGAAGCCGAACTGGCGACCCTCCCGAATCGTGAAGTCCGCCATGACTTTCGGGTAACCCCAGATCTTCGTGCCGGCCTCCAGCGTGAACGGTTGATCCACGGGCAGGTGGTGGATGAACGCTCCGGCCGACCGCAGCGCCCGGGGCCCGCTGGCGGTCGACCCCGGTGCATTGACTATGACGCTGGTACCGAACTCGTAGTACTGCCCCAGGTCACCGTCGATGTAGTGCATCAGCATCAGGACCACGACCGTGCGGCCGGGCAGATACCGGCAGACCTGCAGGCCGCTGTAGTCGATCAGCCGCTGCCCGGCGTCGGCATCCACGGAGAACATCGCCATGTGCTGCGCGGCCTTGCGGATCCGCACCGGCATGGTAACCACGGTGCCGGCGATCACGTGCTGCGCAGCTGTCATCCGGTCAATCTAGAACCCGTTCTACTGACGGGGCAAGCCCCGCCCTAGATCAACGCGGCGAGGTCCCTTACCTGCTGCGGAGTGCGGCCCGACACCACCATCATGGTGACGCCGGCGGCTTCCCACGCCGCTATCTGCTTACGGACGTAGTCGATGTCGCCGACGATCATGGCGTCGTCGACGAGTTCGTCGGGGATGATCTCGGCGGCTCGTTCTTTGCCGTCCTTGCCGCCACTGCGGAACAGCTTGGTGACGTCCTCAACCACCTGCTGATAACCCATGCGGCGATAGACGTCGGCGTGGAAGTTGGTGTCCTCGGCGCCCATGCCGCCCATGTACAGCGCCAGATGCGGCTTGATCGCGGCGTGTGCGGCGGCCCGGTCGTCGGTGACCACGACCTGGGCGGTCGCGCAGATCTCGAAGTCCGCACGGGTGCGCCGGGCGCCGGGCCGAGCGAAGCCCTCGTCGAGCCACTCGTTGTACATGTCGGCCATCCGCGGGCTGTAGAAGATCGGCAACCAGCCGTCGCAGATCTCCGCGGCCAGCGCGACGTTCTTCGGGCCCTCGGCGCCGAGCATGATCGGAATGTCGGGCCGCAGCGGATGGGTGATCGGCTTGAGCGCCTTGCCCAGGCCGGTCGCCGGTCGCCCAGGCCCCTCCTTCAAGGGCAGCGGATAGTGGGGACCGTCGCTGGTTACCGGCTTCTCGCGGGCCCAGACCTGCCGGATGATGTCGATGTATTCGCGGGTGCGGGCCAACGGCTTGGGGAACGGCTGGCCGTACCAGCCCTCCACCACCTGCGGCCCGGACACACCGAGGCCCAGAATGTGCCGGCCGCCGCTGAGATGGTCGAGGGTCAGCGCGGCCATCGCGCAGGCCGTCGGCGTGCGGGCCGAGAGCTGGACGACCGACGTGCCCAGCCGCACCCGCTGCGTCGAGGAGCCCCACCAAGCCAGCGGGGTGTAGGCGTCCGAACCCCAGGCCTCCGCGGTGAATACGGCGTCGAATCCCGCGGCCTCGGCCTCGGCGACGAGTTCACCGGCATTGTCCGGCGGATGTGCGCCCCAATATCCGAGCTGCAAACCGAGCTTCATCTCTCCGCCTCTCCCGGCCGTGATGGATCCGATCCAAAGAAATATTTGAAACGATTCTTAGAACCTGTTCTACTCGAAGGCGTGACAGCCACTTCGAGCGGCCCGACCACGACCGATCACTCCGAGCCGCCTCTCTCAGCGCCGCTAACCCTGGCCTTCGACTACACCCGTTCAGTGGGTCCTACGCTAGGCAAGTTCTTCACCGCACTGCGCGAGCACCGCATCCTCGGGGTGCGCGGATCGGATGGCCGGGTGCACGTGCCGCCGGCCGAATACGACCCGGCCACCTATCAACCGCTGGGCGAAATGGTACCGGTCGCACCGGTCGGCACCGTGGTCTCCTGGACCTGGCAGACCGAGCCGTTGCCGGGCCAGCCGCTGTATCGACCGTTTGCCTGGGCGCTGATCAAGCTGGACGGAGCCGACACCGCGCTGCTGCATGCCGTCGATGCCGGCGACTCGAACAAGATCAAGACCGGCGCGCGGGTGCATGCGCACTGGGCCGACGAGACGGTGGGCGCCATCACCGACATCGCGTATTTCAAGCTGGGCGAGGGAAACGCTGCCGCGGAGCCTGAGGCCCCGCAGAGCGATCAGGACCCGGTCACCATGATCGTCACCCCGATCTCACTGACCATCCAGCACACCGCATCCCATGAGGAAAGCGCCTATCTGCGCGCCATCGCCGAAGGCCGACTCCTCGGCGCCAAGACAGGCGAGAACGGCAAGGTGTATTTCCCCCCGCACGGCGCAGACCCGGCGACCGGCCTGCCCACCACCGACTTCGTCGAACTGCCGGACAAGGGCACCGTGACGACGTTCGCGATCATCAACATCCCCTTCCAGGGCCAGCGCATCAAGCCGCCGTACGTCGCGGCCTACGTGCTGCTCGATGGCGCCGATATCCCCTTTCTGCATCTGGTCGCCGACATCGACGCCACCGAGGTGCGGATGGGCATGCGGGTGGAAGCGGTGTGGAAACCCCGTGAGGAGTGGGGATTTGGCATCGACAACATCGAGTACTTCCGGCCGACCGGCGAGCCGGACGCCGACTACGACACCTACAAGCACCACCTGTAAAGGGCCCCACTGCACATGAGCGAACGCAATGTTGCGGTCGTCGGCTTTGCCCACGCCCCGCATGTCCGCCGCACCGACGGCACCACCAACGGTGTCGAGATGTTGATTCCGTGTTTCGCCCAGCTCTATGAGGACCTCGGCATCAGCAGGACCGACATCGGATTCTGGTGTTCTGGATCCTCCGATTACCTTGCCGGACGGGCTTTTTCGTTCATCTCGGCCATCGACTCGATCGGCGCCGTGCCGCCGATCAACGAGTCGCACGTCGAGATGGACGCCGCCTGGGCGCTTTACGAGGCCTACATCAAGATCCTGACCGGCGAGGTCGACACCGCGCTGGTGTACGGATTCGGAAAGTCCTCGGCCGGGATCCTGCGCCAAATCCTGTCGCGGCAGACCGATCCGTACACCGTCGCGCCACTGTGGCCGGACTCGGTGTCGATCGCGGGATTACAGGCCCGCATGGGCCTCGAAAACGGCAAGTGGACCGACATCCAGATGGCCCGCGTGGCCTTCGACTCCTTCGCCAACGCCCGCCGCGTCGACCGGGTGGAGCCGCCGGTCAACGTCGAGGAACTGCTCGACCGCCCCTTTTACGCCGATCCCCTGCGTCGCCATGACATCGCACCGATCACCGACGGCGCCGCCGCGATCGTGCTGGCCGTCGACGACCGGGCCCGCGAACTGCGCGAAAACCCGGCCTGGATAACCGGAATCGAGCATCGGATCGAGACCCCGGTGCTGGGAGCGCGTGACCTCACCGACTCCCCGTCGACCAAGGCCGCGACCAAGGCGGCCACCGGCGGCACCACCGCTAACCTCGACGTCGCCGAGATCCACGCCCCGTTCACCCATCAGCACCTGATCCTGATGGACGCCATCAACATTCCGGGTAAGACGAACGTCAATCCGTCCGGCGGCGCACTGTCGGCCAATCCGATGTTCACCGCCGGGCTGGAACGCATCGGGTTTGCCGCACAACATATCTGGGACGGCTCGGCGAACCGGGTGCTCGCGCACGCCACCAGCGGGCCGGCGTTGCAACAGAACCTGGTCGCGGTCATGGAAGGAAAGAACTGATGGCCGGCGCAGGGGCGCACCTCGCCGCGGTACTGGGTACCGGGCAAACGAAATATGTGGCCAAACGCAAAGACGTTTCAATGAACGGCTTGGTGCGCGAGGCGATCGACCGTGCCCTACAAGACTCCGGCTCGACGTTCGACGACATCGACGCCGTGGTCGTCGGCAAGGCCCCGGACTTTTTCGAGGGCGTCATGATGCCCGAGCTGTTCATGGCCGACGCCATGGGCGCCACCGGCAAGCCCCTGATCCGGGTGCACACCGCGGGTTCCGTCGGTGGTTCGACCGCGGTTGTGGCCGCCAGCCTGGTGCAGTCCGGCAAATATCGCCGCGTACTGGCGATGGCCTGGGAGAAGCAGTCGGAGTCAAACGCCATGTGGGCGTTGTCGATTCCGATTCCGTTCATCAAGCCGGTGGGCGCGGGTGCGGGAGGCTATTTCGCCCCGCACGTCCGGTCCTACATCCGGCGATCGGGCGCACCGCTGAACATCGGCGCCATGGTCGCAGTCAAGGACCGGCTCAACGGCGCCCGTAACCCGCTGGCCCATCTGCACCAGCCGGACATCACCGTGGAAAAGGTGATGGAATCGCCGATGCTGTGGGACCCGATCCGCTACGACGAGACCTGCCCGTCCTCCGACGGTGCGGCCGCAGTCGTCATCGGCAACGAGGAGATCGCCGATGCGCATGCAGCGCAAGGACACCCGGTGGCGTGGATTCACGCGACCGCGTTGCGCACGGAGCCGCTGCAGTTCTCCGGCCGGGACCAGGTCAGTCCGCAGGCCGGCCGGGACGCGGCGGCCGCGCTGTGGGCCGCGGCCGGCATCAAGAGCCCGATCGACGAGATCGACGCCGCCGAGATTTACGTCCCGTTCTCGTGGTTCGAGCCAATGTGGTTGGAAAATCTGGGCTTTGCCGCCGAAGGCGAGGGGTGGAAGCTCACCGAGGCCGGTGAGACGAAGATCGGTGGACGGCTGCCGGTGAACCCCTCCGGTGGCGTGTTGTCGTCGAACCCGATCGGCGCGTCCGGCTTGATTCGGTTTGCGGAGTCGGCGATCCAGGTGATGGGCAAGGGAGGCGATCATCAGGTGCCCAATGCCCGAAAGGCGTTGGGCCATGCCTACGGCGGTGGTTCGCAGTATTTCTCGATGTGGGTTGTGGGTGCCGACAAGCCCCAAAAGGCAGGGGTGTGATGGCCGAGCATCCGGCGCACGAGGCCGGTCGTCGGTCCCGCGAGGCCGTGGCGGCCAGGGACAAGGATGCCTGGCTGGCGGTGTTCGCCGACGACGCGATCGTCGAGGACCCGATAGGTCCGTCGGTGTTCGACCCCGAGGGCGCCGGGCACCGCGGCCATGCCGCGATCGCGGCGTTCTGGGACAAGGCGATTGCCCCGACGACCAAGATCGAGTTCGTTTTCCGCGACACCTATCAGTGCGGCAACGAGGAAGCCAACGTCGGGCACATTCTCATTACCACCGGCGAATACCAAACGACGGCCGAAGGCGTGTTCACCTACAAGGCCGACGATCAGGGCAAGTTGGTGGCGTTGCGCGCGTATTGGGAGATGGAACGGGCCGCCGCCAACACCCGCAAGATTTAAATCGCCTCCAGCCCGGCGACGTGTCGCTGTGCCAGGTCGCGATAGGTCTGCGGGTTGAGGTTGACCCAAATTTCCGCGCCGGTTCCCGCGATCGGTCCCTTGATTTGCGCCGGCGCCCCGACGACCAGCACGCCCGAGGGAATCTGGGTGCCGGCCGTCACCAGCGAGTGCGCCGCGATCAGGCTGCGTGCCCCGATGACCGCCCCGTCCAGCACGGTGGCGTGGTTGGCGATCAGTGCCTCGGCGCCGACGTGCGCGCCATGCACGACGCACAGGTGGGCGACCGTCGCGCCCGGTCCGATATCGACCGGAATTCCGGGCGTCGCGTGCAAGACCGAACCGTCCTGCACGTTGGCGCCCTCGCGCACCACGATCGGCCCGAAGTCGCCGCGCAGGACGGCGTTGAACCACACCGACGCGCCGGCTTCGACCGTGACGTCGCCGATCAGGGTCGCGGTCGGCGCCACGAAGGCCGTCGGATCGATCCGCGGGGCGCGCCCCTCGAAAGCAAACAGCGGCATCGTCTAGATATACCCCAGCCGGAATATCCCGTGGTTAACGCCACTCTCATTGCGCGGCGACGGGGCAAAACTGTAACGTGTTCTAGTTAGAGGGCACAACGTTGGAGGTGACAGGTGATGACTACCGACACCAAAGCGGTCGGCATCCGGGAGATAGATCCCGGCGCCTTGCCGACCAGGTATGCCCGGGGCTGGCACTGCCTGGGTGTGGCGAAAGACTTCCAGGACGGCAAGCCGCACTCGATCCAGGCGTTCGGCACCAAGCTGGTGGTGTTCGCCGATTCGCATGGGGACATCAAGGTTCTCGACGGTTACTGCCGGCACATGGGCGGTGACCTGTCCGAGGGCACCATCAAGGGCGACGAGGTCGCCTGCCCATTCCACGACTGGCGCTGGGGTGGCGACGGCCGCTGCAAGCTGGTGCCCTACGCCAAGCGCACGCCCAAGACCGCCCGCACCCGCGCCTGGACGACCGACGTGCGCGGTGGCCTGTTGTTCGTCTGGCACGACCACGAGGGCAATCCGCCGGATCCCCAGGTGCGAATCCCCGAGATTCCCGAGGCCCACTCCGACGAGTGGACCCAGTGGCGATGGAACCGCATCCTGATCGAGGGATCCAACTGCCGGGACATCATCGACAACGTCACCGACATGGCGCACTTCTTCTACATCCATTTCGGCTTGCCGACGTACTTCAAGAACGTCTTTGAGGGGCACATCGCTTCGCAGTACCTGCACAATGTGGGCCGGCCGGACGTCAACGATCTCGGAACTTCGTACGGTGAGGCGCATCTGGACTCCGAAGCGTCCTACTTCGGGCCGTCGTTCATGATCAACTGGCTGCACAACAGCTACGGCGGCTACAAGGCCGAGTCGATCCTGATCAACTGCCACTATCCGGTGACGCAGAACTCGTTCGTGCTGCAGTGGGGCGTGATCGTCGAAAAGCCCAAGGGCATGGACGAAGAGATGACGGACAAGCTGTCGCGGGTGTTCACCGAGGGCGTCAGCAAGGGCTTCCTGCAGGATGTCGAGATCTGGAAACACAAGACCCGGATCGACAACCCGCTGCTGGTCGAGGAAGACGGTGCGGTGTACCAACTGCGCCGCTGGTATCAGCAGTTCTACGTCGATGTCGCCGACATCGAGCCGGAGATGGTCGAGCGCTTCGAGATCGAGGTGGACACCAGCCGCGCCAACGAGTACTGGAACGCCGAGGTGGAGCAGAACCTGAAGGCGCGCGATCTGGAATCGCCGGCCGCCGAAGACGTTCCGGCCAAACAGCACTGATTCGCATGCCTGACGATCAGTCGGCGGTTCCTGACGTCGATCGGCTGGCCCGGTCGATGTTGTTGCTGCACGGCGACGGTCACGACCACGAGGACAAGCCGGCCCGCGATGGTGGCTCCGGGTCGTGGTCGAAGTCCCGGGATTTCGCGAACGACCCGGAGCGCGCGGCCGCGGTTCGCGAGGCCAGCCGCGCTGACCGGGAGCGTTACCTCACCTCCGGTCTGCAGCGGGTGGACTGCCGGTTCTGCCACGTCACGGTGAGCGTCAGACGGCTGGGCCCCGGACACACTGCGGTGCAAT
The DNA here is from genome assembly GCF_002102355.1 of Mycobacterium sherrisii. Classification (GTDB taxonomy): domain Bacteria; phylum Actinomycetota; class Actinomycetes; order Mycobacteriales; family Mycobacteriaceae; genus Mycobacterium; species Mycobacterium sherrisii. The sequence continues at coordinate 56,359 of NZ_LQPT01000028.1, read as the reverse complement.
GGAATTCTCAGGCATCGCAGCGATGCGCGCACTTCGCCGAAGTGCGCGCGGCAGGCGGTGACACGGCACGGACCAGGGCCTGCCCGCGGATGTCCGACAGCATCGAGCATGCCGTGGCTGAAGGCGTTCTCAACCATCCGGCCGCCGAATAGGATCACAGACCGGCGAAGCGCTCCTTGACCTCTTCGGCGGTGAGCCCGTAATCGGCGAGGGAATATTTGTGCTTCGGCGCCCGGGGACCGGTCTGGCTCTCGGCGTGGCTGTCCTGCATCGCCTTTCGTGCCTCATCGGTGAGCGTCAGGCCGAAATGGCGGTAGACGCTTTCGACCGTTCCCAGCGGATCGGCGATCAGATCGTGGTAGTCGACGTCAAAGAACTGGGCAGGGTTGTGTTTGGCACGTTCGGTGTTGAATCGATGCAAACCGCGCGACCAGGTTTCCATCGCGTCGGCGCCGATCTGAGCGCCGTGGAACGTCGTCGACCATCCTTCGGCGGTGTGCTGCGCCAACGAGCACATCGATGCCAGGATCGTCTCCACCGGCCGATGGGTCTGGATCACCAGCGCATCGGGGTAGGTGGCCAGCAACGCGTCCAGCGCGAAGAGATGGCTGGGATTTTTGAGCACCCAACGTTTTTCGACGTCGTTAAGTCCGATCAGCGCGAGGTTGCGACGATGCCGCCGGTAGGACGGCGTCCAATCCTGCTCCGAAAGCCAGTGTGCGTAGCCGGGTAGGTGCGCCAGCGTCTCGTAGGACACCGAATGCAACGACTGGCGCAGCAGCTGCCAGCACTCCTCCAGCTCGTAGGCTGCCATGAAATGCAGGCCGGTGTAGTCCGGGTTCTCCTGGTGATGCTGGGTGAACTGCGCGTCCAATTGGCGATACCACGGGTTGGATGCCCAGGTGTCGCGCGGTGGACGCGGCTGCGGAAACTCGGCCAGCCACAGATGCAGGCCCTGGTGGTGGGGGTCTGCACCCAGCAGGCGGTGCAAGATCGTGGTGCCGGTACGTGGCAACCCGGTGACGAAGATCGGTCGTTCGATGGCGACGTCGGCGTGCTGCGGGTACTGCTTCCAGGCGGCCTCGGAAAGCAGCCGAGCCACCAGCGCGCCGCGCAAAAAGAAACGATTCATCTTGCTGCCCAACACCGTCAGGTTGGCGTCGCGCTGGTAGGAGTCCAGCAGCACGCTCAGCGCTTCGCGGTAGTTGTCGTCGTCGGGACCGAAGTCGTCGAGTCCGACCAGCTTGGTCGCCGACGCGTGCAGGTCTTCGACGGTGCCGATGTCGGTCCGCCCGGCTAGATCAGTCATCGTCTTCCCTCATCGCTTCGTCCCGCTCGCCGCCCGGCGGCTGGGGGCGCCCCACCGCATGGTCGACGGCGGCATCAGGTGTGGTATTCCCCGCAGTTGACGTCCAGTGTCTGCCCGGTGATGCCGCTGGACAGATCGCTCGCCAAGAACAGGATCGCCGAGGCGACCTCATCCTCGGTGGGCAGCCGCTTGAGGTCGGAGTTCGCCGCGGTGGCCTGGTAGATCTGCTCGGCGGTGGTGCCGTACTTGCCGGCTTGATGGTTGAAGTACGACTGCAACGTGTCGCCCCAAATATAGCCGGGTGCAACAGAATTGACTCGAATTCCCTGATCGCCCAGCTCGGTGGCCAGCGAGTGCGACATCGACAGCAACGCGGATTTGGCCATCTTGTACGCGCCGTACTTCGCCTGCGAGTGCCGCAACACCATGGAGTTGACGTTGACGATCGACCCGTGCGAGGTGGCCAGCGCCGGGGTGAACGCCTGGATCAACCGCAACGCTCCCAGCGCGCTCAACTCGATCGCGTCGCGGATGTGCGCAAAAGTAGTGCCGGCCAACGGCTTCATCGAGGGCACCCGAAACGCATTGTTGATCAGCACGTCGGCCTTGTCGTAGGTGGCCATCGTCTGCTCGACGAGGTTGTTCACCTGATCGTCGTCGGTGATGTCGGTACACACCGCCAACGCCTTGTGGCCAGCGTCCTTGATCTGCTGAGCGACGTCCTCCAGCCGCTCCGCGGTGCGCGCGGCGAGCACCAAATCCGCCCCGTCGCGCGCACATCGGTGCGCCAGCGTGGTGCCCAGACCCGGGCCGACGCCGCTGATGATGACCACCTTCTTGTTGAGCATCCCGAGCATCGTCACCCCAGCATCCTTGCTTGAATTTGCTGCTGGCGCAGTGCAATTCGTGATCGCCAGTCGTCTTCGGAAATCTTGTTGTGGTCGAAATACGGCAGCGCGGCGGGCACCTGATCGATGTCGACAATCTCCACGGTGGGCCCGTCCGCGTCGGTGAGCTCCCGTGACACCCGCTGCCAGCGGAACTGCAGGAAGCCACGCCGATGGCCCACCGTCTCGACCCAGTTGGTCACGCCCGGACTTTGGTCGGCGACCACAAGGCGCACCATGCCATCCGGATCCGCTTGCGCCTGAGTGTTGTTCAGGGACGTCTGGTGGTTGATGTAGTCCAGCGAGATGTACCAGAGACTGCCCAGTTGGAAGCCGAGGTAGGGCGCATCCGACACCGGGATCGTGATCACCATCGCCTGATCGGGCCGCAGGTCGAAGTGCCCCACCGACGAGTACTGAGTGGCCAGTCCGCCGGGTGTCAACCGCGGCGCCACCATCGTGTTGACCGGGATGTCCAGGTAGAACCACTGCGGAAACTGCAGCCAGGTCTTCACCCGTTGCACCAGCTGCTTTGCGGCTGTGGCATAACGCTTTTCGATGGTCTGCCGGGTCAGCGGCGGCGGCGCGGTGCCGGCGGTGTCCAGTCGGGAGATCGCCAACGTGCCGCGCCGGGCCGACCAGTCGCCGTACACCTCACGGATCACCAGCTGTCCGGGGCTGGTCGGTCGCACCCGCCACTCGAAGGTGCCGTCGGCCGCGATCTCCAGTTCACGGTCGTCGAAGGCGGCCTGGCTGACCGGCACGAAGTCGTCGGTGTATTCACCGCCGAGTAACTGGAAGCTCAGGTCGGTGGTGGTGCCGCGTACCCCGCTGACCACGTAGTCGTGGTTTGCGTGCACGCGGGTGCCGAAGTAGAGGGTGTCGGGATTGTCCAGACCCATCTTGGTGAACGGTCCGGTGCCCGACTGCAGGAACGGATGGTCGCGGTCGTAGTCGAAGGCCAGATGGGTGCAGGCGGCGATGCAACCGGCCAGATATTGCAGCCCCTCGAGCAGGTCGGCCTCGGTCTCGATGAATGGCGCCTCGGCGACGAGTTGCTCGGCCTCGGCGATCGCCGAAGTCAGGGGAGCGGAAAAGGCATGGGTAGACACGCCTAGACGCTAGAACGTGTTCTACTTTTTAGTCAATGGCGAACATCCCCGCGCGTCGTCGCCGACGTTTAGCAACGAGGCCCGCTCGCTAAGAGGTGCACTGCTGGGATAGGTCGATCAGGTGCTGCCGGACGTCGGGATGCCGGTTGAGGTAGTCGATCACGTTGGGTCCGCCGCCCTCGGCCTGCGACCTGGCGGACAGCTGCGCCTTGACGTCCGGGTGCCGGGTCAGATACGCGTCGATGGACTGGCCCACCGTCTGGTTGCAGGGTTGCGCGTTCGCGGCCGCCGCCAGCGGCAGCGCGATGACCGTCGCGGCCGTAGCGGTCAGTAGCCCCCCGGCGAGCAGGCCGTACAGTCCGCGGCGACGGCCGCATGTGTTGGATGTGCTCATGGCGTCAGGCTACCCGCGCCGGCTGTGGTCCGGCTGTGCCGCGGCTGTGCGGTATGCCAATCCGGTCAGCGCGCTGCGGCGCCGTCCCGCTCACGCTTGATTTCCAACGCGATGTCGATGAGCTGGTCTTCCTGACCGCCGATCAGCTTGCGCTGACCGGCGCGGTGCAGCAGTTCGTGGGCGGGCACGCCGTAGCGCTCGCCTTGCCGGACCGCGTGCTTGAGGAAGCTGGAGTAGACCCCGGAGTAGCCCATGATCAGCGCGTTGCGGTCGAGCAGACATTCGGCGGGCATGGCGGGGCGCACGATGTCCTCGGCGGCGTCGGCGACGTCGAAGAAGTCGATGCCGGTCTTGACGCCGATCTTGTCGAACACCCCGATCAGCGCCTCGACCGGCGCGTTGCCCGCACCGGCCCCGAACCGGCGCACGCTGCCGTCGATCTGCTTGGCACCCGCGCGCACGGCTTCGACCGAGTTGGCGACGCCCAGACCGAGGTTCTCGTGCCCGTGGAACCCGACTTGGGCGTCGTCGCCGAGCTCGGCGACAAGCGCCGCGACCCGGTCCGCCACCCCTTCGAGCACCAGGGCGCCGGCGGAGTCGACAACGTAGACGCACTGACAGCCGGCGTCGGCCATGATGCGTGCCTGGGCGGCCAGCTTCTCCGGCGCGATGGTGTGGGCCATCATCAGAAACCCGACCGTTTCCAATCCCAGCTCGCGGGCCAGACCGAAGTGCTGGATCGACACGTCGGCCTCGGTGCAGTGGGTGGCGATGCGCACGATCGAGCCGCCGTTGTTCTGGGCCTCCTTGATGTCCTCTTTGGTGCCGACGCCGGGCAGCATCAGAAACGCGATTTTGGCATTTTTGGCCGTCTCGGCGGCGAGCTTGATCAGCTCCTGCTCTGGGGTTTTGGAGAAGCCGTAGTTGAACGACGACCCGCCCAGTCCGTCGCCGTGCGTCACCTCGATCACCGGCACGCCGGCGGCGTCGAGGGCGGCGACGATCGCCTGGACCTCATCCTTGGTGAACTGGTGGCGTTTGTGGTGGGAACCGTCGCGCAGCGACGTGTCCGTCACGCGTACGTCCCATACCGGGTTGAAGAAGATGTCAGATGTCATTGCGCCACTCCTCCGGTGACCGCGAGCGTCTCCTTGGCGATCTCCTCGCCGACCTTGGTGGCCGCCGCGGTCATGATGTCCAGGTTGCCGGCATACGGCGGCAGATAGTCGCCCGCGCCTTCGACTTCGACGAACGTCGTGACCAGATGATTGCCCCCGTTGACCACCGAGGGTTCGTCGAACTGCGGCTCGTTGAGCAGTCGGTAGCCGGGGACGTAGGTCTGCACCTCGGCGACCACGTCGCGGATGGATTGGGCGATCGCGTCGCGGTCGGCGTCCTCGGGGATGGCGCAGAAGATGGTGTCGCGCATGATCATCGGCGGATCGGCCGGGTTCAAGATGATGATCGCCTTGCCGCGCGCGGCGCCGCCGATGGTCTCGACGCCCTTGCTGGTGGTCTTGGTGAACTCGTCGATGTTGGCCCGGGTGCCCGGCCCTGCCGACACCGACGCCACCGACGCCACGATCTCGGCGTAGGGCACTCCTCCTTTGTCGACCCCTTTGTCGACCAGCGCCCGACTGACCGCGTACACGATCGGAATCGTGGCCTGCCCGCCGCAGGTGATCATGTTGACGTTCGGCGCATCCAGATGCTCACGCAGGTTCGCCGGCGGAATGACCGCCGGACCCACCGCGGCCGGCGTCAGGTCAATGGCCCGGATGCCGGCGGCCTCGTACTTCGGCGCCGCGTCGCGGTGCACGTAGGCGCTGGTGGCCTCGAACACCAGGTCGGGTTTCTCGGACTGGGCGAGCAGCCAGTCGACTCCTTCGTGGGTGGTTTCCAGTCCCAGCTTGCGGGCCCGTGCCAGGCCTTCGCTGTCCGGATCGATGCCGACCATCCAGCGCGGTTCCAGCCAGTCCGACCGCAGTAGCTTGTAGAGCAAGTCGGTGCTGATGTTTCCCGACCCGACAATCGCCACACTCGCCTTCGACGGCATGATGCTCCTTTGCGAGGCTTTAAATCACCTGATTCAAAGCTAATCGGTGCCTATTCAAACGACAAACGAACAGATCCCAACCCGGCGAAGTCGGCGACGAACTCGTCGCCCGGGCGGGCATCGATCGCCCTGGTGCACGAGCCGGGAAGCACGACGTCTCCCTTGCGCAGCCGTACCCCGAAACTTTCGACCTTGCGGGCCAGCCAGGCCACCGCGGTCACCGGATTTCCCAATACGGCGTCGCTGCGCCCCTGGGCGATGACTTCGCCGTTGCGAGTCAGCACCGCGTCGATCGTCTTGACGTCGATGTCGGCCGGCGACACACGCGCCTCGCCCAGCACGAAACCCGCCGACGACGCGTTATCGGCGATGGTGTCGCACAGCGCGATCTTCCAGTCGGTGATCCGGGTGTCGATCAACTCGATCGCCGGCGCCAGCGCCTCGGTCGCGGCCAGCACGTCCTCTTCGGTGCAGCCGGCCCCGGGCAGGTCCTCGGCCAGCACGAAGCCCACCTCGACCTCCACCCGCGGGTAGAGATAGTTGCTCGTCTTGACCGGAACGTCCTCGAAGACTTCCATCTCGTCGAGCAGGTGACCGTAGTCCGGCTCGTCGACACCCATCATCTGCTGCATCGCCTTGCTCGACAGGCCCACCTTGTGGCCCAGCACCCGGGCGCCCTCGGCCACCCGCTGCCGGATGTTGATCAGCTGAATCTCGTAGGCGTCGACGACGTCGATGTCGGGGTTCGCGGACGTCAACGGCGGAATCGGCGCACGGCTGCGCTCGGCCTGCGCCAGGTCGGCAGCCAGCTCGTCGCGGGTCGCAGAACTGAGCATTTACCGAAGTCCCCTCGTTCGTTTGACCGGGCCGGTAGCGGCCAGCCCGGGCAATTCTATAACGTGTTCTACATGACAGCGCAGGAGTACGACGTCGTGGTGGTCGGAAGCGGCGGAGCCGGCATGGTGGCCGCCCTTACCGCCGCGCACCGCGGACTTTCGACAGTAGTCCTGGAAAAGGCGCCCCACTTCGGCGGTTCCACCGCGCGCTCCGGCGGCGGTGTCTGGATCCCGAACAACGAGGTCCTCAAGCGCGATGGGGTGCGCGACACCCCGGAGGCGGCCCGCACCTACCTGCACGGCATCATCGGCGACGTCGTGGAGCCGGAACGCATCGACACCTACCTGGACCGCGGTCCGGAGATGCTGTCGTTCGTGCTCAAGCACACCCCGTTGAAAATGTGCTGGGTGCCCCGTTACTCCGACTACTACCCCGAGGCGCCCGGCGGTCGCGCGGAGGGACGCTCGATCGAGCCCAAGCCGTTCAATGCCCGCAAGCTCGGCCCCGACGAGGCTGGACTGGAGCCGGCATACGGCAAGGTTCCGCTCAACGTGGTTGTGATGCAGCAGGATTACGTGCGGCTGAACTTGCTCAAGCGGCATCCGCGCGGGGTGCTGCGCAGCCTGAAGGTGGGCGGGCGCACCATGTGGGCCAAGGCGACCGGCAAGAACCTCGTCGGGATGGGCCGGGCGCTGATCGGGCCGTTGCGCATCGGGCTGCAGCGGGCCGGGGTGCCAGTGCGCCTCAACACCGCGCTCACCGAGCTCTATGTCGAGGACGGCGTGGTGCGTGGCGTCTACGTCTGTGACACCGACGCGCCGGAGTCGTCTGAACCGCAACTGATCCGGGCTCGCCGCGGGGTGATCCTGGCTTGCGGCGGCTTCGAACACAACGAGCAGATGCGAGTCAAATATCAGCGCGCACCGATCACCACGGAATGGACGGTCGGCGCCAAGGCGAACACTGGTGACGGCATCATCGCCGGCGAAAAGCTCGGCGCCGCACTGGATATCATGGAAGACGCTTGGTGGGGACCGACGGTGCCGCTGGTCGGGGCGCCATGGTTCGCCCTATCCGAACGCAACTCGCCGGGGTCGATCATCGTCAACATGTCGGGCAAGCGCTTCATGAACGAGTCGATGCCCTACGTCGAGGCCTGCCATCACATGTACGGCGGAGAGTTCGGTCAGGGCCCCGGTCCCGGGGAGAACATTCCCGCGTGGCTGGTGTTCGACCAGCAGTACCGAGACCGCTACATCTTCGCCGGATTGCAACCGGGGCAACGTATTCCGAACAAGTGGATGGAATCCGGGGTCATCATCCGTGCCGACACGCTCGAGGAGCTGGCCGAGAAGGCCGGCCTGCCGGTCGCCGAGTTCACCGCGACGGTGGCGCGATTCAACGGCTTCGCCCGCTCGGGTGTCGACGAGGACTTCCACCGCGGCGAAAGCGCCTATGACCGGTACTACGGCGATCCGACCAACAAGCCCAACCCGAATCTTGGTGAGCTCAGCCACGCACCGTATTACGCCGCCAAGCTGGTGCCCGGCGACCTCGGAACCAAGGGCGGTATCCGCACCGACGTGCACGGCCGCGCGTTGCGCGACGACGGCAGCATCATCGATGGCCTGTACGCCGCGGGTAACGTCAGCGCCCCGGTGATGGGGCACACCTATCCGGGGCCGGGCGGCACCATTGGGCCGGCGATGACCTTCGGGTACCTCGCCGCATTGCACATCGCTGGAGAGAACTGATATGCCGATCGACGTCGACGTCGCGTTGTCCGCCGAGCTGGAGCCGCTCCAATTCTCGTGGTGCAGCAGCGACATCCAGCTTTACCACCTGGGGCTCGGGGCGGGGAAAGACCCGATGGATCCGCGCGAGCTGCGCTACCTTGTCGACGACACCCCGCAGGTGTTGCCGACGTTCGGCAACGTCGCGGCGTCGTTTCACATGACCAAGCCGCCGACCGTGCAGTTCCCCGGAATCGACATCGAGTTGAGCAAGGTGCTGCATGCCAGCGAGCGGATCGAGGTGCCCGGCCCGCTGCCACCGTCCGGTTCGGCTACCGCAGTCACCCGGTTCACCGATATCTGGGACAAGGGTAAGGCCGCGGTGATCTGGAGCGAGACGACGGCGACCGCGCCGGATGGCACGCTGCTATGGACGCAGCGGCGGTCGATTTACGCGCGTGGTGAAGGCGGGTTCGGTGGCGAGCGTGGGCCGTCAGGGACGATGGATGGGTCGCACGCGGCGCCGGACCGGGCCCCGGACCTGGAGCTCGAGGTGCCGATTCTGCCGCAGCAGGCGCTGCTGTACCGGCTGTGCGGCGACCGCAACCCGCTACACTCCGACCCCGAATTTGCCGCTGCTGCAGGGTTTTCCCAACCGATCCTGCACGGATTGTGCACGTACGGCATGACCTGTAAGGCCATCACGGACGCGCTGCTGGACGGGGACGCCGGGTCCGTCGCCGCCTACGGGGCACGCTTCTCGGGTGTGGCGTTTCCGGGTGAGACGCTGCGCGTCAACGTGTGGAAAGAAGACGGCCGCTTCTTGGCCGGCGTCATCGCGCCCTCGCGCGATGACGCCGTGGTGCTCAGCGGCGTCGAGCTCGTCCCCGCTTAGGCGTTGCCCCTGCCGAGCGTGAAGTTAACTTCACGCTCGCGGCCCAGCGTGCAACTAACTTCACGCTCGACGGGCGCGGGCGGCGCGAACACGTCGGATGATCTCCGCGGGCCTATCCCCCGCGACCACCCGGACGACGATCCAGCCGAGTTGATCGAGCCGTTCTAACCGCCGGACATCCCAGGTGTATTGCCGTCGGTCATTGCGGTGCTGCTCACCGTCGTATTCGACCGCGACCTTGAGGTCCTCCCAGTCCATATCGAGATAGGCGATCGCACTGCCGAATTCATCGCACACCGGAATCTGTGTCTGCGGCCTTGGTAGGCCGGCTTCCACCAGAAGGAGCCGCAGCCATGTCTCCTTCGGCGACTGCGCACCCGCGTCGAACAGAGCAAGCGCACGGCGAGCTCGTGTGATGCCTCGTCGTCCTGGATAGCGCTGAGCCAACAGCTCTACATCGGCCGCTTTGACTTCCACGGCACGAGCCAACGAATCGATGGCGGCAACCGCGCTGGTGGTTGGATACCAGCATCCCAAATCCAGCACCGTCCTCGCCGGCGTCGTCGTCGGAACATTGTTGACGATGCCGATCTCGTCTTCCTCGATGCGGTCCCCCCGCGTGTGAATGCCTGGCAGCCGGTGGCGTTCTCGTGGATCAAATCGACCGTCGTCGCGCCATCGACCCATTTGCTGCCGTATAACGCGGCCGCAGACAGTCCCGCGACAACGCCTTGTCGCTTCGCCCACAGCCATCCCGCTTGCGCGCGCAGTGCGGCAGTGATCTCTACGTCCCGATGCACATAGACGTCGCGGAGCAGCCGGGTATGTCGGGTGACTAGCTGACTCGCAGTGACCAGTCCGCACGCGATCGCCTCGCTACCGACGAAGGGCTCAGCCATCGCCGCAGCGTCGCATGGCCCGCGCCCTGCGTCACTTCACCCAACGAGCGTGAAACTAACTTCACGCTCGGCCGCGATCGTGAAACTAACTTCACGCTCGGCGCGAAAACGTAAGGGAGCTGCCGAGGATCAGTCCCGACGTGGGGACGCCCGTTCCCGCGGTGACGAGCACATGCTCGACGTCGGGCACCGGGTTGACCGAGGTGCCGCGCAGCTGCCGCACGCCCTCGGCGATTCCGTTCATCCCGTGTATGTAGGCCTCGCCCAGCTGGCCGCCGTGAGTGTTGATGGGCAGCCGGCCGCCGATTTCGACCGCACCGTCGGCGATGAAGTCCTTGGCCTCGCCCTTGGCGCAGAAACCCAACTCCTCCAATTGGATCAGCGTGAACGGCGTGAAGTGGTCGTAGATGACGGCGGTCTGGATGTCGGCCGGCGACAGCCCCGACTGCTGCCACAGCTGCTTGCCCACCACACCCATCTCGGGAAGTCCGAGTTCGGGACGGTAGTAGCTGACCATCGTGTACTGGTCGGGGCTGGAGCCCTGCGCCGCCGCCTCGATGACTGCCGGACGCTGTTTGAGGTCTTTCGCGCGCTCCGCCGAGGTCACCACGATCGCGACCGCACCGTCGGTCTCCTGGCAACAGTCGAGCAGCCGCAATGGCTCGGCGATCCACCGCGAATTCTGGTGTTCCTCAATGGTTATCGGCTTCTCGTAGAAGTACGCCTTCGGGTTCTTGGCGGCGTGCCTGCGGTCAGCCACCGAGATGGCGCCGAAGTCGCGGCTCGTCGCGCCCGACCAATGCATGTAGCGCCGGGCGATCATCGCGACCTGCGCGGCCGGCGTCGACAGACCATGCGGATAGGAGAACGAGTTGTCCGCGGCGGTCGAATCGGCTTGCACCCCGGCGTTTCCCACCAGTCGGGTCTGCACCTGGCCGAACCGCATGCCGGAGCGTTCGTTGAACGCCCGGTAGGCCACCACGACGTCGGCCACCCCGGTCGCGACGGCCATCGCCGCATGCAGGATGGTTCCGCACGCCGCGCCGCCGCCGTAGTGCGTCTCGGCGAAGAACTTCAGGTCGCCGATTCCCACCGCCCGCGCCACCGCGATCTCGGTGTTGGTGTCCATCGTGAAGGTAGTCAGGCCGTCGACGTCCGACGGGCTCAAGCCCGCGTCGTCGAGCGCGTCGAGCACCGCTTCGGCGGCCAGCCGCAACTCGCTTCGACCGGAGTTCTTCGAGAAGTCGGTCGCACCGATACCGGCGATCGCCGCCTTACCCGACAGCATCAAGCGTCCCCAATCGTGAGTGTCACCGTCGCGATGACGTGATCTCCAAGGCTGTTGCTTCCCAGCACTTTCACCGTGATCACGCCGTCGTCGACCGCGGTGACCTCACCGGTGAAGGTCACCGTGTCGTAGGCGTACCACGGCACTCCCAGGCGCAGACCGATCGATTTGATCAGCGCGGACGGTCCGGCCCAGTCGGTGACGAAGCGTTGCACGAGTCCGGTGTCGGTCAGGATGTTGACGAAGATGTCCTTGGATCCCTTGGCCTGCGCCAGGTCCCGGTCGTGATGCACATCCTGGAAATCGCGGGTGGCCAGCGCCGTCGAAATGATGAACGTCGGATCGCCGTAGAGCTTGAGCTCGGGCAGCGTTGTGCCCACCTCGATGGCCGGTGCACTCATGCTTGTGGCTCCCACGCGTAGAGGGTCCATGCCGGACCGGATTCGCCGTCCGGGAAGTCGATATAGGTTGCCCGGACCGGCAATCCGATCTGCACCTCGGCGGGGTCTACCCCGCGCAACTCGCCGAGCATGCGCACTCCTTCGTCAAGCTCCACCAGCGCGATCACGAAGGGCAGCGTGCGGCCGGGGACCTTGGGCGCGTGGTGCACGACGAAGCTGTACACCGTGCCCGTGCCGCCAGACACCACATAGTCGGTCGGCTGCTCCTTGTCCTGCCACACCGCGGGCACCGGCGGATGCTGCAGGCTGCCGTCGGGCCGCCGCTGGATCCGCAACTCGTGCGCCGCGACGCCCTCCCAGAAAAACGCCGTGTCCCGCGACACCGCGGGCCGCATCATCGCGTCGGCGCCCAGGTCCGGCGGCACGGCAGACGCTTCTGCAGCTTCGCGCGGTTTGAATTTGAGGATGCGCCAATTCATTTCGGCGACATCCTCGTCACCGACCCGCCAGATGATGTGCTGGTTGATGAAGTAGCCCTCACCCAGGGCGGTCTGCTTGGGACCGACCACCTCACCCATCTCGGAGGTGATGCTGACTTCCTCGCCGGGGCGCAGATAGCGGTGATAGGTCTGTTCGCAGTTGGTCGCGACCACGCCCACATACCCGGCGTCGTCGAACAGCTTCATCATCGGGCCCATCGGGTCGTCGGCAGGCCGCTCGCCACTCAGGCCGAACATCGTCCACACCTGAATCATGGCCGGAGGGGCCACAATTCCCGGATGACCGGCGGCCCGGGCCGCGGCCTCGTCCACGTAGATCGGGTTGCGGTCGCCGAGCGCTTCCACCCAGTTGTTGATGATCGGCCGATTCACCGGATCCCGGCCCGCGCGGGGCTTGGGTCCACCGGCTGCCTTGATTTCCGCGATCGCCTCGGCGATCTCGGCCGGCCCGGTCATCGGGGCACCCTCGGCACCTTCAGCCCTGCCGCCGCGATCATTTCGCGCATGACCTCGTTCACGCCTCCACCGAAAGTAATCACCAGATTGCGTTTGGTCTGGGAGTCTAGCCACTCGAGCAGCTCGGCGGTGTCCGGGTCTGCCGGGTTGCCGTATTTGCCGACGATCTCCTCGGCGAGCCGCCCGATGTACTGAATGCGCTCGGTGCCAAAGACTTTCGTCGACGCCGCGTCCGCCACGTTGATGTCTTCACCGGCGGCGGCGACCTGCCAGTTCAGCAGCTCGTTGATCCGCCACATCGAGTAGATCTCACCGAGCGCCCGCTTGACGTCGGAGTGTTCGATCGGCGTGACGCCGTCACCGCCGGGCTTGGACGCCCAGGCCCGCAACCGGTCATAGATGCCGGCGGTACGGCCGGCCGGTCCGAGCATCACCCGCTCGTTGTTGAGCTGGGTGGTGATCAACCGCCATCCGCCGTTCTCCTCGCCGACCAGCATGTCGGCCGGCACCCGCACATCGTTGTAGTAGGTGGCGTTGGTGTGGTGGGCTCCGTCGGACAGGATGATGGCAGTCCAGGAGTAGCCCGGATCCTTGGTGTCGACGATCAGGATGGAAATGCCCTTGTGCTTAACGGCTTCCGGATCGGTGCGACAAGCCAGCCAGATGTAGTCGGCGTCGTGTGCACCCGTGGTGAAGACCTTCTGGCCGTTGACGATGTACTCGTCGCCGTGGCGCACGGCGGTGGTCCGCAACGACGCGAGGTCGGTGCCGGCCTCCGGCTCGGTGTAGCCGATCGCGAAATGCACCTCGCCGGCCAGGATCGCCGGCAGGAACTTCTTCTTCTGCAACTCGCTGCCGTATTGCTGCAGGGTCGGCCCGACCGTTTGCAGCGTGACGGCGGGCAACGGCACATCGGCACGGTGCGCCTCGTTGACGAAGATCGACTGCTCGATCGGTCCGAAACCCAAGCCGCCGAACTCCTTCGGCCAACCGACTCCGAGCTTGCCGTCCTGGCCCATGCGCCGGATCACCGCGCGGTATGCCTCGTTGTGCCGGTCGGACTCCATCGCCTTCGCCTCTTCGGGCGAGATCAGGTTCGAAAAGTATTCGCGTAGCTCCGCTTGCAACTGCCGCTGCTCCGGAGTCAGGTCTATGAACATTGCGCTCCCACCAGATCTAGACGATGAGAAGGCCCACCCAACAGTCGGGTCAGGTCCTTGATCGTGGAGTAGTACCGATGCATGGGGTAGGTGATGTCCATTCCCATGCCGCCGTGCAGGTGGTGGCAGATCTGCATCACCGGCGGGGCCTGCGAGGCGATCCAGTACCCGAGCACGTCCAGGTCGGCCTGTCCGTCCCGACCTTCGGACAGCCGCCAAACCACCGCTTTCGCCGCCAAATCGATGGTGCGCGAAGCGATGTAGACCTCGGCCAACTGCGCGGCCACGGTCTGGAAGGTCGACAGCGGCTTGCCGAACTGCTTGCGCCCGGCCACGTAGTCCGCGGTCAGCCGCAGCGCGCCGGCCACCAGGCCGTCCGCGACGGCGCCGATCGCCGCCAGCGCCAGCTCGTTGACCCGGCGCGCGGTCGCGCCACCGAGCACGTCGGTTTCGGGCACCGCGACAGCGGCGAACGTCACGGTGTACTCGTCGGCACCATTGGACGTCGGCGTGCGAACAAGCTGCACGCCATCGGCTTTCGGCGACACCACGACGACCGCGTTGTCGGCCGTCACGATGAGCCACTCGGCCTGTTCGGCATAAGCCACTGCGACCTTGGTGCCCGACAACCGACCGTCGGCGAACGTGGTGACGGGCCGGTCGGGCAGCGCCCGGCCGGGCTCGTTAAGCGCCGCGGTCAGCACCGTGCCCTTGGGCACGCCCGCCAAGAAGCGGTCCTGTTGTTCGGCGGAGGCCAAGTCGAGCAGCGTCAACACGCCGAAGCCCAGCGTTGCCAGCGCCGGGGTGATGGCCCCGTGGCGGCCCACCTCGGTCAGCACCGTAGCCACCTCGGGCAACCCGACGCCGTCGCCGCCGAGGCGCTCGGGCACCGGCAACGCCGTCACACCCCCGCTGACCAGCGCGTCCCAGCTGAGATCCCGATCGAGTACCGACGTGGCAACATCGGCGACAGCCTGTTGTGTCGCAGTGGGATTGAAGTCCATCAGGACGTCACCGCGCTCTTTCCGGTGTAGTCCACCTGCCAGTGCTTGATGCCGTTGAGCCATCCCGACCGTAGCCGCTCCGGCTCGCCGATCGACTTCAGGTCCGGCATGTGATCGGCGACCGCGTTGAAGATCAGGTTGATGGTCATCCGGGCCAGGTTCGCGCCGATGCAGTAGTGCGCGCCGGTGCCGCCGAAGCCGACGTGCGGGTTGGGGTCGCGCAAGATGTTGAACGTGTGCGGGTCGTCGAAAACCTCTTCGTCGAAGTTGGCGGACCGGTAGGACATCACCACCCGCTGCCCCTTCTTGATCAGCACACCGCCCAGCTCGACGTCTTCGTTGGCGGTACGCTGGAATGCCGAAACCGGTGTGGCCCAACGGATGATCTCGTCGGCGGCCGTGGCCGGCCGGTCCTTCTTGAACAGCTCCCACTGATCGGGGTTGTTGGCGAAGGCGATCATGCCGTGGGTGATCGAGTTGCGGGTGGTTTCGTTGCCCGCCACCGCGAGCATCACGACGAAGAAGCCGAACTCGTCATCGGAGAGCTTCTCGCCGTCGATGTCGGCCTGGATGAGCGTGGTGACGATGTCGTCGGTCGGGTTCTTGCCCCGCTCCTCGGCCATCGCCATGGCGTAGGCGATCAGCTCCATCGACGACTGCGCCGGATCGACCGTGGCGTATTCGGGGTCGGTGCCGCCGGTCATCTCGTTAGACCAGCGGAAGAGCTTGTCGCGATCCTCCTGCGGCACGCCGAGCAGGCCGGCGATGGCCTGCAGCGGCAGCTCGCAGGACACCTGCTCGACGAAATCACCGCTGCCCTCGGCCGCGGCGGTCTTCGCGATGTTCTCGGCGCGCTGAGCCAGTTCGGCCTCCAACCGTCCGATCGCGCGCGGGGTGAATCCGCGGGAGATGATCTTGCGCAACCGGGTGTGGTGCGGTGCGTCCATGTTGAGCATGACGCTGCGCTGGAGTTCGACCTGCTCGCGCTTCATCTCCGGCGGCCAGGTCGGGATAGCGCCGTTCTGCCAGCTGGAGAAGACGTCGCTGCGCCGCGACACCTCCTTGACGTCGGCGTGCTTTGTGACGATCCAGTAGCCGTGGTCCTCGAAGCCGCCGGTACCGCCCGGTATGTCGACCCAGTGAATCGGCTCCGCCTTGCGCAGCTCGGCCAGCTCCGCAACGGGCAGCCCCGCGAGGTTCACGTCGGGGTCGAGAAAATCGAAGTCTGCGGGAATGTTGGGGGGTGCCATGTGAGTGCGCTCCTTTTACAACACTAATTGCAACGTGTTCTAGTGCCAGTAAAACACGGCTCCTGCGCAGATAAAAGGCAGGTCATCATCGCCGCTTGTCAGAGTAATGAAACGTGTTCTAGCCTGACCGAATGGGTAACCCTGTCATTGTTGAAGCCACACGCAGCCCCATCGGCAAACGGAACGGATGGCTGTCCGGCCTGCATGCCACCGAGTTGCTGGGGGCCACGCAGAAGGCACTAGTCGAGAAGGCCGGTATTGACCCCGGCATGGTCGAGCAGGTGATCGGCGGCTGCGTCACGCAGTTCGGCGAGCAGTCCAACAACATCACCCGGGTCAGCTGGCTCGTCGCCGGTTTGCCCGACCATGTCGGCGCGATGACCGTCGACTGCCAGTGCGGCAGCGGTCAGCAGGCCAACGGTCTGATCGCCGGCCTGATCGCCGCGGGGGCCATCGACGTCGGCATCGCGTGCGGCATCGAAGCGATGAGTCGCGTCGGGTTGGGCGCCAACGCCGGGCCCGACCGCAGCATCCTGCGGCCCGCGTCGTGGGACATCGACCTGCCCGACCAATTCACCGCCGCCGAGCGCATCGCCAAGCGCCGCGGCATCACGCGTGAGGACATCGACCAGCTCGGCTTCGACTCACAGCGCAAGGCTCAGCAGGCGTGGGCCGAGGGCCGGTTCGACCGCGAGATCAGCGGCATCGAGGCGCCGGTGCTCGACGAGAACAAGCAACCGACCACAGAACGCCACGTCGTCACCAAGGACCAGGGCCTGCGTGACACCACCCTCGAGGGCCTGGCGTCGCTGAAGCCGGTGATCGAGGGCGGAATCCACACGGCGGGCACGTCGTCACAGATCTCCGACGGTGCGGCCGCGGTGTTGTGGATGGACGAGGACAAGGCCAAGGCGCTGGGGCTGCGGCCGCGGGCCCGCATCATCAGCCAGGCGCTGGTCGGCGCGGAGCCCTACTACCACCTGGACGGCCCCGTGCAATCGACCGCGAAGGTGCTCGAGAAGGCCGGCATGAAGATGGGCGACATCGACATCACCGAGATCAACGAGGCATTCGCGTCGGTGGTGCTGTCCTGGGCTCGCGTGCACAACCCGGACATGGACAAGGTGAACGTCAACGGCGGCGCGATCGCGTTGGGTCACCCGGTGGGCAGCACCGGCAGCCGGCTGATCACGACCGCGCTGCACGAGCTGGAGCGCACCGATCAGAGCACCGCGTTGATCACGATGTGCGCGGGCGGCGCCCTGTCCACCGGCACGATCATCGAGCGCATCTAACGCATTGATCGTCTCCGAGGAGAACCGCATCGCCGCGGCGCAGGCCTACATCGACGCGCTTGTCAGCCATGCCGGCGATGCGGTTCCGTTCGCGGCCGGCTGCACCCGCACCGAGCAGGGAATCAAGAACGGGTTCTCCGGAAACCACTTGCGGCGCAGCCTGAATCGTGGTCTGCAGTATCGCCTGATCGCCGAGACGACATCGCCGGACTATTCCATCGCCGGCGACGAGGTGCGGGCGGAGTACGTGGTGTTGACCAAGGCGGCATTCGGCGGTCGCAGGCTGGCCGCCCGGGTTGACGAGACGTTCCTGATCCCCGCCGAAAGCCCAACCGGGCAAGCCGAAATCCAGCACATCAAGGTTCGGTTTCATCCGTTCATTCAGCGCTAAGGGGCCGAGCACATGGAAAAACCGAAAGCTCTCAACTCGCCCGTCGTCGGCTTCTTCATCAAGTGGATGTCGAAGGGCAACGCGTGGATCTACAAGCGCAGCAACGGAAATTTCGGCGGCGTCTTCCAGAAGAGTCCGGTTGCACTGCTGACCACGACCGGCCGCAAAACCGGCCAGCCGCGGGTGAGCCCTCTGCTATACCTGCGCGAGGGCGACCGCGTCGTCCTGGTCGCCTCCCAGGGCGGCCGCGACAAGCACCCATTGTGGTACCTCAACCTGAAGGCCGATCCCAAGGTGACCGTGCAGATCAAGGACGAGGTGCTGCAGTTACAGGCGCGGGACGCCACCCCGCAGGAGCGCGCCGAGTACTGGCCGAAACTGGTGGCGACGTACCCGAACTTCGATGACTACCAGTCGTGGACCGATCGGGTTATTCCGGTGGTCATCTGCGACCCCTAGCGTTTCGGGATGCTCCGGGCGGGAATCATCCGGACACCATGTCTCAGCAACGGTGGATTCGTAATTCTCGGCTATTAGCCGTCCTGCTCAGGTATTTCGCGCGCGCCCACATTTTCGTGTACCGCCACACCGACGGCATCCTGGGCGCGCGGCTGCTGTGGTTGCCGGCGGCATTGTTGACCACGATCGGGCGCAAGTCCGGGGAACCGCGCACCACCGCCACGCTGTACCTGCGCGACGGTGATCGGGTCGTGCTGCCGGCTTCCTTCGGCGGGCGCGACGAGCATCCGCTGTGGTATCGCAACCTCAAGGAGAATCCACACGTGCAAGTGCAGATCGGTGCCGAGCATCTGCAGCTGCGGGCTCGCGACGCCACCGATGCCGAACGCGCCCGGTATTGGCCGCCGTTGATGCGGATGTACCCGCCTTACCGGAACTATCGTGCGGCGGCCGACCGGGTGGTTCCGTTGGTCATCTGCGAACCCTAGCCGCTGCTATCCCGCAAACGTGCACTCAGTACGCCCAATCAGCGGCGCTGTCAATGCACATTCGGGCGGAAGGGTCAGGCGCCGTAAACCGGGACCGGTGGACGCGACTTGGCCAACAGGTCGGCGACGACCGGGCCCAGCTCGGCGGGGTCCCAACGCGCGCCCTTGTCGATCTGCGGCCCGTGCGCCCAACCCTCGGCGATGCGGATCTTGCCGCCCTCGACCTCGAAAACCTTCCCGGTGACGTCTCGGGACTCGACGCTGCCCAGCCAAACCACCAGCGGGGAAATGTTTTCTGGTGCCATAGCATCGAAATCCTGGTCCTGCGTGGCCATCATCTCGGCGAAGACCGTCTCGGTCATGCGGGTGCGCGCGGACGGCGCGATGGCGTTGACTGTCACGCCGTAGCGGCCCATCTCGGCAGCGGCGACCAGCGTCATGGCGGCGATACCGGCCTTGGCGGCGCTGTAGTTGCCCTGCCCGACGCTGCCCTGCAGGCCCGCACCCGAACTGGTGTTGATGATCCGTGCATCAACGGTTTTGCCCTCTTTGGACTGGGCACGCCAGTACGACGCGGCGTGGCGCATGGTGGCGAAGTGGCCTTTCAGATGCACGGCGATGACGGCGTCGAACTCTTCCTCGCTGGTGTTGGCCATCATCCGGTCGCGCACGATGCCCGCGTTGTTCACCAGGACGTCGAGCCCGCCATAGGTGTCGACGGCGCTCTGGATCAGGGCGGCGGCCTGCTCCCAGTCGGCGACGTTGGAGCCGTTGGCGACCGCTTCGCCACCGGCCGCGGTGATCTCGTCGACGACCGACTGTGCGGCGCTGCCGCCAGTAGCCGGTGAGCCGTCCAGACCCACACCGATGTCGTTGACGACGACGCGCGCACCTTCGGCCGCGAATGCCAATGCGTGCGCGCGGCCAATTCCGCCGCCCGCTCCGGTGACGATGACGACACGGCCGTCAACTAGCCCCATATTTTCTCGTCTCCTCTACTTGATCGCGCTGGCGTTCGTGGTCGCCAGATAATGTGGCGGCTCGCCGCCCCCGTGCACCTCCAGCGACGCGCCGCTGATGTAGCCCGCGGCGTCGGAGGCCAAAAACGCTGCGGCCCAACCGACATCCTCGGGCTTGGCCATCCGTCCCAGCGGCACGTTCCGGGAGATCGCGGCGATCGATTCGGCGTCGCCGTAAAAAAGGTCGGCTTGTTCGGTTTCGACCATGCCGACCACGCAGGCGTTGACCCGCACATTCGGTCCCCACTCCACCGCCAATGTCTGGGTGAGGCTTTCCAGCCCGGCCTTGGCCGCTCCGTACGCTCCGGTGCCCGGGGAGGGGCGTCGGCCGCTGAGACTGCAGATGTTCACAATCGACCCGCCGCCCGCCTGTTGCTGCATCTTCTCGTTGGCGAACTGCGAAACCAGCAGCGGGCCAATCAGGTTGAGCTCGATGATCTTGCGGTTGAACTTCGGACTGGACTCCGCCGTCAGGACGTAGGGCGACCCACCGGCGTTGTTGACCACGACGTCGAGACGGCCGTGCCGTTCGACGATCGTGTTGATCAACGACTTGACGGCTTCCTCGTCGCGAACATCGCAGGGATGAAATTCATGCGGCAGCCCCTCGACGGCGCGGCGTGCACAGGTGACGACGGTCGCGCCCTGCTGCGCGAAGACCGCACTGATGCCGAGGCCCACACCGCGGACCCCACCGGTCACCAGAACCACCCGCCCGGCCAATCCAAAATTGATGGCGCCCACGGAAAGGGGGCCTGCCTCGGCGCGAGTCACTGTGCTAGCGTACCAAGCAAGTGCTTGCTTAGGTAGTCGGCCGCAATTTGTTCAGGAAGTGCCAATTGACGATCACATCCACCAGCACCGAACCGGGCATAGTCGCGGTCACCGTTGACTATCCGCCCGTCAACGCCATCCCGTCGCAAGGCTGGTTCGAACTCGCCGACGCGATCACGGCGGCGGGCGCCGACCCCGAAACCCACGCCGTGATTCTGCGGGCCGCGGGCCGCGGGTTCAACGCCGGCGTCGACATCAAGGAGATGCAGCGCACAGAGGGTTTCACCGCGCTCATCGACGCCAACCGCGGGTGCTTCGCCGCCTTCCGCGCCGTCTACGAATGCGCCGTACCCGTCATCGCGGCCGTGAACGGTTTCTGCGTCGGCGGCGGCATCGGACTGGTCGGCAATGCCGACGTCATCGTCGCCTCCGACGACGCCACCTTCGGGCTGCCCGAAGTGGAACGCGGCGCCCTCGGCGCGGCGACACATTTGTCCCGGCTTGTCCCCCAACACATGATGCGGCGACTATTCTTCACCGCGGCCACCGTGGACGCCGCGACCCTGCACCACTTCGGTTCGGTGCACGAAGTGGTGCCACGCGACCAGCTGGACGAGGCCGCACTTCGAGTGGCCCGCGACATCGCAGCCAAAGACACCCGCGTCATCCGCGCGGCCAAAGAAGCGCTGAACTTCATCGACGTCCAGCGCGTCAACTCGAGTTACCGCATGGAACAAGGCTTTACGTTCGAGCTGAACCTGGCCGGTGTGTCGGACGAGCACCGCGACGCGTTCGCCGGCACCAGCAAGGGCGAGAGGAGCGGCGCGTAGTGGCCGACAAGAGAACGACGCTGGGCGAAGCGGTCGCGGGATTGCGCAGCGGCATGACCATCGGCATCGGGGGCTGGGGCTCGCGACGCAAGCCGATGGCGTTCGTGCGCGCCATCCTGCGCACCGATATCCAGGACCTGACGGTGGTCAGCTATGGCGGACCCGACCTCGGCCTGCTCTGCGCGGCGGGCAAGGTCAAACGCGCCTACTACGGCTTCGTCTCGCTGGACTCCCCGCCGTTCTACGACCCATGGTTCGCCAAGGCCCGCGGCGCCGGCCAGATCGAGGCGCGAGAGATGGACGAGGGCATGCTGCGGTGCGGACTGCAGGCCGCAGCCCAACGGTTGCCGTTCCTGCCGATTCGTGCCGGGCTGGGCAGCTCGGTGCCGGACTTCTGGGAGGGCGAGTTGCAAACCGTGACTTCGCCCTACCCGACCGATGGCGGCCACGAGACCCTGATCGCCATGCCGGCACTGCGCCTGGATGCCGCGTTTGTCCACCTGAATCTCGGTGACAGTCAAGGCAATGCCGCCTACACGGGGATAGATCCCTACTTCGACGACCTGTTCCTGATGGCCGCCGATCGGCGCTACCTCTCGGTGGAGCGCGTCGTCGCGACCGAGGACCTGGTCAAGGCGGTGCCTCCGCAGGCGTTGCTGGTCAACCGCATGATGGTCGATGCCGTCGTGGAAGCGCCCAACGGCGCCCACTTCACCACCGCGGCACCGGATTACGGTCGCGACGAGAAGTTCCAGCGGCACTACGCCGAGGCTGCATCGACCGAGCAGGGCTGGCAGAAGTTCACCCAAACCTATCTGTCCGGCAGCGAAGACGACTATCAAGCCGCCGTGCGCGCGTTTGGCGAGGAGGCCGTGAAATGAGCGCCACCCGGGCCGAAGTGTGTGCGGTCGCCTGCGCCGAGTTGTTCCGGGACGCCGGTGAAATCATGGTCAGTCCAATGACGAACATGGCGTCGGTGGGGGCGCGGCTGGCCCGGCTGACCTTCTCCCCCGATATCCTGCTGACCGACGGCGAGGCGCAGCTGCTGGCCGACACCCCGGCCCTGGGCACCCCGGGCGCCGTCGAAGGGTGGATGCCGTTCGGCCGGGTCTTCGAGACCCTGGCCTGGGGCCGGCGGCATGTGGTGATGGGCGCCAATCAGGTTGACCGCTTTGGAAATCAGAACATCTCGGCGTTCGGACCACTGCAGCGGCCCACGCGGCAGATGTTCGGTGTGCGCGGCGCACCCGGCAACGCCATCAATCACGCGACCAGTTACTGGGTGGGCAACCATTCCAAGCGGGTGTTCTGCGAAAAAGTGGACATCGTCTGTGGAATCGGCTGGGACAACGTCGATGCCGACAACCCGGCATTCCGCTTCGCCAACACCTATCGAGTGGTGTCCAATCTCGGCGTCTTCGACTTCGGCGGCCCCGACCGGACCATGCGAGTGGTGACCCTGCACCCCGGGGTGACGCCCGACGCCGTGCGAGATAACACCTCGTTCGAGATTCACGGCCTTGACTCCGCCGGGGAGACTCGGCTGCCGACCGACGAAGAGTTGCGCCTGATCCGCGAGGCTATCGATCCGAAATCGCTGCGCGACAGAGAGATTCGGTCGTGAGGCTGCGCACTCCGCTGACCGAGCTGGTCGGAGTCGAGCATCCGGTGGTGCAAACCGGGATGGGTTGGGTGGCCGGTGCGCGGCTGGTGGCGGCCACCGCCAACGCGGGCGGGCTCGGGATCCTGGCGTCGGCCACCATGACCCTGGACGAGTTGGCGACGGCCATCAAGAAGGTCAAGGCCGCGACCAACAAGCCGTTCGGCGTCAACATCCGCGCCGACGCCGCCGACGCCGGCGATCGGGTCGAGCTGATGATCCGCGAGGGCGTCAAGGTCGCGTCCTTCGCGCTGGCGCCCAAGCAGGAGTTGATTGCCCGCCTCAAAGAGGCCGGCGCCGTGGTGATCCCGTCGATCGGCGCGGCCAAGCATGCGCGCAAGGTGGCGAGCTGGGGGGCCGACGCGATGATCGTGCAGGGCGGTGAGGGCGGGGGTCACACGGGTCCCGTCGCGACGACCCTGCTGTTGCCGTCGGTGCTGGATGCGGTCCGGAGCAGCGGCATCCCGGTCATCGCGGCGGGCGGGTTCTTCGATGGCCGTGGTCTGGCCGCGGCACTGGGCTACGGCGCGGCCGGGGTGGCGATGGGTACCCGGTTCCTGCTCACCTCGGATTCGACCGTGCCGGACGCGGTCAAGCAACGCTATCTACAGGCGGCGCTGGACGGCACCGTGGTTACCACTCGCGTCGACGGGATGCCGCATCGCGTGCTGCGCACCGGACTGGTTGAAAAGCTGGAAAGCGGTTCGCCGATAAGGGGTTTCACCGCCGCGGTGCGCAATGCCGGGAAGTTCAAGCACATGTCGCAGATGACGTGGCGGTCGATGATCGCCGATGGCATGGCGATGCGCCACGGTAAAGACATGAGCTGGTCGCAGGTCGTGATGGCGGCCAACACGCCGATGCTGTTGAAAGCCGGCCTCGTCGAGGGGAATACGGAAGCCGGTGTGCTGGCGTCGGGTCAGGTCGCCGGCATCATCGAGGATCTGCCGTCGTGCGCCGAGCTGATCGAGTCGATCGTGGGGGATGCGATCAAGCACCTGCAGTCGGCGGCCGCCCTGATCGAGGACTGACGGCGCCTCGACTGTTGCGCTGCGGCTTTGACAGTCACGCCACGGCGTGGTCCGTCGGCGTGTCGCCGCCCGGGACGCACACCCAAAGCCGCAGCGCAACAGTCGAGGCGGTGATGCGTCGTTTACCCTGCCAGTGTTGCACCGCGCCATCGGCTACAAGCGCTCGATGATGGTGACGTTGGCCGTGCCGCCGCCCTCGCACATCGTCTGCAAACCGTAACGGCCGCCGGTACGCTCGAGCTCGTTGAGCATGGTGGTGAACAGCTTTGCGCCGGTGGCGCCCAGCGGGTGACCGAGGGCGATCGCGCCACCGTTGGGGTTGACCTTCTCCGGGTCGGCCTTGACTTCCTTGAGCCAGGCCATCACCACCGGTGCGAACGCCTCGTTGATCTCCACGGTGTCGATGTCGCTGATCGACAGGCCGGTCTTGTCCAGCGCGTAGCGCGTGGCCGGAATGGGACCGGTGAGCATGAACACCGGGTCGGCCGCCCGGGCACTGATGTGGTGGATGCGCGCGCGTGGCGTCAGCTTGTGGTCCTTGACTGCCTGCTCGGACGCCAGCAGCACCGCGCTGGCACCGTCGGAGATCTGGCTGGCCATCGCCGCGGTCAGCCGGCCGCCCTCCACCAGGGTCTTCAGGCCGGCCATCTTCTCCAGCGACGACTCGCGCGGTCCCTCGTCCACCCGGAACGGCCCGGATTCGGTTTCCACGGTGAGGATTTCGTTGTCGAAGTGGCCGTTGCGGATCGCCGCGAACGCGCGCTCGTGGCTGGCCAGTGAATACTGCTCCATCTCCTCGCGCGACAAGTTCCACTTCTCGGCGATCATCTCCGCGCCGCGGAACTGGGAGATCTCCTGATCACCGTAACGGTGCAGCCACTGTTTGGACTCGTTGGTCGGCGAGGTGAAGCCGAATTGCTCGCCGACCGTCATCGCCGACGAGATTGGGATCCAGCTCATGTTCTGCATGCCGCCGGCCACGATCAGGTCGGCCGTACCCGCCATAATCGCCTGTGCACCAAAGGAAATCGCCTGCTGACTGGAACCACATTGGCGGTCCACGGTGACGCCCGGAACCTCCTCGGGATAACCGGCCGCCAGCCAGGACAGCCGCGCGATGTTGCCCGCCTGACCACCGATGGCATCGACGCACCCGGCGATCACATCGTCCACCGCGGCCGGGTCGACGTCGACCCGGTCGAGCAGTCCCCGCCACGCATAAGCGCCCAGGTCGACGGGATGGACCCCGGCCAGTGCACCGTTGCGCTTGCCGACCGCGGTACGTACAGCGTCAATGACGTACGCCTCAGCCATGGTGTCGCTCCTCCTCATCACTTCGTTCTGCATCGTCACCGACACGAGCCATGGTGTCGCTCCTCCTCATCACTTCGTTCTGCATCGTCACCGACACGAGCCATGGTGTCGGTCCGCCTCATCACTTCGTTCTGCATCGTCGTTGGTGATCCCGCCGAGCACGATGGCGAGATATTGCTGTCCCACCTGTTCCGCGGTGAGCGGCCCGCCGGGTCGATACCAGCGCACCGACACCCAGGTGGTGTCGCGGATGAACCGGTACACGAGGTCGACGTCGAGGTCGGGCCGGAAGTACCCCCCGTCGACGCCTTGATGCAGCAGCTCGACCCACATCTTGCGCTGCTGCCGGTTCATGTCCTCGATGTAGGCGAACCGGGGTTGGGCCAGCAGCCGCTGGGCTTCGTCCTGATAGATCACGACCTGCGCGTGCCGATGCTCGATGGCTTCAAACGACGCCATAAACAGTCCCTTGAGCCGCTCCAGCGGATTGGGTTCGGCGTCGATGATTTCGCGGTACCGGGCGAACAGCCAATCCAGGAAGCTGCGCAGCACTTCGTCGACCATCTCCTCTTTCGAGGCAAAATGGTGATACAGACTGCCCGACAAAATCCCGGCTCCATCAGCGATGTCCCGCACGGTGGTGGCACGCAGTCCGCGCTCGGCGAACATCGTCGCGGCGAGTTCGAGCAACTCGTCTCGTCGACTATTGGCCTGACCGGGCACGCGGTCCATCCGATCAGAGTATCAACCAAGCGCTTGCTTGGCCAGTTGGCATCAGGGGTGCTGGCTGGACACCGAGATCACCTCGCCGGTGAGGTAACTCGAGTAGTCGCTAGCCAGGAACGCGATGGTGGCCGCGACCTCCCAGGGCTCGGCGGCGCGGCCGAACGCCTCCCCGGCGGCCAACCGGTCCAGCAGCTCGGCCGACGACGTCTTTTCCAGGAACTTGTGCCGGGCGATGCTCGGGGACACCGCGTTGATGCGAACCCCATACTCGGCGGCTTCGATTGCGCTGCAACGGGTTAACGCCATCACCCCGGCCTTGGCGGCGGCGTAGTGCGACTGCGAGTGTTGCGCCCGCCAGCCCAGCACGCTCGCGTTGTTGACGATCACGCCGCCGTGTTGCGCGTCGCGGAAGTAGCGCAGCGCCGCGCGGGTGGCGCGCAGCACCGAGGTCAGTGTGACGTTCAGGACGCGGTCCCACTCCTCGTCGGTCATGTCCACCACCGCGGTTTGGCCGCCCAGCCCGGCATTGTTGACCAGCACGTCGATGCGTCCCAACCGGGCGTTCGCCGAGGAGATCAGCGCGTCAACCTGCGCCGTCGACGTCACGTCGCACACCACGTGCTCGACCCGGCCGAGGCCCAAACCCGACAGTTCCTCGGCGGTCTGGCCAAGCCGGCGCTCGTGATGGTCGGAGATCACGACGTCGGCCCCCTCGGCGAGGGCCCGGCGCGCGGTCGCCGCGCCAATGCCGGTACCCGCTGCCGCGGTAACGACGACGACCTTGCCCGTCAGAAGTCCATGTCCCGCAATCTCTTTCGGAACCTCGGACAGACTCATGCTTCCTCCAATGTCTTCGCGCAAGCGCTCATCCCCGAACTTCTCGGGGTAGGCCGAGCACCCGCTCGGCGATGATATTGCGCTGGATCTCGTTGGATCCGCCGTAAATGGTGTCGGCGCGGGTGAACAAGAACAGTCGCTGCCACTCGTCGAATTCACCGTCGGACAACGTCATACCGGGCTTGCCGATGATATCCATCGCGAGCTCACCCAGATCGCGATGCCAGTTGGCCCACAACAGCTTTGACACGTTATCTTGGCCCGGCTGCTCGACGTCCATCGTGGCCAGGGCGTAGGAGCGCATGGCCCGCAGACCGGTCCAGGCCCGGGTGAGCCGAGCCCGGATGACGGGATCGTCGGCGGCCCCGTTGCGCTGCGCGAGCTGCACGAGATTGGAAAGTTCACGCGCATAGCGGATTTGCTGGCCGAGCGTGGAGACGCCACGTTCGAACGTCAGCGTCCCCATCGCCACCCGCCAGCCGTCGCCGGGTGCGCCAACGACCATGCTCGCGTCGGTGCGGGCGTCGTCGAAGAACACCTCGTTGAATTCCGCGGTACCCGTGATCTGGACGATCGGGCGCACCTGCACGCCCGGCTGATCCAGCGGCACCAACAGATACGACAGGCCCGCGTGCCGCTTGGAACCCTTCTCGGTGCGCGCCACCACGAAGCACCACTGCGACAGGTGCGCCAGCGACGTCCACACCTTTTGCCCGTTGATCACCCACTGGTCGCCGTCCAACTCCGCGGTCGTGGAGACGTTGGCCAGGTCACTGCCGGCGCCGGGTTCGGAATAGCCCTGGCACCACAGCTCGGTGACGTCGAGGATGCGCGGCAGGAAGCGCTGCTGCTGCTCGGGTGTCCCGAACGCGATCAGCGTGGGACCCAGCAGCTCCTCGCCGAAGTGATTGACCTTGTCCGGCGCGTCGGCCTTGGCGTACTCCTCATAGAACGCGACCCGATGCGCCGTCGACAGTCCGCGGCCGCCGTGCTCGACGGGCCACCCCAGACAGGTCCACCCCGCCGCGGCTAGATGCTGGTTCCACGCCCGGCGCTCTTCGAACGCCTCGTGCTCGCGACCGGGTCCGCCGAGGCCCTTCAGCGCTGCGAATTCGCCGACCAGATTGTCGGCCAGCCAAGTGCGGACCTCCGCCCGGAACTCCTCGACGTCCTGCATGCCCTGTAGGCTAACCTACCAAGCACTTGCTTTGTTAGGAGCGTCGCCGATGGCCGCCGTGCACCGGGGAGGAGATAGAGCTTTCATGCGTCACGCCCCGACACTGCAGCGGCTGCGACGACACGCCGTGCAAGGTCGCAATGGTTTACGTCTCGGCGGCGGCGAGCGGCGCTGATGACTCCGCGCACCGTGCCCGCGGCGTTGGATCGTCTCGTCGACCAGCTGCCCGACCACCCCGCGTTGATCACCGACGAGCGCTCCTTCACCGCGACCGAACTGCGCGACGAGGTGCACCGCGCGGCCGCCGCGCTGATCGCGCTGGGTGTCGAGCACGGCGATCGGGTGGCCGTGTGGTCGCCCAACACCTGGCACTGGGTGGTGGCCTGCCTGGCGATTCATCACGCCGGCGCCGCGATGGTCCCGCTGAACACGCGCTACACCGCGGCTGAAGCCGGCGACATCCTGGCCCGCACCGGTGCGCCGGTGTTGTTCGGCATGGGCCGCTTCCTCGGCCACGACCGCGTGGCCGACCTGCACCGCGAGGCGCTGCCGGTGCTGCGGCACATCATCCGTATTCCGATCGAGGCGGACGACGGGACGTGGGACGAGTTCATCGCCCGCGGCACCGACAGGAGCGCGGTGCTCACCCGCGCGGCCGCCGTCGCACCCGACGACGTCAGCGACATCCTGTTCACCTCCGGCACCACCGGACGCAGCAAGGGGGTGCTGTGCGCACACCGGCAATCGCTGTCGGCGTCGGCGTCCTGGGCGGCCAACGGCAAGATCACCAGCGACGATCGCTACCTGTGCATCAACCCGTTCTTTCACAACTTCGGCTACAAGGCCGGAATCCTGGCGTGCCTGCAGACGGGCGCGACGCTGATCCCCCACCTCACCTTCGACCCGTTGCGCGCGCTGCAGGCCATCGAGCAGTATCGCATCACCGTATTGCCCGGGCCGCCAACGATTTACCAGACGCTGCTTGATCACCCGGCACGCGGCGACTACGACCTGAGCTCGCTGCGATTCGCGGTGACCGGCGCCGCGACCGTGCCAGTCGTGTTGGTGGAACGCATGCAATCCGAGCTCGACATCGACATCGTGCTGACCGCTTACGGCCTCACCGAGGCCAACGGCATGGGTACCAGCTGCCGAGCCGACGACGACGCTGTGACCGTCGCGACCACCTGCGGGCGCCCGTTCGCCGACTTCGAATTGCGCATCGACGCAGCCACTCCCGGGGAAGCCGGCGAGGTGCTGCTGCGCGGCCCGAATGTCATGCTGGGCTATCTGGACGACCCGGCGGCCACCGCAGCGGCGATCGACGCCGACGGCTGGCTGCACACCGGCGACATCGGCGCGGTGGACCGAAACGGCAACCTGCGCATCACCGACCGACTCAAGGACATGTACATCTGCGGCGGTTTCAACGTCTACCCCGCCGAGGTCGAACAGGTGCTGGCCCGGATGGACGGGGTGGTCGACGCGGCGGTGATCGGGGTTCCCGACGAGCGTCTCGGTGAGGTAGGACGGGCGTTCGTGGTGCCCCGCCCGGGCGCCGAACTCGCCGAACAGACGGTAATTGCTTATTGCCGAGAACATCTGGCGAACTTCAAGGCACCTCGATCGGTGCGGTTCGTCGACGCGTTGCCCCGCAATGCGGGTGGCAAGGTGGTCAAGCCACAACTGCGAGAATGGACCTGATTTTGGACCTGGAACTGGACGAAGAAACGCTGGCGTTCGCGGCGGAGGTCCGCGAATTCCTCGCGGCCAACGCCGACTCGATTCCCACCAAGTCGTACGACAACGCCGAAGGCTTTGCCCAGCACCGGCATTGGGACCGGGTGTTGTTCGACGCCGGCCTGTCGGTGATTACCTGGCCGACCAAGTACGGCGGCCGCGCCGCGCCGCTGCTGCACTGGGTGGTGTTCGAGGAAGAATACTTTCGCGCCGGCGCACCGGGGCGTGCCAGCGCCAACGGCACCTCGATGCTGGCGCCAACGTTGTTCGCCCACGGCACCGAAGAGCAGCGCGATCGGATCTTGCCGAAAATGGCCAGCGGAGAACAGATCTGGGCCCAAGCTTGGTCGGAACCCGAGTCCGGCAGCGACCTGGCCTCGTTGCGGTCCACCGCGACCCGGACCGAAGGCGGCTGGTTGCTCAACGGGCAGAAGATCTGGAGTTCGCGATCCCCGTTCGCCGAAATGGGCTTCGGACTCTTCCGGTCTGACCCGACCGCCGAGCGCCATCACGGGCTGACCTACTTCATGTTCGACCTGAAGGCCAAGGGTGTCACCGTGCGCCCCATAGTGCAGCTGGGCGGAGACACCGGCTTTGGCGAGATCTTTCTCGACGACGTCTTCGTGCCCGACCGCGATGTCATCGGCACCCCGAACGAGGGTTGGCGCGCGGCGATGAGCACCTCGAGCAACGAGCGCGGCATGTCGCTGCGCAGCCCGGCCCGATTCCTGGCGGCCGCCGAAAGATTGGTGCAGCTGTGGCGGGACGCTGGCTCACCCGTCGAGTTCACCGACCGGGTTGCCGACGCCTGGATCAAGGCGCAGGCCTACCGGTTACAGACCTTCGGCACGGTGACGCGGCTGGCCGCCGGCGGCGAGTTGGGCGCGGAATCGTCGGTCACCAAGGTGTTCTGGTCCGACCTCGACGTGGCGATCCACCAGACCGCGATCGATATTCGCGGCGCCGACGGCGAGATCGCCGGCCCGTGGACCGACGGCCTGCTGTTCGCACTGGGCGGGCCGATCTATGCCGGTACCAACGAGATTCAGCGCAATATCATCTCCGAGCGGTTGTTGGGTCTGCCGCGCGAGAAGTCCGGAGGCACCAAGTGAAATTCGCGCTCGACGAGCAGCAGCGTGACTTCGCGGCGAGCATCGACGCGGCGCTGGGCGGTGCGGACTTGCCCGGCGCGTCGCGTGCCTGGTCCGACGGTGACCTCGCCCCCGGCCGCAAGGTGTGGGAGCAATTGGCCGACCTCGGCGTCACGGCGCTGGCCGTGCCAGAGAAATTCGACGGACTGGACGCTCATCCGGTGGACCTGGTGGTCGCGCTGGAACGACTGGGTCGGTGGTGCGTGCCGGGACCGGTCGCCGAATCCATCGCCGTGGCACCGGTTCTGCTGGCCGGTCAGGCCGACCACAGCGCCGCGCTGTCCTCCGGGGAGTTGATCGCCGCGGTCGCGCTGCCGCCGGACATGCCGCGGGCGGTGGATGCGAACGCCGCCGGCCTGGTGCTGCTGGCCGGCCCCGACGGGGTCAGCACGGCAACCGCGGGGGCCTGCCACCGCTCCGTCGACCCCAGTCGGCGCCTGTACGACGTCACCGCGACCGCTGCACCGTGGCAGGCGGACATTCAGCGCGCCTACGAGTTCGGGGCGCTGGCCACCGCCGCGCAGCTGGTCGGGGCCGCCGAGGCGCTGCTGACCGACAGCGTCGCCTACGCCAAACAGCGCTCGCAGTTCGGTCGCATCATCGGCTCGTATCAGGCGATCAAACATAAGCTGGCCGACGTGCACATCGCGATCGAGTTGGCGCGCCCGCTCGTGTACGGGGCCGCGCTGGCGCTGGCCGAGGATGCGGGCACCGCGGCGCGCGACGTGAGCGCGGCCAAGGCAGCGGCGGCCGATGCCGGTCTGCTGGCCGCCCGCTCTGCCTTGCAGACCCACGGCGCAATCGGTTTCACCCAGGAACACGACCTTTCCCTATGGTTGCTGCGGGTACAGGCATTGCGCTCGGCCTGGGGCACTCCGGAGGCGCACAAGCGCCGGGTGCTGGCGGTGCCATGAGCCGCGTGCCAAAGGCGCCATCGAACCGCGTGCCGAAGGCGCCATTGAATCGCGCCGGCGACGACGCAGCACGCAGTAATGAGGAGGAGCGGCGCCATTGAATCGCGCCGGCGACGATGCAGCACGCAGTAATGAGGAGGAGCGGCGCCATTGAATGAAGAACGGGAACTGCTGCGCGACACCGTCGCCGCGCTGGTCGCCAAGCACGCCAATTCGGCGGCCGTTCGCGCGGCGATGGAATCCGAGCGCGGCTACGACGACGGACTATGGCAGCTACTGTGTGAGCAAGTGGGTGCCGCCGCTCTGGTGATCCCCGAGGAACTGGGCGGCGCCGGTGGTGAATTGGCCGATGCGGCAACGGTTTTGCAAGAACTCGGCCGCGCCCTGGTGCCCTCGCCGCTGCTGGGTACCACGCTGGCGGAGCTGGCATTGCTGGCGGCACCCGAGCCGGACACCGAAACAATCGAAGCGCTGGCCGCCGGAACGTCGATCGGGGCACTGGTGCTCGACGCCGACTACGTGGTCAACGGCGACATCGCCGATGTCGCCGTCGCCGCCACCGACGGCCGGTTGCGCCGGTGGACGAGGTTCAGCGCAGAAGCCGCGACCACGATGGACCCCACCCGTCGGCTGGCCGCCCTGCGGCCGCAGGACACCGTCGAATTGGGTCCCGACCCCGGGCTCGCCGACACCGCGGCGAGCCTACTGGCAGCCGAGCAGATCGGCGCCGCCGAGCGTTGCCTGGAGCTGACGGTCGAATACACCAAGAGCCGAGTGCAGTTCGGTCGGCCGATCGGCAGCTTCCAAGCACTCAAACACCGGATGGCCGACCTGTACGTGATGATCGCCGCGGCCAAGGCCGTGGTGTCAGAGGCCTGCAACGATCCCAGCCCCACCACCGCGGCCACCGCTCGGCTGGCCGCCACCGAGGCGCTGTGTACTGTAGCGGGCGAGAGCATTCAGCTGCATGGCGGCATCGCGATTACCTGGGAGCACGACATGCATTTGTATTTCAAACGCGCGCACGGCAGCGCCCAATTGCTGGGCGCCCCTCAAGAGATGCTGCGCCGACTGGAATCCGAGGTGTTTCAGACGTCGTGAACGATTCGGTCGCGCTGCGCGCCGGCATCCCGCCGTTCCATGTGATGGACGTGTGGCTGGCGGCCGAGGAGCGTCAACGCAGGCACGGCGACTTGGTCAACCTGTCGGCAGGCCAACCGAGTGTGGGCGCCCCGGAGCCGGTACGCGCGGCCGCCGCGGCCGCCCTGCAGCGCAACCAGCTCGGCTACACCGTGGCCCTGGGCATCGCCGAGCTGCGCGCCGCGATAGCAGCGAATTATCAACCCGTACACGGAATCTCCGTCGATCCCGATGCGGTGGTCATCACCACGGGCTCGTCGGGCGGATTCTTGCTGGCGTTTCTGGCGTGCTTCGACGTCGGGGATCGAGTCGCGATGGCCAGCCCGGGTTACCCCTGTTACCGCAACATCCTGTCCGCGCTGGGCTGCGAGGTGGTCGAGATCCCCTGCGGCGAACAGACGAGATTCCAGCCCACCGCGCAGATGCTCGCCGAACTCGACCCGCCGGTGCGCGGCGTCGTCGTCGCCAGCCCGGCCAATCCCACCGGAACCGTCATTCCCCCCGCGGAACTGGCGGCGATAGCGTCCTGGTGCGATGCCTCCGGCGTGCGGTTGATCAGCGACGAGGTCTACCACGGCCTGGTCTACGACGGCGCCCCGCGAACCAGCTGCGCCTGGCAAACCTCAC
The DNA here is from genome assembly GCF_002102355.1 of Mycobacterium sherrisii. Classification (GTDB taxonomy): domain Bacteria; phylum Actinomycetota; class Actinomycetes; order Mycobacteriales; family Mycobacteriaceae; genus Mycobacterium; species Mycobacterium sherrisii. The sequence goes on along the minus strand of NZ_LQPT01000028.1, from coordinate 22,605 downwards.
GAAATGCCGTGGTGGTCAATAGCTTTTCGAAATATTACGCGATGACGGGGTGGCGGCTGGGCTGGCTGCTGGTCCCGCGCGAGCTGCGCCGCGCGGTGGATTGCCTGACCGGAAATTTCACCATCTGCCCGCCGGTGCTGTCCCAGATTGCCGCGGTGGCCGCGTTCACCCCGGAGGCAACCGCCGAGGCCGACCGCAACCTGGACCACTACGCGGCAAACCGGAACCTGCTGCTGAACGGCTTGCGTGGCATCGGCATTGACCGGCTGGCGCCCACCGACGGTGCCTTCTACGTGTACGCCGACGTCTCCGACTTCACCGAGGACTCGCTGGCGTTTTGTTCAAAGTTGTTGGCCGATACCGGCGTTGCGATTGCTCCCGGCGTCGACTTCGATACCGAGCGAGGCCACAAGTTCGTTCGGCTCTCGTTCGCCGGACCGGCAAACGACATCGAAGAGGCGCTGCGCCGGATCGGCCCGTGGCTGTCCGTCAGCGGTTGAACTTGCCGGCGAGATACTCCGTCCGGCAGGCGCTGCGGGCGAGTTTGCCGCTCGTCGTGCGGGGAATGGTGCCCGCGGCGACCAGCCGCATGTCGGCGACGCGTACCTGGTGATTGCGCGAGATGGCGGCCCGCACGGCGTCGGCGACCGCACCGAGGTCGGCGCGGCCGGCCCCGGCCGCTCGCTCGGCCACCACCACCAACTGCTCCCCGGAGCCACCGTCGACGGAGCCCAGCGCGTCGGCGGGCACGGAGAACGCGGCAACGTAGCCGGTGCGGATCGCCGCTGAGGCCCCGCCGACCGTGGTCTCGATGTCGAATGGATAGTGATTGCGGCCGTCGATGATGATCAGGTCCTTGATGCGGCCTGTCAGATACAACTCGCCGTCGAGGTAGACACCGAGATCACCGGTCGCCAACCAGTAACCGTTGTCGGCGGCACCCTCGGCGTGGCTGCCGTCGTCCAGCCGGGACTGCAGCTTGTTACCGAACACCCGTCGGGTCTCGTCCTCACGCCCGAAATAGCCGCGGCCGATGTTGTTGCCGTGCAACCAGATTTCACCCACCGTGCCGTCGGGCACCTCGGCGCCGTCGGAGTTGGCGATCACGGCCCACTGATCGGGGATTGGCTGGCCGCAGGACACCTGGGCGACCGCGCCCGGCGCATCGGGGGCGACGACCACCGCGCGGCCCTCGCCGAGCTGCTCCCGGTCGAGGTAGACCGCACTGGCCGCAGCGGCCTGGGAGATGCTGGCCACCGACAGCGTCGCCTCGGCCATTCCGTAGGACGGCTTGACCGCATTGGACGGCAGGCCGTACGGGGCGAACGCGTTCGTGAATTTCTCCACGGCCGACATGGTGACCGGCTCGGACCCGTTGAGGATGCAGACCACGTTGCGCAGGTCGAGTGTCTCACCGGCCGGGGGTAACCCACGCTCGGCGGTCAGCTCGAACGCGAAGTTGGGAGCCGCGGCGAAGGTGCGGCCGTGCCTCGACTCGATGCTCAACTGCTTGATCCAGCGGTAGGGCCGGCGCAGAAACGCCATCGGATCCATGATCGTCATGTGTGCGCCGAAGAACGCCGTGAACATGATCATCATCAGACCCATGTCGTGAAACAGGGGTAGCCAACTCACCGTTCGGACATCCACATCCAGGCCGCCGCTCATCACCATCTGCATCGCGTTGGTGTAGACGGACCGATGCGTGATCTCCACGCCGGCCGGTGACCGGGTGGAACCCGACGTGTACTGCAGATAGGCGATGTCGTCGGTGTCGAGATCCGCGCCCTTGAACATCGCGCCGAGCGTCTCCGGCAGTTCGTCCACGGCGATCATCCGGGGTCGCTGGCCCGGCGCCAGCGTCCGGATGAACGTCCGGACCGACTCGGCGGCGCTGGCGGTGGTCAGGACCGCGGCGGGCCGGGCATCGGCCAGCACCGCGGCCAAGCGCTCGGTGTGGCCCGCCATGGTCGGCGCGAAGAGTGGGACGGCGATTGTGCCGGCGTAGACGGCGCCGAAAAAGGCCGCGACATAGTCCAGGCCCTGGGGGGCGAGGATCGCCACCCGGTCCCCTGGCTGGGTTACCTGCTGCAGGCGAGCGCCGATCGAGCAGACCCGGACCCAGAGCTCGTTCCAGCTGAGCACCACGGGATGTCCGTCGGGTTCGTGCGAGTAGTCCAGAAAGCGGTAGGCGGGGTCGTCACCGTGCAGCGCGCGGTTGTGGTCGAAGTACGACGTCAGGGTCAGGCCGTCGGGAACATCGATCCGGGACCCGCGACTCTGGCGACGGGCCGTCTCGCCCGATGTGGGCACAGCAGTATCCACCAAGTGATCCCGACTCACGGTAGAACAGGTTAATGGGCGTGCGTCTGATTTGCCGCACTGGTTGCTTATGGCACAGCTCACGCCAACCCGTATTGTCGCTGCTCATGGCCCGCTAACGCCCGCCCGGACGGCGCGTAAATAATTTGCCAGCATCGAATATCGAGCCCGATTTCGGCGCATTTCCGGTCGCCGCGGATGCCGGCAAATGGCCGTCAATTGCCAAGCGTTGCGGCGATCCGCGCTTCGAGCTCACCGCGCGGGCCGAGACTGTCGAGGTCGATCCCGAAGCGGTCGGCCAGGACGTCGACGACCGCGGCCGCATCGTCGAGGACGGTCTTATCGGTCCCGCTGGCGCGGTGGACGGCCAAATTCCGGCCTGACAGATTGACCCGGGCGTCGTCGGTGACCGTCGCCGCGATCAGCCCGGTCACGAAGTGCGAGCCGGGGTTGGTCGAGACGTACCAGCTGCCCACCGTGAGGTCGATCTGCGGCCGGGTCTGCGGGGTGAACTCGTACAGCGACTGCCACTCACCGCGGACCTCGGCCTGCAACACCAGGCCGTCGCCGCGGTCCGCCAACCGGTAGGGCTCATGCGTTGTTTGCTGGACGGTCCCCGTCTCGAAGCGGATCGGCGACGTCAGGGTCTGGCCGCCAAAACCGACGTCGACGAGATAGGACCCCTGCGAGCCGGGGAACGTGACGGCAAGCGCGGTGTGGGTCATCGCCGGCACCGGCGCGTCTGGCGCCAACATCCAGACCACCCGCCCGGCCAGCCGGCGCACCCGGAAGCCGAGTTCGGCCAGCACGTAGCCCATCAGCCCGTTCTGTTCGTAGCAGTAGCCACCCCGGCGCCGGGTCACCAGCTTGTCGAACAACGCAGCAGGGCCCAGATCACCGACCGGCACGCCCAGCAACGGGTCGAGGTTCTCGAACGGGATGGTCCGGGTGTGGGCCGTCATCAGGTCCTGCAGCACCTCGAGTGTCGGCTCGGCGGGGCCGCGGTAGTCGACCCGGTCGAAGTAGCCGGCCAAGTCCAGTCTCATCCGTCCATTCTGGCCGAACGCCGAAGCGGCGGGCCGGGCGCGCCTGCGGCGACTGCCCGGGGCATCGCACATCGTGAGTTTGTTTGATATATGTCTAATACGGGGATCCGTACCGGATCGGCCCGGTGGCCCGACCCCTCGACGGGCCACCGGGCACCCTCACCCGGGCACCCGCGGTCTTGTTTCAGGCGTGTCGTACACGGGGAACCGAGTGGGGTAAAGCCACGCCGCCGCACAGATATCGGAGCCCCTGATGAGCCACAACACCTTATGGATCGTGATCGCCGTCGTAGTCGCGCTGCTGCTGATCGCCGGCGTGATCGTCGCCATCAACGCCACCCGCGGTCGTCGCCATCGGCAAGCCGAGCAGATTCGTGAGCAGGCCCGGCTGGAGTCGGCCAAACTCGAACGACGCGAGGCGCTCGCCCAGGAAACCGCCGCCAAAGCCCGCGCCGCGCAAGCCGAGGCGGAGGTCAAGGCAGCCGAGGCCGCTCGGTTGCAGGAACATGCCGCCGCGCATCAAAGCGAGGCCGCGGCATCGCGCGAACAACTTGAACAGCAATGGGATCGGGCCGACCGCATCGATCCCAAGGCCGGAAAGCACGGCCGCCACGAGGCCGACGGCGACAAAGCCGCCGCCGACGCCCCAGCATCATCGGCCGAGCCGGCACAAACGACCACGGACGCAGGCGTAGCCCCGCAGGAAACCTATCGCGGCACCCAACGCTGACGCGGCGGTGCCGGTGCGGCGCTACAGCCAGGTGTCCTGGGTTGTGGTGGTGAGAAATGCTTCCAGGTCGTCGCGCCACTGCGCGGGGGTGGTCTTGTCCGGCTCGATACCGGTGTACTCGCCGCGATAGAACAGCAGGGGTCGCGGCTTGATCTTCGGTGCCTCCGAAAGGGATTGCACCGCACCGAAAACCACGAAGTGGTCGCCGCCGTCGTGCACCGAGGACACCGTGCAGTCGATGTAGGCGAGCGAGCCATCAATGATTGGCGAGCCCAATTCCGATGGATGCCAATCTATCCCGGCGAACTTGTCCGCCTCCTTGGAACCGAATCGCGCGGAAACGCCCTTCTGCTGCTCGGTGAGCATGTTGACGCAGAACCGGCCGCTGGCCTCAATGGCCCGCCACGACCGCGACACCTTGGTGGGGCAAAACAGCACCAGCGGCGGATCGAGCGACAGGGCCGCAAACGACTGACAGGCGAAACCGACAGGAACGTCGTCATGCACGGTGGTGATGATCGTTATCCCGGTGCAGAACTGGCCGAGCACGTTTCGGAAGGTACGTGGATCGATGGGCGCGGCGGTCATGGTCGGCCTCGGAATCAGCTTTTGAAGCCGACGCTGAAATCGTGACCCCACAGGCTGACGGCCGTGCTTTCCCGGGCAACCCAGTCGTCGCCTTCGACCGTTCTTCCCTCGCAACCAAATTCGATGTCGAATCCACTTGGCGTCTTCATGTAGAAGGACAACATCAGATCGTTGACGTGGCGGCCCAGGGTGGCCGACATCGGCACCTTGCGGCGCAACGCCCGGTCCAGGCACAGGCCGACGTCGTCGGTCTGTTCGACCTCGACCATCAGGTGCACGATGCCGCTGGGCGTCTGGCCGGGCATGAAGGCCAGGCTGTGGTGACGCGGATTGCAGCCCAGGAACCGCAGCCACGCCGGCGGACCGTCGGCGGGCCGGCCCACCAGTTGGGGCGGCAGCCTCATCGAGTCGCGCAGCTTGAAATCCAGTACGTCCCGGTAGAAGTGCAGTGTCTCTTCGTCGTCGCGGGTGGTCAGCACGACGTGTCCCAGACCCTGCTCCGCGGTGACGAACTTGTGCCCGTACGGGCTGACCACCCGGCGGTGCTCTAGGGCCGCGCCGTGAAACACCTCGAGGCAGTTACCGGACGGATCGGCGAACCGGATCATCTCGTCAACCCGGCGATCGGCCAGCTCGGCGGCGGTCGCTTCCTTGTAGGGCGTGCCCTCAACGTCGAGTCGATTCCGAATCTCCTGCAGCCCAGCAGCATTCGCGCATTCCCAACCGGCCTCGATGAGCCGGTCCTGCTCACCGGGAACGATCACCAGCCGGGCCGGGAAGTCGTCCATGCGCAGATACAGCGCACCGTCGGTGCTGCCTCGACCCTCGACCATGCCGAGAACTTTCAAACCGAAATCGCGCCAGGCCGCCATGTCGGTGGCCTCGATACGCAAATACCCTAGAGATCGGATCCCCATGCTGCTCACCGCGCACCTCCCAGAAAATCGATGGTGAGCTTGTTGAACTCGTCGAACCTCTCCACCTGCGCCCAGTGCCCGCATTGCCCGAACACGTGCAACTGAGCACGTGGAATGGTTTTCAGGGCGACCAGCGCGCCGTCGAGCGGGTTGACCCGATCCTCGCGGCCCCAGATCAGCAGCACCGGCTGACGCAGCCGGTGCACCTCGCGCCACATCATGCCGAGCTCGAAATCCGCACCGGCGAAAGACATTCCCATCGCGCGGGTGGCCGCCAGCGATTCCGGCGTGTTGGCCAGCGCGAACCGCTGCTCGACCAGCTCGGGGGTGATCAGTTTCTGGTCGTAGACCATCACCCGCAGAAACGCCTCGAGGTTCTCCCGGGTCGGCTCGGCGGAGAACTTGCCCAACCGCTTGACGCCTTCGGTCGGGTCCGGGGCGAACAGATTGACGCTCACCCCGCCCGGACCCATCAGCACCAGGCGTCCGGCGCGGTCGGGGTAGTCGAGCGCGAACCGGACCGCGGTACCACCGCCCAGCGAATTGCCCACCAGCGGAACACGTCCCAGCCCCAGCTGGTCGAACAGGCCGTGCAGCGCCCGGGCCGCGTAGCGATTGAACTGCCCGTGCTCGGCGCGCTTGTCGGAGTGACCGTAGCCCGGCTGATCGACGGCCAGTACATGGAACTGCCTAGCCAACACCGGGATATTGCGGGAGAAGTTCGTCCAGCTCGCCGCCCCAGGACCACCGCCGTGCAGCAGTACCACCGTTTGTTCGTTGCCTACCCCCGCCTCGTGGTAGTGCAGCCGCAGCGGCCCATCCACGTCCACCTCCGCGAAGCGCGAGGTGGATTCGAAGGTCAGTTCCTCGGTCTCGGACTGAGTCGCTGCCATCGCCTAGACCATGGTGTCGCCGGGAGGCAACCCGAACTCGTGATTGCCGAAGATCTGGTAGGCGCGCTCGGGGTCGTTGGCCGCGTGCACCCGTCCGGCGTGCGCATCGCGCCAGAACCGTTGCACCGGTTGATCGTTGGCCAGCGCCGTGGCGCCGGACGCCTCGAACAACCGGTCGATGGAGGCGATCGCACGTCCGGTGGCCCGAACCTGGTCGCGTCGCGCACGGGCGCGCAGCTCGAACGGGATCTCCGTGCCGGCGGCCAAGAGCGCATACTCGTCGGCGACATTTCCGCTCAGCTGGCGCCACGCCGCGTCGATGTCGCTGGCGGCCTCGGCGATGCGCACCTTGGCGAACGGGTCGTCCTTGGCCTTCTCACCGGCGAACGCCGCACGCACCCGCTTGCCCTGGTGCTCGACGTGGGCGTCGTAGGCGCCGTAGGCCATCCCGACGATGGGCGCCGAAATAGTCGTGGGATGCATTGTGCCCCAGGGCATTTTGTAGACCGGAGCGGTGTTCGTCTGGTAGCCGCCGGCGGTTTGGTCGTTCATGGCCTTGTAGGACAGGAAGCGGTGCCGTGGCACGAAGACGTCCTTGACGACGATGGTGTTGCTTCCCGTGCCGCGCAGCCCGACGACGTGCCAGACGTCGTCGATGCGGTACTCGCTGCGCGGGATCAGGAAGCTGCCGAAGTCGACGGGCCGGCCATCCTTGATGACGGGCCCGCCCAGGAACGCCCAGGTGGCGTGGTCGCAGCCCGACGACCAGTTCCAGGAGCCGCTGACCAGGTAGCCACCGTCGGTCACGACGCCGGCACCCATCGGGGCGTACGAGGACGACACCCGGGTCTTGGGGTCCTCGCCCCACACCTCTTCCTGGGCCTGCTGGTCAAACAGTGCCAGATGCCAGTTGTGCACGCCGATGATCGAGCTGACCCAACCGGTGGAGCCACATGCGCTGGCGATGCGCCGCACCGCCTCGTAGAACAGGGCGGGGTCGCATTGCAGACCCCCCCACTGCTCGGGCTGCAGCAGGGTGAAAAAGCCGACCTCGTCGAGTTCGGCAACGGTCACGTCGGGCAGCCGGCGCAGGTCCTCTGTCGCCTGAGCGCGCTCCCGGATTTTGGGGAGCAGATCGTCGATCCCCGCCAAGACCGACTGCGCGTCACGCTGTTGAATGGACGTCACTTACGTTTGCCTCCTGGGCCAGACTTACTCCACTGGACTTACCCAGCAGACTAGAACATGTTCTGATTTGTGTCGAGCAGGGTATTCCTGCGGCTGGTAGCGATATAAATCGGCTTTTCTGTAACATGTTCTAGTTGTCAGGAAAGGGAGGGCGGGTCTTGACGGAAGCAGATCTGGACGAGCCGCTGGGCGACCACGTCCTTGAGCTGCAGATCGCCGAGGTCGTCGACGAAACGAACGAAGCGCGCTCCCTGGTGTTCGCGGTGCCGGACGCGTCGGGCGACCCCGCGATTCCGCCCGAACGGCTGCACTACGCACCGGGCCAATTCCTGACCTTGCGGGTGCCCAGCGAGCGCACCGGGGCGGTGGCGCGGTGTTACTCGCTGTGCAGCTCACCGTTCACCGACCAGGCGCTCACGGTCACGGTGAAACGCACCGCCGACGGCTACGCATCCAACTGGCTGTGCGACAACGCGAAGCCCGGCATGCGGATTCACGTGCTGGCACCCTCGGGCAACTTCGTGCCCAAGACGCTCGACGACGATTTTTTGCTATTGGCCGCGGGCAGCGGAATCACCCCGATCATGTCGATCTGCAAGTCCGCGCTGTCGGAGGGCAGCGGTCAGGTGACGCTGGTCTACGCCAACCGCGACGAGAACTCGGTGATCTTCGCCGAGGCGCTGCGCGAGCTGGCCGCCGACCACCCCGACCGGCTCACGGTGCTGCACTGGCTGGAGTCGTTGCAGGGGTTGCCCAGCGCTGCCGCGCTGGTCAAGCTGGCCCGGCCGTTCACCGACCGGCACGCCTTCATCTGTGGGCCCGGCCCGTTCATGGAGGCCGCACGGCAGGCGCTCGAAACACTGAAAGTGCCTGCGTCCCATGTGCATATCGAGGTGTTCAAATCGCTGGAGTCAGATCCCTTCGCCGCGGTGACAATCGACGACACCGAGACGGGCGATCAACCGCCGGCCACCGCCGTCGTGCAGTTGGACGGGGAAACCCATACCGTGTCGTGGCCACGCAACGCCAAGTTGCTCGACGTGCTGCTGGCCAAGGGCCTCGATGCGCCGTTCTCCTGCCGAGAAGGACACTGCGGGGCATGCGCCTGCACGCTCAAAAGCGGCAAAGTGAACATGGAAGTCAACGACGTGCTCGAGCAGCAGGATCTCGACGACGGGCTGATCTTGGCCTGTCAATCTCACCCGGAATCTGATTCGGTAGAAGTCACCTACGACGACTAGTCGCGCAGTTACGTTCTCCCCTTGAGATTCGACGGAAGGAAGCGCCGATGTTGCGCTCGGTCACGGGCACGCTGATCGCCGGCGCTGCCGCCGGACTGATGTCGACCGTGCTGCCCCTGCCCGTACCCGTTGCTGTTCCCGTTGCCGAGGCGGCGAGCAACACCGCCACCACCCTGTTCCCGTTGGACGGGCCCAACCAGCTGGAGACGCGGGCCGTCCTCAACTGCTTCAAATCCGATGGCCACTGCGACTTCAACGTCGGCGCGGACATGCAGACACCCAACGGCGTCACAGGGTTCCCGCCCGGCCTGTGGGCGCGCCAGACCACCGAGATCCGTTCGTCCAACCGGATGGCCTACCTGGACGCGCACGCCAACGGCCAGTACGAGCGGGTGATGAAATCCATGGGCACCGACGAGATCACCACGGTGTACTTCGGCGAGGGCCCGCCGGAGAAGTACCAGAGCACCGGCCGGATCGACTCCACGGATTGGTCGACGGGACAACCCAAGACCGATGTCAACGTCATCGTGTGCACCCACATCCAGGTGGTCTATCCCGGGGTCAACATCACCTCGCCGAGCACCTGCGCGCAGACGACGTTCTCCTGACGCGGTCCGGATCCGGGCCGCGTGCCCTCATGCCGGAATGACGCCGGTTTCCAGGTCTTCGAGCAGGCTGGGGCCGGTGGGGCGCCAGCCGAACCGTTGGCGGGTCAGCGCGCTCGACGAGGGCTGGTCGACCGCGAACATTGTGCCGAGCGGCCCGAATTTGTCGGGCGCCGCGGGTTCGACGGGGACATCGAGCCGGCGGCCGATCACCTCGGCGATCCGCCGCATCGGGTCCCCCTCGTCGCCCACCGCGTGCAGGACCGAGCCCGGCGGGGCCTGTTCGAGGGCGATGCGGAACAACCTCGCCGCGTCGTCGCGATGCACCGCGGGCCAGCGTTGCGTGCCGTCGCCGACATAGGCCGACACCCCAGTGTGTTGCGCGGCCCGCATCAGCAGGCCGGCAAAGCCGTAGCGCCCGCCGGCGTCGTGCACTGAGCGCGGCAATCGCACCACGGCCGATCGCACGCCGCGCCCAGCGAGATCGACGACGGCCCGGCCGGTGCGGCCGCGCCCCGACATCGGGCCCTCGGTGGTGAACGGGTCGTCCTCGGTGCTGGGCCGTCCGGTCACCGCGGGAGTCCCGCCGGCCAGCACCAGCGCCTTGCCGGTGTCCACGAGCGCGTCGCCCAGCGCGGTGACCGCGCGGGCCTCGTCGCCGATCGCGTCGCCGGCACGGCTGAAGTCATGGGAGAACGCCAGGTAGACAACGCCGTCGGCGTCGGTACCCGCCTTCGCTAAGAGGTCGAGGTCGGTGATGTCGCCGCGCAGCGGCTCCGCACCCAGGCCTGCGACGGTCGCCGCCGCGGCCTCCGAGCGCGCCAGGCCGACGACCTGATGGCCGGCGGTGAGCAAGTCCGCGACGACGGCCGAGCCGATCCCTCCGCTGGCTCCAGTGACGAGTACGCGCACGAACAGCTCCTTCGGGTGATGGGACTTTTATCCCATCACCCTACACCGGTGATGGGACCATGGTCGCGTCACTATCGTGGGACCATGGCCCGCTGGGAACCCGACGCGCGCGAACGCCTGGTCGCCGCGGCACTCGAGCTGTTCAACGAACAGGGATACGACGAGACGACCGTGACGCAGATCGCCGAGCGGGCCGGCCTGACCAAGAGCACGTTCTTCCGCCATTTCCCGGACAAGCGCGACCTGCTGGCGGCGGGTCAGGACGCGATCGCACAGCTACTGCGCGAGGGCATCGCCGCGGCGCCCGCCGACGCGACACCGTTGACCGCGGTGTGCTCGGGCCTGAAATCGGCGGCGGCGGCCTTCACGTCGTTCAACCGCGAGCTCGCGCCCCGACTCAAGGCCGCGATCGCCCCCAGCCGCGAACTTCAAGAACGCAACGCGCTCAAGCAGATTGGGCTCGCCCTGGCGATGGCCGAAGCGCTGCAGACCCGGGGCATTCCCGAGTCGACGGCGGTGTTGGCCGCGGAGCTGGGGGCGCTGGCGTTCAAAAAGGCCTATGCCCGCTGGGGCGAACCGGGCGAGAGCGGCGATCTGGGTGTCATGGCCTGCCAGGAGTTACGCGAACTCCACTCCGCCGCGGCCGATCTCGGCTAGCGCGGCAGGCCCAGCAGTCGCTCGGCGGCGACCGTGAGCAAGATCTGCTCGGTGCCGCCCGCGATCGTCAGGCAGCGGGTGTTGAGGAAGTCGAACACCGCGCGGTTGTGGACCAGGCCACCGCCCTCGGCGACGTCCATCGTGAATTCGGCCAGCGCCTGCCGGTAGCGGACCCCGATCAACTTGCGCACGCTGGATTGCGCGCCGGGGTCCTGGCCGCCCACCGCGAGCTGGGCGATGCGCTGGTCGAGCAGGGCACCGGTCTGCGCCAACACGATCAGCCGCGCCAGCCGGTCCTGTTCGGCAACGTCGAGATCCCGCGCCGCCAAAAGCTTTAGCAGGTCTTCCATCGGATTGCCCAGGGCCGTCCCGTTGGCCATCGCCACCCGCTCGTTCGCCAAGGTGGTGCGGGCCAGCCGCCACCCGTCGTTGACCGCACCGACCACGAGCTCGTCGGGCACGAACACGTTGTCCAGGAACACCTCGTTAAACAGCGAGTCGCCAGTGATCTCCCGCAGCGGCCGGATCTCGATGCCGGGCGAGGTCATGTCGACCAGAAAATAAGTGATGCCTTTGTGTTTCGGGGCGTTCGGATCGGTGCGCGCCAGGCACACGCCCCAGCGGGCCTTGTGCGCCGCAGACGTCCAGACCTTCTGCCCGGTCAACAACCAGCCGTCACCCGGCTCTTCGGTGCGCACCGCTTTGGTGCGCAGCGACGCCAGGTCGGAGCCCGCCCCGGGCTCGGAAAACAGTTGGCACCAAAGGAATTCGCCGCGCAGCGTGCCCGGCACGAATCGCTGCACCTGCTCGGGTGTGCCGTGCTCGAGGATGGTCGGTGCCGCCCACCAGCCGATCACCAGGTCGGGCCGTTCGACGCCGGCGGCGGCCAGTTCCTGATCGATGAGCAGCTGTTCTGCCGGAGCGGCGGCACGCCCGTAGGGTTTGGGCCAGTGCGGCGCCTGCAATCCCGCTTCGGCCAGCGCAAGTTGCCGCTTCTCGACTGGCAGTGCGGCAATCTCGGCGACCGCCGCGGCGATCTCGGCGCGCTGGCTCTCGACCTCGGTGAGATCGATGCTCAGGCGGCGCCGTACCCCGTCCTGGGTCAGCGCGGTGACGCGGCGGAGCCATCGCTCGGGGCCGCGTTGCGATCCAGCCAGGAACCGGCCGATCGCGTGCGCGCGGCGCAGGTACAGATGTGCGTCATGCTCCCAGGTGCAGCCGATGCCGCCGAGAACCTGGATACAGTCCTTCACGTTGGCCTTGGCCGCGGCGATGCCGACGCTCGCTGCCAGGGCAGCAGCGATGGAGAACTGCCGGGCGTCTTCGGAATCCGGGGACTCGCGGGCCGCGCGCGCCGCATCGGCCGCGGCCACCTCGGCCTGCTCGGCGCGGCACAGCATCTCCGCACACAGATGCTTGATGGCCTGGAAGCTGCCGATCGGCTTGCCGAACTGCTCGCGCACCTTGGCGTAGGCGACGGCGGTGTCCAGCGACCAGCGGGTGATCCCGGCCGCCTCGGCCGCCAGCACCGTCGCGGTCAGGTTCTCGAGGCGCTCGCGCGATACGTCGATCGGCGTGGCCGGCGCCGACGACAGCACCACACGCGCCAGCGGCCGGGAGAAGTCGGTGGCCTGCAGCGGCTCGACGGTGACGCCGTCGGCGGCGGTGTCGACCAGCACCCATTGCTCGGCGGCGGGCAACAGCAGCAGCCCCCCGGCGGCGCCGCCGAGCACGAAGTCGACCGTTCCCGACACCGAGGCGCCGTCGAATCGCGCGGCGCCCTCGAGCGCGAGCCCGGCGAAACGCTCGCCGGAGGCCAGCCCCGACAGCACCTCCGGGTCGGTGAGAACGAGTGTTGCCAGCGCGGTGGTCGCGATCGGCCCAGGGACCAGCGCCTTGGCCGCCTCCTCGACCATCGCGCACAGGTCCTCGACGCTGCCGCCGGCCCCGCCGGCGTCCTCGGAGATGGCCACCCCGAACAACCCGAGGTCGGCCAGCCGAGCAAACACCGGTCGCCACGCGTCGGCATCACCCTGCTCTACCGCGCGGATCGCCGCGGTCCCGCCCGGACCGGACGTCGTGTTACGGGCCCAGTCGCGAACCAACTCGCGCGCCGCAAACTGTTCGTCGGTGACGGTCGCTACCACCTGGAGGCCCTCCGTGTACTGGATTCAGCGTGACCGTTAGGGGCACTACTGCAGACTAGAACGTGTTCTAATAGTGCCAGCGAACGACCCTCAAGTCGAACGCCATCGCAGCAGGACAGGTCGCTGGCCCGGCGGAACGGAGGTGGGAAATTCACATTCGGCTTGCGTATCGTTTGCGAACGAACCGCCCGCAAGAGGAGCAACCCGTCAGATGTCGCCAACGAACGTCAACGAGGGCCACGTCTCTGACTCGCAGCCGCGCGAGGTCATGAACGTGGCCGTTCTCGCCGAGTCCGAACTCGGCTCGGAGGCACAACGGGAGCGCCGCAAACGCATCCTGGACGCGACGATGGCCATCGCGTCGAAGGGCGGGTACGAGGCTGTCCAGATGCGGGCGGTGGCCGACCGGGCCGACGTGGCCGTCGGCACCCTGTACCGCTATTTCCCGTCGAAGGTGCACCTGCTGGTCTCGGCCCTGGGCCGGGAATTCAGCCGCATCGACGCCAAGACCGATCGCTCCTCGATGACCGGCGGCACCCCGTTCCAGCGGCTGAATTTCATGGTCGGCAAGCTCAACCGGGCGATGCAGCGCAATCCGTTACTCACCGAGGCGATGACACGTGCCTACGTCTTCGCCGACGCGTCGGCGGCCAGCGAGGTCGACCAGGTGGAGAAGCTCATCGACAGCATGTTCGCGCGCGCGATGAGCGACGGTGAACCGACCGAGGACCAGTACCACATCGCCCGGGTGATCTCCGACGTGTGGTTGTCCAACCTGCTGGCCTGGCTGACCCGGCGGGCCTCGGCGACCGATGTCAGCAAGCGGCTGGACCTGGCCGTGCGACTGCTGATCGGCGACACCGACTCGAAGTAGCGCTACACGGGCGGACCGGCGGTGCGGCCCCGGATCAGCTCGGTGTCGAGCAACTCGACAACCGGCAGCCCGGACCGTGGCGGGCTGAGCAGCAACTCCCCGGCCCGATGACCCTTCTGCAGGCTGGGCTGCGCCACCGTCGTCAGGCCCCGGTTGATGGCATCGGGCACGCCGTCGAAACCGGTGACGCTGATCTGGCCGGGCACGTAAATGCCATGTGCACGAAGGTAATCCATCGCCGACAACGCCAGAACGTCGGCGGTGCACATCAATGCGGTGATCCGCGGATTGGCCTCCAGCGCCACCTTGGCCGCCTCGCCGCCCGAGGTCGACAGGTGCTCGTAACTTTCCACCACGGTCAGCGACTCCGGAGCCAGCCCGACGGCCCGCATGGCGTCCCACACCCCGGCAATACGTTCCCGCTGCACGCTGAACATCAACGAGCGCAAGCGATCCGCGTCCGCCACGCCTTGCCGGCGGTCCTGACCGAGGCGCATGGTCAGCAACCCGATCTCGGTATGACCCAACCCCAGCACGTAGTCGGCGAGCTGGCGCATCGCCGCCCGGTCGTCGATGCCGACCCGCGACACCCCGGACAGCCCGGCGGGTTGATCGACCACCACCACGGGCAGCCGCCGCTGCAACACCAGCTGAAGGTGGGGATCGTCGTCCCGCACCGAATACACCACGAAGCCGTCCACGCCCGCGCTCAATACCGCGGCATTGCCGTCGTCCGGGCTCCGCGTCGGCCCGACCGCGACCAGCAACAGCCCCTGGCCGCGCTCTTCGCACGACTCCGCCACTCCCGCAACGAAATCGCGAGCCGCCGGGTCGTTGAAGAAGTACGTCAACGGCTCGGCCATCAGCAGCCCCACGGCGTCCGCCCGGCGGGTGCGCAACGACCGCGCCACCGGGTCTGGGCCGGCGTAGCCGAGCCGTTTGGCGGTGGCCAGCACCCGTTCGCGCATATCGGGCGAGAGCTGATCCGGCCGATTGAACGCGTTCGAAATCGTGGTTCGTGACACCTTCAGCTCGGCAGCCAACGACGCCAGCGTCGCACGCCGTCGTGGTGTCGGGCTCACGTTGGCTGACGCTACCGCCCATCACTTGGCCGCGCTCCCACCGGCGCGATCTGCTAATTTGTTGAGAACGATTTTCAACTCGGATGCGTCTGCTGGCGGGGGGTGGCGAGCAGGAGCCCGCAACCGTATGCGCTGATGGGACCGGAATGAGCCAAGTCGAAGGGCAGCGCCGACGGGCCGGCTCGCGGCTCGCCAGCCGCACTTTCGCGGCGGCCTGTTTGATGGGCGCGACCGCCCTTGCGGGCTGCGGAGCGGGCGGTTCGGGACACCTTCATGACGCCGGCATCGTCGCCTCGACCGACGTCTGGGGCAGCGTCGCCCGCGCGGTCGCCGGACGGCATCTGGACGTCAAGTCGATCCTGCGCGGCTCCAACGTCGACCCACACACCTACCAGGCCACCGCCGCGGACGCCGCGAGCGTCGCCGACGCCCGGTTGGTGATCTGCAACGGCGGCGGCTACGACCCCTGGCTGACCCAGGTGCTCGCCCAGCATCCCGACATCAAACCGGTGGACGCCTACTCGTTCGCCCCCAAGCCGGACAACGCAACACCACCCAACGAACACGTCTTCTACGACCTCACCGTGGCCAAGGCGGTGGCCACCACCATCGCCGACCGGCTCGCGGCCGACGACGCAAACGACGCCGCCGACTACCGGGCCAACGCCGCCGCATTCGACCGCGACGCCGACGCCGTCGTCGCCGCGGAACGCTCGATCGCCCGCACGTATCCCGACGTCTCCGTCGTCGCCACCGAACCGGTGGCCTACTACCTCCTTCAAGCCACCGGACTGGTGGATCGCACTCCCCCCGCGTTCGCCAAGGCCAACGAGAACGGAACCGACCCGGCACCGGCCGACATGGCGTTCGTCCTCGACCTGGTCAACCATCGTCAGGTGGCGGCGGTGCTGGTCAACCCGCAAACGGAGACACCCGCGATCACCGGCCTGCAGGACGCAGCCCAACGCGCGGGCGTTCCGGTCGTCCTGGTGACCGAGAGCCTGCCCGACGGCATGGAGTATCTGAATTGGCAGCGTGCCACGGTCAACCAATTGCAGGCGGCGCTGCGATCGGGCCGGACCGATGCCGGTCATTGACCAAACCCTCGAGACGACCGAGCCGCGCCCGCCCGCGGTCTCACTGTCCGGTGCCCGGCTGGCGTTCGGCGAGCGTGTCCTGTGGGACGGGCTGGACCTGACCGTGTCGCCGGGCGAGTTCATCGCGGTTCTGGGTCCCAACGGAACCGGCAAAACCTCGTTGCTCAAGGTCCTGCTGGGACAGTTGCCGCTGAGCGCGGGCGCCGTCGAGGTGGACGGCAAGGAAGTCACCTCGGGCAGCGGGGACATCGGCTACGTCCCGCAGCACCGCCCGATCGACCGGGACGTGATGCTGGTCGGGCGCGACCTGGTCGGGCTCGGCGTGGACGGGCACCGCTGGGGCACCGAACCGCTGCGATTCGCCCAACGGGCCCGGCGCCGGCAGGCCGTCGACCGGGCGCTGGCACAGGTCAACGGCGAACAGCTGGCCGACGTCCGCGTCGGGTTGATGTCGGGCGGGGAGTTGCAGCGCATGCGCATCGCCCAGGCCCTGGCCAGCGACCCGATGCTGCTGCTGTGCGACGAGCCGTTGCTGACGCTGGACCCCGCCAACGCCAAGCTGGTCGCCGCGCTCATCGACCGGCGCCGCCGTCAGGCCAACACCACGGTCATGGTGGTCACCCACGAGATCAACACGATCGTGTCCTACGTCGACCGCGTGCTCTACCTCGTCGACGGCCGATTCCGCATCGGCACCGTCGAACAGGTCATGAACACCGAGACCCTCTCCACGCTGTACCGGGCCGACATTCAGGTCGTCAAGGTCCCCAGAGACCACGGGGATCGCTACGTCGTGATCGGCGAAGACGGCGGGCACGCGTTATGAACGACCAGCTCTCCGAGGTGCTGGGCAATCTGTTCGCCTTCGACATCACCGCCCGACTGCTCGGCCACGACTTTGTCCAACAGGCGGTGCTGGCGGCCGCGCTGCTGGGGCTGGTCGCCGGGCTGATCGGTCCGTTCATCGTGATGCGGCAGATGTCGTTCGCCGTGCACGGGTCCAGTGAACTGTCGCTGACCGGGGCCGCGTTCGCGTTGCTCGTCGGAATTCAGGTCGGTCTCGGCGCGCTGATCGGCAGCGCGGTGGCCGCCGCGCTGTTCGGGATCCTCGGCGGTCGGGCGCGGGAGCGCGACTCGGTGACCGGGGTGGTGCTGGCGTTCGGGCTGGGCCTGGCGGTGCTGTTCATCTACCTCTACCCGGGGCGCACGACGACAAGCTTCGCGCTGCTCACCGGGCAGATCGTCGGGGTCGGCTACACCGGGCTGGCCATGTTGGCGTTGGTGTGCCTGCTGGTGGTCGCGGTGCTGGCCGCGTGCTACCGGCCGCTGCTGTTCGCCACGGTCGATCCCGACGTCGCCGCCGCGCGTGGCGTTCCGGTCCGAGCGCTGGGCATCGTGTTCGCCGCGCTGGTCGGCGTGGTGGCCGCCCAGGCCGTGCAGATCGTCGGCGCGCTGCTGGTGATGTCGCTGCTGATCACGCCGGCGGCCGCGGCCGCGCGGGTGGTCGCCTCACCGACCGCGGCCATTGTGGCCTCGGTGATCTTCGCCGAGACCGCGGCCGTGGGAGGCATCGTGCTGTCGCTGGCGCCCGGCATCCCGGTGTCGGTCTTCGTCGCAACGATCTCGTTTCTGATCTATCTGCTGTGCTGGCTGCGGGGGCGACGGCAGGAGGCCGCCGCTTAAGCTGGTCCCACGCAGTGATGCACTGGCCAAAGCAGGGGGAGACAACGGTGCGCCGGCAGTTCGCGGTGTGGGCGCTGACCGCAGCGGCCACCTTGGTGGGTGGTTGCACCACGAGCGTCGCCGGGCGCGCGATGCCGGCGGACCGATCGGGGGGCCCGGCTCGCGATCCGGTGGCGGTATCGGCGCTGGAGGGGCTGCTGCTCGGGGTCGTCGAGGTCAACAATGCGCTGGGCGCTACGTCGATGAGGGTGTGGGTGACCAACAAGGGCATGTGGGACTGGAGTTCCGGTATCAGCGACAAGAACTGCCTGGCGGTCGACGGGCCCGCCCAGGAGAAGGTCTACTCCGGCACGGGCTGGACCGCGGTGCGCGGCCAGCGGCTCGACGACAGCGTCAACGACTCCAAAAAGCGGGACCACTACGCCATTCAGGCCGTCGTCGCGTTTCCGTCCGCGCACGATGCCGACGCCTTCTACGGATCGTCGGTCCAAAGTTGGTCGGCCTGCTCGAATCGGCGTTTCTCCGACGCCGTGCAGGGCCAGCCGGACACGGTGTGGACGGTCGCCGGCGTCACCAACGACAACGGCATGCTCAGCACTGCGGAGGTGCAGGAGGGCGGCGACGGGTGGACCTGCCAGCGGGCGCTGACCGTCCGCAACAACGTCGCCGTCGACGTCGTTACGTGCGCCTACAGTCAGGCCGGGACGCGGGCCGCCGACATCGCGGGCCGGATCGCGGCGAAGGTGTCGCAGGGGTAGTAGGCGATGCACCGGTTGACTCGCTGGCCGACGGCCTTGCTCGCGGCCCCGTTGGCGTGCGCGCTGACGGTGGCGATCGCCGGCTGCACCCGGGCGGTCGACGGCACCGCGATGGCCGCCGAACCCGGGTGGCGCATCCCCGCGACGTCGACGACCCTTACCTCAGCCCCGCCGATGCTGCCCCCGACGGCCCTGGAGGCCATGCTGCTGAATCGGGACCAACTCATCGCCGTGGCTGGTGGCACCGCCATGGCCACCACCATGGCCTTGGTCGGCACCGCCACCAGCACGTCGGACTCCGCACAGATCGTCGACGATCGCACCTGCCTGGGACTGAGCTCGGTGGGCGATGTGACGGTGTACGCCAACAGCGGATACGTCGCCATGCGCGGCAACCAGTTCAGCACCCCCAACGCGGTGGCGGCCGACGTCACGCAGCTGGTCACGTCGTTCACCACGCCCGGCGACGCGCGGGCGCTACTGCAGCGCGCCCGACAGGATTGGCAGCAATGCGCGCAGCGGCGGTTCGGCTTCCACTCCTCCAACGGCAACCACAGCTATTTCCTAACCCACGACGTGCGGGCCGGCGATTCCCGCATCACACTGTCGATGCGCCAGGAGGAAGACGCGCGCTGGGGCTGCTCGCACGCGATGGCGGTGCAGCGGGCCGTCGTGGTCGAGGCGCGGGTCTGCCTGCTCAACGAGGACACCGACGCGGCGGTCAACAGCCTGCTCGATCAAATCGTCGCCAAGGTTCCCCAATAAGCTAGGCGGATGGCCGTCATCGACCTCAACGCCGACTTGGGCGAGGGCTTCGGCGTCTGGCGGCTCGGCGACGACGACGCCATGCTCGGGATCGTCACCAGCGCCAACGTCGCGTGCGGCTTTCACGCGGGTGACCCGGCCGGTCTGCTGCGAGTCTGCCGCGGCGCCGCCGCGCGGGGGGTGCGCATCGGCGCCCAGGTGAGCTATCGCGACCTGGCCGGATTCGGACGGCGCTTCATCGATGTCGACCCCGCGGACCTGACGGCGGACGTGGTATATCAGATCGGCGCATTGCAGGCGATCGCGCGCGCGGCCGGGTCGACCGTCAGTTACGTCAAGCCCCATGGCGCGCTGTACAACACGATTGTGACCAATCCCGAGCAGGCCGCCGCCGTCGCCGAGGCGGTGCGCTTGGTGGACGACACGCTGCCCGTGCTGGGCATGGCGGGTTCGGCGTTCTTCGCCGCGGCCGAGCGGCTGAATCTGACGACGGTCGCCGAGGCATTCGCCGATCGTGCCTACCGGTCCGACGGACAACTGGTCTCCCGCCGGGAACCGGGTGCCGTGCTGCATGACCCGGAGACGATCGCGCAGCGGGTGCAGGACATGGTGTCCTGCGGGCGGGTTACCGCGGTCGACGGCAGCCCGGTCCAGCTGCGCGTGGAATCGGTTTGCGTGCACGGTGATTCGCCGGGCGCGGTGCAGATCGCGACGGCGGTCCGGGACGGGCTGCGGGCCGCGGACATCGATGTCAGGGCGTTCTGCTGATGCGGCTGCGGCTCGGGCGACCCGACATCGCGCGATATTCCGACCGGTTCGACGTGCCCGTTGCCGGCCCGGATGCCGGACCGTGGGTGACCTGGCTGGGGGTGGCGACGCTGCTCATCGACGACGGGTCGTCCGCGCTGCTGACCGACGGCTACTTCTCACGCCCCGGCCTGGCCCGGGTCGCCGCCGGCAAGGTGGCACCGTCACCGGCGCGGGTGGACGGCTGCCTGGCCCGGGCCGCGGTGTCGCGGCTGGCGGCCGTCATCCCGGTACACACCCACATCGACCATGTCCTGGATTCCGCGCTGGTCGCCGACCGCACCGGCGCGCAATTGGTCGGCGGCGAATCGGCGGCCAACGTGGGGCGCGGCTACGGCCTGCCGGAGGAGCGGCTGGTGGTGGCGGCTTCGGGTGAGCCGATTCGGTTGGGTGCCTACGAGGTGACGCTGGTGGAGTCGCATCACTGTCCGCCGGACCGCTTCCCCGGCGTGATCGACGCACCGTTGGTGCCGCCGGTGAAGGCGGCCGCCTATCGCTGCGGGGAGGCCTGGTCGGCACTGATCCAGCATCTGCCGACGGGCAAGCGGCTGCTGATCCAGGGCAGCGCCGGCTTCGTCACGGGCGCACTGACCGGCCGGCACGCCGATGCCGTGTACCTGTCCGTCGGTCAACTGGGCCTGCGACCTCGGTCCTACCTGCTCGACTACTGGGCGGAAACCGTGCAGGCGGTGGGCGCGCGCCGGGCGATCGCCATCCACTGGGACGACTTCTTCCGCCCCTTGTCAAAGCCGTTGCGGGCCTTGCCCTATGCGGGCGATGACCTCGATGCGTCCATGCGCATCCTCGACGAGCTGGCGGCACGCGACGGTGTCGCACTGCACCTGCCGACGGTGTGGCGGCGCGAGAACCCGTGGCAGTGAAGCGGTCCAGACGTTGACACTGACCGTCGCGCTGCTGTTGCTTGCTGTCGTTCTCGGCTTTGCCGTGGTGCGTCCGCGCGGGTGTCCGGAAGCGGTCGCGGCGGTTCCGGCCGCCGCCATCGTGATTGCGGTGGGCGCGGTCTCGGTCGATCAGGCGGTCAAGCAGGTCGCCGGATTGTCAGGCGTGGTCGCGTTTTTGGGCGCGGTGCTGGTGTTGGCCAAGCTGTGCGACGACGAGGGCCTTTTCGAGGCGGCGGGGGCGGCGATCGCCCGGACCCCCCGCGGCTCGCACGGACTGCTGCGCCAGGTGTTCCTCATCGCCGCCTCCATCACGGCCGTGCTGAGCCTGGACGCCACCGTGGTGTTGCTGACGCCGGTGGTGCTGGCGGCGGTGCGCCGGCTGCGAACCCCAGTGCGGCCCTACGCCTATGCGACCGCGCACCTGGCCAATGGCGCCTCCCTGCTGTTGCCGGTGTCCAATCTGACCAACCTGCTGGCATTTCACCTCGCCGCCATCTCGTTCACCCAGTTCACCCTCGTGATGGCATTGCCGTGGCTGCTCACCGTCGCCACGATGTATGCGGTGTTCCGCTGGTTTTTCGCCGCGGATCTGCGCGCCGCCCCGAACCCCGAAGAACTCGGGCCGGCACCGCGACCACCGGTGTTCGTCTTGGTGGTGGTGGGGCTGACGCTGGCCGGGTTCGCGTTGTCCGAACCGCTGGGCGTGCCGCCCGCGTGGGTGGCCCTGGCCGGCGCGGCGGTGCTGGCGGTGCGCAGCCTGCGCCGCGGACATACCACCGTGACGGAAACCCTTCGGTCGGTGCACGTTTCGTTCTTGGTGTTCGTGCTGGCCCTGGGCGTCGTGGTGCAGGCGGTGACGCTCAACGGAATGGATCGGATGATGTCGGCGGTGTTGCCACACGGCTGCGGGCTGCCGGCGTTGCTGGCCATCGCCGCGGTGGCCGCGCTGCTGGCCAACATCGTCAACAATCTGCCGGCGACGCTGGTGCTGTTGCCGCTGGTCGCACCAGTCGGGCCGGTGGGAATCCTGGCGGTGTTGATCGGGGTCAACATCGGGCCCAACCTGACCTATGTGGGATCTTTGTCAAACCTGTTGTGGCGGCGTGTACTTCGTCGACACGACGTCGAGGCGGGCGTCGGGGAATACACCCGGCTCGGGCTGTGCACGGTGCCGCCGGCGCTGGTGGTGGCGGTGGTCGCGCTGTGGGGATCGGCACGAGCGCTGGGCCTCTAGGAGTCTGCTGAATTATGCACGTTGGGGGCGGGGTGGCTCGCGGCGCTTGTTGGCGCTGATTTGAAGTCAGACCCTGGGGTCGACAGAAGAGGTCCCCCCGCCGTTGTTCAGCGTGGCATCGCGGTAACGTGCTTGGCAATGACCAAGGGCGGCT
>NZ_LQPT01000027.1 GCF_002102355.1 Mycobacterium sherrisii | reverse complement strand
CGCCGGCAGGCGACGCATCCGGCGAAGGTGAAGCCCGAGCTGGTCGCCAGCGCCCCAAATGCGGTGTGGTCGTGGGATATCACGAAATTGCGCGGCCCGGCGAAGTGGACCTACTACTACCTGTACGTCATCTTGGACATCTTCTCCCGCTACGTCGTTGGCTGGATGGTCGCCAGCCGCGAATCGGCCGCGCTGGCCGAGGTGCTGATCCGCCAGACCTGCGCCAAGCAAGGGATCGACCGTGACCAGTTGACCATTCACGCCGACCGCGGCAGTTCCATGACCAGCAAGCCGGTTGCGTTCTTGCTCGCCGATCTTGGTGTCACCCAGTCACATTCGCGCCCACACGTCTCCAACGACAACCCGTTCAGCGAGGCCCAGTTCAAAACGTTGAAGTACCGGCCCGAATTCCCCGGCCGGTTCGGCTCAATCGAAGACGCCCGAAGGCACTGCCAGGATTTCTTCGGTTGGTACAACGATGAACACCGCCACACCGGCCTGGGCCTGCATACCGCCGCTGACGTCCACTACGGCCTGGCCGAGGCAGTCCGCGACAAGCGTGCCGGCGTACTCGACGCCGCCTACGCCGAACACCCAGAACGGTTCGTCCGCAAACCACCCGAACCACCGAAGATCCCTGAAACCTCGTGGATCAACCGACCCGACCAACCAGAGGAGGACGCTCAGTAAATACCGCGCAACGGTGCCTCATTCAGGTTGACAGGTTCCGCGCGCGGTCGATAACCACACCGTTAAACAAGCCCCACCAATGCCGTCACCACCCGACCCGAAAGATATGACAGCCGCTGAGGCGCGGGCGGCATGGGCGGAGGTCAACCGTGAAATAGCTGATTACCCGATGCGGACGCACCTTCATCCTGCCGAACGAACAGGCAGCATACGACGCCTGCATCGCCGACAAAGGCCCCCTTGTCGAACGGCAAGCCCAAATCCGGGACCGACTTGGGCAATTGAGGATACCCGTAGAAGGCGAAGACCCATCGCACCCGGGGACGGCGAAGCCGCCATTTCCGCCGCCCACGCAGATCGACGGATACACAGATCATGGCCGGGAGCGGATAGAAGGCCGAGATGGGCACGGAGTCAACGACAATGCATTGCGGGACGCCGTCGAGCATCCGATTGGACCGCCGCAGTATGCGCAAGATCACTACGGCGGCAACTACACATGCGTGGGCAAGGACGCGACAGTCATCGTAGTAAGGACGGAAAAGTATAACCGCATGGGCGAATAGTCGGGATGGATGGAGGAATCCATGAGCAAGGTCTTCGACGTCATCCCAGACCGGGCCCGAGCGCTAATCATCGAAGAGCTCGAACGTCGTAACCCGGTTCTCTTGGCGGAACTGCGTACTGCAGAGAGACCCACCAACGACCAGAGCGATGGCGTGGTGTTGGGTGTTCTCGCGCCGGCACTGCGGGAGAACTTCGGGCCCGACTATGTCCCAAACGAGTATGGCTTGGCAATCGAGGCCGCAATTGACGCCTACTTGGAGGCATGGCCGATACATCGGTAGCAGCCTCTGACCCTCTCCTGCCACTTCGTGGACGCCCATACGTCGCGGCAATGTCAAGGCGATGTAGCTCCCCTCCACCGATCCCGGCCTGGGCGCACGACACCGGGGCCGATCTGGCCAAGACCAACGTCAACGGCGGCGCCATCGCGATCGGACACCCGTTGGGCGCCAGCGGTGCTCGCATCATGACGACCATGGTCAACGCGCTCGAGCAACGCGGCGGCCGCTACGGACTTCAGACGATGTGCGAGGGCGGCGGCATGGCCAACGCCACCATCATCGAGCGACTCGGCAACGGCGCGGCGAATCGTTGTTCGACCGGACACCGGTTACCGTGGCGCCGTGCAATATCGCTGCAGCTGCGGATCACGACCGCAGGCTTCGCGGCGTAATGTGCTGAAATACGCTGCCGCCGCGCCGGTTGTGGTGGGCTTGGCGGCAGCCACGGACGTGCTCGTGGGCCCGGCGCGCGCACCCGCGAACCCCTATGTGTCGGCAGTGGCGATGGCGCCGGGCCAGCCGATCAACATCATCAGCCGCGCCGGGTGGGGGGCCGATGAGTCAATACGGCGCGGGGGGCCCCTCTGTGGCAATGGAATTCGGGCCGGGATCGTGCACCACTCCGCGACCGGCAACGACTACGCGCCGACAGATTCGGCGCCCATCGTGCGTTCGATCTACGAGCACCACGCGTTGACCGAAGGCTGGGGCGACATCGGCTACAACGCGCTGGTCGACAAGTACGGCCAAGTCTTCGAGGGCCGGTTCGGCGGCATCGCGAAACCCGTCCAGGGCGTCCACACCGGCGGATTCAACACCGACACCTGGGCGGTGTGCATGATCGGCGATTTCAGCCAGGCACCGCCGACGCCGGAACAAGTGCGGGCGGTGGGTCAGCTGCTGGGATGGCGGCTGGCGATGGACACGGTGGACCCCGAGGGCACCGTTGCGCTGACTTCCGCCGGGGGACCCAATACGCGCTTCCCGCGAGGTGCCACGCCGACCTTGCCGAGCATCTTCGCCCATCGTGACGTCGGCGAGACCGCCTGCCCGGGCAGCGCCGGATACGCGTTCATGGAACGGATCCGCGACATCGCCGCCCGGTACAAGCAACCGCCCAGCGCACAAGATGTTCCGCAATCGCTGAACCGCGGAGCGATTTACGACCGCTGGCAGGAGACGGGCGGCATGACCGGCGGGCTCGGCGCGCCCACGTCACCCGAGGCGCCCAGTGGTGATTCGATCCGCTACGTCATCTTCGCCAAGGGCGCGATCTATTGGTCACCGGCCACCGGGGCTCAGCCGCTCACCGGCAGGATCTACGAGGCCTGGGCCACGCTGGCCTACGAGCGCGGCCCGCTGGGCCTTCCGACCAGCGCCGAGATTCAGGAGCCGGAGTGGATCGTGCAGAACTTCCAGCACGGCACCCTGAACTTCAACCGGCAGACCAAAGCCGTCATGACTGTGATAGACGGGGTAGCCAGTGTGGTACCACCACCGCCCGTGGGCGGACCGCCTGTGCAGCTTGAACGGTTCTCAGTAGCACGCAATCCTGACGTCTAGTGGCCCATTAGCCCGAGTGTCCGAGAGGGAGCACGGCGCCATCGCGATCGGACACCCGTTGGGCGCCAGCGGTGCTCGCATGACGACCACGGTCAACGCGCTCGAGCAACCCGGCGGCAGCTACGGACTGCAGACGATATGCGAGGGCGGCGGCATGGCCAACCACCATCATCGAGCGACTGGGCTAGGCCGACCCGGTGCCGGCGGCACGGATAAAGCCGTCGGCGAAAACGTCACACACGGTATCGATGTCAGGCAGGTCGCCGCCGAACAAGTTGGCGGCATTGGGCCGCAGCAACATGTGAATCACCATGGGAGCAAGCAGTTCCTGCATCAGTTGCGGCACCGGCAGGTCGCGGACACGTCCTGCTCGAATTTCGGCGGTCAGCCATTTTCCGATGACCGCGAGCACCTGCGGACCTTTGTGTTCGAGCAGCGACTGCATTGCCGGGCTCGCGGGCCGGGCGACCGCTTCGGCAAACATGGCCGGACCGACCCGCGGTTCCCGGCCAAACGAGTCGGCCACCAAGGCATACAACCGACGTACTGTCCCGCGCAGATCGCTGCGGTCTTCGGCGAGGAATTCCTCGATATCCAGCAGCGGACTGTGGCGGTCGAAGACGGTCCCAAGCAGACACCCATCGAGCGCGCAACGTGGAACAAGACCCTGGTGGTCACGCCGGCCTTCGTGGTTGCGCTAGTGACGACTTTTGTTCGCGGCCTTGATCGGAACAGCTCCTATGCGTTCGACGCCAAGCAAGTGGTCCTTGCGAGAACGAGGCGATGCCACCGGGAGCCAAGGCCAACGGCAGGAATTGACTGTCCGCGCAGAGCCGCGGTCCGGGCGCCACTCACCGGTCCGCACCCGTGCCTATTTCGGGTTGGCCTGTCGGAGGTGGGCAATCTCGTTGCGCCACACTGACTGTGCGCCGGAATCACCGATCCGATAGGTCTGCAGCAGTGTGGCGACACCAACTGCCAGGGTGATGACCGCGACGGTGAGATGGATCGCGACGTGAGACGATCCTGACCGGCGCTCAAACCGACTGAGCGCCAAAAGAACAACGGCAACAATCAATAGCGCTGCGGCGAAGTAGATCATCGTGTCGCCCAGCTCGGCGTGCTGACGCAGGATTGGGTTGGGGTGGGATCGGAGATCGTAGAGCCAGTCACCCGCGTTCGCGGTGATGGGCGTCAGCAGCGCCGTCGCCACGGCCAGGAGGCCGGTTAACCAGACGAGGTGCCCGCGCCTACCGGCGGGCCAAATGGCGCAGACTATCTCCAACACAGCCGTCAGCGGTGCAAGAACGACGAGGAAATGAACGAGCAGGACGTGCGCGGGCAAGCCCTGAATGAGCATCATGAAATTCCTTTGCAATGTGCAACTACCAAAGTCCCGCCAACGCCGGCCCGGCGGACCGAACCGGCGATTGGTTGGGCGAGCGCGATCGTAGCGGCGTTCCCCACGGCAAAGGCAAGGCTAATTATGCGGGCGCGGAGTTTGATAAGGCTGTGCTTGCTGGCGCAAACGGAGGTCAATGCGGTTGGCTAGGCGGCATGCGCGACCATCAACCAGTCGGAAACCGAATGCACGCGGCCGTTGGCCACCCGCTGCTCGGAGCGCCGCGACCGCCGAGAGTTACCCTGTTGTCGGCCAGAGCATTTCACGTCCACGGTGGCGTTGACGCGCACTAGCCGGGTCGCCCCCGACCTGCGAACTGCCTACGGCGTCGGTCATAGGCACCGGCGCGTGGTGCCTAGGCAGAAGTCAGAGCCAGCCGGTGCGGGCGGCGGCGACGGGCTCGGCCGGCTCGGGGGCCAACTCTCCGTCGCGCACGCCGTCGAGCATGCGCTTCACCGCTGCGACGATGTCCGGCGCCGCCGCGGCCAGGCCGGCCTTGTCGGCTTCGCTGACATCGTCGGGATTCACGCCCGCCCGATCCAGCACCGCTGCCGGGTGGGCCAACTGATCGGCCAGCCACGACACCGGGTCGGCCGACAGTTCGGGGACGAAGTTCCGGCTCCCCGGCTCCCAGCCGTCGAACCGTGGATGGTGATGGGCCCGGTCCAGCGTCCCCGGCGGGCTTTCGGTCGATCCGAACAGGTCCACCCGCCACACCGGGCGGTTGAACGCGATCGGGATGCCTGCGTAGATCGACCCTTGGGGCTCGGCCCGGTCGACGACGCGCAATTCGAGTCGGACACCCCGTTCCGGAGTCTCCTGGCCTTCGTTCGGTGCGGGGTCGACGAAGAACATGTCCCCGACGACGACACCCAGGGTTTCGAATCCAAACGCTGCGAGCATGGTTCCGAGCGTAGACCTTTGCAGGCCGCATTGCGTTGTCCGCCAAGCGCAGTGCGCCCGCCGCGTTAGCTGGAACGGCCCGTAGGCTGGCCCCCTCGATCGACCCCGCGGTAAAACCTCGAGGTAGTCCTCGAAGGAGCCCGTCGAGTGCGGCGCATTTCGAATGCGCGCGGCCCGCCTTTGCGGGTGAGTTCTTCGACAGCTGGCCGACGACTCCGCCAGACCGTCAGTGGTGCCCCTCCAGCGCTTTGAAGGGGCTACGAAGCTCGGTGCTTCCGCATAGCGCGCCGGTGGCCAACAGCTCCTCGGCCAGTTCGCGGAAGCTGGTGTTCGTCTCGGTCTGCCGGGACCACGAACTCGGTCGAGGTGAACGGGACGGGACGGCCCAACAGTTCCGCCGTGACCCGGGCGATGGCCGGCCAGGGCGCGGCGCACCAGAAACTCGGCGACGGGCCCGGTCGGGTCGGGCAGATCGAGCCGCAATCCACCATCTCCCGCTCGGCGGTGACCGTCGGCAGCCAGAAGCCGTAGCTGAGGTCGTAGAACGACCCCACGTGGTAGCGGTTGCCGACTCGCACCCCGAGGTGGGGCCGCACCGCGCTGCGGGCAACTTCACCAGATCGGCCGCGATCGCGAATTCTTAGCGGACAGGCCGGATCTTCGAGCACAGCTGGCGGTGTTCCGCGGGAAGTCGCAGTGGGACACCTGCGATCCGACGAAGACCCGCACCCTTCCAGTATGGCCAGCGCGCTAGGCGGCCAGGTCGGCGTCCTTGCGGGTCCGCGCCGCTTTCTTCATCGCGCGCAGCTCGCGGCGCCATCCTTGCACGGTGGCAATGGCGGTCTTGAGACCGCGCCGTCGGCCGGTCAGGGGATCGGCGCCGGCGAAACCGGGCCCCAGGCTGGCGAACATCCGCTCGCTGCGCGTCTCCGGCGCGTTGTCGGCATCGTCGCGCAAATATTTGTCGGGCAGCGACAGTTTGGCCAACGTGCGCCACGTCTTACCGTACTGCATCACGAAAGACCCTGTGGTGTAAGGCAAATCGTACTTGTCACACACCTCGCGCACCCGCACCGAGATCTCGTACAGACGGTTGCTGGGCAGATCCGGATACAAGTGGTGCTCGATCTGGTGGCACAGGTTGCCGCTCAAAAACCGCAACGTCGGCCCGGCCTCGAAGTTGGCGCTGCCTAACATCTGGCGCAGGTACCACTGGCCCTTGGTTTCGTCGACCAGGTCGGTCTTGGTGAATTTCTCGGCGCCGTCGGGGAAGTGGCCGCAGAAGATCACCGCGTTGGCCCACACGTTGCGAATCACGTTGGCCAGGGCGTTGGCCTTCAACGTGGACGCGAAGGTCGCACCGGGCGACAGCGACGTCAGCGCCGGAAACGCGACATAGTCCTTGACCACCTGGCGCCCGGCCTTGCCGGCAAATTCCCGTAGCCGCATTTGGGCCGCCTGCTGCACGGCAGGATCGTCGCGGAACAGTTCGCGTACCTCCAAATGCCGCAACGCGATTCCCCACTCGAACGCCAGCGCCAGCAGGGCGTTGATCAGCAGATTGAAGCTGTCGCGCCGCTTCCACGGCTGGTCGCGGGTGACCCGCACCATGTCGTAGCCGACGTCGTGATCCATGTCGAGGATGTTGGTGTACTTGTGATGCACGAAGTTGTGCGTGTGGCGCCAGTGCCGCGACGTGGAGAGCATGTCCCACTCCCAGGTCGAGGAGTGGATCTCCGGGTCGTTCATCCAGTCCCACTGGCCGTGCATGACATTGTGGCCGATCTCCATGTTCTCGATGATCTTGGCCAATGCGAGGGTCACGGTACCGGCCCACCATGCCGAGCGCCGCGAGCTGGCGGCCAGCAGCAACCGCCCCGCCACCTCCAGTCCGCGTTGTGCGGCAATCGCGCGCCGGATGTAGCGAGCGTCCCGCGCGCCGCGTGACTCTTCGACATCGCGGCGGATGACGTCCAGTTCGGCCGCCAGTCCTTCGATGTCGGCGGTCGTGAGGTGCGCGAACACGTCGACATCGGTGATCGCCATCGTTTTACCTTCCTGCAGTGCAGCCAGTGACCGCAACAAACGGTGACGACGATGCCGTGAACACTTGTTGAGGACTAATTGAATTATCCGCGCGGACCGCCGCTTAGGCCGCTAGGTCCTCGGGTCGACTCGCGGGGTGGCCGCGTCGCCACCCCCGCACGGCAGCGATCGCGGTCTTCAACCCCCGCCGGCGCCCGGTCGCCGGGTCGATGCCCCCGAAACCAGACCCGAGCGGAGCGAACATCCGCTCGCTGCGCGTCTCCGGCGCGTTGTCGGCATCGTCGCGCAAATATTTGTCGGGCAGCGACAGTTTGGCCAACGTGCGCCACGTCTTACCGTACTGCATCACGAAAGACCCTGTGGTGTAAGGCAAATCGTACTTGTCACACACCTCGCGCACCCGCACCGAGATCTCGTGCAACCGGTTGCTGGGCAGATCCGGATACAAGTGGTGCTCGATCTGGTGGCACAGGTTGCCGCTCAAAAACCGCAACGTCGGCCCGGCCTCGAAGTTGGCGCTGCCCAACATCTGGCGCAGGTACCACTGGCCCTTGGTTTCACCGATCATGTCGGTCTTGGTGAATTTCTCGGCGCCGTCGGGGAAGTGGCCGCAGAAGATCACCGCGTTGGCCCAGACACTGCGAATCACGTTGGCCAGGGCGTTGGCCTTCAACGTGGACGCGAAGGTCGCACCGGGCGACAGCGACGTCAGCGCCGGAAACGCGACATAGTCCTTGACCACCTGGCGCCCGGCCTTGCCGGCAAACTCGCGGAGCCGGCGGCGACGTTCGTCGCGGTCCAGTCGGCCCTTGATGATCTTGCCGATCTCCAAGTGCTGCAGCGCAACTCCCCACTCGAAGCCGATGGCGAGCAGCGTGTTCCACACCAGGTTGAGGGCGTTGTACCGGCGCCACCGCTGGTCGCGGGTGACGCGCAGCATGCCGTAGCCCACGTCATCGTCCATGCCGAGGATGTTCGTGTACTTGTGGTGCACGAAGTTGTGCGTGTAGCGCCAATGCTTCGACGACCCGCTCATGTCCCACTCCCAGGTCGAGGAGTGGATCTCCGGGTCGTTCATCCAGTCCCACTGGCCATGCATGACGTTGTGGCCGATCTCCATGTTCTCGATGATCTTGGCCACTCCCAAGGTGACGGTGCCGGCCCACCATGCCGAGCGCCGCGAACTCGCGGCCAGCAGCAATCGTCCGGTCACCTCCAGAGCGCGCTGCGTCGCGATGGTGCGACGGATGTAGCGGGCGTCCCGCGCGCCGCGGGAATCCTCCACGTCCTGGCGGATGGCATCCAGCTCTACGGCCAGGGCTTCGATATCAGCGTCCGACAGATGCGCGAATGCGTCGACGTCGGTGATCGCCATCGTCCTCACCTCCCGGCGTTTTCGATCTGCGGTCAATACCTACGCTATCGTAACCTACGACTCCGTAGGTTACCTATGAGTAGCCTTTAAATGTCGAGTACACAATCGCCGGACGCGGCCGACACACAGGTCTGGACCCGACTGCCGGGCTCGTGTTCCTGCCCCGTGCGCAAGTCCCGGACGTGGCCTTCCACGAGGGGTACCACGCACGACTGGCAGATACCCATCCGGCAGCCGAACGGCATTTGCACTCCGGCGCCCTCCCCCGCGTCCATTAGCGAGGTCGCGGCGTCGGCGGTCACCGTGCGGCCAGTTCGCGCGAACGTCACCGTCCCGCCGGTGCCGGCCGGTGCGGCCTTGACCACCGCGAACCGCTCCAGGTGTAGTCGGTCGCCGAGGTTGGCCGCGGCCCACAGCTTCTCGGCCTGCGCGAGCATGCCCTCGGGCCCGCAGGCCCAGGTCTGACGGGCGCGCCAGTCCGGCACCTCGTCGTCGAGGCGACCGAGGTCGAGGCGGCCCTGCGTGCGGGTCTCGCGCAACTGCAGCCGGTATCCGGGGTGCGCCGACGCCAGGTCGGTCAGCTCGGCGCCGAACATCACATCCGCCGCGCAAGGCGCCGAGTGCACATGCCGGATATCGCCAATCTGGTTGCGGCGCACCAGTGTTCGCAACATCGACATGACTGGGGTGATGCCCGATCCGGCCGTCAGAAACAGGATCGACGGCGGCGCCGGGTCCGGCAGGACGAAATTTCCCTGCGGGGCGGCCAGACGCACGATCGTCCCAGGCGCCACGCCCGCCACCAGGTGAGTGGACAGGAAGCCCTCCGGCATCGCCTTGACGCTGATGGTCACGGTGCGCTCGCGCCCGGATTTGGACCCCGCCACCGGGCTGGAGGTCAGCGAATACGACCGCCAACGCCAGCGGCCATCCACGAGCAGGCCGATCCCGATGTACTGCCCCGGCTCATAGTCGAAGCTGAAACCCCAGCCCGGCTTGATCACCAGGGTCGCCGAGTCCTCGGTCTCGCGCCGCACCGCCACGACGCGGCCACGTAATTCCCGCGCAGACCACAGCGGATTGGCCAGATGCAGGTAATCGTCGGGCAGCAGCGGCGTCGTGATGCGCGCGGCGAGTTTGCGCAGCGCGTGCCAGCCGGGATGCCGCTCCGCGCCCGCGACCGTGGGCCGGGCGGTGTCGACGACATTCGCGCTGAGTGCTTGGTACTTCTTGCCCATAACACAGCCTACGGTACCGTAAGTTACGGTACCGTAGCCAGGGGTCTATCCAGCCTCGCAGCATCCGTTTGCATCACAGGCGGGGATCACAGCAGTTCAAGCAGGAACGGCAACTCCTGGTTGGCGTACCACGCCAGGTCGTGGTCCTGCGCATCGCCGACGATCAGCTCGGCGTCCTCGTCGCCCAGGTCGGCGGCGTCGATGGCCTCGATCGCCTTCAGCACGGCCGGTTCCGCGTCGGCGTTGTCGACGTAGGCGGCGATCACCTGGTTCAGCGCGACGGGCCCGGCGAGCCGGACCACGGCGTCGTCGAGATCCGGCCGGAACGTCGCCCCGGATTCACCCGGGTCGACCTCGGCCGCCAGCACCGCGCGGCGTGGCCGGCTCACCCCGCCCGCCTCTTGAGCGCCGGCGGCGTCTGCGTCGGCGGCCAGCAGGCGCAGCGAGGCCAATGCAGCCTCCCGCAATGCCACGTCGGCGAGCTCGTCGTCGTCACCTTCGGCGTAGGACTCCCGCAAGGCCGGCGTCACCGCGAATGCGGTGCCGTTGACCGGGTGCAGCGAGCCCTCGGCGACCAAGGGCTGCAGCATCGCCAGGGTGGCCGGGATATAGATCTGCAGTCTGTCGGACCCCACCGCTACCGCCCGATCAGGGTAGCCGCGTAATCGTCGACGTACTTCGACAATTCGCGGGGCGGGCGCTGGTAATTGCCGGTCACCACCGGACGCTCGGGCAACTCGACCCACGGCTCTTGGACGTCGTAGTACTCGATGCTGGACAACAGATGATTCATCATGTTCAGACGGGCGTGCTTTTTGATGTCGGATTCGACGACATACCAAGGGCTGATCGGCGTGTCGGTATGCACCATCATCTCGTCCTTGGCACGCGAGTAATCCTCCCACCGGTACACCGATTCCAGGTCCATCGTGGAGAGCTTCCAGCGCCGGACCGGATCGTTGCGTCGGGCCTTGAACCGGCGCAACTGCTCGGCTTCGGAAACCGAAAACCAATACTTGCGCAGCAGAATCCCGTCGTCGATCAGCATCTGCTCGAATATCGGAGTCTGCCGCAAAAACAATGCATGTTGTTGCGGCGTACAGAATCCCATGACTTTCTCGATGCCGGCACGGTTGTACCACGACCGATCGAACAATACGATTTCGCCCTTGGCGGGCAAATGGGCGATATAGCGCTGGTAGTACCACTGGCCACGCTCCCGCTCGGTGGGCACGGGCAGCGCGGCGATGTGGGCGATGCGGGGGCTGAGGTATTCGGTGATCCGCTTGATGGCACCGCCCTTGCCCGCAGCGTCGCGGCCCTCGAAGATGACGACGATTCGCGCTCCGGAATGCCGCACCCACTCCTGCAGCTTCACGAATTCCGTTTGCAGCCTGAATAATTCGGCCTCGTAGACGGCATCGGAAATCCTTGGCCCGTTCGATCCGGGCGAATTCTTCGCCTTGGCCGGCGCGCCGTCGTTAGGGGTGCTCACAGCAACGAATGATATATCCCCCAGCAATTTTCAATGCCAAGCGCTAACGGGCAGCGCCGAGCAGCTCTTCGAGCGACTGGGCCAACAAACCCGGCAGCAGATCGACGTCGCTCATCGCATCGCGGTCGGCGTTGATTCCGAAATACAGCGTGCCGTGGTAGGAGGTCACGCCGATCGCCAGTATTTGATTGTGCAGCAGCGGGGGCACCGCGTAGGTTTCCAGCAGCTTGGCCCCGGCAATGTACATCTGCGACTGCGCCCCCGGAGCATTGGTTATCAGCAGGTTGAACGAGCGCGCCGAGAAGCTGGTGGCGACCCGGATCCCCATTGCGTGCAGGGTGGGCGGCGCGAAGCCCGACAGCGTGACGATGGTCCGGGCGTCGACCAACCGGGCGGCCGAGGGATTGGACTCGGTGGCGTGCGCGATCTGCGAGAGCCGCACCACGGCGTTGCCCTCCCCGACCGGCAGGTCGACCAGGAACGGGGTGACCTGACCCATCATCTGGCCCGGGCCGGTCGAGTCGTGTTGACCGTCGGCGTAGACCGAAAGCGGAGCCATCGCGCGGATCGTCGCACTGGAACGCACCGTCTCGCCGCGCGACATCAGCCAGTTGCCGAGCGCGCCGGTCACCACGGCCAGCACCACATCGTTGATATCGCAGTCGTACCGGACCCGCACCGTGCGGTAATCCTCGAGCCGCCCGCGGGCCACCGTGAACCTCCGGTGACGGGACACTTTGGCGTTGAGCAGGCTGTGCGGCGCGGTGCCGCGGGCCGCGGTGCGGGCCATCGCGACGACGCGTTGGCCCGCGTTGAGCAGCTCGCCGTAGTTCGTCGCCAGCCCGGCCACCGCGGAACTTACCGCCTGCAGCTGGGCACCCGGACCCACCACCCAGTCGGCCAGCGCGCCCAGCAGCAGGCGGGTCGAGCCGGGTTCGCGTTCCGGGATCCAGATGTCTTCCGGGAACGGCGGTGGTTGCCGGGTCCGATCGGCGATCACGTGGCCAATCTCCAGCGCGGTCATCCCGTTGATCAGCGCCTGGTGCGACTTGGTGTAGAGCGCGACCCGGTTCTTCACCAACCCCTCGACCAGATACACCTCCCACAGCGGTCGGGTCTTGTCCAGTGGTCGCGCGGCCAGCCGGGCGATCAACTCGTGCAGCTGCTCGTCGCTGCCGGGCGAGGGCAGCGCCGAGCGCCGCACGTGGTAGGTGATGTCGAAATCGCCGTCGTCGATCCACACCGGCCGGGCGGCGCCGACCTTGACCTCGCGGACCTTCTGACGATAACGCGGTATCTGCGGCAGCCGTTGTTCCACCGTGGCGAGCAGCGTCTCGTAGCTGAGACCGGTGCGCGGGCGCTGCAGGATGGACAGCGATCCGACGTACATCGGGGTCGCGGTGTTCTCCAGCCGGTAGAAGGATGCGTCCGAAGGGGACAACCGGGTCACCATTGCGGGCCTGGCCTCCTAGTCAATCCTTCGCGATTCTCGATGCTCCCGCTCACCGTAATCATTCGCCAGGAGGCAACGCGGTGCGGGTACGCGCGATGTCGAATTGTGCGATGATGACCGGCAATTGAAAATCAATTGTCTGTCACTCTCCTGCAGACCGCTTGTTACCGATGAGTTGGAGAGTGTCCACGTGTCCGTAGAGCCTTTCGACGTGGTGCCCGTCGTCGAGTACGAACCGCCCGTGCGCGAAGTATCGCGAATCGCGATTGCGTGCCGACAATTGCCGCTGGCGCGGCGGGCCAGTCACGGGCCGCACCGCCCGTACGGCGGGCGTGGGGTCGGGCAACCGGGACCATCGCCAGCTCATTCGGCGGCCATGCGCCAGGCGGCGATGTTCGCCGATGCCGCACTGCGCCGCGTGCTGGAGGTCATCGACCATCGGCGTCCGGCAACTCAGCTGCGGCCGCTGCTGGTGCCCGCCCTGGTCGATTCGGTGCTGGCGCTGAGTCGGTCGGCACCCGGACACCGGGGCGCGGCGGTGTTGCGCCGGATGCGGCTGCAGCCGGCGAATTGCGACACCGCCGCCGAGGTGTTCGGCTGTTACAGCCGCGCGGACCGCACCCACGCCATCGCCGCGCGGGTCGAGGTGCTGACCACCGGTGGCGCGGCACGGTGGCAGGTGGTGGCCCTGCACATCGGCTGACGCTGCCGCGGCCTCGTGCTAGTTCGCGGTCACGCCCCGGTGCCGACGCGGCCGCGGCAGCAGCGCGGGGACCTCGCGGCGGTAGGCACGGTATTGATCGCCCAGCGACGCCATCAGGTCGTGCTCCTCGAGTTGCAGCGCGATCAGGATGTAACCCGTTGTGGCGACGCTGAACAACAGGTGCCCGAGCGTCATCGTGGGCGCCGCCCAGAACGCGATCAGGAAGCCCAGCATGAGCGGGTGGCGCACCAACCGGTACAGGTACCGAACACGAAAGTCCAAGTCGCGGTAGGGCTTTTTCTGCCAGACCAGGTAAACCTGGCGCAAGCCGAACAGGTCGACGTGGCTGACCATGAAGGACGAGAAAAATACCGTGGCCCAGCCGATCCAGAACAACGCCCACAGCGCAGTGCGCGCCGCCGGCAGGCTCACGTCCCATACGACCGTCGGCAGTGTCCGCCACTGCCAGTAGAGCAACAACAGCGCGGCACTCGACAGGATCACGTAGGTACTGCGTTCGATCGGAGCCGGCACCCATCGCGTCCACCACCGCTTGAACGCGGGACGCGCCATGACACTGTGCTGCAACGCGAAAACGCCAAGCAGCACCACGTCGATCAACACCGCTAGCCACACGGGAGCCCCGATCGCGCGATCGACGCTGCGGGGCACAACGATGTTGCCCACAAAGCCGATCGCATACCCAAACGACAGCAGGAACAGCAGATATGCCACCGCCCCATAACAGATCGCCAAATATCGACTCATGGCTAGATTCTCCACCGATTTGCCGAATAGAAAATGGGGCAGTTGCCTCAA
Source organism: Mycobacterium sherrisii (assembly GCF_002102355.1). Lineage (GTDB taxonomy): Bacteria > Actinomycetota > Actinomycetes > Mycobacteriales > Mycobacteriaceae > Mycobacterium > Mycobacterium sherrisii. Next base: position 22,685 of record NZ_LQPT01000027.1, on the reverse strand, counting down.
TTTCGATCGGGCACCGACAATCCTTGTTGCAGCGCATACATGCTGGCGCCGATGCGATTTGAGACGCCGATCTTGGCGTAGGTCCGCTCGACGTGGTTGCGCGCTGTCTTCTCACTGATCACCAAGGTCGCCGCGATCTCCTTGTTGGACGCCCCGCGCGCCACCAGACGCAGCACCTCGATCTCGCGCGGCGTCAAGTTATCCGGGCGGGACTTCGGCCGTTGCGCGGACTGTCCCGCCGCATGCAGCACCGCTTCGGCGGCCACTGGGTCGAGCTCGCCGGCTCGCACCCGATCGTGCAGGCGTCGCGCTGCCGATCCCGCGGCCAACTCGGGGCGATATGGCCTTGGCTCGCAAGCGGATTGGTAGCTGACTGCCGCCGCCAAAATACGGTCGGGCAGGCCGAGCGCCGTCCCGGCCAGTCCGCGCGGATAGCCCGACCCATCCAGGCATTCGTGATGATTGCCGGCGATCTCGGCCAGGCGGCCCAGGCCGCGGACCTGCCTGAGGATCCGTACCGTCAGATACGGGTGCAGCCGTACCCGTTCGAATTCGCCGGCCGTCAATGATCCTGGCTTGGACCAGATTTGGTTCGACACACCGATGCGGCCCAGATCGTGAACATGGCCGGCGCGTCGGGTCAGGTCTGCCGCGGTGGGCTGGAGGCCGGCCACCGCGGCGGCAGCGCCGGCCAGCCGGGCCACCGCGCGCGAATGCCCAAGGGTGAACGGGCACTTCAGGTCGACGAAGTCGCCGAACGCCACGAGCAGCGCGTCGAGCGTGTCACCGTCCAGCCGGTGGTGACGATCGGGCGCCTCCCGCAATGCCGCCGCCCAGGCATCACCCGGCCCCGGACCGGCCAGGATCGCCTCGGCATGCCCGATGAACGTGTCGACGACCCTCGGATCGAACTGGCCGCCGCGTCGGCTGCGGGCCATCGCCACCGCGCCTTCGACACCGTAAGTGCGGAGGTGCACCTCCACCATCTCGGCAAGTTGAGCCACCCGCATCTGTATCGGGATCTGCTCGCCGTGTGCGCCGGCGGGCAGACCGCCGCCGTCGTAACGTTCGAACGCGAACCCGAGGGCGGCCTGCACATCCGGGCCAAGCCCGATGCGGTCGGCCAGCAGCGCGGCAGAGGTGCAATGCGAATGAATCAACCGGGACAGTTGACCGCGGGCGTCGGCGAACAGGGTTGCCATGATGGCCAACCGCTGCGTCAACGACTGGCCCCGACCGACGTTGCCCAGCAAAAACCGCCAGTACGGCAGGCCCCTCCAGTCGACCAGATACGAGTCATGCCGCACGGCAATGTCGTCGCCGAACCACCGGGCATATTCATGGGAGTCCGCGTGACAGCCGATCCACATGATCAGCGTCGTGTAGTAGACGCAATCCCGTTGCGCGGCGGTCAATCCCAGTCGGTCCGCTAGGCGGGTCGCGATCATCGCGGCGCGCAGCATGTGCTCGGCGGGCTGCCCCAGACCGAGGTCGATCGCCACCGACAGTGCCGCCAGCAACTCGGCGCGGGTCGGCGATTCGGGCTCCGACATGGAACTCATTGTGCCCAGCTAATCGCCGCCGCGTCACCCGATTGCGATAGTGCGTCGCACGGTACAGTGCCGCGCGGGGTCGAATGCCTCCAAACGCCCGCCCCCGGTCACGAAGAACCCGCGCTGCGGCGCCCAAAAGTCGGCCAGTCGGGCCTGCCGCGGCAGCGGCCGAACCTCGCCGAGGTCCTCGCCGCGCCACACCGCGCGCGAACCGGTGACCGCCCAGAATCGCTTGGGCGCGATCATGAATCGCTGTCCGTTCGGGGCCCGTCCGGCCAACCGGACCCGGCCGGCGCGCAGCATCGGTCCGGCCGCCCAGCCTAAAGCGCCCAACGCCAACCGGTTGCTCCACACCCTGGCGGGCAACCGCGACCCGACTCTGCTCATCAGCCGGGTCGACGCGGTGGATTCGAGATCGAGATGCCATTCGAGCACGCCGGCGATCCCGACGAACAGCGACCACGGGCTGGCCCACGCGACGTCGATGGCGCAGTGCACTGCGTCGTGCGGGGTGGCCGCACTGAAATAGCGAGCACAACTTCGTTCCCCGGGGTTGGTCGCGTAGAACGTCCACACCCCGGCGGGGTCGCGGTGCCAGACCGAGCGGTAGCCGGTGGCGAACGACGCGCCGGGTATGCAGCGCAGCGCCAGGTAGTGCCTGCTGGCGAAGGGAAGGCCCAAAACCCCGAAGCCGACGAAACGTTCGTCGTCCCCGGCGGGCAGGGTCGGGTTGCGCAAGACCTCCGACGCGGCATCGGCGGGTGTGAGCGAGGTGTTCATGCACCGATGCTGCGCCGCGGTTGCCGGTCACCGCATGAGGCTGTTGCCTCAATTGCGGCGAATCGAGGTCGCGCGCGCGGTGTCCTCTTTCGTGCGCCGAGTGTGTTGATGCTCCGCCCTTGCGACGGAATCATTTTGGCATGGAGCTCGAAGTCAAATGACCGCCGAGTTCACCGCACCCCTGGATCTCGCCGGCGAACTCGATGCCTTCTCAGATCTGGTCCGCGGCCGCTACCCGGTGCTGAGCGGTAGCGCCGCAGACGTTGATGCCCAGCAGGTTTCGACGACCATCCACGAGCAGCCCCTCGGGCAGATGTGGCTCGTCGACGAGGTGATGCCGCCGCACGCGGGCACCCGCACGGCAGGCCGGCAGGACAGCATCGGACCCGGCGTGGTCGACCTGCAGTACCTGATCGCCGGCCGGGTGTACATCCGCCAGTGCGACGGGGCCCTGGCGTGCGGGCCTGGCGACCTGATCGTGTGGGACAGCGAGTTCAGCGGCACCTACGAGATCACCGAGACGGCGCGCACACAGACCCTGGTGCTTCCCCGCGCCTTGGCGGCCGCGTTGCTGCCCGCACTTCACCGCCCCGGCGTCGCGCGGGTGGCGCCGGGGTGTCAGGTGATCGGCGTGAAGTCGCTGTTCGATCTGTTGTCCGTGCTGGGCAATACCGTGGCGACGTTGAGTCCGGATGCCACGGTCAAGGCGACGGCCTTGGTGATCCAGCTGGTGGCCGACCTCGGCGGCTCACTACCGCCGGGGCTGACTGGCGGACATCTGGGCGGTCTGCGTGAACGAGTGCTCTGGTATATCGAGGAAAATCTTCGCGACCCGGAGCTCAGCCCGGCCACAATCGCTGCGGCGCATTATGTTTCGGTGCGCACCCTGTACTACGTATTGCAGACGCTGGACGTGCCCATTGCGGCGCACATCCGGTCGCGCCGACTTGCCCACTGCTACGCCGACCTGCTCAACACCGACGATCCGGTCAGCGATATCGCCAAACGGTGGGGATTCGTCAGCCCACCGCACTTCAGCCGGGTGTTCTCCCGGCACTACGGGATCTCACCCAGCAGCGTGCGCTCCGCGCAGCCCTAGCGCTTCTTGACCGACTTCGGCGGCTTGCCCCCGCGCCCCTGCTGCCGTGCGGCGGCCCGGCGCTCACGTCGGCTGGCACCGGCGGGTACGCCCGCTGGAGTCTTGTGTGCCCCGCCACCGTTACGCTGCACCTCGGCCGAACCATCCTCGGCCGGCCCGGAATACGTCAGTGCGGGCGCGTCGTTCTCGATGCCCTTGGCGCGCAGGACGTTTGACGCCGGTTCCGGCGGCGCGGCGGGCGCAGCGCCGGCCGTGTCGTCCTGCTGCTCGGGGGGCGCGCTGCCCAATTCCGCGAGCCCCTCCGGGGTCTGCATCGGGGCGACCTGGGGCGGGGGCACTGCCTCGACGGTGACGTTGAACAAGAACCCGACCGACTCCTCTTTCATGCCGTCGAGCATCGCCATGAACATGTCGTAACCCTCGCGCTGGTACTCGACCAGCGGATCGCGCTGCGCCATCGCCCGCAGCCCGATGCCCTCCTTGAGGTAGTCCATCTCGTAGAGGTGCTCGCGCCACTTGCGGTCGATCACGTTGAGCAACACGTTGCGTTCCAGCTGCCGCATCGCACCCTCGCCGGCGAGCTCCTCGAGCTCGGCTTCCCTTGTGGCATAAGCACGTTCGGCATCCTTGAGGAGCGCCTCGAGCAGCTCCTCGCGGGTGAGGTCGTCGCGTTCGGAGTCGTCGTCGCGGTGGGTGAGGCTCTGATGCTCGATCCCGACCGGGTAGAGCGTCCCCAGCGCCGTCCACAACGCGTCCAGATCCCAATCCTCGGCATAACCCTCGGATGTCGCGCCGTCGACGTAGGCGGTGATGACGTCGCGGACCATGTCCAGTGCCTGCTCCTTGAGGTTCTCGCCCTCCAGGATGCGGCGACGCTCGGCGTAGACCACCTTGCGCTGCTGGTTCATCACCTCGTCGTACTTCAGGACGTTCTTGCGGACCTCGAAGTTCTGCTGCTCGACCTGGGTCTGGGCGCTCTTGATCGCCCGGGTGACCATCTTGGCCTCGATCGGCACGTCGTCGGGCAGGTTGAGCCGGTTGAGCATCGCCTCCAGCGCGGCCCCGTTGAACCGGCGCATCAGTTCGTCGCCGAGCGACAGATAAAAGCGCGATTCGCCCGGGTCGCCCTGCCGGCCGGACCGCCCACGCAGCTGGTTGTCGATGCGGCGCGACTCGTGCCGTTCGGTGCCCAGCACGTACAGGCCGCCGGCCTCGATCACCTCGGCGGCCTCCTTTGCGGCCTCCTCCTTGACCTTCGGCAACTCCTCGTGCCACGCCGTTTCGTACTCCTCCGGCGTCTCCACCGGATCCAGCCCGCGCTCACGCAGCCGCTGGTCGGTCAGGAAGTCCACGTTGCCGCCCAGCACGATGTCGGTCCCGCGGCCGGCCATGTTGGTGGCCACGGTGACCCCGCCGCGGCGACCGGCGACGGCGATGATGCCCGCCTCCTGCTCGTGGTACTTGGCGTTGAGCACGTTGTGCGGGATCCGGCGCTTGGCGAACTGGCGGGACAGGTATTCCGACCGCTCGACGCTGGTGGTGCCGATCAGGACCGGCTGGCCCTTGTCGTAGCGTTCCCCGACGTCATCGACGACCGCGATGTACTTGGCTTCCTCGGTCTTGTAGATGAGATCCGACTGGTCGGTGCGGATCATCGGCTTGTTGGTCGGGATGGACACGACGCCCAGCTTGTAGATTTCGTGCAGCTCGGCCGCCTCGGTCTGGGCGGTACCGGTCATGCCGGCCAGCTTGTCGTAGAGCCGGAAGTAATTCTGCAGCGTGATGGTGGCCAGCGTCTGGTTCTCGGCCTTGATCTCGACGTGCTCCTTGGCCTCGATGGCCTGGTGCATGCCCTCGTTGTAACGGCGGCCGACCAGCACGCGTCCGGTGAATTCGTCGACGATCAGCACCTCGCCGTCGCGGACGATGTAGTCCTTGTCGCGGTGGAACAGCTCCTTGGCCTTCAGTGCGTTGTTGAGGTAGCTGACCAGCGGCGAGTTGGCGGCCTCGTAGAGATTGTCGATGCCGAGCTGGTCCTCGACGAACTCCACGCCTTTCTCGTGCACGCCGACGGTGCGCTTACGCAGGTCGACCTCGTAGTGGACGTCTTTTTGCATCAGCGGGGCCAGCCGCGCGAACTCGAGGTACCAGTTGGACGCGCCGTCCGCGGGACCGGAGATGATCAGGGGCGTGCGAGCCTCGTCGATCAGGATGGAGTCGACCTCGTCCACAATGGCGAAGTTGTGGCCGCGCTGCACCAGATCGTCCAGCGAGTGCGCCATGTTGTCGCGCAGGTAGTCGAACCCGAACTCGTTGTTGGTGCCATAGGTGACGTCGGCGTTGTAGGCCACCCGCCGTTCATCGGGTGTCATGTTGGCCAGGATCACCCCGACCTGTAGCCCGAGGAATCGGTGCACCCGGCCCATCCACTCGCTGTCGCGTTTGGCTAGATAATCGTTGACGGTGACGACGTGGACGCCCTTGCCGGCCAGCGCGTTGAGGTAGGCGGGCAGCACGCAGGTCAGGGTCTTGCCCTCACCGGTCTTCATCTCGGCGACATTGCCCAGGTGCAGGGCCGCGGCACCCATCACCTGCACGTCGAACGGCCGCTGATCCAGCACCCGCCAGGCAGCCTCGCGGGCCACCGCAAACGCCTCGGGCAACAGCTCATCGAGATCCTCGCCCTCGGCGAGGCGCTTGCGGAATTCGTCGGTCTTGGCCCGCAGCTCGGCGTCGGTGAGCTTTTCGACGTCGTCGGACAAGGTGTTGACATAGTCGGCCACCCGCTTGAGGCGCTTGACCATGCGACCTTCACCGAGGCGCAGCAGCTTTGTCAGCACGGTGTTGTCCCCTTTTGGGATGTTCCCCTGATCGGTAGGAGTCTTGTTGTACTAAGCGACTCCCATGGTAGGGGACGGCACCGTGATGACCGTCGACGCTGCGATCCTCAGGCCAGCCTGATCAGTCCGTAGTCATAGGCGTGGCGGCGGTAGACAACCGACGGACGCTCGCTCTGCTTGTCGTAGAACAAGAAGAAATCGTGTCCGACGAGTTCCATCTCGTAGAGCGCGTCGTCGACCGACATCGGGGTGGCCTGGTGTTCTTTGGTCCGCACCACCCGGCCCGGCTGGTGGTCGTCCTCCCCGGCATCGTGCTGGTGGGCGTCGGCGCCGGCGGAGTTGACGGCCGCCTTGTCAAAGCTCGCGGATGAGAAGCTCTCGGATAGTTTGCCCGGCGCAGCGGCCACCGCGGTGGCCTCGGCCACCGAAACGGGAGTCTTCTCGCCGTAGTGCACCTTGCGGCGGTCCTTCCCGCGGCGCAGTCGGCTCTCCAGGCGCACCACCGCGGACTCGAGCGCGGCGTAGAAGCTATCGGCGCACGCCTCGCCCCGGACTACCGGCCCACGGCCCCGCGCGGTGATCTCCACGCGCTGACAGGACTTACGTTGGCGGCGGTTGCGTTCGTGCTTGAGTTCGACGTCGAAGAGATAGATGGTCTTGTCGAAGCGTTCCAGCCGGGCGAGTTTCTGCGAGACGTACACCCGGAAATGGTCGGGAATCTCGACGTTGCGGCCCTTGAAGACGACCTCGGCGGTGGTGGTCGGTTCCTGGGTGTCGGCGCCGACCGGCGGCTCGTCCAGAAGCTGAGTGGAATCCACGGTAAGTCTTGACATACGTGACAACTCATTTCTCTTTCGCGTCGCACGCGCCCGCGTGCCGGCTGTGTTGAACATGCGCCGACGGGGTTGGGGGTTGGTGTCAAACAGTCACCACCGCAGGCAGCCCGCCGGTGCTAGGTGTCGAATGCTCACCCCCTCCGCACATGGCGTCTCGGCTGCAAATCGCGACCCGAGAGTCGGAACCAGTTGGGTTCCGAAGAGTTCTTGAACGTTGTTCTCGACGTTAGCTCGTGTTCGCCTCGCCGTGCCACCGATTTGATGAGTCCGTAGCGAGTTCTTCACACCTTCTTGGCTCTTTCACGGGATTCGCCGGTCAGGCCGCCGCCAGCGCCAGCACGGCCGTGACCGCCACGCCGCCGGCGGTGAGCACCCGCACCGACTCGCGCGCGGTGGCACCGGTGGTGACGACGTCGTCGACGAGCAGGACTTCGCTTCGTGGCCACCGACCGCGCAGCAGCACCCGGCCGGCGACGTTGCGCTCGCGCGCGCCGGGGTCCAGGCCCACGGAGTCACGGCTGAGCGCCTTGAGCCGCAAGACCGGGCGCACCGTGACGTCCGGATGCCGGGCCACCGCGGCGGCCGCGACCCGGGCGACGGGGTCACCGCCGCGCCGGCGCGCAGCGGAACGCCTCGTCGGCGCGGGCACGATCGTCAGCGGTGTTTCGACGATGCCCCAGTCCAGCAGCCGGTGCACGCCGAGGGCCAATGCGCGCGCCAACGGGGCGACGAGGTCGGCGCGGCCCTGCTCCTTCATCGCCAAGATCGCGCGGCGCCGGGCGCCGCCGTAGCGCCCGAGGGCAAACACCGGCACCAGCGGGTCGATGCGTGGCGTGATCAGATGCGGTTCGTCCGGCTGGACCACGAACTGCCGGGCGCAGGCGTCGCACCAGGGCGTCGCCGGCATCCCGCAGCCGCCGCATTCCAGCGGCAGGATCAAGTCGAGCACACCGCCAGTGTGGTCGCCGGTGCCGACAAGACGGGGCGTCAGCCGGCCAGTTGCCGCACGATGTCGGCGGCCGGGCCACTGCGCGCGTGGCGATACGCCGCACCAGTCCACATTCCGACACCGTGCGGATCACCCAGCTTCACCGCCGCCGCCTGGATCGGGCCGGTGATCATGGCGACCTCGGGGAACCCGAAGATCGCGTGCGCCTCGTGTTTGTCGACGAATCGGTTGCGCAGGGCCCGCGCGTACCGCCCGGTGAAGGCCCGCGTCAGCACGGTTTCGGTGAACCGCGGGTCGCGCAACGCCGCACGGTGTACCGGGTTGGTGCCGGCCTCGTCGGCCAGCAGGAACGCCGTGCCGACCTGGACTGCGGCGGCCCCCGCCGCGCGCATCCGACGCACGGCCGCTGCCGTCGCCAGTCCGCCGGCCGCGATGATGGGGCAGTCGAAACATGCGGCCAGGGCCGATACCAGGTCGTCGAGCGGCTCGCCGGGTGGCCTGGCGCGCGCGTCGAATGTGGCCCGATGGCCGCCCGCGTCGGGCCCCTGCGCGACGACCGCGTCCGCGCCGAAGCTGACCGCGACGACCGCTTCGTGCACGGTGGTCACGCTGGCCAGCGTCAGGATGCCGACATCGCCGAGCCGCCGGTACTGCGACTCGCTCGGTGACCCGAACGTGAAGGACACCACCTCGGGCCGCAGGTCGCACAACGCCTCGAGTTTTGCGTCCCACTCGTCGTCGCCATGCGGTTCGCCCAGCGCCACACCGTAGCCCTCGGCGTCGTCCTCGAGTGCCGCGGCGAATGCGCCCAGTTCCTCGATCGTGACCCCAGACCGTTGCGGGACAAACAAATTCACCCCGATCGGGCCGGAGGTCAGCCGCCGGGTGGCGAGGATCGAGTCGGCCATTTCCGCGGCGGACTGCAGACCCGCGGCCAGAAAACCCAGACCACCGCTGTTGGATATGGCAGCCGCCAGCGCCGGTGTCGACGGCCCACCCGCCATGGGTGCACCCAGCACCCGAACATTTAGATCTGCCAACGCAAATCGGTCAAACATCGGTAACTCTCCCCGTACTCAGCTGCCGTAGCTGACTCAGCGCTTGTCCGTCGACGATGACGATGCCGCGGCGCTCCAACCGGATCCAGCCGTTGGCCTCGAACCCGCGCAGCGTCGCCGCGACTCTCTCTGGGTCGACCCCGGCAAGATGGGCGAAATCCTCGATCGAAAGGCCATGCTCCACCCGCACCACCTCACCGTCCTGGTGACCGAATCGTTGTTTGAGCAGCAATAGCCGGCTCGCAACGCGGCCCTGCTCGTCGGCGAAGACCAAGTCACTCAACGAGTTCGTCATCGCCTTGACCCATCGCGCGAACAGACGCAACACTTGTTCGCAGACCTCCGGGCACTGCCTCATCCACTTCGAGAGCCGATCACGAGTGATCGAGACCGCCACCACGTCGGTGAGAGCGGTCATTGTCATGTCTTGTGGCCCGGCATCGAAAAGTGTTACGGTGCCGAAGATTTCCGATGGTCCTAGCAGCATCAGCACGATTTCGCGGTCCGCGTATCGCTGGTAGGACACTTTGACTTTCCCGGACACCACCAGATAGAGGCATTCGCCGACGACGCTGCGCGCGCCCAACACGCGTCCGGGCCCGAAGCGTTCGGGCACCAACGCCTCGGACAAGGCTGCGACGATCTCGGGCCTTGTCCTGCTGAATATTCCGCAGCCGATCAACGCCCGGTGCACATCGGTGTACTTCGACGGCGGCGCGGGCACCGTCGATGGGGTGGCCAGCGGCGCAGTATCGCTGCGCGGCCTTTTGTCGAACGTCAGGCCGTCCGAACCCGTCGTCTCCCACCACAGCAGCGCCACCACCAGCAAAACCGGGGTAAGGGCGACCGCCGTGGGACTTGCCACAACGATAATGCTATGCGGGCCAGGGCAAGAGGCCTATCCACAGCGCGCCGCGGGCTGGACAGTTTACGTACCGAACGGACAATTCGGATGCCCTATGAGTTGCGACGCAGCGTCTCCGAGGGCGCCTCGTGATAGCGGGCGGCGTGCAGGGCGGCGAACCGGCCGGCATTGGTGAAGCCCCACCGGTGGGCGACCCCGGCCACGGTGACCGCGGCCGGGTCCGAGTCCAGCAGCATCCGGTGCGCGCGCCGGAGCCGGACCTCACGTAGATATGCCATCGGCGTGACACCGTAGTAGCGGCGAAACCCTTCCTGCAGCGCCCGCACGCTGACGTAGCTGCGTGCGGCCAGTGCGGAAACCGTCAACGGCTGGTCGGCCTCGGCCTCCATCACTGCGACCGCGGCCCGGACGGCACGCGGCTGGAACTCCGTTGGGGCGCCCTGCAACGCCGCGCGGTAGGGGTGATCGGCGGCCAGCAACAGACCGTGAACCACGCTTTCCACGAAGGGCATACCGACCATCGGCTGGTGCACCGCGCTGCCCGGCTGGAAGAGCTGCTCGGCGAACAGCGACACCATCCGCATCCAGCTGAGCACGGGCTGCGCTCCCGCGGGCATCGTTGGCCGGCAATCGATCTGCGAGGTGATCGGACGACCGAGCACGTTCGCAAGGGCATCTTCGACCGCGCACCGATCGATCATCACGGCCAGCAGGCGACCGGAGTAATCGGACACGGCGGCATCGCCTTCGGGCCGGTACACCGTCGGACTCGGTTTCGAGTACAGCGGGAGACCGTTGCCGCCGGCGTGCGTCGCGACGGGCAACGTCACGTGATAGTGCGGACGATTGTCACCGCCGTTCACCCGGACCTTGTTGTGGAAGTCCACGTCCAGCACGGTGATCGGGCCGAGCCGGCGGCTACGGTGTGTGAACGACAGCGTGCCGGCCCGCGGGGTCGGCTTGATGTCCGGCCACCACGCCGGGGATGCGTGCAGTGCGGCGAAGTCATCCAACGACCGCACCGAGGCCCATGCGCCCGCGGTCATCGTCACCCCCTCAGTGTCCTGATGTGTGGTCTCTCGTCGACCGTCAGTCGATGAAATGTCCTGCGCCGCAATGTCTCGGTCGGCGTCTCGCGGTAGCGCGCGGAATGCGCCGCGGCGAACCGGCCGAGGTTGGTGAAGCCCCATCGGTACGCGACCGACGCAACCGTCACCGTCGACGGGTCCGCCCTCAACAGTGCCTGATGGGCTCGCCGCAGCCGGACTTCACGCAAATATGCCATCGGGGAGGTATTCAGGTGACGCTGAAAACCTTGCTGCAGGGTCCGGACGCTGATGTGACTGCGGGCCGCGATCGAGGACAGCGTCAGGGGCAGGTGCGCCTCCTCTTCGATGATTTCGATCGCGGCGCGAATCGCCCGGGGCGCAATCATCCGGGCGTCCTGGGCCAACGCGTCGCGGTGGCGATGTTCGGCGGCCAGCAGGAACCCACGCACCAGGCTGTCGACGAACGGCAATCCGACGAGCGGCTGATGCAAGAGGCTGTCTGGCCGGAAAACCTGATCTTTGAACAGCGCCACCATGTTGATCCAGGTGCGGGTCATCGCGGTGTTGGACGGCAGCACCGGGACGAAGTCCGGCGCGGACATCACCTGCCAGCCCAACGCGTCGCTGAGTGCATCGTCGACGGCGGAGCGAGCGATTTTGAAAGAGAAGAATCTGCTGTCGGCACTCCACCGCGCCGCGCACTGCCCCTCGGGCGGGAAGACGGCGGTCATTCCGGGCAGGATCGCAAACGACAGGCCCCGGTAGGACCCCTCGATGCGTCCCGCCCGCGCCATCACGATGCGGTAGCTGCCGCACAATTCGCCGGCGTCGACCGAAAACTCGGAGTTGACGACCACATCGGTCACCGCGATCGCACCAAGCCGGGCCAGCCGGCGGGTCATCGCGAACTCGTCGGGATCGGTCAGCAGCTTTTGGTGCAGTTGACCGCAGCAGACCAGAGCGAAGTCCTCGAACGTATTCGTCTGCGTCCACTGATGCACGCCCGAAACGTCCGCCGCCGCTGATCCAGTCACCCAGTCGCCTTCCTGACCCGACACGCAGTCCAACTCGCCGAGCCCCCGTCCACGCCTCCCCCACCGACAAGCTAAGGTTGCGCAGTTTGTCCTTGCCATTTCGCCGAGCGGCGGTGCGCAATCCGGCCGAATGCCCGCGTATTTAGGCTAGCCGCAGCACGATCTCACCTCTACGGTCTAGCCTGGCGCTTGTGTCGAGCGAACCCACCATCGAGACCGAAGGTGTGCCTATGGTCCGCGCTGAACCCGTTCTTACTCAGCGCTTTTCGGATCGACAGCTTGCCAGCCTGGGCCACCAGCTAACTGGTGACATCGTGGATTGTCGACATCGGGACTATGCGGATGCGCGCCGTGTCTGGAACGCAATGATCGATCGCTACCCCGCCTTGATCGTCCGGTGCCACACCGATGACGACGTCGTCGCCGCGATTGCGTTCGCCCGGGAGCAAGGCGTGGCGCTCACCGTCAAGGGCGGCGGACACAGTGTCGCGGGGCATTCGATGATCGACGACGGCGTCGTGATCGACCTCGGCCGGATGCGCCGCGTCGCCGTCGATCGCGACGCCAGAACCGTCCGGGTCGGCGCCGGCTGCCTGCTCGCCGACATGGACCGGGCCACGCAGGCCCACGGCCTTGCGACACCGGCCGGGGTGATGTCGCAAACGGGTGTGGCCGGCCTCGCGCTCGGTGGGGGCACCGGCTGGCTGACCCGCAAGCACGGCCTGACGTGTGACAACCTGCTGTCGGCCCGAGTGGTGCTCGCCGACGGCAGCATCGTCACCGCCAGCGCCGACGACAACGCGGACCTGTATTGGGGCCTGCGCGGAGCAGGCACGAACTTCGGCGTCGTCACCGATTTTCTGTTCGCGACACACGTTGTCGCCCAACAGATCCCGCTGGGCGTCGCGATGTATCGCCTGGACGACGCGGCCGAGGCGATCGCGCATTACGACCAGACGATGCGGCACGCTCCCGACGACCTCAGGGTGGTGCTGTATCTGCGACGCGCGTTCGCCGAGCCGGGAGTCCCCGACGACCTGATCGGTGAGCCGGTGTGCGTGCTGGTCAGCGTGTGGACCGGCGATGTCGCCGACGCCGAAGCCGTCAATCGGGATCTGTGGCGCGGCGCGTCACCGGTGTTCGCCGGACTGTCCGCGGTGGCGTTCGCCGAACTGCAATCGCTCAACGACGTGCTGCTCGGCGCCGGGGCGTGCAACTACACCAAGGGCGGCTATCTCGGCGAATTCAGCGATGCCTGCATCACGGCGCTGCTCGAATCGGCGCGGCGGCTACCCCAGGGGATCTCGGCACTCGAGATCGCCTATCAACATGGCGCGCAAGACCGGCTGGCCGAAGACGACACCGCATTTCCGGACCGGCATGCCGATCATTTCCTCAACGTGATCACCCGGTGGGCGCCCGACGATGACGGCCGACCGCATATCGATTGGGCGCGAGAGACCTTCGAGGCCACATCCGCCTGGCACAGCGGCGGGGTCTACACGAATTTCCTTGCCTACGACGACGACGCCCGGGTGCGCGACGCGTACCGGAACGGCAAGTACGAGCGGCTGGCCACCGTCAAGGCGAAGTACGACCCCGACAACGTCTTCAACAACAACCCGAACATCGTCCCCACCGACGGCACGGGGCGGCACCGCTGACATGCACATGGGCATGCTCCCGGATGACCCGTCGGAATTCGAAGCAGCGGCATCCCAACAGCTTCCGCTGCCGTTTTTCGAGACACACTTCGCCTTGGGCCGGGCCCGCGCGGTCATGGCCGCGACCAGACTGGGCGTATTCGAGGCGTTGGGCGCCGGCGTCGCCACGGTCGCCGAGATCGCGGACCGTTGCGAAACCGACACGGCGGCAACCCAACAACTGCTGCTGGCGTTGGCCGGGTCGGGGTACCTGCTCTACCGCGAGGGCCGCTACGCGTTGACGCCGTCCGCGCGCACCTGGCTGCTCGCGGACAGCCCCACCTCGATCGTCGACGTGGTGCTGTTCGCCTACGACGAGTGGGGGCTGATGGCTCACGTCGAAGACTATGTGCGCACCGGGATTCCGCTCGAAATGCACCAGACCATGACGGGTACCCAGTGGGCGCAATATTTGCGGTCCATGCGGGCGCTGGCCCGCCTGACGGCCCACGAAGTCGCGGACGTTCTCCCAATCCCCGACGGGGCCACCGACATGATCGACGTCGGCGACGCACGCGGGCATTACTCGATTGCGCTGTGCCGGCGTTACCCCCGGCTGCGGTCGCTGGTCTTGGGAACACCCAAGGTCGGCGGGCCTGTGCCGCCGGCGGCGGCCGCGGAGTTGGATGATCGCATCGTTCATCTCGAGGCCGACGCGTTGCTACACGATTTCGGTGCCGGGCGGTGCGACCTGGTGCTGCTCTGCGACCTCGGCCGACACTTCAGCGCGACGGAGAACACCCAGTTGTTCCGGCGACTGGGTCGCACCCTACGGCCGCGTGGCGTGTTCGCGGTGATCGAACCGGCGCGCCTGGAAAAGGGCCATCACACAAGCCAATTCGCCGCGCTCAACGAGCTGTACTTCGGGACGCTCAGTCACTGCCAAAGCCGGACCCCGAACGACACCGCCGGACTGCTGCGCGATGCCGGGCTGCAACCGGCGGCCAAGCCGATCATGCTGAGCGGCGGTGAGGTCGCCGTGCAGATCGCGACGAAAACTTCAGCCCGGTAACACCGGAGCGGCGCCGGGCACCGTCAACCCGGGCACCTCCGACCAACTCTGTTGGCTTTCCGGCGCGGACGCCGAGTATTGCAGCACGCCTTGCGGTGCGGCCACGTACACGGTCGACGGGTTGGCGGCGATCGCTGTCAACGGGATCTGCAGGCCATGGGCGGGCGCGTCGGAGTTCACCCCGTCAAGATTCACGTAGGACACCGGATGACCAACGTCGTTGCGCGTCACCACGATATCGTCGCCGGTTCGCCAGTACAGGGACACCACGGTGTTGCCCAGGCCGAAACCCAACCGCCGGGGATAGGTCAGCGCATACTGCCCCGCCTGGGTCTGCTCCACGCCGGCGAGGATGACCTCGCCACCGATCACCATCGCCGCCCGGGTGCCGTCACGGGACAACTGCAGGTCGGTGATCGGTCCCGGGAACTTGATCCCCACGGCCCCGGAATCCACCGGCAGCCGGGCGGGCTGTCCGGATGCCGGTTCCTGAATGGCGCGCAGCACGTTGTTGCCGTCCACCACCACCCAGACCGCGTCGTCGAGGGCCCAACTGGGACGCGTCAGGCTGTGCCCGTCGGCGGATTGCACCGCCTCACCGCCCAGATCACCGATCCACAGCGACTCCGCCATATCCGGGGCGGCCCGGTGCAGGGTCACCACCGAGGCCACCTGCCGCCCGCTGCGCGACAGCGCGGCCAGCGTCTGGTCCCCCATCCGGCCGAACGCACCGGGCACCGTGCTCGCCCGCTGCCCGTCCAGGCCCACCAGCGACCCGTTCACCAGGGCATGCAGGCCGGCACCGGCGCCGTCGGCCACGCCGGGGTCGGTGGCCGCGACGTCGGAGGTGGTCCATCCCTCGGCGAACCGGTCGTCCAGCGGCGCCCCGTCGGTGTTGATCACATACGGGCCACGGATGTCGGCGCGGGCCAGCGTCCAAATGATCTGTGCAGCAAGCAATTGCCGGCTGTGCGGATCGGTGGTCGACAACTTCTGCAGATCGATGCGCGCCCCGCCATAACCGCGCCCGACCCCGCTCTTGCCGCCGTCGGCGCGGGTCACCGGCCCGCGCAGCCGCAGCGGCGGCGCCAGCAGGTTGCGCACGGTGTGCGCCATCTCCGGTCGCGGTCCGGCCAGCAGCTTCGAGATCAGCTCGGTGGCCAACTGGTCGTGATCGGCGACCGCGACATAGCGCGGATCGGGAACCACCGTCTTGCCGGTCGGATCGGCGAAGTAGAGGGTGTTGCGCTTGTAGGTCGCCTGGAACTGCTGCCAATCCAGGAAGACACCGTTGGGCAGCTTGTCGATTCGCCACCCGCCTGGGGTCTTGACCAACTCGATCGGACCGGGGTCGGGCAGCACCCCCTCGGCCGTCTCGAACACCCCGACGTCGGACAGCGAACCCAAGATGTCGGCCCGCATGGTAGCCGAAACACGTTCGGCGCCACGGGTTTCGACAAACACGACGTGGTCGATCAGCAGCGCACTACCGGCGTCGTCCCACGAATTGGACGCCGATTGGGTGAGAAACTGCCGCGCCGCCAGATGCCGGTTGGCGGGATCGGCCGTGGCCTTGAGGAATTCCCGCAGCAACACGTCGGGATCCATGCCCGGGGTCGGCTTGGGCAGATTCGACGGGGCGGGCCGCTCGACCGTGCCGATCGCTTGGGGGGCCGACGTACTTGGCACGCCGGCACAACCGCCGAGCAGCACCGCAAGCAACGCGACCAGAAGCCGCCCGACGACGATGCGGGCCGAAACGGCCCGCCGAGGAGAAGGGCTTTCAAGCCGCCGCCCGACGACGATGCGGGCCGAAACGGCCCGCCGAGGAGAAGGGCTTTCAAGGTCCCGCATCAGCCGCTCCGCTCGGCGTGTTCCCGTGCGCGCGGACGGTCCTTACCCAGCGGTGGCCCGGGCGGATCGGCCGCCGCGGGCGGTTGCGGAATCGGTTTCATCGGCAACGGGCTGGTGGTGACCTTATGGCCCCGAACCAGCGGCAGGGTCAGCCGGAAGCAGGCGCCCTGACCGGGTTCGCCCCACGCCTCCAGCCGGCCCTGGTGCAATCGCGCATCCTCCACGCTGATCGCCAGGCCCAGCCCGGTGCCGCCGGAGCGCCGCACCCGCGACGGGTCCGACCGCCAGAACCGGCTGAACACCAGCTTCTCCTCGCCGGGCCGCAACCCGACCCCGAAATCGCGCACCGTGACGGCGACGGTGTCTTCGTCGGCGCCCATCCGGATCCGCACCGGTTTGTGCTCTGCGTGGTCGATGGCGTTGGCGATCAGGTTGCGCAGGATCCGTTCCACCCGCCGCGGGTCGACCTCGGCGATCACCTCTTCGGTGGGCATGTCGACGAGCAGCTCGATCCCCGCGTCTTCGGCCAGGTGACCGACGTTGCTCAGCGCGCTTTGCACCGTGGTGCGCAAATCGACTGCCTCCACCGACAATTCGGCGACACCGGCGTCGTGCCGGGAGATTTCCAGCAGATCGTTGAGCAGCGTCTCGAATCGATCCAACTCGTTGACCATCAGCTCGGTCGAGCGTTGCAGCGTCGGGTCGAGGTCCTCGCTGTGGTCGTAGATCAGGTCGGCGGCCATCCGCACGGTGGTCAGCGGGGTGCGCAGTTCATGGCTGACGTCCGAGGTGAACCGGCGCTGCAAATTGCCGAACTCCTCGAGCTGCGTGATCTGGCGCGACAGGCTCTCGGCCATGTCGTTGAACGACACCGCGAGCCGGGCCATGTCGTCCTCACCACGCACCGGCATGCGTTCGGACAGGTGCCCCTCGGCGAACCGCTCCGCGATCCGCGACGCCGACCGCACCGGCACCACCACCTGGCGGGAGACCAGCAGCGCAATGCCCGCCAGCAACACCAGCAGCACCGCGCCGCCCGTGATCATCGTGCCGCGCACCAGCGT
This sequence comes from Mycobacterium sherrisii, assembly GCF_002102355.1. GTDB lineage: Bacteria > Actinomycetota > Actinomycetes > Mycobacteriales > Mycobacteriaceae > Mycobacterium > Mycobacterium sherrisii. Next base: position 4,989 of record NZ_LQPT01000027.1, on the reverse strand, counting down.
GATCGTCGCCTGCTCGCTGGCCAACGGGAAGATGAGGTACAGCTCCAGATTGGCGACCTGCGACGAGGCCGGCGTGCCCACGATCAGCGCCGGCCCCGAGAAACCCTCGGTGTGCACCGTCGCGTACTGGTAGGCCGCCTGGCCCGCCTTGACGAACCCGCGCAGCGAGGCGGGCACCTGATCCACCGGTCCCGCCGCGGTCGCCGCGCGCGGACCGTCGCCCGGCACCATCAGGACCACGTCGAACGCCCCGGCCAGGCCGGGACCCGACGCGGGATCCGTTTTCGACGTCAGGGTATTGCGCGCCAGCTGCAGGCTACTGTCCAGCGAGCGCGTCTCCTCGCCGTTGACGATGCCACCAACAGTGGTGCGGGCCCGTTCGATCTGTTCGATACCCGCCTTGACCTTGACGTCAAGCACACGATTGGTGACCTGGCTGGTCAGCACGAAACCCAGCGCCAGGATCACCGCCAGCGACAGGCCCAGCGTCAGCGCCACCACGCGCAGTTGCAGCGACCTGCGCCAGGCAATCCCGACGGCCCGGCTCAGCGCACTCATGCCCCGCGTCATGGGACCCGTGCGCCCCCAGCGATGACCGTGAATACGTCGCCGCGAGCCCCACCACATCAATGCCGCAACTCCTCAGCACCGCTGCGCCCTGCATACTCGCCGGCGATCAATAGCGCTCCCGGATCACGGAGGTCCGGCCTTGTATCCCACTCCTCGAACGGTCAACACCACGGTCGGGTTCTCCGGGTCCTTTTCGACCTTCGCCCGCAGGCGCTGGACATGCACGTTCACCAAGCGGGTGTCCGCGGGGTGACGGTATCCCCACACCTGTTCGAGCAGCACATCTCGAGTAAACACCTGGCGTGGTTTGCGTGCCAACGCGACCAACAGGTCGAACTCCAGCGGTGTCAGCGAGATCTGCTCGCCGTTGCGGGTGACCTTGTGGGCCGGCACGTCGATCTCGACGTCGGCGATCGACAGCATTTCGGCCGGCTCGTCGTCGTTGCGCCGCAGCCGTGCCCGTACCCGGGCGACCAGTTCCTTCGGCTTGAACGGCTTCATGATGTAGTCGTCGGCGCCCGACTCCAGGCCCAGCACCACATCCACGGTGTCGGTCTTGGCCGTCAGCATGACGATTGGAACGCCGGAGTCGGCGCGTAGCACGCGGCACACGTCGATGCCGTTCATGCCCGGCAGCATCAGGTCGAGCAACACCAGGTCGGGCCGCAGTTCGCGCACCGCGGTCAGAGCCTGCGTGCCATCGCCGATGACCGCAGTGTCGAAGCCCTCCCCGCGAAGAACGATGGTCAGCATCTCCGCGAGCGAAGCGTCGTCGTCGACGACCAAAATCCTTTGCCTCATGGAGTCCATGGTGTCACCAGATCGGGACAAAACTCGGGCGCCACACGGGCGTTTCTTCTTCGATAAAGCCGAATCGTGACAAATTTGTGCTATTCGGCCATCAAATCGGCGGCCAACCGGCCGGCATCGACGTCTTCTCCGACCACCAGCCAGGGCCCGCCCCACCCGGCCGATGCCAGCTGGGCGTACACGGCGGCGGTGCGCTGCTGCAGCCCGTCGTCACGTTCGTAGCTGTCGCGGGGCCGGGCCGGATCCGACTCGGCCCGGCCTCGGGCGCGGCGGGCGGCGAGCTCGGCGGGAACCCCGAGAAGCACCTGGACATCGGGCGCGGGCAGGCCGAGCCTGTCGAACTCCAGCGCATACACCCAGGCCACCGCGTCCCCGGCCGCGTCCTGGTGCAGGCGCGCGGCGCTGTAGGCGGCGTTCGAGGCGACATAGCGGTCGAGGATCAGCAGGTCGTGGCCACCACGCAGGGCTTCGATGTCGTCGCGGGCGGCGGCGCGGTCCAGCGCGAACAGCATTGCCATCGCGTACACCGACGACGCCAGGTCCCCGTGTTCGCCGTGCAGCGCCTCGGCCGCGACGTCGGCGGTGACCGACCGCCCGTACCGCGGGAAGGCCAGACATGCCACGGTCTTCCCGGCGGCCTCGAATGCGATCCGCAACCCGTCGGTCAGGGTCCGCTTGCCCGAGCCGTCGACACCCTCGATCGCGATCAGCACGGCGCGAGCCTATCGCCCGCCGAACGTGAAGATAGCTTCACGCGGGGCGCCCAGCGTGAAGATAGCTTCACGCTGGGCGCAGAACGACGTGGGAATCAGTACCGGTAGTGGTCCGGCTTGTAGGGGCCCTCGACGTCGACGCCCAGGTATTCGGCCTGCTCCTTAGTCAGCTTGGTCAGCTGACCGCCGAGCGCCTCGACGTGGATGCGCGCCACCTTCTCGTCGAGGTGCTTGGGCAGCCGGTACACCTCGTTGTCGTACTCGTCGTTCTTGGTCCACAGCTCGATCTGGGCGATCGTCTGGTTGGCGAAGCTGTTGCTCATCACGAACGACGGGTGCCCGGTGGCGTTGCCCAGGTTGAGCAGCCGGCCCTCGGACAGCACGATGATCGACTTGCCGGTCTCCTTGAACGTCCACAGGTCGACCTGCGGCTTGATGTTCAATTTCGTCGCGCCGGAGCGCTCCAGCGCGGCCATGTCGATCTCGTTGTCGAAGTGACCGATGTTGCCCAGGATGGCGTGGTCCTTCATCGCCTTCATGTGCTCGAGGGAGATGATGTCCTTGTTGCCGGTGGCCGTCACGACGATGTCGGCGTCGGCGATCGCCTCCTCAACAGTCTTGACGTCGAAGCCCTCCATCAGGGCCTGCAGCGCGTTGATCGGGTCGATCTCGGTGACGGTGACGCGGGCGCCCTGGCCCTTAGCGGCCTCCGCGCAGCCCTTGCCCACGTCGCCGTAGCCGCAGATCAGCACGCTTTTGCCGCCGATCAGCGCGTCGGTGCCGCGGTTGATGCCGTCGATCAGCGAGTGCCGGGTGCCGTACTTGTTGTCGAACTTGGACTTGGTGACCGAGTCGTTGACGTTGATCGCCGGGAAGGCCAGGTCACCGGCGGCGGCGAACTGGTACAGCCGCAGCACGCCTGTGGTGGTCTCCTCGGTGACGCCCTTGACCGACTCGGCGATCTTGGTCCACTTGGTCTTGTCGGTCTCGAAGCGGTTCCGCAGAACGTTGAGGAAGACCTTCCATTCGGCGGGGTCGTCCTCCTCGGCGGGCGGGACCACGCCGGCCTTCTCGTACTGCATGCCGCGCAACACCATCATGGTGGCGTCACCGCCGTCGTCGAGGATCATGTTGGCGGGCTTGTCGGGGTCCGGCCAGGTCAGCATCTGCTCGGCGGCCCACCAGTACTCCTCGAGCGTCTCGCCCTTCCAGGCGAACACCGGAACACCCTTGGGCTCCTCCGGCGTGCCGTGCGGGCCGACGACGACGGCGGCGGCGGCGTGGTCCTGGGTGGAGAAGATGTTGCACGACGCCCACCGCACTTCGGCGCCGAGCGAGGTCAGCGTCTCGATCAGCACGGCGGTCTGCACCGTCATGTGCAGCGAGCCCGAGATGCGGGCGCCCTTCAGTGGTTGCACCTCGGCGTACTCCCGGCGCAGCTGCATGAGGCCGGGCATTTCGTACTCGGCCAGATCGAGTTCCTTGCGGCCGAATTCGGCGAGCGACAGGTCGGCGACCTTGAAGTCGATGCCGTTACGAACGTCGGGCGTCAGAGTCATGGCGTGTCTATTCCTTCTGCAGCTCAAAGGGGGCTCAAGGGTATGAGCGCAATGCGTGGCTTTAGTTAGCTTGGGTACGCTCTTCCGCCACTGTAGTCGTTGACCTTCCGGGACCCGCTGGCCCCCGCAGGTCAGGAGACGTTGACGACGCCGTGGCGCTCCGCGAACGGCGTCATCAACCGGGCGAGATCGCGTGCGACGTCGTGATCGGCCTCGGGTGGCATCGAGACGTAGCTCAACGCCAGGCGCACGATCGCCCGCGCCAGCACACCGGCGTCCTCGTCGCTGGTGGCCACCCAGGTCGTGGTGAACGCCAGGGTCAGCCGCTCGGACGCGCGGGTGATGATGGGCGCGCTGTCGGTGGTGATCAGCTGCAGCAGATCGGGCTTGGCGACGCCGGTGAGCAGCGAGATCACCAGCGGATCCGACGCCGACTCGGCGAAGAACGCCCGAAAACCCTGCAGGAACGCTTCGTAGATCTGGCCGACGTTGGCGTCCAGCGCCGCGTGCACGCTGTCCACCAGCCGATCGGCCAGCCGCAGGGCGTAGCCCTGGGCCAGGCCCTGCCGGGAGCCGAACTCGTTGTAGATGGTCTGGCGGCTGATGCCGGCGGCCTTGGCGACGTCGGCGAGCGTGATCGCCGACCAATCCCTGCTCAGCAGCAAATCGCGCATCGCGTCCAGGACCGAGTCGCGGAGCAGGACCCGCGACGCCTCGGCGTAGGGAATCCGCTTCACAGGCCCGACATTAGCTGCTGGAGAGCTGCTGGAGAGCTGCTGGAAAGCTGCTGGAAAGCTGCTGGAAAGCTGCTGGGCCGCTCAGGATCGAGCGACCTCGATCATCTCGAAGTCGGATTTCGCCGCGCCGCAGTCGGGGCAGCTCCAGTCGTCGGGGATGTCGTCCCACCGGGTGCCGGGGGCGATGCCGTCCTCCGGCCAGCCCTTGGCCTCGTCGTACTCGAAGCCGCACTGCACGCAGACGAAGAGTTTGTAGTCGCTCATTGATTCACTCCTATCTCATTGTCGGGCTCAAAATCGACCTTTTCGCGAACCGCACAGTCGGGGCAACACCAGTTGTCGGGGACTTCGCTGAACGGCGTGCCCGCGGGAAAGCCTTCCCGCGGAGCGCCTTTCGCTTCGTCGTAGACGTAAAGGCAGCCCGGGCAACGGTAGGTGGTCACTAGGGCACCATGCTTTCTGCGGATACCTGATGGGTGTTCGTTGAAGGGACTCGGCGGGGGCCGAGGTGACGGCCGATGTCGGTCGCTCTTGGAGGGCCTGCATGACACTGCCGCCCTCGGTCCTGCCGGGGTCGCAGACCGGCATCAGGAAGACGCG
>NZ_LQPT01000026.1 GCF_002102355.1 Mycobacterium sherrisii | reverse complement strand
CCCGCACCCACCAATCATCGGCGAAAACCCCAAGACGACCACGCCCGCCACGCGGAATTAATTCAGCAGACTCCTAGACGCCGAAGCCAGATCGTCTGGGCCACCCGGCCGCTGGCTGAGGGCAGGTTCCGCTAGCCGCGCCGATAGGCCGGTGGCAGCGGCATGCCGAGCTCGGCGAGCACGCCGCGCAGTTTGGTCGGGTAGTCGGTGATGATGCCGTCGACACCGTCGCCGATCTGCTCGCGCATGGCCTCGGCGTCGTTGACGGTCCACGGAATCACTTTGAGCCCCAACATATGTGCGTGATCGACATATCCCCTGCCGGTAACCAGCCGATACTCGGGTGCCACGATGTTCGCCCCGGCCAGCAGCGCCCCGACGACGGGATCGCCGACGACCGCGGGGTCGATGCCGGCCAGCCAGGGCGAACCCGGCACCCAGGTCGAGGCGTCGTACAGCCCCACCAGTGGGATGTCCGGCTCGGCCCGATGCACCATGGGCAGGGTGCGCCAGTCGAAGCTCTCGATCTCGACGCAGTCGATTTTGCCCGCCGAGCGCACCGCGGCCAGGATCACGTCCACGAATTGCTGCGACCCTGCCGACGCGGCCGGCTTGTCGGCCTCGACCTTGGTCTCGATGTCGTAACGCACCCCGGTTTCATTCGGCGCCCGATACGCCTCGGCGAGCGCGAAGACCTCCGGCAGAGTCGCTATCTTGTTGCCGCGCACCACCGTCGCGGCGGGAAATTCGGCCAGCCGACGGCCGCAGTCGAGGGTTCGCAGCTGCGCGAGGCTTAGCTCGTGTACCAGTTTTCCGACGTACGGGTACTGCGGGTCGCCGGTGACGACGGGCCCGGTGTCGACGCACTTGTCGGCGCCGATCACCGCGTCGTGCCAGACCAAGGGCTGGTCGTCTTTGGTGATGACCACGTCGAGTTCCAATGTGCTGACCCCGAGTTCGAGCGAGGCGACGAAGGCGCGCAGCGACTCCTCGGTAGTCTCACCGCGTCCGCCGCGGTGCGCCTGCAGGTCGAACTCCGGTGCCCCAGCCGCCGTGACGGTGCCCGGCAGCAGCAGTGTCAGCGCGGCCAGTGCGGCGCCCAGGAGCACGAGCCGGCCGGGCAAAAGCGTCACCTCCGGCGTTGGCGCGCTATCTCGGCGAGCACCACCCCGGCGGCCACCGACGCGTTCAGCGATTCGGTAGGACCGGCCATCGGTATCGACACCACCTCGTCGCAGTTCTGCCGCACTAGCCGCGATAGTCCCTTGCCCTCCGACCCGACAACCACGACGATCGGGTCGGTGCCGTCCAGCTCGTCGACGGTGGTCTCGCCGCCCGCGTCGAGCCCGACCACGCGCACGCCGCGGTCGGCCCAATTCGTCAGTGTCCTGGTGAGATTGGTGGCGCGGGCCACCGGGATGCGGGCCGCGGCCCCGGCACTGGTGCGCCAGGCGACCGCGGTCACGGAGGCCGAACGGCGTTGCGGTATCAGGACGCCGTGACCGCCAAAGGCCGCGACCGATCGGACGATCGCGCCGAGATTGCGGGGATCGGAGATGTTGTCCAACGCGACCAGCAGCGCCGGCGGCGACTGCAGGGCGGTGCCCAGCAGATCGTCGGGATGGGCGTAGTTGTACGGCGGGACCTGCAAAGCGATGCCCTGGTGCAGGTGGTTGGTGGTCATCTTGTCCAGGTCCGAACGCGGCACCTCCAGGATCGCGATGCCTAAATCCGCTGCCCGCGAAACAGATTCGGTGACCCGCTCGTCGGCGTCGATACCGAGCGCGACGTAGAGCGCAGTCGCGGGTACATCGGCGCGCAGGCATTCCAGCACCGGGTTGCGCCCCAGCACGGTCTCGGTCTCGTCGGTGCGCTTGGCCGGTCGGCGGGACTGGCTTTTGGCGGCCCGCTTTGCGGCCGGGTGGTTGGGACGCAGGTGCGCCGGCGGTGTGGGGCCCCGGCCCTCCAGCGCGCGACGCCGCTGACCGCCCGACCCTACGGTCGGTCCCTTCTTGCTGCCGGTCTTGCGCACGGCCCCTTGCCGCCGGGAGTTGCCGGCCATTACTTGCCCGTCACTTTTCCGGACCGGCTTGCAGCTCCCATTGCGGCCCGTCGGCGGTGTCGGTGACCTCGATACCGGCCTGCTTGAGCCGGTCCCGAATCTCGTCCGCCAATGCCCAATTGCGCTCCTCGCGAGCGCGTTGCCGTCGATCAAGCTCGGAGCGCACGAGCGCGTCGACCGCTGCGAGCGCGGCCGAGGTCTCGTCGCGGGTTTCCCAGCGTTCGTCGAGCGGGTCGCAACCCAAGATGCCCATCATCGCGCGGATCGCACCGGCCTGCTGCAACGCGCCCTCGTGGTCACCGGCATCGAGTGCCCGGTTGCCCTCGGCGCGCGCGTGATGGATCTCGGCCAGCGCGATCGGGACCGCGAGATCGTCGTCGAGCGCGTCGGCGAATCGCGACGTCCACCGCCCCGGGACCACCCCACCGACGCGGACCCGGACCCGATGCAGGAAATCTTCCACTCCCACATACGCTTTCACGGCGTCCTGCAGCGCGGTCTCGGAGAACTCCAGCATTGAACGGTAGTGTGCGCTGCCCAGGTAGTAGCGGAGCTCGGGCGCACGGACGCGCTGCAACATCGCCGGGATGGACAACACGTTGCCCAGCGATTTGCTCATTTTCTCCCCGCCCATTGTCACCCAGCCGTTGTGCAGCCAGTAGCGGGCGAACCCATCCCCGGCCGCATGGCTCTGCGCGATCTCGTTCTCGTGATGCGGGAACACCAAATCCATTCCACCGCAATGGATATCGAACTCCGGTCCGAGATATGTGCGGGCCATCGCCGAGCATTCGAGGTGCCAGCCCGGGCGGCCGCGGCCCCAGGGTGTGGGCCAGGACGGTTCACCGGGCTTGGCGCCCTTCCACAGCGTGAAGTCACGCTGGTCACGCTTGCCGGTCGCCACGCCTTCGCCCTGGTGGACGTCGTCGATGCGGTGGCCGGACAACTGCCCGTACTCGGGGAAGCTGAGCACGTCGAAGTAGACGTCGCCGTTGCTGGCATAGGCGTGACCCTTTTCGATCAGCCTGTCCATTAACTCGACCATCTGGGTGATGTGCCCGGTCGCCCGGGGCTCCGCCGAGGGCGGTAGCACGTCCAGCGCGTCGTAGGCCGCGGTGAAGGCTCGCTCGTAGGTGGCGGCCCATTCCCACCACGGCCGGCACGCGGCGGCGGCCTTGTTGAGGATCTTGTCGTCGATATCGGTGACGTTGCGGATGAACGCGACGTCGTACCCGCGCGCCATCAGCCAGCGGCGCAGGATGTCGAAGGCGACCCCGCTGCGGACGTGCCCGATGTGCGGTTGCCCTTGGACGGTGGCGCCGCACAGGTAGATGGAAACGTGTCCCTCGCGCAGCGGAACGAAATCGCGCACGGCGCCGGCTGCCGTGTCGTGGAGCCGCAGACGGGGGCGATCGGTCACGACGTGCCAGCTTACCTGGTACTTCGGATCCGTCGGTCGCAGCGGGCGAGGCTATCCGTGGGCAATGATCAGCGCGGTCGCGATCGCGGCCAAACCCTCGCCCCGGCCGGTCAGACCCAGCCCATCGGTGGTCGTCGCTGAGACTGATACCGGTGCGCGCAGCAGCTCCGACAACACCTGTTGCGCCTCGGCGCGGCGCGGCCCGATCTTCGGTCGGTTGCCGATCACCTGCACGGCGGCGTTGCCGACCCGGTAGCCCTGCCCGGCGATCAATTCGGCGACGTGGCGCAGCATCCGGGCGCCGGTGACGTCTTTCCAGCGCGGATCGTCGACCCCGAACACGGCGCCGATGTCGCCGAGCCCGGCGGCGGATAACACCGCGTCGCACAGCGCATGCGCGGCCACGTCCCCGTCGGAGTGCCCGGCGCAGCCGTCGGCGCCGTCGAACAGCAGCCCCGCCAGCCAGCAGGGCCGTCCGGGTTCGATCGGGTGCACATCGGTGCCCAACCCGATCCGCGGAAGGGCGGCCTGCTCGGTCACCGGCGCACGACCGCTTGGGCTAGCAGCAGGTCCAGCTGGGTGGTGACCTTGAATGCCAGCGGGTCGCCGTCGACCACCCGAACCTGGGCGCCGATTGCCTCGACCAGCGATGCGTCGTCGGTGGCGATGGTGTTGGCAACGCCTGCATCGGCACGTTGATACGCGCGCAACAACAGGTCGGTGGCAAACCCCTGCGGCGTCTGCACCGCACGCAGCCCGGCCCGCTCCGGTGTCCCCAACACCACGCCGTTGGCATCCACGGCCTTGATGGTGTCATGCAGCGGCAGGGCGGGCACCACGGCGACGTGCCCGGCCCGCAACTCCGCCACCACTCGCGCGATCAGCGGCGGTGGGGTCAGCGCCCGGGCAGCGTCGTGGACAAGGACGAACTGCGGGGTGCCCGGCACGGCGGCCAGAGCCAGACGGACCGATTCGGTACGGCCGGCCCCGCCGGCTACGACGATGGCCTGCTCGCCGAGTAGATGCTGCGCCGCATCGATGCGGTCAACGGGAACCGCCGCCACGACCTGGTCGACGACCCCCGATTGGCGCAACCCAACGACGGCTCGTTCGAGCAGCGTGCGCCCGTCGAGCTCGCAGAATGCCTTTGGAACGCCGGCGCGTAACCGTTCCCCTGACCCCGCGGCGGGGACCAATGCGACAACTGTGCCCCCGGCCACCGGAGCTCAGGGCCTTCAGGAAGCGGCGGCCAGAACCTCGTCGAGGATGGTCTCCGCTTTGGCGTCGTCGGTGCTTTCGGCGAGCGCCAGTTCGCCGACCAGAATCTGGCGAGCCTTGGCCAACATGCGCTTTTCACCCGCGGACAGGCCGCGTTCCTGGTCGCGTCGCCAGAGGTCACGGACGACCTCGGCAACCTTGTTGACGTCGCCGGAGGCGAGCTTTTCCAGGTTGGCCTTGTAACGGCGTGACCAGTTGGTGGGTTCTTCCGTGTGCGGAGCGCGCAGCACCTGGAAGACCTTGTCCAGGCCTTCTTGTCCGACGACGTCGCGGACGCCGACGTACTCGGCGTTCTCCGCGGGAACTCGAACGGTCAGGTCACCCTGCGCAACTTTCAAGACGAGATACTCTTTTTGCTCCCCTTTGATGGTGCGGGTTTCGATCGCCTCGACTAACGCAGCACCGTGGTGTGGATAAACAACGGTGTCGCCGACCTTGAAGATCATCTGATTCGAGCCCCTTTCGTTACTTCAGTCTAACACGCCGGTCCAGGTCGCGCGAAGCAACAGTGCAGGTCAGGGGCACAACGCGCGCTGATTAGGGGTTGACAGAAGGACGAAGACGTGCAATGCCACACCTTATCAACGTCCCGAATTGCCGGGCGCGGGCCCCCGCTATTGCCGCTGCGGTGCTGGTCTGGCCACCTGCGCTACCGCCCGAAAGACCTTCCTACTACTCTGCATAGTTGTGTGCATAGTTGCACGGTTGGCCCCGCCGTCGCCGTGCGACGATTCGCTTCGATCAGCCAGACCGAGCCCAGGAGGCACTGAGTGAACCGCTTCAAGACCGGCCTCGCGGTCCGCTTCCCCGCCCGAATCGTCCTCGCCGGGCTGGCCATGATGGTCGCCGCCGCGTTGACCGCGTGTGGCGCCGGTCAAATCTCGCAAATGGCCACCCAGGAGCCGGCCATCAACGGCAACAGGGTCTCGGTCAACAACGTCGCGCTGCGCGACATCCGCATCCAGGCCACGCAGACCGGGGACTTCCTGCAGCCCGGCAAGGCGGTGGACCTGGTGCTGGTGGCGGTGAATCAATCCCCCGACGTCGCGGACCGGCTGGTGGGCATCACCAGCGACATCGGCACGGTGACGGTGTCCGGCGACACGCACCTGCCCGCCAGCGGGATGCTCTTCATCGGCACGCCGGACGGCCAGAAGGTAGCGCCGGGGCCGTTGAACCCCAACACCGCGGCGAAGGCGACCGTCAACTTGGCGAAGCCCATCAGCAACGGCCTCACCTATCCCTTCACCTTCACCTTCGAAAAGGCCGGGCAGGCCAGCGTCCAGGTGCCGATTTCCGCCGCGCCGCCGGCGGTCTAACCAGCGGGCCGGTGCCCGGACGGCCCAGCGCGGCCGCCGGGGTCGTGTCACGAACGTCAGTTGTCACCCCCTGCCGATACCGTCATGTCAGTGTCAGGGTGGGGTTGCCGCTTGTTGCGGTGGTTGGATCCTGATCACCTGGTGTCTGGCTCGTAGCGTCGTTG
>NZ_LQPT01000025.1 GCF_002102355.1 Mycobacterium sherrisii | reverse complement strand
AATTACGTGACGGCGGGTGGGGAATTACGTGACGGACAACCCCTCAGACCTGGGGAATTACGTGACCGCTGACATCCCGAGCGATCTGGGTATTACTTGAATCCCCCTCACAAGCGAGGATGATCCGCGACCGCATCGCCAGCGCCTGAGCGCTACTGGGCCGTCGCGCCCACCCCTGCAACTGCTCACGTTCAACATCACTCAACACCACAGGCACAGCAACAGGACCCGGCATACACCAAGCCTACTATCCGAACGCGAATTAATAACTCACTACACTAGCCGCCCTCAGGCGGCTCGTTTGCGGCCCCGGGCGGGGCGCAGCCCGGCCAGCGAGAGCGTGGTGTGCACCAGCGACCCGGCCCGCTCGATCAGCGACTTGCTGCGAAGCGACCCGGGGGGCCAGTAGTGCATCGGCAGGCCACGCCGGTCGTGAGGCGGGGCCATGAACTCGGGCGCCTCCACCAACGGCGCGTCGACCGGGACGCGGCCCTCGGCGCGCCGGTAGGCGGCCAGTGCCCGGGGGTGCAGGCGGATTTCGTCGGGAACGGCCAGGAACGCCAGCTCGATCAGCTTGCCGAAGATCCGCAGCAGGATCTCGTCGCCGGGTGTCCAGCGCATGCCCGCCTTCTCGCGCACTGCCGGGTCGAACAGCCCGGTCGCGATCCAGCGCTGACCCGCCACCAGCGGCTTGAACATCTGGTCCCAGATCGGCGTGGGAATCAGGACGAACTTCGGCTTGGGGATGCGGATGCGGAAGATGTCCAGCGTCGCCTGGTTGATCTCCAGCTCGTCGCGGCAGACCCGGTCCCAGTACTGCTGAAACTCCTCCCACGAGCCCGGCACCGGCCGCATGCTCATGCCGTACATCCGGTACCACTGCACGTGCTCGTCGAACAGCTGACGCTTTTCGGCTTCGGTCAGGCCCCCGCAGAAATATTCCGCGACCTTGATGATGAGCATGAAGAACGTGGCGTGCGCCCAGTAGAAGGTTTCCGGGTTCAGCGCGTGGTAGCGACGGCCCTCGGCATCGATGCCCTTGATGGTGTCGTGATAGTGCTTGATCTGCGCGCCGGTCAGGGGAGCGCGGTCGCCGTCGTAGACGACGCCCATGATGGGGTACACGGACCGGGCCACCCGTTGCAGCGGCTCGCGCAGCAGGATCGAATGCTCTTCGACGCCCGCGCCCAGTTGCGGGTACATGTTCTGGATCGCCCCGATCCAGATGCCCATCATCCCGGTACGCAGATCGCCAAAGTACTTCCAGGTAAGGGAATCCGGTCCAAGCGGATCAGCGGATGTCGTCGCTACGGAACTCATCACGACCTCCTACGTCCTCACTGCGCTCACGATAACTTTTGACAACATCTGTTGTCTACGATTTCGGGGAGCCCCGCGCGAACGTGTTACCGAGATTGCATCCGTGTGTGGCGCCACCGTGATGAGCACCCGATGAGACCCGATGCGGACCCTGGGGGCGTTGTTCGCCACAACCGGCACGGTCTCGTTGCCCGGCTTCCCCGAAACTACTTACCCTTGCCAGGTGGAATTCGCGGCTCGCGATGCGGATCCGGGCGGCCCCGCAGAATCCGAGTCGGTGACGACGGTGCCGGGGACAGCGCCTCGGTCTGCGGTGTCGTTGCAGAGCGCGGCCCAGTGGTGGCAGAACGCCAACCGCAGCCCGGGCGTGGTGGCCTTCCTGCGGCGGACGCGGCGGCTGCTGCCCGGCGATCCGGAGTTCGGTGATCCGCTCTCGACCGCGGGCGACGGCGGTCCGCGCGCGGCGGCGCGTGCCGCCGACCGGTTGCTGGGGGACCGTGACGGCGCGTCGCGCGAGGTCAGCCTGGGCGTGCTGCAGGTGTGGCAGGCGTTCACCGAGGCGGTGTCGCGCCGTCCGGCCAATCCGGAGGCGACGTTGGTCTTCACCGATCTGGTCGGGTTCTCCACCTGGTCGCTCGAGGCCGGCGACGACGCGGCGTTGTCGTTGCTGCGCCAGGTGTCGCGGGCCGTCGAACCGCCGCTGCTGGACGAGGGCGGCCACATCGTCAAACGGATGGGTGACGGCCTCATGGCCGTGTTCCGTCGTCCGGACGTCGCGGTCAGGGCGGTCCTGGCGGCCGACGAGGCGGTGAGGTCGGTCGAGGTGGCGGGCTATCGGCCGCGGATGCGGGTGGGCATCCACACCGGTCGGCCGCAGCGCTTGGCCGCGGATTGGCTCGGCGTCGACGTCAATATCGCCGCGCGCGTTATGGAACGCGCCACAAAAGGCGGCATCATGATTTCCGGCTCGGCGCTGGAATCGGTCCCGCAAAGTGAGCTCGACGCCCTCGGCGCGGTAGCGAAACGCGCACGTAAATCGGTGTTTTCGCCGAAAACCCCGGGCATTCCGCCGGAGTTGGTCATCTACCGGCTGGAACACTCTTAGGGACTTGACAGCAACCCATCACGAAGTCGAAACAGTTTAGCCCTCATAATGGATTCAATGTGTGGGGGCATCTTCTCCCGGCTGGCCCGGGTCCGTTTCACCATCGGATACGTCGCGGTGCTGCTCGCGGTCAGCTGCGCCATCTTGCTGCTCGGCCAGCATGCCCATGACGTCCTCGTCGCGCGGGCCAGCACCAACCTGCACAACCTGGCGCACGGACACGTCGGCACGTTGCTAGGCAGCGCGCTGGTCGTCGACGCCGGCCCGCTCTACTTCTGGCTGCCCTTCCTGACCTGCCTGCTGCTGTTGGCCGAACTGCACCTGAGCACCATCCGGTTGATGATTGCCTTCCTGGTCGGCCACGTCGGCGCGACGCTAGTGGTGGCCGCCGCCCTGGCCGCGGCGGTGGAGTTCGGGTGGTTGCCGATCTCGATCGCCCGGGCCAGCGACGTCGGCATGAGCTATGGCGCCCTCGCGGTGCTGGGCGCGATGACGGCGGCCATCCCGCGGCGGTGGCGTCCCGCGTGGGTCGGCTGGTGGATCTCGGCGGGCCTGGCCTCGGCGATCATCGGCGCGGACTTCACCGATGCCGGACACACGGTCGCGGTGATCCTGGGCGTGCTGGTGTCCGCCCGGTTCCGTCAGCCGATCCGTTGGACGCCGGCGCTGGTGCTGATGCTGGTGGCCTCGTCAGGCTTCGGCTTCCTGGTTCTGGCTCACCACTGGGGAACGATGGCCGCCGCTCCGATCGTCGGCGCGCTGGGCGCGTTCGTGGCGCACAGGGCCGTCCAGCTCCGCGCGGCGCGTACCGCGCCGGCCGGTGACCTGTCCGCCCCGGTCGCGGTACAGCCCGTCCCGGTCGGCTAGCTGTTGCGGGTCATGAGGTTGTAGACGCCGACACGGGTTGAGGTGTTCGGGGGACGGGTTCTTCGGCGGCAGGATGAGAAATCGCCAAACCCCTCGTCCTGACTACCGAAGGAACCCGTCCGTGACCCACGGTAATGCCCCGTTGTCCGTTGAAGGCCGTCGTCGACTCGTGGCCCGTTGCGCTGATCGTCCGATCGCTCACGTGGC
>NZ_LQPT01000024.1 GCF_002102355.1 Mycobacterium sherrisii | reverse complement strand
CCTCCAATCACTCGGCTACGACACGCCGGTACCGCTGATCAGGTCCGACTCGTACACCACTCTGCTGGACGCAACCCGCCGCCAGTGGCGGCCAGCGGATCGGGCACCGCCGGGGCGGGCTTCACGCCGCCGCCTCCGCCGGCTGAATTCAACGCCCTCGGCACGGGGGGGTCTGCCGCAGGCACTCCGCCGCCATCGTCGGACGACGGGTCGACCACCGGTGGAACAGGGGATCCCTTCAGCGACTTCACCGGACCCACTGGTGACCCGAATGACTCCGCGTCATCCGCAAACGATGGCTCCGGGGATCCGTTCGGCAGCTCCAATGGGGCCGGTGCTGGCTCTAACAGTGCTGGCTCTAATGGTGCCGGGTCCATTGGCGCACCAAACGCCAACTTCAGCGGCAACTTCGGCGATTCCGGTGCAGGTTCGGATAGCTCCGGGGCCGGCGATGGCGCTGGCTCTGGGGCCTCTGACGACGCTGGCTCGTTCAACCCGGGGTCGCTGACTGGTCTGACAGGCTCCTCGGGCGGGACTGCTGGTTCCTCCGGTACTGGAGGCTCCGCAGGTATCGGTGGCTCGGCCGGTACTGGTGGCTCCGGAGGTACTGGTGGCTCGGCCAGCGCAGGCGGGTCGTCCGGGTCCCAATTGGGCAGCGCATTGAGCCAAGCCGGAGATGAGCTCGGGCAACCCCTCCAACAGGCGCTGGGCGCTGCTCAAAACCACCAGGGCGGTGCGGGGCCGAATGGAGCTCTCCCTGCCAGTCCCAACGCTTTTGACCCGTCGTCTCGGTCGAGCCACGCTGCCGGCCACGGAGGTGGCGGCGCTGGCATCGGGTCCCCGGGCAATAACCTGATGTCTCCGCCTGGCGCCCCGGTGGCTGCTGCCACCAAGGGCGGCGGCGCTGCTGACGGTTCAGGTGCGGGGCGCCTGGGTGGACTGCAAGGCCCTGGGGGATCTTCGCAGGGGGCGCCGCCAGGTGGTGGTGGCGGCGGAGGGCAACGCGGGCAAAATGCCAAGGAGCACAAGGCAAATAAGGCTCTACGGCGGGCAAAGAACGGCGAGATGGTGATCGGCGAAGTCGACCACGTGCTGCCTGTAATCGGTGACGACGGCTCAGAGGAAGTGGATGTTCCACAAGCCGTACCGACGCCGCAGGTTCCCCAACCGTCAACCTCCTCGCCGCGCGCGGTCGGTACCTCTAGGCGTGCGACATCCGAGCCTCGGCCGGAGGTCGGTCGGTGACGTCGAAGCGTTCGGTGGCTGTCCAGGTGATCGGGTGAGTAGCGTATTGATAAGTCAGGTCGGAACTTTGGACCTGCTGGACTTGCGAATGATCACCCGGTACTACGGTGACGATTCTTTGCCCTACCCCTTCGCGCTGACCCAAGGCTCCAGGTTCCGCACCCAGGATGAAGCGTCCAAGTACGCAAGTACGGTGGTCGATCGATTTTTCCATGGCGACCTCAACGACTTCATGGAATCCGTGGTCGCGTACGACTCTGCGGACATCCGCGTCGAGTGCCACGTTCAGTACATACCGGACGACACGCCGTGTGTACGTCTAATAGCCTACCGTGCAGGCCAATTGGGTTTCTTCGCCGCCCAGCGTCCCGATGAAGACTTAGTCGATATCTACACCTTGTCACCGTATGATTTGAGCACCGCCATTTGCGACGACCTGTCATTGTGTCAGCCTGGCCAACATCCCAGTATCCTTATACCCGAGTATCTTCCGCAGGGCCGTGTGGAGTTCGACAACGCTGACTTAGTCGTCCGTTCGAGGCGGAACTCGACCGAGGTGGTGATTCCCGCCAGCCGTGTGACGGCTTACGCGACGGTGCAAAGCCATTGGCGCCCAACACGAAAATGGGGTCCAGATTCGGGTAAGACGGCCATTGTGTGGGTCCGTGTGATCGACGACGGCGAGTACATGTATGTCCCCGACCACTCACACGCCCGGCCCATGACCAAAGCTGCGCTGTGTCAGCAAATCGACCAGCTGATCGCCAACGACATCGCAATCCTGCGGGAACTTCGTTGTGACTAGCGGGGCATAGCCAATCTACCTCTGGGAGAAGCCATTACATGAACAACGATGCGGCGAGCCACGATCTCGCCCACTTACTGTCGTTAGTCCGGGAGCAGTTGCAGGACCTGCCGGCGATGCGCCAAAGACGGTCAAGCCTGACCGCAAAAGCGAGCGCGGCGAACGGAACTGTCGAGGTAACGGTTGATGCTCGACATTGTGTCGTCAAAACCGTCATCGACGAAAGCTATTTGCAAGAGTTCGATTTCGCCGGTCTGGGCGATCATGTGACGAAGGCTGCGCGGCTGGCCGCTCAAGATGTCGAACAACAGGCGCGAGCCCTTCAAGCTCCATTGGCTGACCGACGCAGCGAAATATTGTCGCTTTCCCGCATGGTCGAGGACGCGCCGGCATTTCACGACGCGATAACGGGTCTAAGGAGTACCGCGCCGGGCGAGAGCCGACATGCTAGCGACGGAGATGATGGCTTCGACGATTTCTCACAATTCCCCGTGGTGAGGAGGTAGCACAAATGACGGAACCACTCAGCGTGGAAACGCAGGAGCTGCAAAAGGCTGCCCGCAACGTGTCTGACATTAGCTCCCAGATCAAGGAGATGTTCACTTCGCTGAACTCTCAACTGGCCGCCCTAGGCACGCCGTGGGGCGACGACTCTACCGGCGACCAGTTCGCCAACGGCTCGAACGGATACCTCGCGCAAGTCGACCAAGTGAACAGTTCGATCACCGGAATTACCCAGCAACTTGATCAGCTTGCGCAGTCGTTGACGGCCAGTGCCAAGAATTTCGACCAACAGGACCAACAGGTCCAGACGTCTGGAAACGGGATTGGTAACGTGCTTACCACCATTGACTCCGGTAAGACCAGTGCTTCTTCGACTGGTGGTGGCTCCCAATCGACGCCAGTGTCTACTACTCCTAGGACGTCGGAGTCGAGTCGGGCCTCGGCCTTGGTGCCTGCCTCTCCCGCGGTGCCTGCCC
Organism: Mycobacterium sherrisii; assembly: GCF_002102355.1. Taxonomy (GTDB): domain Bacteria; phylum Actinomycetota; class Actinomycetes; order Mycobacteriales; family Mycobacteriaceae; genus Mycobacterium; species Mycobacterium sherrisii. Next base: position 1,334 of record NZ_LQPT01000024.1, on the reverse strand, counting down.
CTCCCACGACGTCGGGCGCGACTTCCGGTTCGGACGTCGCGGGTCCTTCGACGTCAAGTGGGCCGGGTAGCGGCGCGCCCAATCCGTCATCGGCGCCTAGCTCGGGCGACACCAATGGTGCAGGGAACCAACTATCGTTCGCTACTTCGGGTGGTAGTGGCAATTCGAGCGGGACGTCACCTGCTGCCCTGGAGCAGGCGGGCACCGATATCGGGAGCGCGTGGACCACTGCTGCCGACGCAACGCCTGGCTCGAGTTCCGGTGTGGCGGCTCAGGTCGCGGAGGCTCTCGTTCAGCCCGCGGGGGAAGGTATCTCCGCCGCCGTCCAAGCGGCCACCAGCGGCGCGCAGAAAGGATCGCACGGCCAACCTAATCCGACGCCTGACGGCCAACCGCTCAACACGTGAATTCGGTTGCGCTGACTTGAGGATCGCCTTGGCGTGAGGGTGTGGGATGGGTATTGAGATTCCGCCGGAGTTGCAGTGGGTTGCGTATTTGACGGGGCAGCAGTGGCCTAAGGGCGATGAGACGGCGATGTTTGCCCTTGCGGGCGATTGGAACAGTGCGGCCGAGCAATTGTCGGATGCGGCGCCGGGGTTGCAGCAGGCGCAGTCGCAGGTGTCGTCGTCGTTGACGGGTCAGACGGCGGATGCGGCGGCGGGAGTGTTTGCGTGGTTGTTGTCAGGTGATTCGTCGGTGCCGTCGGTGGCGGGGTCGATGACGTCGGTGGGGAATTTGGCGGAGCAGACCGGGACGCAGATTCAGTACACCAAACTGCAGATTTTGAGTTCGTTGGCGATCGCGGCGTATGAGATCGCGACGGCGTTGTGGGAGGCGGATTTTACGTTTGGTGCGTCGCTGGCGTGGATTCCGGCGATCGAGGCGATCACGGTGGCCGCGGTGCGGGAGTTGGTCGAGCAGTTGTGGGATCGGATCGCGGCGTTGCTGTCTCAGGTGGCGACCGCGGCGGGTCGCAAAGCGTTGTTCAAGGCGGTGTTGGTGCAGGCGGCGCATTTGCTGCCCGGTATCGCCGAATCGGTGGCCGAAGGGGTGGCCCAGGGTGCAGTGCAGGATCTGTTGATCCAGGACTTTCAGATATTGGAGGGGGTTCGTAACGGTCTTGATTTTGACCAGACGGTTGACATTGCTGCCAGTGCCTTGGTGGGTGGGGTGGTGGGTCCAGGTGTGCATCATGGGTTGGCTCATGTGGTGGGGCAATCGAGCAGCATTGTGGGTAAGGCGCTCAGCGGTGCGGGGAGCCATTTTGGGGTGGGAGTAGTCGCGAACGTGGCGGGGACGGTGGCCACGGGGGGCAGTGTGGATGCGGCCGACAT
>NZ_LQPT01000023.1 GCF_002102355.1 Mycobacterium sherrisii | reverse complement strand
ACCTCCAATCACTCGGCTACGACACGCCGGTACCGCTGATCAGGTCCGACTCGTACACCACTCTGCTGGACGCAACCCCCAGGACTCCTGCCGGCCCAGCGCCGTCATATCCAGGAAGCTCCAGGTGGTGCCCAGCGCCTCGTCGCCCCGGTTGTTGATGAAGTAAGTCCGAAAGACGCGATCACCGTCGCGGATAAATGCATTGGTGCCGTGCCATTCGTGCACACCGAAATCGACGTCAAAGCTGTCGGTGATGGTGTACCAGGGCATGCGCCAACCCATCCGCGCCTTCAACCGCTCGATGTCGGATTGCGGCGCCCGCGAGGCGAACACCAGCGTCGTGTCACGGGCGTTGAGGTGCGCGAGATGGCCGATGTGGTCGGCGATCATCGAGCAACCGCGGCAGGCGTGGTCGGGCCAGCCGTGGACGTCGGCCCGAAGAACGCGCGGTAGACGATCAATTGCCGACGCCCCTCGAATAGCCCGAGCAGGTTCACCCTGCCGTCCGGACCGTCGAACTCGTAGCGCCGGTCCACCGCCTGCCACGGCATCCGTCGGCGCAGCGCGGCCAGGGCATCGCGGGAGCGGGTCAGCTCCTTTTCTTTCACCATCATTCGCCGATGCTCGGCCTCCCATTGCGCTGCCGACACAATCGGGGGTGTGTTCATGGTGGTGTCCGCCTTCCTGCTCGACGAGCGGATCAGCGTCCGGCCAACGGCGTCAGACCCGACGCGGCGAGCAGGTAAGCATCGTGCCCCCGGATGTCGCCGGTGGCCAGCGCGACCACCACATCGCCGACGTGTTCGGCGGTGAGCGCGGGACCGGTCGATTCGACGAACTTGTCGACGGCGAGGCCTTCCCGCGCGGCGTAAGCCGCGGCCGCCTTCGCACCCAGGTCGGTGACCGGCGTCAGCCGCGGCAGCAGCGACGCGAACGTGATGCCGAGCCTGGCGCGGTTCGACTCGTCGGCGGCGTAGCTGCCGATGAATTTGACGGTCGCTTTCGCGCCCGCGTAACCACCGGACAGTGGCGAGCCGTTGACGGCCGCACCGGTGGACATCAGGATTACCGCACTGCCCGGCGCCAACGGACGCCGCAGCGCACTGCGACTCCAGTGGAACGCCTGCGCGACATCGACACTCCAGTTCGCGCTGAAGCTTTCCCAGCTCTGCTCCTGCACCGGATTCAGCTGCGGGGCCGCCCCGGCGCACAGCACCAGCGTGCGTGGCGCGTATTTCTCGATGAGCTCGGCCGCGGTGGCCGGATCGGCCGCGTCGGCCACCACGGGGATGAACGCGTCGCCCAACTCGGCATGAGCCTCGTCGAGCAAGGCGGCGGTGCGCGCTACACCGACCACCTCGGCGCCGGCTGCCGTCAACGCGACCGCAATGGAGCGGCCGAATCCGCGGCTCGCCCCCGTCACGATCGCGGTCGTGCCGACGAGGCCGTCGGCGTGGGTCTGGGTCATGTCGTACTCGCTTTCTTGGTGAACTCCTCCACCAATTCAGATACGGCGCATCGCCTTGATTCATCGCGCGCGACCGATTAATTTCGCCGTCTGCCCGGCTCAGTACCTAAAGCAGGGTTCCGGGCCAACCGGTCCCGCGTCCGAGATGGAGGACGACCGTGCCGGCTCAGGAAGAATTCATCGAGCAGGCGGCGCCGTTCCGTGCCGAGCTGATCGCGCACTGTTACCGGATGCTCGGCTCGGTGCACGACGCCGAAGACCTGGTGCAGGAGACGTATCTGCGCGGCTGGCGGGGATATCAGGCATTCGAGGAGCGCGCGGCGCTGCGCACCTGGCTGTACCGGATCGCCACCACGGCGTGCCTGCGCGCGTTGGAGCAGCGCGCCCGGCGGGTACCGCCGGCCGGACTGGGCGACAGTACCCTCGACCCGCACGTCGACCTCGATGCCGCCGCGGGCGCCCAGCAATGGCTGGAACCCATCCCCGACACCCACGTGTTCGCGACTCCGGAAGACACCGTCACCGCGCGACTCAGTGTGCGACTGGCCGTGATGACCGCGCTACAGGAGCTACCCGCCCGCCAACGCGCCGTGCTGATTCTGCGTGATGTCGTACAGTTCAGTGCCGCCGAGGTAGCCGAACTTCTCGCAACCACACCCGCCGCGGTCAACAGTTCGCTGCAGCGGGCCCGGGCCCGTCTGGCCGAGATCTCACCCACCGAAGACGACGCCGTCGACCCCGACAGCGCCGAGCGCCGTGACCTGCTCGACCGTTACTGCGCGGCCTTCGAAAACGCCGACATGGCCGCACTCACCGAGTTGTTGCAGGCCGACGTCCGGCTCGAAATGCCGCCGCAACGGGTGTGGTTCACCGGACGCGACACCGTGCTGGAATTCCTTGCCGCACGGGCATTTACGAGGCCCGGCGACATCGTGATGGTGGCGACCGCGGCGAACGCGCAACCCGCCGTTGCCGAGTACCGGCGGGCCGCGGACGGCGTCCTACGGGCGCATTCGGTTCACGTGCTCACCCCGGGCGCCTCGGGCATCGCCGGGATCATCGTGTTCCTGGATCCGACGTTGTTCGCAAGGTTTGATTTGCCGCCCGATCGGTAAGCTTTGGGAGGGACGCGATTACACCCGCCGGTCACACAGCCGATACCCAGCCACCGCAGCAGTGGTGTCATCGCGGGGCCTGCCTTCGGGCGCATATGTAGACAGGTCACCGGCACCCCAGGATTATTAGCGCGGTAGACGTCTTCGAAGGATGACTGAATGAAGATTCCGGGTGTATCCGGCGTGGTCGCCGGTGTCACCGGCGGAGCGGCTCAGCTAGTCAAGGCCGGCGTGTCCACGGCGGCGGGAGCCGCCGGTGCGGTGCAGTTGCTGGCGAGCCCGGTCGTCGAACTGGCGGGTCCCGTGGTGCAGTCGGTCGCCAGCTCCACCGGCCGGGCGCTCGGGATGAACGCGTCTACCGACGGTTCCCCGGAACGCATCAAGCCCCCGGTTCGCTGGCGCAGCGGGCAGCGGGTGCACCTCGATCTGGACCCGCTGTTGCCGTTTGCGCGCTGGTATGAGTATTCGGCGGTCGTCGAGGAGCCGGTTCGCCGAATTCCGGGAGTCGCCGAGGCCCATGTGGAGGGGGCGCTCGGCCGGCTGGTGGTCCAACTTGCCGACGGCGTCGACAACGAGGCCGTGGTGGCGGAAGTGCGGTCGACGGTGGCCGACGTTGCCGCCGATCTGGCGTCCACCAAGTCCGACCTGCCGGCTTCCGCGCCCTTCGCCGACCCCGGCAATCCGCTCGCGATTCTGGTGCCGTTCACCGCGGCCGCCCTCGATGTGGTCGCCGTGACGGCCGCGCTGACCGGCTGGGTGGCCCGGCTGCCCGCGGCACCGCAGACCACCCGGGCGGCGGCCGCGCTGATCAACCACCAACCGCGCATGGTCTCGATCCTGGAATCGCGGCTGGGACGAGTGGGCACCGATGTCGCGCTGGCGGCCGCGACCGCGGCGGCGCATGGGCTGACCCACTCGTTCGGCACCCCGCTGCTCGATATGACGCAGCGGACCCTGCAGATCAGCGAGGCGGCCGCGCACCGCCGCGTCTGGCGCGACCGCGAGCCGCATCTGGCGTCGCCGGAACGTCCGCAGGCGCCGGTGGTCCCGGTCATCTCCTCGGCCGGGGTGAAGTCGCAGATGCCCCGGCACAGCTGGGGAGCCGCGGCGGCAGGCGAGGCATCACACGTCGTGGTCGGCGGCACCATCGACGCCGCGATGGACAAAGAGAAGGGCTCGATGGCCGGGCCGGTGGAAAGCTACGTCGATTCGGCGGCCAACGGTTCGCTGATCGCCGCGGCCAGCGCGCTGGTGGCCGGCGGCGGCACCGAAGACGCCGCCGCCGCGATCGAGGCCGGCGTGCCCCGGGCCGCGCACATCGGCCGGCAGGCTTTCGCGGCGACCCTGGGACGCGGCCTGGCCAACGACGGTCAGCTGGTCCTGGATCCGGGTGCGCTGCGCCGACTGGACCGGGTGAAGGTCGTCGTGATCGACGGGGCCGCGCTGCGCGGTGATCATCGCGCCGTGCTGCGATCGTCCGGGGAGGCGCCGGGTTGGGACGACGACCGGGTCTACGAGGTCGCCGACGCGCTGCTACATGGCGAACAGGCCCCGGACCCTGACCCCGACGAATTGCCTGCCACCGGAGCACATCTGAGCTGGGTTCCCGCACAAGGTCCGTCGGCGACGCCGGCCCAGGGCCTGGAGACCGCCGAACTGATGGTGGACGGCGAACGGGTGGGCCGGGTCGAGGTCGGCTGGGAAGTGGACCCCTACGCGATTCCGTTGCTGCAGACCGCGAACCGAACCGGCGCCCGGGTGGTGCTGCGACACGTCGCCGGCACCGAGGACCTGACGGCGAGCGTCGCCGCGACGCACCCGCCGGGCACGCCGCTGCTCGGTGTGGTGCGGGAGTTGCGGGCCGATCGCGGTCCGGTGCTGCTGATCACCGCGGTGCACCGCGATTTCGCGTCGACGGACACATTGGCTGCGCTTGCCATCGCCGATGTTGGTGTGGCACTTGATGATCCGCGTGCGGCCACGCCCTGGACGGCCGACATCATCACCGGCACCGACCTGGCCGCCGCGGTGCGTATCCTGTCGGCGATTCCGGTCGCGCGCTCGGCGAGCGAATCGGCCGTACACCTGGCTCAGGGCGGCACGACGCTGGCCGGGTTGCTGTTGGTCACCGGCACCGATCAAAAGCAGAACAACAACCCGGTGAGCTTTCGGCGCTGGCTCAACCCCGTCAATGCCGCCGCGGCCACCGCGCTGGTGGCCGGAACGTTCTCGGCCAGCAGGGTATTACGGCTGCCGGACCCCACCCCGCAACCACTGACCGCCTGGCACGCGCTGGATCCGGAGATCGTCTATTCGCGATTGGCCGGCGGCGCCCGGCCGATGGCGGTACAGACCCTGACCCCGTCGTGGCGTCGCCGCCTCGACGATCTCTCCTACAGCCCGCCGTTCGCGGGCCTACGCGGACCGGTGCACGGCTTGGCACGGTTGGCCGCGGCCACCCGCGTCGAACTGGCCGACCCGCTGACCCCCATCCTGGCCGTCGGGGCGGCAGCCTCGGCCATCGTCGGCAGCAACATCGACGCGCTGCTGGTCGGTGGGGTGATGACGGTCAACGCGATAACCGGTGGGGCGCAACGGTTGCGGGCCGAAGCGGCGGCCGCCGAGCTGTTCGCCGAACAGGATCAACTGGTCCGCCGCGTCGTGGTCCCCGCGGTGGCCACCACCCGGCGCCGGCTGGAGGCGGCCCGGCACGCGACCCGCACGGCTACCGTGTCCGCCAAGTCACTGCGGCCCGGCGACGTCATCGATCTGGCCGCTCCGGAGGTGGTGCCGGCCGACGCGCGTCTGCTGATCGCCGAAGACCTCGAGGTCGACGAGTCGTTGCTGACCGGGGAGTCGCTGCCGGTGGACAAGCAGGTGGAGCCGGTCGCGGTCAACGATCCGGAACGGGCGAGCATGCTGTTCGAGGGAAGCACCATCGTCGCGGGGCACGCACGCGCGATCGTCGTGGCCACGGGGGTGAATACCGCGGCGCACCGGGCGATTTCGGCCGTCGCTGACGTCGAGACGTCGGCCGGTGTGCAGGCGCGACTGCGTGAGCTCACCAGCAAGGTGTTGCCGCTGACCCTGACCGGCGGCGCGGCGGTCACCGCGCTGGCGTTGCTGCGACGCTCACCGCTGCGGCAAGCGGTCGCCGACGGTGTCGCGATCGCGGTTGCCGCGGTGCCGGAGGGCCTGCCGCTGGTGGCCACCCTGTCCCAGTTGGCCGCCGCGCAGCGGCTGACGGCGCGCGGCGCGCTGGTCCGCTCGCCGCGCACCATCGAGGCGCTGGGCCGCGTCGACACGGTATGTTTCGACAAGACCGGCACCTTGACCGAAAATCGGCTGCGGGTGCTCTGCGCCGTGCCGCACGACGCCCGCCCGGGCGATCCCTTCCCGGAAACCGAGGACCCGCGGTCGGCGGCCGTGCTGCGGGCGGCGGCGTGGGCGTCGTCGCAGCCCCAAGACGGACAAGGCCACGCACACGCCACCGACGAGGCCATCATCACCGCTGCGAGTTTCCTGCTGACCAAGAACAATTCGGGCTGGCAGTTGCTCGCCGAGGTTCCGTTCGAATCCAGCCGCGGGTACGCCGCCGCGATCGGCACCCTCGGCTCGGACCCGGACACGCCCGTGCTGATGCTCAAGGGCGCCCCGGAGGTCGTGCTGCCGCGCTGCCGGTTCAACGATCCGGCCGCCGACCGCGCGCACGCCGAGTCGGTGGTACGCGGACTCGCCGAACGGGGCTTGCGGGTGCTGGCGGTGGCGCGCCGCCCGTGGCCGAACGGGACCACCCACGACACCGACACCGACGCCGACGCCGTCGACGCCACCGCCCAGGACCTCGAACTGCTGGGGTATGTCGGCTTGGCGGACACCGCCCGGGCCTCGTCGCGCCCGCTGATCGAGGCGCTGGAGGCGGCCGGTCGCGACGTCGTGCTGATCACCGGAGACCACCCGATCACCGCGCGGGCGATCGCCCGTCAGCTGGGCTTGCCGGCGGATGCGCGGGTGGTCACCGGGACCGAACTGGCCGGCCTCGATGAGGACGCCTGCGCCAAGATGGTCGCCGACGTGCAGGTTTTCGCCCGGGTCAGCCCGGAGCAGAAGGTGCAGATCGTCGCGGCGCTGCAGCGCTGCGGCCGGGTGACGGCGATGGTCGGCGACGGCGCCAACGACGCCGCGGCGATCCGGATGGCCGACGTCGGCATCGGGGTCAGCGGCCGCGGATCGTCGGCGGCCCGCGGTGCGGCCGACATCGTCTTGACCGACCGCGATTTGAGCGTGCTGCTCGACGCGCTGGTGGAGGGCCGCGGCATGTGGGCCGGGGTTCGCGACGCCGTCACGATCCTGGTCGGCGGCAACGTCGGCGAGGTGCTGTTCACCATCATCGGGACCGCGTTCGGTCAGGGCCGCGCACCGGTGGGCACCCGGCAGCTGCTGCTGGTGAACCTGCTCACCGACATGTTCCCGGCGCTGGCGGTCGCCGTCACGTCGCAATACGCCGAGCCCGACGCCGCGGAGTACGAGAGCGAGGAGGCGGCCGAAAGTGCGCGCGCCGCACACCGTCTGGCCGTGCTGACCGGGGCGCGGCCGTCGCTCGACGCACCCCTGATGCGTCAGATCATCACCCGCGGTGTGGTCACCGCGGCGGGTGCCACGGCGGCCTGGGGCATCGGCCGTTACACGCCGGGCAGCGAACGCCGTACGGCGACAATGGGATTGGCCGCGCTGGTGACGACGCAGTTGGCGCAGACGCTGCTGACCCGCCAGCACAGCCCGCTGGTGGTGGCGACCGCGCTGGGCAGCGCGGGCGTCCTGGTCGGCATCATTCAAACCCCGGTGGTCAGCCAGTTCTTCGGCTGCACACCGCTGGGCCCGGTCGCCTGGTCCGGGGTGGTCGGAGCGACGGCGGGCGCCACCGCGATCTCCTGGCTGGCGCCGAACTGGCTGAACAAGACGATCGGGGTCATCCAGCCGATCGACGAGTCCGAGGAGGACCCGGACGTCTAGCTCGACAGTTCGCGGCGGATGACCTTGCCGGCCGGATTGCGCGGGATGCTGTCGACCAGGTGGATGTCGCGGGGCTGTTCGAAACGGGCAACCTTGCCCTTCAGGAACTCTCGCAGCGCCGTCACATCGACTTCGCGCCGATGGCGCGGGACGACGAACGCGGCCAGCCGCCGGCCGAACTGTTCGTCGGGCACCGAAACGACCGCGGTTTCGGCGATGTCGGGGTGCTCGGCGAGCGCGTTTTCCAACGCCCGCGGGTACACATTCTCACCGCCGGACACGATCATGTCGTCCTCGCGGCCGACGATGTAGAGCCGGCCCGCGTTGTCCAGATAGCCCATGTCGCCGGTGCTGGTGTGGCCGTCGATGACGTGCTTGGCGCCGCCGCCGGTGTAGCCGTCGGAGCTCAGTTCGCCGCCGACGAAGATACGGCCGGTCACCCGGGGTCCTACGGGCCGGCCGCTGCGGTCATAAATGCGCACCGGGCAGCCTGCGACCGGCCTGCCCACGGTCTCCGGGGCGGCCCGCAGCTCGGCCGGCGTCGCCAGCGCACCGATCCCGACTTCCGTTGAACCATAAAGGTTGTAGAGGACGTCGCCGTATTCGTCCATGAACCGGCGCGCCAGGCTCGGGTCGAGCCGATCGCCACTGGAGATCACGACCTTCAGTGATCCCAGCGGGTTTCGTATCCGGACGCGCTGCGGCAGGTCCAGGATGCGCGCCAGCATGATCGGCACCACGCTCATCGCGTCGGCGCGCTGCAGCGAGGCCTGGGCCAGCGTCTGTTCGGCGTCGAAGCGGCGACGGGTCAGCATGGTGGCACCCAGGCTGACCGACAGTGTCATGATGCCGAAGCCGAGGCCATGAAACATTGGTGTTGCCAACGTAATTCGCGCACCAGTGCGCAGGCGGGTGCGTTCTAGGATCGTCACCCCGGCCCCCAGCCCGGAGCTGATCCGAGGGGTGCGCGGCGCGCCTTTGGGGATGCCGGTGGTGCCGGACGTGAGCAGTACGATGCGGCCCGACGGTGCGACCTTGGGCCGTGACGCGCCCGCAACCGGATGGCCATCGGCGAGGTCGAGCACGTGAATCGACGGCAGCGCATCGCGGACCTGTCCGGCAAACTCGTTGTCGCACAATATCGTTGTCACCTGGTGCGCGCTGAGCGCGCCCGCCAGGGCGTCGCTGCGGAACTCCGTGTTCACCAGCACCAGATCGGCGCCGACCAGGGCGGTGGCAAAGACGGCAACCACGAAGTCGCGGCCGTTTCGGCACATGACGCCGACCGCTTCGCCCGGTCCGACGCCGGCGTCGACGAGTCGGCGAGCCAGCGATTCGGTCGTGACTCGCAGCTCGCGGTAGCTCAGCGCCCCGTCATCGTCGATGATCGCCGTGCGTTGCGGCCAGCGGGTCGCGGCGATTGCCAGCAGCGTGTAAAGGTTTGTGCCGCCGCGATTCACCTCGCGGACCACCCGCAGCGCCGCGAGCGGCGGGGGGACGCTCAGCAGCCGCGACGACACCAGCGCGCGGGCGGCCGTGGCGGCCACACCGTCGCTCATCGGTCGTCCTTGCGCGGTGTGCGGTCGGCAAAGAACCGCCGGTGCCACAGCCGGGCCGCCCGCTCGGCCGGTCCGGCCAACAGCACCGAGGCCACCTCGGCCGGGAACACCCACGGCGGTTCCAGCGTCCGCGGACGCTCGATGACCGCCTTGGCGATGACATCGGCGGCCTCGTCGGCGGACAACCCGGGCAGCCGGCCCAACACCGGCGTCGGGGCGATCATCCGGGTCCGGACCAGCGCGAAGTAGACCGAGGTGACCTCGACGGCGTCGGCGTGCAGTTCGGGGGCCACGCTGCGCAGCCAGCGGTCGAACGCGCCCTTGGACGCCTGGTAGGCGCCCCACTGCGGGCCGGGCACCACCCGCACGCCGACGCTGGAGACGTTCACGATATGGCCGCCGCCGTGTTCCCGCATGGTCGGCAGCACTCCCAGCAGCAGCCAGATCGGGCCCAGATAGTTGATGTCGATGGTGCGCTGGAAGTCGTGCGGGCGGTCGTATTGCTGATGCAGCGAGCGGCGCAGCGATTTGCCGGCGTTGCTGACCACGATGTCCAGCGGTCCGTGGTTTTCGGTGATCTGCTTGGTCAGCACGTGCACGGCGGCCTCGTCGCTGAGGTCGGTGGGGTACGCGACGCCCCGGCCGCCGCCGGCATTGATCGCCGCGGCGAGGTCGTCGAGCCGTTCCGCCGACCGGGCAACAATTAGAACCGTGGCGCCGGCCGCGGCAAACCGACGCGCCGTCGCCTCACCGATCCCGTAGGACGCGCCGGTGACCAGCACCGTTTTGCCGGCGACCGCGGCGCGAAGCTTGTCGGGGTCCGACAGCCGCGCCGGATTGGCCAATCGGTCGGTCGCCCTTGTCAAGGCCTGACCTATCAAGTTCACCTTCACACCGCTTCACCGAGATGGCGGGCCGAGTCGTGGTGTAACGCTGTTGTCTTAACGTCCGTGACTCGTAACCTACAGCTACCAGACGGCACGCACAGTCGGAACCACCGGTTCCGGCGCAGCGGTGTGGTGCGGCGTCAATTCAGGATTCGCGGCGCTCCGCCTCGGATGCGGCTTCTTCTGCGGCGCTGGTGATTTCATCGCACGGGTCTTGGTGCCAGTCGCCGAAGGGATCTCGATATTCGCGCCAGTCCTGCGGTGCCGCCATTTCCGCGTCGGTGAGCAGTGCCCCGTGCAGCGCGTCGAGGATGTCGGGCGGCTCGGCACCGCAGACCAGCACCGTCATGGCCGTGTGCCGGTCGCCGAACCGATATTCCCACTGCAACTCGGCGAACAGCCTGCGTTCCGGGTCGACATTGGCCACTTCCCGATCGGTCATGGCCGCCAGCCACTTTCCCGCGCTGGACACCCGCAGCCCGCCGCCGGCCGATTCCAGCCACATGACCTGGTCGGGTCGGCTGGCCAGCCAGAGCCGGCCACGGCTGCGCACTACACCGGTCAGCAGCAGATCGACCGCGGCGTGCAGGCGTTCCGGGTGGAACGGCCGGCGAGCGTTGAACTCGACGATGCGCACCGCCCCGTCCGCGGTGAGCGGCGGCAGGCCGGCCAGCAGCCAGCCGTGCGGGTGATCACTGCGCCCGCGCCGGGAGTTGTCGTCGAGGTTGGCCAGGGCCACGTCGACCCGGTCCGGCCCCACCGTGATCCGTGACCGCGGGGCGAGCCGGCGCAGCACGGCCAGCGTCACCGGGTCGGGGCGGGTCAGCACCAACAGGTCGGCGAACTCCGCCTGGCCGACCACGACCTGGGCCATGGTGCGACCGTCCGACAACACCGCGTCGCCGAGCGCGCGAGGCAGCCAGGTTCGGGTGTCGATGCACGTCAGCACGCCCGCGATCATCACGTCCAGCGCGGCTGGGCCCTCCGGGTAGCCGGGACCGACGGTCACCCGCACGTGGTTGATCGCGACGCAGATGGGTTCGGGCTCGAGCCACTGCGCCAGGTGCACGACAATGCGCTGCACCCCGTCGCGATGCGCCAACTTGCGCAGCAGCACCAGCAGGTCGTTGCGCACGGTGCAGGACACGCAGCCGTGCGCCAGCTCCAAGGCGGTCTCGGCGGTGCTCAGCTCGCCGTGGCGCAGCATGCTCGTTGCCCGCCGCACCACGTGGCCGTCGAACCGGTGCTCGACGACCACGGTTCCGGGTTTGCCCAGCAGCCCGCCCGCCACCCGGTCCGCGTCGCCCTGCCCCGCTATCAACACCACCGGCGTCCGCATCCCGACTCCTTATTGCAAACGATTTTCATCAACGCCGATGTCACGGTACAGTGCCGGACAGGCATTGTCGAAAATGATTTTCAATAACTGCGCCGCTGGCGCGGGGGAGAGGAGCCGTCGTGCCCATGCGCTGTCAGGTGACCGGTCGCACCGTCGGGTTCGGTAATTCGGTGTCGCACTCGCATCGCAGAACCCCGCGGCGGTGGTCGCCGAACATTCAGACCAAGACCTACTTCCTGCCCTCGGAGGGCCGGCGCATCACGTTGCGGTTGAGCACCAAGGGCATCAAGGTCGTCGATCGCGACGGCATCGAGGCCGTCGTCGCCCGGTTGCGCCGGGAAGGACAGCGCATCTGATGGCGCGCAACATGATTCGTCCCCTGGTCAAGCTGCGGTCCACCGCCGGCACCGGCTACACCTACATCACCCGCAAAAACCGGCGCAACGACCCCGACCGGCTGACGCTGCGCAAGTACGACCCGGTCGTGCGCCGCCACGTCGAGTTCCGGGAAGAGCGCTGATGGCCAAGAAGTCCAAGATCGTCAAGAACGACAAGCGCCGCGAGATCGTCGCACGCTACGCCGAACGGCGGGCCGGTCTCAAAGAGATCATTCGATCGCCGCAGAGCACACCCGAGCAGCGACTGGCCGCGCAGCAAGCACTGGCCCGCCAGCCCCGCGACGCCAGCGCGGTGCGGATCCGCAACCGCGACGCGATCGATGGCCGCCCGCGCGGGCAGCTGCGCAAGTTTGGGCTGTCGCGGGTGCGGATGCGCGAACTGGCCCATCGCGGGGAACTGCCCGGTATCCGGAAAGCGAGTTGGTGAATGGCCGGCAAAGTCAGGCGGCCGAACAAGCCGGTGTCGGGAGAGAAGCGCAAGAATCTGCTCGCCAGCCTCGGCCTGAAGACCGTCGATTACAAGGACACCAACACGTTGCGGGTGTTCATCTCCGACCGCGGCAAGATTCGGTCGCGACGCGTCACCGGCCTGACGGTCCAGCAGCAACGGCAGGTAGCCACCGCGATCAAGAACGCTCGCGAGGTGGCGCTGTTGCCCTATCCCGCGACCACCCGCAGCTAGTCCCGCACGAATCCCTTGTTGCGCATCAGGAAATCCGCCAGGAATCCGTCGTGCGGAATGCCCGGCGCGCTGTAGGGCGTCGGCCGGTTGCCGCGATAGACATTGCTCACCGTCGGTTCGCCCAGTAAGGCGTCGACCAGGCCGTCGTCATCGGTGATCACGGTGATTACCAACGACTTTCGCAGTGGTTCCAGGCCGTCGTCGCGCGACCACGGCGCGATCCACACGCAGGGGAACGGTAGTTCGACGTTGAGCTTGTCGGCGTCGGGTTCGCTCAGCAGATGCACGGCGGGGCGCAGGGCGGCGCAGCCGTCTCCCACCGCGGCGACGACCTGGTCGGCGCCCAGCAGCGCAGTCGCGCCGGCGGCCTTGACCGCCAGGTGGTCCGCGAGCGCCCGCGCCGTGGCGACCGGCTGCGTGGGCAACACCGCGCGCTCGTCCTCGGTGGGCATCGGCTCGATCGCCGACAGCCGTTCGGCGACAGCCGCGGCGAGTGGGGCCGGATCGCCCTCGTACAACACCGCGGTGGCGTTGACGCAGGCCATTCCGCCCAGGTTTGCGATCGAGTCGACGATCAGGTCGAGGTAGTCGCGCCAGTCGTGGCTCGCGGTGATCAGGATCTTCGCCCGGCCCGGGCCGTTCACCCACACCCTCGGGTCATCGGCGTATTTGTCCACGACGTCCTGGCCGCCGTACACCAGGGCAAGGTCGGCGGCGCGGACGATCTCGTCGGCCGCCCGGTGATCGGTCGGCAAAAAGGTGACGTCTTCGCCGCGAAACCCGGCCTGGCGCAACGCGTTCACGAGCCGGTGCCCGGTCAGGGGTTCACGCCGGGAGGGTCGCACCGCGACCCGGTAGCCCAAGGCGAGCGCTTGCGGCCACGTGCCGTGCACCCCCGCGCCGTTTCCGGCAGCGAGCACGGCAAAGACCTCGCCGCGCCGGGTCCACACCGCGGCGCCGGCGCGGGTGCGTTCGTCGCGCCAGTCACCGGCCGCGCCGACCGGTCGGGCGGGCCGCACTGCGTCGACCGCATCCGCCACCGCGTCGCCGACGCCATGTGCGGCGGCACGGGTGACCGCGATCGGGACACCCGAAATCCGGCTGGCCAGCGCGACGTACGCGGCGAAGTCCATGCCCCCGATGACGCCGGTCCGAAAGATCCGGGCCGCTTCGGCCAGCGCGTCTTCGCGCGGGACAGCGGGCAGCGGCACCGCCTTGCGCTGGGCATTGATGGTGCGTGTCACGTACAGCGGCGGCACCAGGCTCAACTCGGCGATCGGCGTGCCCGCCGTGGTGGCGATCACCTGCCGGTTACGGGTCCGATACTCGCCGTCGGGTCCGAGCGCGTCGATGCCCACCAATTCCGCGGTCGCGCTTCGGGTTTCGCCGCTCACGTCAGTACACGCCCTCGATCACGGCCGCACCCTCGAAGGTAAGGACGGGCCGCACAGCGCTGACCGAATCGCTGAGCGGGCCGGCCGGACCGGGCATTCGGATCGCCATGTCGCGCTCCAGATTGTTCGGCAGGAACATGCCCTTGCTGATGTGGTTCATCACAACCTGACCGAGTTGACCGTAGGGCACCTGCTCGCCGGTATCCGGATCGATGACCCAGAACACGACGTAGGGCGTCCGCGGGTCGAACACGAAGGCGTCACCGTCGATTCGGGTGATTGCCTGCGAGAGAATCATCGTGCTGCCGAAGGCCATCGTGATCGTCGTGTCCGGGAAGATGCCGCGCAGCAGGTCCAGCGTGTCGGCGTCCACGTGCGCGCCGCTGAGCAACAGGTAACGAATCTTGGCGTTCACCAGGTCCACCAAGTCGTCGTTGCGGGCCATGGCTTCCAGCAACGGCGGCGTGGCGTGCAGGTTGGCGACGTTCTGCGTCTGCAGCACGTAAGTGGCCTGCTCGAGAACATGGTCGACGTAGGCCGCGACATTTTGCGCCGCGGCATGCTGCGCCGCGATCTTCTTCACCCAGCGCGGATCGATGTCGATCGCGTGAAACGCCGAGCCCAGGCGTTCGGAGACCAGCCGCGAAAAGTAACCCACGCCGTGCGGCCCGCTCGGCATCAGGCACAAAAAGCCCTGACCACGCCGGAAGCCGCCGGCGGCGAAGTCCTCGGTCTGCCAGTCGATGACCTGGGCGACCCAATCGGGAAGCTGCGCGGTGCGTTTCGGCGCGCCGGTGGTGCCACCGGACTCGAATATCTGCGGCACCGGCGGCGGCGAACCGTACCCCCGCGGAATCAGGTCCTCGATCGGTACGTTGCGCAGCTCGGTCAGCAGATTGGGGAATCGCCGCAGATCCTCGTATGTGGTGACGTCGGTCAACGGCTCGAAGTCCAGCGTCTCGGCGGCTCGCAACCAAAAGGCCGAGCCGGTGTCCTGGCCGAAGTGCCAGGCGATCGCGGCACGCAGGTAAGCGTCGGGGTCGTCGATCGGTTCGGATCTCGGGACGTCCAACAGTGAAAAGTCGACACCGGCCATGGCTTCGATCCTGTCGGATGCCACCGCCGTTGGCTACGGCGGCTCGGGTTCGGCCAGGCATACAGCGATTGAACGTCTGTCCATACGGCGGCGAATTCCGCGTGGCCGCAAGGTTTTCAGCCCTTATCGCTTTCGCGGCGGAACCACGACGTTATCGCCTCGTTGAATACGGGATAGATGTCGTCGTAGGTGCCGTCGCGTTCGGCGTACCGGAAAGCCTTGGCGCGCTCCACCACGATCTCGTCGGCCTGGGGCTGCGCCTGCAACAGGGACATCGTCTCGGCGATGAACTCGTCCACCGGCATCCCGCTGGGGTCGAATCCCCGTTCGCCCTGCAGTGCGGTCTGCACCTGCGGGGGGATGATCTCGATGACGTCGACGGGTGTTCCGCGTAGCTGGAAGCGCAGCGATTGGGTGTAGGAGTGCAGCGCCGCCTTGGCGGCGCAGTAGGTCGGTGTCAGCGCGCTGGGCATGAAGGCCAGGCCGGACGTCACGTTGATGATTGCCGCGCGCGGCTTGCGCAGCAGCCCCGGAAGTAGGGCCGAAATCAGCCGGATCGGGCCCACCAGGTTGATCGCGATGCTCTGCTCGGCCAGCCCGATGTTGGTGGCGGTCAGGTCTTCGACTCGCTGTATCCCGGCGTTGTTGACCACCACGTTGAGGTCGGGATGACGGTCGGTCAGTTCGACGACGAAGCGCCGGACGTCCGCGGCGTCGGCCTGATCCAGCGGCATGCACTCGATTCCGGGGTTGGCCGACACGACGGCCTGCAGGGCGTCGCGGCGGCGGCCGGCGATCACCACCTTGTTGCCGAACTGGTGCAATGACTCGGCCAGACCGCGTCCGATACCGGTTCCGCCGCCGGTGACCAGCACGGTATTACCCGTCATCTGCATCGCGGTACTCCTCACGCTTGGGGCCGACGTAGCGGGATGCCCCGGTATGGCGCGGGGTAACCACCAGTCTCCGTCAGGACCGCGATGACGTCCCGAAAACCTCGGCAACTGCTCGGTTAGGCCGCTCGATTGTGCAGCCGGCGGGGGTCGACGCCCGCGCGGCGCCACGCCGTCACCGCCCACGGCGCGTAAAGCAGCGGCAGCGGCAGCCGGTTGATCAACGGGTTCAACGCGCGCATAACGGCCGCGAAACGCTGAAACCGTCTCTCTTTCTTGGCATTCCAGTGCAGCTGACACACCTCGCGCATCTGTGGCGGCATGGTGCCGACCAGTACCAGGCGGGTGTAGGCGTTCAGCGGGGCGGCCAGCACCGCCCAGATCGGCTTGGGTATCCGGCGCGGCGCCGGGATGCCCTTGCGGATGTAGCCGGTTCCGTACAGGACCGTCTTGTGCGGCACGAACCGTTCGAGCATCTGATCCCAGTAGGAGAGGAACTCGGTGTAGGTCTGTGGCTGACCGCGGTCGCTGACGCCGTAGAGGCGGTACCAGACCTTGCCTTCCTCGAAGATCTGTTCCTTCTCCGCATCCGAGAGGCGGCGGATGAACGTGTCGGTGTTGTAGATGACCTGATCGACGAAAGTCGCGTGCGCCCAATAGAACAACTCGGGATTCAACGCGTGATACCGGGAGCCGTCGCTGATCGTCCCCTTGATCGGCTTGTGGAAGTCACGCACCTTGCGGCCCCACTCGTGCGGGTCGTCGGAGTAAACCGTCTTCATCAGCGGCGGCGCCGTCCGTTTGGCGCGACCCAGGGTGTCGCTGAAAACCACCGAGTGATCGAACACGCCCTGGGCGAGTTGCTCAATGCAGTTCTCCACACCGGCCACGCGCTGAAACCCGAAGAACTGAGTGCGGTGATCGCCGTAAAACTTCCAGATCAGGGAGTCGGGGCCCAGTCGGGCGTGGGCGTCAACCGGCTCGTCGAGCACCACGGGCACGGCTTCCCGAACGCGGGAATCGAACAGCGCACCGGCGTTCGGGCCGGCCAGCCGGTCCTGCTGGGCAGTCACGGCCCACCTCCCCTGAACCACTGACACAAAAATGTATCTTTGTTCCACGCTAACATTTGGGCGTTCGCCATCGCACTGGGGGTCGGTAGTCATGCGTAGCCGCAGCTCGGCCGGCCAGGTCGGTCAAGTCGAAGACGGCACCGACGTGGAGCGAACCATTCTCGACACCGCGCGGACGGTGTTCGAGACCTACGGCGTGCGCCGCGCGAACATCGAGGACGTCGCCGTGCAAGCCGGCGTCAGCCGCAGCACCGTCTACCGCCGCTTCCCCACCAAAGACGATCTGGTCGAACGGGTGGTGCGGCGCGAAGCCGAGCTGTTTTTCGCCACCCTGGACCGGGCCACCGCGGGCTGTGGCCCGCGGCAGGCAGTGATCGAGGCGTTCACCCTGGGCGTTCGGCTGGTCCAGGATTCGCCGCTGTATTCGCGCATCGTGCAGAGCGAACCCGAGTTGTTCGGTCTGTTCTCCCGCTCGCATGTCTTCCCCATCGGCCAATTCGCCGACGGGATCGCCCGCACCCTGCGCCGGTGCGGAGCCGAGATTGCCGAGCCCGACCTCGCCAACATCGCCGACGTGCTGCTGCGTGTCGCGCTGGGCATCATCGTCTTCCCCACCGACCGCCTGGACATCGCCGACGACGCGGCCGTCCGCGGCTACGCCGCGCGCTACCTGGTACCGCTCCTGGACAACACCGCTCCTGGACAACGTGGTGTAGCTGTCCCATAGACGTGTCGCGCCACTGCACTAACCTGGACGAGTGGCGCCGGTTCCACGGCTGCGGTACGCCAGCTGCGGTGGGATAGACATCGCCTACCAGGTTTTTGGCGATGGGCCGATCGACCTGTTGGTGTTGCCGGGCCCCCTCATACCGATCGACTGCGTCGACAGCGAGCCGTCGATGTACCGCTTCCATCGTCGGCTGGCGTCCTTTGTCCGGGTGATCCGGTTCGACCAGCGCGGCATCGGCTTGTCGTCGCGGGTGCCCTCGCTGGACGTGATCGGGCCGAACTTCTGGGCGCAAGACGCGCTTGCCGTGATGGACGCGGTCGGATGTGAACGGGCGACGATCTTCGCGCCCGGCTTCACGTCGTTGACCGGCCTCGTCCTGGCCGCCGACTTCCCCGAGCGGGTGAACAACCTGGTGATCTTCAACGGCGCGGCACGCACGCTGCGCGGGCCGGACTACCCGATCGGCAGCGACGAAAGCGCCTCCGAGGCCTACACGACCGTCGGAATGGAACCGGACGCCGTCGAGCAGGGCTTCGACATGCTGGCCATCATCGCGCCGTCCGTCGCTTCCGACGGCGTGTTCCGCGCCTGGTGGGACCACGCCGGCAACCGCGCCGCCTCGCCCAGCATGGCGCGCGTGTTCATCACCAGGCTCCGGCAGTCCGACGTGCGCGAGACGCTGCCTCGCGTCAGCGCGCCGACACTGATCCTGCACCGCGACAACCCCGAGTTCAGTCCGGTCGAGCACGGCCGGTACCTGGCCGAGCACATCGCCGGATCGCGCCTGATCGAGCTGCCGGGAAAGGACGCCCTGTACTGGGTGGGCGATACCGCGCCGATGCTCGACGAGATCGAGGAGTTCATCACCGGCGTGCGCGGCGGGGCGGCCGCCGAGCGGCTGCTCACCACCATCGTGTTCACCGACATCGTCGGTTCGACCGAACACGCCGCCCTGCTCGGCGACGACCGGTGGCGCGATCTGCTGGACAACCACGACACGATCGTGCGCCAGGAACTCCAGCGCTTCGCCGGCCGCGAAGTCAACACCGCCGGCGACGGATTCGTCGCCACGTTCACCAGCCCGAGCGCGGCGATCGCGTGCGCCGACGCCATCGTCGACGCGGTTCGGGTGCTGGGCATCGAGGTTCGGGTCGGCATTCACGCGGGCGAGGTCGAGGTGCGCGGCACCGACGTGGCCGGAATGGCCGTGCACATCGGGGCACGCGTTGCCGCGCTGGCCGGTCCCAGCGAGGTGCTCGTCTCCTCGACATTGCGGGACATCGTGACCGGATCGCGGCACCGGTTCACCGACCGCGGCGAGAGCGCGCTCAAAGGGGTACCGGGTATGTGGCGGGTGTACGCCCTGGTGAGCGAGCACTCCGTCGTCAATCGTTAACGAAATCCACACGCTCGGCCTCTCGAGGCGCCCGACGCTCGCGCGTAGGCTGCGCAGCAGGGGGTCGATCTTCTTCACTGCCGCAGCTCCCCTGGATTTTGTTGTACAGCTTGATATTTCAGCAAAGGAGTCGCATGACCGACGTACATGTGTCGCCATCTCCCGCGTTGCGCCGGGCGCTGGATCTGCTCATCGACCCGCCGGCGGAGCCCGATACCAGTAAAGGATACCTCGATCTGCTCGGCGGCAACGCGGACGACGTCCCGAAGAACACCGGCCCGATCCAGGCGGCGTGGGCCTCGCCGATCGGATCGATGCTCTACGACAACGCGCAAGCCTGGTCGCGCCGGCTGTTCAACGCCTTGCAGCACCCCGCCGAGTGGCTGGACATCCCGACCGGCGGAACCGCGCTGGACGTCGGTTCCGGGCCCGGCACGGTGACCGCGTCGCTGGCGCGGGCCGCCGGCGAGGACGGGCTGGCGCTGGGCGTCGACATCTCCGAGGCGATGCTGACCCGCGCAATCCGCAACGAGGCCGGCCCGTACGTCGGCTTCATCCGCGCCGACGCCCAGCGACTTCCATTCCGGGACAACACCGTTGACGCGGTGATCGCCCTGGCGGTCCTACAACTGATTCCGAATCCGGTGACCGCGCTGGCCGAGATGGCACGGGTGCTGCGCCCCGGTGGCCGGCTGGCCATCATGGTTCCGACCGTCGGGCGAGCCGCGCGCCTATGGCAGCTGCTGCCGAACTTCGGCGCGCACGCGTTCGGCGAGGACGAAATCGCCGACGTCCTGGAAGAGCACGGCTTCGTGAGCGTGCGAGTGCACAACCTCGGCACCTTCCAGTGGATCCGGGGTAAGAACGGCTGAGCCCTCAGTCGGTGCGCTGCGCGATCGACGCCAGCTTGTCCATCGACTCGCGCAGCATCTCCGGCGTCGTCGAGCGCGCCTTCGCCAGCCGCGTGGCGTCGGTCAGCGCCGTCCAGTCGTAGGTGTGGGTCACGTTGGTCAGTGTGGCGTTGATGGCGTTGAGCTCCCAGCGCCACAGATGCCCTGGCGGTTTCTTGCCGGGTTCTGCTGGGCGCCAAGCGATCTTGGCGCCTTCGATGAACTCCACCACGTGGTTTTCCCGCACTTGGCCGTTGGTCAGCAACATCTTGAACACGTCACCGACCCCGCGGACGCGCTGCCCCGGCGCAGCCGATTCGAGATTGTCGTTGCCGTCCCAACTCGGTTGTCGGGACGGGTCGGCGATCAATTCGAAGATGCGTTCGGCGCTGGCCGAGATGACACGCGAAGCGCTGACAATACCCTCTGGACCTGCTGGGCCTTGTGGATCCGTTTCCGCCATAGGCCAATCCAAACATGTCCAGCGACCCCGGCGCGTGCCGATCACGAACCCGCCCGGCGCGGTCGCCCGCTCAGCCGGCCCGCAGCAACTCCGCCGGGCCCGCCAGTGCCGTCTTGACGCGGCGACTGGTTTCGTCGGCCAGCACCTCTGCCTGATCATCCCGAATGCCGTCCACGATTTGGCGGGCGACGTCGCGTGGATCGTTCTTCGGCACCGCAAAGGACGCAGTCATGTCGGTGTCGGTGAAGCCCAGATGAACGGCGGTCACCAGCGTGCCCTGCTTCTCGAGCTCGACGCGCAGCGAGTTGGTCAGCGACCAGATGGCCGCCTTCGAGTCGCCGTAGCCGCCGAAGCCGCCGATCCAGGCCAGCACCGAGCTGATGTCGACCAGTGCGCCGCCGCCGTTCTCGGCCAGGATCGGCGCGAAGGCCTGCGCCACTCGCAGGGCGCCGAAGTAATTGGTCTCGAAGACCTCGCGGACCTCGTCCAGGTCGCTGCCGAGCAGTTGGGTGGCCCCGGCAATGCCGGCGTTGTTGACCACGATGGTGGCGTCCGATGCCCGCACGGCGAGCGCCGCAACCGATTCGGTCTGCGTGACGTCGAGCGGCACGCTCACGATGCGAGGGTCGTCGCTGGGCTGCGGTGAGCGAGCGGTGGCGTAAACCTTCGCCGCGCCTCGCCGCAGAAACTCCTCAACGATCGCCTTGCCGAGTCCGCGTTGCCCTCCGGTGACCACCACCGTCGATCCGTTGATGTTGACCATGATGCACTCTCCTTGACGTAGTCAAACCTGCTTTGGTTCTGTCAACGTAGTTGGCGACCATGACATAGTCAAGTAGCATTTGGTTATGTCTGAATGGTTTGCATCACAGCGCTACAAGGCCGCCTCGGCACCCGGTGGACTTGGGCTGGTGCAGGACTTCCTCAACACCGTCGCGGTGCCGCACTATGGCTCCGATCTGCTGGAAGACCTCGCGCCCGCGCAGGAGTGGGCCGACCGTGCCGGCAAGATCTGGTCGGCGCAGCGGGGCGCTCCCGTCGAACCGCCGCGGCTGGCCGAGCAGGATCTGCCGAAACTTCGCGCCTTGCGCGGCACCGTCGCGCGGCTGGTACGCCGGGAAGAGGCTGCCGGGGCCGGCCCCGACTCGGTCGCGGCGTGCTTCGCGGTGTCCGGCACCGGCGAGGTACGCCTGGACCCCGCGGGGAGCGGCTGGCGCTGGCTGGCGTCGGCGATCTGGGGTGAGATCCTGCTCAGCCAACAGGCCGACACCTGGCGGCGCCTCAAGCAATGCCGCAACGACCCCTGTGAGACGACCTTCTACGACCGCTCCAAGAACAACAGCGGGGTCTGGTGCAACGCGAAGACGTGCGGCAACGTGGCCAACCTGCGGGCGTCCCGGGCGCGCCGGCGGCTGCGTGAACGCGCCGTGGACGGCGGTGCGGTCAGCTCAGCTCCTTCAACAGGTGCAGCAACACCCGCGCAGAGTTGATCGCGACCGTCTCGGCGAACAGGTTGAAGTCGACGCCGGAGTCGACGCCGGCCAGGTCGGACAGCGCCCGGATCACCAGCCACGGTATCGCGAAGGCCTCGCACACCTGGGCCAGTGCGCCGCCCTCCATTTCGACGGCCAGGGCGCCGTATTCGTCGTGCCACCGATTGCGGGTGGCTTCGCAATGCAGATACTGATCACCGCTCAAGACCGTCCCGTAGGTGATCCGCGGCGCCACGCCCGTGCCGCCCGCCGCGGGGAGCAGTGCCGGCAGCGTGAACCCCGCCAAGCGGCGCCGGACGCGACCGAGGAGTTCGGGGTCGACCGGGTACCCGAACCGATCGGTCGGGTTGATGAACGGGACGTGCCCGGGCTGGTAGCGACGCAGCCGTCCATCCTCGATGACCCCTGCATCGTGCTGCACCACATGATCGGCGACGACAATGTCGCCGATACCCAACTTCGGGTCCAGTCCGCCGGCAACACCGGTGAAAACTATTGGGCGGCAACCGAATCGGTCAGCGAGCAAGGTCGCCACCAATGCGGAGTTGACCTTGCCCATACCGGCGGCCGCCAGCACCACCCGGTGCGTGCCCAGGTCACCGGCCTCAAAACTGAGCTGCGCAACCCGCTCGTGACGCTCGGTCGACAGCATGCCGCGCAGATAGGCAAGCTCCTGCGGGATCGCGCACACAATGCCGATCGTCACCGAGATTCGCTCGGACGCACCTGGACTCCCCTCGCCGGGCGCGGGCCATCGGTGGCGGCGCCGTCGGCGAGTCTATCGACCCGATCGGGACGTCAGCAGCGCTCCGCGCCCCGGCGCATCACGCGCGGCTCTCCAGCCTGCGCGCGTGACCTGCTCCGCATGACGACCTGCAGCGCGCTACACGCGCGCTCCTTGATGGGGGCCACTACGTCGAGGTTGCCAGAGCCCTGGTTGATCAAAGTCTGCAGTGTCACCACAGTCTCAACCCTCCTCCTATCGACCTAGTCAGCCGACTGTTTCCAATTGCACCCCGGCTGTTTTACAAATGTGCAGCAGCAAAGTTAACGCCGCGCGAACCCGCCTTGTGGCATAGCGCACAGTGCAACCGGTTCTCCCGGTCACAAATTCCCGTGTCCTTCCTTGCCGGAGCCAGCGCCGTCAGGTCGTCGTGGCAGCGCGTTCGACGTCGAGGAGCAGCTCGCCGCGACGCTCCTCGTCGTAGGCCTTGCGGCCACCGCGCAGGCCGAACAGCCGCTTGGAGACCAGCAGATAGATCACCGCCGCAACGTTGACGCCCAGCGTCACCACCCGCGTCATCGTGATGCCTTTGGCCAGGTCGTGGATTTCCAGCGGCAAGAAGACCGAGGTCGCTATCACGGCGAAATATTCGCCCCAGCGTTTGAGCAACCACAATCCGACGGCTTCGAGCACCTCGATCAGCGCGTAGCCGGCCAGCATCAGGGTCAGCAGCACCAGCGTCGACGGTTTGGCGGCAAGCGCTTTTTCCAGCTCGTGCACAATCGTCATCTGATCGACCTTGAAGCCCGCGGCGCGGAAGACCGGCAGGTCGCGGTCCAGGGTGGCCTGGATGGCGCCGCGGGCGCCGCGGAACTTCCACACCGCGTATGCCGCAAGCATGATCACCACCGCCCGAAACAGGCGCTCGATCGCCAGCGCACGGATGATGATCGCCTGCCGTAACGCCTTGCCGCGCATGATCAGTGGAGCATCCTCGGCGCGGCCCCGACCGTGCGGTTCACCGACGATGAACTCTGCGCACCGCAGACAGCGCCACACTTCGCCCAGCCCGGTCGTGCCGCTCAGCCGGTCCGCCAGGGCTTGGTCGTCGGGCGCGTAGGTGACGTGGCCCGCCAGCGCGCAGGTCGCCAGCTCCCAACGGTTCATGCCGTGATCTTTGCGCATGGCCGATCATTCACCGCGCGCCGCAACCGATGCAAGGGGCCACGCGGAGGTCAAAAGCGTGGATGTCCGCGGGGCCGCCGCGGCGCGGGGCTCACCGCGGCCAGCAGGCGGGTGAGCTCGGCGACCGGGATCTGTTCGAGGTGGTCGACGGCGGCGACGATGTCGGCCCGCAGCGGCTCATCGCAGCACGGCGCGGACAGCCAGTGGAACTTTGCCACGACCCGACCCCACGACATCGGGCGCGTCGGTGACCCTTCGTAATCGCTTTCCTCCCGGTTGAATTCGCGTCCGTCGCGGGTGCGCACCTGCACTCGCACGGCGGTGCGGTCCGGGTAGTCCGCGGTCAGATCGGCCGCAGCGACGACCTCGACCCGGGTCAACAGCTGCTGGACGTCGCTGCGCCGAACACGTTCGGTCTCAAGCTGTTCGGGGCCGACGCCGCCGTCGAGCAGTGCAACCGCGCTCAGGTACTTGAGGTTGTAGTCGGCTTGCTCCTTGGTTTCCGGATGATCCTTGCTGCCATATGCTCCTCCGCCGGCGATGTCATAGCCGGTCTGGAAAACATCGATCCTCACGTTCGCGATGTCGTCACCGGTCAGCTCGTGGTCGGCTCGAATCGTCAACAGCGCCTCGATGATCGCCTGTCCGTGGATCAGCGCGCAGTACTTCTTGAGGTAGGTCCGCTCGACGGAGCCGAGTCGTCGGTCACTGGTGTCGAAATCGATTGGCTGGTCGAAGAGTTGAACCAGACCGTTCGGGCCGTCGAACAGCGACCTGGGTCCGGTGATGCCCCGCCCGGCCAGGATCGTCGTGTACACGGCGCGCATGCCGGTGATCGCCGGCGAGATCCCTTTCCACGCCGACACCGGTTCGGTGTGGACCGCGGCCAGGGAAACGTTGTCGGCCGTCGCGGCCGCAATGGCGTTGGCGGTGCCGGCCGCGTCCAACCCGAGCAGTCGCGCCGAGCCCGCCGCAACCGACATCGCCAGTTGCAGGGCATGGTTGAGTCCGCGGGCCATCACGGGAACCTTTGCACTGAACCGGCATTGGAGCTCGTAGGCGACCGCGAGGGCGAGCAGGAAATCGGCTCCGCCCGCGCCGACGTGCTCGGCCACGGCAAGGACCGCACCGAAGTTGTCGGCCGGATGGCAAAGACCTCCCACGGTCAGGTAGGTGTCGAGCAGATCGGGATAGCGCACCAGCACCGTATTGAAGAACGCGGCCTGATCCACCGAGGTGCGACCGCCGCCGACGAGAGTCGCCGAGGGCGTGCCGCCGAATTGTTGGGCGTGCGCACGGATCGTCGGGATGAGTTCACCGCCCAACGCGCCGACGGCGCAGGCGACGCTGTCGAGCACATTGCGCTTCAGCAGTTCCCGCTGCCGCGGGCTCAGGTCCGATTGCTTTGCACCGACGACGAATTCAGCGAGATCATCCACAACATAGCCGCTTCGCATCGCTTTTCGCCCTTTCGCCCGTTCGTTGACTCAAGCGCGTTCGGACCGTGACGTCCAGGACCGGCTCCTTAGCTGTCCTTGACTGAACTTCCTAGCGCAGGTCCGACCCGGGATCGAGCGCCGCACGGTGTGGATCGTCGGCGGGGACCCACCATCGCTGGGTGGGCGGCACCAGCCAACCTCGGACACGAGCCAAGGCAAGCAGCGAATCAACCACCTCGCGAATAGCGGCCCGGTCGTCGTCGTTGCGATGCAGTAGTGACCACGTCCATAGCGGAACGGGTTCGGCAACCGGGCGCTGCGAAAGACTGGGTGGGGTGACAGCGGTATGGCGTTTTGGGGACGCGAGCACCGGTCCGCGGATTCTGCGGACGTGTGCGTAGAACGCATCACCGGTGATGCCGCCGTCATCGATCCGTACGAGCCGGGCACCGGTGTCGACGGCGAATGCCTCGGCGAATCGATTCCACGACCACCACGCCGCCACATCAGGGTCGACAAGCGCCGTTAGCCTTCGCGCTGCAACAACTTCCGACGATGCGCTTACGGGTAGCACCGCATCCAGGCGTTCAGCGCGCAGCAGATGCGCGGTGAGATCGCGCGCCCGGGCTTGCTCCGCGGTGATCCAGGCCAGCCCGATGTCGAGAGTGCCTTCGGCAACCCGGTCGGCCTGTACATGGGAGGGCAGCACCCATTCATCGATTCGCAGTGACACCGAAGACCCCACCGCCGAGTTGAGGCCGTCGGGCAACCAGCTGACATACCCCAGCCGCACAGGAGCACGTTGTTCAGCGGTCCGCTGCACCCCTAGCTTGGCGTCGTCGGCAAGCCGAAGAATCCTGCGCGCGTCGCCGAGCAGCGATTGACCGGCCGCGCTGAGCCGAACACTGCGACGATCCCGCACGAGCAGCTCCGTGCCCAATTCGCGCTCCAGGGCGAGGATTTGTTGTGAGAGCGCAGGACCGGAAATATGCACCCGCTGCGCAGCACGCCCAAAATGCGGTTCCTCCGCCACGGCCACGAAGTAACGCAGTTGCCGCAGTTCCATGCCCTGAGCCTAAATTCCACCACCCCCCGTAGGAAGCGTTGCTTACCACTGGTCGGCGATCGGTCGTGGACGGCGGGCGTACCCGAATGTTGTCTGAGAGCAGAACAGGAAAGGAAGCCGGATGCGTTTACCGCCTCTCCCCCCGCACAGCTTGAGCTCCGAGCAACAGCGTCTGTATCACGACATCACCGAGGTAGTCGACAAGAGCTTCGGCGGACTCGTCGCACGCGGCCCAGGCGGTGCTCTGCTCGGGCCGTTCAACCCGTGGCTGCATTTCCCCCAATTCGGCACGCCGGCTTGGGCATTCAACAAGTCGCTGTGGGATTTCCGCGTCCTGCCCGAAGCCGTCCACCAAATGGTCATCTTGATCACTGTCGCCAAATTCGGTGCGAGGTATGCCATCGACGGACACGAGTACTTCGCCCGGCGCGCCGGGCTTTCCGACGACAAGATTTCCGCCGTCGCCGCCGGCGAACGTCCCGCGGATCTGACCGATGACGAGCGGGTTGCCTACGACGTGGCCGCCGCGCTCAACCGCGGCGGTGTCCTGCCCGAGTCCACCTACCGAGCCGCCACCGCGCGCTTCGGTGAACAGGGTGTTGCCGAGATCGTGTTTCTCGTGGGCTGTTTCTCCATGGTGGCGGTAACGCTCAACGCGTTTGACGCTGCGCTGCCGTCCTTACGGGAGGCCTAGCGGGCTGAATTCGTGATCGCGTTTCACTCTCCGAGGTCCACCACCGCCGGGTGTTGCTGGGCTTCGCTGATCGCGGTGGTCTCCTCGACCAGCTTCTCGCCGATGATTTGAATCTGTCGCGCGCTCAGGGGGGACAGCGGATGCACGGCGAGCATCAGAGCGACGTGGCCGCGGTGATCGAAAACCGGTGCGGCGATGGTCACGACGGGCTGCTTGCGGCGTCCGGGATTGTCGTCGGACAGGAAGCCGATCGTGGTGAACTCGACGAGCAACTGATCCAGGATGTGGCGCACCGGCGTCGGCATCGCGTTGCTGTCC
This sequence comes from Mycobacterium sherrisii, assembly GCF_002102355.1. Taxonomy (GTDB): domain Bacteria; phylum Actinomycetota; class Actinomycetes; order Mycobacteriales; family Mycobacteriaceae; genus Mycobacterium; species Mycobacterium sherrisii. The sequence continues at coordinate 116,359 of NZ_LQPT01000023.1, read as the reverse complement.
AACGTGCCGACCACCTGGACGGCCTGGGCCAGTGCTGGTGTGGTCCAGTCGACGTCGAACCCGCGCTCGCGGGTGCGCGCCAACACGTGTTCCAGTCGCCGGACCCGATCGGCGTTGCCGCCCGTGCCCCGGCGGATCCACGCGCGCCGCTCCTCGTCGCTGTCCCAGGCGGCGAATGCCACGCCGAACGGCGGCGTGTACGGGATGCGATCGCCGGGTATGCCGGCGGGTTGGGTGGCGGGGCTGCCCTCAAAGGCCGTGACTACCAACGACTCACCGAAGCGCTCGACGACCGAACCGGCATAGCCGACCTCGCGCGAAAGGCGCACCGCCGCCGCCCGGGCGGCATGCGCGAGCGGGCGGGCGTTGTCCATCCGCGCGGCCACCACGGCGAACGCGGGACCCAGGCTGAATGTCTTGGTGATGGGATCACGGCTGGCCCAGCCGCGGTCGCAGAGCGTCTTGAGGATGGCATGCACCGTCCCCTGCGTCAGCTCCAGCTCACGCACGACGTCGGAGAAGCGCGGCCACGCATGTGCAGACCGCGCCAACAGCTCGACGACATCGAGGACCCGCGCGGTCGGCGCCGAGGTTGATCCGCGAATGTTGACTCCTTGCCGACCAAGTTTCTACTGTTATAGCGAACATTCGACAGATTAACTCAAATAATCGAAAACTCGAGGCAGACGCGTTGCGTGTGCGCTTCATGGACCATCCGGAAACTCGCGATCGAGAACCCGTGCTGTCGTACGGAGTTCATGAGGTTGCCGACAGGTGGTGCTCGACCAGGTCGCGGCGGCGGCCATGGGGCCGGATAGCTGAGCCGGCGAACCCTTTGGGACACGCCGGACACGCCGGATACCGCTGATCTTCAGCAACCCCTAGGTGCCGCTCGGGGCCGCGGCACGGCCGTCTCGAGGCCGGCCCACCGCAGCCGACCACCGGCAAGACACCGCGGCAGGTTTGCCACACAATTAAGTTAGCGCCGCCTAACTTCTCATATTGGGTACTCTGGTCAGCAAAGATAGGCGGGCGGAGGCCGTCGCTTGGTGTACTTAGAGCGTTGCTGGGGGTCGGCATTCCGGGTACCGTGGGCGAGCAGCCATCGCGATCGGCGCCCGTTCGAACACAAGGATGACGATGCTCGCCACTGACAGGGCACCCGCCGCGGCGACGGCGGTGTCGAGGGCCTGGCGGCTTCCGCGACGCACCCTCGTCCGGTCGGCACTGCTCACCGCGCTCTTCATCGCCCCCGCGGTCGTCGTGCGGATCATGGGGTTGCACCCGGACCCGGTGGCCGCCCTGTTGATCTTCGGCGCCGCCGTCGTATCCGCCAGCTTCCTGCTGGCCTGGGCGGCCGAGGCCGCGCAGATCGACGTCTCGGGTGGCCTGGCCATTGCGGCCCTCGCATTGGTGGCGGTGCTGCCGGAATACGCCGTCGACCTGTATTACGCATACGTCTCCGGCCACAACCCGAGTTACACGCAGTACGCGGCGGCCAACATGACCGGCTCAAACCGGCTGCTGATGGGGTTGGGCTGGCCGGTCGTGGTGCTGGTGAGCATCCTCGCCGCACGCAGGTTCGGCACCGCGAAACTCACCGGCCTGCGGCTCGAGCCGGCAAACCGCGTCGAACTCGGCTTCCTGCTGATCGCCGGTGTCGTCGCGTTCGTGCTACCGGTCACCGACGAAATCCACCTCACGATGGGGTTGGCGTTGCTGGCCTGGTTCGGTTTTTACCTCTACAAGGTCAGCCACGGCGACGTGGAGGAGCCCGACCTGGTCGGCACCGCCGCCGCGCTGGGTGAGCTCTCCGACCGGACCCGCCGTCTCGTCGTCGGCAGCCTGTTCGTGGTCGCCGGCGCAGTGATCCTGCTGTGCGCCAAACCGTTTGCCGACAATCTCGTCGCCGCCGGCACCGAGCTGGGTATCGATCGGTTCCTGCTGGTGCAGTGGCTGGCGCCACTGGCTTCAGAGGCGCCCGAGTTCATCATCGCGATCATTTTCGCCACGCGCGGTAAGGGCACCGCGGCCATCGCCACGCTGATCTCGTCCAAGGTCAACCAGTGGACCCTGCTGATCGGCTCGCTGCCGCTGGCCCATCTGCTGGGCGGCGGCGGCCTCTCGCTGGCGCTCGACGCGCGCCAGACCGAAGAGGTGTTGTTGACGGCGTGCCAGACCCTGATGGGCATCGCGGTCATCTTGGCGCTGCGCTTCAGCCGGATCTCCGCCTGGACGTTGTTGGCGCTGTTCGCCATTCAGTTCCCGATCACCTCGACCACCGGGCGCCTGGTGCTCTGCGGCAGCTATCTAGTGATCGCGGTCGGCGCGCTGATCTTCAACCGTCGTCACGTGGTCGCGACGCTGCGGGCGCCCTTCGTGGGGACCGCCGTCCGACACTCGGGCCACCCGCACCACGAGCCCGCACTGCCGGTGTGATTCGCCGCCCCCGTGGGCCGCAATTAATTTCGCACCGGTGACCCCACCACGATGCTGCCTACGCTGCACTCCTGCAGCTCGTCGACGCCGGTGGCGGCAGCAAATGCGGCGGTGTCGCTGTATCCCTGGGCGCAGGCCCCTAGCTTCATCGCCGTTGCGGCCAGATAGATCGTCTGCATCAACACCCCAACATCCTTGAGAATCGTTGCGTAACAGATCTGTTGGTAAGTCCAGGTGATCCGGCCGGAGCGCGCGGCAATGACGACGAGCACTTGCGGCTCGGCCCCACCAGCCAGCGTCGCCGACGCCGCCTTGATCAGCTGCGACACCGGCCGCGAATCCGCGGTGGCCACCGGGCGCAGCACGTGGTCGAACGAGTCGTAGTGGTACATGGCCGGCCGCAGTCCGGCGACATTGCGCACCACTGGATAGAGCTCGAGCTCGTACAGCCCGCCGCTCGAAGGGTAGGGACGGGAGAGCAGGTGCTCGCCGTCGCCGACCGGGACGATTCCGCGGGTGCGTGCCGTGCGGTAGAGCAACTCGGACAGCTGCTGCACCGTCATCGGACGGCTGTCGTCGAATGCCCGGGTCGAGATCCGGTCTTCCAGCACCGCCGTCAATGTGGGGTCCTGCGCCCGCGTGGTGGTGAGGTCCGGGGTGGACAGGACTATCGGTTCGCTGGGGTAATTCATCCGGCGTGCGGGAGGTTGCGGGAATCGGCCCCTTGCCCACCTGGTCGGACCGAAGTCCTCCCAGGCGACCGTGCGCTGCCCCAGCGTGCTGCGGCGATGGAACCACAAATCGGGCGCACTCCAGGCAATCGTGTCGAACTCGGCCTCGTCGGCGCCGGCCGAAACAAGGATTGCACTCCAGCGCAGATCCCGCAGGAACTGTGCCGCGACGGCCCCCGTCACGCCGTGCCGGTCTGGTATCGAACCGTCAAGTAGCGCAAGAAGATTCGCATCATGGATGCGTACATCGCACCAGCCCAGCGGATGCTCGAGGACGAAACCCGCCGAGTCACGGTGCAGCACAGCGAACTTCGACATCACCAGCGGCTGCACCGATTGCGCGGGCGGCCCCCCGGGTGGCCGGGATGCCGGTCGGGCGAAGGGTACTACCGAGTAGAGATCCCGGCCCTGGTCGCGCACCGTAATCGTCAGCCACCCTGCCGCGGCGAGGCGATCGAGCAGGGCGCCCACCTCATCGAGTTCAGCCGACGTGGACATCTCCGACAGCGTCGCCGGCCCGGAATTCAACGTCTTGAGTGCCTGCAGCCCGCCGGGCGCCAGTTTCGCCAGCTTCTCACTGTGCGGCGGGTCGAGCAACACCGCTCCCGTGGACGTCGTCACGCAGGTCACGCCCGTGCGGAACGCGAACCTCGTCTGCACCGGATACGGGGCTCCGGCCGTCAGCGCACCAATCCGATCCATCGCACGCCTTTCCATGCCGTGTCTATGCCAGGCCGCGAGCGATCGCGGTGATGCTGCGCCGCCAGCAGTGCGTCAGCCGGTCGATGTCGGACGCCGTGAACAGGGCATCGCCCCAGAGCAGGCTGGTCACCAGTTGCGGCCCCCGCGACGTGCGACGCACATGCGCGCTGATGTACACCGCGAAGCGCAGCGGCAGGTCCGGTTCGGCCGCCACCGGCAGCCCCTCGATGTCAGATCCCGTGAGCAGCGTCCAGGGCTGGTCGGTGGTGCTCGCCAGATCCAGGCGCCCCAGGTAGCTGAACATGATCTGAGGTTCGGGCGCGTTGCACAGCTCCGGAACCCGGTTCACATAACGCAGCAACCCGTAATCGAGGCCTTCGTGGGGGATCGCCGCCAGCTGCCCGACCACCGATTCGAGCAGCGCGCGCGCCGCTGCCGGGTCGACCTCGTCCCGCCCGGCCGCCGGGGTCGTGGGGCCCGCCGGAAGCCGCACCGGATAGGCCGTGGTGAACCAACCGACGGTGTTGGTGGCGTCGGTGCCCAGTACATCATCGCGGCGGCCGTGACCGTCGAGCGTGATCAACGTTCCCGTGGTTGCATCTTGGCCGCGTTCGCGCCGCCAGGCGGTCACCGCCAAGGTCAGTGCGGCCAGCAGGAATTCGTGCAGTCCGGCTTCCCGGGTCAGGCTGGCGAGCACCCGCTCGGTCTCGGCGACCGGTGTCGCCACCTCCCCCACCTGCAAACTCGACCAGGTGTCCCGGGTGGGGTCCGGATACCGGACTCCCAACGCCGGATCGGGGTCACGCACCTGGCCGGCCCAGTAGTCGCGCTGCACCAACACTTCCGGAGCCGACGCTCGCGCCCACATCAATTGCGACCAACGCCGGTAGGAAGTGAACTCGGGCAACGTCTTCGGCGCCGCGCCCATTTGCAAGGAGTTCCACGCCGCGGTGATATCGCCGAGGATGGTATGCCAGGAGACGACGTCGACCGCCAGGTGGTGGATCGTGAGCAGCAGCGCCGCACCGCTGGCGGCGCCGGTGAACCACACCGCCTGCAGCAGGGTGCCGGCACGCGGATCGATCTTGTCCATGATGCGCGGGGCGGCCTCGGAAAGGGCCGGCCCCAGTTCGCAATCGCCGGATAGCTCGACACGGGTGAGAACGTCCGCGGCAGAGACCACACCGGGTTCACGGGTGAGCAGCCGCGGCCCTTCGGCCGTGTCGGTCAGCACCGCCCGCAGCACGTCGTGACCGTCGAGCAGCGTCTGCAATATGCCTTCGATTGCCCCAAGGTCGACCTCGTCCGGCAGCCGAAGCACAGCGGTATTGGTGAACCGCCGGTAGTTCCCGTACTCGAACAACCAGGACACGATCGGCAGCGGGGGTACCACGCCGTATTCGGCGTCCGCATGCGCCGGTTGCGCCCCGGCCGCATCGATCGCACCCGCGAGCTGACGAATTGTCGTTGCTTCCAACACCATTCGGGGACTCACCGGCCATCCGTGCCGGCGCAGCTCGTGCACCAGCGAAATCGCGAGGATGCTGTCCAATCCGAGGGCGTACAAGTCGTCATCGACATGTGGCACCGCACCGGAAAACTGTTCCTTGAAGACCTCGCACAGCGTCCGCTCGGTGTCGGTGGACGCGCCGGTTCCCGGTGTGACGCGGACGAGTGCATCTTCGGCCAGCCGGTCCAGCGCGGCGAGATCGAGCTTGCCGTTGGTAGTCATCGGAAGACGCGGCAGCGCCACGATGCGCGCCGGAACCATATGCGGCGGCAGCTGATCCCGCAGCGCCGCCAGGTGGTCATCGGTATCCGGTTGTGCGACGACGAAGCCCACCAACACGGCACCGCCGGCACGACGCAGCACGGACACGGCCGCCGCTCGCACCCCGCGTTGGGCGGTCAGTGCGGCCTCGACCTCGCCCAGCTCGACGCGATAGCCGCGAATCTTGACCTGGCTGTCGTCCCGCCCCAGGAAGGCCAACCCGCCATGCGGTAGCCGACGCACCAGATCGCCCGTGCGATACATCCGCCATCCCCGGCGAAACGGATCCGCCACGAACCGACTGGCAGTCATCGCGGGACTGCCGAGATAGCCGCGGGCCAGCTGCAGGCCGGACAGATACAGCTCGCCGACAGCGCCGCCGGGAACCGCTCGCAACGCCGGATCCAGTACATAGCAATATGTTCCGGCGTTGGCGATGCCAATTGTCGGTGTTTCGTACTCCGCTACGGGTGCCACTACCGCCTCGACGGTGGCTTCGGTGGGCCCGTAACAGTTGAAGACCGCGCCGGCGGACGACGATCGCAGCTGCTCCCACAGCGTGGTGTTGATCGCTTCGCCGCCCAGGGCCAAGACCGGCAGGGCCCGCCGCAGCAGCCCGGCGGCGCGAAGTTGCACGAACATCGACGGGGTGGTGTCGATCATGTCGATCTGGTGATCGGCCATCCCGCGGACCAGTCGATCCGCGTCACGCATCTCCTCTGCGTCGAACAGATGCACCCGGTGACCATCGAGCAGACCGATCATCGGCTGCCAGGAGGCGTCGAAGCTCAACGACCACGTGTGGGCGATCCGCAGCGCGCGGCCCAGCCGCGCCGATACCGGACGGTAAACGCGCTCGCGGTGGTCGGCGAAGTAGGTCAATACCGCACCGTTGGTGCCGACGACGCCCTTCGGTTCGCCGGTCGAGCCCGAGGTGAATATCACATAGCAGCTGTGGTCCGGGTCGCGGTGGACCACCGGTGCAGCCGCGGGCAGCCGCGAAAGACGTTCGGCCACTTCCCGATCGTCGAGGATCAGGGCCGGTGCGCGGGCACCGACCAGTTCCGCGTAGGCCTGCTCGGTGATCGCCAGGACCGGTTCGGCCCGCCGGAAAATGGCCTCGATGCGGGCGGCGGGGAGCGTGACGTCGACCGGCACATACGCCGCGCCGGCCCCGAGCACCGCCAGGATCGCCACGATCGATCGCGCCGCGCGCGGAAGCACTAGCGCCACCACCGATTCCGGACCCACGCCGCGGTGTGCCAATTCCCCCGCCAGCCGGCAGGCGCGCGCGTGCAGTTCCGCGTAGGTGTACCGCTCGGAAGCGCCGGCCGACAGGGCGACCGCGTCGGGTACCGCGCGGGCCTGTCCTTCGAACATCTCCCACACCGAGTTGGCGACGGGGATCGGTTGGGCTGCACAATCTGTCAGTTGCGCATGCTCGGCCGGGGTGAGCACGTCGAACAGGGCGGGGGTGCCCTCGCCGATGTCGGGGAGTTGGCGCAGCACCGCAACCATCCGGGCGCAGATCTGCGCGGCGGGAAAAGTTGGCAACGCTTCCTGAATCGCCTCGACGACCACCACCAGTGCGTCGCCGGCCAGGTGCGACACCCCGGTCAACGGGTAGTGTGTCAGGCTCTCCATCTGCACCGGGCAGAACCGGGCACCGTCGGGCGTGGTGATCGGTTGGATCGCCTGATCGATCGGCGCGTTTTCGAATACGAACAGGGTGTCGAAAAGCGGCCCGCCGCCCTGGGGACGCTGCAGTTCGGACAGGCCCACATAACCGATGTCACGCATCACCGACAGCTCACGCTGCAGCTGTGCACACTGCTCGACCACGGGAGTCTGGTCGCTCACGCGGTGCACCACCGGCACGGTGTTGATGAACAGCCCCACCATGGTCTCGACCCCGGGCAGGTCTTCGGGGCGACCGGAGACGATGGTGCCGAACACCACATCGGGACGGCCGCTGAGGCGGGCGAGCACGACGGACCACGCGAACAGCACCGCGGTATTGAGGGTGAGGCCGTTTCGGCCCGCCCACCCGCGCAGCCGGGTTGTGTCGGCGGGCGACAGCACCAGTCCGGTCTGCTGGGGCACCACGGTGCCCGCCGCGACCGCCTTTTCGGCCATGATCAATGGTCCGGAGACACTCGACAGATACTCACGCCACCTGGCCAGCACGGCCCCGCGGTCCTGTTGGGCCAACCAGACGATGTAGTCGCGGTAGGGCCGGGCGGGCGGCAGCGCCGACAACGATCCCCCGGCACGATAGACGGCCAGCATCTCGGTGAAGAACACGGCGAGTGCCCAGCCGTCGACCAGGATGTGATGCGCGGTGAGGATCATCCGGCGTCGTGTCTGGCCGGGCACGGTCAGCATGACGATGCGCATGGCCGGCCCGCGGCTCAAGTCGAACGGGCGGTGTCGTTCCGATCGGGCGATGCGGGCGAATTCGGTTGCCGTCGCGGTCCTTTCGAACCAGGGAAACTCGGCCGCGGTCGGGATGATCTGCACGGGCTTCGGCACGCCGTGATCCCAGAACGCGGCACGCAAATTCGGGTGCCGTTCCAGCATGGCCTGCGCGCTGCGGCGCAGCAGTTGAAGGTCCACCTGTCCGTCAACGTCGAACTCGAACTGCATCGTGTAGAGGTCGACGCTGTCCTCGGCGAGCCGGTACAGCGCGAAGAGCCCTTCCTGCAGCGGGCTGAGGGCAAGGACATCCTCGATCGACGGCGGGGCCTGCGTCACGCGCGCCTCATTGACGATTCTCCCAGGCCGCGGTGAGGTCCGCCAACGCGTCGGTGCTCAGGCCCGACGCACTCATCGGCGTGTAATCACGTTCCGGTGTCGAATCGGCTGCCGCGGCAGGGGAATCGGTGGCCGCGTCGACGGCCGCGGCCAACTCGCCGATCGTTGCGTGCTCGAACACCATTGCGGGGGTCAGGGCCAATCCCCGCTCGATGACTCGTGCCGACCACTTGATCGAGATGATGCTGTCTCCGCCGAGGGCGAAGAAGTTGTCGGTCGCCGCCACACCGCCGATTTCCAGCAGTTCTTCGAGCACCTCGATCAGGACTTGCTGGGTTTGTGCGGCCGCCGCGGTGAGCGGTTGTGACCGCCCGCCGACGTTGGGCGTCGGCGCGCGGCGCAGCCGGTCCAGTGCGGCTTCCGGCAACAGCTCCAGCGTTGACACGGCGGCGTCGGGTGTCGTGGCGAAGGCCTCGATGACGGCGGTCAACGCGTCGGCGATGAGGGCGACGGTTGTGGGCTGGTAGAGGTCCGCGTTGCCGACGACCCGCACCTCGAGGCCCCCATCGGGGGTCACGTTGATTCCGACGTCCAGATCCAACAGCGAGACGTCGAACTCTGACCGCAGGGGCACAATCTTGGTTCCGCCCGCCTCGGTGAGGTCACGCTGCGCCAGTGCCCAGTCGTCGCCGTGGAAGTGAAGCATGTTCTGGAACAACGGGTTACGTGATCGTGTGCGGGGCGGATTGATCTCCTCGACCAGCCGCGCGATGGGCACTTCCTGGTGCGCGAACGCGTCGAGCACCACGTCGCGGCTGCGTGTGATGACGTCGCGCAGCGAGGGCGTGCCGGATAGGTCGGTGCGCAGCACCACCACGTTGGCGAGCAAGCCGATCACGTTGACCGTGCCGGGGTCGACCCGGGCAGCCACCGGAGTGCCGATGGCGATGTCGTTGCCGCCGCCGAGCTTGTGCAACACCACCGCAAGCGCGGCCTGATAGACCATGAACTCGGTGGCGCTGCTGTGCTCGGCGAGTTCGGCAAGTGCCGCCCGGCGCGCAGCCGGCACCAGCACGCTGGACACCGCGGCGTGACGGCCCAGCACCGGCGGTCGGACGTGGTCGAGCGCGACCGAGGTCTCCTCGGGCAGCCCGGCCAACGCTTCGCGCCAGTATGCCAGTTCGGCGTGACCCCATTCGCTGGACGCGTCGAAGGCGCGGTGCTGCCAAAGGACGTAGTCGGCGTAGTCGATGGGTAACCGATCCCACTCTGGCGCCGTCGATTTCAGCCGCGCACGGTATGCGACGGTGAGGTCGTGCAGCACGATTCTCAGGGAGGCGTGGTCGATGATGATGTGGTGCGCCAGCAACAGCAGCACATGCCGATTCGGGTCCTGCGCCAACAACGTTGCCCGGATCAAAGGTTCGGACTCCAGCTTGAACGCGTACCGGCACAGCTCGGTCACCGCCCCGTCGACTCCGGTCGAATCGACCGTGGTGACGGGCAGCTGCAGTTCCCGCGTCGGGGATGCCGATTGGTACGGCATGCCCTGGTGCTCCCGAATGTGCATGCGCAGTGACTCGTGCCGGCGCACCACGTCGTTGAGCGCGGCGTTGAGTGCGGCGGCGTCCAGCGGGCCCTCGATCCGGAGTCCGATCGCAATGTTCACACCCGCGCTCGGGCCCTCCATTCGGTACTGAAACCACATCGCAAGCTGGGAGTACGACAACGGAAGGCGTTCCGGCCGAGCGCATTCGACGAGCGCCGGGCGCTGCGACCGGGGCTCGGCGGCGATGTCGTCGTCGTCGAGCTCGTCCAGGTCAATGTCGTAGTCGGCGAGAAACTGTGCGACGAGTCTTTCCGCTAGCCCGGCCGGGGTCGGGGAATCGAACACGGCACGGACGCTGAGCTCGATACCGAACTCGGCGCGGATCTGCGCGACGAGCCGGGCCGCCAGCAGTGAATGACCGCCCAACTGAAAGAACGAGTCCTGCGCACCGACGCGCTCGCAGTCGAACAGCCGGGCGAAGATGGCACAGACCCGACGTTCGGTCGGTGTCGCCGGTGCACGATAGCTCGACGCAGCGATGGGCATGGGTGCGGGCAGCGCCCGCTTATCCAGTTTCCCACTATTGGTCAACGGGATGTCGGTGATTACCCCGAAGGCGCTGGGCACCATGTATTCCGGCAATGCCGATGCCGCAAAAGCGCGTATCTCGCCGAGATCGACGTCCGCGTGGGTGCGCGCGGGCTCCTCCGCCGCCGCGGCCGGCACCACGTAAGCCACGAGCGTGCGGCCCGCCACCGTGTCTTCGACGACGACCAGGCAATGCCGCACGGCCGGGTGCCCCGCAATCACGGACTCGATTTCGCCGGGTTCGATCCGGTACCCCCGGATCTTGACCTGTTCGTCCGCCCGGCCAAGAAACTCGAGGACACCAGAACTGTTGCGGCGTACTAGATCTCCCGTCCGGTACATCCGCGTGCCGGGGTTGAACGGGTCCGCGACAAACCGCTCCGCGGTCAACACCGGCTGGTTCAGATACCCACGCGCCAGCTGCACTCCACCGAGGTAGAGTTCACCGATCACGCCCGCGGGCACCAGCTGCAGATCCATGTCCAGGACATAGGCGAAGACATTGCGATTGGGAACACCGATCGGAACCACGCCAACGCCCTGCGGCCCGTCGACCGGCATATGGGTGGCGCAGACGACGGCCTCGGTGGGGCCGTAGTGATTGCGCAGCTCCGCGTCGAAATGCCGGGTGAACGTGTCGGCCACCTCGCCGGACAGCGGCTCGCCACCGACTGCCATGTGCCGCAGGCTGTTCCACTGTGCCGGCTCCGGGAGCAGCAGCAGCACGTTCAGCATCGAGGGCACCATCTGCAACACGGTGATGTGGTGGCGGTTCATCAGTTCGGCAACGTAGGCCATGTCCCCGAACGCATCCGGCTTGGGCACGACCAGCTTTGCGCCGAAGGCGAGCGCGCCGAAGATCTCCGCTAGCGACGCATCAAAGCTCACCGAAATCCATTGCAAAGCAATATCTTCGGGAGTCAATGTCCACTCGGTGAAGAAACTGTACAGATGCTCGGCCAGGGCGCGGTGCGACACCGCCACGCCCTTGGGCAGGCCGGTGGACCCGGAAGTGTAGATCACGTAGGCCAGGTGCTCGGGATGTAGTGGATGGAGCCGTTCGGCGTCGGTGAGATCCGAATCCGGCATCGGAGCGGCGGCGCGTTCTGCGGCGTCGAATTCCTCGCGCCCGAAGACCAGGCGCGGCGCGGCGTCACTGACGAAGTACTCGATGCGATCGGCCGGATTAGCCGGGTCGATCGGCAGATACGCGGCACCGGCCTTCAACGTCGCCAACACGGCGACCATGAACTCGACCGAAGTTGTCATCCGCAGTCCGATGACGTCGTCGGCGCCGATCCCCTGCGCAACCAGCCAGCGTGCCAACCGATTCGCCCGGCTGTGCAGCTGTTCGTAGGTCAGTTCCGCATCGTCGGAGATCAGCGCGACCGCCGTCGGCGCGGCGGTCGCCGCAGCTTCGAGTAGCGCCACCATGGTGCTTGCGGGTGGGTCGACACGCTCGCCCCGGGATTGCGTGAGGATGGCGGCCAATTCGTCCGACCCGAAAAACTGCAGACTCGCCAGACGTCGGTCCGGCTCGCACAGCGCGTTGTCCAGCAGTCGAAGGTAGTGGTCCTGCATCCGCTCGACGAGCTCGGCCGCCAGGACGTCGGTTTGGTATTCGAACTCGACGTAAACGCCGCCGGTGTCGAGCACCACCGCGACGGCAAGTGGAACCTGCGTGGTCACCGCGGGCACCTGCAGTTGCCGCACGGCGATCCCGTCGAGCGCCAGTGCGTCCGCGCTTTTGCGCAGGCTGAAACCCAACCGGACCAGTTGATCGGTGCCTCCGCCGCCGAACGTCCGTTCCGGGTTGAGCTCGCGGACCAACTGTTCGATGCCCACCGACTGGTGGGCAAATCCGCTCAGGCAGGTTTCCCGGACGGCGCCGACCAGCGATGCGAACGTGTCCGACGGCTCCGGCGCGATCCGCAGCAACAGGGTGTTCCCGAAATAGCCGATGGCCTGCTCGGCCGCGGCGCTGCGTTCGGTTACCGGCACCGAGACGACGAAGTCCGAGGCGCCGGTGTAGCGCCGCACCAGCGCACCGAAGGCCGCCAGCAACACCATGAATGGGGTGGCGGAGTGGTTGCGGCCGAAGTCTTCGACCCGGGTGAACAACTCCACGGGCAGCATGCGGGTTCGACTGGCGGCGCGTTTGGACGGCTGTGCCGCCGGCGGGCTGCTCGCTGTGCCCGGCAGCTCCAGCGGTTCGGGCAGCGGCCGTAGTGTTTTGCGCCAGTAATCGAGATCGTCATCGGACGGTGCGGCTGAATTGCCGAGAACTTCGACGGCGACAAACTGGGTCGCCGGCAAGGCCAGCCGACGATCTTCGTAGGCCACGCCCAGCTCGTGCAGGAAGACCGCCCACGAGTCGTCGTCCCAACAGATGTGGTGCACGACGAGCACCAGTGCGAACTCGCGCTCGGCCAGACGTCCCAGGGTGATCCGCAGCGGCAGTTCGTTGGCCAGGTCGAAGGGCCGGGCGAATTCGCGTCGCGCCGCCTCGACGAGGTCCGTGCCGGCCCGGCCGGTCCAATCGCGTACTTGCCACGGGGTCTCGACGTGATCGGCAAAGGTTTGGTACGGCTCGCCGTCGGCGTCCACTCCGTAGGTGGTGCGCAGGATGGCGTGGCGTGCAACGACATTGCTCACCGCGGCCCGCAGCCGCGCTTCGTCCACAGCGCCCGCCAGCCGGTAGGCAACGCCGATATTGAGGGCGGTCTCGGCGGGGTCCATGGCCTGCAGGAACCACATCCGCAGCTGACCCGACGACAGTGGGTAGCGTTCACCCGGCACAAGTTGCCGAGGTTGAGCGGGGGCCGTCGCAGCCAAGCCATTCTCGGCGATCCGCCGCCGCAGGAGTTCGAGTTGTTTCTCCTGCAGCGTTTTGGCGTCGTCCGCCACGACTTAACTCACTCTCCGTTCATCGGCGAGACCGCCGCCGGCCCGCCTGGGCGACCGCGCGATTCGGTTGGCACGACGCTTCATCGGCGCTCATCCGAGCGACAACTGGTCGCGGCTGAAGTTATGTTAGCCTTCGCTACGTTATCGTCTCGCGGACGCCCGCGGTACCCGGACGCCCCGGTGCATGCACGCGCGGGGGCGGTGCGGCCGGTGGGCACACGGTCCGTACGCCGCCGGGCGGGTTGACAGGATCGAGGTGGTTGCATGCCGCGCGGGCTGGGATGGATGCGGCAGTTCCACCCTGCGGAACCGGCGAAGGGCACCTCGCTGCTCGCTTTTCCCCATGCCGGGGCCGGTGCCTCCGCCTACCGTGAATTCTCCAAGCTTTGCAGTGCGCAGTTCGACGTCATCGTTTTCCAGTACCCCGGACGTCAAGACCGCGCGAACGAACCATTGCTCGGCTCACTGGAAGACATGGCGGCGGGGGCATTCCAGGAATTCTCGGCGTCCCAGCACGCCGGGCGCCCGGTCGTCGCGTTCGGCCACAGCATGGGCGCCATCGTGGCGTTCGAATTCGTGCGGCTCGCCGAAGCCAGCGGGATGGAGGTGCGGCGTCTCAACGTTTCGGCCGCGGTCGCCCCGTGCCGGGTGGCCGACAAGCCGCCCCATCCCGTCGACGATGACGATCTGCTCGACCATCTGGCAGCGCTGCAGGGCACCGACGCCGCCGTGCTCGCCAACCGGGAGATCATGAGGCTGGCGCTGCCGGTGGTCAAGGCCGACTATGCGGCGTTCGATGCGTACCGCTGCGCGCCGGGCGCCAGGGTCGCCGTACCGGTTCACGCCCTGGCCGGGGATCGAGACCCGAACGTCACGCTGGGCGATCTCTACGACTGGGGTAAGCACGCCGACGCGGTGGCGGTCACCATGTTCGACGGCGGACACTTCTACCTGGAATCCCACCTCGAAGCGGTCTCGAAGCTGTTGCTATGAGCGTCGTCATTTCCGGCATGGCCGTCGAGGCACCCGGCGGGATCGACACCCTGGGTGGCCTGTGGGCCGCGCTTGCCGAAGCGCGGGAACTCGTCGGCGCCCTTCCGCGCGACCGCGGTTGGCCCATCGACGATCTGCTGACCGTGTCACGGCTCGACGGCTGGGGGCAGGTGTGTGATGCGGGCGGATTTTTGGACAACGCAGCGACTTTCGACCCGTCCTTGTTCGGCGTCACGCACCGCGAGGCTGTGGCGATGCATCCCCAGCAGCGGGTTGCACTGCGGGTGGCCTGGAAGGCGCTGGAAAACGCGGGAATCAATCCCGATGCGCTGGACGGCGAGGACGGCGGCTGCTTCGTCGGCATGTCGCCGTATGCGTACGGGCCGCCCGGCACCGCCGCCGACGCGGTCAGTGGACATCGGGTCGTCAGTCTCGGGCAACTCGGGGCGGCGGCCCGCATTTCGCACTGCCTCGGCCTGACCGGCCCGTCGCTGTGCGTCGACTCCGCCTGCGCCTCGTCGTTGGCCGCACTTCAGTTGGCGGCCAACGCCGTTCGGAGCGGCGAATGCGAATGGGCGCTGGCCGGTGCGGTGTGCGTGATGGGATCGCCGCTGGCCTTCTACGAGTTCGCCCGCCTCAACGCCCTTTCCGAGGACGGGCATTGCCGCGCCTACGCCGACGATGCCACCGGCACGGTGTGGAGCGAGGGCGCGGGAATGCTGCTCGTCGAGACCGAAGCACGCGCGCGCCGGCTGGGCCACCGGATCTACGGGCGCATTCTCGCCGTGCGCACCAACCACAACGGAAAAGGCCAGCCGATCCTGGTTCCCCGTGCGCACGCGCAACAGCAGGTGATCCGAAAGACACTGGACGCGGCGGAAGTCGAAGCGACCGATGTGGGCATGATCGAGGGCCACGGCACCGCGACTCGCGCCGGCGACCCGGTGGAGTTGACCGCCCTGTTCGAGACCTACGGCGCGTTGGGATCGCAGGCTTTCCTGGGCTCGATCAAATCGAACGCCGGGCACGCCCAGGCGGCGGCGGGGATACTCGGGCTGATCAAGGTGCTGCTGGCCGGCCAACACGGTCACATACCGCCGACCCTGTTCTCGGACAATCCCACCACAAAGGTTGACTGGACCCGCACGGGTGTGCAGCTGGCCACGAAACTGCACCGCTGGCAACCGAAGAACGGCATCCGATACGGGGCGGTGTCGTCGTTCGGCGCCGGCGGCGCCAATGCCCACGCGCTCATCGCCATGCCTGCTGGTTCGCCGGGTGAGTAAGTGACCGTTTGCACCTACCGACTCCCGGACGGCACGATCCCCGTCCTGCTGTCGGCGAACACCCGGGAACTGTTGCGCGACGAAGCTGCCGCGCTATTGTCTTATGCCACAAACCATCCCGAGGTCGAGCCACAGGCCATTGCCGCGATGTTGTTTCGCACCCGCACCGCCCGCCCACACCGTGCTCTGGTGCTGGCCGGCGTCCGGGCCGACCTGCTGGCCGCGCTGCGCGCGATCGCCGGGGAGTTCGACCATCCTTCGGTGGTCCGTGCCGAAACACCCGCCACCCACCGACGACTCGCCTACGTCTTCCCCGGGCAGGGAATACAACATCCGGGCATGGGACGACTGTTCTATGACTCGGTCCCCGCCTTCCGTTCGGAAGCGGAGCACTGCGCCCAGGCATTCGAGGCCCGACTGGGCCGGTCGCCGCTGAATTACCTTATCGATCAACATATCCCGGATGACGGGAACGCGCTCACCATCCAGGCGGCGCTGTTCACCCAGATGGCCGGGCTGGCGGCGATGTGGCGGTCGTTCGGGATCACACCGGACATCACGATCGGGCACAGCCAAGGAGAGATTGCCGCGGCCTACGTAGCGGGCGGAGTTTCGCTGGCCGACGCCGTCACGGTGGTGGGCCTACGCGCGCGGGCGGCCGAGGAGTTCGCCCCCGGCGACTACGCCATGGCGGTCGTCGCCACCGACCGCCACACCTGCGCAGACCTGCTGGCACGCTGCTCGGGCTGGGCGGAGTTATCGGTCATCAATTCGCCTGGCATGCTGGGGATCTCGGGCGAACGCGCCACGATCCAGGGTGTCGTGGACACGTTGACCGAGCGCGGCGTCTTCGCCCGGGTCATCGACGTCCGGTTCCCCGCGCACACGAGCCGAATCGACACTGTCGGCGACACGCTGCTCGCCGACCTGCAACGACAACTGCAAGACCGCAGTTTTCCGCAGACCAGCACCGAGTGTTTCGGCTCCACGTTCGGCGCCGCCCTCACGGCGGGCACACCCACCGGACAGTACTGGTTTTCCAACCTGCGCAACATCGTTCGGTTCGACAAGGCAATCGCGGCCGCGATATCCCGTGGCGCCGATACCTTCGTCGAACTCGCCGAACACCCGACGTTGCAACTGCCCATGCAGGACAACATCGCAGCGGCCAGGACGAACGGTAACCCCCTGGTGGTGGGTACGTCGCAGCGCACGGTCACCGACTTGACCGCGTTCACCCGCAGTCTTGCGGTGCTGGCAGTTCATCACGCCGACTACCCGTGGTCGTGCCTGCGCACCGACACCGACGGGCCCACACCACTTCCGTTGCTCGACTTCCCCAACACCCGGATGAGCGAGACCCGGCTGTGGCTGGCCGGCGGCGAGCAGGTCACCGGCACATCGCCGGACCCCAACCCGGCCGCGCCGATCGCACGACCCCAACTGTTCGCCGAGGAATGGGTCCGGCTGTCGCGCCGCTCCTTGGTGCCGCCGCGCACCATCGGTTTCGTCGACTACACCCGGGCGCAGCCGGACTTAATTGCCGCTCTGTGCGCTGCGGCGACCGATATGGGCGCCACCGCTCACCCGATCGACGGTGAAGACACCGGTGCACGAGCAGATCTCGATACCCTGGTGATCTTGCTTCCCCGGTCGGCCCGCACGGACTACCGTGCCGCCGCCGAGGAGGTCACCGCGCTTTTCTCCGACCGCACCTGGCTACCCCGACTCGCCGGTGCCGGCGCCGACTGCTGGCTGGTGACGGTGGCCGGTGAGGTGGTGCTGGCCGACGACGCACCACCGAACCCGGTGCATGCCGCCGCGAGTGCGGGTTTTCGCAGCATCGGGGCCGAATACCCGGGCGTCGGTTTCAAGCATCTCGATCTGCCCGCCGATTTGACGACGCCGGAGTCGGCGAACGCGATCCTGGCCGCGATACATACCCGGGACGAGCCGGAGTTGGCCCGCCGCGGCGATGCCCTCTATGCAAAGCGGTTGGCGCACCGCGATATTCCCGTCGACTCCGCTGGTGTGCCGCCCGATCATGTGCTCATCATCGGCGGCACCGGGCACCTCGGCCTGAAGTTCTGTGAGCACTACCTGCGGCGCGGAGCGCGTCTGATCACGTTGGTCAGCAGATCAGGCGCGACGGCCGCGGTCGAGGCCGGACTGCGCCAGATCGGTTCGGCCCACGCGAACCGGACGCAGGTGCGGGTGACGCCCTGCGATGTGCGCGACCCGGCTGCGGTGGCCCAACTCGCTCGCGCGCACCACGACACCCCAGCGGATCTGATAATCCATGCCGCCGTGGACTATTCGGCCGCCGACTCCCCGGACCTCACCGCCGAACAGCTGGACCGGGCGCTGGGCGCCAAGGTGGTCGGAATCGCTCAGGTGCTGGAAGCCTACCCGCGGTCGGCGGGCTGCCGGCTGCTGTTTTGCTCTTCGGTGGCGGCGACGATCGGCGGTCGCGGACAGATCAGCTACGCGGCGAGCAACCGCATGCTGGACGCCATGGCGCACGAGCTCCGCGCCGGGGGCCTGGATTGTGTTTCCCTGCAGTGGGGTCAGTGGCAGGTACACCTCGACCTCGACGCCGACGTCATCGCCCAGCTGGCCGCCATCGGCGTCATCCCCATGCCGCCCGCCGACGCACTCGCGGTGGGGTTGGCCCCGCTGCGTCACAATGCCATCGTCATGGCCCTCGAGCTGGATCGCGCCCGGCTGATGCTCGAGCCGTACGGCTACGGGCCGCTGCTTTCGCAACTGACCTCACCCGCCCACCGGGCGGTCGTCGCCGGTGGGCCGACCGACGTCGCCAGCACGGTGCGCGGCATCCTGCTGGACACTTTCGGTGTGGCCAACCAGGATCCGGTCGACACCGACCTGCCGCTGGTTGCGATGGGCCTGGATTCGTTGCAGGCACTCGAGTTCCGGCGTCGGGTCAAGATCGCGCTGGACCACGAACTGGATGTCGCGGACTTGCTCGGCGGGGCGTCATTGACGGACGTCGTGTCCCGGCTGGCTCAGACCACGCAAGACCCTCCGTGACGCAAGCTGCTGCCTCGAGGAACTCGGTCCCGGCGCCCCGCTGCCGATGACGAAATCCTGGGCGGGTTGGGGGAACCCGCCTCGCTTCACCATCAGTCGGCGAAGCACGGGGGCGGAGATGAGCTCGATGCGCCCGGGTATTGGCCACGCGCGGCTGGACGCGGGGCGAGGGCCGGCACCGGGCTTCAGGTTGACCCGCGACGGTCCACAATCGCGCTGCGTATACCGTCCAGGTATGAATCGAGTGTCGGTAATCACCGGCGGCGCGGGCGGCATGGGCGTCGCCACAGCGAAGGTCGTCGGCCGCGACCACACCGTGGTGCTGTGCGACGTGCGGCAAGACCGATTGGCCGCCGCGGTCACAACACTGCAAGACCTCGGGATAAAGCCGACTGCCGTCCACTGTGACGTTACCGACCGGGATGCGGTTGCAGACGTGCTCGACACCGCCCGCGCACTCGGCCCGCTGGCTTCGGTCATCCACACCGCCGGGGTCAGCCCGAGCATGGGACCGGCCGACTATGTGCTGCGGACCAACGCCATCGGCACCCTCAATGTCGACGAGGCGTTCTACGCGGCGGCCGGCGAGGGCGCCGCGGTGGTCAACGTCGCCTCGATGGCGGCGCACCTGCTGCCCGCGGAGGTCACGCCGACGACACAGTTTCGGCTGGCGCTGCGGGATCGCGACGCATTCATCGACGCCATGCTGGCAGCGTGCGAAATCGCGCCGCAGGAGGCGCGATCGGGTCTCGCGTATGCGGTGAGCAAGAGTTTCGTCAAGTGGTACAGCCAGTCCCAGGCCGAGCGGTTCAGCGCGCGCGGCTTGCGTATCGTCTCGGTCTCACCGGGCTCGATCGACACCGAGATGGGCCGGCTGGAAGAACAGGCCGGGGCCGGCGCGATGGTGACCAACGCCGCCATCCCACGCTGGGGCACGCCCGCGGAGATGGGCGAGCTGCTGGCGTTCTGTGCCAGCGACAAGGCCGGCTACCTCACCGGCACCGACATCCTCAACGACGGTGGCGTGGTCGCCTCGATGACCGAGCGTGCCGGGGTAGCGGCCGGCGACCAGACCGGGTAGGTGCCTACCGGCTGCCGACAAGACCGTTCGGCTGTGCCCGCCACGCCGGCCCGGCGCCGGTGTAATGCAACCAATCTCGGGGCCGCAGGCGCCATGTGCGGCGGGCGTATTCCAGCTCGGTGTACGGCCACTGGGTGACGATGCGCCCCGTCG
The DNA here is from genome assembly GCF_002102355.1 of Mycobacterium sherrisii. Classification (GTDB taxonomy): domain Bacteria; phylum Actinomycetota; class Actinomycetes; order Mycobacteriales; family Mycobacteriaceae; genus Mycobacterium; species Mycobacterium sherrisii. The sequence continues at coordinate 96,354 of NZ_LQPT01000023.1, read as the reverse complement.
GCGAACGGAAGTAACTGTCGCAGCGCGTCCAGATCGTCCGTTCCAGATCCCGTGAGAGTCGGTCGTTGTAGCGTCTTTCCGCCTCGGGCCGCACCTCGAGGTAGCCGCCTCGACGGGCCAGTCGGGTCACCGCGCTGGCCACCAGCCGCGCACCCGCCTCCAGGATGTAGACGATCGAGTTTCCGCCCTGGTTCGTGTTGGGCCCGTACAGCATGAAGAAGTTAGGGAACCCGCCGACCGCGACGCCCAGATACGCGCGGGGATCATCGCCCCAGTGCTCGTGCAGCTGGCGGCCACCGCGCCCCACCACGTCGATGCCCGACAGGTAGCGCGCCGTCTCGAATCCGGTGGCCAGCACGATCACGTCGACGTCGACGGCACCGGTGCCGGCGAGCACCGACGTCGGGGTGATCCGTTCGATGGGGTCGGTGACGAGAGCGACGTTATCCTGTTGCAGCGCAAGGTAATATTCGTCGCCGAGCAGCACGCGTTTGCAGCGGAACGGGTAGTCCGGCGTCAAGGCGGCGCGCAGGCTGGCGTCGGCCACGGTGCGCTCCAAAAACGACGTGGCGACTTGGCTGCGTGCGGTGACAACCGGGTCGTCGGCGAAGGTCGCGGTGTTGTCGTGCTGGAACTTCCAGATCTGGCAGCGGGTGCGTGGCACCGCAAAGGGATTACGCCGGAACCGCGCCAATTCCGTTGCGCTGTAAGGTCGGTCGTCTTTGGGAACCATCCACGGCGGGGTGCGCTGGAAGACCACTACCCGGCCGGCGGTCTTCGCCAACTCGGGGACCAGTTGCACTGCGCTGGCTCCGGTTCCGATCACCGCCACCGTCCGGTCGGCAAGTTCGATGTCGTGATCCCACTGCGCGGTGTGCATGACGGGACCGGCGAAATCGCGCAGGCCCGTGAGGTCGGGAAATTTCACCGAACCGAACAGGCCGACGGCGCAGACCACCACGTCGACGCTCAATGTGCTGGCGTGCCCGTGATGTTCCAGCTGCGCATCCCAGCCGCAAGCATCGGCATTCCATGCCACGGAACGCACCCGCGTGCCGAGCCGCAAGTGGCGGCGCAGGTCGAAATCGTCGGCCACCGCCTCCAGGTAGGCCAGGATCTCGGGCTGGCGCGCATAGGTGCGGCTCCAATATTTGTTGGGGGCGAAGGAGAACGAGTACAGGTGGCTCTGGATATCGCAAGCGGCGCCGGGATAGGTGTTGCGCCGCCAGGTACCGCCGACGCCGTCGTCGGCCTCGACAATCACCAGGTCGTCAATGCCGGCGCGCCGCAACGCCACCGCCGCGGCCAACCCGCCGAAACCGGCGCCGATGATGGCCACCTTCGGCGGGCGCCGGTGTCGCGTCGCCGCCCGGACGCGCCCCAGCAGGTATGTCACGGCTCGGCCTCGGCGCCGCGAACCTCGAGACCGACCAGACCGCCGCCCCCCCGCCAGTCCCGCAGGATGTCGGCGTATTCGGTTGGCGCGCCGAAAAAGAAGCTGCCCTGCCGCGTCTTGGCGTCGGCCCGGCCTTCCCGGTTGTAATAGCCCGGTGTGCAGGTCTCGGCCCGCTCGGCGGAGGCGGCGGATCGGGCAACCACCGTGTCGACCCACGCGGCCTCGGCGGCCGGTGTCGCTTCGATCTCGGTGGCCTTGTGTTGCAGGGCCCAGGCGATGATCCAGGCCGCGTGGCGGGCCTGCACGTCGAGCAGGTACGGGAAGTTCACCGTCAACCCGGCCTGGGCGATGCTTTCGATGAAGCAGTTCGGAAAACCGTTGGTGCACAAGCCCTGGAAGGTTCGGACGCCGTCGCGCCACCGCTCGGTGAGGGTGACGCCGTCGCGACCGATCAGTTCGAACCCGGTGCGCCGACAGTAGTCGGTGCCCACCTCGAAGCCGGTGGCGAAGATCAAGCAGTCCAGCTCGTAGCTCAGCCCGTCGACCACCACCCCGGCCTCGGTGATCCGTTGCACACCACGACCGCGGGTGTCGACCAGGGTTACGTTGTCGCGGTTGAAGGTTTGCAGGTACTCGTCGTGAAAGCAGGGGCGTTTGCAAAAGTACCCGTACCACGGTTTGAGCGCCTCGGCGGTGGCCCGGTCGGTCACGATGGCATCGACCCGGGCCCGGATCTCCTCCATCTTGGCGAAGTCCGCGAGCTCGACGTCGCGGCTGCGCTGCGCCCCGTCCGCCGTCCCGTCGCTGTCGTGCCGCATCACCGGCAGTTTGCGGGTGATGCTCGTCCAGGCGTCGGCGACGAGATCCTCGGGCGCCTGGCCGCCCGCGGTCAAAATCTGGAAGTTCTCGATGCGCCGGCGTTGCCAACCGGGCCGTAACGTGCTGGCCCACTGGGGATCCGTGGCCCGATTGGCGCGCACATCGACCGACGACGGCGTGCGCTGGAAGACGTAGAGGTGCCCGGCGGCGGCCCCTACATGCGGCACACACTGGATCGCGGTGGCACCGGTGCCGATGATGCCGACCCGCAGGCCGCCCAGCTTCTGCAGCTTGTCGCCGGTGTAGCCGTAGTCCCACCGGCTGGTGTGAAAGGCGTGGCCGCCGAACGATCCGAGGCCGGGGATGCCGGGCAATTTGGGTTTCGCCTGATAGCCGTTGGCCATCGAGACGAACTTGGCGCGCATCACGTCGCCGCGGTCGGTGCGGACAATCCAGCGCGATTGGGTTGCATCCCAGCGGATTTCGCGTACCTCTGTGCTCAGGCATGCGTCGCGGTACAGGTCGTAGCGCCGGGCGATGCGCTGGCAGTGCGCGAAAATCTCCGCGCCCTTGGCGTATTTTTCGGTGGGCAGGTAGCCGAGTTCCTCCAGCAGGGGCATGTACACGTAAGACTCGACATCGCAGGCGATGCCCGGGTAACGGTTCCAGTACCAGGTGCCGCCGACGTCGGCGGCGCGGTCGATCAAGCGCACCTTCTCGACGCCGAGTTCGCGTAGCCGCGCACCGGTCAGCAGCCCACCGAAGCCGGCGCCGACGATCGCCACGTCGACTTCGTCGGTGCGCGGTTGGCGACTGAATTTCGCGTCGGCCCACGGGTCTTCGGCGAATGCGGCGAATTCGCCGGCGATCTCCACATATTGGTCGATGCCGTCGGGACGCAGGCGTCGGGCGCGCTCCTGCGCATACTTGCGCCGCAGCGCGTCGACGTCGAATGCGCTCCCAACAATTTCGGTCAAGTCCCCACTCCGCTTCGTCGGGATCAACTCTATAATCAATCGCTTGATCGTATCAAGGAAATCAACCGCTTGATCGCATCAAGGAGGAGGTTTGCCGGTCCCCAGCAGGGTGCCCCGGACCAGTACTTTTGCCGCGCCCAGCGCGGCGTGGTAGTCCTCGGCGGGCAGCGTGGCGGCCAGCTCCGTCAGGCCGTAGACGAGTGCATAAATCGCCGCGACTACGCCCGCCGGATCGGATTGAGCATCGAGCTCGCCGCGCTCGCGCGCCTGTCTGACCACCCCGTCGATAAGGGCGCGAAACGCCTCGAACCCCCGATCTTCGGGTTTGCCTCGAGGCTTCGGCTTCCGCGGCAACGACGCCTCGGCTCGGATCGCGAACTCGAACGCCGCCAGGTCCGGGTACTCGCGCATCAGCCGGCCGCATTCGTCGAGCACCGCTTCGAACCGCGCGACAATATTGCCGGGGTGGCCGGGATGGCCGGGGTCGCCCGGGTCACCGGGGCCATCAGCGGCACGGCGCAGCCGCGGCATCGCGGTGTCGGTCCTGGCCGCGACGGCCGCCTCGATCAACGCGGACTTGTTCGGGAAGTAGTTGTACAGCGTCGAGCTGGTCACCCCCGCCGTGCGGGCGATCTCACGGATCGTGGCCCGGGCATACCCCACCTCGGCCACGCATTTCATGGTCGCGGCGGTGATGCGCCGGCGGGTCTCGTCTCCGTCGGCACCAACGGGACGACCCCGTCGGTTGCTCGGTCGCATGGTTGCCCACCCTTCGACCCTGGGCGTAGTTCCGCAGTCGAATATATTTGATCCACCGATTGATTCCCGGAGGTGCGCGGTGGGTGAGCGTCCGTGAACCCCGCATTGGGCGAGCTTTCCCGGGCCATCGACCTGTCGGGTGTGTTCGTCAATGCGGTGCTCGGTGGCGTGGTGGCCCGCGAATTCCGCATGGACCCCGTGGGATTCGTCGCGCTCGCGATTCTGTCGGGACTCGGCGGCGGCGTGATCCGCGATACGCTGCTGCAGCACGGACCGCCGGTGGCCTTGACCGACACGCGTTACGTGGTGATCGCCCTGCTGGGAGCGGCCGTCGCGTTTCTGATACCGCTGCGCGCCCGACTCTGGTCACTGACCTATCCGGTCATCGATGCGCTGGCCTTGGGTACCTGGGCCGTGGCCGGTGCCGAGAAGACGCTTGCAGCCGGATTGTCTTGGCTCCCAGCTGTTTTACTCGGCACGGTCAGCGCCGTCGGCGGTGGGGCATTGCGCGATCTGGCGGTGCATCGCACCCCGGCGATCTTCGGCGGCAACACCCTTTATGCGACGCCGGCGGTGGCGGCCAGCGCCGCGGTGGTACTGCTGGCCCGCCACGGCCTGGCGCCCTACGGCGAGCTGGCCGGGATCGCGGTCGGCGCGGGGCTGTGTCTGCTGGCCAGGTGGCGCGGTTGGCGCCTCGGCGAAAGCCTCACGGCGGACTACTTCTTGACGCGGCGCAAGCGTATCTGGCGAATTCGTCGCGACAACGGCGTGCATCGCCCGGACGAGACATGACCACGCTGGGTCGCCCCGTGGGAGCGGATAGCGAGCAGACCCGGCGACGGATCATCACCGCCGCCATGCGCTGCGTGGCCGAGGTCGGCTACTCCCAGGCGACGATCCGCGAGATCGCGCGGGCCGCGGGCATGACCAGCGGCAGCCTGTACCACTACTTCCCGACGAAGTCGGCGCTGCTGACGGCGACCGGCGAGGAGATCGAGGCGATCGTGGCGCCCCGGCTGCGGTCGGCCGGTCAGCAGCACGACCATGTCGCCGACCGGATCGACGCGGTACTTGACGAGTCCGCCCGGTTGATCCGTGACTATCCCTACCTGACCGGTTTCCTGCGCGCGCTGCGCGCCGAGAGCACGGCCCAATCCCGTTGCGGCGCCGCAGAATACCCCGGATCCAGGGCCTTACACGACGTCGTCACCGAAATCGTCGGCGAGGCGCGCAGCAGTGGCACGCTCTGTGCCGAGACCGACACCCGGTCGGCGGCCGAGGCTATCTGCGCGTTGGTGCGGGGACTGTCCGAGCAGGCCGACAGCCTACGGCCGCAGGCCTACCGGGCCGCGCTGACCTCAGCCAAGCGGATGATCCGCGGAACGCTGTTTGCGCAGCGCCTCACCGAGCGTCCACACCGCGACGCCGATCAGCACCAGGTCCTTGAGCAGGAATTGCCCCGGCAGCGCCGAGAGCACCGGTAACCCGGCGGCGTGGTAGGCAACCACCCCCGGGGTGGTGAACAGAAAGCTCAGCGTGCCCAAAAACAGTACGATCGCCAGAGCGCTACCCAGCGCGGACACCCGCGGCCAGATCGGGTACAGCGCGATGAGAAGGGCCGCAACGATTTCCATCGTCCCCAGCGCGCGTGCAACCGCGGTGAAACTGAGAAAGTCGTAGATCCAGCTCATCAGGGGACTGTGCTGGATCAGGACACGGGATTCCATCTTGATGTACTTGCCGAACCCGATCCAGGCCAAGACGATCACCAGGCCGTAACGGCTGATCAGATGACCCGCCCGGGTCAGTGAATCCGACAAGTGGGGTGTGAGTGCGACGGTCCGGCTAGCGGTCATCGATAGACGTCCTTTCGACGGGGCAGGGGCTTAATGCCTACGACGCTTACGATTCCCCGCCGCGCCGCGTTCAGTTCGCCGGGTAACGATCCCGCAACCTGGCCAGCGTCGCCTCGATGCCCGACGCATTGGCCTTGGCGAATCCCATTCGCTCGTAGTACTTCAACTTTTTCTTCAGGGTGCCCGCGTCACGGAAGTCGAAGGTCTCGGTGACCCTGGTCAGGTTCGGGCCGAGCGGCTCGAACTTCCACCGCCAGCGGTGCCCCAGGGGATGGCGCCATTCGATCAGTTCGTGCGGTTTGAGCGCGGTCACCGTGCTGGTGATGCGATACGGCACGCCCAGCATCTTCATGCTGGTGGAGAATTTGGCGCCCTTTGTCAGCACCTCGGGTGCGGTGATGTTGCCGCGAACCGTGCCCGACCCATCCAGCTCCGGATGCCGCCGGGGGTCGGCCACCAATTCGTATAGCTGGGCGGCCGGCGCGGCCACGTCGACCGACCTACTCACTTGATGCGGTCCTGCTTCGACGATCAGGACGGTCATGAGAATCTCCTTCCGCTACCCGGCAGCGTAGACCCGCGCGGGGGTTGCAAACGTTGCGGTTCGGGCTCACCGGCGCGACTGCACCGGCGGGCGCGGCAAACCCGACGAGGGTGGCGCCGGTCGACCTTCACCCGTAGTACCGGGGCGCCGAATGCGCCGCCGGCTGGGTCCGATACCTGGGGCCCGACGGTGGGCGCCCGGCGCCCACCCGTGTCGTCCGGCGGGCAGAATCGTTTCGGTATCCGGCGGAGCGACTCTTCGACGCTGCCGCCCCGAGGGGTGTATAAGAGAGCTAGAGAAATTACCCCCTGGGGGTATTGGAAAGGAGCGCCATGGTGACGCGAGCGGTGGGCAACGTGGAGCTGAACATCAGCGGCATGTCGTGCGCCTCCTGCGCGGCCCGGCTGGAAAAGGCGCTCAACAGCCTCGACGGCGTGACGGCCGCCGTGAACTTCGCGACCGAACGGGCCACCGTCGCCGTGCCGCCCGGCTACGACCCGCAGGTGCTGGTCGACGAGGTCAAAAAGGCTGGATACTCCGCAGTGCTGCCGCGACTGCGCCAGGAGGCCGGCCGCGCCGACGACCGCGAGCTGGCGTCGCTGCGCAATCGGCTGCTTGCCGCGGTCGTGCTCGCGACGCCGGTGATCGCCATGGCGATGGTCCCCGCGCTGCAGTTCCGGTACTGGCAGTGGGTGTCGCTGGCGCTCGCCGCACCGGTGGTCGGCTGGGCCGGCTGGTCGTTTCACGCCGCCGCCTGGGCCAACCTCAAGCACCGCGCGGCCACCATGGACACCTTGATCTCGGTCGGCACGCTGTCGGCGTTCGGGTGGTCGCTTTACGCGCTGCTGTTCGGGACGGCCGGCCACCGGCACCTGCACCACGGCTTCGTGCTGACGGCCGCCCGCGGTGACGCGACGGGCAACATCTACCTCGAAGTCGCGGCCGGGGTGACGTTGTTCGTGCTCGCCGGGCGCTATTTCGAGAAGCGTGCAAAGCGCCGCGCCGGTGCCGCGCTGCACGCGCTGCTCGAGCTCGGCGCCAAGGACGTCGCGGTGCTGCGTCCCGACATGGACGGCGCCGAAAGTCGCATTCCAATCGAGCAGCTTCGGGTCGGCGACCTGTTCGTGGTACGTCCCGGCGAGAAGATCGCGACCGATGGGATCGTCGTGTCCGGCTCCTCGGCCGTAGACGCCGCGCTGCTGACGGGCGAGTCCGTCCCGACCGAGGTCGGCGAGGGCGACGCGGTCACCGGCGCCACCGTCAACGCGGGTGGACGTCTGGTCGTGCGGGCCACCCGCATCGGAGCCGACACCCAGCTGGCGCAGATGGCCAGGATGGTCGAAGCGGCGCAATCAGGGAAGGCCAGCGTGCAACGGCTCGCCGACCGCATCTCCGGCGTCTTCGTCCCGATCGTCGTCGGGATCGCCGGGGCCACCCTGGTGGCGTGGCTGGTGGCGGGGTTCGGTGCCGCCGCGGCGTTCTCGTCGGCGGTGGCGGTGCTGATCATCGCCTGCCCGTGCGCGTTGGGGCTGGCCACGCCGACCGCGCTGTTGGTCGGCACGGGTCGCGCGGCGCAACTCGGCGTCCTGATCAAGGGACCCGAGGTGCTGGAATCCACCCGCGCGGTCGACACCATCGTGCTGGACAAGACCGGCACCGTGACCACCGGCAGGATGAATCTCGTCGAGGTCATCACCGCGCCCGGCGTCGACCGCGCGACGGTGTTGCGCTACGCCGGAGCACTCGAGGACGCCTCCGAGCACCCCATCGGCCGGGCGATCACAAAAGCCGCCGCCGCCGAACTCGGCGCGCTGCCCGCGGCCGAAGGCTTCACCAATGTGCAGGGCAAGGGCGTGCACGGCGTCGTCGAGGGCCACACCGTCGTCGTCGGACGGGAGAATCTGCTGGCCGACCGGTCTGGGTGCCTGGACCCGGCACTGACGCCGGAGCTGGTCACCGCCAAGGCTCGCGCCGAGAGCGAAGGCAAGACCGCGGTCGCCGTCGGCTGGGACGGGAGCGCCCGCGGGGTGCTCGTGATCGCCGACACCGTCAAGCCCACCAGCGCCGCGGCCGTCCGGCAGTTCAAGCGGCTCGGCCTCACCCCAATCCTGCTGACGGGCGACAACGAGATCGTGGCCGACCGCATCGCCGGCGAGCTGCGGATCGCCCAGGTCGTCGCCGAGGTCCTGCCCGCTGACAAGGTCGCCGTGATTGCGCGCCTGCAGTCCGAGGGCAAGGTTGTCGCAATGGTCGGCGACGGGGTCAACGACGCCGCCGCGCTGGCGACCGCCGATCTGGGCCTGGCGATGGGCACCGGGACGGATGTGGCCATCGAGGCCGCCGATCTGACCCTGGTACGCGGCGATTTACGTGCCGCCGCCGACGCGATCCTGCTCTCCCGCAAGACGCTGGCCGTCATCAAGATGAACCTGTTCTGGGCGTTCGGCTACAACGTGGCCGCGATCCCGCTCGCCGCGGCGGGCCTGCTGAACCCCATGCTGGCCGGCGCGGCGATGGCATTCTCCAGTGTCTTCGTCGTCGCAAACAGCTTGCGGCTGCGCTCCTTCGCGAGCACGATCCGTTCCGGCGATATGGGATAGTTGGTCTGGCCTACCGGGTTTCACAGCTTCTGAGGTCTGCTCGCTTGCCCCAATTCGTCGGACAACTGTCCCTGCTGCACGGCTGGTCGCCGCTCGCCGCACAAGCACTGGCGCTGTTAGTTGCCGTGATCGTCATCGACTGGCGCCGGCGCGGCTGGTGGCAGCGCGCCCTGCCGGTGGCGCTGATCGCCGGGGCGGCCGTTGCGGCCCTGGCGTATTGGTACATCGTCTCGCTCGGGGTCGCCGGCGATCCGGCGCCGAAGACCCTGTGGCTGTGGATCGCGATGAGCGGAGTGACCGCCGCGGTCCTGCTGCTGGGCTGGAAGGGCGCGCGCTGGTGGCGCCGGGCGCTCGCCGTGGTGTCGGTTCCGCTGTGCGTGCTGTGCGCGGGCATGTCCCTGAACCTCTGGGTTGGCTATTTCCCCACCGTGTTCGCGGCATGGAACCACGTGACGAGCGGGCCGCTGCCCGATCAGATTGACCGGCTGCAGGTCACCGCCATGCAGGTCGCGGGGACCAAGCCGGACAAGGGCGTCGTGGTGCCGGTGAACATCGACTCCGACAAATCCCACTTCCCGCATCGGCAGGAACTCGTCTACCTGCCCCCCGCATGGTTCAACACCAACCCCCCGCCCCGGCTCCCGACGGTCATGATGATCGGCTCGGCGTTCAACCTTCCGTCCGACTGGCTCGGGCCCGGCGGCGCCTTCACCGCCATCGACGGATTCGCCGCCCGCCATCACGGTTTCGCGCCGGTCTTCGTCTTCCCCGATCCCACGGGCGCATTCGACAACGACACCGAATGCGTCAACGGACGCCGCGGCAACGCCGCCGACCACCTGACCAAGGAGGTGATCCCGTTCGTCGTGTCCAACTTCGGCGTCAGCGCCGAGCGGGCGAACTGGGGTGTCGCCGGCTGGTCGATGGGCGGCACCTGCGCCGTCACCCTGGCCGTCATGCATCCGGAGCTGTTCAGCGCATTCGTCGATATCGCCGGCGATTTGCGGCCCAACATCGGCGGCAAGGACCAGACCATCGCCCAACTGTTCGGCGGCGACACCGCCGCCTGGATCGAGTTCGACCCGCTCACCGTCATGACCCGGCACGGCCGCTACACCGGGCTGTCCGGATGGTTCGACATCCCCACCCCACCGGGCGCGCACAACGTCGCCCAGGCGGCCGACCTGAGCCTGGCAAGTACGGCCGCGGCCAACCCGGAAGGTCAAGACGCGGCCGCCCACGCGCTGTGCACGATCGCCAAGGCCAACGGAATCAGTTGTGCGGTGGTGACCCAGCCGGGCAAACACGACTGGCCGTTCGCCGCCCAGGCATTCGACGCATCATTGCCATGGCTCGCCTCGACACTGGGGACGCCCGGTGTCGAGCCGACGCGGTTGCCGCAACGAGCTACCGGCGAGCCGCACTGATCCGTGACCGGTTCGAGACCACACCGTGACCATCGCAGCTCGGCGCCGCTTCTCGCCAAGAATTCACAGCTGACCCTCCCGTAACGAAACCGACATATCCAGGGTGGCGGTGATACGGTTCGCTGCTGTGGCTGCGAAGTTTGGCAAGGTAGGCGATCCGCAGGCGGACCCGCCCGAGCACCGCCGCCCCGCAAACAAGGCCGTGCCATGGACGAGATGAGGCGCCGTCGTTTCCTGGGCTCGCTGGCCGCGGCCGCCGTCGCCAGCGTCGGCCTGGCCCGCCTCATCGTCGATCCGCAACCGCGCACCTACGCGCAAGCCCCGCTCGGGTCGACCGCGACCTCCGGTCCGGCGGCGCCCTCGCCGGCCGGCCTGTTACCGCCGCCCCCGCTCAGTGCCCGCATTCCGCTGCCCGGCGGCGGTGCGTTGATGAAGCTCCCCGGCGACGGCGATCTGCTCGCACTGACCCTGGACGACGGCGTCAATAGCGACGTCGTGCGGGCCTACACCCAGCTGGCCAAGGACACCGGCCTGCGGATGACGTTCTTCGTCAACGGCATCTACAGCTCCTGGACCGAGAATCTGGATCTGCTGCGGCCGCTGGTCGAGTCGGGGCAGATTCAGCTGGGCAACCACACGTGGTCGCATCCGGACCTGACTTCCGTGCCCGAAACCAAGGTCGCCGAGGAACTCAAACGCAACGACGACTTTCTGAAGAAGACCTACGGCGTCGGCGCGAAGCCGTATTACCGGCCGCCCTACGCCAAGCGCAACGCCACCGTTGACGCCGTCGCGTCCTACCTCGGGTACACCGTCCCCACGCTGTGGTCGGGTTCGCTGTCGGATTCCACGCTGATCACCGAGGAGTACATCCTCAAGATGGCCGACGAGTACTTCACCCCCCAGTCGATCGTGATCGGTCACCTCAACCATCTGCCGGTCACCCACGTGTATCCGCAACTGGTCGACACCATCCGCGATCGGAATCTGCGGACGGTCACGCTCAACGACGTGTTCCTCAGAACGCCCTAACCACAGTCGACTCGTGCACCTTTTTCAGCGTCTTTCAGCGTCGCCCTTGATCGTGCGCAGCGTGGCACGCATGATGTGTGCGACGAACGGACGAATCAGCCACCAGTACCTCAGGAACTTTTGACGGCTGCCCGGATCGGTTGTGACAGTTCGGCATTGGTAGCTCAGCAGGGTGTGACGTTCACCGTAGGGCACTACCGAGAAGTTCGCGGCGATCTTTCCCCAACCGGGTTCGGCGAAACCCCGGAAATCCGCGGACGCCACGTCACGCCATTCGATGACGGGCTGCCAGAACTTGCCCACCGCGCCGAAGGCGAGCTCACGGTCGGGGAGTTCGCCCAGCAGTAGCCAGCCCGGCAGTCCGGCGTTGTCGGCTATCACCAGTCGCGGTGGCGCCGGGGCGGCCTTGCCCCGCAATCGCGCCGGCACGACGCGGATCCACATCGATGCGGCTAGCAGCGGCGTACGCACGGTGAGCAGGTCCAGGCCCCGTGCGGCCCGAAAAACGGTCGCCGGGTCAGCGGCGACCACCACGTGTTCGGCGATCATCGCGTCGAACGTCGGAACGGCCTCTTCGATGAGCATGCGTTCGCCACCAACTGTTGACATGGTGCGATTGTCGATTCGAGTGCCGCCCACGCCTAGGGTCACTGGTCCTCTGTCCCAGGGCTCCCGCACGGCCACGACGCACTGCGTCGCGTTCGCGGACCAGCAACCGAGTGCCGCTTTCACCCAGCAGTATGAGCGCCCAGGGGGCCGGTCTGAACTCAACGTGTCGGGTCGTGCAGCATGCCGTCGATCAACCGGTGCAGTACTTGGCGGGTGTCGCGCCGGGCCCGCTTCGGATCATCGGAAGTGGCGATGAACATGGCCGCCTCATCGAGTGCACCGATCAGCACCTGCGCCAGCGGTCGCACCGGTTGCCGCGCCAGTTGGCCCGCCTTGATCGCTTCGCTGAGCATCTGCTCGGTCATGCCCAGGCTGTAACGCTGGGCGACGTCGCGGAATCCGGCCCACCCCAGCACGCTGGGTGCGTCGAGCAGGATCAGCTGGCGCACCTCGGGATCGGCGGAGACGTCGAGCCACGCGTCGAGCGCGGCGCGGAGCACGTCAGCCGGTGTCGCCGCGTTCGATTCGGCCACCACGCCGGCCATCCGCGCCATCACGTCCTGTTCGACGACTTCGACGACATCCTTGAATAGCGCTGCCTTGTCGGCGAATTGGTGATACATCGCCCCGCGGGTAACGCCGGCGGTCAGCGCGATCTCGGGCGTGCCTACCTCCGCGTAGCCCCGCTCGCCCCACAGGCGACGGGCAGCCGCAATCAGCGCGTCGCGGGTCGCCGCGGAGCGCTCTACCTGAGTCCGTCTCTTGCTTTCCATACAACCTGTTGGTAACTTACGAACAGACAGCCTGTTTGTAACTATATATCCCGACGAAGGAGCCTTTCATGTCGACGATCGACATTAGTGCCGGAACCATCCATTACGAAGCAACCGGACCCGAAGACGGCAGGCCGGTCGTGTTCGTCCACGGCTACATGATGGGCGGACAATTGTGGCGCCCGGTCAGCGAACGCCTGGCCGACCGCGGCCTGCGATGCATCGCCCCCACCTGGCCGCTCGGTGCCCACCCACAACCGCTGCGCCCCGGCGCCGACCGCACCGTCGGCGGTGTCGCGCGCATCGTCGCCGACACGCTGGCCGCCCTGCGCCTCGATGATGTGGTGCTGGTCGGCAACGACACCGGCGGTGTGGTAACCCAACTGGTCGCGGTGCATCACCCGCAGCGCCTCGGTGCGCTCGTACTGACGAGTTGCGATGCGTTCGAACACTTTCCGCCGCCGATCCTCAAGCCGGTCATCCTGGCCGCCAAGGCGAAGACCACGTTCCGGGCCGTCGCCCAGGCCATGCGGGTGCCCGCGGCGCGCAAGCGCGCCTACGACGGACTCGCGCATCGCAACATCGACGACCTCACCGAGGCGTGGGTGCGTCCCGGTCTCGCCGACCGCGCCATCGCCGAGGACCTACGTCAACTGACCCTGTCGCTGCGTCCCGAGGTGACCCTGGACGTCGCCGCCCGGCTCCCTGAATTCGACAAGCCGGCACTCATCGCCTGGTCGCGCGACGACGTGTTCTTCGACCTCGCCTACGGTGAACGGCTGGCCGCGACCATTCCGCACGCCAAGCTCGAAGTCATCGACGGGGCGCGGACCTTCTCGATGCTGGACCGGCCGGACGCGCTCGCCGATCTGCTCTCGACGATCGCGGTGCACACCTAGCCAGCTTGTCCCGGGATAGTGAGCGTTGTGCCGGCCGTATACCGTTTCGGCCATGTCAGACGTGACGCAGCCGCTCGACGGTCGGCGAATCCTGGTGACCGGCGGCGCAACCGGAATCGGTGCGGCCGCCGTCGAAGTGCTCGCCGCAGCGGGCGCCGGGGTGGCCGCGACGTATCACCGGACGCCGCCGCCGGATGGCCTCGCGGCCACCTGGATCCAGTGCGACGTCCGTGACGCCGACGCCGTCACGGCCATGGTCCAGCACGCCGCCGCGCAGCTCGGCGGGCTCGACGTCCTGGTGAACGCGGCCGGGCTGTGGCAGGCGGGCATACCGGGATACGTCGGTGCCGAGGATATTTCGTTCCTGCTGGACACCAACGTCAAGGCCACCATCCTGACCAATCAGGCGGCCTACGCGGTCATGAAGGACCAAGAACCCAGGGGCGGCAGGATCATCAATTTCGGCTCCTCCGAAGCCGTTATGGGCAGCCCCATTTCGGCGGTCTACGCCGCGACCAAGGGCGCGGTGCAGGCGTGGACACGTTCGGCGGCCAAGGCCTGGGCGTCCGACGACATCACCGTCAACGCGCTGGCACCGGCCGTGCAGACACCGGGCGCCGACCGGCTGCGCGAGTTCCTCGGCCCGGACGCCGCCGCGCTCATCGACCAGCAGATGAAGATGATGATCCCGCTGGGCGGGACATTGGGCGAACCGGCCCGCGATGTCGGGCCGATGCTGGTCTTCCTGGCCGGACCGGGATCGGGCTTCATTACCGGCCAACTGCTGGCCGTCGACGGCGGCCTGATGATGGTGGGCGGCTAGCCACCCGGGCTTCCTCAACTCCGGCATGGCGACATCCGGATTTCCCGGCGGCGCCGACCGCTAAGATAAGACGGACCGTCTCGTCTCGTAGGTAACGCAGGGTGAAGGTGGATCTCGATGACTGACGACACCATGCAGGCGTTCCTGCGCCGCCGCCGGTCGGATCCGGCCGTCGCGGTGAAGCACCGTGACCTGCAATGGAGTTGGCGTCAGCACCTGGACCAGGCCGCGACCCGGGCCGCCGCCCTGATCGGCGCCGCGGACCCGGGGCGTCCCATGCACGTCGGCACGCTGCTCGGTAACTCACCCGAGATGCTCACCCAGATGGCGGCGGCCGGGTTGGGTGGCTACGTGTTGTGCGGGCTGAACACCACCCGCCGCGGTGCGGCACTGGCCGCCGACATCCGCCGGGCCGACTGCCAGTTCGTGGTGACCGACGCCGAACATCGTGAGCTGCTGGTGGGTCTGGACCTCGGCACTGCGCGGATCCTGGACACCTCCACGCCGCAGTGGCCCGAATTCCTCGCTGCCGCAGGGGAACTGGTGCCGTATCGTGAGGTTGCCGCCACGGACCCGTTCATGATGATCTTCACCTCGGGAACCAGCGGAAACCCCAAAGCGGTTCAGGTGTCGCACCTGATGGCCATGTTCGCCGGCACCAGCCTGGTGCAGCGGTTCGGCCTCACCGCCCGGGACACCTGCTATGTGTCGATGCCGCTGTTTCACTCCAACGCGGTCGTCGCGGGGTGGGCACCCGCGGTGTGTTCCGGCGCCGCGATGGTGCCGGCGAAGTTCTCGGCGACGAACTTCCTCGACGACGTCCGACGCTACGGTGCGACCTACATGAACTACGTCGGCAAGCCGCTCGCCTACATCCTGGCCACACCCGAACGCGACGACGACGCGGACAACCCGCTGCGGGTCGCATTCGGCAACGAGGCCAACGACAAGGACATCGAGGAGTTCGGTCGTCGATTCGGCGTGCGGGTGGAAGACGGCTTCGGCTCGACGGAGAACGCGGTGATCGTGATCCGCGAAGAGGGCACCCCCAAGGGCTCGATCGGCAGAGGCGTCGACGGCGTCGCGATCTATCACAGCGACACGGTCACCGAGTGCGCGGTGGCCCGCTTCGACGCCAGCGGTGCCCTGATCAACGCCGACGAGGCCGTCGGCGAGCTGGTCAACACGGCGGGATCGGGATTCTTCACCGGGTACTACAACGACCCCGCGGCCAACGCCGAGCGGATGCGCCACGGCATGTACTGGTCCGGCGACCTCGCCTACCGCGACGCGCAGGGCTGGATCTACTTGGCCGGGCGCACCGCCGACTGGATGCGGGTAGACGGCGAGAACATGGCGGCGGCACCGATCGAGCGAATTCTTTTGCGCCACAACGCGGTTAACCGCGTCGCGGTGTACGCCGTCCCGGACGGCCGGGTGGGCGATCAGGTGATGGCGGCCATCGTCGTCAACGACGGCCATACCCTCGAGCCCGCCGAGTTCGAAGCCTTCCTGAGCGCGCAGCCCGACCTGTCCCCCAAGGCGTGGCCCCGCTATGTGCGCCTGGCCGCCGACTTGCCCAGCACGGCCACCCACAAAGTGCTCAAGCGGCAGTTGATCGCCGAGGCCACGACGATCGGCGCCGGCGAACGCCTCTGGGTGCGAGAGCCGCGCGGCACCGCCTATGCCGCTAACCCCGGTGTTTACGACGGCGCATCTGTCCCTTCGTCCGGGGCACCCGTCTGACCGGGTCTCGGCTGGTGCCGCCGGCGATCTCGTCGCGCAGCTGTGCGATATTGGAGATCTCCGCGTACAACCCGCGGATGGCGTAGTCCAACACGGCAAACGAAAAGCGTTGTCCGGGTTCCTCGGTGATGCCGAGTTCGCGGGAACGCTGCCGCGACCAGAGCGCCTCGTCGAGCCGCGCCCGCGTCGCGTCGAGATGGCGGTCCAGGGTGTCGACGATGCGTTCCGGATCCTCGCCCCGTGCCAGCCAGGTGCGCAGAATCACGGGGTGCTTGATAACGACCTGTTCATCGCCCGGAAAGTGCTGCACCCACCGGCGCAGCGCATCCAGTCCGGGTTCGGTGGTTTCGTACAACGTGATCGCGCGCCTGCCGGACTGGGCACCGATCTCGCTGACCAGGCCGCGCGCCAACAGCCGATTCAGTTCGCGTCGCACATGACTGACCGACGGCGACCAGTAGAAGTGGCCGACCGACAGCTCGGCCCGCATCTTGATCTCCCCGGCGGTCAATTGTTCATCGTTGGCGGCCAGCACGCCCAGCACCAGGTAGGCCGTCGCCGGTAGGCCGTCGGTACTACGCCGAGGACTCACGGTGGACTACCTCGCGCTGGTGAAGCAGGGCAGCGTCAGATCCGGGCCGACGACGTGGAACCGTACCCGCACGCGCATACCGATCGCCAGCTCGTCGGCCGCCACGCCGACGATGTTGGTGAGCATCTGATACCCCTCGTCCAGGGTGATGATCGCCGGGGCGTAGGGCGGTTCGAATTCGGGCGTGACCGGCCGGTAAACCACTGTCCAGCTGTAGATTTCGCCGAGTCCGGCGCTGCGCGCCCAGTGCAGCCGGGTGGACAGACAGCCGCGGCAGTGCTCGGTCGGGGGGAAGTTGGCCTGCCCACACGCGCCGCAGTGTTGGTAGCGCAGTTCTTGCGCCTGACACCCTTGCCAGAACGGCACACTGAGCGGGCTGCTCGCGTGCGGCAGTGGACCGGTCTGCGGTCGCAAGAGCGTCACCGCGGCTCGTCTCCGAGCAGCAGCACGGTGGTGAACAGGGCACCGGCTCCCCCGTTGCTGCACAGCGCGATGTGTGCATCCCGGACCTGAAGCGGCCCCGCCTCACCGCGCAATTGCTGAACAGCCCGCACGGCCCGTTGCATCATCTGCGGGTTGGACCCGGCATGACTGAACGACATGGTTCCTCCATCGGTGGTGATCGGGTGGCTGCCACCGATCGCGATGTGACCGTCGGCGACGAACGGCCCGCCTTCGCCGTCGCCGCAGAACCCGAAAGCCTCCAGCTGACGAATGATCTCGAACGAGAACGGGTCGTAGAGTTCCAGCACGTCGACATCGTCGGGCCGAATTCCGGCGTGCCGGAACGCGCGTGCGGCCGCCCGTCTGCCGACGACGCCGTTCACATGGTCGCCCCGGCGGCCGGTGAGGTCCCAGGCAGGTGGGTGCTGATACGACGGGCCGTGGAAATCGGCGCCACTGCCCAGCACGTAGATGGGGCGGCGTGCCACGTCCCCCTTGTCCAAGACTTTGTCGATGTTGGCGACCACCAGCGCGCAACCGCCTTCGGAGGTGGTGGCGCAGTCGAGCAGGTGGAACGGATCGGCAATCGGGCGCGAGGCGGTGATGTCGTCGGGGGTGAACGGACCGCGTTGGTAGTACACCGCTTCGGGGTTCTGTGATCCGTTGTTGCGGATGGTCGCCGCCACCATGGACAACTGTTCGCGGGTGGTGCCATAGACGTGCATGTGCCGCCGCGCGATCAGTGCGAACTCCGCGGTGGTGAACATGCCCCAGGGCGCGACGAACTCGTTCTCGGGGCGGGTCCACGGCGCGGTGGCCTCGTGATCACGGTATTCGCCGGCTTGGGCGGCGACGAGCACCACGACGTCGGCCATCCCGTGTTCGATCGCGGTGACCGCCTCGGTGATCATCCCGACGCCGAAGGCCAGTCCCTGCCACGCCGGGCCGAGGCGCAGGTCATAGATCAACGCCGTCGAGTGTGGGCTTGCGCTGATCCCGTCGACGTCGTCGAGGGTGAGCCCGGCATCGTCGAGGGCACCCCGGATCGCCTGGACGGCCAGGCTTCGCGACGTCTCACCGTCCAGGCGCCGGCCCTGGCGGGTGTTGTGCACGCCGACGATCGCGGCGGTGCGGGTCGCGCTCACCCGTGCGGCTCTTCAGTTTTCATCTGCTACTACCCCTAGATAGGTGCCGAGTACCTCATAGTCCTTTCTGTCGCGAACGACGGTGCCGATCATCCTGGTGCGCGTGTCGGTGGCACGGGTTCCGGCGATGACCACGTCGATGCGCACGTCGACGGGCCGCGACGTTTGCGGGTCGGTGATCTCGACGACCATCGCCACCGCGCGCTCGCCCTCATCCCACTCGACGCGGGTGATGCGGTGCCGCGCGGTCAGTTCCATCACGACCGACTCGCGGCGCACCAGAAACCGCACCGGCGCGCACAATTCGCCGGCGCGCGGCGGTACGCACAGCGTGACCGCCATGTCACAAGCCTGCCGGTCGGTCACTGGTCGCGCCCGCCGCCCGCAACCGGGCCAGTTCGTCCGGGCCACGTCCCAGCACCTCGGCCAACACCTCGCGGGTGTGCTGCCCGTACCTCGGTGAGGCTCGGCGGATCCACCGTCGCGGCTTCCCGGCGAAGGTGAAAGGCATTCCGGTGCATAGGAATTCACCGACGACCGGATGGTCGACGGATTCCCAGAATCCCCGGGCGAGCAGGTGCGGGTCGCTCAGCAACGACGACGCGTCGGTCACCCGCGCGGCGGCCAGCTGTGCCGCCCGCAGGGCGCGAACCGCCTCGGCCGCCGGGCGGCGTGCGGTCCAGGCCGAGATCAGCTTGTCGATTTCGTCGACACGTTCGGCCCACCTCGCCGCGTCGCCGCCAATGTCTGGCTGGTTGAGGAGCCCGGCCAGGCCAGTGCGCGCGGCGTCGGTCAGCGCGGCCAGGGCGATCCACTCGTCTTCGCCCTGGCAGCGGTACAAACCCTGGGGCATTGCCCCCGGGCCTCGATTGCCCCGTCGGCACATGCGAATCCCGTTGCGGGAGTACTCCAGCAGCATTTCGGCCGCGACGTTGAGGGCCGACTCCACCATCGTGGACTCGACGTGCAGCCCGATGCCCTCCCGATCCCGGATGACCAGCGCCGCGATGGCCGCGAAGGCCGCGTGCAACCCGGCGAGGGGATCGCATACTCCGCGCGGAATGACCGGTGGGCCGTCGGCATGTCCGGTCATCCACGCCATACCGGTCGCCTGTTCCATCGTCTGTGCGAAACCCACTCGGTCTCGCCATGGACCGTCCAGGCCGAAGGCCGGCATCCGGACCATGACGGCGCGCGGATTCGCGGCGTGCACCGCGTCCCACTGCAACCCGAAATGCCGCATCACCCTGGGGGAAAAGTTCTCGATGACCAGATCGCTGGCACCGATCAGGTCTAGCGCGAGCGCGCGCCCGGCGTCGGTGCTGAGCTCGACGCTGATGCCGCGCTTGTTGTTGTTGCTGCACAAGAAGACCGGGCCCCATTCCCACCACTGGTCCCAGTCCGGAGGCCGGCCCGCGGAGAATCGCATGCCGTCGGGGCGGCGAACCCCTTCCAGCTTGATCACGTCGGCGCCGAGTGCGCCGAGAAATTGGGTGGCCACCGGGCCCGCCCAGAATGCGGTGAAGTCGGTGACCCTGATGTCGGAGAGCGGAAGTGCATCCGGGTCGGCGAGTTTCGGACCCTGCGGCCGTGCCGGCCACTGGACGCGACCGTTGTCGGCACCCGGCAGCGGTGGCCGTCCGGGCGCCCGGGTCACAATGGCCGCGCTGCGGTAGGGTACGCGCGGCTGCAGGACCCCGAGCTCGGACTCGACGAACACGCCGCGCTCGACGAAGTGGTCGACGGTGGGCAGGGTCGCGGGCATTCCGATGGGCGCCACCGGGATTCGGAAGGCCACCGCGAGATCGACGATCTCCTGTGTGGTCCTGGCTTCGGTCCACTGGGTGACCATGCTTAGGAACTCGTCGCGACGCTCGACGCGGCCGGTGAACGAGGCCAGGTCGGCATCGTCGATCAGGTCGGCACGGTCGATCATGACCAGGAAGTCCTGGAACTGCTGGGCGGTGATCGTGCAGAAACCCACCAGGCCGTCGGCCGTCGGGACGATCGACGGTAGTTCCAAACTGCGTTGCCGCAGCAGCGAATCCGCGCCCAGGACGCTGGCCGACATGGCGGACAGCCCGCCCATCGCGATCGCCATCGCCTCGTAGGTGGAGACGTCGATGACCTCGCCCGGACCGCCGCGGACGCTGTGCCGGGCCGCGGCCACAGCGACGGCTGCGGCGAACGAGCCCGCCAGCCACTCCCCGAGCTGACCGCCCGCCTGCACCGGCTCGTCGCCCGGCCAGCCGCGCCCGGCCGTCGAGCCGCACATCGCTTGCAGGATGAACTCATTGGCGACGACGCGGTCGTCGACATAGGGTCCCGCGGTCCCGAACGGGGTGACGCTGACGACCACCGCCGACGGGCCGGTGTGCGCCGTGATGTCGCCGAGCGTCCAGCCGTCGGTCAGGTCGGTGAGCACGATGTCGGCGCCGGCCAGCAGCGCGGCCGCTGCCGCGGGATCGTTGACCGATCTCTTGCCCGCGGCCAGGTATTCGAACAGGGCCCCGGGCGGCCCGCCGGCCGATCGGGATCGCAGTGAATCGCCTTGCGCGGATTCAAATTTCACCACCTCGGCGCCGCCGTCGGCGAACATCTTCGCGGCGTAGGACACGGCGATCCCGTTGGACAGCTCCAGCACCCGCCAGGTGTCGAACGGTGCGTGCGCCACGCTCAGTTGCCCAGCGTCGTCGCGCGGCCGGCGATCCCGGACGCCTCGGCGGTCACCGGCGTCTGCGCCGCGGCCTGGGCCTGCAGGGCAAATTGCGTCATCCGGGTCCACGCGTCGCGGTCGCGCTGGCTGGCTTGCCGGCCGACGTGGGTGACCACGTCGACGTCGGTGGCCTGCGCGCGCAGCCGGCCGACCCGGGCGTGTTCCTTCGGTATGTGCCGGAAGGGGTCGAATGAGTATGCCGCCATGGCATTTTCGTGGGTGATCTTGTTGATGGTCGCGTCGTCGAGGTGGCCCATGTTGGCGATGATGTCCTCGGGCGCGAACGGCCAGTTGCTGTCGGAATGCGGAAAGTCCGATTCCCAGCACAGCATGTCCTCGTTGAACCACTCCATGTTGCGCACACCGACTTTGTCGCTGATGAAGCAGGTGAAGAAATGCCGCTTGAACACGTCCGCGGGACCGTCATAGCCCGGCGGAAAGGTCGCGAGCGTCCACCCCGAGTGCCGGTGGTAGACATGCTCGGCCCGCCACAGGAAATAAGGGATCCAGCCGACGTCGCCCTCGGTCAGCGAGAATTTCAGGTCGGGGAAGTCGGCCCAGAACTCGGCCCAGATCAGCTCGGTGAAGGTGAACATGCTCATCATCGACGATGCCGTCATCTGCACGCTGGGTGGCGCGTCGGTGGACACCTGCGGGGATCGGGATGCCGACCCGACATGCGTACACAACACCGTCTTGTTCTCGCAGACCGCCTCGAACAGCGGATACCAATACTTGGTGTGAATGCTGGGCATTTGCAATGCTTCCGGATTCTCCGAGAACGTCACGGCATGACAGCCCTTGTCGGCCAGCCGCTTGACTTCCCTGGCCGCCTCGGCGACGTCGAACAACGGCAGAATGCCGCACGGAATGAACCGGCCCGGGTAGGCGGCACACCATTCGTCGACGTGCCAATCGTTGTATGCCTTGATCATCACCAGGTTGACGTCGCGGTCGGGACCCTGGTTGAGGACTTGCCCGGAGAACCCGGTGAAGTTCGGGAAATTCAGGCCCGCCAATTGTCCGCCGGCATTCATGTCCCGGACACGCTCGTCGACGTTGAAGCAGCCCGGCCGCATCTCGTCGTAGCGCGAGGCGTCGATGTTGTACATCTCGCGCGGCTTGCCCGCGACCGCGTTGAGGCCCATGTTCCGCCCCCGCAGCTGGCCGTAGTACCACTGCTGGATACCGTCCGGTTCGAGGACCACCTGGGGGGCGAGGTGCTTGTACTTGGCGGGCACGTGCGCATCGAACATGTCCGCCGGTTCGGCGATGTGGTCATCCACACTGATCAGGATCAGATCGTCTTTGTCCATGCCACACTTCCCTCGCTACAGCGACTAGTAGACAATGATCTTCCCGCACCCGTCAATGCCGTCCGGCGGACCGAATCCGTAATCACCGCCCAATTTGCCGGCCGCGATTCAATTGATGCTGTGGACTATTAGTCCATAGAAATGGGCGGTGCAATCCGGGCGGATATTTGCCGGATCTCGCGTAATCGGTCGTCGCCGCGTGCCACCATGAGGCATGACCGGCCCGGAAGGTGACGCGATGACCGCGGATAAGCCGGCGCGGCCCACCAACGCCGATGTTGCGCGGTTGGCCAGCGTGTCAACGGCGACGGTCAGTTATGTATTGAACAACGCCGAGGGTCGTCGCATCTCGGCCCGCACCCGCGAGGCGGTCCACCGTGCCGCCGACCTGCTTGGCTACCGACCCAATCTCGCCGCGCGCAACCTCGCGCGGGGGCGCAGTGGTGTGGTCCTCTACGTGGTGCCCCAGGTCGCGGTGGGCGAGCTGCCGATGCTGGCCGGCAGCCGGATGACCACCGAACTGGCCCGACGCGGTCTGCTACAGGTGCAGGTCTTCGAGACCGACGACGATCAGCATGTCGTCGACGCGATCGAGAACCTCGATCCGGTGGCGGTGATCAGCCTGTTTCCGCTGAGCGTCGCCGCCTCGAACGTGGTGCGGTCCGCGGGCATCCCGACCATCGAGATAGGCACCCTGCCCGCCCTCGGCGATCCGCGCCGGTCCATCGGAGAGCTACGGATCGCGCACCTGGTCTCCCGCGGCCACCGACGGATCGCGTTCGCCTACACCGCGATTCAGCGATGGCGGCAATTGGGCGACTACTGGTACCACGGCCTGTTGCGCGCCGCGAAAGCGCGCGACCTGCCGCCGTTGGCCGTGGGCGAGGTGACGGTGGACAACGCCGCAGACATGGTGCGGGAGTGGGTGGGCGCCGGGGTGACGGCGGTGTGCGCCCAAAGCGACGACATCGCCTGCCTTGTGCTGCACGGGATTCACGAAGCGGGACTGCGCTGCCCGCGCGATCTTGCGGTCATCGGCGTGGACGCCAGCCCCATGGGGTTGGTGAGCAGTCCGCCGTTGACCACGGTGCAGTTCGACCCGCGCGCCGTCGCCGACATCGCCCTTGCGGCACTCTTCGAACGGATCGGGTATCGCGGCGCGCCATGCGGCGAACCGACGGATATCGGTCGCCTGATCGTGCGGGCCTCGACCTGACCAACAGCTAGTCGACGGTGATTGCCGCCAATCCGCGGCGCACCCGATCGGGTAACGATCCCCCGTCGCGCAACCAGTCGTCGAGCGCGAGGCGCACCGCCGCCATGGCCAGCGCCCCGATCAATCGTGGCCGCGGATCATGTTGTGCCACACCGAGCATTCGCGGCGCAATGAGCTCAGCGATCGCCGCCTCGTAGCGCACATAGATGCGTAGCGTCCACGCGTCGAGGGTCTCCGAGGAGCGAGTCAGGGTGGCCAACTCGCGCACCTGTTGCTCGATCTCGCCGAACTCCCGCCCGAGGTCACCGAAAGCGCCCGCGACGGCTTCCACCGCGCTCAATCCCGGGGGTTGGGCAGCCAGCGCGGCGGTGATCCGGTCCAGCCAGTGCTTGTTCATCCCCTCGGCGACGGCGTCTTCCTTCGAATTGAAGTAACGAAAGAACGTCGCCCGGCTGATCGCGGCCGTTTCTGCGATGTGATCCACGGTCGCACCGGCCAGGCCGCGACTGAGCACCAGCTGAGCGGCGGCCTGCGCGATGCGTTGTCGCGTCGCGGTCCGTTTTCGTCCCGCGACGGACATCGACGTGGCTGACACAGACATCTGCCCACCATATCCGTGCCGGCCGGACCCGCACCCGAGTCCGCGAATTCGGCTCGCCGCCGGCCGAACTCGAATGTAATGTGCGCCACCATCAGGAAATCGAATGGCGCTCATCACGAATTCCTATTGGCTCTGCCGATTCATGACTGCAAGGCTCCGTGGAGCACGCCGAGTGATTGGACAAGCCGGAGATCGTCAATGGACCAGAGTTTTGCACAGAGCGCACACGACACCGTCGTCGCGGGAGTCGGCCGGCCCGATTTCGACCATGCCGTTGCGGCCCTGCGTCGCGGCGTCGGCGTGGTCGGTGAAGCCGGGCCAGCGGTGGCCGGTTCGGGTGCCGTCCGGGTATTGCAGCCGGGCCAGGGAACGATCGCGGGGCAGCATTATTTGCAGTCCACCCCGGACCAGGTGCTGTGGGGTTACGTCCCGAACGTGCATGCCACCCCGGTACTGCAGATGAAGTCCGGCGAAACCATCACCATCGACGCGGTTTCCCATGAGGGCATCCTCGAGGATCAGGGCCGCGATCCCGTCGCGTACTTCGGCGCAAAGGGTGTGCCGCAGACCGACGTCCTGGCCGACGCCATCGCTATCGCAGGCGAATATCGGCGCACGCTAAGGGATTTTGACAGAGACGGGCCCCACGTGGTGACCGGTCCAGTGTTCGTCGAGAGTGCCCAACCCGGAGATGTGCTCAAGATCGAGACCCTGGAGGCGACACCGCGGGTGCCCTACGGTGTCGTCTCGAGTCGGCACGGTAAGGGTGCTTTGGCCCAGACCGCCGAGGGCAGGGCCCCCGCGGGCATCACCCTCGACGAGGTCATGCCCCCGGTGAGTCAGGACCATCGCCCCAACCCGGACCCCGCGAACTACGGCCACGTCTGCACCTTCACCGCCATCGAAAACGGTCGTGGCGTCATGCGCTACCGGAACACCGCAGTCCGATTCCCGCTCAATCCGTTCATGGGCATGATGGGTGTCGCGTTCTCACAGGATTCCGATCTCACTGCGGCGAGCGCCAATTCGGTGCCGCCCACGCTGGGCGGCGGCAACATCGACATTCGATTGCTCAACGTCGGCTCGACCTTCTACCTTCCCGTGTTCGCCGAGGGCGCGCTGTTCTATGTCGGCGACCCGCACCACGCGATGGGCGACGGTGAGGTCGCTCTGACGGCGATGGAGGGATCGCTGCGCGGCACCTTCCGGCTCACCGTGTGCAAGCCGGGATCCGGCGATGCCCCGTCGGTGGCCTATCGCTACCCCTTCGGCGAAACCGCCGATCTCTGGGTGCCGATCGGGCTCTCCAGCCCCGACGCCGGGCGGGACGGGCAGCCCGCCGATCTCGACGTGGCGATGCGCCGAGCGGTCGTCAATGCGCTGGACTTCCTGGAGACCGACAAGGGCATGGATCGCGCGACGGCATATGCGTACCTGTCCGCCGCCGCGGACTTCACCGTCTCCCAGGTCGTCGACCGCACGGTCGGTGTGCACGGGCAGATCGCCAAGTCACACTTCGAGTGATCGCAAGCCCCGACGGGATTCGATCAAAACGACGTGTGCGGACCGCCCCGGCCCTAGCATGAGACTATGTCTCAAAATCTGGCGGCGGCATCCTCGGGTGACCTAGCGCCGCAGTCGCGCGCCGCCTGGCAGTTTTTCCAGCAGATGATCAGCGACGTCACCAAGATCGTGACCGAGGATGCCGAATCCGAGCGTGAGCTGCTCGAGGGCCTGCGGGTGATCGCCCGGGTCTCGTCGCTGTGTTCCCAGATGGCCGTGGAGGCCGACACCGCCCGGCCGGCGTTTTTCGACATGTGCTCGGACACCAGGATGATCGGGGGGCCCAACCCCGACGGCAATTACTTCCTGGCGATGATCCGCGGTGACCGCCGCTACCGGATCACCGGGACCCGCGGCACGACCGCCTATCTCGGGTTTCAGATCCTGGCCGGCACCGGTCTGACTCCCCGGCGGATGTCGAACTATGTCGGCGACGCCAACCTCGAGCTGGACTCCGGCCGATTCGCGCTGGTGCTCTCGCCCGACGAACCGGTCGATCGCCCGGATCTGCAAGGCGCGCAATGGGTCCAGATTCCCGACGACGCGTCCTCGGTCGTGGTTCGCGAGTACATCGGCGATCGCGACACCGAACATCCGGCCACCCTGCGGATCGAGGCACTCGATCCCGACCCGGTCGTGGTGCTCGGCGACGGCGAGCTTGCCGAGCAGTTCACCGCAATGGCGTGGTCCCTGATGAAACTCACCACGCTGCACCGCTGGATCAAGCCCGAATTGCTGCAGACACCCAACACGTTGCTCACCGCCGAGGCGGCCGATCTCGGGGCGGCCGACACCACACCGGACAATCTGTACATGTTGGGCACATTTCGGCTCGAGCCCCATCAAGCGCTGGTCCTCGACATTGCGCCGCCGGACACCCGGTACTGGAACGTCACGCTGGAAAGCATCTGGCACGAGTGTCTGGAGCCGCGCCGGCGACACAGCTCGGTGACCAATCGCGCCGTACGGCCGGACGCCGACGGTCGCGTGCAGATCGCGATCTCCGCGCAGGACTTCGGGTTTGGGCACTGGTTGGACACCGGCGGTCGGCACCGCGGGTTTGTGGTGGTGCGCTGGCTGGACAACCCCAGCCCGCCCGATGTCGCGGTCACGGTGCGCAGCGCCCGCGTGGGCGGCGCACCCGCATGACCCTCGAGCAACGATTCGACCCGGACGCCCTCGTGGCGCTCGCCTGCGAGCAGGCCGACAGCGACGACTTCGGCGAGCCGGGGTGGCGGCCCGGACTGGAGCGGGTGGCCGACGGTTTGATCAACGAGGCGCGGCTGTCGCCGATCGGTGTGGAGATCGCGCATCTGGATCTCCTCCGCGCCTTGGCGAACCGGCTCGGGGTGATCGCGTGGCGCAAGGAGCATCCCGAGATCGCGGCCAAGCCAATCACATCGCCGATCTTCATCGTCGGTCAGCCCCGCACCGGGACGACGATCCTCTACGACCTGCTGGCCCAGGACCCCGACCTGCGCGCCCCGCTGACGTGGGAGGTCGACGCGCCCTGTCCGGTGCCGCAGCCCGAGACTTATCACACCGATCCACGCATTGCGCAGGCCCAGGCCAGCATCGAGATGTCCGAGCAGATCATCCCCGGATTCTTGAAGTTTCATCCGATGGGAGCTCTGGTGGGCCAGGAGTGTGTCCGCATCACGGCCAGCGAATTCACCAGCATGATCTTCTCGGTGCAGTACCGGCTGCCGAGCTACTATCGCTGGCTGCTGTACGACGCGGACCACACCGGCGCCTACTGTTTCCATCGGATCTTTTTGCAGCACTTGCAATCCGGTGTTCCGGGGCAATGGCTGCTGAAATCACCGGCACATCTATGGCAGCTCGACAAACTGATCGCCGAATACCCGGACGCGTTGATCGTGCAGACGCATCGCGATCCGCTCAACGTCATCTCGTCGATCGCCGCCCTGACCCATCACTTGCGGCGGATGGGCAGCGACGAGTCGAACATCGCCGAATGCGCGGCGCAGTCCTATGAGGAGATCGTCGTGGGGCTGGAACGCGGAATGGCGTGGCGCGACAGCGCGGTGGTGCCCGCCGACCGGATGATCGACGTTCAGTTCGCTGATTTCATGCAGAACCCGTGGACCACGATCGGTGGGATCTACCGCAAGCTGGGCCGCGAGTTGCGTCCGGAAACGGAGCAGAAGATGCGCGACTTTCTGGCCGCCCACCCCGGCGACGGCGGACGCGGGCGCTACACCTGGTCGGACACCGGCCTGGATGCCGGTGAGGTACGCGAGCGAGTGCGCGCCTACCAGGAGCGCTACGGGGTGCCGACCGAGGAGTTGCGGTAGCCGCCGGCCCGGTGATCGTTACCGGGCGGGCGCGTAGCGCAGCATCGTCACGTCGTGTTCGGGATAGTCGAAGAACACCGGGCGTACCCGCATGCCGACACGAAGGTCGTCCGGGTCGACGTTGACCATCTCGGTGGAAAACCTTGGCCCCTCGTCCCATTCGACGATCGCCAACAGCTGGGGAACGGCGTTGGCGAAGTGCGGGCTGACCGGCCGGCGCGCCACCGTGAACGAATACAGCGTTCCCAGCCCCGATATTTCGCGCCACTGCAGGTCGTCGGCCAACGTGCGCGGGGCGCGTACCCGGGGATAGAAGACGTAGGAGTCCGACGACGGCGAATACTGGATGACGATGCGATGCTGCGCCAGCGCATCCCAAAACGGCGCGGTGGTAGGCGTTTTGACGGGCATCGGGCGCTCGAAGTTCATCGGTCAGTCTCCCTGCAGGATGAGGGCCGTCTGCTCGGACAGGATGCCACCGTTGCCGGACACAAAGGCACGGTTGCAGTCGGCAACCTGCGCCGCGCCGGCGCGGCCCATGATCTGGCGGGTGGCATCACACACGTGGTGCATCCCGCCCGCGAGTCCCGCTTGACCGAAACCCAGCTGACCGCCGGCGGTGTTGAGGGGAAAGTCGCCCCGGAAGGTCAGGTCGTGGTTGGCGACGAATTCCATACCGGTGCCCTTCTCGCAGAACCCGGCGTCCTCCAGCGACAGCAGCACGGTGATCGTGTAGCAGTCGTAGATCGAGACCATGTCCATCTGGTCACGGGTCAGCCCGGTCATGGCGAAGGCGGTGTCGGCGGCGGCCGCGATGGGTGTGGCCAGCAGGTCTTCGGCATAGGTGGGTGTCTTGAACGGGACGTGTTCGCCAAAACCCTTGATCCACACCGGCCGATGGCGGGATCGGCCGGCCAGCTCGGCGTTGGCGACCACCACCGCGGCGCCGCCGACGCACGGCATGACGATCTCCAGCATGTGCAGCGGGTCGGCGATCACCGGGCTGTCCAGCACGTCCTCGACGCGCAGCGGCTTGTCTTTCCAGATCGCGCCGTCGGTGTGGTTTGCGTTGGTACGCGTATCGACGACCATCTTGGCCATCGCCCGTTCGTCGTACCCGTAGATCGCCGCATACCGCTGCGCCACCTGGCCGTACGGCCCATTCTGGCCGAGGTTGCCGTAAGGGATTTCGAATTCTGCTTGCGGCGAACCATATTGGTTGCTCGACGAACCGAAGAACATCGCGTCGACCATCGGGCGTGGCTTCTTCTTCGACGACGGTGTGATGTAGCGGGCCGGCAACGCGCACAGCACGGCGTCACAGATCCCGAGCTCGACCGCCGCGGCCGCCCGCCACACCATCGCCGCGGCGCTGGCTCCGCCGAGATCCACATGCTCAGCGAATCTCGCCCCCACGCCCAGGTATTCGGCGATGGTGGACGGAACGAAAATCTCCGACTCGGCCAGGTGCGAGGCGACGATGCCGTTGACGACATCGCCCGGCAGCCCGGCATCGTCCAGCGCGGCCGCGGACAGCTCGGCCCATTGTTCGAGGACGAAGGGCGCCGGCGAGGCCTTGCTCAGCGGTTCCGGCGGCAGCTCGACATATCCGACGATTGCGGCCTCTCCGCGTAATCCCATGGCGCGTCCTTAGGTTCGTTGATCACTTGCGCGGCAGCCCCAGGATCATCTGAGCGATGATGTTGAGCTGGATCTCTCTGGTGCCGCCACCGAGCAGCTCGGCGGGGAGGTGCAGATAGGGCTCCACGACGGCAGGGTCGGCGTCGGCCTCCATGGCCACCCGGCCGGTCAACTGCAGGGTGGCCCGAAACGTCCGCCGCAGCAGCACATTCATCGCCACCTTGGCAATGCTGGACGTGGGTCCGGCGGCTTGCCCGTCCAGCAGTCGGATGGTTTCACGCACCCCGAGCGCCCGGATGGCGCTGGTGTACGCGTCGAGCTCACCGAGCTCGCGTAGCGCGTCGTCGCGGTCGGGCCCGGGCTCGGCCGCGAGCCGCCGGATCGCGACCGCCCGGTCGAACTTGACGTAGCCGCTGATGGCGGACCGCTCCTCGGCCATCGTGGCGATCGCCAGCGTCCAGCCGTCGGTGGGGGCGCCCAGCAGCATCGAGTCGGGAATGAAGACGTCGTTGAGGAAGACCTCGTTGAAGTGCGCGTCACCGGTCGCGGTCTTGATCGGTTCGATCTCGATGCCCGGAGTTTGCATGTCGAGGATGAAGTAGCCGATGCCGCGATGCTTGCTAGCCTGCGGATCGGTACGCGCGAGCAACGCCCCGAAGTCCGCGCGGTGCGCCATGGACGTCCAGATTTTGTGGCCGTTGATTTTCCAGCCCCCCTCGACCCTGCTCGCTCTGGTCGCCAACGACGCGAGGTCTGAACCGGCGCCCGGCTCGCTGAACAACTGGCACCAGGCCAGCTCGCCACGCTGGGTGGGCTGAATAAGCCGTTCCTGCAATTCCTTTGACCCTGCCCTCAGTATCGACGGCAGGATCCATTCGGCGATGCCCAACGACGGCCGGACCAGTGCGGGTCGTTTGGCGAACTCCTCGTCGATGATGAGTTGCTTCAACGGGCCGGCGTCTACCCCCCACGGTGCCGGCCAGTGCGGCGCAATGAGTCCGGCCTCGGCGAGCAGCGTACGTTGCGGGCCCGACTCGAAGTATTCGTAGTCGCCCTGGCGTCCGGGCTTATCATTGCGCAATTCGAGTGCCGCATCCAGGGTTTCGCCGACCCAGGACCGGAACTGCGCTTCCGCGTCACCGAGATTGACCGACATGTCCCGGGTCTGGGTGCAGGTCAATGCCCCCAATCGTCGGGCCCAGCGGTTGGCCGGGCCGATGGAGGCCGCCAGGCTGATCGCCCGCCGCCAGTACAGGTGCAGCTCGTGCTCCCAGGTGAAGCCGATCGCGCCGAACATCGTCAACGCGTCCAGCACCAGGTCTGGCATCGGTGAAACCGTCAGCACGGCCGCGCCGGCGGCCGCCAACCGGTGCTGATCGATCGACTCGTCGACGGCCCGGACCGCATCCCAGGCCGCCGCGGTGGCCAACTCACTGTTGACCAAGAGCATGGCGGCGCTGTGCTGTAGGGCCTGGAAAGTGCCGATCACCTTGCCGAACTGTTCACGGATCCGCAGGTGCGCGGTGACCGCCTCGACGCACCACTGCGCGATACCGGCGGCGGCGCTGGCCACCAGGCTCACCGCCACGCACTCGGCGCGTTCGGCGTCGATCCCGGTGAGGATATCCGACTCGTCGGCGACGTACTCGTCAAGTCGCAGTATGCCGACATCGGTGACCAGGTCGGTGCCGGCAACGGATTCGATCCTGGCGTTGGGCTTTTCGGTGCGCACCAGCACCCAGATCACGTCGTCGTGTTCGTCGCGGGCGCCCACCAGGATCACCGCCGCCGCCCCCACCCCGGCGCTGACCTCCGAAGCGCCCGACACCCGCCATCGCCGGCCGTCGGTTTGCACCCGCAAATCGCCGTCGTCCGGCAGGACCAGCGCGGCCGGAGACCCGGCGGCGAGTTCGGTCAGCAGCGCCTCGGCAGCCGGCGTCGGATCTGCGAGCAGCGCGACGGCGCCCGTCTGCACGGTGGGCAATAGCGGCCCGGGCAGCAGCGCCTTGGCGGCGGATTCGATCACGCACCCGGCGTCCAACAGCCGGCCACCCTGACCGCCGATCCGCTCGGGCAGGTGCACCGCGTGAAAGCCGTTGGCGGTCAGCGCATCCCACCATACGGGTAGGTCACCGCCCGCCAGCGCGTCGAAAGTGTCGCGCGTCGCCGCGATCGGAGCGTGGCGCCCGGCGAATTGTCCGACGGCCGTGCTGAGTTCTTGCTGCTCGGGGGTCAGTCCCAGCGTCATGACCGGGACCGCGCAGCAGCGGTCATGGGCTTCGGCCGCACCGGCTGATATCCTTTCGTCTTACAAGACGAACCGTCTCGTCTTGCGGAAGATTACCGGCGCGGGTCAGGCGTCGCAAAGTGGCCCCCTCCCCGGGGCCGACCGGGGCCGCTGGGGGCCGACCGATGGCGAGGGACCCGATGGACGAGGATCAGTAGATGACAACCGATCTCGGTCAGGCGAACCCGCGGTCCGGGTCGCCACGGCGCCGCAGCGAGAAGTCGCGGACGGCGATCGTCACCGCCACACGCGAACTGCTCCTCGAGCGCGGCTTCGATGGACTGACGATCGAGGCGGTCGCCGCACGCGCCGGGGTGGGAAAGCAGACGATCTACCGCTGGTGGCCCAGCCGTCCGGCATTGGTGGCCGACGTGATGCTGCAAGACGCCGACAAGATTTTGTCGTCGGTGGAGCACACCGACGATCTGGTGTCCGACCTGATCGGCTGGGTCCGGAGGTTGGCCACCACCCTGACGACGGAACGCGGTTCGGCCATGCTGCGCACGTTGACGGTGGCCGGCATGGAACACGAGGAGACCGCCGTCAAGTTGCGCGCCGGCTTCAGCGTGCCGCTGCACGAGAGCGTGCGCACCCGGTTGCTGGCCGACGGTATCGACGCGCACACGGCCACGTCGGCCGCGGACGCCATTGTGGGCGCGGTGGTATATCCGATTCTTTCGGACGCGAAGCAATACTCGCGCCGGCGGGCCGAGCTAACCACGCGACTCATCGTTGAGTCTTTGGCGCGCAAACTCTGAACTGCTCCGTACTGCGCGATCAAATGCACGATGGGTGAGTCATTCTCGTACTCCGGGCGTAAATTGACGGCCCCGCAAGGCATCACGCCTGTCGACGTCTTTGACGCGCGCGAAAATTACTGAGCTACAGCATCATCAATCCCGATTGCCGCCATCACAAATTCGGATTGGACCTCGTCGAGGACGAATGTAAAGATCCGATCAATGCGTCAACCGGACGGCAATCCAGGAGTCCAGCAATGGATCTATCTATTGGTCAAGCGTGGAATTCACACGCCACCACGCGGGATTGGACCCCAATGCGCGTCGGCAATTACCTTCGCGCCGAAGGTGGTAGTGCCACGACCTCCCACGCGCGTCGGCAACCGAAATAGGCTCCGGCATATGATGAATCGGCCGGCCTCGTGGGGAAGTGAGCGAGGGAGACTCGCGCATCAACTGGACATGCGCGGCGAAGTCCTCGGCCGCCGGCGGGCGCGAAAATTGTGTGCCCGCTTCGCGCGCGTCGGCGTCCAAACCTCCCCGGATCGGCTCCGCGCGATGTTGGCCGGCGCCCCGGTCGCGGCGAGTGAAGAAGCGGACGTCAGATTTGCGTTGATCGCGGCCCAAATCGACCGGGACGCCCGCAGCGCGAAGTACCGCGAGATGAGGCGGGAGGGTGTGCGCTCGTTGTTGATCGCCGGGATGACGCTGCTCGCGTTGAACTTTCTGCTGTGTGCGGCCTACGCGCTGCTGAACCTGGCCCAGCAGACCTCACCGTACTAGTCGCGATCGCGCACGGCGCCGCAAATCATGGCGTGGGACAGATGGATTGGCGCAGCGATCGGCGCTGCCCCGCGTTGCGTAACACGTCGTCGAGATGGTCGAGGTCGGTGGCCGTCGCCACCAGCTCGGCGAAGGGGTAGCGGTCATGGTGTGCGGCCAAAAAGTCGACGGCCGCGCGCAGATGCCCGGGACGGTAGTTGTGCACCCCGGTGATCGTCGTCAGGTTGCGCACGACGCGCTCGGGATCGATCGTGATGGGCGGGCCGGTGGCCACCGATCCGGCGAGCACGGCCCGACCCCCGACGTCCAGGTGCGTGATGCAGGCCTGCACGGCGGCGGGGTGGCCCGACAGTTCCAGGGCCACGTCCACCAGCGGCACCTCCGTGTGGTTGCCGACCACAAGGTCGGCGCCGAACCGGGTTGCCGTTTCCTGACGCGCCGGGTCCGGATCACAGACCGCAACCCAGGCGCCGAGCGCATCGGCCATCGCGGCCGCGGTCACCCCCAACATCCCGGCGCCGGTGATCAGGACGCGGGCGGGATCGCGGTGCCGATCGAGTTCGGCGGCGTCGAGCACGGCCGTGACCGTCGCGGTCGCGCACGAGGCCGGAGCCGCCACCGGGTCGGGGACGCGGTCGGGCACCGCAACGATGGTGGTGCCGGGCAACAGCACGCAGTGGCTGGCGAAGCCGCCATTGAGCGGCCAGCTGCTGTCCAGCGCCTCGTGCCCGTATTTCTTCAGGTGCAGGCACTTCTGTTCCAAGCCCCACGCGCAGTTGCGGCATTGCCCGCAGGACGCAGTGATCGACCACACCACCCGGTCGCCGACTGCCACGTCCACACCGTTCGGATAATGGGGCCGCGGCCCGGATCCGATCGCCACCACATGGCCGACTTGTTCGTGGCCCAGGATGCCCGGGTGCGGTGAATTCCGGCGTCCATGCACCGTGTGCAGGTCACTGCCGCAGACGGTGGCCAGGTCGATGGCGACGAGGACGCGGCCGGGGCCGGGATCGGTCGCCGCGCTGGTCGATACCACGGTGATCGGCTCGCCCACCCCGTCCCACCGCGCGTACCGGGCTTGCACCGCGCCGCTGACCGCTGTCATGCCGACACCGGCTGCGAGCTCGACGACGTGATCTCGTTGCCGGCGCGCCGCGTCGGGTCCTCGGTCCCGGCGCTGTCCAGCGCGACACCCCTCGGTTCGGGAAGCAACATCGTGGCGACGATGCCCAGCACAAAGCTTGTGCCGGCGATCAGAAGAGTGGGCCGTAACCCGAGGTGGGCGAGGGCGACCGGGGTGATCAGGGCGCCGAGGAACGCGCCGAGTTTGGCAGTGCCGGCCGAAATCCCGTGTGCCGTGCTGCGGATCGCGGTCGGAAAGGACTCCGCGGCCAGCAGCATGGTCGTGTAGTTCGGTCCCACGGCGATACCGAACAGCGACAAGCCGAAGATCACCGCAAACGGGGCGACCGTCGACGTCAGCCCCGGTATCGCCGCGATCAACCCCATCGACAGCGCCGAGAGACCAAAGCCAAACATTTGCAAGGGCTTACGGCCGACCCGGTCCAACAACGCCAAACCGACCAGCGCGGCGACCAGACTGAAGCATACGACCAGCGCGGCATTGATCGCCATGTTCGCCACGATGCCGGTGGCCGGCGCGATGCTCTTGATCAGCAGCGGCTGGCTCACCGAGTTCCCGTACACGGCGACGTTGAAGAAGAACCAACCGCCGGCGGTGCCCAGCAGCGTGAGTCGAAAAGAGCTCGAGCGCACCGCGTTCCGCAACGTGACCGCCGGCGGGGCGTGGTCGGCATCGCCGGCCTGGACGGCTTGGCCGGAAAAGGCGCTGAGATCCTGGGCAGCCTTGCCGACGTCGCCGGCGACCACCAGCGTCCAGCGCGGCGATTCTGGCATATGCCGGCGATTCCACAACACCAGCAGCGACGGGATCGCCCCGAACCCGAGGATCAGACGCCAGGCCAGTCCGGGCGAGGTGCCCGCGGCCACCACGGCCAGCGCGACCAGGTACGCCGCAACCTGGCCGAGAACGTAGAACAGGAAGGTCAATCCGACCAGGCGACCGCGGT
The DNA here is from genome assembly GCF_002102355.1 of Mycobacterium sherrisii. Lineage (GTDB taxonomy): Bacteria > Actinomycetota > Actinomycetes > Mycobacteriales > Mycobacteriaceae > Mycobacterium > Mycobacterium sherrisii. Next base: position 60,639 of record NZ_LQPT01000023.1, on the reverse strand, counting down.
TACGCCGGTTGGCGTACTCGGTCATGATGACCCCGGAGGCGGGGTAGTCGCCGCCGATGCCGATCCCCAGGACGACGCGGGCAAGGAGCAGGCCGGTGAACGTCGGGGCGAACGCCGAGGCGAGTGCACCAAAGATCATCAGCACCGCTTCCAACCCGTAGACCCGCCGGCGCCCCAGCAGGTCACCCAGGCGGCCGAACAGGAACGCCCCCACCGCGACCGCCAGCAGGGTCGAGCTGGTCAGCGCGCCGACTTGGCCTGCCGACAAATGGAATTCGGGTTTGACGAGCAGGGTCACCGTGCCGATGACGTTGAGATCGTAGGAGTCGGTGAAAAATCCCATGCCCGCGGTCACCGCGGCCTTGAGGTGAAACCGGCTCACCGGCGCATCGTCGAGCCGAGCCCGGACCCCGCGGGTAGTGTGCGTCGTCATCGCGACGCCCCCTGATTGTGCGCGTCGATACAGGCGACCAGGTCGGCGACGGAGTCCAGCACGTGGGTGTGCGGCACGGTGGCGAAGTCGGTGTCGGAGTGCGCGCCCGTGCGAACCCCGGCCACGATCGCCGCGCCCGCCCGGCTGCCGGCCAACAGGTCGCTCGTGGTGTCGCCGGCGACCGCGATCTGGTCGACGGCCTCAATGCCGGTGCGCAGCAATGCGGTGAGCACCATGTCGGGAAACGGGCGGCCCCGTCCGGCGTCCACCGGGCACAGCGCCAGCGTGATCAGCTCGCCCCACCCGAGCGCCTCGATGATGTAGTCGCGAGTGGTCGGCGAGAACCCCGTCGAGAGTACGACGGCGCAGCCCGAGGCGCGCAGCTTCTCGACGGTTTCGGCGGCCTGCGGGATAGCTGCCACGCGGTCGTTTCGGATGGCCTCGAGATAGGCCGCCTCGAACGCGGCGTTGGCCGTGTCGGCGCGACCCACGTCGCCGGGGAAGATCTTCCGGAAGACCTCGATCTTCGACTGCCCCATCGTCTCGTGGACATAGCGGACGGCGGCCTGGTGGGCGGGGGTCCCGGCGCGCAGACCCGCCGCAGAGAGCGAAGCGTCGAACGCATCTGCAACGGCCCCGTCGTCGAGCACCGTGGTCCCCGCCATGTCCAGGCAGGCCAATTTGATCATGTCTGTCCCCTGTCGTCCGTACGCTGCTCAACCGTCTGGCCAGGTGCTAGCGCGTTGGCTTCGTGCAGGTGGATCAAAGGTGAATATTGACAGCCGATCTCATCGCAGTTGTCCGAACAACTTGGCGGGCCTGGCGATGGGGCCCGTCGTCGATCAATCGGCCAGTGCCGAGAGCTGCTGAACCACTGCCTCAGTGGTGAGAATGGAGCTGGCGTAGTTCGGGATGTTGACTTCCAGCGCGGCACGCATCTCGACCTCGGAATAACTTGCCGTCGCGTCCTTGACCATTGTGATGTCGTAGCCGAGCTCGGCGCCGAATCGCACGGTCGCCTCGACGCAGGTGTGGGCGATCAGGCCGACGACGATCAGCCGCTGGATGCCGTGTCTCTTGAGAAGTAGGTCGAGGTCGGTGTTCGCGAATCCGCTGGAACACCAATGCTCTTGGGCGACAATGTCTCCCGGTTCCGGCTCGAAGTCCGGATGAAGCTCACCGCCCCACGTTCCGTACTCGAAAGTCTTGCGGGACCATGGCGCCCGCTGAATCGGCGCCACATAAGTCCAGGTCTCGTAGTGGCCCGGCCGGTATCGGCGATGCAGGGCGTAGCAGACCCGGATCCCTGCGCTGCGTGCGGCGGCCAGGGTTTGACGCATATGCGGCACACACCCGTTTGCCTCCGCGACGGCCCGCAACCGATCCCAGACCTTGCCGCCTTCGCTGATGAAGTCGTTGTAGGGATCGATGACCAGAAGGCCGGTGCGGCCCTTGTCCTGCGACATGCTCACATGCTGACATGCCGGCCCGGGCGCCGCCTAGCCCGAATGCACGGTGATCAGCATTTCCGCGGCGCGCCGGTGCGTCAGAGCGACGGCCGCGGCTCGACAAGGGTGGACAGCAATCGGAGCCTGTCCTCGGTGGTACTGCCGGGTTCGGCATAGTAGGTCACCAGCACCTGCCCGTTCTCGGGCAATACGAATGTGCGGTATCGCATTTCGAGCAGCCCCACTTGCGGGTGGTCGCCGATGGCCGGGCCGCTGGTCTTCTGCCGTACATCCTGACGGGCCCACAAGGTGCGGAACCGTTGGCTGGCGATGCTGAGCTCACCGATCAACGCCTGAAGCTCGGGATCGTTGGAATTGTCTTCGGCAATGTTGAACCGTAACGACGACACCAGGATCGCGGTGACCTCTTCCCAATTGACGATCCAGTTGCGCAACGAGGGCTCCAAGAAAACCGCCCGCAGATGGTTGACGCCCCGGGCGAAAAACGGCGTCAGCGCGCACGCCATCGCGTTGGACGCCACGATGGTCAGATTCCGGTTGTGCACATACGCCGGGGTCAAATGCCAGTTGTCGATCAACGTCTGCAGACCGGGATCGACCTTCTCGGCCGACGGCGCGGCCCGGCGCCGCCGCCGGGGCGCGGGCCGGGCCAAGTTGCGCATGTATTGGGTGGCATCGTCATTGAGCTGTAGGGCACTGGCCAAGCTCTCCAGTACCTGATCGGATGGTTGACGTTCCCGGCCTTGCTCAAGCCTCAGGTAATACTCGGCGCTGATGCCGGCCAGCATCGCCACCTCCTCGCGGCGCAGCCCCGCCACCCGGCGGCGTTCTCCTTCGGCCAGACCGACATCGGCCGGCTTCAGCAAATCGCGGCGGGCCCGCAAAAACGTTGCCAGCGACTGACCCTCGGGCATACAGCGACGATAGCGCGAGCCTTGTTGCACTGGGTAGCCGCGACGCTACCAGGAAGGACGCTGCCCAAGTCTCGCCGACCGTCGTTCACGCACCGTTCAAGTTTTCGTCATCTCGCGGGCCACTGAATCGACTGGGCCACAGTGCCATTCGATCGAGCAATCGGTCCCGCAACACGAGGGTGTGGAACAGGACGGCCAACATGTGCGCGGTGAACGCCGCGAACAACAGGAAGGCGAAGACACCGTGGCATTCCCGCAACACCGCGTAGAGGTCGACATTGCGCGGCGCGATGGCGGGCAGGCGAATCGGACCGACCAGGGTGACCGGCAGCCCGGCGGCTGACAGTGTGGCCCAACCGATTACGGGCTGGGTCAGCAGCAGCGCGTACAACGAATATTCCGACAGCGTCGCGATCTTGCGCTCGGCTCGGCTCATGGTCGCCAGGAACGCGGGCGGGCGGTGGGTGAGCCGATTCGCCAGCCGCACCACGGCGAAGAGCAGAATCGCGACGCCCAGTGGACGGTGAATCGCCAACAGCAACGGGTAGTAGGCCAGCGACGCGATCATGATCACACCGATCAGCAGCTGCGCAATGACCATGGGTGCCATCGTCCAGTGCAGGATACGGGAAGGGATCGTGAATCGTGTTGCGGTGGAGGCGGTCTCAAGCTTTTCTTCGGTCATGACAGCACCTGGCCGACGTTGACTTCGCTGGGCGACTTGGACTCTTCGGCACGGCGGGTGTACGACCGCGCGTACACCGCCGAGCGCGCAGCCAGCAACGGGTCGTCGGAGACGGTGATGCCGTCGGGAAGCACCGTCGGGTCGAAGTTGACGTCGCGCGCGTTGCCGGCCGCCTCCGTCTGCACCGCGCTGATGTTGATGGTGCCGGCTTCGATCGTCCGCCGTGATTGCGGCCAAGGCTTGGTGGCGTCGTTGGTCGGGTCACCCGGTTCACCGATGGTGAGAACGAGCTTCCACGCCAGTGGCCGCTGCGCGACGGCGCGGATGAGGTCGTCGAACAAGTAATCGTTGCCCTTCGACGCCGGCTGGCTGGTCTGCTGCGGCACGGCCGTCCAGCGCACCGGAACCGTCTCACCGGCACTATTGGTGAAGTGGAACGCGTTCAGGCCGTGAAACGTGCTGTCCGCGAACCCGATGCTGGGCGGTGTCTGCTTGATGATCTTCAACGCCGCGGCTGTCTCCGGGTGCTGTTGCAGGAATGCGGCCATCTTCTGCGGATCCGGTTTGCCCGTGCCCGCAACGGGTTTCGATGCAAGCAGCCGCTCATAGAAGCCGTGCGGGGTGCGGTCGGTGAACACCGGGAAGTTGACCATCGCGGTGCGCCACTGCTGACCGTCGGAGGTCTGAAACATCAGCCCCAGACCGCGGACCGTGTCCGGCTTGTCGGCCTGATTGGGCAAACCGCCGCCCAGCGAGAACCGCCCGACCACCGGGACGGTGCCCGGCCGAAAGACCGCGGCCCGGCAGATGGCTGCGCCCGCACCGGTACTAGCAAACGAACCGGTCGCGCTGAGGCCCTTCGCGTGGTTGCGACGAAACCCCTCATGCCGGCCGAAGACCTGTTCGAAACGGTCGGCGAAGCGCGGCGGTGTCAGGTCGTCGGGCCGCAGCCATCCGCCCGCGTAGGCGAATCCGCCGACGTCGACGGCGGCCACACCGGCGACCGCCCCCATGCCCAACAGTGCGCCACGGCGGGTCAGCCAGAAGCGGCGCTGCTCGGGTGCTGCTTCGCCGGGCCCCTCGGCCGGCTCGTGATCGCGATCAGCGGGCCCCATGCCCACCGTCCTTTCCATTGCGCCGCACAGCGTGGAACTCAGTGGCTGTGGGCAATTCATCCATGCACTTGGTGAGGGCGCAACCGGTACAGGGCTGTCGGCGCATCCATCGGCGACCACGATGCGGTGGCCGGATTGGTTCAACTCGTGCGCAGATCTTCACTATTTACGCAACGAGGCGTAGCGTAATGAGCTGACCGAGACCGGGCGCACCCCGGTCTCGCGTCCACCAACTCCGGCCTGCCAGCCCGTGGCGACCCCGAACAGACTCGGAGGAGACTCGTGTTCGACCTCAAGATCACCGGTGGGACCGTCGTGGACGGAACCGGTGCCGAGCGCTACCGCGCCGACATCGCCATCAAGGACGGCCGAATCGTCGACGTCGTCCGCCGCGGGCCCGGCCCCGAGACGGGCGGACTGGACGGTGCGCAGGCCGCCGAAACCATCGACGCGACAGGGCATCTGGTCGCCCCGGGGTTCGTCGACATCCACACTCATTACGACGGGCAGGTGAGCTGGGACAGCTTGCTCGAACCGTCCAGCGGCCACGGCGTCACGACGATCGTGACCGGCAACTGCGGCGTCGGCTTTGCGCCGGTGCGGCCCGGCAGCGAGCAGTGGCTGATCGAGTTGATGGAGGGCGTCGAAGACATCCCCGGCACCGCGTTGACCGAGGGCATCACCTGGGGATGGGAGACCTACCCGGAGTACCTGGACGCGGTCGGCAAGCAGCAGTTCTCGATCGACGTGGGCAGCCAGGTCGCGCACGGCGCCATTCGCGCCTACGCGATGGGCGAACGGGGCGCGCGCAACGAGCCGGCGACACCGGAGGACATCGAGGCGATGGGCCGGTTGGTTCGGGAGGCGATCGAGGCCGGCGCGCTCGGCTTCTCGACGTCACGGACGATGGGGCACCGCGCGATGGACGGCGAGCCGGTTCCGGGCACGTTTGCCGCCGAGGACGAATTGTTCGGGCTGGGCCGGGCCATGGCCGCGGGCGGACAGGCGGTCTTCGAGCTCGCCCCGCAGGGGTCTGCCGGCGAGGACATCGTCGCGCCCAAAAAAGAACTGGACTGGATGCGGCGGCTCAGCGGCGAGATCGACCGGCCGGTGTCGTTCGCGCTGATCCAGGTCGACGCCGACCCCAATCTGTGGCGCGAGATGCTGGACATTTCCGCGGACGCGCACGCCGCCGGCAGCCGGCTGTACCCACAAGTCGCCGCGCGCCCGTTCGGCATGATGATCGGCTTCCAAGGCCACCACGGGTTCAGCCACCGGCCCACCTATCGCCGGCTGCAGGCCGAATGCGGGCGCGAGGAGCTGGCGCAGCGCCTCGCCGACCCCGCGGTGAAATCCGCCATTCTGGCCGAGGACGACCTGCCCGCCGACCCGACCCTGCTGTTCGACGGCATGTTCGCGCTGGTGCAGCACTCCCTGGGGCGGCTCTTCGCCCTCGGCGATCCGCCCGACTACGAGCCCACACCCGACCGCACCGTCGCGGCCATCGCCAAGGCGCGCGGGGAGGATCCGCTGTCGACGCTGTATGACCTGATGCTGGAGCGCGACGCGACCGCGATGCTGATGCTGCCGCTGTTCAACTACGCGGACGGCAACCACGACGCGATCCGGGAGATGCTGCTGCACCCCGCCGGGGTGCTGGGTCTTTCCGATGGCGGCGCCCACTGCGGCATGATCTGCGACGCCTCCTATCCGACCTTCCTGCTCACCCATTGGGCGCGCGACCGGCGCCGTGGCGACAAGCTGGCGCTGGAATACGTGATCCGCAAGCAGTGCCGGGATACGGCCCACCTGTTCGGGCTGACCGACCGCGGCACCATCGAACCCGGCAAGAAGGCCGACATCAACGTCATAGATTTGGACGCGCTGACGCTGCACCCCGCGGCGATGGCCTTCGACCTGCCGGCGGGCGGTCACCGGATCCTGCAGGGCGCAACCGGTTACGCGGCGACCGTCGTCAGCGGCATCGTGACCCGGCGCAACGACGTCGACACCGGGGCCCGGCCCGGCCGGTTGGTGCGCGGAGCACGCTGAGGGTCGGGCCGGTGACCGCGGCGGCCGGCAATTCGGCACGCACCCGCTTTCCCGCCGGGGAGGATGCGATCGGCACCCCGCCCGCGAGTCCGACCCTGGTCCCGGCCGAGCGCTACTACTCACCCGCCTTCGCCAAACTCGAGACCGAACGCATGTGGCCCAAGGTGTGGCAGCTCGCCTGCATGGTCGACCACGTCGCAAAGCCGGGTGACTACTTCGAGTACCGCTGCGGCCCGTACGCGGTGCTGATCGTGTGCGATCCGGAGGCCCCGGGCGCCGGGCTGCGCGCATTTCAGAATGTCTGCCGCCATCGCGGCAACTCGCTGTGGGTGGGGTCGGGGTCGGGACTGCGCGAAATCAAATGCGGCTATCACGGGTGGACCTGGGACCTGGGCGGCACGCTCAAGCGGGTGCCCAACCGCAAGGGTTTCGGCGCGTTGCGCTTGTCCGACTTCCCACTGGTGCCGGTGCGGGTCGAGGCCTGGGCGGGGCCTGGTCTTCGTCAACCTCGATGCCGACGCGATGCCGTTGCTTGACTATCTGGAAGCGGTGCCCGACGACATCGCCTGGTGTCGGCTGGAGGACTTCCGCTGCTACGCGACGCTTACCGTCGAGGTCGAGGCGAATTGGAAGACGATCGCCGACGGCTACAGCGAGACCTACCACATTCAGACCTTGCACCCGGAGTTGCTGCGCTGCGTCGACGACATCCATGCACCGCAACAGATCTGGGGCCATACGGGTAAGTCCGATCAGCCCTACGGTGTGCCAAGCCCGCGCTTCAACGGTGCGTTGTCCGACGAAGAGGTATGGGAAGCATACGTTTACACGCAAGGGGCGCTGATGGGCGCGACCGAAGGGACACCCTTCCCGGCCCACCAGCGCCGGACCGGTCAAACGGTCCCGGATCTGATTGCCGAGCACACCCGGGCATTTGCCGCCAGCCGCGGGGTGAACCTCGACTGGGCCGACACCGACCGCATCACCAGACTGCACCAGTACAACGTGTTCCCCAAAATGACCCTGCTGGCCAACGCCGATCACCTGACGGTCATGTGCTCGCGCCCCGACAACCTCAATCCCGACGACCTCAATCCCGACAGAGGGGAGTTGGTCGTGTTCTTGATGACCCGCATGCCGCCCGGTGCGGCGCGCATTAAGCCGACGGACGTCCGGGTGCCCGCCGAACAGTCCGAGCCCGGGGTGGTGCTGACCCAGGACATCCGCGTCCTCGCCGGCGTGCAGCGTGGCATGCATCAGCCCGGATTCACCCACCTCGTGCTCTCCAGCGAGGAGCGTCGGGTGATCAACATGCACCGCAATCTGGAGCGCTATCTGGACCTGCCGGAGGCCGACCGGATGCGTGGCGGCATACCATAACCCGGCGAATTCACCCGGCTGAATTAATCGGCGAGCGGGCCGCGAAAAGTCACGATCGGGTCTAGACTTCCGGCTTGTGACGACCGCGTCGAATCCCTGTGGTAACGGACGAGGACAGCTGCCGCATCGGTTGCATATGCGATATCAGATTGTTGGCGAGCGCCGGGCGCGGCGCATGTGCCGGTCTTTCGCGGACGTCGGTGTGGACACCGGACCCGTTCGCCTGCAGCAGATGCTCGCGGGCATGCCGGTGAGCGACGAGGAAGTCACGGATGTCAATTTCGCCCTGATCGCGACCCGGATTAAGCGCGACGAGCGCAACGCGAAGCTGCGGCAACTGCAACGCCAAGGCACCCGCTCCCTGATGTTCGCCGGGATGATCCTGCTGGTGCTGAACTTTCTGTTCTGCCTCGCCTACGTGATACTCAACCTCACCGATCAGGCGCCGCTGTAACGCACCAGCGAAATGATCGGGCGTTTCACCGGTCATGCTGTGCTGCTTTGAAAACGCACCACGGTGTGCCAACGACTGCCGCTCGCCCCAACGAACTCGAACCCCTCGGGCTCGGCCAGCTTGCGCAGATTTGGAACACTCATCCGGTCCGGATCCGACAGTGTCTCGGCGAAGACCAGCGCCTTGCCCGGCTTCAGCACTCGGCGCAGCGAGCGGATGCAGGCCGACCTGTCGGGCACCTCGCCGATCACCGCGGCCAGGAAGGCGACATCGAAAGTGTGGTCTGGGTAAGGGAATCCGTGGCTCGCCTCGCCCGTCGTGAAACCGACGTCGTGGAAGCCGGCCCGCTCCAGTCGCCGCCGGGCCTTGTCCAGCATCTCGGGTTGCAGGTCGAACAGGTCGAGGCGGCCGTAGGTGAGCCTCTTGGCGATCTGCACGCTGTAGAAGCCCGGGCCGGGGCCCACCTCCAGCACGTGTTCGGTCCCGATGAGGCCGATGGCGTCGACCCTGCGCGCCGGATTGGCCCACGCCCGGCGGATCGGATTGTTCAGCAGGAAGGCCGCTTGGTGAGGGAAAGCGGCAGGTGCCTTCTGACGATGCTTGTGCAGCAAGGCATCCACCCAGGTTGTGGACATCGGATCTCCTGCAGCGCTGCTCATTTCGATCATGCCCAGTCGGCGGGACCACGACCGTCACCTGCCAGCTGCAACAGCAGCCGCGTCCCGCCCAGCGGGCTGGCATGCAAAGATGCCGTCCCGCCGTGCAATTCGGCTTGTTGGGCTACCAGCGCCAACCCCAACCCTGAACCCGAACGCGACGCCGTGGAGCCTCGAGAGAACCGCGCGAACACCGCGGTGCGTTCGTCCTCCGGAACGCCGGTGCCGTCGTCGTCGATCGCGATTTCCACGCCCCGGCTGGAGCTGCTCACGGCGAGTTGGATTTTGGACGCACCCCCGTGCTTGACGGCGTTGGCAATCGCGTTGTCGATCACCAGCCGCAGACCCGTGGGCAGGCCCACCATCAACACGGTGGGCGACGGCACCAGCGACACCTCCACGTCGGGGTAGATGCGCAGGGCGTCGTGCGCGGCGCGATCCAACAGCTCGGTGATGTCGAACGGGACGAAGTCGTCGACGGTCGTCAGCTCGCCCTGCGCCAGGCGTTCCAGTGCCGTCAACGTGGCCTCGATACGGCTCTGGGTACGAATGACGTCGCCGATGACCTCCTGGCGCTGCTCGGCTCCCAGCTCGAGCGTGGAAAGCACCTCCAAGTTGGTGCGCATCGCCGTCAGGGGGGTGCGCAATTCGTGCGAGGCGACGGCGGCGAAGTCGCGCGCCGACTCCAGCGCCGCCCGGGTGCGCTGTTGCTCGTTGCCGATGCGGGCCAGCATCTGTTCGACCGCCTCGGCGATCTCGACGGCCTCCCGCACGCCACGCACCTGGACCTCGTCCGGACTCGATTGGGCGTTGATCGCGCGGGCTTGCCGGGCGAGCAGCACAAAAGGATTCACCATGATCAACGAGATGACCCAGCCGACCAAGAACGTCCCACCGATGACGCCGGCACAGATCAACAGGACACGTAAATGCAATTCGTTGATGCGATGCTGGGCTTCGGCCAGGGGTGCGGCCAGCGCGATCGAGGCCGGCCCGGCCTCGAACGTCCGGACGCGGTACTGCACGCCGTTGATGGTGGTGTTGGCGTACCCGTTGGCGAGTTTGGGCAGGACGATGTTGCTGGGCAACGACACCGTCATGGGCCCGACACGCGCCGTGCGCACCAGGTTGCCGTCCGGCGTGGGCCGATCGGGGCTGGATGGCTGCGGACTGTTGAGCAGCGAGTCGATATCGCCGAGGCTGCTGACGGAGTCCAGCCGGCGATCGAGCTGGCTGTATTGGTCATTGGTGACCCCGACCCAGACCCAGACGCCCAGCGTGACGACCAGGGCGATCACACCCAACTGCGCGACGATGACAATCGTGCGCAACGACAGCACACGCATCGGCAGCCGGATCTTCTTCAACGCGCGGATGTTGGGCTCCCTTGCTGATCGACGGCCATCACGGCCATTATCGTTGTTGCGTCCCAGCGACTCTCGTTTCATTCCAGCGTCAACTCGCTGGGCAGCCCGTCGCCCAGAGCAGCTTGCGCGAGCAGTTCGCCCAGCACTGGCCCGAACTTCATCAGGTTGCTACCGACGAAGCCGACCACTCGGCCGCGGCGAACCGTCAGCCATCCGTCCCCTCCCGCGTCGAGCCACGGGGCGCGGACCGTGACGCAGTCCACCTGCCCCACCGGGGACAGCGACGGGAACAGCGCGCGCACCCCGGCCGGGTCCGGCGACTCTTGTCCGAACGCCCAACGGCCGGTGCTGCCCAACGGCAGCCCGTATCCCTCGGGCGCCGACAGGCAGGCCGCGCCCACAGCGTCGCCGCCCTGGTAGGTGAATCGCGTGTGCGGTGCGAACTCGACGTCGAGCGGCCCGAGCAGTTCCGTGGTGTGGGCGCCCGCGCAGACCACAACCCCATCGCCGCGGGTGACCGTGCCATCGGCCAGGCGCACCGAGCCGTCATCGCCGAGCGAGACGACGCGGCCGCGCCGGATCTCGACCCGGGCGGCCAGCGCCGTCAGGGCGCGGCGGATGCGCAGGCTGCCACCCAGCGGATCGAAAATCCCGGTCTGCCAGGCGGGCGCCACGAACGGGATGCGGGCCTGGATGCCACGGCCGTCGAGCCAGGAGAATTCGGCGCCCGCCTCCGTCATCGCGGTCACCGTCGCCGCGGGCGGGGCGGCCGCGATGAAACCTTCGGAGCCAAGTAGCCGCCCGGTGTCCAGCTCGCTTTCCCAGCGCCGCCAACCGTCGCGCGCCCGCAGCGCGAGCCTGCACAGCGCGGCACGGCGGTGGGCGATCCGAAAGATGCGCGCCAGTCCCGCGGACTGCTCGGCGAAGGGCTCGCCCCGCTCGAAGACGACGACGTTTTCCCCGCGCCGGGACAGTTCGTAGGCGGTGGACAGCCCGCATATCCCCGCCCCGACGATGACGATCATCCGGCGGCCTCGCTGCTAATCCGCAGGGCGACAAGCAAACTCAAACTCATCGCACCACCTCGCGGTGGCCGGCGTCCAACCGCCGGGTCCAGCCCCGCGCGTCGAGGTGTTCCAGCAGCGGAATCGCCACCCGCCGAGTGGTGCCCAGCGCCTGCCGGGCCTGGCTGGTGGTGAACGGTTGCTCGAGGCGGGCCAGCTCCCGCATCGCCAGCGCGGGCGCGGTGGGCAGCAATACCACTCCGTCGCGCAGGCGCAGCACCCGTCCCGCCCGCTCGGCCGCCGCCAATTCGCGGGCGGACAGCCGCCAGGCCGCCAGGTCGTCGGCCTCCGGTGCGTGGAAGGGATTGACACCCAGCCGCTGCTCCAACTTCCGCACCGCTGCTTCGGCGGCGCCGAGATCGCCGGGCGCACCGGCCGCCCGGATGTGGCCGCCTTGCTGTTCGAGCCCGGCGTCGCGGATGACGGCATCGAGCAGCGACGCGTCCGGCAGGGCCAGCAGATCGCGGGCCGCGCCGCGAGAAACCCCTTCCGCCAACGGGTCTCGAGCGTGCAGCTCCTCGACTGCGCCGCGCAAGCGCTGCTGCCAGGCTTCGTACGTCGCGCCGTGCACCCACCAGCCGTCCAGAATCCGTACCCCCGCGGGCGTCGTGCCCCGCGACGCCAGCAACCCCAACCGGCGCAGATGGCTCGCCCGCACCGCACCGCGGCGGGCCACTTCGGCCGCGAGGTCGCCGGCGGCGTCCATCCCGCTCAGGGCCACCGCCCGGCGGGTGCCGTCACCGCGTCGGCGCAACGCCGGGGGGTCGGCGTCGAGCACTTGGGCACCGCCGAGGATCCGATGGCCGCCCGGGTCGCGCAGCACCAACCGGTCGCCAAGCACCAGCGGCAATTGCCGGCCGAACGTGAGCCGGCCGTGGTCCGCGTCGAACGGCCGCAGCCGTGCGGGCACGGCCGCGGTCCCGACGTGCATGACGAGCTGCGCCGGCGCCTCGGTAAGCGGGCCGCCGGTGGTGCGGCGGACGTCGAGCGTGCCGGTGCTCGGCCAGGCGTCCGGGGTGACCAGCGCGTGCCCCCGCTGGACGACCTCGCGCGGTACGCCCCGCAGGTTCAGCGCGACCCGCGCCACCGGGCCCAGCGCGGGACGAGGCTCGCCGAGGCATTGCAGGCCCCGAATCACCACCGACTGGCCCTGCTCGGCGCCGAGCAGATCGAGCCGGTCGCCGCGGGCGACGGTGCCGGCCGTGAGCGTTCCGGTCACGACGGTGCCCGCGCCGGTGATGGTGAAGGATCGGTCCACCCACAACCGCACCCGCGCGGTGGCCTCCGGCGCGGGCAGCCGCGCGAGCACCCCGTCGAGGGCCTCACGCAATTCGGTCAGCCCGGTCCCGGTGACGGCCGACACCACGACGCCGGGCGCGTCGCGCAGTCCGGTGCCGGCCAGCTCGTCGCGGGCCTGGGCCAGCACCGGGGCGGCGCGGTCGGGGGCCCGGTCCGCGCGGGTGACCGCGATCAGGCCGTGCTGGATGCCCAGGGCGGCGAGCGCGTCGCGGTGGTCGCTGGACTGTGCCTGCCAACCCTCGTCCGCGGCGACGACGAAGCAGACCACCGGTGTCGCCCCGAGGCCGGCCAGGGTGTTGGCCAGGAAGCGTTGGTGGCCTGGCACATCGACAAAGGCCACCTGTCGGCCGGACGGCAAGGTGGTCCACGCGAAGCCCAGGTCGATGGTCAGGCCGCGGCGCTGCTCCTCTTCCCACCGATCCGGCTCCATGCCGGTCAGCGCGCGCAGCAGGGTGCTCTTGCCGTGATCGACGTGCCCGGCGGTGGCCACGACACGGGAGACGGGCGGGAGAGGAGAAGCCGTCGTGCTCAGCGGTCCGCCTCGGCTATCCCGGCCAGCGCGGCGGACACCGCGGCCAGCAGGCGGTCGTCGTCGGACTCGGGGATGCAGCGCAGATCGACCAGGCATGCGCCGTCGTGCACGCGCGGCAGCACCGCGGGCTCGCCGGCGCGCAGAGCGGCCGCCGCGGCCGCGGGGAGGCGGACCGCCCAGCCGGGCAGCGGGACGCCGGGAGCGCCGCCGCCCCCGACCCGTCCGTCATGTGCGACGACGGAGGCCCCGACCGCCGCGGCCAGTCGCTGCGCCCGGGCGCGAAGCTGTCCGGGATCGGCGTGCAGCGCCCGCGTGACCGGCGACGCGCCGGCCCGGACCGTGGCCTCCAGCGCGGCCAGGGTGAGTTTGTCGGCGCGGACGGCCCGCGCCAGCGGATGCCGGGCCAGCCGCTGCAGCACCTCGGCGCGGCCCAGCACGATGCCCGCCTGCGGCCCGCCCAGCAGCTTGTCCCCGCTGGCGGTGACGATGTCGGCGCCGTCGGCCAGCGCGGTGGCGGCGTCCGGCTCGCCGGGCAGCAGCGGCTCGGGTGCGAGCAGCCCGCTGCCCAGGTCGACAACCAGCGGCAGCTGTTTCGCGGCGGTCAGCGCCCGCAGCTCGGACACCGAAACGGCGCAGGTGAATCCTTCCACCCGGAAGTTGCTTTGATGCACCTTGAGCACGCATCCGGTCTGCGGGCCGATCGCCTCGGCATAGTCCTTCAGGTGGGTGCGGTTGGTGGTGCCGACTTCGCGCAGCCGGGCGCCGGTGGATGCGATCAGGTCGGGCAGCCGAAACCCGGCGCCGATCTCGATCAGTTCGCCGCGACTCACGACGACCTCGCGGACGTCGAACTCGGCCTGGCCAGCACCGGCCAGCGCGGTGGTCGCCAGCACCAGCGCCGCGGCGCCGTTGTTGACCACCAGCGTATCCTCGGCCGCCGGGCAGGCCTGCAGCAGCGCCTCACGCAGGGCGACCCCCCGCTTCGACCGGGTGCCGCTGGCCAGGTCCAGTTCGACGTCGACGTAGCCACTCGCCGAAACCAGCGCCTCGACCGCGGCGGCGGCCAACGGCGCCCGCCCCAAATTGGTGTGCACGACGACGCCGGTGGCGTTGAGCACGGGCCGCAACCTCGTGCTGCGCCGGGCCGCCAGCGCCGCCACCACCGCGTCAGGCACCTGGTCCGGTGGCAGGGCCCCACCGCGAGCCCGGTCCTGAATTTCGCGCACCACGGCCCGGACGGCGTCCTCGCCCAGCCGGACTCGCGCCTCCCGCACCGGCGGGAGCGCCAGCAATCGATCGGTGCGCGGGATCAGACGGCGCGGGTCGACCTGTGTCACTTACCTCCCGACCTCCTCGGTCTGCGTGTGGCGGAGGCGGACGGGAATCGAACCCGCCAGACCGAGATACTCGACCTCACCGGTTTTGAAGACCGGGGGGACCACCAGGAACCCAAACGCCTCCATGGACAACGTAGCTGGTCAGTAGTAATACCGAGCCGTCCCGTAGCGGTCTTGTCAGATCCGCCACATCCGCGGGGTGGGGTGATCCCGCACTCGTAGGCTCGAGCCATGGCTCAGATCGATACCCCGACCCGGTTGACCGGCTACGCGCACGGCGGTGGCTGTGCCTGCAAGATCCCGCCGGGCGATCTGGAGGAGGCCGTTCGCGGCCTGACCGGCCAAGCCGGGGAGCACGTGCTGGTCGGGCTGGACGACGGCGACGACGCCGCCGCGGTGTTGGTCGGCGATCTGGCGGTGCTGTCCACCGCGGACTTCTTCACCCCCGTTGTCGACGACGCCTACGACTGGGGACGGATCGCGGCGGCCAACGCCCTTTCGGATGTGTACGCCATGGGCGGCCGCCCGGTGGTCGCGATCAACCTGGTCGGCTGGCCGCGGGACGTGTTGCCGCTGGAATTGATGACCGAGGTGCTGCGCGGCGGCCTGGCGGTGGCGGCGGAGGCGAACTGCCCGGTGATCGGCGGCCACTCCATCGACGACCCGGAGCCGAAGTACGGCATGGCGGTGACCGGCGTGGCGGACCCGACTCGCTTGCTGCGCAACGACGCCGCCGAGCCGGGCCTGCCGCTGACGTTGACCAAACCCCTCGGGGTCGGGCTGCTCAACAATCGCCACAAGCAGACCGGTGAGGTGTTCGCCGAGGCGATCGCCACGATGACTCGGCTCAACCGGGCGGCCGCCGAGGCCGCGCTGGCCCACGGTGTGCGTGCCGCGACGGATGTCACCGGCTTCGGGTTGCTCGGCCACCTGTACAAGATGTGCCGGGCGTCGAAGGTGGGCGCCGTGATCGACCGCGCGGCGGTGCCGGTGATCGACGCGGCTCGGGTGGCGCTGCGCGACGGGTTCGTCTCCGGCGGGACGAAGCGAAATCTCGATTGGGTCCGCCCGCACCTGCGGCCCGGTTCGGGGGTGACCGAAAACGATCTGCTGCTGCTCGCCGACGCGCAGACCTCGGGCGGCTTGCTGGTGGTGGGTGAGCTTCCCGGTCACCCGGTGATCGGGCACACCACCGCGGCGGCGGGCGTCGAGATCCGCTGAGCTCAGCGGGCGGTGGTGATCGAGTCGTCGGTGATGCCGGCCGCGCGCCGAGCGGCCAGCCGCCGCTTCTGCGGTTCGATCGTGTAGCGCGGGTCCCGGGCCGATTCCTTGCCGGCCTCGAACACGCCGAAGCGGGTCAGGGCCGACGCGGTCAGCAACGCCAGACCCGACGCCGCCGCCACGCCGCGGTGCCGGCCGGCCAGCAGTGTGCCCAGTCCCCCCGCGACGGCGAGGCGTTCGCTCCAGCGCAGCATCCGCCCGGGCTCGCCGTGATGCAGCGGCTCCGCGGCGACCGGGTCCATCCGGCGTTCCATCAGTTTGGTGGCGACGAGGTCACCGGCGACACCGAGCACCGCCAGCGTGCGCGCCGGCCCGGCCTCGGCGACCGGGGTGGTGATCATCGCCAACCCCGAGGCGGCCAGGCTCGCCGAGCTGACGAATACGAACGGCAGGTCCTTATGCATGGCATTCCAGGTCGGAGTCGCGGTGTCGCCCAACAGCACCGCGGTGTAGACCGCCAGCGGGGCGGCGAAGGCACCCGCCGCGACCCCGGCCGGCGCCTCGACGGTACGCAGCACCGGACGCAACGGGCCCAATGGGATTCGCTCGCCGGTCATCTTGTCGATTTCCGCGACGGCCGCCACCCCGATGCCGCCGCTGAACAGGCTGAGGATCCACGAGCCGATGCTCATCGGCGACGTGAGCTTGATGGTGCGCAGCATGTTGACGAACCGCTCGGGCCGACCCAGATCCAGCACCAGGGCGACCGCGCCGAGGGCCACCGCGATCAGCGCGGACAGTCTGGTGTTGCGGCGCAACGTGTTTCGGCCGGTGAACTGCGCACCGGCTGCCAGCAGGCCGGATCCGCCGGCCACGCCGCCCAGGAACAGGTAGGCCGCCACCTCGTGGCCCCAGGGCGCGGGCTTGACCACCGGACGCCCGTAGTAGGAGGTGAACTCGGCGTCGGGCACCATCGGCATCTCGCGGGAGCCGTCATTAACGCCGCGTCTGTTGCCGCGCTTCCCTTTTCGGCGCTTGCCGCCCGTGGGCTGCGGCGGCCGGAAGCTGTCGAATTCGGAGGTGCTCACCGATTCCTCCAGAAGGCCAACGCGGCCGCACCGATCATGCCGGCCGCCGCGATGCCGGCCCGCCTGAACATGGTTGGCAGGTCGGCCGTGCACACCCGGGGGTCGGGGGGCAGGCCGTAAATCTCGGGCTCGTCGAGCAACAAGAACACCGACCCGGTGCCACCGACGCCGTCGTCCTCGTTGGCGCCGTAAAGCCTTGCCTCCGTGCGTCCCTCGGCGTGCAGTTGGGCGACCCGCTGCCGCGCTTGGACCACCAACTCGTCGTGATTGCCGAATTTGATCGACGTGGTCGGGCAGGTCTGCGCGCAAGCGGGCGTCTGGTCTTCGACCAGCCGGTCGTAGCACAGCGTGCATTTTTGGGCGACCCCGGTGACGAATTCCTCCTTGGGCCGGCCGGGGCGTTCCACGGGCGTCGCGTAGGTGCCGTCGCTGCGCCGCTCCACCACGCCGAACGGGCAGCCCGCCACGCAGGTGCCGCAGCCGTTGCAGACGTCGTGCTGCACCACGACCGTGCCGAACTCGGTGCGGAACAGTGCCCCGGTGGGGCACACGTCGAGGCAACCGGCGTGCGTGCAGTGCTTGCACACGTCCGAGGACATCAGCCAGCGAAACTCCGGGGTGTCCGGCGGCCTGAGATCGGGCTCGCTGTCGACCTGTCCGGCCGAACCGGGCATTGCCGGCATCCCCAAACCGATGAGCGCACGGCCGGATTCGCGCGCCTCCTTGATGCGGTCTCGTCCCTGTTCGATGAAGGCCACGTGCCGCCAGGTGCTCGCACCGAGCGCGCCGGTGTTGTCGTAGGACGAGCCCAGCAGTTCCAGCTCGCCGTCGCGCGGGTTGCGGTTCCACTCCTTGCACGCCACTTCGCAGGCTTTGCAACCGATACAGATCGAGGTGTCGGTGAAAAAACCCTTGCGCGGCTTGGCATCTGACCAACCAGCAGCCACGGCCGGGTCACTCGGTCCGGTCAGCTGGCCCATCGGCGTCCTTCCTGTGCTGGCCACCCGCGGATTCGAGGGCGTCCCAAACCTGCGGCGTGACTCGTACATTGTCCGTCTCGACCGTGGCGCCGGCGCGGGACTGGTATTCGGCCACCAGCCGCAGCAGCGCCTCGCCCTGCGGCCGCCGGCCGGGCCGGATGTCGCAGGACCCCGCCTTGGACTCCTGGATTTGCACATTCGGGTCGAGGGTGATGCCCAGCAAGTCGTTCGCCGCGTCCCCGCTGACCACCGCGTCGTTGCCCACGCCCCAGTGGTAGGGCAGCCCGATCTGGTGCACGGTGTGGCCCCCGATGCGCAGCGGGGTCATCCGCTCGGTGATCAACACTCGCGCCTCGATCGCCGCACGCGGCGAGACGATGGTGGCCCACCCGTAGGGCTGCAGACCGCGTTCGTCGGCCAGCTCCGGTGAGACCTCACAGAACATCTCCGGCTGCAATTCGGACAAGTAGGGCAACCATCGGCTCATCCCTCCCGCGGTGTGGTGCTCGGTGAGCCGGTAGGTGGTGAACACGTACGGGTACACGTCGACGCCGGGGTCCCCCGCGCTCGGCGCACTCAGATTGTCCTTGCGCGGGAACATGATTCGCGAGGGACTTTGCTGTTGCGGGTAGAGCGCGTTGGCGACCGGCGACTCCTGCGGCTCGTAGTGTGTGGGCAGCGGACCGTCGACGACGCCCTTCGGGGCGAACAGCCACGCCTTGCCGTCGGCCTGCATCACGAACGCGTCGTCGCCGGCCAGCGCGTCCGGTCCGCCGACGTCGGGGTCGGGGCGACTGCCCGGTGCGCGGTCCACGACGAAGTCGGGCTGGTCGTAGCCGACCCAGCGGCCGCTGCCGCCGGCGGCCTCGGGATCCCACCAGACGTACTTCTTGCGCTCACTCCACGGGCGGCCGTCGGGGTCGGCGGAGGCGCGGTTGTACAGGATTCGCCGGTCCTCCGGCCAGGCCCAACCCCACTCCGCCTGGTTCGGGCTGGTGCCGCCGTGCGGCACCCGGCGGGCCGACTGGTTGGCGCCGCCGGCGTATACCCCCGCGTAGATCCAGCAACCGCACGCCGTCGTCCCGTCCGCGCGCAACTCGTTGAACGAGGAGACCGGCCGGCCGGCGTCCGGCCCGGTGAGGTGATGGCCGTTGTATTCGGCCAGCACCGCCTCGCTGTCGATCTCGCCGTGCTCATCGGTCGGGTAGTCCCACGTCAGGTCCAGCAGCGGCCGGTCGCGTTCGTCGGTCGAACCCGCCAACCGCTCCTTGATCCTCCTGCCGAGCTCGTAGAAGAACTCGAGCTCGCTTTGGCATTGGCCGGGCGGATTGACGGCCTTGTGCCGCCATTGCAACAGCCGTTGCGTCTGGGTGAACGACCCGGCCTTCTCGACGTGGGTGGCCGCCGGAAAGAAGAACACTTCGGTCTCGATGTCCTCGGTCTTCAACTCGCCGGACGCGATCTCGGGGCCGTCCTTCCACCAGGTGGCCGACTCGATGAGGTTAAGGTCGCGCACCACAAGCCATTTCAGGTGCGCCATGCCCAGCCGCTGCATCCGGCCGTGGGCCGATCCGACGGCCGGGTTCTGGCCCAACAGGAAGTAGCCCTCGACCTCGTCGTCAAGCATCCCCACCACGGTCTGGTAGGTACCGTGCGGTCCGGACAGCCGCGGCAGGTAGTCGTAGGCCCAGTCGTTGTCCGCGGTCGCCGCGTCCCCCCACCACGCCTTGAGCAGGCTGACCAGGTAGGCGTCGGCGTTGGCCCAGAAGCCTTTCTGGTCCTTGGAGCCCACCCCGTCCAGGTAGTCGGCGAGGGTGTTGTGCGCGCCCGCCGACGGCATCGGCAGATACCCGGGCAGCAAGTTGAACAGCGTCGGGATATCCGTGGAACCCTGGATGCTGGCGTGGCCGCGCAACGCCATGATGCCGCTGCCGGGGCGGCCGACGTTCCCCATGAGCAGCTGCAAGATCGTTGCGGTGCGGATGAATTGGGCGCCGAGGGTGTGTTGAGTCCACCCGACGGCATAGGCGAAGCAGGTGGTGCGCTCGCGGCCGGAGTTCTCGACGATGCTGCGGGCGAGGTAGTCGAAATCCTCGCGGCTGATGCCGCACAGGCTGGTGACCATCTCCGGGGTGTAGCGGGCGTAGTGCCGCTTGAGGATCTGGAACACCGTCCGCGGATGCTGCAGGGTCTCGTCGCGCAGCACCCGGGCGTGCGCCAGCGCGGGGCCGCCCATGCCGTGCTGGTCGCCCGCCGCGCGCGCCGAGGCCGACGAGCCGTGCTCGTGCCGGTCGTCCGGGCCGGCGATGCCGTGTTCGGCGCCGTCACCGTCGGCGGTGGCATACGCCCACGTCGACGGGTCGTACTGCCCGGTCGCGGGATCGAAGCCGGAGAACAAGCCGCCGAGGTCCTCGGCGTCCCGGAAGTCCTCGTTGATCAGGGTGGCCGCGTTGGTGTAGGCGACCACGTACTCCTTGAACCACAGGTCGTTGCGCAGGACATGGTTGATCAGCGCCCCAAGCAGCACCACGTCGGAGCCCGCCCGGATCGGTATGTGCTTGTCCGACACCGCCGAGGTGCGAGTGAAGCGCGGGTCGACATGAATCAGCTTCGCGCCGCGCGCCTTGGCTTCCTCAACCCATTGGAATCCCACCGGATGGCACTCGGCCATGTTGGAACCCTGGATGATGATGCAATCGGCGTTGGCCATGTCTTGCAGTGGTTGGGTGGCGCCACCGCGCCCGAACGAGGCTCCCAGACCGGGAACCGTGGAGCTGTGTCAAATACGAGCTTGGTTCTCGATCTGAATCGCGCCGGCCGCGGTGAAGAGTTTCTTGATCAGGTAGTTCTCTTCGTTGTCCAGCGTCGCTCCGCCGAGGGCGGCGATCCCCATGGTGCGCCGCAGCAGGTTGCCCTTCTTGTCGATGTCCTGCCAGGTGTGGCGGCGGGACTCGAGGAAGCGATCGGCGACCATGTCGATCGCGGTGTCGAGGTCCATGCGCTGCCATTCGGTCGCCCGCGGCGCCCGGTAGAGCACCTCCAGCTGGCGCCCCGGCGAGTTGACCAGCTGCTCACTGGCCGACCCCTTGGGGCAGAGCCGGCCGCGCGAGATCGGCGAGTCGGGGTCGCCCTCGATCTGCACGACCTTTTCGTCCTTGACGAACACCTTCTGGCCGCACCCCACCGCGCAGTAGGGGCACACGCTCTGCACGACCCGGTCGGCCGTCGTGGTGCGCGGCGTCAGCGCGCGGGTGTGCTTGGAGGTGACCGCCGGGCCGCGACCGAACACGTCGCCCGACCGGAACTGACGCAGCGCGGGCCATTCCAAAACGATCTTCGGCGAGGGCAGCTTTCTAGGCATGACCAGCAGCCTAACGGTCGAACCTAAGTGATGGACGCCACGTAGATGTCCTCGATATTGGATGCGAGTTTGGCGTCGAATTCGGCGTCGCTCTGCTGGGCGGTCAGCCCCTCCGTCAGGGCCCGCGAGAAGCTGGCGATCAGGTCGTGGTTACGGCTGAGCACCTGGCAGCTCTCGGCCAGACTGTAGCCGCCGGACAGCGCGACCACCCGCAGCACCCGCGGATGAGCGATCAGCGGCGCGTACAGATTGTCCTCGTCGGGCAGGGTCAGCTTGAGCATGACCTGCCTGTCGTCGGGCAGCGTGTCGAGCCGGGTGTGCAGCGCGGCGACCAGCAGATCGTCCGCTTTGGGCTTGTCGGGACTGTGGATGCTGACCTCGGGTTCGATGATGGGCATCAGGCCGCGGGCGGCGATCTTGTCGGCGTACTCGAATTGCTGTTCGACGACGGCGTCGATGCCCTTCTCGTTGGGTTCGTGAATGAACGAGCGCATCTTGGTGCCGAAAATGCCCTTGCCGACGGCGCGCTCGAGCAGCGAGTCGAGCTTCGTCATCGGCTTCATCAGCTGGACGCCGTCGATGACGTTGTCGGCCTCGCTGAGCCCCTGGTCCACCTTCACGAACGGCACGATGTGCTTTTGCTTCCACAGGTACGCGGCGGAGTCCTCACCGTTGATGGTGCGGTCCATGGTCTGCTCGAACAGGATCGTCGCGATCACCTTGTCGCCGGAGAAGCTCGGGCTGGCGATCAGCCGGCTGCGCATCTGATGGATCAAGTCGAACATCTGCTCGTCGCCGTCGTAGGCGTCCTCGCCAATCCCGTACAGCTTGAGCGCTTTCGGTGTGCTCCCGCCGCTTTGATCCAGAGCGGCGATGAAGCCCCGTCCCGACGCCATCGCGTTGCGCTGCTCTTCGTTCATTGCGATGTTCATTGCGATCCCTCCGTCGTCGCTCGGCGCGGGCCGGGTGCCGGACCGTGCGCCCACGCCCCAGCATTGCGCACCGCCGGCCGTTCCGGCTACCGCCGGTCGGTACGGCCGCCGCCGGGGACGGGTTTGCCAACCCCATGGTGAGTGAGTACTCTCTCACCATGGCTGATTCGGGACGCGATCGCCTGCTGGCCGAGGCGCTGAAGCTGTTCGCCGCCAAGGGTTACGCGGCCACCTCGGTCGCCGACATCCAGCGGGCGTCGGGGCTGGCTCCGGGATCGGGCGCGTTGTACAAGCACTTTTCCTCCAAGCGGAAGCTGCTCGAGGCCGCGGTGACGCACCGGATCGACAGCATCGTCGCGGCCCGCGAGCAGTACGACGCCGGTCAGCCGGGCAGCGTCGAGCAGGCAGTGCGCACGGCGGGCCAACTGATCTGGAGCAATTTGATGCACAGCGAGGATTTGCTCAAGGTCATGCTGCGCGAACCCGAAGAGCTCGGCGACCTCGACGAGAAAACCTGGCAGGTCATCACCGACAACGCCTATCAACGGTTCGCGGACGAACTGACGGCGACCAATCGCGCCGGCCGCACCAGCATTCCCGATCCCGAGGCCGCGGCGGCCGTGGCGATCGCGTCCCTGTCGTATGCGGCCACGCTGCGGGCACTGTCGGGCCGCCTGCCGGGCAACGTCGACGAGGACCGCTACTTCGAGGCGTGGGTCGACCAGACGGTCAGCGTCCTCGCCCAGCACACCAATACCGAAACCACCGACCGCAACCGCCTTTAGGAGCCAACCGTGACTTTCTCCCTGCAATTGAGCGACGACGTGATCGCGGTGCGGGACTGGGTGCACCAATTCGCCGCCGAGACGATCCGGCCCGCCGCGGCCGAATGGGACGAACGCGAGGAGACCCCCTGGCCGGTGATCCAGGAGGCCGCGAAGGTTGGCCTCTACTCCCCCGATTTCTTCGCGCAGCAGGCGGCCGAGCCCACCGGGCTGGGCTTTCTCACCGCCTTCGAGGAGATGTTCTGGGGTGACGCCGGGATCGCGCTTTCCATCATGGGCACCGGGCTGGCCGCGGCGGCGTTGGCGGGCAACGGAACTCCCGAACAGCTGGGTGGTTGGCTGCCCGAGATGTTCGGCACCACCGGCGACCCCAAGCTCGGCGCATTCTGTTCATCGGAACCCGACGCGGGGTCGGACGTCGGCGCCATCCGCACCCGAGCCCGCTACGACGAGGCCAGCCGGGAGTGGGTGCTCAACGGCACCAAAACCTGGGCGACCAACGGCGGTATCGCCAACGTGCACATCGTGGTCGCGTCGGTGTATCCCGAACTCGGCGCGCGTGGTCAGGCGTCCTTCGTCATTCCGCCGGGCACCAAGGGTTTGAGCCAGGGCCAGAAATTCAAAAAGCACGGGATCCGGGCTTCGCACACCGCCGAGGTGGTCCTCGACAATGTCCGGTTGCCCGAAGATTGCATCCTCGGCGGGCGGGAGAAGTTCGAGGCCCACATCGCGCGGGTCAAGTCTGGCGCGTCGACGGGTGGGCAAGCCGCGATGAAGACGTTCGAACGGACCCGGCCTACCGTCGGCGCCATGGCCGTCGGGGTGGCCCGAGCGGCCTACGAGTACGCGCTCGACTACGCCTGCCAGCGTGAGCAATTCGGCCGCAAGATCGGCGAGTTTCAGGCGGTGGCGTTCAAGCTGGCGGACATGAAGAGCCGGGTCGACGCCGCGCGGCTGCTGGTGTGGCGGGCCGGATGGATGGCCCGCAACAACCAGAACTTCGACTCCGCCGAGGGCTCGATGGCCAAGCTCGTGGCCAGCGAGGCCGCGGTCTACGTGACCGACGAGGCCATTCAGATCCTCGGTGGCAACGGCTACACCCGGGACTATCCGGTGGAGCGGATGCACCGCGACGCGAAGATCTTCACGATCTTCGAGGGCACCAGCGAGATTCAGCGCCTGGTGATCTCGCGGGCCCTGACCGGGCTGCCCATCCGCTAGTTTGAGCATCATGAAGGGTGCGCTCGTCGCGGCAACCGGGATCATCGTGGCGGGCTGCTGGATCGCCAGCTTGACCACCGAGCCCACGGCCGCGGCGGACAATCCGGCCTGCACGGCCTCGACGTGTGCGTTCCTGTCCCCGTCACGCACCATCAGCTGCGAGATCGACTACCAGCGTGAGCCCGCGGTGGGCGACGAGGCCTACTGCCAGACGAGTGATCCGCCGCAGTCGGCGCGGCTGTCCGCGGCCGGCGTCGTCACCAGCTGCACGGGGGTGTCCTGCCTGGGCAACGCGGGCGAAGGCACACCCACCCTGGCCTATGACCAAACCGCCGGTCTCGGCCCGTTCAGTTGCACGTCGAAGCCCGACGGAGTCACCTGCACCGTGTCCTCGGGCCACGGCTTCACAATCGCAGCGGCGGGTATCAAGACCCTCGGATAGGGTTGCGCGCCAACCGGATCCATCCCCCGCCGCAAATGTGAAACGCGGTAGCGCACCGGCACTTCGCTTTTTGTCTTTTCTGACGACGTAAACCGTCCCGGCCCCAATAGTCCCGCGCGCCCGCTCCGTATCCCTTCATGCAGGTATCCGCGTTAGAAAGGCCGATCATGCCCCGCGCCGTATCGACCAGAGTCGGGCTCTATTTCGGGTTGCTCCAGCTCGTCTTGGGGCTCGCCTGGGTGGAATACGTCATCTACCTCCCGCGCCTGGCGGCGCAGGCCGGCATCAAGCCCGGCCTGGTCGGCTGGCTGTTGGTGGTCGATCAACTCATCTTCGCGGTGTGCGATTGGGCCGCCGGTGCGGCGACCGACCGGGTGGCCCGGGTGATCGGGCGGGTCGGCCGGCTCGTCGCGGCGCTGACGGCGATCTCGGCGCTGGCGTTTTTGCTGCTTCCCTTCGTATCCCGTTCCAGCGCACCGTTATTCGTCGCCCTGATCGTGGTGTGGGCCATCACGTCCGCCGCGTTGCGCGCGCCGTCGCTGACACTGCTCGGGCGCTACACGCCGCCCGGCCGGCAACCCTGGGTGTCCGCGCTGTTCGTCGCCGGCGGGGGCCTGGCCACCGCCTCGACGCCGTTGCTCACCGAACGCATCGCGGGATACGACCCGCGGATTCTGTTCGCCGCGTCGGCCATCGCCGTGTTGGTCGTGACGCTGTCGATCGTCTGGGCCGAAAGGCGCCTCGCCCATTCGGCGCCACGTGCACCCGAGCGCACCGAGTTCTCCCCGGGCCTGCTGGTCACGTTCTTGGCGGCGGTGTGGTTGGCGCAGACCGGCTTTCAGTTGCATAACTCGGTCAACTCGCCACTGTTGTTCGCCAAGTTCGCCGGTCCGGGCCAACATCGCGGCCTGTTGTTGGTGTTCTGGATCGGCTTCGCGTTGTTCACGCCGCCGGCCTCGTTGCTGGTCGCCCGGTTCGGCGGTGCTCGCGCGACACTGGCGGGGTCCGTGGTGGCCGCCGTCGCCGCCGCTACCGCCGCACTGGCCAGCAACGTGGTCTTGCTCGCGACGGCCCAATTCATCTGCGGCGCGGCCTGGGGCGCCGTGATGGTAGGCGCGGTGGTTGCGGCGTTGGCGATCGGCCGCCGCGGCAGGGCGGGCACCGCAGCCGGGGGCCTGTTCGCGGCGGTCGCACTGGCGACGATGACGCGCATCGCGCTGGTCACCGCGCACGGTGATCGGCTGCCCGCGGTGGCCTCCGCGTTGCCCTGGCTCCCGGCGGTGGCATGGCTGACGGCAGCGCTGCTGCTCCTGCCGGTGCTGTCCGCCGGACCACGCCGCGCCCCTACCGGCGGGCCCACTCCTCGGCCAGCAGCCGGTAGGACCGCACCCTGTCCCGGTGGTCGTGGGTAATCGTGGTCACGATCAGTTCGTCGGCCTCGGTCGCGTCGCGCAGCCGCTCCAGCTGGTCGGCCACGTGCGCCGGGGATCCGACGAATTGGGTCTCGACCCGATCCGCGACCAGCGCGCGCTCGGCGTCGGTCCAGCGGTGTGCCCGCGCCGCGCGTGGCGTCGGGAACGGGATCGCCCCCGCGCCGGTGCGGATGCTATGCACCCACAGCCCGTACCCGGCGGCCAGCTCGCGAGCGGCGGCGTCGTCGTCGGCGACGACGACATCGGCCGACACCGCGACGTAGGGCCGGCCGAGCTCGGCGGAGGGCCGGAACGCGGCCCGGTAGGCGTCGACCGCGTCCAGGATCGACGAGGGGGCGACGTGGTAGTTCGCGGCGAACCGCAGCCCGCGGCGGCCGGCGACGGCGGCGCTCTCGCCGCCGCTGCTGCCCAGAACCCACACCTGCAGGTCGGCACCGCCGCCGGGCACCACATGCGCCTCCTCACCATCGGCGGAGTAGGTGTCCGCGATCAGCGCCAAAATGTCGTCGACCTGCTCGGCGTAGCCCTGCGACTGTGCGCCGGGCAGTTGCAGCAAAGCTTGCTGCAGTGCGAAGCGCGGTGAGGCCAGCAGCGGCCCCGGGTCGAACGGCGCGGGTATCTGCAATCCGGTGGAGGTGCGTCGGTTGCTCGCCGGTCGCGGTGCGATCGGCCCGGCGGATCTCGGCTCGCGCGGCTTACCGTTGGAGCGCCCGAGGCCGAGGTCGAACCGCCCGGGGTACAACGCGTCGAGCAGTCCGAATTCCTCCACCGTGGCCAGCGCGGTGCGATGTCCCATCTGCACCGCGCCCGAACCGAGCCGGATCGACGTGGTTTCGGCCGCGGTCAGCGCCAGCAGCACGGCGGGGGAGGTACCGGCGACACCGGGATTGAGATGGTGTTCGGCGAACCAATACCGAACGTAGCCAAGGCTTTCGGCGTGCTGAGCCAGGTCGATGCTGTTGCGCAGTGCCTGAGCCGCGGTCGATCCCGACGAGATAGGCACCAGGTCGAGAACCCCCAGTTGCGTGGTCACCGCGCGCGGCCCGTCATGAGGCCACCCCGGTCGAGGCATTCGAACTCCCAGACCGCCGCGGGGCCGGCAGCGGGGCCAGGCCCAGGTGCTCGCGCAGCGTGGCGCCGGTGTAGTCGGCGCGAAACACTCCCCGCTCCTGAAGCAGCGGCACCACCCGGTCGACGAATGGATCGAGTCCGCCCGGCGTGATGTGCGGGACGAGGATGAATCCGTCGCTGGCATCGGCCTGCACGAAATCGTTGATCGTCGCGGCGACGGTCTGGGGTGAGCCGATAAACGACTGGCGCCCCGTCACCTCCACGATGAGGTCGCGTGTGGTCAGGTTCTCCGCCTCGGCCTTGGCCCGCCACTCGTTGGCGATGGCGATCGGATCGCGGAACATGCGGACGCTGGCCCGGCCGCGTGAGATGGCGTGCTCGCCGACCACCGGATCGACGGTGGGCAACGGCCCGTCCGGGTCATGGTCGGACAGGTCCCGGTTCCAAAGTTGCTCGAGGAACTTGATCGCCGTTTGGGGCGACACCTGGGCAAGCCGGACCTCGTAGGCGATGTCGGCGGCTTCGGCATCGGTGTCGCCGATCACGAAGGTCGCGGCGGGCAGGATCAGGAGGTCGTCGCGTCGGCGACCGTACCGGGCGAGACGGTCCTTGACGTCTTCGTAAAACGCCTGTCCGGCACCGAGAGTGCTGTGCCTGGAAAAGATTGCATCCGCGGCGGCCGCGGCGAATTCGCGGCCCTGCTCGGAGTCGCCGGCTTGGAAGATCACCGGCCGGCCCTGGGGACTGCGCGGAACGTTGAACCGGCCCCGGATGTCGAAGTGCGCGTCGCGGTGGTCGAACGCGCCGGCCTGCGGGTCGGATAGGAACACCCCGGTCTGTTTGTTCGCGTCGATCTCGTCGCCGCGCCAGGAGTCGAACAGTTCGTGGGCGGTCTGCAAGAACGTCTTGGCCCGCTCGTATCGTTGGTCTTCGGCCAGGAAGCCGCCGCGCCGAAAGTTCTCCCCGGTGAAGGCATCCCACGAGGTGACGACGTTCCAGGCGGCCCGGCCGTTGGACAGATGGTCCAGGGAGGCGAATTGCCGAGCCACCTCGTAGGGCTCGTTGAAGGTCGAGTTGATGGTGCCGGTCAGCCCGAGCCGGTCGGTCACCGCGGCGAGCGCGGCAAGGATGGTGAACGTGTCGGGACGGCCCACCACATCGAGGTCGTAGATCTGGCCGTTCTGCTCACGCAGTCGCAGCCCCTCGGCGAGGAACAGGAAATCGAACTTGCCGCGCTCCGCGGTTCGGGCGAACTGCGCGAACGAACTGAACTCGATGTGACTTCCGGCCGCCGGGTCGCTCCACACCGTCGTGTTGTTGACGCCGGGGAAATGCGCGGCGAGGTGAATTTGCTTGATGGGCTTGGGCATTCGAAGGTCCTTCGGCTATCTCAGGCGGTCGCGTACCGGTTATCGGGCCGGGGCAATCCGAGCAGCCCGCGAAGTGTGCTCGCGCCGTAGCTGTCCCGGAACCGCCGCCGCCGGCGCAAGTGCGGTACCAACGCTTCGGTAATCTGGATAAGGTCATGGGGCAGTGCGGCGGGCCGTAGCCGGAACCCCGAGAGTCCGGCCGCGTGCCAGTCGGTCAGCAGGTCCGCCAGTTGCTCCGGCGTCCCGACGAAAGTTTCGGCGTCGCTGTGGTATTCGCTGCCGGCGCGGGCGTCGAGTCGGCCGCGCCGGGCCTGCGCCGTTGCGGCAGAGTCGTCGAGGAATACCAGCAGATCCGCGAAGACATGTACGGGGTCCGTCCGGGAGCCGCGGCCGAGCGCACCGATCTCGCCGGTGATGTCGGCCGCCTGCGTCGCGGTGCGCGGGGTGACGAAGCCGACGTCGGCGCCCTCGGCGATCAGTTGATAGGACGCGGTGCCGTGTCCCAGCGCGGCGACGATCGGCTGGCCCTGGGGTGGGCGCGGCGTGATCGAGGGGCCCTTGACCGAGAACCATCGCCCCGCAAAGTCGATGTAGTGCAACTTGTTCCGGTCGATGAACCGTCCGGTGGCGACGTCGCGGATTTCGGCGTCGTCCTCCCAGCTGTCCCACAGCCGGCGCAGCACTTCGACGTAATCGGCGGCCTCGGCCAACAATTCGTTGATTTGCCGGGCTGCCGCGGGATCGTCGACGGCACCGGCGGACACGTGACGCAGCGTGCGGCGCCCGAAATGCGCGGCCACGTCCTGGCGGCCGGACACCGCGATACTGACCCCGGCCCGTCCGGTGCTGACATAGTCCAGGGTCGCGATCGACTTCGACAGGTGGAACGGCTCGGTGTGGGTCACGATGGCCGTCGGTATGAGCCCGATTCCCTTGGTGTGCGGCGCGATTCGGGAGGCGATGAGTACCGCGTCGAGGAGGCCGCGGACCCGGTCGGTGCGGTTGTCGGGCTCCGAGGGGTCGTCGGACTGCAGTGCCAGTGCATCCTCGATCGTCACGAAGTCCAGGGTCGCGCGTTCGGCCGTCGTGATCAGGTCCGCCCAGTAGCCCGCGCTGAACAGGTCCTGGGGACGGGCGTCGTCCTCTCGCCACGCCGCCGGGTGCCAGCCGGCACCGTTCAGCGCTACGGCAAGGTGGATGAAATTCGACGAATCGGGCATCGGCGGAACCGCTTTCGTGATCGATGCGACCGGATCCCCCGGCGGGGTCGTCCGTTGGTGCTAGCTAGCCGCCGCGCACGCGGGGCGTGCCGGCGGCCGACAACACTGCGCAATCCGCATCGGTGCCTCCCGCCGTTTCGGCTTGTCGCTGCCGCTGCGCCCAACTGTAGTCAGGACGACGGGATCGCGCCGGGGGCCGCGAGCGCCGCACCCGCCCGCTACGCAGCGGCGGCGTTGAAATCATGCGGATCGCAACTGGTGCCCGGCGGGCCCCCGGGCGTGTTCCCGCTACGCCGAGGCGCGCCGGCGATCCTCTTCGGCCAGCAGCGGGCGGACACCCTCGGCGAACCAGTACGCCTCCTCCAAATGCGGGTAGCCGGAGAGGATGAATTCGTCGAAACCCAGCGAGTGGTATTCGCGGATCAGGTTGGCGACTTCTTGATGGCTACCCACCAGCGCGGTCCCGGCACCGCCACGGACCAGGCCGACTCCGGCCCACAGATTCGGATAGATCTCCAGCTTGTCGAGGCGCCCGCCGTGCAGTGCCGTCATTCGCCGCTGGCCCTCGGATTCGGATTTGGCGTGCAGCGCCGTGGCTTTGCGAATTTGCTCCGCGGTCAGGTCGGCGAGCAACTGGTCGGCGACGGCCCAGGCCGCCGCGGAGGTGTCGCGGCTGATGGTGTGCAGTCGAATCCCGAACCGGATCTTGCGGCCCCGCGCGGCGGCCTCCGCCCTGACCTTGTCGATCTTGGCCGCGGCGGCCTGCGGCGGCTCACCCCAGGTCAGATAGACATCCGCGAATTGGCCCGCGATCGGCAGGGCGGCGGGCGACGAGCCGCCAAAGTAGATCCCGGGCAGGGGATCCGGCGGGGCCGACACCCGCGCATCCTCGACGGTGTAGTACTTGCCGGTGAAGTCGACCGATTCTTGCGTCCACACCGAGGTGACGATTTCGAGGAACTCGGCGGTGCGGGCATAGCGCTCGTCGTGACCGAGGTAGTCGCCGAAGCGGCGTTGCTCGGCATCGTCGCTACCGCTGACGACGTTGAGCAACACCCTGCCCCCGGAAAACCGTTGCAGCGTCGCGGTCTGCTGCGCGGCCAGGGTCGGCGGCACCAACCCGGGTCGAAACGCAACCAGAAACTTCAGCTTCTCGGTCTCGGCCAGCAACGCGGCCGAGGTCAGCCACGCGTCCTCGCACCAGGTTCCCGTCGGCGTCAACACGCCCTCGTACCCGAGCCGGTCGGCCGCGCGAGCGACCTCGGCCAGGTAACGCCGGCTCGGTGCGCGATACCCGGTGGGGAGATCGCGGTTCGACGAAGCATGCGACCCGCCGACGATCGAACGGCTGTCGCCGGTGGTCGGCAGAAACCAGAAAAATTTCGGAGCCATCAATCGCCAAGCTAGGGGTCGGACGGGCGGAGAACAAATTGGCTCCGCGGCCGGTCCGCGGCGGCTTGCGGGGAGATCTTTGCCCGCCGTAACCCGCGCGACATGATTGCCCAATGACGATCGAGATCCGCGTTCTCGACAGCGAAGCAGACCTGGTGGCCGCAGCCAACGTGTTTCGCGCGGCGATGGTGGGCTTCCCGCCCATCTCTGATCTGCCGCCCGGCCAGATCACCAAGCTGCTGGACCCGGGCCGGACCATCGGCGCATTCGTCGACGGACAACTGGCCGGCACCGCCGACGCCGTGACGAGCACGATGACCCTGCCCGGCGGCGCCGTGGTGGAGCACGCCGCCGTGACCCACATCGGGGTGCTGCCGATGTTCACCCGCAGAGGCATCGCCACCGGCCTGATTCGCCATCAGCTTCACGACATCGCGGCACGCGGTGAGGTGGTGGCCTCGTTGCGGGCGTCGGAGGCCACGATCTACGAGCGATACGGCTACGGCGTGGCCAGTTCGGCGCAAAGCGTTGAGATTCAGACGGCGCGGGCGGTTTTTCGCCCCGGTGTCGGTTCCGGCGGTCCGGTCCGGTTGTTGTCGGGTGCCCAAGCCTGGGACCACCTGCCGCGCATCTACGACACGCATCGTCCGTCGCGGCCGGGCACCATCGCCCGCCCCGCCGCCTGGTGGGAGGGGGTTCGGCTGCGCACCGAATCATCCTCGGGCGCTTGGTACGTCGCGGTGCACGGCGCCCCCGGCGCCGAGTCGGGATTCGTCCGTTACCGCCCGGTCGACACCGAGAGATGGTTCGTCAGCGACCAGCGCACCATCGTCGTCGAGGACTTCTTCGCCCCCACCGCCGACGCGTATCTCGGTCTGCTGCGCTTCCTGCTCGGGCTGGATCTCATTGATCGGGTCAAGTTTTGGATGCTGCCAGTCGACGATCCGCTGCCTTCGTTGCTGGTCGATCGCCGCGCGGTCGCGGTAACCGCGATGCTTGACGAAACGTGGCTGCGTATCGTCGACGCCGAGCGGGCACTGGCGGCACGCACCTACGCCGGAGACGGGACCGTCACGATTGCCGTCAACGATCCGTTGCTGCCCCGGAATTCGGCGGCCTTCGCGATCAGCGGCGAGGGTGCCGAGCCGACCGCCCGGCGGGCCGATGTACGCGTCGGCATCGAGGGCCTGGGCGCCGTGCTGCTCGGCGGCGCGACCTGGCGCAGTCTCGCCTTGGCCGGGCTGGCGCGGGCCGACGACGAGCACGCGTTGGCCGTAGCCGATCGACTGTTCGCGGTGCCCGGCGCCCCCCACGCCGGGACGTTCTTCTGAACTCGATCTTGCTCGGATGCCTCAGGGCGCAGCACGCTGCATCACCAGACGCACCCCGGCGACGACCAGGTCGGGCTGGTGAATTTGGATGAAGTGGTCGCTGCCCGTCGCGATCAAATGCGGTGTCTGCGGTCGCAGTCCGATCAGCGCCGACGTGCCGCCCCGCCACGCGTCTTCCAATTGCGCGCTCTGTTCGGCCGAGACGGTGCCGGGAACCGCGAACGGCTCAGTCCGGGTCAACACCACGGTCGGGACGGGCGGGAACGGCGGTGCCGCGGCAACCTGCGCGACGCTCTTGTCGATGTCGATCACTTCGAACGTGGGCGCAGTTGCGAACTGCGGCAACGGTTCATCCAACTGCTGGCGGTAGACCGGCCAGGCCGATCCCAGCAGCCCGGGTATCTCGGCGCCGAAGGCGTCCACGAACACCACACCTCTCACCTGCTCGGGGTAGGTCTGCGCGTAGAGCCGGACGAACAGCCCGCCCAACGAATGCCCGGCCAGGACATACGGCCCGGGGATATGGGCCGCGGTCAGCAACGCATGCAGGTCTTCGACCACGTCGTGTGCGGTACGTGGCATCGGGACCGGGGAACTGCGGTCGGTGATGCTCGGGTCGGGGTAGCGCAGCGTGCCGGGCCGGTCGTAGGCGCAGACGCGATGCTTGTCGGCCAGCGCCGGCAGCACGGCCGGCCCAACCGCCGGCGCGGCGGCGTCGGACTGGCCCCAGGGATCCGACGAATTGTGATAACCCGAGTCCAAAATGACTGTCGGCGAACCTCGCCCGTGGCATTCGAGGTAGAGGTGGCGTCCGTTGCCGATCTCGATCGGGCCGGCGAAGTCACCACCACCGGAGGCCGATCCGCCGCGCTGGTATGCCGCGGAGCAGCCCACCAGCACCGCCAGCAGCACGACATACATGCCGGTCTTCCAAAGCTCCCACACTGGCCGCATCGCGCTATTGTGCGGGCAGCCGGCGTCTGTGGCGGCATAGGGACGCTATTGCGACGACGGCGAGTCGCCGCCGAGCGCACGTTTTCCGCGGGCCGGCGACGGCGGGAGATAATGCACGGATGACGGTCAAGAAGGCAGACGACGTGTTGCGGATCGGCATCTTCGAACCCACCCTGGAGCGAGAACTGTCGGCGCGCTACGAAATCGACTCGCTCCCTGCGGGTCCGGAACGGGCGCGGTTTCTCGCCGAGCACGGCGCACGATTTCGCGTGGTGGTGACCTCGGGCCTGGGCGGTGTCGACGCCCACACGATGGCCGCGCTGCCGAATCTGCGGGCCATTGTCAACAACGGGGCCGGCGTGGATTCGATCGATCTGCAGGCCGCGCGGCACCGGGGTATCGGCGTGAGCAACACTCCGGATGTGTTGTCGGACACCGTCGCCGACACCGCGCTGGGGCTGATCCTGATGACGTTGCGCCGTTTCGGGGCCGCCGATCGCTACGTGCGCGCGGGCCGCTGGGCGCGCGAGGGGCCATTCGGGTATGCCAGAGATGTCAGTGGCCTTCAGGTCGGCATCCTCGGACTGGGCCGGATCGGTTCGGCGATCGCAACTCGGTTGCTCGGATTCGACTGCGCCGTCGCCTATCACAACCGGCACCCGAAGGACGGCGTGCCCTATCGTTACGCCCCGTCACCGCTCGAGTTGGCCGAGTCGGTCGACGTGCTGGTGGTTGCCACCTCGGGTGATGCCGCGACTCGCCATCTGGTCGATCGTCGGGTACTGGAGGCATTGGGCCCCGAGGGTTATCTGATCAACATCGCGCGCGGCAGCGTGGTGGATCAGGACGCACTGGTCGAGCTGGTTGCCGGCGGCGGCCTGGGCGGGGCCGGACTGGACGTGTTCGCCGATGAACCTCGGGTGCCGGAGGCGCTGTTCGAGTTGGACAATGTCGTGCTGTTCCCGCACATCGGCAGCGCGACGGCCCGCACCCGCCGGGCGATGGCGCTGCTGACCATCCGCAACCTCGAGAATTACCTGAGCACAGGCGAATTGGTGACACCCGTACTGCGTCCCGGCAAATAGCGCCTCCGCTACCGCCGACGCAGCAGCCGCCGCTCAACCGCGCCCAGTATCACGTCGCTGAGCTTGCCCAGGCCGGCCAATAGCGTGATGGCCAGCAGCATGATGTCGGTGCGGCCGGTGTTCTGGCTGTCGATCAGCAAGAACCCGAGGCCTTTCGACGACGCGATCAGCTCGGCGGCGACCACGAACAACCAGGCATTGGCCAGGCCCAGCCGCAGGCCGTTGATCAACTCCGGGGCGGCGGCCGGCAACATCACCGTCGCCAGCAACGAGGCACCGTGCCGCCCGTAGGCCCGGCCCACCTCCAGCAGGTGCGGTTCGACATGGGCGAGCGCCGAGGCCGTCGTCGTGTAGACGGGAAAGAACGCGCCGATGGCCACCATCAGGATCTTGGGTGTCTCGTCGATACCAAACCACAAGAGCAGCAACGGGACCCACGCCAAAGACGGCACCGTGCGAAACGCCGCCACCGTCGGCGCCAGCAATCTGCGCGCGATCACCGATAACCCGACGAGCGAGCCGAGGCCCAGCGCCGCGGCCGCACCGATCAGGTAGCCGGTCAGCACCCGTGCGCCACTGGCCCGCAGATGCGTCCACAGCTCGCCCCGCCGCAACAAGCCGGCCAGCGCGGCCACCACGTCCCCGGGCGGCGGCAATTGGCTGGGTGCGAAAAATCCCGTCACCGCCGTGGTGAGCTGCCAGATCACCAACAGCAGGACCGGAACGACCAAGCCCGTCAACGTGGCCGGCAGCTTCGCCCGCCACCGCGGCGTCAGTGGGCTTGCTGGATGTACTTCGGCTCGATCAAGGTGCTCAGCGCGCTGCGGCCGGCGGCGTCGGACTTGATATCGGAGTCGGCGACCGCCAGCGGTTCCACCCGGGTGAGCACCTCCCACTGCGGCGCGCCCGGTACCGGGTCGATGTCCACCAAGGTGCGGGTCAGCTCCTCCTGGGCCACGCTCAACGCGATGTTCGCTTGCGAGGCCAGCAACGCCGCCAGCGCGTCGGGATGTGTCTTCGCCCATTTGCGGGCCTCCTCATAGCTGTCGACCACCGCCTGGACGGCTTCGGGGTTGTTGGCGATGAAATCCTCGCGAGCGTTCAAGAAGCCATACGTGTTGAAGCTGGGATTGCGGTAGATGAACCGGGAACCGGATTGCTGGATGGTTTGCGCAATGAACGGGTCCAGCCCGGACCAGGCATCGACGTCGCCGCGCTCCAGGGCGGTCTTGCCGTCGGCATGCTGCAGATTGACGATTTCGATGTCGCTGGGCGACAGGCCGGCGGTCGAAAGTGATTGCAACAGAAAGAAGTACGGATCCGTCCCCTTGGTGACGGCGACCTTTTTCCCCTTCAGATCGGCGACCGAGTTGATCGGCGAATTCTTGGCGACCAGCAGCGCCGTCCACTCGCCGCCGGCGTACAGGTCGATGGCCTTGATCGGCGCGCCGTTGGCCCGCGCCACCAGGGCGGCGGAACCCGCGGTCGACCCGACATCTAGGGCCTTGGACCGCAACCCCTCGTTGGCCTTGTTAGAGCCGGCCGAAAGCACCCAGGTGACGTGGTAGCCGCGGTTCTCCAGTAGGTGCTGATCGCGCACCACCAGGCTCAGCGGACTGTAGTACGCGTAATCCACGCGAAGATCCTTCGACGCCGCGCCGCCGGTCGAACCGCAACCGGACGCGATGACGGTTCCGGCGACCGCCAAAAGAATTGTCAGATAACGGGATTTCATAGACCTTTCGTCTCCTCTGTGTTTGCGGCCCGCGAGCCGGAACCGCGTCGGGCGACGCCGAGTTCGCCGAGTAATTCGTCACGGAGCGCGGTGATGCGCGGATCACCTCGATCGCGTGGTTTGGGGAGCGCGATGTCGTGCGCCGCGGCGATGCGGGCGCCGCCACCGGCGTCGGTGCGCAGGATCAACACCCGGTCACCGAGGATCACCGCCTCATCGACGTCGTGAGTCACCAATACCGTTGTGGTGCCTGCCTCTTGCTGGACCGCATCGAGCAGGTCCTGCATTCGTAGCCGGGTCAGGGCGTCCAGCGCGGCCAGCGGCTCATCCAGCAAAAGAACGCGGGGTTGTCGCGCCAAGGCCCGCGCCAGGCCGGCCCGCTGGGCCATGCCGCCGGAGACCTGCCGGGGGTAATGGTCGGCGAACTCTGCCAATCCGACGACCTCGAGCCAGTGCCGCACGGTGGCGGCACCGTTGGTCCGCGCCGTCCCGGGCGGCAAGCCGTATGCGACGTTTGCCGACAGCGACCGCCAGGGCAGCAGGCGAGGCTCCTGAAAGACCATGGCGCACCGCGGATCGACACCGACAACCGCTTCGCCGTCGATGTCGATTCGCCCCCCGGTGGGGCGGTCAAGGCCGGCGATGAGCCGCAGCAGTGTGGACTTGCCGCTGCCCGAGGAACCAAGCAAGACCACGAGCTGACCGGGCTCGATTTCCAGGTCGACGTCGTGAAGCACGGTGTGCGTTCCGAAGGTGCGGTCGACACCATGCACAGACACCCGGGCCGGCGCCGGGTTGGTCGACATCACCCGGGGCAGCCTAGGAACGGTGTCGGCAACCCACTAGGTTTGTCTCGGTCGTGATTCAAACCCGCTCCGGCTGGGCAGACTTCGATCTGACAATCGGTGTTGCATCCCACACGGGAATAAGCATTTGAGCCGCGCCGCTCTGCACGCAGGACGGATGCCCGCGAAAGTCCCTGTGGCGATGGACTTCGAGGAACCGGCGCTGTGGCCGACATCACCGCAACTTGCAGTTTCGACCGTTCTGGCGTGCGAATAGGGGAGGAAGCAGTGTGCAGGGCCAACGTGGCGGTGGTGCATGGGGTGGACCCGCAACCGGTCACCCCGCACCAAGGTGACGGACATGAGGGGTCGGGGCTGCTGTTCGGCTCGGTGTTGGCGGTCCTCCTGGCGACCGGGTGGGTGGCCAATCACTTCGTCGGGTTGATTCCCGTCCTCAGTGCCCGCGAGCATCTCGGTCGCTCCACTCTGGATGCCATCTTCGCGATCTACGCCGTCGGACTGCTTCCCGGGCTGATCATCGGCGGCCGCGCCTCGGATCTGCTGGGCCGCCCGTCGGTGGCATGGGCGGGGTCGATCACGTCACTGGCCGGCACGGTCGCCATGTTGGTCTCCCAGCATGCCGACGTTCTGCTCGCCGGCCGGCTCGTGGTGGGAACCGGTGTGGGACTGGTGATTAGCTCGTGCACCGCATGGGCTTCGGACATGAGAGGCCCGGCCGGGGCGGGTGTCGCGGGGGCGGTCTTGACGACGGGCTTCGCCGTCGGCCCCTTCGTTGCCGGCGTGTTCGCCTCGGCAGGACGGTCGGGACTGTGGCAGTCGTTTGTGATCGCCGCCGCACTGATCGTCCTGGCAACCATCGCCGCGGTGGTTGCGGCCCACCGCGCACCCGCGTTGACGGTAGCTACCCGGTCCCGCGTCGAGCCGGCCGCCCAGCGGCGCGGGATCGGCCAGGCGCTGAGTTGGGCACTGCCGCTGGCGCCTTGGGTCTTTTCCTCGGTGACGCTGGCCTTCGTCACCATCCCCGCACACGTGCACACCGGGCTGGCCGCGCCGCTGGCCGCGGGCACCGCAGCGCTGATTGCCAACGGTGTCAGCGGCGCGACTCAGCTGGTCGCCCGCGCGCGCCGGTGGGGACCGCACACCGGCGTCGTCGGCGCCGTATTGGCCGCGATCGGCTACGGGGCTACCGCGGTGGCGTTGCCGACGATGTCCCTGGCGGTCGCGGTGCCGTTGCTGGTGATCCTGGGGTGCGCCTCGGGTCTGCTGTTGCGCGAGGGCCTGATCGACCTGGAAGCCGCTGCGCCGCAACGCCTGCGCGGCGCCCTCACCGGAGCCTTCTACACGGTGAGCTATCTCGGTTTCGGCCTGCCGATGCTGTTGAGCACCGTCGGGTCCGCACGACCCGACGCCACCATTCTCGCTGTGCTGGCGGTGCTGGCATTGGCGGCGGCCGCCGGCCGGGCCACCCGCCTGCAACGAGACAGCCACCGGCGCAGCTGATCTCGCCGCGTCGCAGACGCTACACGGCAAGCGCTTGACGCAGCACCGCCAGCTTCTCGGCCTGCTCGCGCTTCGAGATCGCGGCGTCCTGGATCATCGCAGAGCCGTGGAAAGTGCCTGGAAATAAATGCAATTCGACGCTGACACCGGCGGCGAGCATGGCGAGCGCATAGGCGACGCCTTCGTCCCGAAGTGGGTCGAAATGCATGACTGACACGTACGCCGGTGGCAAGCCGGCCAGATCGGTGGCTCGGGCGGGTGCGGCATAGATCGGCACGTCCGCGGTGCCGGCCCGCCCCGGTCCCAGATAACAGTCCCAGCTCACGACGGCCCGGGGTCGGCTCCACAGCGGCGTATCGACGAAGGCGGTCATGCTGGCCGTGCCGAGCCGATCATCGAGTTCGGGGACCGAGAGGAATTGAAACGCGATGTGCGGTCCACCCCGATCGCGCGCCAGCAGCGCCAACGCCGCGCACAGTCCCCCGCCGGCGCTGGTGCCCTGGATGGCGATGCGTTGCGGGTCGATGCCCAATTCGTCCGCGTGGGTCGCGGTCCACACCAGGCCGGCATAGACGTCTTCCAGCCCGCCGGGGTACGGAGTTTCGGGCGCCAGCCGATAATCGACGGAGACCACGACGATGCCCAGTTGTCGGCTCAATTCCACGTTGAAGGCATGTTCGGTCTCCAGGTCGCCGGCGATGAATCCGCCCCCGTGCACGTGGTAGGCCGCCGCGGGGGCGCCGCGCCGCTCGGGCCGGTAGATGCGAATGGGTATTTCGGGATCGCCGGGGCGACCCGGTATTTGCCGGTTCTCGATCTGCAGTCCGGTGGTGTCCGGCGGCGGAAACTGGGCGATCATCTCCGACAACGACGCTCGCATGGCTACCGGGTCGCCGCCCGGCAGGCCGGGCAGGTACGGGACCACCGCACCGATTTCCGGGTCGAATGCGTAAGTCGTCATGCGGCACTCCTGAATCGCTCGGCGGCAACGTTGCCCAGTATCTTGCCGCCGGCCTAGCCGTCTGGCTAGGGCCCGCCTCGGTCGCGGGAATGCGGCGCCCGGCGGCTCGGTTGGCTTCGGTAAGACGTCACGGTGGAGTGGAGGCGGGCGTGCGGATGGCCGAGCGCTACAGCTGCCCAGTGCGGGTACAGTCGCGGCTACCAGCGCCACGGAGCAGCGGGAGCAGCGGCTGGTGCCCGGTCGAACAGCCGCCCACCGGTGAGGATTTCGGATGAAGTTCTTGTTGATCACGTTGATCACCCATGTCCCGGATCCCATTTCGGGACAGAAGATGAGCCCGGCGCAACGACTGCGCGATGTGCTGGACAAGGCGGTGCTCGCCGAGGAGCTGGGGTTCGACGGATTCGCCGTCGGCGAGCGCCATGAGGATCCGTTCATCTCGTCGTCGCCGCCGGTGGTGCTGAGCAACATCGCCGCGCGCACCTCGAAAATCAGTCTTTTCACCGGTGTTACGACGCTCAGCCTGCTCGATCCGGTCCGTGCGTTCGAGGATTATTCAACCCTCGACAACCTCTCGGGCGGCCGTCTCGAGTTGATCATCGGAAAGGGTAACGGCGCGGCGCAGGCCCAGCTGTTCAACGTGACAACCGAGGACCAATGGGACCGCAACCGTGAGGGCTACGAGCTGTTTCGGTTGCTGTGGGAGAGTGAGGATGTGACGTGGTCGGGGCGGTTCCGCCCGCCGCTGGATCATGTCAAAGCGCTGCCCCGGCCGCTGCAGCAGCGGATTCGCATCTGGCACGGCAGCGCGACGAGTAAGGACTCCGTCGATCTGGCGGCGGGGCACGGTGATCCGCTCTTCTCCGCCAACGTCATCCAGCCCGTCGAGCCGTACGCCGAGCTGGTGCGCCACTACCGCCAGCGCTGGGAGTTCTACGGTCGTCGACCCGAGGACGCCCTGGTCGGCGCCGGCACTGCGGGCTTCTACATCACGCGTAAGTCCCAGGAAGCGATCGACACCTACCGGCCGATGTTCGAGGCGCGCCTGCAGTTTGCGCGCCGCGCCGGACTGCCGGTCGTGTTCGAGTCGATGGAAGATTTCGTCGAGCGCAGTTCGGCGCTGGTCGGCAGTCCCGAGCAGGTGATCGACAAGGTGGGCCGGCACCATGAGCAGCTCGGGCACGAAGTGATGCACCTGTCCGCCGACGCGGACGGGGTGTCCCCCGGCCAGCAGCGTCGCAGCTTCGAACTCTTTCAGTCCGACGTGGCCCCCGTGCTCCGTCAGCGCATTCCCAGTCGCCCGCTCGTCGCGCAGCAAATCCCGGAAGTGCCGGAAGTGCCTGTCGGATAACTATTTCCAGGCGAAGACGGGCTGCTCGAGTTGGTCCACGGGGTCGGATCGGCCTTCCAGACCCAGCCAGCGCAGTTGCAGCAGCACCGCGCCGGTCGGGGCGTGGATGAGGTCGTTTCCCAACGGAATCTGCACGACCGGTCGCGGACTCTCGGCGATGGTGATGAATCGCGGCGAGTCGGCGCGCTGCAGCTGGTGCACTCCGACTCGGTACACCGCCACCACCTCGTCGGGGGCCGGATGAAGGTCGAGCCGCCCGCCGCCCCAGACCACCACCGGGGTGATCACGTAGCCCGAGCGGGTCGGGTAATCGTCGAGCAGACCGAGCACGGGCGAGGCGGGCAGATCCACGCCGACCTCTTCGCGTAGTTCACGCAGCGCCGCTTCGGCCGCCGTCTCACCCGGATCGACGCCGCCACCCGGAAGCGCCCACTGGGCGGCGTGTGAAGTGAGGCGGGAAGCCCTGCGGCACAGCAGAAACGCCGCACCGCCGGAGACGTCGACCATGCGGCCGTCCAAGTGGGTCGCCGGCATGGGCCGGCCCGCGTTCCACTCGTCCACCGCCACCGGATCGACCCGGTCCTCACCCACCTCCGAGTCGACCAGCACCACCGCGACGGCGGCGTGCCGCTTGGTCGGGTCGGTCACGACGCGGCGTTGGTGGCGGGCCAGGTGCTCGCGGATCCGTTTTCGCAGCGCGTCGTCATAGGGGATGGGCACGGCTCGAGCCTAGGCCGAGACACTTCTCACAACGTCGGCCCGGGTACCTCCAGGTATAGTTAGCAATACTCAGCGTTCGGCGGCGGATGCGCTCGCCGACCGATCAGCAACCATCCTGGTGAGGCAACCTTGGCAACGACGGCGCCGATATCGGCCGCC
This sequence comes from Mycobacterium sherrisii, assembly GCF_002102355.1. Taxonomy (GTDB): domain Bacteria; phylum Actinomycetota; class Actinomycetes; order Mycobacteriales; family Mycobacteriaceae; genus Mycobacterium; species Mycobacterium sherrisii. The sequence continues at coordinate 18,764 of NZ_LQPT01000023.1, read as the reverse complement.
CGCGCAACGGCGACCGTCCTCGTGGTCTCCGCCGCGGCGTTTTTGGCCAGCCTGGACCTGTTCATCGTCAACATCGCTTTCCCGGACATCCGGCGCGCGTTCCACACCGCCGACCTGGGCGCGATGTCGTGGATTCTGAACGGTTACACGCTGGTGTTCGCGGCGTTTCTGACTCCGGCCGGAAGCCTGGGCGACCGTTACGGCCATCGCCGGGTGTTCCAAGGCGGGTTGGCCGTCTTCACGCTCGGATCCGCCGCCTGCGGGTTGGCCGAATCGTTTGATCTGTTGCTGGCATCCCGCGTCGTTCAGGCGTTCGGCGCGGCCATGTTGATGCCGAGTTCGCTGGCGCTGTTGCTGGCCGCGGTGCCCGCTGCGCGGCGCGCGCTCGCCGTCAGCACCTGGTCCGCGGTGGCCGCGATGGCCGCCGCCCTGGGGCCGCCGGTCGGTTGGTTTCTCGTCGAATTGTTTTGGCGCTGGATCTTTTTCGTCAACCTGCCGGTCGCGGTGCTGGCGTTGGTGGCCGGCCGCTACGTACTGGCCCGGACCGTGGGCAGCGGTGTCGGGATTCCGGATCTGTTCGGTGCGCTTGCCCTGGTGCTGGGCGTCGGGGCGCTGGTGTGGGTGCTGATCGAACTGCCCGTGGCGAGCGTCGGCAGGATTGTCGCCGCCCTCGTCGGCGCGGCATGCGCTCTGGCCCTGACCATCTGGCGTTCGCTACGCCATCCGTCGCCGGCATTGGATCTCGTTGCGGTGCGGGTGGTGCCGATCTGGTCCAGTTGCCTGGCCCTGCTGCTGTTCGCTGCGGCGTTCGGCGCGATGCTGCTGGGCAGCGTCATGCTGTTGACGTCGGTGTGGGGAAAGCCGCCGGCCGCCGCCGGCTGGTGCCTCTCGCCCGGTCCGGTGGTCGTCGTGATCGTCTCGCTGACGCTCGCCCACCGGCTGATCGGAAAGTTCCGGATCGGCGCGGTCGCCGCGACCGGGGCGACGCTGTACGCGGCCGGGATCGTGATCTGGCTGTGTCGGGTCGGCCCCGAGCCGCACTACCTGACGGATTTCCTTCCCGGCCAACTGTTTACCGGCGCCGGGGTGAGGTTGGTGATGCCCAGCCTGTCCGCGGTCAGCGGCCTGGTGCTGCCGGCACACCGGTGGGGCGCCGGTTCGGCGCTGACCAACACCGCCCGCCAGTTGGGGACGGTGTTCGGCACCGCGATCCTGACGATGATCTACCAACCGGGCATCGACTTGACCACGATCCGGTGGGGCTGGGTGTTCATCGTCGCGGCGGCCGCAGCGTCGGCACTGATCGCCGTGGCGCTGGCAGTCTGGTGGAAGACCGCGGGCAGCGGGTTGACTGTGCCCGCGGGTGTCGGCCACGATGACCACAGGGCGCAGGAGGCGGGGAGGTGCAATGCCTGACATCACCGCGTTGATCCTCGCCGACCACGATTGGTTTCGCGAACAGTTCGCCCGGCTGGACGATCTGCAAGCCCAGACACCCCTGAACATCCGGGCGCTCGAGCGAGTGTGGCGTCCCCTTGCCGACAAGCTCGATGTGCACGCCTACATCGAGGAGAAGATCTTCTACCCGCAGCTGCTGCGGCGCGGCTCCGACGATCCCGAAGGCGAAACCCTGGATGCCATCGGCGATCACAACGACATCCGCGACGGCGTGCGCGACGCGAACGCCGTCGGGATCGGGACCGAACCGTGGTGGGAGGCGGTCGGCCGCACCCGGGTGGCCAACGACGACCACATGGGCGAGGAAGAACGCGAGGGCCTGGCCGACTTCCGCCGCAACGCGCCGATCGGCCTGCGCGAAGCTCTGGGCCGGCAATACCGGGAATTCATGGCCCAGCACCCGACCACCAAGGGACTCGAGATCGTCGACCGCGACCCCGAGACCTACGTCGAAGAGGCGGAGCAGCCGGCCCGCAAGGCCACGGACTACTCGCTAGGGATCGGCAGCCTCAAGGGCGTGTGAGGCGCCCTCGGCGGCGGTGTCATCAGTTCTGCCGACCCGCGAGCTCAGTGACGAACCGGTCGATGAAACCGTCCACCGGTCCCCCACCGGCGGGGCGGATCACGAATTTCGTCAATCCGGCCTCCAGGTAGCCGTCGAGCTGCCGGTGCAGCTGGTCCCAATCGACGGCGATCAGCTCGGCGGGATCGACGTCGGGCCGGCGTCGCCGGGCTGCGGCGACCAGCTCCGCCGACAGCTCGCCGTCGGCGACGGCCAGCGAGATGCCGAAGTGGTCCGGCTCGATCCGGCGGCCGGCGTGCTCGGCGGCCCGCTCGATCGCCGCGCGCCCGGCACGTGCCTCGGCCGGGGTGAGGAAGCTGCCCAACCAGCCATCCGCCAACGCGCCGATCCGCCGAAATGCCGCCGGCGCCGACCCGCCCAACCAAATATCCAGTGGCGGTGCGGGTTTCGGCGTGATCACCGCGCCGTTGACGGTGAAGTAGCGGCCGCGATAGGTGGCAGAATCTTCGACCAGCGCGGCACGTAACACCCGCAGCGATTCGTCGAACACCGCCGCGCGCGCTCCGTCGGGAACCGGGAAGATCTCCCGCTCGGCGGGTATCGCCGAACGCAGTCCGAAGACCGGGAGCACCCGTTTGGGCGCGACGGCCGCCAACGACGCCAATTGTTTGGCCACCAACACGGGATGGCGACCCGGCAGCACCGCCACCGAGGTGCCCACCTTCAGGCGAGCCGTGCGGGCCAGGGCGTAGGCCATCCCGACGACGGGGTCCACCGCGGGGGCATAGACCAGCTCGGAGAACCACAGCGAGTCCACGCCGTTGGCCTCCAGATGATCGACAACGGCTGCCAGTTGGTCGGGTGCGCTGTCCGCACCTAGGCTCACCCCGAAGCGAATTTTCACCGGCGTCTCCGTTGATTCGTGGTCGACATACTTACGCCAACACACCGCAGGGCCCGTTTGTGCCGGCGTTGCTCGTTACTGCGCCGCGAACCTTGCGGCCAGCTCCACCGCCTCGGCCTGGATGCGGTCGAATTGCGCGCTCATCGCGTCGGACAGCACCGTCGCCCCCGACAGCGGGCGCACCATGACCATGAAGTCGTCGATCAGGCCGTCCTCGTCGAAGTGCAGAAAATCGCAGCCGTTGATCTTCTTGCCCGACACGACGGTCTCGAACACCAGGGCATGGTCGCGGCCGTCGGCGCCGGCGATCTCCCGGACATAGCGAAAGTCCTCGAAGATCCGCAGCACCCCCCGCAGAATGGCCGCGGTGATCGGCTTGCCGACGTACGGCTTGAACGCCACCGGGCTGGTGAACACGACATCGTCGGCCAGCAATGCCTGCATGGCGGCCTCATCGCGGTCCTCGACCGCCTTGCGGAACGGGTGCATCAGTTCATGGTGCCGGATCGGTGAGGTAATGCACGAACACTGGTCGCAGCCACTCGACGAGGCGGGCGTCGGTCATGTCGACCAGGGGCGGGAGGCCAAGGATGTAGCGAGCCGTCGCCAGGCCCAGGATCTGCGAGCCCACCAGGGCGGCCCGCTCGGCAGCCCGATCCGGGACCACGGCGGCCAGGGCCGGAGCCACCTGATCGACGAACACCGCCAGCAACGCGTCAGCGGCGGTTTTGTTGGTCGCCGCCGCCCGCAGCATCGGCAACAACGGGCCGTGCGGTCCCCAGACGGCAATGAACATCGGCAACACCAAGTCGGCCACGCGGTCGGGGGCCACGCCGGACAGATCGGGAAACGTGACGTCGAAGCGAGACGCCGCCGCGAAAAGCTCGGCCTTACTGCCGAAGTAGTGCATGACCAGCGCCGGATCGACGCCCGCGGCCGCGGCCACCGAACGAATGGTGGTGCGCTCGAAGCCGTGATTGCCGAACTGCGCCCGCGCAGTGCGCAGAATCGTCGACCGGGTGGCCTCCCCATCGCGGACCTTGGACGGCATGCCTGCAGTGTATTCAACAACTGTTGACACCCCGCCGCCGGGGGGTCTATCGTTTGAGTTCAACAACTGTTGAACTCATCGAGGGGGCGCGCCATGACCGTCACAGCCATCCAGATCGGACTCGACCCCGAGGTGATCGATTACTCCGCGCCGGACTTCGCGCAATTTGCCGGACTGTCGAAAGAGACGCTGCGCACCGCCAACAACGACAACGTCGCCGCGTTGCGCGCCGCCGGCTACGAGGTCGACAACTGCCTGATCGACTTCGGCGACGCGGGCGCCGACAAGGCCCGGCGGTGCCTGCAGGCCAAGCGGTACGACGCGGTGCTCATCGGGGCCGGGGTGCGCCTGGTTGCCAGCAACACACTGTTGTTCGAATCGATCGTCAACACCGCCCACCTCACCCAGCCCCGGTGCCGCTTCGTCTTCAACCGCGCGGCCGTCGCGACCCCCGACGACATCCGCCGCTGGTACCCGCACCCCCAGGCGGCGGATCGATGACCACTCACCACGTCGACGTCGTGATCGTCGGCGCCGGACCGACCGGGCTGACCGCCGCGGGCGACCTTGCACGCGCCGGGCGTTCGGTCACCGTGCTGGAGCGCCGGCCCACGATCAACCCGTCCAGCCGCGCGTTCGCGACCATGGCCCGCACGCTCGAGGTGCTCGACGCGCGCGGGCTTGCCGACGACCTGCTGGCCCGATCGCACCGGGCGTCGGGCGTCACGATCTTCGGCGGTGCCCGCATCGATCTCACGCACCTGGACTCGCCGTATCAATTCGTGATGATCACACCGCAGACCAACGTCGATCGGGCGCTGGCCGAGTACGCCGTCGCGCAGGGCGCCGATCTGCGGCGCGGCGTCGAGGTCGTCGGGCTCGCCGCCGACGCGGACGGGGTCACCGTGACCGCGCGCTGCCACGATGGTACCGGCGCCGACGAAAACTATTGGCGTGCAAAGTATCTGATCGGTGCCGATGGGGCCCACAGCACGGTGCGTGCACTGGTGGGCGCGGATTTTCCCGGCCGGACGATGCTGTCGTCGATCGTGCTGGCCGACGTCCGGCTCGCGCGCGGCCCGAGCGGACAGGGCCTGACGGTGAGCAGCACGCGAAACGAGTTCGCGTTCCTGGCGCCCTACGGCGGGCGGGACGCCGCCGGTGCCTGGTACCGCGCGATGGTATGGGACCGCAACAATCAGCTGCCCGACAGCGCACCGGCGGGATACCAGGAGATCGCCGGCATCCTGGCACGGTCGATGGGCGCCGACCCCGGCCTGCTGCAGGTGGGCTGGAAATCCCGATTCCATTGTGACGAGCGGCAAGTCGCGCAGTATCGGCATGGCCAGGTCTTTTTGGCCGGCGATGCCGCACATGTGCACTCACCGATGGGCGGGCAGGGCATGAACACCGGCATTGGGGATGCGGTGAACCTCGCCTGGAAGATCGACGCCGTGCTCGGCGGTGCCGATGACGCCGTGCTGGACAGCTACCACGACGAACGTCATCCGATCGCGCGCCGGGTGCTGCTGCAATCCGGTCTGATGGCCCGCGGCATCACGTTGCGCCCGCGGATCGCTCGTGGCGTGCGAAACCTGCTGGCGCCCCGCCTGCTTCGCATCCCGAAGGTCCGCGACGCGATCGCCGGCAGCTTCGCCGGGACGACCCTGCGTTATCCCCACCACAGCGGCGAGGCAGCTGTGGTGGGGACTCGCGCGTCGCGGATCCCGTTGCGGCACGGGCAACTAACCGCGTTGCAACGAAACGCTGGCTTTGTGTTCATCCGCGAACACGGCGCACCCACCGTCGCAGCGGGCCGCCTGCCGCAGGCCGAACGGGCCGACACCGGTCCGGCGCTGCTGGTGCGCCCGGACGGCTACATCGCGTGGGCCGGCGATTCCGCCGACCGCGGCGCATGGGCCGCGACGCTTGCGCGGTGGACGGGGCAGTCCGGCGCTGAACGCCTCAGCTGCGGGACGCGCTGACCTCGTTGACGCCCAGCAGATCCGCCAACTCGGCGGCCGTGTAGCGCCCCGGCCCGCGGCCGTCTCGCACCGTTGCGCGCGCCGCACGAGCCAACGCGGCATTCACCGGTGCGGTCAAGCCGTGCCGGTGGGCGATGCACACGATCTCGCCGTTGAGGAAGTCGGTCTCGAGGTTGCCGGTCTGGCGGCTCAACGACTGCCACGTGGAGTTGCTGGGTCCGTTATCCGACCCGGGCACCGGACGTATCGTCGGCCCGTCGGCCCGCGCCGCCGTGGAGACCTCGAACGAGGTGAACTCGATTCCCGCTCGCCGCAATATCTCCTCGCCTTCGCGCCGCACCCCAGCCACGACGTCACCGGCATCATCGGCGGTCAGCGCGCCCACGGCGTTGCCGAGGTTGCTCAGCAACTTGTTGTACTTCCACGGGGCGACGTCGTCGGGGGTTCGCACCAGCACACCCGCCGGGCTCCACGTCCGGGCCAGCGCCGCCAGCAGCTCGTTATCCTCCGGCGTACGCAGCGCCGCGGGCCAACGGGCGATGTGGAACTGGCCGACCACGGGCCACGACCGCACGATCACCCGACCCGGCTCGAGATGTACGGCCGGCAGCCACACGCAGACGCCATACACGCGCCGGAAATACCGCAACGCTTTGTCCTCAGCAGCAACGCCATTGGTGGCCGTCATCGCCGGCAACCGGTCGCCCGCGGTCCCGACGACACCCGAGGGACCGTGGACGGGTCGGTCCACCCAGTCCTGCAGCGCCGCATCGAGTTGCTGAGTCTTGGTCGCAAACACCAGCACGTCGCGCTCGTCCAACCGGACATCCTCGGGCCGCGCTGCGGCGGCAACCGCGGTTTGGTAGGTGCCGTCGGGGGTCTGCAACGTGATGCCGTCGCTGGCCAGCACCTCGGCATGGCGGCCGCGGGCCACCAGCACCGCCGGGACACCGGCGCGGGTCAGCACTCCGCCTACGGTGCCACCGATCGCGCCGGCCCCGACGATCACGTAGCGGCGCTCGTCCCGTGCAGCCAAGTGTTCCCGCCCCCTATCGCTGCGCATCTTCTCCTGCGCGAGATTACGGCTATGCGGGGGCCAGTGCAGTGCCGGGCGGTATCCGTACACGCCGCCCGGGCACACGCGGAAGCGGGTCTCGTTTCCCAGGGCTGCTAGTACCCCGCGACCAGCAACCCCGAAGAAGACCCGCTTCCGCCTGTTCCGTCAGGTCTGTAGTCGTTCGACTACAGTGCTAGTGTAGACACATGACTACACGCAGCGCAAGCCTGACCGGGGCGCGAGAGGCTACTCCGACCGGCCGCGACGAGGTGGTCGCCGCAATCCTGGACAGCGCCGCGGACATGTTTGCCGAACGCGGGCCGGCGGCCGCTTCGATTCGCGACATCGCCGCCCGGGCGCACGTCAACCACGGCCTGGTCTTTCGCCACTTCGGCACCAAGGAGCAGCTCGTGGCCGCGGTGCTCGATCATCTGGCCGCCAACACGAGCGCGCTGGCCGAAGCGGAGGCGTCGCCCGCCGAGATCGACGCGGCCACCGCCCGCCATTTGCGCGTGATCGCGCGGGCGCTGCTCGACGGATACGCGGTCGGGCAGCTGCAGTCCAGCTTTCCCGCCGCCGCCAGATTGCTCGACGGGCTGCGGCCCCAGCATGACAACGAGGAGAGTGCCCGGTTGGGTGCGGCGAATGCGATCGCGTTGCTGCTGGGTTGGCAGCTGTTCGAACCGTTCGTCCGGTCGGCGACCGGGCTGACCGACCTGCCCCGAGAAAAGCTGCGCCAGACCATTTTTGCCGAGATGGGTCGGCTCGCGCAGCCGCACTGATCCTGCGCGATCCTCAACTCCTCGACATTCGGAAACGGCCGATGCTCGGTAGTGTGGGTGAGCGTCGAAGTCCCGAGGAGGCGCTGATGTCCCACACCGGTTGGGCGAGCTGACATGAATCCGGCGATGCCCGCCGTGGCCGATCGGCTGGCGCAGCTCCCGCTCCCGCCCGGTCCGCGACTGCCCGGTGTCTTGCAGACCGCGCTGTTCTCCCACCGGGATCGCGTCACCCCCTGGCTGCGCAGGCACTACGGCGACGTCATCGCCGTCTCGGTGTTGGGCCGGCCGTCGGTGCTGGTGTGCAGTCCCGAGCTCAACCGTGCGGTGCTCGGTGGCGAGCCGACCACGTTCCACGCGGGCGAGGGACGAATCCAAGGGATCCGCAATGTGATGGGCGAGCGCTCGGTGGTGACCACCGACGAAGCCGACCACCAGCGGCTGCGCAAACTCCTGGTTCCGCCGTTCAACGGGGCGGCGCTGCGCGGCTACCGGGACATGATGAACGAGCTCGCCACCAAAGAGGTTGGCCGCTGGCCGCTCGGCACCCCGTTCGCCGCGCAACCGCGGATGAACGCAGTGACGCTGGAGATGATGTTGCGGGTGGTCTTGGGCCTGCGGGCGGGACCGCAGCTCGACGCGCTGCGGGTCCCGTTCTCCCGACTCGTTTCGGCGCCCATGGCGGTGCACGCCGGCGAGGTCGTGGCGCCGCTGCAGCGGTTCGGCCCGTGGAAGCGTTTTCGCCAATTGCTCACGGGCATCGACGATTTGCTGTATGCGGAGATCCACCGCCGCCGCGGTGCCGCGGACACCGAGGAACGCAACGATGTGCTGTCCCGGCTGATCACGACCGAAGTCGATGAGGACCGGCTCAGCGATGCCGAGTTGCGCGATCAGATGGTCACCCTGCTGTTGGCCGGTCACGAGACCACCGCGATCACGCTGTCGTGGACCCTGCATGACCTGGCGCACGATCCGGCGTTGCAGGACAAGACGATCGCTGCGGTCGACACCGGCGACGACAAATTTCTCGAGGCGGTCGTGAAGGAGTCGATGCGGCTACACCCCGTGTTCTACGCCGTGGCACGGCGACTGACCCACGACGTCGAACTGGGCGGCTATCGGGTCCCGGCCGGCTACACCGTTTTCGCCGGCATCCAACCCGTGCAGACCGACCCGGGGCAGCATCCGGAGCCGCACCTGTTCCGTCCGGAGCGGTTTCTCGACGGCTCCGCCACCGCCGCCAACTGGCTGCCCTTCGGCGCGGGCGTACGCCGTTGTCTCGGTGGGGGATTCGCCATGATGGAAGCGACTGCGATCCTTCGGGAGGTGCTGCGAAACTACCGCCTCACCGCCGCCCGGGCCCGGCCGGAGAAGCCCCGCGCGCGTCACGTCGTCTACATTCCCGCCCACGGCGCACGCATCATCGCCCACCGTCGCGCCGGCTAATTCTTCAGAGCATCGACGCGATCATCGCCCCACCGTCGTTGACAGCCTGGGAGGTCGCGTTGTGGTTCTGCCGGTAGTAGACAAAGGCCGTCTGCCGACTCGTGGTGTTCCACAGCTCGCTGAAGGTCCCGAGCACGGGAACCGGGCCCTGCGGCGCACCCGCGGTCGCGGTGTAGTCAACGAAGGCTTCCTGCTGGAAGTTGTTGCCCTGCAATGCCTTCGTCTTGGGTGCGGTCAGGGGCTGCACGTTGGTCAGGTCGGCCCCCGCCGTCGCACTCAACTGATCGATGTCGGCCTGCAGGGTGGCCACGGCATCCGGTGCGCTCGTGGGTTTGACCGCGACCTGCAGTTGGGCGCTGGAATCGGCGTTGGATAGCGCCACCCAGTTGGGACCCCGGTCCGCGGCAGTCCAGCCCGGCGCCGGGATGATCGCGACACCGGGCACGATGTCGATCGAGTCGTCCGACGCCCGCGCGATTGCCGGGTGGTGGGCGGCGGCGATCATGAGCATTGCAGCCGTGACGGTGCTGGCGACGGCGAGCGACCACCGCCGCCTCAAGCCGCGACCCTGGTACTGCACTGTCGGTGACAAGGTGGTCATCGCCCGGCTCCTGACGCTCATCGATCGTGTTTGCCCATCGCCTAATAGAGTCGCTCCGCCTGCGCGTTTTGTCCAAGACTAAGTTGCGATGGATCGATAAACTTCGCCTATTGCGGCCTCCGCTACGGCGTCAGGACGCTTCGGCGGCCATCCGTTCCTGTCGGAGGCGATCGCTGCTGCGCACCAGCCGCAGCAGCGTGACGAAGAACAACCCGCCGACCACGTTGCCGACCACCGTGTAGCCGAACCAGCCCAGCCAGTCGAGGTAGCCGAACGGCGCCCGCCCGGCCACCAGCGCACCGAAAATCAGCAGCGAATCCAGGATCGAGTGGAACAGCCGCAGCCCCGCGAGCAGGAAGGCGACGGCGACCGCGGCCGCGATCTTGGCCGGCACCGAATCGGTCCCGTGCTGCATCCGGGTCATCAGCGTGATCGCCATGCCGCCGAGCACGGTGAGCGCGACGGTCTGCGCCGACACCGGCGCGCTGACGAAGTGCGCGGCCGATTCGACCGTCTGTCCGCGTAGCTCGGGGAATCCCGTCATGATCAGCCACATGATCATCCAGCCACCGACCAGGTTGGCGAACAGCGTGCCGCCCCACAGTTTGAACAGCTGGCGCAGGCTGGCCCGCTTGGCCGCCACCGTGGTGACGGGCACCAGGAATCCTTCGGTGAAAAGCTCGCTATGGCCCAGCAATAACGCAAGGAAACCGATCGAGAACGCGACCCCGGCCAGCAGCGGTCGGTGGGTCGCGTCCAGCACCGCCAGGTAGGCCAGCACGCCCAGCGCGACCTCGGTGCCGCCGAAAAAGCCGGTCACCAAGATGCCTCGCCAGCCGCGGTGCAGGCGTTGGGTGCCCTCGCTCAGCATGCTGATGAAGGCGTCTTCCAGCTTGTCTTCGATGGGGCTGTCGGACGCGCCGAGCTCGCGCTGCGTCGTCTCACTCATCGGATAGATGAAATCTGCTGCCGGGCAAGATGTTAACGCGACAGCCTAGGCAGCCGCGGCGTCGGGAGCCGAAACCGGGGTGACTTCGGAGTGTAGGTGACCGCATGTCCCGCAACGCACTTGATATTCCAGCAGGCGTTCGCCGAGTTCCCCGCCCAGTTCGAAAAACCGGTACTCGGCCCACGCCGCGCACCGCGGGCAACGCGCGCGACCTTGCCCAACTGCCGTCATCTGTAGGCCCCCTACTCAAACCGTGCGAGGAAAATACCCGCTGCAGGGCTGGTCAAACCATCACGTAAGCGCCGGATGGTCGCACACCGGCTAACACGTCGGCCCGGTACCGTGTCGAGGCGAGCACGGTCGCGGGCGGATCCTCGAAATCACGTTGGCAGGGACCGGTGCGCCCTACGACCGGGCGCCGCTCACGTGACGCCGCTCGAGAATGCGAATGCGTCGCCGCACGCGCCCCGCGTCGCGGCAATGTGCTGTGCGGTAACCGATTACCTGTTCAGAATCGGCCGCAGATCGTCGAGGCGGTCGAACAGGTGCCAGATGTATTTCGCCGATCCGTTCTCGCGGTGCGGATGCAGGTCGGCGAGTCCCGGGTCGTTGCAGTAGTTGTCGAAGGCTTCGCGCGACTCCCACTCGACGAGTATGAGCACTTGACGCGGCTCGATGTCGCCGAGCATCGCATCCTGAAAACTGCCGAGCGCCACCACGCGGCCACCGTGCCTGGCCACCTCGGCGGGCGATCGTCTGGAATAGGCGCGGTACTCGTCGGCATCGGCGACATCGAAAAGATTCAAGGCATACACGCTCATGCCTGCCGACGTTACGGTCCCGCCGCGGGCCATGACCAGCGGGCGCTACTGCAGGCTCACGAGTTGTTCGACCGAGTCCCGCGGTAGTTCACCATCGACCACTGCCGTCACCGTCATGTTCTGCAAGGTGATGGCGCCGCCGTGGTTGTCCAGGAAGGCGGTGTCGGCGGCGTCGCGGCCGGTGGCGATGCGGACCATCGACTGCCGGGGAGCCAGACAGGTGGCGTCGACGACCCGCCAGACCCCGTCGATCAACGCCTCGGCCACGGCGTGAAAGTCCATCGGCTGGCAGCCGGGCGCATACACCGCGGCCAGCCGGGCCGGGACGTTCAGCGCGCGCAGCAGCGCGATGACGAGGTGGGCATAGTCTCGGCACACGCCGGCACCGGCGAGCAAGGTATCGGCGGCCCCGTCGATCGGATCGCTGGAGCCCGGCACGTAGTCGAGCCGGGTGCCGACCCACGAGGACACCTTCTCGAGCAACGTGACCGAGGTGCCGTACTGCTGAAACTCCGTGGCGGCGAAGCCGAAGAACTTGTCGGCTTCGGCGTACCTGCTCGGGCGCAGATAGGTCATCGCGTCGATATCGCTCACCGGCGTGGGATCCGCCTGACCGGCGACCGTCGCGGCGTAGGACAAGGTCACGGTCCCTTTGTCGGACGGCACCACGTGGATCCGGGTCTGATGCGGACCGACGACCTCGCGGGGCTGCACCACTTTGCCGTTTCGCTTGATCGTGAGCGTTTCGCTCACCTCGATGCCCGGCTGACGGCTGACCGCGACCTGGAAGTCCAGCACCGTCGGTTCGGTGACCTCGAGTTCTATTTCGGCACCAACACTGCGGCCGACCTCGGCCGTGCTGCCGTCGTCGGCCGCACCGCGGCGTCGCCATCCGGGCATACGATGGCCCCTCTCGTCTCAGCCAATCGAATCCCGCTCGCTGCTTCGCAGGGCTTTCGTGTACGCACTGTTCTACAGCACAACCCGTGCGGGCGCGCGGGTTAGACGCCCAGTCGCCCGGAGAGCCGGTTGAGACGTTCGAGGCTGGCTCCGTCCAGACCGCTGATGCGTACGGTCTTGCCGCGGAGCCGGTATTTGTTTCGGATCGCGTCGAGGGTGGCCACCGCGGAGGCATCCCACACGTCGGTGCCGGACATGTCGATCAGGACGTCGTCCGGGTCGTTCACATAGTCGAATTGATGCACGAGGTCGTTGCTGGACGCGAAGAAGAGTTCACCTCGGACACGGTAGGTGCGGGTTCCGGAGGCATCGGCGCCGCGCGGTCCGTCAGATTCCACGATCGTCAGGTGGGCGACGCGCCGGGCGAACGCCACCATGGCGGCGAGCACGCCCAGGGTGACCCCGATGGCCAGGTTTCCGGTGGCCACGGTAGCCACAACGGTGATGATCATGATGGCGGTTTCGCTGCGCGGCAACACTTTCAGTGTCCGTGGCGCGACACTGTGCCAGTCGAAGGTCGCGGCGGAGACCACGATCATGACGGCGGCCAGCGCCACCATCGGGATCCGCCCGACCAGGTCGCCGAGCGACATGATCAACAGCAGCAGGAATGCTCCGGTGGCAAAGGTCGACATCCGGGTGCGTCCGCCGGCGACCTTGACGTTCATCATGGTCTGCCCGACCACCGCGCAGCCGCCCATGCCGCCGAAGATGCCGGTGATGATGTTGGCCAGGCCTTGACCGCAAGCTTCGCGGGTCTTGTTGGACGGGGTCTCGGTGATGTCGTCGATGAGCTTGGCCGTCATCAGCGATTCCAGCAGTCCGACCAGGGCGACGCCTATCGCATACGGAGCGATGATCTGCAGCGTCGTCCACGTCGGCGGCACGTGTGGGATCGACGGCGACGGCAGCGAATGCGGCAGTGCGCCCTGGGCTCCCACGTCAGGGATGCGCCAGCCGAAGACCACCACCGCGGCCGTCAAGGTCACCACCACCACCAGGGGCGCCGGGACGGCGGTGGTGAGCTTGGGCAGCGCGACCATGATCCCGATGCCGGCCGCGGCGAGCGGATACACCAGCCACGGGACGTCCACCAAGTGCCGCAACTGTGAGACGAACACCAGGATGGCCAGCGCGTTGACGAACCCGATCATCACGCTGCGCGGGATGAAGCGCATGAGTTTCGCGACTCCGGCCAGCCCGAGGAGTACCTGAAAGACGCCGGCCAGCACGATCGTTGCGACCAGGTAGTTGACCCCGTATTCATGGCCGATCGGTGCCACGACGAGGGCGACGGCGGCGGTTGCCGCGGAAATCAACGCCGGCCGGCCACCAGCCACCGCGATCGTGAGCGCCATGGTGACCGAGGAGAAGAGGCCGACTCGCGGATCGACCCCGGCGATGACCGAGAAGGCGATGGCCTCCGGGATCAACGCCAGCGCGACGACCAATCCGGCGAGGACTTCGGTGCGCAACCGGGCGGGACTGCGGAACACGCCGCGCACGGAGTTGTCGGGACTGATCCCAGGCGTGCGGGTACTCGGCATGGTAAGGCTCATGGTGTTCGGGTCTGTCCTAGGTGATCGAAGATCTGTCTCAGCGTCGGTGCTCGTCGCGGACGAATCCCGTTGGCGGTGTGCTTATTTCGACGGTCGCGGACTGGCCGAACCTTTTCTCGAGGGCCTCGAGCAGTCGGCGGACTTCTTTCATGCGTGCCTGCAACTGCAGCAACTGCTCGGCCGAGGGTCGGTCCTCGGGCCGCTGAGCCCGCACGACGGCGCCAAGTTCGGCATGTTCGGCGCGGAGCATGTCGGCGAACAGCGTTGCCTGAACCACATCGGCGTGGTTCGCCGGTGCCGAGACGCAGTGCCGGCATGCCGCGCCGGTTGGGTCAAGTACCTTGCTCCCAGCGGCGCTCGGTTCGCGGACGTACCCCAGATAGGGGCGGCCGCGCGGAGGCCGCAGGTCGCTTTCGATCGTCATCGCTGGGCACCCCCCGCGGCGCAGTTCACTGCCGGAGCATGTCCCAGAAACTGCAGGATCTCGTAGCGGCTGCGCCGATAGGCGTCGGTGAATTGCGCCTCGGGCGAGCGGGGTTCGTCGATCGTGATGATGTCGGCGACCGTTGCCGGCCGATGGCTCAGCAAGACCACCCGGTCGGCGAGCAACAGCGCCTCATCGACGTCGTGGGTGACAAACAGGATGGTCATCTTTTGTTGCGCCCACACCGCCAGCAGCAGTTGCTGCATCTCCAGCCGGGTCTGCGCGTCCAGCGCGCCGAACGGTTCATCCATCAGCATTACCTTCGGCTCGCACGCCAGGGTGCGAGCCAGCTGGACGCGCTGCCGCATGCCGCCGGAGAGGTGGCCGGGCAGATGACCGCCATAGCTTCCGAGACCGACTTGTTCGAGGCGCTCCTGCGCGGCGGCCTTGGCCTCCTTCTTGCCGACCCCGCGCAGCCGAATGGGGTACATCACGTTTTTCAGCGCGGTGCGCCACGGGAACAACGCATCCTCCTGAAACACCATGGCGCACTGGGCAGTACTACCGGCGGCGGCGCCGTCGACGGTGGCATGTCCGCCCATCGGCGCAAGCAACCCGGCCAGGGCGCGCAGAATTGTCGACTTGCCGCACCCGGACGGACCGAGGAAGACCACGACCTCGCCGGGGTTGACGTCCAGGGTGATGTCGGCGGCGAGGGCGCCGTTGAAGCCCAGTTTCAAGCCGTCCAGGTGGACGGCGCCGGCGCTCATCGGGCGGCCCTGGGCAACCAGTGGTTGACGCGACGGCCGACGCGCTCCACCGCCCACGCGGTGATCAGTCCGAGCGCCCCAATCGAGATCATGCCGACGACGACACCGGCGTAATCGAGCAGACCGTAGGACTGCCAGGTGTAGTAGCCGATGCCGAACTGTCCGGAGATCATTTCCGCGCTGACCACGCAGATCCACGCCACTCCCATTGCAACGGACAGGCCGGCGAAGATTCCGGGCATAGCACCGGGCACGATCACGTGCATCAGCAACGAAACACGGCTCGCCCCCATGGTTTTGGCGGCTTCCTCCCACACCCTGGGTAGCGAATCCATGGCGTGGATGGTGCTGACGACGACGGGAAAGAACGCCGCGAAGAACGTGATGAAGACGATCCCTTGCTCGCTGGTGGGAAACAGCAGGATGGTCAGCGGAACCAGGGCGATCGCGGGAATGGGCCGCAGTATCTCGATGAAGGGGCGCAGCATCATTCGCGCGGTTTGGGAACGACCGATCAGAATTCCCAGCGCGATGCCCACTACGGCCGCCAACCCGAACCCCAGCAGGATCCGCTGCACGCTGGCCAGCAGGTCGTCGTAGTACCCGCCGGAGCTGATCCGCGACGCAAAGGAATCGACGACGCTCATCGGGGTGGGCATCCGATTGAAGCGCAGCCAAGCGACCACGTTGTGTGCGGTCAGCATCTGCCACAACGCGACGAACGCGACGATCGGGACGAGCGGCAGGAGCAGTCCGGCGGCGCGGCGCTGCACAACGGAAAGGATGCGGTCACCAATCCGTCGGCGAGGCCGGAGCGGGCGGGCCGGGGAGGCGGGTCCGAGCCCCGCTTGGCCGCGGGTCAGTGTGGTGGTCACTGGGTTCCTTCCTGTCAATGGGTTTCTGGTCGGCTATCCCGACGGACGCAGCTGGGCAACAGCCGCCGGATAGGTAAGCGGGATGACCGCCGGGTGGCTGGCGCGATACGCCTCGGCGCCGGCCTCGGTGGCGAATGGCTTGAACCGCTGCATGGGGGAAGCGGTCGGGTCATCAAGCCAGACAGCATGATTCGCGAAGAGCTTGATGCCGGTGACGGCGTCGGGGACGTACGCGGCGCGCACCGAGGAGGTGGTGGCCACCCGCCGCAGCAGGCAGGTTGGCGTCGCCGCGGCGACGGTGGTGTCGGCGCCCTGCTGCCATAACTCCGAGGCCTGGGCCGGATCGCCGACGGGCAGGCCGCACAGGTCGTCATAGCCGGTCAGCGTGATCGGATTGGTGACGTCGGCTCGGCGGCGTTGATAGTCGGCGCCGAACAGTTGCTGCAGGTAGCGGTCATTGATGAAAGTCGCGATGCTGAAGGTCCGGCTCACCGCGCCCCGGGCGACCAGGAAGTCCTTGATCTTGTCGAGGGTCAGCTCGAACTGACGCTTGAGGGTCATGTCGAAGGACACCAGTCCGTCGGGGCCGTTATACAGGTAGACGACCTCGGGTTCGATGCCGGTCAGCTTGCTCACCCGCAGCGCCGCCTGCAGCGGATTGGCGACGATGTAGTCGGTGGTCGATTTCATCGCCTGCATGAACGCCGTCATCACGTCGCCGTTGGCGTCGGCAAATTGCTTCCGGACCAAAACGCCGTGGAAGGTGGGCACGTTGTTGTCCCCGCCGTCGTAGAGCAGCCTGCCCTGATTGCGGAAGATCACCAGCTGCGGCCACGGCACGAACTGGGCGAACGCGTCCACTTGTCCGCCCTGGATGGCCGACGCGCCGATCGACGGATCCTGGTTGACCTTGCGTACGCCCGCCGCGTCGATTCCATTGCGCTGCAAAGCGGTTGAGAACATGCCGTCGCCGGCCGACCCGAGACTGGTGGAGACTCGTTTGCCGACGAGGTCGGTGAGGGTGCGAGCGGTGGAACCGGTGGGGATGACGACCTGGTTCAACGAGCCCCGCAAGCTGTAGCCGGTGGTGGCGATCAGCTCGGTCTGGGCGTCGCTGTACTTTTTGGTTTTCGAGCCGTTGGTGAGCAGCGGGTAGTCGCCCATCGATCCAATGTCGACGTGGGTGGCGATCATCTGCGCGGTCAACGGTGCGCCCGAGGCAAAGTCCTGCCAGACGACGCGGTACTTCTTGCCGGTAGACACGCCGAGCCGGCTTAGTGCCTTCTCGAAGTCGCCGCGGTCGCGTAGCAGCGTGCCGGCATTGACGGTGTTGATGGTCTTGGACTGGTAGCCGACGTTGACCACGACGGTGCTTTCGGTGAGCAGACCGCACCCGGTGAGCAGCTGCGCCGCGGGCACCAGTACCGTGGTCGCGGCGACTGCGGCCCGCGCGCGCCACCGTCGGGCGTAGCCGGCACGGGCGAGGTGTCTTCTGTCGTACACGCAATCCAGAGTCGGGGTTGTCTATTACCGCTCGGTCACTGCACGTTGCACCACAGTTACGCCATCTGATCTCAACGTGCGCCGGAGGTCGGCGGCCCTACCGCAGTGCGGGTTGGTGAAGTTCGCCACGGCGGGACTGGAATCGACTGTGGTGCAGGTGAATCCTGGGTTACGCCACTACCAAGAAGGTAGCGTGCCGCCGTATTTCGCGGGAGACTGTATGATTGTGGAGATCACAAGGCCCTCAGCCACTTTCGGAAAACACGAGGCCGCGCCGACCACTCCGGCCGAACCTGACTACCGGTTCACCCTGGCCAACGAGCGCACCTTTTTGGCCTGGCAACGCACCGCGCTTGGTTTGCTTGCTGCGGCGGTCGGGGTCGTGCAATTCCTGCCGGAGTTGGCGATTCCGGGGCTGCGGCACATCCTGGGTGGGGCAATAGGCGTTGTCGCGGTGCTGACCTCGGTTGCCGGATTGCATCGCTGGAGTCAGGTCGATCACGCGATTCGCCGTAATTTGCCGCTGCCCCGGCCGGCCACCCCGATCTATTTGGCGGTGGCCCTGATCGTAGTCGGTCTGCTGACGGTGACCCTGACGCTGGCAACGACCACCGCGGTCCGATGAGCCGCGCGCAAGTCTTTCCGCCCGACCGGGGCCTGCAGGCGGAGCGGACGGCGTTGGCGTGGACGCGGACATCGCTGTCGGTGGTGGTATCCGGTGGGCTGATTCTGCTCAAGGACCGTGACATCGCCGGTCTGGATGGGCGATCCGCACGGCTCGGAATTGCCGGTGTCGCAGCCGTTGTCGCGCTGGCGGTGTTCACCGTGGGTATGCTGCGCCGTCGCGCCCTGGCGGTGCGGCCGCTGCCCCGGCCGGACCGCGCGCGGCGTGCGGTGCTGCCCGCGGGTGTCTCGGTCGCCGCGTTGTCCCTGCTGGTGCTGGTCTACTTGGTGCTGGGCGCCTGAGGCGTTAGACGTCTTTGAAGACGTCTTTGAAGACGTCTTTGAGACGTTTTTTCGACGTTTTTAGACATCGAGGAAGCGGACGTCTTTGGCGTTGCGGGTGATGAAGCTGCGGCGGGCGTCGACGTCATCG
>NZ_LQPT01000022.1 GCF_002102355.1 Mycobacterium sherrisii | reverse complement strand
TGCCATGGTGACATCCTTCCAGCCCGCCCACGTTGGGCAAGCCATCTCAGTTGTCACCTATCCGTGCAGCAGACCCAAGTCCTGAAACTCCTCTGGTTCAAAGGTTGCGTTGCACACCTTGGTGATTAGGTCCGCCGGGTTGTGCGTCCGGCACTCCTCGCTGCGAAGGTCGAGCGTGCAGTTTTGCAGATTGATGATGTACGGGTCGGCGTCTAAAGCCCGAGGCTCGGTGGCGAACTCAGGCCAAGACTGCGCGATTTCCTTGACTCCGCGGATACCGGCGGCGCTTTGGCAGCTGCCAGCGTCTTTCTTCAGCTTGTCCGCGTATGCCTTAAGCCGGTCGCTTTCCGCTTTGTCGGAACCCTTGAGTAGCGCAGCTTCTCTTGCCTTCCGGGCCGATATCGTCATCGCGCGGTCCAGCGTCTTCAGAACGAACTGGGTTGATTTGTTGAGTGAGTCCACTCGCCACCGAATCAAGTCCCAGTAGTGCCAGCCAACGCCGGGAACATAGATCAGCTTGCCCGCGTAGACCTTGCGAAGTGCCACGGCCATCCGCACCTGTCCTGCGCTGTGCTTTTCGGCGATGATCGGGTCGACACTCGGATTGCCCTCTGCTACATTCACTGTCATTCACTTTCACGACGTGCCCCGCTTCTCTGTCCCAAAATTGAGGCGGGGCACGTTATTTCGTTGTCGAGGCTTCACCGCCTTTGGTTGACGTACATTAAGTGCGTTCGGTCGCGAGCGGGTTATCCTCGTCATACATCCATAAGTAGGCAATCACAATGTCTGTGGCGTGCTCGGTTGCCGCGATTGCCCGAAGCACATCGCTGACTTGGCTGCAGTCGCCGAGCTCGACTGCGTTCCACAGCGCGACGGCCCAACGGCGACGGTATTCGTCCCACTCCTGTCCGTTCACAATGCAATCGGACCGCATGGGGAGAATGTTGTTCGTGTTGTTGCGACTGGTCATAGCAATTAGCCCTCTACCCGATCTCCGGCAAGCCACGCTTCAACGTCCTTGTGTGCGTAGTAGACACGACCGTTGACCTTGGTGCGCTTCAGGGGCTTTCTGCCCTCGTAAGCTGCCGTGATGACGGACTTTTCGGTGATGTGCTTCAACCCGCGTGCCTGTGCAATGGCAACTACTTCCGCGCGGTCATAGAACTGCTGTGCTGGCGCAGTCATTCCTACTCTCCTCTGATCTGCCAAGTCGGGCCGGTTGCCCGCGAACCCTGTGGTAAGTCAGACGTTAGCGGACAAACGCGCGCGAAGCACCAGTTAGACGTCGGAAGCTATTGGGGCACAGCGTAATACGGCACCGCATTGGCTGAGAGTGGTCATTAGCCGTGCTCTAATAACCGAAAGCTTTCTAGTTTCCTGTACTGGGAATGCCGCGATAGAGCGTCTGAAATACCGCAATTGACCGTTCCGGGGCTCTAATGCTGCAAACGGGCTACGCGTACTCTCTGGAGTCGGTGCCGGGGCAGCGGTCACTTTTCAGCTGCAGATGCTGCGCGCTGCTGTTCTCCGCCACATCGATGGCCCATTGCACAAGGCGAGAAAACTCGCCGCGATCTCTATCCCAGTGTTCCCGAAGGGTCCGTATGACTTGGCGGGCGGGGACATAGCCGATGCGGGCCTCGCCAAGGCCTACCTTTAGCGCTTCCCGCATCGCGTCATGCGGGCTGCGTCCGCGGTTAAGCAACACCGCGTGCAGCTTGAGCAAGGCGGCGATTTTGTGGGGCCTGGTGTTGCCGGTGTGTTCACGGCAGAACTGGCCGACGGTGGTCCTGCTGCCGCCACCCACCACCCCGGCCCCTGCCTGAACGCTATGTGTTGCTAGATAGTCGATCAGTTCAGCTGGTGCAGCCGGCGGTGCTCCTGCCCGTATAACGCGGCGATTCCCATAGGGAGGCAGCACCACCCCACCGCCCATGCAGCGGACCTCGCCGAAAGGTAGCGTCGGGTTGCCCAACCGCAGGCCGGGGGGAAGCGAAAACCAATAGTGGCCCCTGTTTGGGCTTTCCTGCGGTCGGGTGTTGACATACACCGCAGTT
The DNA here is from genome assembly GCF_002102355.1 of Mycobacterium sherrisii. Classification (GTDB taxonomy): domain Bacteria; phylum Actinomycetota; class Actinomycetes; order Mycobacteriales; family Mycobacteriaceae; genus Mycobacterium; species Mycobacterium sherrisii. The sequence continues at coordinate 3,680 of NZ_LQPT01000022.1, read as the reverse complement.
GCTAGATGCGGGCGCAGGTGGCGGGGAGTGAGGGTGGGTCGATCAACGTCGATCACCACGCAGCCGAACTGGCCAGGGCAGGTGGCCAGAGCCGTGAACTCTCCGAACTGCTCTCTCCACCGCTGTAGCTGAACCGCGTCAGTTGTGATGTCTCGATAACTGACCAGGTTCCAGCAGCTTTTGCCCTTGCCCTTAGACGGGTCAAACGGAGCCACCGGGACACCATGGGCGGCATACATCACAGCCGCATCGAAGGTGTCCCGGCCGGTGGTGTCCGGAAACGACCCGGACACGTCAGCGCCCCAGCACTGACTCAGCCTCGGCCAGCAGCCGCAAAGCTTCTGCCTTTTTCGCTTCGGCTCGTGACCGCCGTGCTGCCACTGACATTGATTCCTCGCGTACCACCGTGCGCACGAAGTCACTGGGCACACCAAGGTGCATGCTGATGGCTGCGGTGCACAAACCCTGTTGATGCAGGCGCAATATTTCCCTCGAGAAGCGTGCCACGGGTGGCGGGCCTATCTCGCTCGCCGCGTCCGTTTCGGCTTTTGCAGCGCTCTGCCGTCGTTGGGCTCGACCTCGTAGAGGATGTAGCCGTGCGCGCAGTAGGCACCTTCCCTGTTCCAGCAATGCGAGGCACGATGCCCGTCGCCACTGCCCGCAGGACACGTGCAAAAACCTCGACCGCCCAGCACGGTGTCGTTGAACGTGCAATCAGCGGATTGCTGTAGGTGACGCTGCCACAACGGTAACGGCACTACAGCATCGGCGCGTGGAACCCAGTTTCTCTCAGCGTCCCAACGCTTGATCGACTCGATGCGCGCTGGGCCAAGGTGTCGCCCGTGAAAGTGGTGGTCCTTGCAGTATTGGCACCAAAACTGGAGCTGGGAGCCATCGTTTGTGCGCCAGGCGTGGATCACCGGATACAGCTCAAGGTCTCGATTCAGGTCATCGGCAAAGGCTTCCATTTGGTCACGTTCGGCCACCGTCCAATCGGTATCCACACCCGCCGCCGTGTTGGCATCGGCGATTCTTTGCCATGTTTCATTGAATTGAGACATTTCTTTCCTCTCGTTTTCCTTTTTGCTGGGTAAGCTCACAGTGACTCGACCAAAGCGTCGAGGGCGTTTCGACTCCAATAGGCTTTGCGCCCAACGATCTTCGGTCGAGGCAGCTTGCCGGTGTAGTACGCGTGATACTTGACAGTTTCAACGGTGGCTGCTGTGAAGCCAAGGGAGTTTAGGTATCGCGTGGCCTCTTGCAAGTCGAGGTACTGCGCGAAAGACGCGGTTCGTGTCATGGTGGTATTGCGCTCTCTGAATCTGCTTTCCGAAATGCAGTGTGGGCATGGCCCGTCGATGCCCATGCTAGCCCACTCCAGCCCGCTTGTCCGCGCCGCGATCATTTGCTGCGCGCCGACACATGATCGGGTATAACGCTTTTCAAGGGCATCGGGTCCGCCGTGTAAGTCTCCCCTAGGTGAACGAACCGACTCGAATTACCGGGTCTGGTTAGTACCGAACCGCTACCTTGCGGGCTGGCTCACCTTTCAGTCCGACGGTCCGCAAGGTATGTCGGTCTGAAACGGATAGCTACACGGAGACCACGAAATGACCATCACCACACACCCTCGCCCCAACCCCTTTGCCTTGCAGTCAATCTTGCGTCTGCCGCCGTTTGGTGCGGAAGGCGGATACCAGACTGAAGGCGATATCCTGGTCAATACCACCGCGGACGGCGTTGACCTACAAGTGATTTGGCAGGAAGTAGCCGCAGTCGTCAAGGCATGGAACGCCGAACGTAGCGCTCTGACCAACCTGTTGACGTTCAACACCACCAACACCGCCGATGCCATCCCTCAAAGCCGTAGCGTAGATAGCTTTGAAGAGGCTTCCGAGTACGGCGAGCCGGAGGCTTTGCGGCCTCCCAGTGACTACCACCTCATGGGATACACGTTCAAGGACTACGACAAGGCATCGCGCTGGACGTGGAAGTTCCTGCGGGACAGTACTGCTGAACAAGTGCGCGCTGTGGCCAACTACGCACTTGAAGCAGACAACAAGCTTACTACCGGCACTATTCTTCAGCGTTTGTTTGACCCGACACAGGGCGAAAACGAGTGGGGGCATCCGGTTTACGGGCTTTTCAATGGTGACGCGATGCGTCCTCCGGCCTACCTAGGCAAGGAGTTCGACACCGGGCATCAGCATTTTCTGGTCTCTCAAAGCGAGACTATCGATTCGGGAGACCTTGAGTTCGCCGTCCGCAACGTGACCGAGCATGGCTACGGAACTGAGCCCAATTCAAGGCTTTTGGCACTGATGAATCCGGCTCAAGCGGAGGTAGTCAGCCAATGGAAAGCTGGCGTGGAAAGCGCGCCTGACATCGTGGCGCGTCACGACTATATCCCCAGTGCTGGCGCTCCCGCCTACCTGCAGCCCGAGAATATCGTCGGCCAGGTCGCGCCAGAGTCTTTCAACGGCTTGAAAGTTCAAGGATCCTACGGCCAAACATGGATTATCCAAAGCGATTTCATTCCAGAAGACTACTTCGCCGTTGTCGCCACCTACGGAGCTAACAGTTCCGATAACTTGATCGGCTTTCGCGAACACCCGCAGCGCCAATATCAAGGCCTGCGAACAATTCCCGGTTTTCAACCGGGCTATCCGCTTCAGGATGCCTTTTTCACCCGCGCTTTCGGTGTGGGTGTTCGCCGTCGCGGCCAAGCCTGCGTAACACAGATCAAGGCAAGCGGCGACTACGACATCCCGGTGATCCCTCGATGACCGCGTCAGAATGGCTGGCGGGCAACCTTTCTGAGGTGCTAGTTGCCGTTGCCATAGCTTGCGCACCCCTGGCCGGCTCGGTTGCGCAAGCCAATGCGTCCCAGTCGGTCTCTCATGTGCAGGCAGGAGCTCAAGATGTCTAGAACCGGAGCAAACACCTCCGGCCTGGGAAGTCACTCCAACCCGATGCATGCCGTGGATCTGAAAGCACTTGACTCTGATGCGTCCGAATACAGCTGGGGCGCGGGCCTGGTACCGAAGGGCCTCGAAAATGCTCCACCGTCCGAAGGCGGCATGTACAAGGGCAAGACACCGCCGTGTGAAAACAACGTGCGCGTGGGCCGAAGGTAGCGGTGTTGTGGTGCGGGCCGCGTTGATCCCCCACACGTCGCCGATCGGCGGGTGCCACTATCCGCCAGATTGGCGAAACGTCACCCACGGCTGGCGCTGGTACCGAGTCGAAAACGGCCAGCTGATGTCGCCTCTGCAAGGTTATCCGCTTGCGCTGCCTTACAACGGTTTTCTGCCAGGGGCCTACTTCATCCCCGAAGCCATCCACCTGTGGCCGGTAGCGCTCATGCTTCGCGACCAACACTGGTACCCGTATGCATTCACCTTCGGCACCGTGTCCGGTCCACTACAGCGCGACTTCCAGATGCCCAGAATCGGATCTATGTCCGCCACCGCATACCAGGCACAGGTCATCCTCACCGACGGCAGCAGCTGTCCGTGGCCATGAAAAAGTACCCGCTGGTGGCCAAGTAGAGGTCCCCGCTGGTGGCCAGATAAAAGTCCCCACCCTGTGTTCGTCGTGTCGATCAGGAACTGTGGGCCCCGATGGTGACGGTGAAGGTGCCAACCAATCGCCACCACCACCGGGGAGTTCCATTGAAG
>NZ_LQPT01000021.1 GCF_002102355.1 Mycobacterium sherrisii | reverse complement strand
GCCGCCTCCACAAGCCACAACGCTGAGCCGCGGGAACACTTCAAACACCAAAACCCGCCCAGATTAGCCGGATAACCGCAATCGAAGGGCATCGTGGAGAACCTGTGCGGCTATGCCCAGAACGACCTCGCGATCCCCTTGTTGACCGAAGCCGCCGTGGCTGGCCAAGCACTGGACCTGCGGGCGCTCAATGGGCAGGCCGCGTCGTGGTGTGCTGAGGTCAACGCCGCGGTGCATTCAGAGATCTGCGCAGTGCCCGACCAACGCCTGAGTGAGGAACGCCGCGTGTTGAAAGCCCTGCCGTCGCTGCGGCTGCAGGTCGGGGCCGGGTCGGTGCGCCGCAAAGTCGATGCCCTGTCCTGTATCCGGTACGGCTCAGCGCGCTATTCGGTGCCCACACGCCTGGTGGGCACCTCGGTCGCGGTCGTCGTTGATCACGGCGCTCTGATCCTGCTGGAACCGGCGACCGAAGTGATCGTGGCCGAGCACGAATTGGTCGGCCCCGGTGAAGTCTCGATCCTCGACGAGCACTACGACGGACCCCGTCGGGCACCCTCACGTGGACCGAGGCCGAAAACCCAGGCCGAGAAACAGTTCTGCGCTCTGGGCGCCGAAGCCGAGCAATTCCTCGTCGGCGCTGCCGCGATCGGCAACACCCGGTTGAACGGCGAGATCGACATCCTGCTCGGACTCGGGGCTGCCCACGGTGAACAGGCGTTGGTCGACGCCCTGCGCCGGGCAGTGGCATTTCGTCGGTTCCGTGCCGCCGACGTGCGCTCCATCCTGGACGCCGGCACCGGAACCCCGCCCCCCGCCCCGCCGGCGACGCCCTGGTCCTGGATCTCCCCACCGCCGAGACCCGATCCCTGGAGGCCTACAAGATCGTTGGCACCACCACCGACGGGACCGCCTCATGACCGCTACCGGCACTGGCGCCGCGAAGACAGCCGCACCGTCATCGGTGGCGCCGCTGGCCGCCGATCTCGACGTCGCGTTGCGCCGGTTGAAATTGGCCACCGTGCGCCGCAACGCCGCGGAGGTCTTGCAGGTGGCTAAGACCCAACGCTGGACTCCCGAAGAGATCCTGCGCACGCTGGTCGAGGCCGAGATCGCCGCCCGCGACTCGCCGTCGCGATGGTCCCCGCCGACGGGTACCCGCAAGGCCAGCCGAGCGCGGGCATCCGGCCCGGCGACTCGCTGGTCTTCGCGATCAAAATTCTCAGCGCCTAATCCCAGCAGTGCCATCGCGACCTGGCGGTCATGGTATAGCAAGCGGCACAAGGGATTTCGGTAGGACCGGGTTGCCTGCGCCATAGTGCGAGCGTACCGTTCCTCCATGACGACTACCTCTCCCCCGCGCCTTCTGCTCCGTAGGACGTGCATCGTCCTGTCGGCGCTTTCCCTGCTTATGGTTGGCAGCCTGACCGCCGCGACCGTACCTGGAAGCCATGCCGACGAATGCGGCGACGCTGACGCGGCCCCAGTGCCGGCCAGTGGCTGCGTCGCTCCTGCTCCACACCCAGATTCGAACAATCCCCCCTGGCTAGCGGCCGTGATGCAGCGCGACCCACAATTCGGCGGCACCTACCAGGCGTTACGCCAGCGGATCCTCAGCGATGGAGCCATCCCCGCGAAGTATAAGTTGCTGATGGGCATGGTCACCGACACCATTGCCGCACACCCCGACGGTGTTCGCTCGCTCGCCGACAACGCACGGGCGGCTGGCGCCTCGGAGGCCGAAATCACCGAGGCGGTCGAACTCGCCTATCTTTACGGCGGCACCGCGGCGCTCGTGATGGGCGTCAACGCCTTCCCTGCCGGCTGATTGCCGAGCGGCCCAGGCCGACAAGCGCTTCCGCAGTTTCGGTCGCCTAGCCAGTGAGCGGTTCGAACATATGCGCTGGGTCTATGCCGATCTGCTGGGCGACATGGCTGGTGTCCCAATACTCCCGCCAATGCGTGATCGCCCCATCATGCTGGCGTGTTCCCGGTGGTTGAGTCCAGACGGTTTTGGAGTCCTGTGGCCCGAGGTCGGGCCGGAAGGGACGATGAA
>NZ_LQPT01000020.1 GCF_002102355.1 Mycobacterium sherrisii | reverse complement strand
GTGTACCTGCATTCGGCCGTCGACGGGTTCTCCCGACTGTCCTACACCGAAGCCCTTGACAACGAAAAAGCCGTCACCGCAATCGGATTCATGCACCGCGCCCAGGTATGGTTCGCCGTCCATGGCATCGACCGCATCCAGCGGATCGTCACCGACAACGGCGCCTGCTACCGGGCCAAAGACTTCGCCCACGTGCTCCACGGCGCACGCCACCAATTCATCACGCCCTACACCCCGCGCCACAACGGCAAAGTCGAGCGCTACAACCGCATCCTGGCCGAAGAGTTCCTCTACGCCAGGACATGGACCTCAGAAACCCAACGCGCCGAAGCACTCAAAGTCTGGAACATCCACTTCAACTACCATCGACCACACTCTGCCGCCGCAGGCCAGCCACCAGCATCACGACTCGCCACCGGCGTCACCAATGTCATGGCCTCATACAGCTAGCAACCACTCTTACCCGCGCGCCCCGAGCGCGCCGAAGGCAACTGCGCGCCCAGCGGCCACCGCCGGGTCACATATGATCGGCTCTCGACCCGCGCCGGGTTGTCAGAGCGGACCCACCGGCCCTGCGGGCAGCCCGTACAGCCTCGTCAGTAAGGGAGAGTGTCGCCGCGTGGGTGAGCAACCCGTCGACCTGTCGCCGGAAGCATTGGCCGAAGCGGTCAGCGCCGCCCGGGAGGCGATCCGCCGTGCCGAAACCCTCGATGCGCTGGCCCTGGTCAAGACCGAGCACCTGGGCGACCGCTCGCCGGTGGCGCTGGCCCGGCAGGCCCTGGGCGCGCTGCCTAAGGCGGAACGCTCCGACGCGGGCAAGCGGGTCAACACGGCCCGCGGCGACGTGCAGCGCTGCTATGACGAGCGGCTGGCGGAGCTGCGAGCCGAGCGCGACGCGGCGGTGCTGGTCGCCGAGAGCATCGACGTCACGCTGCCGTCCACTCGGCAGCCGCTCGGTGCCCGGCACCCGATCACGATCCTGGCCGAGCATGTCGCGGATACGTTCATCGCGATGGGGTGGGAGCTGGCCGACGGTCCGGAGGTCGAGGCCGAGCAGTTCAACTTCGACGCGCTCAACTTCCCGCCCGACCATCCCGCGCGCAGCGAGCAGGACACCTTCTACATCGCGCCGGAGGATTCCCGGCAGTTGCTGCGCACCCACACCTCACCGGTACAGGTGCGCACCCTGCTGGAACGCGAGCTGCCGATCTACATCATCTCGATCGGCCGCACCTTCCGCACCGACGAACTCGACGCCACCCACACCCCGGTGTTCCATCAGGTCGAGGGGCTGGCGGTGGACCGCGGCCTGTCCATGGCGCACCTGCGCGGCACGCTGGATGCCTTTGCACGCGCGGAGTTCGGCCCCGAGGCCCGCACCCGCATCCGGCCGCATTTCTTCCCGTTCACCGAGCCGTCCGCCGAGGTCGACGTGTGGTTCGTCGGCAAGAAGGGCGGCGCGGGCTGGGTGGAGTGGGGCGGCTGCGGCATGGTCCATCCAAACGTGTTGCGCGCCGCGGGGATTGACCCCGAGGTCTATTCCGGCTTCGCGTTCGGGATGGGCCTGGAACGCACCCTGCAATTCCGCAACGGCATCCCCGACATGCGTGACATGGTCGAGGGTGACATCCGCTTCTCGCTGCCGTTCGGGGTGGGCCTGTAATGCGAATCCCGTACAGCTGGTTACGCGAAGTCTTGAATGCCGGGGCCCTCGGGGCACCGGCATGGGATCCCGGCCCGGACGAGGTCGAACAGACGCTGGTGCGCATCGGGCACGAGGTGGAGGACGTCGTCGGGCTCGGACCGGTCGACGGCCCGCTGACCGTAGGGCGGGTCACCGCCATCGAGGAACTCGCCGGATTCAAGAAGCCCATCCGTGCCTGCCTGGTGGCTGTCGGCGCCGACGCAGATCGCGAGATTGTTTGCGGTGCAACCAATTTCACCGTCGGTGACCTGGTGGTGGTGGCGCTACCGGGGACCACCTTGCCCGGTGATTTTGTGATCACCACCCGCAAGACCTACGGCCGCACCTCCGACGGCATGATCTGCTCGGCGGCCGAATTGGGTTTGGGCGCCGACCATTCCGGTATTTTGGTGCTGCCGCCCGGCACGGCCGAACCGGGCGCCGCCGCGGCCGAGGTGCTCGGCCTCGACGACGTGGTCTTCGACCTCGCCATCACCCCGGACCGGGGTTACTGCATGTCGGTGCGCGGGGTGGCGCGCGAACTCGCCTGCGCCTACGACCTGGACTTCGTCGACCCGGCCTCCGAGGCCGTGGTGAAGCCGCTGCCGGCCGACGGCGAGGCCTGGCCGCTGACCGTGCAGGCCGAGACCGGTGTCCGCCGTTTCGCGCTGCGCCCGGTCACCGGGATCGACCCGGCCGCGGTGTCGCCGTGGTGGCTGCAGCGTCGCCTGCTGCTGGCCGGCATCCGCGCCACCTCCCCGGCGGTCGACGCGACGAATTACGTGATGCTGGAACTGGGCCACCCCATGCACGCCCACGACCGCAACCGGATCACCGGCGGTTTCGCCGTGCGGTGTGCACGGCCCGGCGAGACTGTCGTCACGCTCGATGATGTTGAGCGCAAACTCGATCCGGCGGATGTACTGATCGTCGACGACGTCGCGACGACCGCGATCGGCGGCGTGATGGGCGCGGCCAGCACCGAGGTGCGCGCCGATTCGACCGACGTGCTGCTGGAGGCGGCGGTCTGGGATCCGGCCGCGGTGTCGCGCACGCAGCGCCGCCTGCACCTGCCCAGCGAGGCCGCCCGCCGCTACGAACGCTCCGTCGACCCGGCCATCTCGGTGGCCGCGCTGGACCGCTGTGCCGCGTTGTTGGCCGACATCGCCGGGGGAACGGTGTCGCCGACCCTGACCGATTGGCGCGGCGATCCGCCGGTCGGCACCGCAGCCGACGACTGGGCCGGAGCGCCGATCACCATCGCCATCGATTTGCCGGACCGCGTTGCCGGGGTGAGCTACCCGCCGGGGACCGCGGCCCGCCGCCTGGCCCAGATCGGTGCCGCCGTCGACACATCCGGTGACGTGCTGACGGTGACGCCGCCCAGCTGGCGGCCCGACTTGCTGCAGCCGGCCGATCTCGTCGAAGAGGTGCTGCGACTGGAGGGGCTGGAGATCGTACCGTCGGTGCTGCCGCAGGCGCCCGCGGGCCGGGGTCTGACGGCGGTGCAGAAGCGCCGCCGGGCCATCGGCAAGGCGCTGGCCCAGTCCGGATTCGTCGAGATCCTGCCCACGCCGTTTCTGCCCGCCGGCGTGTTCGACCTGTGGGGGTTGCCCGCCGAGGACCCGCGGCGCACCACCACCCGGGTGCTCAACCCGCTGGACGCCGATCGCCCGGAGCTTGCCAGCACCCTGCTGCCCGGTTTACTGGAAGCGTTGAGCCGCAACGTGTCTCGCGGTCTGGTCAATGCGGCGCTGTATGCGATCGCCCAGGTGGTGCAGCCGACCGCGCACACCCGCGGCATCGAGCTGATTCCCGTCGACCGGCGCCCGACCGATGCCGAGATCGCAACCCTCGACGCGTCGCTGCCCCGTCAGCCGCAACACGTCGCGGCGGTGCTCGCCGGGTTGCGCGAACCGCGCGGACCGTGGGGCCCGGGCCGGGCGGTCGACGCCGCCGACGCCCTGGAGGCGGTGCGGACCATCGCGCGCGCCGGCGGCATCGACGTCTCGCTGCGGGCGGCGCAGCACCTGCCGTGGCATCCCGGCAGGTGCGCCGAGGTGCTGGTCGGCCAGACCGTGGTCGGTCATGCGGGCCAGCTGCATCCCGCCGTCATCGAGCGGGCCGGGCTGCCGCGGGGTACCTGCGCTTTGGAACTCAACCTCGACGCGCTGCCCGTCACCCTGTCCCTGCCCGCGCCCCGGGTGTCGCCGTTTCCGGCCGTGTTTCAGGATCTCAGCCTGGTGGTGGCCGCCCAGGTGCCGGCGCAGGCGGTGGCGGACGCCGTCCGCGCGGGTGCCGGCGAGTTGCTGGAGGACCTGCAACTGTTCGACGTTTTCACCGGCCCGCAGATCGGCGAGGGGCGCAAGTCGCTGACGTTCGCGCTGCGGTTCCGGGCGCCGGACCGCACGTTGACCGAGGACGACGCCAGCGCTGCCCGCGACGCGGCGGTCCGCCGCGCCGCCGCGGCCGTCGGCGCCGAACTGCGGGCCTAAACATCGCATTTCAGAGCAGGCGCCATGCCGTGGGCGTGACCTACATCAACCGCCGATAGTCAACGTCGGCGAAGTCTGGAACGTCGCCATTCAGTGGATAGGGATAGGCGTATTTGTTGGATGTGTTCTGGGTGGTGCGCATCTGGGCCAGTCGCATGCCGAGGAGCACGGTATGCAGCGCTCGCTCGGTGCTGTCGGTGAGGAACTCCGCCCCGCGGGCGCATGCTTCTTCGAGAGTGACTGGCGCCGGCAGGATGCATTGGATGGCGTCGATACCGACCGCCCGGAGCGAGGACGTGCGCGCACCGACGGTGCCGGTGAGTGCGAGCACGGGTTTGCCCCACCGTTTGGCACGCTGGGCGACTTCGGCAGGAACCTTGCCGTGCGGCGTCTGACTGTCGGTGGCTCCTTCTGCGGTGATCACCAGGTCGGCCTCCCGGATGGCTCCATCGAGGTCGACCCGCTTAAGTAGCAGCTCAAAGCGGGGAATGAGGATGGCGCCTATGGCCGCCAGCCCGGCGCCGAGGCCGCCGGAGGCACCGGTGCCGGGAGCGTGGCGCAGGCTGTGTCCGGACGCGCCGGGCACGTCAGCTTCCAGCACCTCGACCCAGCGTTCCAAGGCCTTGGCGAGCTCGTCCACCTGCACGGGTGTAGCGCCCTTTTGTGGTGCGAACACGCGGGCGACGCCGTGGGGACCGGTCAATACGTTGGTGGGGTTGCACACGACGCAGAGTTTGGTGTCGGCAAGACGGTCATCGAGGCCGGACATGTCGATGCGGGCCAGTCGGCGCAGATGCCGCGCCCCGTCGGCCAATTGGCAGCCCTGATCGTCGAGCAGCCTTGCACCGAGTGCCGTGAGCGCTCCGGCGCCGCCGTCGGAGGTGCCTGAGTCGCCACAGCCGACGAGTATTCGACGGTAGCCGCGGTCGAGGGCGGCGGTGATCAGCTCGCCTACCCCGCGGGTGGTGGTGTGCAGCGGGTTGCGCTGACCCCTGGGGACGAGCCGAAGTCCTGCTGCGGCCGCCGTCTCGACGACCGCGGTGGTGCCGTCGCCCAGCACAGCGAAGTGGCTGGCCACGGGCTCGCCGACGGGTCCGGTGACGCTGACCGGTACCAGCTTGCCGCCGGTGGCTGCGGCCATGGCGGCCGCTGTGCCTTCGCCTCCGTCGACCAGCGGGAGGCAGTGGGTGTGGGCGGATGGGATGACGCGCCGCACTCCGTCGGCAATCGCGCGGGCGACGGCGTCGGCGTCGAGCGACTCTTTGAAGCCGCTTGGCGCGATGACGACGTTCAGCGGGCGGGTGGCGTTCATGGGAGTACTCCTTGGTGGGGCGGGATGTGGCTTATTGCGTAGTGAGGGGGATGCCGAGCAACGGCCATAGCCAGCCAGCGGCGAGCAGGGTCGCTCCAACCATCAGGGGGGCGAGCAGCGCGGCGAAGGTGAGCAGGGTGTGGCGGTCGAAGGTGGCGACGTCCTCGACGCGCGAGAACATCGCTACCGGTTTGGCCGAGGAGATGTGGGTCAGGCAGAAGCCCGCGGCGGCGGTCGAGGCCAGGGCGGCGGCGACCGGGTTGAGCCCGGCGGCGGTCGCGGTCACCAGGACCATAGGGATAAGTACCGTTGAGCGCGCTGAGCGCGAATGCAGGGCGAGATGCGCTGCCGCCGAGACGATCACCACCACCAGCAGCGTGACCATGGGACCCGTGCCGGACAGGGTTGCTAGCGCGCCGGTCGCGATCCGGCCGGCGGCACCCGATCCGATGAGGGCGTTGCTGAACGTCATGGTGCACGTCAGCAACAGCAGCAGCCGCCAGGGCACGGCCGCCAAGGCCCGTCGCGGGGTAGTTGCACCCACCGTGGGCAGCATCATGACGGCGGCGCCGGCAATCGCGACCAGTGCCGGGTTGAGTGCGTGCAGTGGCTCGGTGAGCCAAAGGCCCGTGATCACCGCCACCGTGGCCGCCGCCCGCCGTTCGCGGCTGGTCAAGCTCGACCCGTGCGCCATGAGGTGTTGTGTTCGGACGGCCTTGGCGACGGCCCGGACGGGGTGTCGCCGATCCTTTTTGCTCAAGAACCCGACCAGGATCACCTCGGCGGCAAGATGCGAGGTGACGATTGCGACCGGCGCCCCGAGGGCAATCCACTCCAGGAATGAAATCTTCACCCCGGTGGCGGCGGTGATGAGGTGGGCGGTGATGAGGTGGGCTCCCGCGCCGAGAATGGAGGCGAACGCCGACAGCAAGATCACGGCGGGGAACAGCAAAGACAATGCGACCTGCAGGCGGCGGCTGGAAAGCGATCGGCCCACCATCCGGAAGACGGGGATGGACAGGGCGGCCCGACCGCCGGTCGAGGGTATGGCGAAGGCGGTGAGCGTGAGCGCCAGTGTTGTCCGGTGGGCCAGGCCGCGCACCGATCGTGAACCGCCGATGAGCTGCACGGCGGTGCGCTCGGCGAGCCCGGATGCCGACACCCCGGCCGCGATCACACACGAGCCGATCAGGAACCAGATCGTGGGGCCGCTGAGGGTGCCGAGCAGTTCTTCGGTCGAGACGCTGCCGGTGCCGATAAGCGCCGCGGCGGCAGCGAGCGCGACTAACGTATTGTCAAGCCGAGTGACGAGCCAGGCGGCCGTCACCAGGGCCACCACGACGGTTACGGTGTGCGGCCGGCTCGGCCAGGTTGCTGTCACCGACCACACACCCGCGCCGGCCGCGATGACCGCGGCCGCACGCAGCGTCGACCCGATGCGCTGCAGTGGCAGCGCGGCCGGTATGGCGACGGCCAGAGCACGCAGTGTCGACCCGATCCGTGGCGATGTGAAGGCGCCGAGAGTGGAGACGGTGAGCGTGGTCATATCTCCAACCATCTCGAGCCGCCGTGAGCCAGATATGAGCCGTACATGAGAGACGTCTCATCCGGGTACTCGTGATGCGATCGATCCCGGTGGGCTTTTCCGGGATGCGATGCGAAGATGAGAACTTTCTCATCTTCTGTCAATCTGAGTCTTCGCCGAGGATCACAGACTGGTGAGCATGCGTACCTCGCGGGCGATTTGCCTGGCCATCGCCGTCGTCGGCCTGGTCGCAGCGATGGCCTTGCCGGGCTGGCTCGTCCGGCGGTCGGCACCGGAGCTGGGCGGTGTGGTGATCATTCCCGCTGGCGGCCCGGCGAGTGCACCCACGGCCACACCGGTTCCGGTCCCTGCCGAGCGACCGTCACTACTCCCGCCGCCGAGCAGCAAGACGCCGGCGCCCGGCGGCGGGGCCCTGCAAATCTCACCCAGGCCACCGCTGGGCGCCGGGCACGACGATGACACTGACCACGAACCGGACGACGATCTTGACATCGGCGACCACGGCGAACACGAACATGGCGGCTGATCAGGTGCGACCACGTCTGGCGGGTCTGGCCGCAATGATTAGCCACCGGTTGGTGGTCAGCGCGCGAGTCAAGATCATCGGTTGGACGGTAGGTGTGCTGGCGCTGGCGCTGACCGTGCTGGTCATCGCCGCCTGGCAGGTGTTGTCGGCCCGCGCGGACGCGATGGTCGATGACGAACTGACCCACGAGGCTTTCAAGTTCCACTCGTTCGCGACGTCTGAGTCGGCCCGTTATCCTCGCCCGGAGGATCTGCTGACGGCCTGGTTGCGGCGCAACTTGCCGGACGGCGCCTCGGAGGAGTTCTTCACCATGGTCGACGGTGTTCCGCAGCGCCGCAGCCCCGGTGTCCCCCCGGCCCGGATGGACATCGACCAGGCATTCGTGGCGATGGCGGCGAACGCCAGGCAACCTATCCATGGCTGGGCGAACAGCAGTGCCGGAAGGGTCCGCTACGCGGTGCTGCCGGTGCGGGTCGGTGACTCACCGCCGCGGGCCTCGCTGGTGATGCTGGAGTTTCGCGACGTATTGGCCCGGCCGCTCAACCGTGCGGTCACTGCGATCGCCGCCGTGGCCGCGGCTGCCCTGTTGATGGCAGCGGTGGCGTGCTGGCTGGTTGCCGGGCAAGTGCTGGGGCCGATCCGACTGGTACGGGCCACCGCCGAGGGCATCAGCGAATCCGACCTGAAAGACCGCATCGATGTGGTCGGCAATGACGACGTGGCTCAGCTGGCCCGCACCTTCAACCACATGCTCGACCGACTGGAGACAGCGTTCATCGCGCAGCGCGAGTTTCTCGACGACGCCGCGCACGAACTACGTACGCCGATCACCGTCATCCGCGGACATCTGGAGCTGATGGGCGATGACCCGGCGCAACGCGCCGAGACCACCGCGCTGGTGCTTGACGAGCTGCAGCGAATGAACCGGTTCGTCGACGATTTGCTGCTGCTGGCCAAAAGCGCACGCCCGGACTTCCTCACTGTTGGCCCGGTGAACCTGACCGACCTGGTGGTCGACGTGGTGGCCAAGGCACGCCCCCTGGCCGATCGCCAATGGCGGGTCGACGAGGTGGCAGACGCAGTGATCGTCGCCGACGGCCAACGACTGACCCAAGCGCTGATGCAGCTCGTCGCCAACGCCGTCCGGCATACACAGAACGGTGACCGGATCGCGGTCGGAGCACGAGCTGCACACGACGGTACCCAGTTGTGGGTCTCCGATGCTGGCACCGGCGTCCCGCAAGCCGAGCGCAGCCGGATATTCGAGCGCTTCGCCCGCGGTAACGACCAGCGCCGCACCGAGGGCTCCGGACTCGGGCTTGCCATCGTCGAGTCGATCGCCCGCGCGCACGGCGGCGACGTCCGGCTGACCGACGGCCAGAGCCGCGGGGCCACCTTCGTGCTGGAACTGCCACCCGCCGCACCGGCGGTAATCGATCACGAACCGAGGAGGATAAGCCAGTGAACCGCATCCTGATCGCCGAGGACGAAGAACGCATCGCTTCCTTCCTGGAGCGCGGACTGCGCAGCAACGGCTTCGTCACCACCACGGTCGGCGATGGCGAGTCCGCCTACATCCGCGCGGTTCACGGAGACTACGACCTGCTACTGCTGGACATCGGCTTACCCCTGGCAAACGGGTTCACCGTGCTGCGTCGCATTCGCGAAGCGCGGTCCACCCTGCCGGTGGTGATCTTGACCGCCCGGGACAGCGTGCCGGACACGGTAGCAGGACTCAGCAGCGGCGCAGACGACTACATCACCAAGCCGTTTGAGTTCGAGGAGCTGCTTGCGCGAGTGCGGCTGCGGTTGCGCACCGAAAGCGCCACACCGGCGGAAGCGAACGTCCTCATCGCCGGGGACCTTCGTCTTGATCTGCGCACCCGGCGGGCCTATCTGGGAAACACCGCAATCGACCTGACCGCCCGGGAGTTCCTGCTCGCCGAGCTGTTCTTCCGACACCCGGACCAGGTGCTCTCCCGCGAACAGCTGCTATCACACGTTTGGGGATTCGATTTCGACCCCGGCTCTAACATCGCCGATGTCTACGTCCGTTACCTGCGGCGCAAACTCGGAGCGGACCGGATTCAAACTGTCCGCGGGATGGGCTACCGACTGTGCACCGGCTGATGCCGACGTGCATCACAACGGTTTTGCCGCCGCGCCGCCGCGGCCGTCGGCGCCGAACTGCGGGCCTGACACCAGGCAGCATGGATTTGCAATCGACTGCATAACCATGCAGAATTGCTGAAATGGCCGACGGAATTCGGGTGGCGGTGGCCGGTGCCACCGGCTATGCGGGCGGGGAGATCCTGCGCCTGTTGTTGGGACATCCGGCATACGCCGACGGCCGCCTCACGATCGGAGCGGTAACCGCCGCGGCGAGCGCCGGCAGCACTCTCGGCGAGCACCATCCGCACCTGGCGCCGCTGGCCGCCCGGGTGGTCGAGCCCACCGAGCCGGATGTACTGGGCGGCCACGATGTCGTGTTTTTGGGTTTGCCGCATGGACATTCCGCGGCGTTGGCAGAACAACTGGGCCCCGAGACGCTGATCGTCGACTGCGGGGCCGACTTCCGGCTCACCGATCCCGCGGCGTGGGAGCGGTTCTACGGGTCCCCGCACGCCGGCAGCTGGCCCTATGGCCTGCCGGAGTTGCCGGGCGCCCGGGATCGGCTACGCGGCGCCCGCCGCATCGCGGTGCCGGGCTGTTACCCGACCGCGGCGCTGCTGGCCCTGCTGCCCGCCGTGGCCGAGGACCTGGTCGAGCCCGCCGTCACCGTCGTCGCCGTCAGCGGCACCTCCGGCGCGGGCCGCGCGGCCAAGACTGACCTGCTCGGCTCCGAGGTGATCGGCTCGGCCCGGGCCTACAACATCGCCGGCGCCCACCGGCACACCCCGGAGATCGCCCAGGGACTGCGGGCGGTCACCGGCCGGGACGTCACGGTGTCGTTCACCCCGGTCCTGATCCCGACCTCCCGCGGCATCCTGGCCACCTGCACCGCCCCCACCCGGGCGCCGCTGTCGCAGCTGCGCTCGGCATACGAAAAGGCTTACGACGCAGAGCCATTCATCCACCTGCTGCCGGCAAGGCAGTTGCCCCGCACCGGGTCCGTCATCGGCAGTAACGCCGCACAGATCGCCGTCGCGGTGGACGAGGACGCCGCGACGTTCGTCGCGATCGCCGCGATCGACAACCTCACCAAGGGCACCGGTGGCGCGGCGGTGCAGTCGATGAACCTGGCGCTGGGTTGGTCCGAGACGGACGGCCTTTCGGTGGTCGGGGTGGCGCCGTGACGAATCTGGTCCCTGCCAGCGAATCGGCGGCTTCCGGGACCCGGCTGGTGCGCACGCAGGGGGTCACCGCGGCGGCCGGTTTCCGCGCCGCCGGTATCGCCGCCGGCCTCAAGAAGTCCGGCCGCCGCGACCTTGCACTGGTGTTCAACGAGGGACCGGACTACGCGGCCGCCGGTGTGTTCACCCGCAACCAGGTGAAGGCCGCGCCCGTGCTGTGGAGCCAACAGGTGCTCACCACCGGCCAGTTGCGCGCGGTGATCCTCAACTCCGGTGGGGCAAATGCGTGCACCGGGCCGGGCGGCTTCCAGGACACCCACGCGACCGCCGAGGCGGTCGCCGCCGCGTTGTCGGATTGGGGCACCGAGACCGGGGCCATCGAGGTCGCGGTCTGTTCCACCGGCCTGATCGGCGACCGGTTGCCGATGGACAAGGTGCTCCCCGGGGTCACCCAGGTAGTGCACGAGATGCACGGCGGCCTGTCCGGCGGCGATGAGGCCGCCGAGGCCATCATGACCACCGACACGGTGCCCAAACAGGTTGCGCTGCATCACCAGAACAACTGGACCGTCGGCGGCATGGCCAAGGGTGCGGGCATGATGGCGCCCTCGCTGGCCACCATGCTGTGTGTGCTGACCACCGACGCCGTCGCCGACGCGGCCGCGCTGGACGCCGCGCTGCGCCGCGCGTCCGCCCGCACCTTCGATCGGCTCGACATCGACGGCTGTTGTTCCACCAACGACACGGTGCTGCTGCTGGCCTCCGGCGCGAGCGGCATCGCGCCGCCGCAGGACGAGCTCGACGACGCGGTGCTGCGCGTCTGCGACGACCTGTGCCTGCAGTTGCAGGCCGACGCCGAGGGCGTCACCAAACGGGTGACGGTCACCGTGACCGGGGCCCGCTCGGAGCCCGACGCGGAACTGGCCGCCCGCGCGATCGCCCGCGACAGCCTGGTCAAGACGGCGATGTTCGGCTCGGATCCCAACTGGGGCCGGGTGGTGGCGGCCGTCGGGCTCGCCCCCCGGGTGTTCGTCGATCCCGATCGAATCACGGTGTCTTTCAACGGGTTCGTCGTGTTCACCAACGGCACCGGCACGCCGAATTCGCGCGAGGTGGACCTGTCGGGCCCCGACATCGCGGTCGACGTCGACCTGGGCCTGGGCGATGGCCGGGCCACCATCCGGACCACCGATCTGTCACATGCCTACGTCGAAGAGAACTCGGCCTACAGCACATGACGACCAACACCGGTGAACTACCCACCCAGGTCAAGGCCCAGGTGCTGGCCGAAGCGCTGCCGTGGCTTCAGCAGCTGCACGGGCGGATCGTTGTCGTCAAGTACGGCGGCAACGCGATGACCGACGAGTCCCTGCGCCGAGCGTTCGCCGCCGACATGGCCTTCCTGCGCAACTGCGGAATTCATCCCGTCGTCGTGCACGGCGGCGGCCCCCAGATCACCGCCATGCTGCGCCGTCTCGGCATCGACAAGGGCGGCTTCAAGGGCGGATTCCGGGTCACCACACCGGAGGTGCTCGACGTCGCGCGGATGGTGCTGTTCGGCCAGGTGGGCCGCGAGCTGGTCAACATGATCAACGCGTACGGGCCCTACGCCGTCGGCATCACCGGTGAGGACGCGCAGCTGTTCACCGCGGTGCGGCGCAGCGTCACGGTCGACGGCGTGGTCACCGACATCGGCCTGGTCGGCGATGTCGACAAGGTCAACGCCGCCGCGGTGCTGGATTTGATTGCGGCACGGCGCATCCCGGTGGTGTCCACACTCGCGCCGGACGCCGAGGGCGTGGTGCACAACATCAACGCCGACACCGCCGCGGCCGCGCTGGCCGAAGCGCTCGGTGCCGAAAAGCTGTTGATGCTCACCGATGTGGAGGGCCTCTACACCAGCTGGCCGGACCGCGACTCCCTGGTCAGCGAAATCGACACCGCCACGCTGGCGCAACTGCTACCGACTTTGGAGGCGGGGATGATTCCCAAAATCGAGGCGTGTCTGCGCGCCGTCTCGGGGGGCGTGCCCAGCGCCCACGTCATCGACGGCCGGGTCGAGCACTGCGTGCTGGTGGAGCTGTTCACCAACGCGGGCACCGGCACCAAGGTGGTGCCCGCGTGAGCGCGCCCGCCACCGCGACGGACGCCATGCGGCAGCGCTGGGAAGCCGTGATGATGAACAACTACGGCACCCCGGCGGTGGCGCTGGCCAGGGGCGACGGTGCCGTGGTCACCGACGTGGACGGCAGGAGCTACCTGGACCTGCTCGGCGGCATCGCGGTCAACGTGCTCGGGCATCGGCACCCGGCGCTCATCGAGGCCGTCACCGAACAGATGGCCACGTTGGGCCACACCTCCAACCTGTATGCCACCGAACCGGGCATCGCGCTGGCCGAGGAGCTGGTCGCGTTGCTGGGCGCCGACACCACCACCCGCGTCTTCTTCTGCAACTCCGGCACCGAAGCCAACGAGATGGCGTTCAAACTTTCGCGGCTCACCGGACGCACGAAACTGGTTGCGGCGCAAGAGGGATTCCACGGCCGAACGATGGGCTCGCTGGCGCTGACGGGTCAGCCGGCCAAGCAGGCGCCGTTCGCGCCGCTGCCTGGCGATGTCAGGCATGTGCCGTACGGTGACGCCGACGCGCTCGCCGCCGCCGTCGACGACGACACCGCGGCGGTCTTCCTGGAACCGATCATGGGGGAGAGCGGCGTCGTCGTCCCGCCCCCGGGCTACCTGGCCGCGGCCCGCGACATCACCGCGCGCCACGGCACGCTGCTGGTGCTCGACGAGGTGCAGACCGGAATCGGGCGCACCGGTGCGTTTTTCGCCCACCAGCACGACGGCATCACCCCCGACGTGGTGACCCTGGCCAAGGGCCTGGGCGGTGGGCTGCCGATCGGGGCGGTGCTGACCATCGGCCCCGCCGCCGACCTGCTGACCCCCGGCCTGCACGGCAGCACCTTCGGCGGCAACCCGGTGTGCACCGCGGCGGCCCGCGCCGTGCTGCGCGTGCTCGTCGACGACGACCTGCTGCGGCATGCCGACGAAATGGGAAAGGTGTTGCGGCACGGCATTGAATCGCTCGGCCACCCGCTGATCGACCACACCCGCGGCCGTGGACTGCTGTGCGGGGTGGTGCTGACCGCGCCGCGCGCCAAGGACGTCGAGGCCGCCGCGCGTGACGGCGGATTCCTGGTCAACGCCCCCGCGCCCGACGTCATCCGGCTGGCACCGCCACTGGTCATCACCGAGGCCCAGATCGATGCCTTCCTGACCGCGCTGCCCGGGGTCCTCGACACGGTGGCTGCTCATGCCCGCGTCGCGACGATGCAGGGCGGAGCCAATGAGGTGGGGCGCAAGTGACTAGACATTTCCTGCGCGACGACGATTTGTCCCCGGCCGAGCAGGCGGAGGTGCTCGAGCTGGCCGCCGAGCTCAAGAAGAGCCCGTTCAGCCGGCGCCCCCTGGACGGGCCGCGCGGCGTCGCGGTGCTGTTCGACAAGAACTCCACCCGTACCCGGTTCTCCTTCGAGGTCGGCATCGCACAGCTGGGCGGTCACGCGGTGGTCGTGGACAGCGGCGCCACCCAGCTGGGCCGCGACGAGACCCTGCAGGACACCGCGCAGGTGCTGTCCCGCTACGTCGAGGCCATCGTGTGGCGCACCTTCGGCCAGGACCGGCTCGAGGCCATGGCGCAGACCGCGACGGTGCCGGTGGTCAACGCGCTGTCCGATGACTTCCACCCCTGCCAGGTGCTGGCGGATCTGCAGACGGTCGCCGAGCACAAGGGGCCGCTCGACGGCCTGCGGCTGTCCTACTTCGGCGACGGCGCCAACAACATGGCGCACTCTTTGATGCTGGGCGGGGTGACCGCCGGGATGCACGTCACGGTCGCCGCCCCGGACGGTTTTACACCCAACCCGGCCATCGTGGCCGCCGCCGAGCGGCGCGCGTCGGAAACCGGCGCGTCGATCACGGTCACCACCGACCCCGCCGCGGCCGCCGCCGGCGCCGACGTCTTGGTGACCGACACCTGGACGTCGATGGGGCAGGAGGACGACGGACTGGACCGCCTGACGCCGTTTCGACCATTCCAGCTGAACAGTGGGCTGCTCAGCCTTGCGGATTCGAAAGCCATTGTGCTGCACTGCCTTCCGGCTCACCGCAATGAGGAGATCACCGACGAGGTGATGGACGGCCCGGCCAGCGTCGTCTTCGACGAAGCCGAGAACCGGCTGCACGCCCAAAAGGCGCTGCTGGTGTGGCTGCTGGAGCGCTCCCGATGACCCGCAACACCAAGGCCGTCTCCGACATCACCCGCGCGGGCCGCCAGGCCCGCATCGTGGCGATCCTGTCGTCGTCGTCGATCAGCAGTCAAAGCGAATTGGCCGCACGGCTGGCCGACGAGGGCATCGACGTCACCCAGGCCACGCTGTCGCGCGACCTCGAGGAGCTCGGCGCGGTGAAGCTGCGCGGCGCCGACGGCGGCGTCGGGGTCTACGTGGTCCCCGAGGACGGCAGCCCAGTGCGCGGCGTGTCCGGGGGTACCGCGCGGCTGTCGCGACTGCTGAGCGAGCTGCTGGTGTCGACCGACGCCAGCGCGAACCTGGCGGTGCTGCGCACCCCGCCCGGGGCGGCCGACTATTTGGCCAGCGCAATCGACCGTGCGGCGTTACCGTACGTCGTCGGCACCATCGCCGGCGACGACACTCTTTTCGTGGCTGCTCGGGAGCCGATGACGGGCGCCGAGCTGGCCAGGACCTTGGAAGAACTCAAGTAGCACTGGAAAAAGACTGGAGATTGATTCATGTCAGAACGCGTCATCCTGGCGTATTCCGGCGGTCTGGACACCTCGGTGGCGATCAGCTGGATAGGCAAGGAGACCGGCCGCGAGGTCGTGGCGGTGGCGATCGACCTTGGCCAGGGCGGCGAGGACATGGAACTCGTGCGTCAGCGGGCGCTGGACTGCGGCGCCGTCGAGGCGGTCGTGGTCGACGCCCGGGACGAATTCGCCGAGGAGTACTGCCTGCCGACGGTGCTCAACAACGCGCTGTACATGGGCCGCTACCCGCTGGTGTCCGCGATCAGCCGGCCGTTGATCGTCAAGCACCTGGTCGCCGCGGCCCGCGAACACGGCGGCACCATCGTTGCGCACGGCTGTACCGGTAAGGGCAACGACCAGGTCCGGTTCGAAGTCGGATTCGGTTCGCTGGCACCGGATTTGGAGGTGCTGGCGCCGGTCCGCGACTACGCCTGGACGCGGGAGAAGGCGATCGCCTTCGCCGAGGAGAACGCGATCCCGATCAACGTCACCAAGCGCTCGCCGTTCTCCATCGACCAGAACGTGTGGGGCCGGGCCGTGGAAACCGGCTTCCTGGAACACCTGTGGAACGCGCCCACCAAGGACATCTACGCCTACACCGAGGACCCCACCCTCAACTGGAGCACGCCCGACGAGGTCATCATCGGTTTCGAGCGCGGGGTGCCGGTGAGCATCGACGGCAAACCGGTGTCGATGCTGGAGGCCATCGTCGAACTCAACGCCCGCGCCGGCGCCCAGGGGGTCGGCCGACTTGACGTCGTCGAGGACCGGCTGGTCGGCATCAAGAGCCGCGAAATCTACGAGGCGCCGGGCGCGATGGTGCTGATCACCGCCCACGCCGAGCTCGAACACGTGACCCTCGAGCGCGAACTGGGCCGGTTCAAACGGCATACCGACCAGCGCTGGGCCGAGCTGGTCTATGACGGGCTGTGGTATTCCCCGCTCAAGGTGGCGCTGGAAAGTTTCGTCGCCAAGACGCAGGAGCATGTCACCGGGGAGATCCGAATGGTGTTGCACGGTGGGCACATTGCGGTGAACGGACGGCGCAGCGCCGAATCGCTCTACGATTTCAACCTGGCCACCTACGACGAGGGCGACAGCTTCGACCAGTCCATGTCCAAGGGCTTCGTCTACGTGCACGGCCTGTCCTCGAAAATCGCCTCCCGGCGGGATCTGCAAGCCCAAGCCGGCCCGGCCGACGCGTGAGCACTCGCGAGGGATCGTTGTGGGGCGGGCGGTTTTCCGACGGGCCGTCCGACGCGCTCGCCGCGCTGAGCAAGTCCACTCACTTCGACTGGGTGCTGGCCCCCTACGACATCACCGCGTCGCGCGCCCACATCGTCGTGTTGTTCCGGGCCGGGTTGCTCACCGAGGAGCAGCGTGACGGCCTGCTGGCCGGGCTGGACAGCCTCGCCGAGGACGTGGCCGACGGCAGCTTCACACCGCTGGTCACCGACGAGGACGTGCACGCCGCGCTGGAACGCGGCCTGATCGACCGGGTCGGCGAGGAGTTGGGTGGCCGGCTGCGAGCCGGTCGGTCGCGCAACGACCAGGTGGCGACCCTGTTCCGGATGTGGCTTCGTGACGCGGTCCGGCGGGTCGCGGCCGGGGCCCTGGATGTCGTTGCCGCGCTGGCTGAACAGGCCGGGGCGCACCCGGCGGCGATCATGCCCGGTAAGACCCATCTGCAGTCCGCCCAGCCGATCCTGCTGGCGCATCATCTGCTCGCGCACGCCCACCCGCTGCTGCGCGACGTGGAACGCATCGCCGACTTCGACAAGCGGGCGGCGGTGTCGCCGTACGGCTCGGGGGCTTTGGCCGGCTCGTCGCTGGGCCTGGACCCCGACGCGATCGCCGCCGATCTGGGCTTTGCCGCCGCCGCGCCCAATTCCGTCGACGCGACGGCCGCCCGTGATTTCGCGGCCGAGGCGGCGTTCGTGTTCGCGATGATCGGTGTCGACCTGTCCCGACTGGCCGAGGACATCATCTTGTGGAGTTCGACGGAGTTCGGCTATGTCACGCTGCACGACTCCTGGTCGACCGGCAGCTCCATCATGCCGCAGAAGAAAAACCCCGACATCGCCGAGCTGGCCCGGGGCAAATCCGGGCGGCTGATAGGCAATCTCGCAGGATTGCTGGCCACGCTGAAGGCCCAGCCGCTGGCGTACAACCGGGATCTGCAGGAAGACAAGGAGCCGGTCTTCGACTCGGTGGCCCAGCTGGAGTTGCTGTTACCCGCGATGGCCGGGCTGGTGGCCAGCCTGACCTTCCACGTTGAGCGGATGGCGGCGCTGGCTCCGGCCGGCTACACATTGGCCACCGACATCGCGGAATGGCTTGTCCGCCAAGGTGTTCCATTTCGCTCCGCGCACGAGACGGCCGGCGCCGCGGTGCGCGCTGCCGAGGGGCGCGGGGTCGGGCTCGAGGAGCTGACGGACGACGAACTGGCCGCCATCAGCCCCGAGTTGACGCCCCAGGTTCGCGAGGTGCTGTCCATCGAGGGCTCGGTGTCGTCACGGGACTCGCGCGGCGGCACCGCGCCCGGCCGGGTCGCCGCTCAGTTGCGTGACGTGCTGGATAGCTGCGACCAGCTGCGGGCCCGGTTGTCCGATCAATTCCGGCGCTGAGTCCCACCGCGCAACCTGCGGTTTGCTGGCGCCGTCTTGTTGGGCCCGCTGGTCTCGGCATTGGTCCGCCAAGAGGGCTAAACTCCCAGCTAATCGCGTTAAGGTTGAACGGCTGAACATGTCTGTTATTACCAAGGGGGGCCGATGAGCGTCATCGCCGGCGTCTACGGTGCCTTGCCTCCGTATCGCTACTCGCAGCGCGAACTCACGGATTTCTTCGTCAGCATCCCCGAGTTCGAGGGCTACGAGGACATCGTTCGGCAGCTGCACACCAGCGCGAAGGTCAACAGTCGTCACTTGGTGATTCCGCTGGAGCGGTACCCGTCCCTGACCGACTTCGGGGTGGCGAATCAGATCTATATCGACAACGCCGTTGAGCTGGGCTGTGAGGCGCTGACGGGCGCACTCGACGAGGCCGGGGTGCATCCGCGCGATCTCGACGTGCTGATCACGACGACGGTCACCGGGCTGGCCGTCCCGTCGATCGACGCCCGGATCGCCGGGCGGGTCGGACTGCGCGAGGACGTCCGCCGGGTCCCGCTGTTCGGGCTGGGCTGCGTCGCCGGCGCGGCCGGTGTGGCCCGCCTCAATGACTACCTGCGCGGCGTTCCCGACGGTGCGGCCGCGCTGATCTCGGTGGAACTGTGCTCCTTGACCTATCCGGGCTACAAGCCGTCGCTCGCCGGGCTGGTCGGCAGCGCGTTGTTTGCTGACGGGGCCGCGGCGGTGGTCGCGGTCGGCGACCGCCGCGCCGCGGAGATCGACGCACACGGCCCCGACGTCCTGGATTCGCGCGGCCACCTGTACCCCGATTCGCTGCGCACGATGGGCTACGACGTCGGCACCACCGGCTTCGAGTTGGTCCTGTCGAAAGACGTCGCCGCCGTCGTCGAGCAATACATCGAAGACGACGTCACCGCGTTCCTTGGGTCGCACGGGCTGACCACGACCGACATCGGCGCCTTCGTCAGCCATCCCGGCGGCCCCAAGGTCGTCGAGGCGATCAACGCCGCGCTCAGCCTGCCCCCGGAGGCGCTGGAACTGACCTGGCGCTCGCTCGGCGAAATCGGCAACCTGTCGTCGGCGTCGGTGCTGCACGTGCTGCGCGACACCCTGGCCAAACCACCGCCCAGCGGCAGTCCGGGCCTGATGCTTGCGATGGGACCCGGCTTCTGTTCGGAGCTGGTATTGCTGCGCTGGCACTGATGCAAGTCGAGCGTGAGTCGCTGCACCGCGCGGCCGGGCAGCACGAGAGGGTCGGGTCGCATGACTAGCAGTTCCGACGAGCTGATCGGGGCCCTGCGGGCATCGCTGAAGGACAACGAGCGGCTGAAGCGGGAAAACCGCGAGTATCTGGCCGCGGCCAGTGAACCGCTGGCGCTGGTGGGCATGGCCTGCCGCTATCCGGGCGGCATCGATTCCCCGGAAGCCTTGTGGGACATGGTCGCCGAGGGCCGCGACGTGGTGTCGGAGTTCCCGGCCGATCGCGGCTGGGACCTGGCCGCACTGTTCGACCCCGATCCCGACGCGACGGGAAAGTCCTACACCCGCAGCGGCGGATTCCTCTCGCACGTAGCCGATTTCGACGCGGCGTTCTTCGGGATCGCGCCGAGCGAGGCGCTGGCGATGGATCCGCAACAGCGATTGCTGCTGGAAGTGTCGTGGGAGGCGCTGGAGCGGGCCGGCATCGACCCGCTCGGCCTGCGCGGCTCGGCGACGGGCGTGTTCGCCGGCATTTTCCACGGCTCCTACGGCGGCCAGGGTCGGGTGCCCGGGGACCTGGAACGGTACGGGCTGCGCGGTTCGACGCTGAGCGTCGCCTCCGGACGCGTCGCGTATTCGCTGGGCCTTCAGGGTCCGGCCGTCTCGGTGGACACCGCGTGCTCGTCGTCGCTGGTGGCATTGCATCTGGCCGCCCGCGCACTGCGATCAGGCGAATGCGACCTGGCGCTGGTCGGCGGTGTGACGGTGATGGCCACGCCGGCGATGTTCGTGGAGTTCAGCCGGCAGCGCGCGCTGTCTCCCGACGGCCGATGCAAGGCGTATGCGGGGGCCGCCGACGGAACCGGGTTCTCCGAGGGGGTCGGCGCGCTGGTGCTGGAGCGGTTGGCCGACGCGCGGCGGTTGGGCCACCGGGTGCTGGCGCTGGTACGCGGCTCGGCGGTCAACCAGGATGGTGCCTCCAACGGACTGGCCACGCCCAATGGACCCGCACAGCAACGCGTGATCCGCGCGGCACTGGAAAGCGCCCGGCTGGGCACCGCCGACGTCGATCTGGTCGAGGGCCACGGCACCGGGACCACGCTCGGCGATCCCATTGAGGCCCAAGCGATCCTGGCCACCTACGGACAGGACCGGCCCGCCGGCCGGCCGTTGTGGCTGGGGTCGATCAAGTCCAACATGGGCCACACGTCGGCAGCCGCCGGGGTGGCGGGCGTCATCAAGATGGTGCAGGCGATGCGGCACGGCGTCATGCCCAAGACGCTGCACGTGGATGTGCCGACGCCGCATGTGGATTGGTCGCCCGGCGCGGTGGCCCTGCTGACCGATCAACAGCCGTGGCCGGCGCGGGACCGGCCGCGCCGCGCCGGGGTGTCCTCGTTCGGGATCAGCGGCACGAACGCGCACGTCATCCTGGAACAGCCGCCGGCCGTCCCTACGCCTTCGAAAGGCGTTGACAGTACTGCAAATAACGATTCGCGCCCGGTTCCGTGGGTGCTGTCGGCGCGTTCCCCGGAGGCGCTGGCCGGGCAGGCGCAGCGGTTGCTGGAGCGTGTGCAGGCCGAACCCGACCTCGACGTCGACGATGTCGGGTTCTCGCTGGTGTCGACGCGGTCGACGTTCGAGCACCGGGCGGTGGTCGTGGGCGACCGCGACCTGCTGGCCGCGGGGCTGGCCGGACTCGCCGCCGGTGAGCCGGGCCCCAACGTCGTGGCCGGTCGCGCCCGTGGCGTCGGCAAGACGGTGTTCGTGTTCCCCGGCCAGGGATCGCAGTGGCTCGGCATGGGCGCCCAATTGCTCGACACCGCACCGGTATTCGGCGAGCACGTGAACCGCTGCGACAAGGCGCTCGGCGAATACCTGGACTGGTCGTTGATCGACGTGATCCGCGGCGCGCCGGGCGCGCCGGGTCTGGACCGGGTGGACGTGGTGCAGCCGGTGTTGTGGGCGATGATGGTGTCGCTGGCGGCGTTGTGGCGTTCGGTCGGTGTGCACCCCGACGCGGTCATCGGACATTCACAGGGCGAGATCGCCGCGGCCTATGTGGCCGGCGCGCTGTCCCTGGACGACGCCGCCCGGGTGGTGGCGCTGCGCAGCCGCCTGTTACTGCGGCTGTCGGGGTCGGGCGGCATGGTCTCGCTGGCCTGCGGGGTGACGCGGGCCCGTGAACTGCTGGAGCCCTCCGATGGCCGGCTCAACATCGCTGCGGTCAACGGCATTTCGGCCGTCGTCGTGTCCGGTGCGGTCGAAGCGCTCGACGAGTTGATGCGGCGTTGCGAGAGCACCGACATCCGCGCCCGACGCATCGACGTCGACTACGCGTCGCATTCGGCGCAGGTCGAGCCGATCCGCGAACCGCTCACCCAGGCGCTGGCCGGTATCGCGCCGCGCTCGTCGCCGGTGACCTTCATCTCGACCGTCACCGGTGAACCCATCGACACCGCCGACCTGGACGCCGACTACTGGTACCGCAGCATCCGCCAGACGGTGCAGTTCGAACAGGCGCTGCGCACCGCCGGCGGGGCCGGGTATCAGGTTTTCATCGAGTCAAGCCCGCATCCGGTGCTGATCGCCGGGATCGAAGACACGATCGCCACGCGAAACACCATGGAACCGGTCGTGATTCCGACGCTCGGTCGCGACGACGGCGGGCTGGACAGGTTCTGGCTGTCCGCGGGCCAGGCGCACGCCACGGGCGTGGCGGTCGATTGGCTCTCGGTCTTCCCCGGTGCCGCGCCGGTCGACTTGCCGACCTACGCCTTTCAGGGCCGGCGATTTTGGTTGCCACCGGTTCAGGCCGGCGGCGGCGATCCGCACGCGCTGGGTGTGACCGGCGCCGAACACGGCTTGCTGGGTGCCGTGGTCCAGCGACCCGACTCCGGCGGCGTCGTGCTGACGGGTTCACTGTCGGTGGGCGGCGCGCCGTGGCTGGCCGACCACATCGTCGACGGAGTGATGCTGTTCCCCGGTGCGGGTTTTGTCGAATTGGCGTTGCGGGCCGGGGACGAGGTCGGCTGCTCGGTGGTGGAAGAGCTCACCCTGCTGGGGCCGCTGGTATTGCCGTCGGGAGTCAACGCCCGCGTGCAGGTCGTCGTGGATGCCGCGGGCGAGTCCGGCGCGCGGGCCGTGTGGGTGTATTCGCGTGGCGCGGCGCCGGATTCGGCCTGGGTGCTGCACGCGCAAGGCACGCTGAGCGCAACAGAACCCGAGCCCGCCGCGGACCTGTCGGTGTGGCCCCCGGTCGGGGCCGCCGCGGTGGACGTCACCGACGCCTACCCGCAGTTGACGCAACGTGGTTACGAATACGGTCCGGCCTTCCGGGGTCTGCACGCCATGTGGCGCTTGGACAACGCCGTTTTCGCCGAGGTCGGCGTGCCCGAGGGGGTGACGGTCGGCGGCTTCGGGATTCATCCCGTGCTACTGGACGCGGCCCTGCACGCGATGGGCGTCGTCGGTGACCAGGCCGAGACGATGTTGCCGTTCTCGTGGCAGGGCGTCTGTTTGCATGCCGCGGGCGCGTCGCGGGTCCGGGTGCGGATCGCGCCGGTTGGCATCAGCGCGGTGTCGGTGGATCTCGCCGACGGATCCGGGTTGCCGGTGTTGTCGGTGCGCGAATTGGTGGTCCGGCCGATCTCGATCGGCGCGCTGTCGGCCGCATTGGCCGCCGCGGCCGGCGGCGCCGGGGGCCTGTATGAGCTTGCCTGGTCGCCGGTGTCGGTGGAGGTCAATGGGGTTGGTGTTGGGGGGGTGTGGGTGTGGGAGCCGCCGTTGGGGGATTCGGTGGCGGGGGTGTATGCGGCCACGCATGAGGCGTTGGGGGTGTTGCAGTCGTGGTTGGCTGGTGCGGATGGTCGTGTGTTGGTGGTGTTGACGCGTGGTGCGGTGGGGTTGGCCGGTGAGGGTGTGGTGGATTTGGCGGGTGCGGCGGTGTGGGGGTTGGTGCGGGCGGCGCAGGCTGAGCAGCCGGGTCGGGTGGTGTTGGTCGATTCGGACGGTTCGTTGGAGATTGGCGATGTGATCGGTTGTGGGGAACCGCAGTTGGTGGTGCGTTCCGGTGTTGCCCACGCCGCGCGACTGGTAGCGGTCGGGGCCGGAGCCGTGCTCGAATTACCGGCCGGCGGCTGGCGTTTGGCCGCCGGTGGGGGTGGCACTTTGGAGGACGTCGTGGTCGTTCCGGCGCCTGGCACCGAGTTGGGGTCGGGGCAGGTGCGGGTTGCGGTGGCTGCGGTGGGGGTCAACTTTCGGGATGTGTTGGTGGCGTTGGGGATGTATCCCGGTGGTGGTGAACTCGGTGCTGAGGGTGCTGGCGTGGTGGTTGAGGTGGGTTCTGGTGTTGGGGGGCTTGCCGTGGGTGATGTGGTGATGGGTTTGTTGGGGGTGGTGGGTTCTGAGGCGGTGGTGGATGCGCGGTTGGTGACGGTGGTGCCGGCGGGGTGGTCGTTGGCGCAGGCGGCTGGGGTGCCGGTGGTGTTTTTGACGGCGTTGTATGGGTTGTCGGTGTTGGCCGGGGTGCGGGCTGGGGAGCGGGTCTTGGTGCATGCGGCTACCGGTGGGGTGGGTATGGCGGCGGTGCAGTTGGCGCGGTTTTGGGGTGCGGAGGTGTTTGTCACTGCCAGTCGGGGTAAGTGGGATGTGTTGCGGGCGTTGGGTTTTGATGATGATCACATTGGTGATACCCGTAGTGTGGAGTTTGAGCAGAAGTTTTTGGTGACCACGGGTGGGGCCGGGGTGGATGTGGTGCTCAACTCGTTGGCGGGGGAGTTTTTGGATGCGTCGTTGCGGTTGTTGGTCGGTGGTGGGCGGTTCATCGAGATGGGTAAGACCGATCTGCGCGACCCTGCTGCGATGCCCGAGGGTGTGCGCTACCGCGCTTTCGACCTGATGGAAGCCGGACCCGACCTCATCGCGTCGATGCTGACCGAGTTGATGAGTCTGTTCGCTGCGGGGGTGTTGAAGCCGTTGCCCAGCAAGGCCTTTGACGTGCGTTCGGCGTCCGCGGCGTATCGGTTTGTCAGCCAGGCCCGCCAGATCGGCAAGGTGGTTCTGACACTGCCGGACGGTCCGGGGGATCGGGTGCTTGCGACGGCGGGGGGCAGCCTGGCTGGCGGCAGTGTGGTGGTGACTGGGGGTACCGGGATGGTCGGTGCGGCGGTGGCTGCGCATCTGGTGGCTCGGTATGGGGTGGGGCATGTGGTGTTGGTTAGTCGTCGCGGTGGGGAGGCTGACGGTGTCAGCGCGGTGGTGGAGGGGTTGACCGGGGCGGGGGCGCAGGTGTCGGTGGTGGCCTGTGATGTGGCCGATCGTGTGGCGGTGGCTGAGTTGATTGCGGGGTTGCCGGCGCGGTTTCCGTTGCGGGGGGTGTTTCATGCTGCGGGTGTGCTCGATGATGGGTTGATTGGTTCGTTGTCGGCGGATCGGGTGGATGCGGTGTTGCGGGCCAAGGTTGATGGTGCCTGGAATTTGCACGAGTTGACCCGTGATCGTGATTTGTCGGCGTTTGTGTTGTTTTCGTCGATGGCCGGTATTGTCGGTTCGCCCGGGCAGGGCAATTATGCGGCGGCCAACAGTTTTCTTGATGCGCTGGCTGCCGCGCGGCGGGCGCAGGGTCTGCCGGGGTTGTCGGTGGCGTGGGGGTTGTGGGAACAGGCCAGCGGCATGACCGCACACCTCGACGAGCGCGACAAGGCCCGCATGAGCCGAATCGGGCTGGCGCCCATGGCAACCGAGCAGGCGCTGCGACTCCTCGACGCCGCCATGCTCACCGAGCAGCCGACGATGGTAGCCGCGCGCATCGACGCCGGCGCATTGGCGGACAACAGCGCGTCGCTGCCGCCGCTGCTGAGCCAGCTGGTCACCCGCCCGATTCGCCGCATCATCGACGACAGCGAGACCAGCTCGGCATCGATGACCAGCCTGGTCGCACGCCTGCAAGGGCTGTCGGCCGGGCAGCGCCACGTCGAACTGGTGGAACTGGTCTGCCGCAACGCCGCCACGGTGCTGGGCCGTCCCAACGCCGGAGACATCAACGCGGGCAGTGTCTTCCAGGATCTCGGCTTCGACTCCCTGACCGCGGTCGAACTACGCAACCGGCTGAAAACCGCTACAGGACTTACCCTTTCACCCACGCTGATCTTCGACTACCCGACCCCGGCGGCGCTGGCGGAACACCTCGACTCCCGCTTGGCGGCGTCCACCGCTCCCGACACCGGGTCCGCCAAACCCGCCGACCTGATGGCTCGGTTCAATCACATCACCCGGGAGCTGCACACACTGCTCAATCAACCGGATTGGCAGCCCGAGGACAAGCCGCATCTCGCCACCCGTCTCCAAGCGCTGCTGAGCACGTTTGGTCCCGGCCCGGACCCCCTCAACCTGCACGGAACCGATGACGAAGACATTCACACGGCTACCGAAAGTGAACTCTTCGCAATCCTCGACGAAGAACTCGGCTCGTAAGAGCCCAAGGAGCGCCAGTGTCGGACACCGACAAACATCTTGATTACCTCAAGCGGCTGACCGCAGATCTGCGGCGCTCGCGTCGTCGGGTGGCCGAGTTGGAAGGCCGGCTGTCCGAGCCGGTGGCGGTGGTGGGCATGGCGTGCCGGTATCCGGGCGGTGCCGATTCGCCGGAGGCACTGTGGGACATGGTCGTTAAGGGCCGCGACGCCGTCTCGGATTTCCCGGCCGATCGCGGCTGGGATATCGCGGGACTCTACGACCCCGACCCCGACGCACCCGGGAAGATGTATGTCAACCAGGGTTCATTTCTCGCCGACGCGGGTGATTTCGACGCCGGTTTCTTCAACGTCGGCCCCAGCGAAGCGCTGGCGATGGATCCGCAACAACGTCTGATGCTCGAGCTGTCCTGGGAAGCATTGGAGCGCACCGGGATTGACCCGCTCGGCCTGCGCGGCTCGGCGACCGGTGTGTTCGCCGGTGTGATCCACGCCGGGTATGGCGGTCAGGTCGAGGGCGAACTGGAAGGGTACGGGCTCACCGGCTCGACACTGAGCGTCACTTCGGGCCGGGTCTCCTACGTGTTGGGACTGGAAGGCCCGGCGGTGTCGATCGATACGGCGTGCTCGTCGTCATTGGTGGCGCTGCATCTGGCGGCACAGTCGCTGCGATCCGGCGAATGCGACCTGGCGCTGGTCGGTGGTGTCACGGTGATGGCGACGCCCGCCGCGTTCGTCGAGTTCAGCCGTCAGCGAGCGTTGGCGCCGGATGGCCGGTGCAAGGTGTACGCCGGGGCCGCCGATGGGACGGCGTGGGCGGAGGGCGCCGGAGTGCTGGTGGTGGAGCGCCTCGCCGATGCGCGCCGAGCCGGTCATCCCGTGCTGGCGCTGGTACGCGGCACCGCCGTCAACCAGGATGGCGCCTCCAACGGACTGACCGCGCCGAACGGGCCTTCCCAGCAACGGGTCATCCGCACGGCGCTGGCCAACGCCGGATTGACCGCCGCCGACGTCGACGTCGTCGAGGGACATGGCACCGGCACCGTGCTGGGTGATCCGATTGAGGCGCAAGCCTTGTTGGCCACCTATGGCCAGGACCGGACCGTCGACCGCCCACTGTGGCTGGGCTCGATCAAATCCAACATCGGCCACACCTCGGCCGCCGCCGGCGTGGCCGGCGTCATCAAGATGATTCAGGCCATCCGGCACGGGGTGCTGCCGCAGACGCTGCACGTGGATGTGCCCTCACCCCACGTGGATTGGTCGGCGGGAGCGGTGTCGGTGCTCACCGAGTCCCGAGACTGGCCCCAGCACGACGGGCCGCGCCGCGCCGGGGTGTCGTCGTTCGGGATCAGCGGTACCAACGCCCACGTCATCATCGAACAGGCGCCCGACACTGAACCCGTTGCGGCCCAACCCGATCCGGGTGCCACCGCATGGGTACTGTCGGCCCGTACCGAACAGGCGCTGACCAGCCAGGCCGCACGGCTGCTCGTGCACGCGTCCGAACACGCGGACCTGAGTCCCCGCGACATCGCCTGGTCGCTGGTGACGACCCGCGCGGTGTTCGACCATCGGGCCGTGGTGGTCGGCGCCGGCCGTGACCGGCTACTGCAAGGACTGCGCGAACTGGTGGCCGTCGAGCCCGGCGCCGGTGTGGCCGCCGGGCGGGTCCGCTCGGCGGGCAAGACGGTGTTCGTCTTTCCCGGCCAGGGTGCCCAATGGCTCGGGATGGGACAGCAGCTTTACGACCGCTACGGCGAGTTCGCGGACGCGTTCGACGACGTCGCCGCGGCGCTCGACCCGTTATTGAGACTGCCGCTGCGACAAGTGATCTGGGGTAGCGACCCCGACCTGCTGGAGAACACCGAATTCGCTCAGCCCGCATTGTTCGCCGTCGAGGCGGCCGCAGCGGCGCTGCTGCGGCACTGGGGGGTGGACCCCGACATCGTCACCGGCCATTCCGTCGGTGAGATCACCGCGGCCCACGTGGCCGGCGTGCTGTCGCTGCCGGACGCCGCGCAGGTGGTCGCCGCCCGGGGCCGCATGATGGCGGCGCTGCCGCCGGGTGGCGCCATGGTCGCGGTCGCCGCCGGAGAAGCCGACGTTTCGCCGCTGCTAACCGATCGGATCGACATCGCCGCGGTCAACGGCCCCAACGCCGTGGTGATCTCGGGCGCCGACGCCGCCGTCACCGCTGCCGCGGACCTGCTGGCGCAGCAGGGACGGCGAACTCACCGGCTGGCCGTGTCGCACGCCTTTCATTCCCCCTTGATGGAACCGATGCTCGACGAGTTCACCCGGCGGGTCACCGGGATCTCTCCGTCGCCGCCGCGAATCGCCTTGATCTCCAACCTGACCGGAGAGCTGGCCGGCCCGGGATACGGTTCGCCGCGATATTGGGTCGAACATGTGCGCCGGCCGGTGCGTTTCGCCGACGGTGTGCGAACCGCTGAGTCGCTGGGCGCCAAGGCATTCATCGAGGTCGGTCCCGGTCGTGGTCTGACCGCCGCCGTCGAACAATCGTTGACCAGCGGGAAAGCCACCTCGGTCGCCCTGCTGGCCAATAACCGCCCGGAAGTGGAATCGGCGCTGACCGCGCTCGGCCAGCTGTACACCATCGGCGTGGACGTCAAATGGCCCGCGGCAGTGGGCGAGGGGCGCCGGGTCGACCTCCCCACCTATGCGTTTACCCACCAACGGTTCTGGCTGCCGCTCGGGGCCGTGGCATCCGGAAACGTCAGCGGTGTCGGCCTGGCCCGCACCGCGCATCCCTTGCTCGGCGCGGTGATCGAACGGCCCGACTCCGGCGGCGTCGTGCTGACGGGTTCACTGTCGGTGGGCGGCGCGCCGTGGCTGGCCGACCACATCGTCGACGGAGTGATGCTGTTCCCCGGTGCGGGTTTTGTCGAATTGGCGTTGCGGGCCGGGGACGAGGTCGGCTGCTCGGTGGTGGAAGAGCTCACCCTGCTGGGGCCGCTGGTATTGCCGTCGGGAGTCAACGCCCGCGTGCAGGTCGTCGTGGATGCCGCGGGCGAGTCCGGCGCGCGGGCCGTGTGGGTGTATTCGCGTGGCGCGGCGCCGGATTCGGCCTGGGTGCTGCACGCGCAAGGCACGCTGAGCGCAACAGAACCCGAGCCCGCCGCGGACCTGTCGGTGTGGCCCCCGGTCGGGGCCGCCGCGGTGGACGTCACCGACGCCTACCCGCAGTTGACGCAACGTGGTTACGAATACGGTCCGGCCTTCCGGGGTCTGCACGCCATGTGGCGCTTGGACAACGCCGTTTTCGCCGAGGTCGGCGTGCCCGAGGGGGTGACGGTCGGCGGCTTCGGGATTCATCCCGTGCTACTGGACGCGGCCCTGCACGCGATGGGCGTCGTCGGTGACCAGGCCGAGACGATGTTGCCGTTCTCGTGGCAGGGCGTCTGTTTGCATGCCGCGGGCGCGTCGCGGGTCCGGGTGCGGATCGCGCCGGTTGGCATCAGCGCGGTGTCGGTGGATCTCGCCGACGGATCCGGGTTGCCGGTGTTGTCGGTGCGCGAATTGGTGGTCCGGCCGATCTCGATCGGCGCGCTGTCGGCCGCATTGGCCGCCGCGGCCGGCGGCGCCGGGGGCCTGTATGAGCTTGCCTGGTCGCCGGTGTCGGTGGAGGTCAATGGGGTTGGTGTTGGGGGGGTGTGGGTGTGGGAGCCGCCGTTGGGGGATTCGGTGGCGGGGGTGTATGCGGCCACGCATGAGGCGTTGGGGGTGTTGCAGTCGTGGTTGGCTGGTGCGGATGGTCGTGTGTTGGTGGTGTTGACGCGTGGTGCGGTGGGGTTGGCCGGTGAGGGTGTGGTGGATTTGGCGGGTGCGGCGGTGTGGGGGTTGGTGCGGGCGGCGCAGGCTGAGCAGCCGGGTCGGGTGGTGTTGGTCGATTCGGACGGTTCGTTGGAGATTGGCGATGTGATCGGTTGTGGGGAACCGCAGTTGGTGGTGCGTTCCGGTGTTGCCCACGCCGCGCGACTGGTAGCGGTCGGGGCCGGAGCCGTGCTCGAATTA
Source organism: Mycobacterium sherrisii (assembly GCF_002102355.1). Classification (GTDB taxonomy): domain Bacteria; phylum Actinomycetota; class Actinomycetes; order Mycobacteriales; family Mycobacteriaceae; genus Mycobacterium; species Mycobacterium sherrisii. The sequence continues at coordinate 84,819 of NZ_LQPT01000020.1, read as the reverse complement.
CCGGCCGGCGGCTGGCGTTTGGCCGCCGGTGGGGGTGGCACTTTGGAGGACGTCGTGGTCGTTCCGGCGCCTGGCACCGAGTTGGGGTCGGGGCAGGTGCGGGTTGCGGTGGCTGCGGTGGGGGTCAACTTTCGGGATGTGTTGGTGGCGTTGGGGATGTATCCCGGTGGTGGTGAACTCGGTGCTGAGGGTGCTGGCGTGGTGGTTGAGGTGGGTTCTGGTGTTGGGGGGCTTGCCGTGGGTGATGTGGTGATGGGTTTGTTGGGGGTGGTGGGTTCTGAGGCGGTGGTGGATGCGCGGTTGGTGACGGTGGTGCCGGCGGGGTGGTCGTTGGCGCAGGCGGCTGGGGTGCCGGTGGTGTTTTTGACGGCGTTGTATGGGTTGTCGGTGTTGGCCGGGGTGCGGGCTGGGGAGCGGGTCTTGGTGCATGCGGCTACCGGTGGGGTGGGTATGGCGGCGGTGCAGTTGGCGCGGTTTTGGGGTGCGGAGGTGTTTGTCACTGCCAGTCGGGGTAAGTGGGATGTGTTGCGGGCGTTGGGTTTTGATGATGATCACATTGGTGATACCCGTAGTGTGGAGTTTGAGCAGAAGTTTTTGGTGACCACGGGTGGGGCCGGGGTGGATGTGGTGCTCAACTCGTTGGCGGGGGAGTTTTTGGATGCGTCGTTGCGGTTGTTGGTCGGTGGTGGGCGGTTCATCGAGATGGGTAAGACCGATCTGCGCGACCCTGCTGCGATGCCCGAGGGTGTGCGCTACCGCGCTTTCGACCTGATGGAAGCCGGACCCGACCTCATCGCGTCGATGCTGACCGAGTTGATGAGTCTGTTCGCTGCGGGGGTGTTGAAGCCGTTGCCCAGCAAGGCCTTTGACGTGCGTTCGGCGTCCGCGGCGTATCGGTTTGTCAGCCAGGCCCGCCAGATCGGCAAGGTGGTTCTGACACTGCCGGACGGTCCGGGGGATCGGGTGCTTGCGACGGCGGGGGGCAGCCTGGCTGGCGGCAGTGTGGTGGTGACTGGGGGTACCGGGATGGTCGGTGCGGCGGTGGCTGCGCATCTGGTGGCTCGGTATGGGGTGGGGCATGTGGTGTTGGTTAGTCGTCGCGGTGGGGAGGCTGACGGTGTCAGCGCGGTGGTGGAGGGGTTGACCGGGGCGGGGGCGCAGGTGTCGGTGGTGGCCTGTGATGTGGCCGATCGTGTGGCGGTGGCTGAGTTGATTGCGGGGTTGCCGGCGCGGTTTCCGTTGCGGGGGGTGTTTCATGCTGCGGGTGTGCTCGATGATGGGTTGATTGGTTCGTTGTCGGCGGATCGGGTGGATGCGGTGTTGCGGGCCAAGGTTGATGGTGCCTGGAATTTGCACGAGTTGACCCGTGATCGTGATTTGTCGGCGTTTGTGTTGTTTTCGTCGATGGCCGGTATTGTCGGTTCGCCCGGGCAGGGCAATTATGCGGCGGCCAACAGTTTTCTTGATGCGCTGGCTGCCGCGCGGCGGGCGCAGGGTCTGCCGGGGTTGTCGGTGGCGTGGGGGTTGTGGGAACAGGCCAGCGGCATGACCGCACACCTCGACGAGCGCGACAAGGCCCGCATGAGCCGAATCGGGCTGGCGCCGTTGTCCACCCCGCACGCGCTACAGCTATTCGACGAGGCCATGTTGGCCGATCGCCCGCTGCTGGTGGCCGCGCGCATCGACGCGTCGGGATTGGGCGCACACGGCGCCGTGCCCCCGGTGCTGCGCGACCTGGTCGCCCGACCGGGCCGTCGGCTCATCAGCGATGCCGGCGCTGCCGTGTCGATGTCGGGGCTGGCCACCCGGCTGCAGGGGCTGAGCCCCGAGCAGCGTCACCACCAATTGGTGGAATTGGTGTGCACCAACGCCGCAACGGTGCTGGGTCGATCGAGCGTCGATCTCGAGGCCACGCTGCCGTTCCAGGATCTCGGCTTCGACTCACTGACCGCGGTCGAACTACGCAATCGGCTGAAAACCGCTACAGGACTTACCCTTTCACCCAATCTGATCTTCGACTACCCGACCCCGGCGGCGCTGGCCGAACATATCGATGGACATCTGAGCTCCGCGACCACCGGGTCAGCCGCCGCCGAACCCGATCGACTGGCTCGGTTCAACGACATCGCCCGCGAACTACAGACATTGGTCAACCAACCCGGCTGGACAGACGACGACAAGACCCGCCTGGCCGTCCGCATTCAGGCCATCCTGGCCGAGCTGGAAACCCCGTCGCCGGCCCCGCCCGACCAAACGCAGCTGCTCGACGACGACATCGCCACCGCCACCGAACGCGAACTGTTCGCCATCCTCGATGACGACTACGGCCCCTGATGTCGCCCACGGACGTAGCGATCATCGGCCTGGCCTGCCGGCTACCCGGGGCCAGCAGCCCGGATGAGTTCTGGAACGTGCTGCGGGACGGACGCGAAGAGAACCGGCTTCCCGGAAACGTCGCCGAGTTCGACGCGGACTTCTTCAACCTCTCGCCCCGCGAGGCCCGCGCGATGGACCCGCGCCAGCGGCTGGCGCTCGAACTGGCGTGGGAACTGTGCGAAGACGCTCGCCTGATCCCGGATAGCCTGCGCGGCCAACAGGTTTCGATCTATCTCGGCGCCATGAACGACGATTATGCCGTTCTCACGCTTCGCGCGGGCGCCGACCACCTCGACCACCATTCGTTCGGCGGGCTCAGCCGCGCCATGATCGCGAACAGGATCTCCTACGCCTTCGGTGTGCAGGGCACCAGCATGGTGATCGATACCGCACAGTCGTCGTCATTGGTCGCCGTCCACCTGGCCTGCGAGAGCGTCCGCTCGGGTGCGGCAGCGCTGGCCATCGCCGGGGGTGTCCACCTCAATCTGGCCGACGAAACGGCAATGCTGGAACAGGAATTTGGCGCCCTGTCCGCGTCCGGGCGCACCTACGCCTTCGATGGCCGTGCGGACGGCTACGTGCGGTCCGAGGGCGCCGGGATGGTGCTGCTGAAGCCGCTGCCCGCCGCCGTCAAGGACGGGGATCGAGTCCGCGCCGTCATCCGCGCAACAGCGGTCAACAATGCCGGACACAGCTCCGTCGGCCAGACCGTGCCGTCCCCCCAGGCGCAGGCCGCGGTCATCCGTCGCGCGCTGGCAGATGCCGGTCTCGGCAGCCGGGATATCGACTACGTCGAGGCGCACGGCACCGGAACCCAGGTCGGCGACCCGGTCGAGGCCGGTGCCCTGGGGGAGATCTTCGGCGAACGACGGGACGATCCGGTACACGTCGGCTCGGTCAAGACGAACATCGGCCACACCGGAGCCGCCGCCGGCGTCACCGGCCTGCTGAAAACGGTACTGGCCCTGGAAAACGACTTGATCCCGGCGAGCCTCAATTACGACGGAGCAGATGCCGGCGATCTGAAAGGCTATGGCCTGCAGGTCAATTCCGCGCCGGCCGGCTGGCCGGCACCGGGCCGGCCGCGGCGGGCAGGGGTGTCGTCGTTCGGCATGGGCGGGACCAACGCTCACGTGATCCTCGAGCAGGCGCCCGCCCCGCCGCCCGCGGACAGGCCGGCTCACCAGCGGACGCCGGTGGCCTGGGTGCTGTCGGCCCGCTCGACCCAGGCGTTGGCCAACCAGGCGGCACGGCTGGCCGCCCATGTCGCCGCCGACCCGGATCTGGCGGTCTCTGACGTCGCCTGGTCACTGGTCACCACCCGTTCGGTGTTCGAGCATCGAGCGGTACTGGTGGGTAGCGATCGGCAGGTGCTGACAACGGGTTTGACGCGGCTGGCCGCCGGTGACCCCGACGCGGTGGCACGGCGGGCCAGGCACCCGGGCAAGACCGTGTTCGTGTTCCCCGGGCAGGGTTCCCAATGGCCGGGCATGGGCCGGCAGCTCTACCGCCGGTGGCCGGTGTTCGCCGATACTTTCGACGACGCCGTCGCGGCATTGAATCAGCATGCGCGGACCGATTTGCGCGACGTCGTGTGGGGTGACGACGCGGAACTGTTGGCCAACACCGAGTTCGCGCAGCCCGCGCTGTTCGCCGTCGGCGTGGCATTGTCGGCGCTGTTGCGCAGCTGGGGAATTGAGCCCGATCTGGTGATGGGACATTCAGTGGGCGAGATCACCGCCGCGGCCGTCGCGGATGTGCTGACGCTCGAAGATGCAGCACGGCTGGTGGCGGCGCGGGGCCGGCTGATGGCCGGCCTTCCGGCCGGCGGCGTCATGGTCGCGCTCGCCGCCGGTGCGGACGCCGTCACCGCGGTGCTGTCCGACGGCGTTGCGATCGCGGCCGTCAATGCCGATGACTCCGTGGTGATTTCGGGAGCTGAGGGCCCGGTGAGCGCGGTGGCCGACAGGTTCGCGCAGCGCGGCGTTCGCGTGCATCGGCTGGCGGTGTCGCACGCGTTTCACTCGCCCCTGATGGAGCCGATGATGGACGAGTTCGGCGATCTCATCGCCGGCCTCACGCCTCGTGAGGCGCGGATTGGTTTGGTATCGAACATGACTGGACGGCTGGCCGGAGGCGGCTACGGATCGGCGGACTACTGGGTTGAACATGTGCGCCGGCCGGTCCGGTTCGTCGACGGTGTGCGGTCGGCCGAGTCGCTGGGAGCCGGGCTGTTCGTCGAGCTGGGTCCCGCGGCGGGCCTGAGCGCCGCGATTGGGCGGTCGCTGCGCGATGAACATGCGGCCGCGATCGCGACGCTGACCAAGGACAGGTCCGAAGTCGAAGCCATACTCGGCGCGGCCGGCGAGCTATTTTCCCAAGGGGCGCCGGTGAGTTGGCCCGTGGTGTTCAGCGGACTGGCTGCCCGCCGGGTCGCTCTTCCGACGTATGGCTTTGCCCGGCAACGGTTCTGGCTGAACTCCGGCGGTGAAACACCGGCGCCGGTGAGCCGGGCCGCGGGCCTGGCCGACGAGCTGCGGACATTGGCGCCCGACGAGCAGCATCGGCGGCTGCTGGAGTTGGTGTGCGCGCATGCGGCAACGGTGCTGGGGCACTCAAGTGGCCGCGACATCGACGTCGACCGCGCCTTCCAGGACTTCGGCTTCGAATCGCTGACCGGTGTGGAACTTCGCAATCGCCTCAAGGCCGCCACGGGATTGGCATTGTCGCGCACCCTGATATTCGACTTTCCTACTCCGTCGGGGCTGGCCGCTCATCTGCGTCAGCAACTGCTGCACGACGCGAGCGCAGAGTCCGAAGACGCCAAGATCTGGGCAACGCTGAGAAAGATTCCGCTGCGCGAACTTCGGCGCACCGGATTGCTGGACAAGTTGCTGGTGTTGGCCGGCGAGGACGAACCACTGCTGGCCGATTCGACGGTCAGTGCGGACGACATCGATTCACTGAGCGCCGATGCGCTGATCGCGCTCGCCCTGAAGTCCAACAACACCGACGACGTCGAATGACGAAATCCCGGTTGGCGGATGCTATTACGCACTCCACCACGGTCGTATCCGACATGTGTTGAATAGCCGAATCTTTGCGGGCCGCAACGGGGCCGCATACACTCTCGTGCAGTGGGGGAATCGTTCTGAGCAGAGGCTAGATATGAGCGTCATCGCAGGTGTGTTCGGTGCATTGCCGCCACACCGCTACAGCCAGAGCGAGATCACCGATCAGTTCGTCCGGCTCCCGGCGCTGCAGGAACACGAGGAAATCGTCCGGCGGTTGCATGCCGGCGCGAAGGTCAACAGCCGCCATTTGGCACTGCCGCTGGAGCAATACCTGTCGCTGACCGACTTCACCGAGACGAACGAAATCTTCATCGAAAAGGCGGTCGACCTCGGTTGCGAAGCGCTGTTGGGCGCCCTCGACGAGGCCGGCCTGCAGCCCCGGGACGTCGACCTGATCGCCACCACGACCGTCACCGGAGTGGCGGTGCCATCGCTGGACGCCCGCATCACCGGCCGCCTCGGTCTGCGCCCGGACATTCGTCGGATGCCGCTGTTCGGGCTGGGCTGCGCCGGCGGCGCGGCCGGCGTGGCCGCCTTGCACGACTACCTGCGCGGCGCCGGGCACGGCGTCGCGGCTCTGGTGTCGGTCGAGCTGTGTTCGCTGACCTTCCCGACGGTCAAGCCGACGGTTTCCGGACTGGTCGGTACCGCAATGTTCGGCGACGGGGCGGCCGCGGTGGTCGCGGTGGGGGACCGGCGCGCCGAAGACGACGAGCGGGGGCGGGCCGGCGGTCCCGACATCGTCGATTCACGCAGCCGCCTCTACCCCGATTCGCTGCAGGTCATGGCGTGGCAGGTCGGGACGTCGGGGCTGCAGCCGGTGCTATCGCCGGAGTTGGCCCCGGTGATCGAACGGAACCTGGCCGATGACGTCGATGAGTTCCTCAGCCGACACGGCCTGACCCGAGACGACATCGGGGCCTGGGTGAGTCATCCGGGCGGTCCCAAGGTGATCGAGGCGATCGGCAAGTCCCTCGGCCTGCGGCCCGAGGCACTGGAATTGACCTGGCGCTCGCTGGGCGAGATCGCCAATCTCTCGTCGGCGTCGGTGCTGCACGTGCTGCGCGACACCATCGCCAAACCACCGCCCACCGGCAGCCCCGGGCTGATCGTCGCGATGGGTCCCGGGTTCTCCTCCGAACTCGTGCTATTGCGCTGGCATTAACCCGTCGACGTCGACGATCAGCCCCGGCTTGGGACTAAGCGCGGCGAGGTTGGCCGCGCGGATGCGTTGCGCGGGCAGTCGCAGCGTCGTTCGGGTAACCAGCCGGGCCAGCATCGCCGTCATCTCCATCGTCGCCATCACCGACCCGACGCAGCGATGTAAGCCGGCGCTGAACGGAATGAACTCGTGCGGCGCGGGCTTGCGATACTGCGGGCCTTGCGGATCCCAACGTTCCGGCCGAAATTCGTCCGGATGCGGCCACACCTCGGGCAGTCGGTGGGTGACATAGGCGCTGAAGATCAGCAACCGGCCGGCGCGGATCGGGTGGCCATCGAAGTCGAGGTCGCGCACCACCCTGCGGGCCGAAATCACCGCCGGTGAGTACAGCCGAAGCGTTTCCTGCACCACGCCGTTGAGATAGGTCAGCGATGCCAGGTCGGCCGCCCAGCTCCCCGGCGGTCGATCGCCCAGAACCCGGCGCACCTCGTCGGCGGCCCGCTGCCAGGCGCCCGGCAGGCTCAGCAGCGTATAGATCGACCAGGCCAGCGCCCCGCTGGTGGTCTCGTAGCCGGCGGTGATGAGCGAGATGATCGAGTCACGAATCTCGTTGTCGCCCAGCGCATATCCCTCTTCACCTCGACCGGCGATGAGCATCGTGAGCAGGTTGTCGTCGGGCCGAGGCTGCGCGCGCGCCTGCGCAACCTGCGCGTCGATGAAATCGTTGAGGCGTTGCCGCGCCGCCAGTGCCCGCCGCCAGGCAGGGGCCCGCAAGCGTTGCTGCAGCGAAACCACCTGGGGCAGCTGATGAGTCAGGTCCAGCAACGGTTGCAAGTGCTCGCCCAAAAAGTCGGCATGCGCGGCCAGCCGCGGTCCGAACAGACTCTCGACGGTGCTGCGGCGCACCGCGCCGCGGCAGTGCCGGTAGATGTCCAGTCGTTGGCCGTGGTGCCAGTCGTCGATGACGCGGTCGATGTTGGCGACCATGGTCGGCAGGTAGTCCCGAATCTGGTGATGCCGCAACCCCGGCGCCACCACGCTGCGGCGGCGCCGGTGATCGTCGCCGTCACTGACGATCAGCGCCGTCGGCCCGTCGACGATCGCCAGGTTTTCGAACGTCTTCGCCCAGCTGAACGCGTCGGCGTTGGCAAACACGAACCTGTTCGCCTCTGGCCCGAGGAGATGGGTGTAGCCGCGCCGGCCGATCCCGGCATTGATCACCGGGCCGTACCGCCGGTACATCGCCAGTAACGCCTGCCCGGGTGGGTAGTGGACCGGTCGGTGCCTAGGGGTCGTCATGGCATCATTCGACCACCTCGGAGAGCTCCAGCCACCGGGTTTCCAGCGCGGCGACCTCGTCTTCCAGGTCGCGCAGCTCGCCGGTCAACCGCGTGATGCCGACGTGGTCGGACTGGTCGTGCTCGGCGAGCTCGACATGTTTGGCCGCGATGCGATCGGCCAGCCGGGCCAGCTGTCGGTCGACCGAGGCCAGCTCCTTTTCCGCGGCGCGGCGCTGCGCGCCGGACATCGCCGGGGCCGGCGGCGCCGAGGCAGGCCCGGATGGCGGCCCCGCGGCTTCCGATGCGCTGGTGGACCGTCCGGCCAGCCGCAAGTATTCGTCGACCCCGCCGGGCAGGTGGCGCAACCGGCCGTCGAGGATCGCGTACTGCTGATCGGTGACCCGTTCCAGCAGGTATCGGTCGTGCGAGACCACGATCAGCGTGCCCGGCCAGGAGTCGAGCAGGTCTTCGGTCGCGGTCAGCATGTCGGTGTCGACGTCGTTGGTGGGCTCGTCGAGCAGCAGCACATTCGGTTCGGACAGCAGCGTGAGCATCAGCTGCAGCCGACGCCGCTGGCCGCCGGACAGCTCGCCGACCCGCGCCGAGAGCTGACCGCGCCCGAAGCCGAGGCGTTCCAGCAGCTGGGTGGGGGTCACCTCACGCCCCTCGACCTGGTAGCCACCACGCAACCCGCTCAGCACGTCGGCGATGCGGTCGGCGGCGAACGGGGCCAACAGGTCGCCCTGCTGGTCGAGCACCGACAAGCGCACCGTCTTGCCGCGCTTGACCCGTCCGGTATCGGGCGTGACTGTGCCGGCGATCAACCCCAGCAGCGTCGACTTACCCGCGCCATTGGCGCCGACGATGCCGGTCCGTTCCCCGGGTGCGATGCGCCATTCGACGTCGCGCAGCACCGGGCGATCGCCGTAACAGACCGACACGTCCAGCAGGTCGATCACGTCCTTGCCGAGCCGGGCCGTCGCCAGCTTGGCCAACTCGACCGGGTTGCGCAGCGGCGGCACATCGGCGATCAGCTGGTTGGCGGCGTCGATGCGGAACTTCGGCTTGGAGGTCCGCGCCGGCGGCCCGCGCCGCAGCCAGGCCAGCTCCTTGCGCATCAGGTTCTGCCGTTTGGCCTCGGCCACGGCGGCCTGCCGGTCGCGCTCGACGCGCTGCAGCACATACGCCGCGTACCCGCCCTCGAACGGCTCGACGATGCCGTCGTGCACCTCCCACGTCGTCGTGGCGACTTCGTCGAGGAACCAGCGGTCGTGCGTCACCACCAGCAGGCCGCCGGTGTTGCGCGCCCAGCGCTGTCGCAGGTGACCGGCCAGCCAAGTGATGCCCTCGATGTCGAGATGGTTGGTGGGCTCGTCGAGGGCGATCACGTCCCACTCACCGATCAGCAGTTGGGCCAGCTGCACGCGCCGGCGCTGTCCACCGCTGAGCGTCGAAATCGTTGCGTGCCAATCCAAGTCGGAGACCAGCCCACTCACCACGTCGCGAATCCGCGGGTCGCCCGCCCACTGATGCTCGGCCGCCTCGCCGACCAGCGTCCACCCCACCGTGCGGGCTGGGTCCAGGACGTCGGCCTGGCTGAGCGCGCTGACTCGCAATCCGCTGCGCCGGGTGATCCGGCCGGAGTCGGGTTGCAGCTGGCCGGTCAGCAGGCGCAGCAGGCTCGACTTGCCGTCGCCGTTGCGGCCGACGATGCCGATCCGGGCGCCGTCGCTGACCCCCAGCGAGATCGACTCGAACACGACCTGAGTCGGGTATTCCAGGTGAACGGCCTCGGCCCCCAGTAGGTGCGCCACCGGGCAATTATTCGAGAGTGAGCAAGGCGTGGTCGACGTGGGTCCGAGTGTCCGGCGATGAGGTTCCGGCGACAGCCTTCAGAAAGCGCGCGGCCAGGTCGCGAACCTTGAGGTTGGTCTCCTGGGAGCGCCAGACCAAGACGTCGAAGGCGCGCTCGGCCGAGATGCCGTAGGCGGCGATCAGCACGCCCTTCGCCTGCTCGATGGTGGCCCGGGCGTCGACCACCGCCTCGAGGACCCGGGTGATATCGGAGTGCAGGGAATCGGTGACGTCGACGTAAAACCCCGATGTGCCGATCACGGCGCCGGCGTCGTCCCGCATTTCCTCGCCCGCGACGATGACGCATCGGGTGTGGCCGGCCTTGTCGACGATGCGGTGCCGGCTGCTGAACGGCTCGCCGCTGACCACCCGGTCCAGCACCGCCGCGACGCGCTCGCGATCGTCAGGATGTTTGTGCTGGAGCAGGAGTTCCGTGCTGGGCGTCACCGTTCCCGGTTCGTAGCCGTGCATGCGTGCCACCGCGTCCGACCACTCCCAGCGCTGCCCGTCCTGGAAGTACTTGAATCGGCCGACCCGCTGCGGTTCACCGACGCCGAGAACCAGATCCATGGCTCCCCGTTGAGCGGTTTCATCATCAAAGTTCACGGTCATCGCGGCCCCCGGAAGTACGTTGGTTGCACCTCGGTGATATTGCCCATTTCGACGGCCGTCAAGCAGACGGCGTCAGGTTATGACGGCTCAGCCAACTCGGAACCGCTCGGCGTCGCGGTGTTTGAACTCCAGACCCAGTCCGGGCCGCCCCTGATCGGGTCGCAGCGCCCCGCCTTCCGGCGACAGCGCGCCGTCGAAAAGCAGATGTTCGATGCGATGGTGGTCGTGGAAGTACTCCAGGTGCCGCAAATTTGGGATGGACGCGGCGACATGAGCATGCAGGTTCGGGGCGCAATGCCCGGACACCTCGACGTTGTTCGCGGCGGCAACCGCCGCGGCGCGCAGCCAATCGGTGATGCCGCCGCACCGGGTGACGTCGATCTGCAGGCAGTCGACCGCCTCGGCCGCCAGCATCCGGTTGAAATATGCCAAGTCGTAGCCGTATTCGCCGGCGGTGACGTCGGGGCGCACCTGCTCGCGCACCTGCCGCAGTCCGACAAGGTCGTCGGACGACACGGGTTCCTCGAACCAACTGACCTGGTGTTCATCCATGGCGTGGGCCACCCGGATCGCCTGCTTGCGACTGTAGCCGCCGTTGGCGTCGACATACAGCGCGATGTCGTGCCCAATAACCTTGCGCGCGAAGGCGATTCGCCGGATATCGCGGCGCACGGCAGAGCCCGACGACTCGCCGATCTTGATTTTGACGCGCGGAATCTTCCAGCTGTCCACCCAACGCTCGAGTTGGGTTCGGGTCGCCTGTTCGTCGTAGGTGGTGAACCCACCGCTGCCATAAATCGGTACCTCGGCACGCGCCATGCCGAGCAGCCGGCACACCGGTGTGTCCAAGAGTTTGCCCTTTAGGTCCCACAGCGCCGTGTCGACCGCCGAGATCGCGCAGGAGACCAGGCCCGGACGTCCATTGTTACGCATCGCCATGACCATGGACTGCCACGCGGCGGTGATGTCCAAAGCGCTGTGCCCGGCGACGGCATCGGCGAGCGGGCCGGCGATCAGCTCGCGGGCTGCACTGGTCGCATAGGTGTAGCCGATCCCTCGCCGACCGCCCGCGGTCACCTGCGCCAACACCAGCGTCGTCGACGTCCATTCGAAGGTGCCGTCGGCTTCGGGTGCGTCGGTGGGGATTTCGTACGCCTGGGCGGTGACCGCGTCAATGCAGTCGTCCAGGCGGCTGGTTGTGGTCATCTCAGCTCCTGCAGGTTCAACCGAGCCCGGACGGGGCTCGGCATGGTGCGCCGGACAACCGCTGCGGCCACCCGGTGCCGAAGGCGAACCAGGGTCTCCAGCGCGTCGGCGCGCCGCGCATGCGAAGGCGGGGGAGTTCGGCGAGCCTGGGCGGCGCCGACCGCGGCGAAAAGCGCCGCGAGGGTCGCGCTCAGCAACGTCAACCGGCGCGACTCGCGGTCGACGACCGCCCAGACGAGCATCGAGATGGCATGCACGAGATCGACTTCGGCGCCCAGGGCCACGGTCACGGCGGTGGGCCGAATGTCGGTTGCCGCGGCTTGTGCCAGCAGGCGCCCGCCCAGGATGCGGGTGGCGATGCGTTCTCGGGCGCTCACTCGGGGCGATACCAACCGCAGCACGTGGTCCGGCAGCGCCAGCAGCAGCACACCGTAACCGATTCGCGCCCAACCGATCATGCTCTGCGGCGGGCGGACATGGCGCTCAGCACGCCGACGCCGAGAGCCAGCGCGCCGGTGCCGCCGGCAACGGGATGTCGGGAGAACCACAGCTGTGGGCTGCGCCCGTGCGATTTGCCATCGAAGCCGCCGTGGGCGCCGTGATCGCTGCCCGGGGCGTCGTCGACCGGGCGCCATAAGTTGTCCGGTCGCTGGCGCTCGGCCTGTTGATCGGTCTGCTGGGAGTCATATCCCGTCCGGCCCAGATAACGGTCCAGCAGGGGCGCGATGAACTTCTGCGCCACCAGCGTGGCCACGGTGCTCTCCCCGACCCAGTACTGTTTGCGCTCCGGATGATCGGCGGCGTACGCGACGGCACGCGCGGCGACCTCGGGTTGGTAAATCGGCGGTACCGGCTGCGGATGCCGGGGCAATCGCGAAAGCACCCAGGAGAACTGCGGGGTGTTGACCGCCGGCAGCTGAACCAGGGTGACCCGGACCCGGGAGCCTTCGTGCAGCAGCTCGCAGCGCACGGACTCGGTGAAACCGTTGATCGCGTGCTTGGCCCCGCAATACGCCGACTGCAACGGGATGGCCCGCTGGCCCAGCGCGGATCCGACCTGGACGATCGCGCCGCGGTCCCGGGGCTGCATCTTTGCCAGCGCGGCCATGGTGCCATGCACGTATCCCAGGTAACTGACCTCGGTGACGCGCTTGAACTCTTCCGCGCTGATCTGGCGAAACGGCGCGAAAACGGAGGTGAACGCGACGTTGATCCAGGTGTCGATGGGCCCGAATGTGGCCTCGGCCTGATCCGCGGCATCGTGGACCGCGGAAAAATCGGCGACGTCCGTCGGAATGGGCAGCGCGTTGCCGCCGCCCGCCTCGACATCGCGGGCCGCGCCGCCCAGGCCCGCCGCGCCGCGGGCGAGCAAGGTGACGTTGGCCGCGCGGTGCCCGAACAGCACCGCGGTGGCGCGCCCGACGCCGGCGCTGGCTCCGGTGATTACGACGTGGGGTGCCATCGAACTGCCTTTCGTTGTCAACCGCCCGAATCCGAGTCATCAATCGTTGCTGCACATTCCAGCAGCAGTGCGTGGACGAACGCCTGGGGCAGGTTGCCGCGAAGCTGGCGTTGGGTGACGTCGTATTCCTCGCAGAGCAAGCCGGGTGGCCCGCAGGCGGATCGGTTGCGGTCGAACCAGCGCAGCGCCCGCAGCCGGTGACCTTGCTGATGCTCGGCAAGGGCCATCATGAAGCCGCACAACACGAACGCGCCCTCGGCATCGCCAAGCTCACGTTCGTCGTGGCGGAAGCGGTACACGAATCCGTCATCGGTGAGGTCTTGACGAACGGCGGTCAATGTGGCGCGGGTGCGCGGGTCGTCGGCGGGCAGGGCACCGCGCACCGCCGCCAGCACCAGTGCCGCGTCGACCTCGGTCAGCCGCGGGCTGCGCTGCCAGTGGCCGCGCCGGGGATGCACGCTGGCGGCGGCGGTATCGGCGAGGATGGCGTCGGCCAGCGACGCGCACGCGGCAACCTCCTGACCGGCGCCGGCCGCCTTGGCGATGGCCCGAAGTCCGGCGACACAGGCCAGGCGGCTATGCGTCCACTGCTGGTTGTCGAGTTCCCAGATTCCGGAATCTGGCTCGCGCCAACGGGTCTCGATCGCGCAGATCGCGGTTTGCGCGGCGCGCCAGCCCTCGGCGTCGAGCCGGTCGGCGGCCGCGGCCGCGGCTAGCAGTTGCAGCGTCTCGCCGAAGATGTCGAGCTGGAACTGCCGGTTGGCCCAGTTGCCGACCTTGTCCGAACCACCCGGGTAGCCGGGTAGGTCGAGTTCTTGCTCGCCGGGGATGCCCTGGCCGACAACGGTATAGGCGGGTTTCAGGTCCGCGCCGTCCTGCAGCAGCCGGGCGCCGACGAAGGCTACGGCGCGGTCGAGCAGCTCGGTTGTCCCGACCGCGGCGGCGGCCAGCCCGGCATAGACCTGGTCGCGGATCCAGGCGTAGCGGTAGTCGTAGTTGCGGTTGCCGTGGGCGCGTTCGGGCAGGCTCATCGTGGCGGCGGCGACCATTCCGCCGCCGCTGCTGGTCATTCCGCGCAGCACTGCGTAGGCGTGCTGCGCGTCGCGCGCCGCGACGGCGCACTGCAGGTGTGGCACGCTGCGCTGCCAGGACGACGCGGTGCCCTCCCAGGCGGTCTCCGGGTCGGGCGGACGGTCGGGCAGCGCGTTTTCGGACAACTCCAAGACAAAGTCGTGCTGCTGGCCCTCGTGAACGGTGAGCTCCTGGGCAAGCAATTGGCTGCGGTCCTCGGCCGAGCAGACCGGGCGCGCCTGGCCGCCGCCGGACCATCGCCAGTGCAGCGGTCCCGAGCGCCCGCTCCAGCTTCCCTCGTCACACCGCAGTCTGCCGGTGCCGCGCCGGCCGAACCCGGCGCGGGGCTGCAGCAATACCCGCAGCGTCGCCGTACCCTGACAGCCCACGACGCGCCGCAACAACACCACCCGGTCGGCCTCACCTGGAAAGGCCAGCGCCTCACGGCATTCCACCACTCCACCGCGGGTGACCCAACGGCTGCGCCAGATCAAACTGCCCGCCTCGTAGTAGCCGCCCCACACGTGCCGCGGTTCTAGCGGAGTGATGGCGTACACGCCGCCACCGCCGATCAGCCCCGAGAAGACGGCGTCGGAATGCCAGCGGGGCGCACACATCCAGGTGACCTCGCCCTGCGGCCCGATCAGGGCGCCGCGTTCGCCGTCGGCCAGCAATGCGTATTCGCGCAGCACTCGCGGCGCGAATGCCGTCTCGACCACCGCGTCAGACACGGGTCCCCGCTCGATCCCCGGGCCGGGACGTGTCGATCTTGCCGGTCGCCATTCGCTGCGCCAGCCGTGATGCCAGCGCCATGATCGTCAATGCCGGGTTGGCCGAACCCTGGGTGGGGCACACCGATCCGTCGGCGACGAGCAGGTTCGGTACCCCCCACACCCGGTGATCGGAGTCGACCACCGAATTTGCTGGGCTGGTACCCATCCGGGCGCCGCCGATCAGGTGCGCGAAGCGCTGGATGGTCAGAATGTCCTGGGCGTCGGCGGCGTGCAGGATGTCCCCGATGACCTTGGTGGAGTACGCCATGTTGGCTTTGTCGTTGTCGCACAACGTGTAGTCGAAGCGGGCGACGGGCAGGCCGTAGGGGTCGCGCTCGGTGGCCAGGGTGACCCGGTTGTCGGGTTGCGGGAGCAGCTCGTTGAGCACGCCGACGGTCGCCCAGTGGTTGTAGTCGCGCATGTACTCCCGCATGGCTCGGCCCCAAAGCCCCTCGGCGAGCACATGTTCGGCCCAGCCGATGGGCATGGGGGACACGGTCTGGATGGCGAATCCGCGAGCGAATCCCCGAGACGGGTCGGTCTCGTAGAACTGTTCGGAACTGACCTCCGGGGGCGGTGCCTTGTACATCCGAACCTCCTCGGACCATCGGCCCGCGGACTGGGTGGCGCCCTGCACCATCACATAGCGCCCGACCTGATCGTCGTTGTTTCCCAGTCCGTTCGGAAACCCCGGGCAGGCCGAGTTCAGCAGCAGGCGGGGCGTCTCGATCGAATATCCCGCGACGGCAACCACTTTCGCCTTCTGCAAGCGTTCGGAGCCGCCGACCGTGTCGTAGTACACCACGCCGCGCGCCGAGCCGCTCTCGTCGAGTTCGACACGGGCGGCCATGCAATTGGCGCGGATCTCGACGGCGTGCGCCAACGCATCGGGCAGGTGTGTGACGTAGGGGCTGGCCTTGGCGTGCACCTTGCAGCCCTGTAGGCAGTAACCGCGGTAGATGCAGTGCGGCCGGTTGCCGAAGGTGCCGTTGACGATGCCGACCGGCCCCACCCGCATCTGAATGCCGAGCTCCAGCGCGCCGCGCCAGATCTTTGCGGCCGATCCCGAAATAGGGTGTGGCGAAAAGGGATAACGGTGCGGGTCGCCCCACGGCCAGTTTTGCCCCGCCACCGGCAGCTCGAGTTCCACCCGCTCGTAGTGTTCGCGGAGGTCCTGGTAGCGGATGGGCCAGTCCGCGCCCACCCCGTCGCGCGTGTAGGTGGCGAAGTCGCTGGGATGAAACCGTGGACAGTAACCGGCGTAGTGGACCATGGAGCCGCCCACGCCGCGTCCCGAGTTGTTCTTGCCCAGCTCGATCGGGTCGTCACCGCCGATGATCCGTTTCTGTGTCCAATACAGCTCGTGCGCACCGGCCTCGTCGGAGACCCAGTCCTCGTCGGGGTGCCAGAACGGCCCGGCCTCCAGAATCACCACCCGCCAGCCGGCCCGCGCCAGCCGCTGAGCCAGGACCGAACCGCCCGCGCCGGCGCCGACGATCACCAGGTCGACCTCGTCGTCGTCGGCGTAGCGGCGCATCGTCTGCTCACCCGGCAGGTCACGGGAGTGAACGTCGAGCAGGAATCGGGAATCGTTGTCTCGCGGTCCGATTGCGCCCTTGAACACCCCACGCCACAAGTCGCCCATCACAGCTCACCGCTCTGCACGACCCGCACGGGGTCTTCGTCGGTGGCGCCGGGAGTCTCGAACGGTTCGCGCGCGGCGGCCGGGCCCGTGGCGCCGCCCAACCTCATGAATCCGCGCGGGTATGCCGGTCCGCCGAACCCGATCTCGTTCCACGCCCAGGGATGGGAGTAGAAGCCGGACAGCACCATGCGCATGCACACCGACCACGCCCGCTTGACGTTCAGGTTGTCCCAGGTCGCGCCGGTCAGCGAGCCGTGGGCGAAGTCCTCGATGATCGCCTCGCGTGTTTCGGGTTCGGCGGCGGCGAAGCAGTCCTTGCCGTAATCCCGGGTGGCGGTCTCGTCAAGTCCCCGCAGCACCATCCGGAAGGTGTCGCGGTCGTCGGGCATGTCGGCGTACTGGTAGCCGTCCAGGCGACCGTCGGCGAGCTTGCTGTCGACGGACTCGGCCACCGGCACCCGCGGTTCAACATCCTGTGCCAGCACCGTGTCGCAAAACGCGCGCAGACCCGGCTCCTCCGCCGCGGTGAAAAAGCGCAGCGGCCCCGGAGGTTCCAGTCGCGCCAGCACTACGTTCCGGGTGGCCTCATCCCAGGTGTCGGCCGTCGCCAGCACGTCGAAATCGGGATAGCGGCCGATCATCTGGGGTGTGATGCCAGCACGTTGGCGGGGGAGCCAGGACGGATGGGGCGGTTTGCGGTCGGGGCGCCGGTTGGGCAAATGGTCGGGGCGTGCGGTATCGGCCATCGTCGCGATCCTCCGTCAGCTCCGGAAGCGCTCGCGACGCAGGATCGACGCCAACAGCCCCATCCCCCCGACCATGCACATCAGGCCGGGGGCCGCGATGGGCGGTCCCATCGGGACGTTGTAGGACGCGTTCTTCCAGCCGCCGGGCTTGCGTGCGACGCCGCGGGCGTGCAGATATTCACCCATCAGCCCGTTGGCGGTGTAGATAGCCGCGGTGATCGGCAACCAGCTTTTGGCCCAGCGACGGGAGAACACCCCGCCGACGCCCGCGACGACCACCGGCGGGGTCACCACGATCGGGCTCCACATCCACTTGTTGCCGAAGCTGGCCTTGTAGTGCTCGAAGTAGATCTCCGCCGTCGTGACGAGCGCCGCGACCGCGGTCAATCCGGACAGCGACCGCTCGAAACGGCCGTGCGCGACGTCGTAGAGCGCCCGCTCGGTCAGATGTTCGGCCTTGGCGGTCCCCTCGGAACCGGAGCCGCCCTTGCCTACCAGCAACATCGGGTCTCCTCCCTGGCTTTGTCTGCTTGGCTGTGTGTGCCGGGCCGCGCAGCGGCACACATCGGCCTAGCCGTCCGCGAGGCAGTCATGACCGGAATTCGCGGTCGACTTGTCCATGCGGGCCACCTCCAGCACGCGGCACGGCGCACCACCCGGCGCTCGACGGCGTCGGCGAACAAACGCCTCGGCATGGTTGCCAGAACACTGGCGAGGCGCCCAGCTGCGTATTTCAACCGGGGTGGCCACGACGACGCGCCGCGACCATTGCGCACCTGCGGACGTACCCGCTTCCGGCGGCGCTAATCATCGGCGGCACGCGAGCCCGACCCACCCGCGTGAGCAAACTGCCTGACCAGAACCGCCAAGCCCCGCGATGTGCCATGATTGCCACGCTGTCGAGAGAGCGGGGAGCAGCGGTGGACCTGAACTTGTCGATGATCACGCGGCCGGTCGAACGGCTGGTCGCGACGGCACAGAACGGCCTGGAGGTCTTGCGGCTGGGCGGCCTCGAGACCGGCAGCGTTCCGTCGCCGTCGCAGATCGTCGAGAGCGTGCCGATGTACAAGCTGCGGCGCTATTTTCCGCCCGACAATCGGCCGGGTCAGCGTCCGGTCGGCCCGCCGGTGCTGATGGTGCACCCGATGATGATGTCCGCCGACATGTGGGATGTCACCCGCGAAGACGGCGCGGTCGGCATCCTGCATTCGCACGGGTTGGACTGCTGGGTCATCGACTTCGGTTCGCCCGACAAGGTCGAGGGTGGCATGCGCCGCAACCTCACCGACCACATCGTCGCGCTCAGCCAGGCCATCGACACCGTTCGGGACACCACCGGCAGCGACGTCCACCTTGTCGGCTACTCCCAGGGCGGCATGTGGTGCTACCAGGTCGCCGCCTACCGGCGCTCGAAGAGTCTGGCCAGCATCGTGACGTTCGGCTCGCCGGTGGACACCCTGGCCGCCCTGCCGATGGGCATCCCGGCAAACTTCGCGCCGCCGGTCGCCAACTTCATGGCCGACCACGTCTTCAGCCGGCTGGCCATCCCCGGCTGGATGGCCCGGGCCGGTTTCCAGATGCTCGACCCGCTCAAGACCGCGAAGGCCCGGGTCGACTTCGTGCGTCAGCTGCACGACCGCGAGGCGCTGCTGCCGCGTGAACAACAGCGCAGGTTCCTCGAGCGGGAAGGGTGGATCGCGTGGTCCGGCCCGGCCATCT
Source organism: Mycobacterium sherrisii (assembly GCF_002102355.1). Classification (GTDB taxonomy): domain Bacteria; phylum Actinomycetota; class Actinomycetes; order Mycobacteriales; family Mycobacteriaceae; genus Mycobacterium; species Mycobacterium sherrisii. The sequence continues at coordinate 65,839 of NZ_LQPT01000020.1, read as the reverse complement.
CCGAACTCCTCAAGCAATTCATCGCGCACAACCGGATGATGACCGGCGGCTTCGCCGTGAACGGGCAGCTGGTCACCCTGACCGACATCAGTTGCCCGGTACTGGCTTTCGTCGGCGAGGTCGACGACATCGGGCAGCCGGCGTCGGTGCGCGGGATCCGGCGGGCGGCGCCCGACGCCGAGGTGTACGAGGCCCGGATCCGCACCGGGCATTTCGGTCTCGTGGTGGGAACCAAAGCGGCGGAGCAGAGTTGGCCCACTGTCGCGGCGTGGGTGGAATGGCTGTCCACCGGCGGCGACAAGCCGTCGGGTATCGACCTGATGGCCGATCAGCCCGAGGAACACACCGATAGCGGCGTCACCCTCAGTTCGCGCCTCACCCACGGCATCGGCGAGGCGTCGGACGCGGCGATCGAGTTGGTGCGCGGCGCAACGGGTGCGGTGGTCGCGGCGAACAAGTCGATGCGGACTTTGGCCGTCGAGACCGCACGCACGTTGCCCCGGCTGGCCCGACTGGGACAGATCAACGACCACACGCGAATCTCGTTGGGCCGCATCATCAGTGAGCAGGCACGAAGCGCTCCGCGCGGCGAGTTCCTGCTGTTCGACGGGCGGGTGCACACCTATGAGGCCGTCGACCGGCGGATCAACAACGTGGTGCGCGGCCTCATCCAGGTCGGGGTCCGTCAGGGCGACCGGGTGGGCGTGCTGATGGAGACTCGGCCCAGCGCCCTGGTTGCCATCGCCGCGCTGTCGCGGCTCGGGGCGGTCGCCGTGGTGATGCACCCGGAGACCGACCTGGCGGCGTCGGTACGCCTGGGGCGGGTCACCGAAATCATGACCGACCCCACCAATTTGGAGGCGCTGCGCGAATGGTCGGGCCAGGTTCTGGTGCTCGGCGGTGGCGAGGCGCGGGATCTGCACCTGCCCGAGGACGGGAACGTCATCGACATGGAGCAGATCGACCCGGACGCCGTCGAGCTGCCCGCGTGGTATCGGCCCAACCCGGGCCTGGCCCGCGATCTGGCTTTCATCGCGTTCAGCTCCGCCGGCGGCGAATTGGTCGCCAAGCAGATCACCAACTACCGGTGGGCGGTGTCGGCGTTCGGCACCGCGTCGGCGGCCGGCCTGGACCGCCGCGACACGGTGTACTGCCTGACCCCGTTGCACCACGAGTCGGCGCTGTTGGTTGCCCTCGGCGGCGCGGTCGTCGGCGGCGCCCGCATCGCGCTGTCCCGGGGCCTGCGGCGGGACCGCTTCGTTCACGAGGTACGCCAGTACGGCGTCACCGTCGTCTCCTACACCTGGGCCATGCTGCGCGACATTGTCGACGACCCGGCGTTCGTGTTGCACGGCAACCATCCGGTGCGGCTGTTCATCGGCTCGGGGTTGCCGACCGGTTTGTGGGAGCGCGTCGTCGATGCGTTCGCGCCCGCGCACGTGGTCGAGTTCTTCGCCACCACGGACGGCCAGGCCGTGCTGGCCAATGTGTCCGGCGCCAAGGTCGGCAGCAAGGGCCGGCCGCTGCCCGGTGCCGGGCGTGTCGAGCTGGGTGCCTACGACGCCGAGCATGACCTGATCCTGGAAGACGAACGCGGCTTTGTGCAGGTCGCCGACGTCAACCAGGTGGGCGTGCTGCTCGCGGCGTCGCGCGGGCCGATCGACCCCACGGCGTCGGTCAAACGCGGGGTCTTCGCGCCCGCCGACACCTGGATCTCTACCGAGTACCTGTTCCGCCGCGACGAGGACGGGGACTACTGGTTGCTGGGCCGGCGCGGCTCGGTGGTGCACACCGCGCGCGGGGTCGTCTACCCCGAGCAGGTGACCGACGCGCTGGGCATGATCAACGGCATCGACCTGGCCGTCACCTACAACGTCCCGTTCAAACAGATGGAGGTGGCGGTCTCGGCGGTGACGTTGCTGCCCGGCGCCAGCATCACGGCCGCGGATCTCACCGAGGCGTTCGCCGACCTGCCCATCGGGCTGGGGCCCGACATCGTGTGCGTCGCACCGGAGATGACGCTCAGCGCCACCTACCGCCCGACCGTCAGTGCGCTGCGCGCGGCCGGGATTCCCAAGTCCGGTCGCAACGCCTGGTACTTCGACGCCGCGACCGAGCAGTACCGGCGGTTGACTCCGGCGGTGCGGGCCGAACTGAGCACGGTGTATCAAGGAAACGATGATTGACCAGAACCTGCTGAACATTCTGGTGTGCCCGCAGGACCGGGGTCCGCTGCTGCTCGTCCCTCTGGACGGGGGAGCCGAGCTGCTGTACAACCCGCGCCTGCGCCGCGCCTACCGCATCGAGGACGGCATCCCGGTCCTGCTGATCGACGAGGCGCGGGACGTCGACGACGACGAGCACGCCCGGCTCATGGCGCGCAGCCGTCCGGCAGATCCCCGGTGAGGTAGCGCTGCAGCGTCGGCGCGATGGTCGCCGCGATCTGCTCGGCCGGCAACGACGCGAACGGCTCGATCTCCATGATGTAGCGAGCCAGCACCACGCCCATCAACTGCGACGCGACGAACTGGACGCGAACTTGCCCCGTCCCGGGCGGATTGTCAACGCGCGGACCAACTTCGGCGACGATGACGTCTTGCAGAAAGGTGCGCACCAGGCTTACCTCGGCCCCGGACAGCAGCGACCGCAGGGTGGCGATCAAACCCGCACCCAGCTCGGAATCCCAGATCGGCAACAGCAACCGGGGCAACCGGTGACCGAGTTCGGTCACCGGTGTTTCCCGCAGTGGCATCAGCACCGTCATCGGGTCGATCGGCAGCCGGATCGCGGCGGCGAACAGCTGCTGCTTGGTGCCGAAGTAATGGTGCACCAGTGCGGCGTCGACGCCCGCCGCGGCCGCCACCGCCCGGATCGAGGTACGGTCAATGCCGTTGCGGGCGAAGAGTTCTCGAGCATTGGACAGGATGCGATCGCGGGTGTCGGAGATTCCGGACGGGCGGCCGGGCCGGCGACGGCCGGTGTTGGCGGCCGTCACGCTATGCGGTCCGGCGCCGCAGCGTCGCGGCGGCCAGGCACAGCGCCGCGAAGGCGGAACCCGCGACGACGATCATGTCCCGCACGGCGACACCGGTCAGTTCGGTATGTGAATTGACCTGTTGCAGTGCTTCCAACGCGTAGCTGGCCGGCATGACGTTGCTGATCCATTGCAACCAGTCTGGCATCGCCGCGCGGGGGACGATGATGCCGGCCAGCAGCAGCTGCGGCACCATCACCAGCGGGATGAACTGCACTGCCTGAAACTCGGTGCGCGCGAAAGCGCTACACAGCAGGCCCAGTCCAACACCCAGTACCGCGTTGACGATCGCGATGAGGAACACCCATACCCAGCTGCCGGCGGTGTCGAAGCCAAGGAACCAGAACGACACGATGCACGCCAGGGTCGCCTGCGTGGCCGCGGCGATCGAGAAGGCGGTGCCGTAGGCGATCAACAGGTCGAGCCGGCGCAGGGGCGTCGTCAGGATGCGTTCCAGGGTGCCCGACGCCCGTTCGCGCTGCATCGTGATCGCGGTGATGATGAACATCACGAACAGCGGGAACAGGCCGAGCAGGATCAGGCAGGCGCTGTTGAACGGCGACGGCGTGCCCGGAAGATGCCGCGCATTGTGAAACATGAAGTACATCAACGTGATAACCAGGATCGGTACCACGAGGATCATGGCGACGCTGCGGTGATCGGCGATCAGCTGGCGCAGGATCCGCGACGTGGTCGCGGTGTAGCCGTCCAGGCTCAGCCAGCTCTCGGACCCGCGTTCTGCATGATGCTGCGCTTGATGATGGACAGAAATGCGTCCTCCAGTGACGTGCATCCGGTGTCCTCTCTGAGTTGGGTGGGCGTGGTGTGGGCGACCAGGGCGCCTTCGCGCATCAGCAACAGGTCTTTGCAGTGATCGGCCTCGTCCATCACGTGGCTGGAGACCAGCAAGGTGGTCCCGGCGTGGGCGAGATCGGTGAACTGCTCCCACAGATCGGCCCGCAGTACCGGGTCCAAACCGACCGTGGGCTCGTCGAGCACCAGCAACTCCGGTTCGCAGACCAGTGCGCAGGCCAGCGAGACCCGGGTGCGCTGGCCCCCGGAGAGGTTGGCGCAGATCGCGGTCCGGTGGTCGGTGAGCCCGACTCGTTCGATCGCGGCGTCGGCGGCGCGGTTGTCGAAGCCGTAGAGCGCCGCGAAGTACCGAACGTTGTCGACGACCCGCAGGTCGTTGTAGATGGTCGGATCCTGCGGCAGATACCCGACGCGGCGGCGTAGCGCCGCGCAGCCCGCGGGTTTGCCGAGCACGGTGACCGTGCCGGCGTCGATGATCTGGGTGCCGACGATGCTGCGGATCAGCGTGGTCTTACCGCAGCCGGAGGGGCCGAGCACGCCGGTGATGCTGCCCTTCGCGATCTGCACGGAGAAGTCGTGCAGGGCGGGACGACGGCCCCGTATCACCCGCAGGTGGCGGATGTCGACGGCCGGCTCAGCGCCGCCCGGAGCTAATTCATCATGAGATGAAATCATCATGTAATGAATATCCGCCCCGCGGCGCGGTGCTGTCAAGGGTCTGCCGGCCGTGAGACCGTCACTGCCGACGCTGCTACTCGCGCGATGCGTCGCTAGTTGCAGCCTCGCGGGGTCGTCATCGAGGCCCTTGGCCGGGGCCGCGCGGCAGATGCCCCTGCACGCCCTCGGCATACGCGGTCTCGGCGTGCTGGCTGAAGTCGACGCCGGTGGTCTCGTCCTCGGGGCTGACGCGGAAGCCCATGAATCGGTCGATCAACTTCGCCAGCGCGTACGACACGCTGAACGCGTAGATCGCGACGACGACGATCGCGAGCGACTGCTTGCCCAGTTGAGCCAGGCCGCCGCCGTAGAACAAGCCTTGCGGTCCGGCCGTCATGACGGCCGTGGCCAGCAGCCCGATCAAAAACACCCCGACGACACCGCCGACGAAGTGCACACCGACGACATCGAGCGAATCGTCGTAGTTGAAGCGGAATTCGCGGCCACCGCGAAGGAACACATCACCCCGGCAGCCAGCCCCACCACCGTGGCCCCGAGGGTGTTGACGGTGCCGCACGACGGCGTGATCGCGACCAGGCCGGCCACCACGCCGGAGGCCGCACCGAACGTCGTGGGTTTGCCGTCGCGGATCCGTTCGACTGCCAGCCAGCCCAGCATGCCGAGGCAGCCCGCGACCAGGGTGTTCAAAAAGATCGCCGCGGCAGTTCCGTTGGCGGCCAACGCGGATCCGGCGTTGAAGCCGAACCAGCCGAACCACAGCAGCCCGACGCCGAGCAGGACGAGCGGCAGGTTGTGCGGGCGCATGGCGTCCTTCTTGAAACCGATCCTGGGCCCCAGCACCAGCGCCAGGGCCAGCGCCGAGGAGCCGGACACGATCTCGACCACCAGGCCGCCCGCGTAGTCGAGCACCCCCAGCCTGGCCAGCCAGCCGCCAGGCCCCCACACCCAGTGCGCGACAACCGAATACACGGCGATCGCCCAGAACGGCACAAACACCATCCAGGCGGCGAACTTGGCGCGGTCCGCGATCGCGCCGCTGACCAGGGCGGCCGTGATGATCGCGAAGGTCAGCTGGAAGGTCGCATACAGCAGCTCGGGCACCGCGCCGTGGACGGTGCCCGGGGTGATGCCCAGCATCCCGATGTGGGCCAGCCCGCCGAGCAGGCCACCGGCCCCGCCGTCGGTGAAGGAGATGGTGTAGCCGACCAGCAGCCAGGCCACCGTGACCAGGGGGATCGAGATGAAACTCATCATGATCATGTTCAGCACGCCGGTGGTGCGGACCATGCCGCCGTAGAAGATGGCCAGGCCCGGGGTCATCAACAGGACCAGCGCGGTACTGGCCAGCAGCCACGCGGTGGCGGCGGGGTCGATTGCATGCATATTTGGGCTCCTTCGCCACGGACACCGGGATATTGCCATGGCGGTGTTGCCGGTACGTTCGCTGGGTGTCCGCAGGCCAGCTCGTCGTCGACCCGGTCGAGGCCGCGCATCGACTGCTGGGCGCCACCCTCACCGGGCGTGGCGTCCGCGGGGTCATCGTCGAGGTCGAGGCGTACGGCGGAGTGCCCGACGGACCCTGGCCGGACGCGGCGGCGCACTCCTACCGCGGCCCCAGCGGCCGCAACGCGGTGATGTTCGGTCCGCCCGGCCGGCTGTACACCTATCGCAGCCATGGCATCCACGTGTGCGCGAACGTCTCATGCGGGCCCGATGGCACCGCCGCCGCCGTGCTGCTGCGCGCGGCCGTCGTCACCGAGGGCGTCGATGTCGCGCAGGCCAGGCGTGGGCCGGCCGTGCGGACGGTCGGGTTGGCGCGGGGCCCCGGAAACCTGTGCTCCGCACTCGGAATCACGATGGCCGACAACGGAATTGACCTGTTCGACGCCGACAGCCCGGTGCGCCTGGCCCTGAATGCCGCCGACGGGGCGGTCGCGGGCCCGCGGGTCGGCGTCAGTCAGGCGGCGGATCGACCGTGGCGACTCTGGCTTGCCGGGCGGCCGGAAGTCTCGGCGTACCGGCGAAGTCCGCGGGCACCCGCCCCCGGTGCCAGCGACTAGCCTCTTACCCCATGATCCTCGACGAGCTGGGCTGGCGTGGACTGATCGCGCAGTCCACCGACCTCGACGCCCTGGCCGCCGAAGTGCGGCGCGGGCCGATCACCGTGTACGCCGGCTTCGACCCGACCGCGCCGAGCCTGCACGCCGGCCATTTGGTGCCGCTGCTGGCGTTGCGCCGCTTCCAGCGGGCCGGTCACCGCCCCATCGTGCTGGCCGGCGGGGCCACCGGCATGATCGGCGACCCGCGCGAGGTCGGGGAGCGCAGCCTCAACGAGGCGGACATCGTCGCCGAGTGGACGGAGCGGATTCGCGGTCAGCTGGAGCGTTTCGTCGACTTCTCGGCCGACGGCCACTCGCCGACCGGCGCCATCGTCGCCAACAACCTCGACTGGACCGGCCCGATGTCGGCGATCGAGTTCCTGCGCGACCTCGGCAAGCACTTTTCGGTCAACGTGATGCTCGATCGCGACACCATCCGGCGGCGGCTCGAGGGTGAGGGCATCTCCTACACCGAGTTCAGCTACATGCTGCTGCAGGCCAACGATTACGTCGAACTGCACCAGCGGCACGGCTGCACGCTGCAAATCGGGGGCTCCGATCAGTGGGGCAACATCATTGCGGGGGTGCGCCTGGTGCGCCAGAAGCTCGGGGCGTCGGTGCACGCGCTGACGGTCCCGCTGGTGACCGCGGCCGACGGCACCAAGTTCGGCAAGTCCACCGGCGGCGGCAACCTCTGGCTGGACCCACAGCTGACCAGCCCGTATGCCTGGTATCAGTACTTCGTCAACACCGCCGACGCCGACGTGATCCGGTACCTGCGCTGGTTCACCTTCCTGACCGCCGAGGAGCTTGCCGAGCTGGAACAGGCCACCAACGAGCGCCCGCAGCAACGCGCCGCCCAACGGCGCCTGGCGACCGAGCTCACCGTGCTGGTGCACGGCGAACAGGCCACCGCGGCCGTCGAACACGCCAGCCGAGCGCTGTTCGGCCAGGGCGAATTGGGTCGCCTCGACGAGGCCACGCTGGCCGCCGCGCTGCGCGAGACGTCGGTCGCCGAGCTCAAACCGGGCGGCCCCGACGGGATTGTCGACCTGCTGGTGGCCACGGGACTGTCGGCCAGCAAGGGGGCGGCCCGGCGCACCATCGGGGAGGGCGGTGTGTCGGTCAACAACGTGCGGATCGACAGTGACGAGTGGACGCCGCAGGATTCGGATTTCCTGTACGGGCGGTGGCTGGTCCTGCGGCGCGGCAAGCGCAACATCGCCGGAGTCGAGAAGGTCTAGGAGGGTATCAGCGGGGATCTCGTCATCGGTGGGGAAGCCGATTTGTCGAGGAGGGGAAGTCTCGTGGAGGAGCGACGAGATCCCCGCTGTGCCAACGAGTTTTCTGGGTCCGGCGGCATGCCGCCATCCCACGACCGGAGGGATTGGCGGTGGATTCGGATGTCCTCCGGTCGGGGGACAACGCCGTCAAATCGCCTGCCCGAAAAGGGGCGCGGCATATTGCCCCCGTCCGTGTCAAGAACCTCGGAGCAAAACGCGTTGGTGGGCAAACCTTTACCGGGCCGTGCCCTGAACGTGACACTCGATGGCCACTGTAGTCACAGTGATTTCGCGCACCCACCGAGCCGTACCCGCAGCGGGACGGGCCAAGGCCGTCGGGCTTGTCGTATTGACCGCGAGCTTGATCACCGCCGCCGCCAGCATGGCGGCCCCCATCCGTGCCGATATGGCCGGCAACCGGTTCCTGTCCGCGCTGACGAATGCCGGCGTCGCGGTCACCCAGCCGGCCACGGCCCTCGCCGCCGGTCAATCGGTGTGCCCCATGCTGGTCGAGCCGGGCCAGTCGTTCGATTCGGTCGTTTCGGAAATGGCCTCCGACAGTGGCATGACCGAGAAAAACGCCGGCATCTTCACCATCGTCGCCATCGCGACGTTCTGCCCTTCGATGATTGCGCCGCTGGTCCCGGACCGGTTCAAGGCGTAGCGGGATCGCCGCCCGGGTGCCCGTATCCTTTCGGGGTAGTCCGGGAGCAATCGAGGTGAACGACACGAGTGGGCGACGACAGGCAGCGCCACAACGGCGAACGACGCCCGCGACCGGCGTCCGGGGGTGCACCGAGACGCGGGCCGCGCACGCCGCGCGAGGGTAATTGGTCGGGACCGGGCCGGGCACGGCAGGCCCAGCCGCAGACCGGCGGCGAGACCGATCGGAGGGCCGACCGCGCCGACAACGCCGACCGGGGGCCGGCGATCCCTCCCGGCGTGGACGCCAAGCAGCTTTCACCCGAGATCCGCGCCGAATTGAGCACGTTGGACCGCGCGACCGCGGACGCGGTGGCGCGCCATCTGGTCGCCGCGGGCGAGTTGATGGACGAGGATCCCGAGGCCGCGCTGAACCACGCGCGCGCTGCCCGGGCACGCTCCAGCCGGATCGCCGCGATCCGCGAAGCGGTCGGGATCGCCGCCTACCGCTATGGCGATTGGGCGCAGGCGCTCTCGGAGCTGCGCGCCGCGCGCCGGATGGGCAGCAAGTCGTCGTTGCTCGCGCTGATCGCGGATTGCGAACGCGGCCTTGGCCGTCCGGAACGGGCGATCGAACTGGCCCGCGGCGACGAGGCGGCACAGCTGAGCGGTGACGACGCCGACGAGCTGCGCATCGTGGTCGCGGGGGCGCGTTCGGATCTGGGACAGCTCGAGGCGGCGCTGACCGTTTTGTCCACGCCGCAATTGGACCCGAGCCGCAGCGGCGCGACGGCCGCGCGCCTGTTCTACGCCTACGCCGACACGCTGCTGGCGCTCGGTCGCCCCGAGGAAGCGTTGCAATGGTTTCTGCGTTCGGCGGCCGCCGACGTCGACGGCAGCACCGACGCCGAGGACCGGGTGGCCGAGCTGGGAACGAGCGAAGATCAATGAAAAGCCTTGCGCAGGAACATGATTGCCTGCTGATCGATTTGGACGGGACAGTGTTTCGCGGCCACCGTCCCACCGACGGCGCGGTGCAGACGCTGGACGAGCTGCGCGTGCGCAAACTGTTCGTTACCAACAATGCCTCCCGCAGCGCCGACGAAGTGGCGGCGCATCTGCGTGACCTCGGCTTCACCGCCGCCGCAGATGACGTCGTCACCAGCGCCCAGAGCGCCGCGCGCCTGCTTTCGGTTGAACTGCCAACAAATTCGCGGGTGCTGATCGTGGGCACCGACTCACTGGCCAATGAGGTCGCCGCGGTCGGGCTGCGCCCGGTGCGACGGTTCGAGGACGACCCCGTCGCCGTCGTCCAAGGGCTGTCGATGACGATCGGCTGGGCCGAGGTTGCCGAGGCCGCGCTGGCCATCCGCGCGGGCGCGTTGTGGGTGGCCGCCAACGTCGATCCCACGCTGCCCACCGAACGCGGCCTGCTGCCCGGTAACGGATCGCTGGTCGCCGCGCTGCGGGCGGCGACCGGGGCCGAACCCCGGGTCGCCGGGAAACCCGCCCCGACGCTGCTCACCGATGCGGTCGGACGTGGTGACTACCGCGCGCCGTTGGTGATCGGCGACCGGTTGGATACCGACATCGAGGGCGCCAACGCCGCCCGGCTGCCCAGCCTGATGGTGCTGACCGGGGTGAACAGCGCGCGCGACGCGGTGTACGCCGTACCCGAGCAGCGCCCCACCTACATCGGCCACGACCTGCGGTCGTTGCACCAGCACCGGGACGTGCTGGCGGTCGGGCCGCAGCCCGGTTGGACGGTCGAGGTCGGCGACGGCGCCGTCACCGTGCGCAGCGGCGCTCAGGTGGACGGCGACGATCTGTCGATCGTGCGCGCGGTCGCCGGCGCGGTATGGGGTGCCCCGGGGCGCCCGGCCCGCATCCGGGCCGGCGACGACCGGGCCCGCGACGCGCTCGGGCGCTGGTCTCTCGTGCAAGAGGGCTGACCGGTGACTAGCGTAGAACCGCAATGAATATCGATCCTGATCAGATTCGCGCCGACATCGACAACCTGCTGGCGCAGTTGCCCGATTTGACCGATCCGCAGAACCGCGAGAACGGGCCGACCCTCGCGGAGCTCGAAGACATCGCGCGGCGCCTTTCGGAGGCGCATGACGTGCTGTTGCAGGCGCTCGAGTCGGCGGAGAAGGGCTGAGTGCAGGCATGGCACGGCGCGCCCGTGTTGACGCCGAGCTGGTCCGACGCGGTCTGGCGCGATCCCGTCAGCAGGCGGCCGAGTTGATCGGCGCCGGGAAGGTCAGCATCGACGGCTTGCCGGCGGTCAAGCCCGCCACCGCCGTAGCGCTCAGCGCCACCCTGACCGTGACCGACGAGGGTGAGCGCCGCTGGGTGTCGCGCGGCGCCCACAAACTCCTCGGTGCCCTGGACGTTTTCGACATCCCGGTCGCCGGCCGGCGTTGCCTGGACGCCGGCGCGTCGACCGGCGGCTTCACCGAGGTCCTGCTGGATCGCGGCGCCGCCGAGGTGGTGGCCGCCGACGTGGGATACGGCCAGCTGGCCTGGTCGCTGCGCTCGGATCCGCGGGTGCTGGTCATCGAGCGGACCAACGTTCGCGATCTGTCCCCGGAGGCGATCGGCGGGCGTGTCGATCTGATCGTCGCGGACCTGTCGTTTATCTCCTTGTCGACCGTGTTGCCCGCGCTGGCTGGTTGCGCGTGGCCGGGCGCGGATATCGTTCCCATGGTGAAGCCGCAGTTTGAAGTCGGAAAGGGCCAGGTCGGCGCCGGCGGGGTGGTGCACGATCCCGCGTTGCGGGCCGACGCGGTGCTCGCTGTCGCCCGGCGGGTGGGCGAGCTGGGGTGGCACACCGTCGACGTGACGGCCAGCCCGCTGCCGGGCCCGTCGGGCAACGTCGAATACTTTCTGTGGCTGCGCGCCGAAACCGATCGGGCGTTGTCCGCCGACGGGTTGGTTGACGCGGTGCAGCGCGCCGTGAGCGAGGGCCCGCAATGACCTCCGAGCGCAGCATCCTGCTCGTCGTGCACACCGGACGCGACGAAGCCACCGAGACCGCACGCCGTGTACAGAAGGTTTTGAGCGACAACGCTATTGGTCTGCGGGTGCTGTCCGCCGAGGCCGTCAATCGGGGACCGCTGAAATTTGTGCCCGAAGATATGCGGGCGATGGGCGTCGACATCGAGGTCGTCGACGCCGAGCCGGACGCCGCCGAGGGGTGCGAGCTGGTCCTGGTCCTCGGCGGGGACGGCACCTTCCTGCGCGCGGCCGAACTTGCCCGTAACGCCGACATTCCGGTGCTGGGCGTGAACCTGGGCCGCATCGGTTTCCTCGCCGAGGCCGAGGCGGAGGCCATCGATAGCGTGCTCGAACACGTGGTCGCGCGGGACTACCGGGTCGAGGAGCGACTCACCCTGGACGTCGCGGTGCGCCACCGCGGGCGCATCATCGACCACGGCTGGGCGCTCAACGAGGCCAGCCTGGAGAAGGGTCCGCGGCTGGGCGTGCTGGGCGTGGTCGTCGAGATCGAAGGACGACCGGTGTCGACGTTCGGGTGCGACGGGATCCTGGTGTCGACGCCGACCGGATCTACCGCGTACGCGTTCTCCGCCGGTGGCCCGGTGCTGTGGCCGGACCTGGAGGCAATCCTGGTGGTGCCCAACAACGCTCACGCCCTGTTCGGCCGGCCTATGGTGACCAGCCCGGACGCCACCATCGCCATCGAGATCGAGGCGCACGGCAACGACGCGCTGGTGTTCTGCGACGGCCGCCGCGAAATGCTGCTGCCCGCCGGCGGTCGGCTCGAGGTGAAACGTTGTGACACGGCGGTGAAATGGGCACGGCTGGACAGTGCACCGTTCACCGACCGCTTGGTGCGCAAGTTCCGGTTGCCCGTAACCGGTTGGCGCGGAAAGTAACGGCCCTGCAGCGGTGCTGACGCGATGCTGACCGAGATCCGAATCGAGTCGCTGGGGGCGATCGACGCCGCGGTCGGGGAGTTCGACCGCGGCCTGACCGTGCTGACCGGCGAGACCGGCACCGGCAAGACGATGGTGGTGACCGGGTTGCATCTGCTCGGCGGCGCCCGCGCCGATCCGAACCGGGTGCGTTCCGGTGCCGACCGCGCGGTCGTCGAAGGTCGGTTCACCACAACAGATCTCGACGATGCGGCGGTCGCGCAGCTGGACGAACTATTGGAAACCTCGGGCGGGGAGCGCGACGAGGACGGCAGCGTCATCGCGTTGCGCTCGGTCAGCCGGGACGGCCCGTCGCGGGCTTACCTCGGCGGGCGCAGTGTGCCGGCGAAATCGTTGGGCGACTTCACGGCCGAACTGCTCACCCTGCACGGGCAGAACGACCAGCTGCGGCTGATGCGTCCCGAGGAGCAGCGCGGCGCGCTGGACCGCTTCGCGCAGGCCGGCCCGGCGCTGGAGCGGTACCGCAAACTGCGCGACGCGTGGTTGTCGGCGCGGCGCGACCTGCTGGACCGGCGCGGCCGGATGCGCGAACTGGCGCTCGAAGCCGACCGGATTGCCTTCGCGCTCAACGAGATTGACGCGGTGGATCCGCAGCCCGGCGAAGACGAGATCCTGGTGGCCGATATCGTGCGGCTCTCCGAGCTGGACACCCTGCGCGAGGCCGCGGCGACCGCGCGGGCGGGACTGTCCAACGACGACGTCTCGGGCAGTACCGCCGCTGACAGTCTCGGACGGGCAAGGGCCGCACTGGAATCCACCGACGACGCCACGCTGCAGGCGCTGGCCGAACAGATCGGCCAGGCGTTGACCATCGTCGTCGACGCCGCGCAGGAACTGGGCGCTTATTTGGACGAGTTGCCCGTCGACGCCAGCGCGTTGGAGTCCAAGCTGGCGCGGCAGGCCGAGCTGCGCACGCTGACCCGCAAGTACGCCGCGGATATCGACGGTGTGTTGCGCTGGGCGGCCGAATCGCGCGAGCGGCTGGCGCAGCTGGACGTGTCGGAGGAAGGTTTGGCCGCGCTGGAGCGCCGGGTCGGCGAACTCGCCAGTGAATTAGCCGACGCCGCACTCGATCTCAGCAAATGCCGGCGCAAGGCCGCCAAGCGGCTGGCGAAGGAGGTGACCGCGGAGCTGGCCGGGTTGGCGATGGTTGACGCGGAGTTCACCATCGAGGTGCGCCCCGATACCGCCTCGGACCCGGATGCGCAGCACGACGCGGCCGCCCTCAGCGTTACCTGGGGTCAAGCGGGGTCGACGCTGGTCCGGGCCGGCGCCGATGGCGTCGACGAGATCGAGTTCGGCTTCGCCGCCCACCGCGGCATGACCGTGCTGCCGCTGGCGAAAAGCGCCTCCGGTGGCGAGCTGTCGCGGGTGATGCTGGCGCTGGAGGTGGCGTTGGCCTCGTCGCGCAAGATTCCACACGGCACCACCATGGTGTTCGACGAGGTCGACGCCGGCGTCGGGGGCCGGGCCGCGGTGCAGATCGGCCGGCGGTTGGCGCGGCTGGCACGCACCCATCAGGTCATCGTGGTCACCCACTTGCCTCAGGTCGCCGCGTACGCCGATGTGCATCTGGTGGTGCATGCCGCCGGACCGCGCGGGACCAGCGTGGTACGCCGGGTCAAGGACGACGAGCGGGTCGCCGAGCTGGCCCGGATGCTGGCCGGCCTCGGCGAATCCGACAGCGGTCGCGCGCACGCGCGGGAGCTGCTCGACGCGGCCCAGAAAGACGAGATTTAAGCGGCCGACCATCGTCGAGCGTGGGCGCTGAGTACCGAAATCGGCTGTTTTTTCTCCGCACGCCCGCCGCACGGCGACACAACGTAAACCGGATCCGGACCCGGCTGTTACTCATGTGACTCTAGATAACTTATGGGGCGCATGTTACGGCGCGCCTCCCCGCCTCGGCCTGGCATCGCGGCCAGAATCGCCCCCATGAAGATGTCAGGGCTGCTTACTCGGAACGCTTCCCGGCCGGGCCTCACCGGCACCGCGCGGGTAGACCGGAACATCGACCGCTTGCTGCGGCGGGTCTGCCCCGGTGACATCGTGGTGCTCGACGTCCTGGACCTGGATCGCATCACGGCGGAGGCGCTGGTGGAAGCCGACATCGCCGCCGTCGTCAACGCGTCGCCGTCGGTGTCGGGTCGCTATCCCAACATGGGGCCGGAGGTGTTGGTCAACAACGGCGTGGTGCTGATCGACGAGACCGGGCCGGACATCTTCAAAAAGGTCAAGGACGGCTCCAAGATTCGCCTCTATGAGGGCGGGATCTACGCCGGTGACCGACGGCTGAGCCGCGGCACCGAGCGCACCGATCACGACATCGCGGATTTGATGCGCGAGGCCAAGAGCGGCCTGGCCGCACACCTGGAGGCGTTCGCGGGCAACACCATCGAGTTCATCAAGAGCGAGAGCCCGCTGTTGATCGACGGCATCGGGATCCCGGACATCGATCTCGACCTGCGCCGCCGGCACGTGGTGATCGTCGCCGACGAGGACAGCGCCGCCGACGATTTGCGCTCGCTCAAGCCGTTCATCAAGGAGTACCAGCCGGTGCTCATCGGGGTGGGCAGCGGCGCGGACGTGCTGCGCAAGGCGGGCTACCGTCCGCAGCTCATCGTCGGCGACCCCGAACAGATCAGCACCGAGGCCCTCAAATGCGGTGCCCACGTGGTGTTGCCGGCCGACGCCGACGGCCACGCCCCCGGCCTGGAACGCATCCAGGACCTCGGGGTCGGGGCGATGACGTTCCCGGCGGCCGGATCGGCGGTCGATCTGGCCCTGCTGCTGGCCGACCACCACGGCGCGGCTCTGCTGGTGACGGCCGGTCACACCGCCAATATCGAAACGTTCTTCGACCGGACCCGCACCCAGAGCAATCCCTCGACCTTTTTGACCCGGCTGCGGGTCGGGGAGAAAGTGGTCGACGCCAAGGCCGTCGCGACCCTGTACCGCAACCACATCTCGGGCGGCGCCATCGCGCTGCTGGCCCTGACCATGCTCATCGCGGTCATCGTCGCGCTGTGGGTGTCGCGCACCGACGGTGTGGTCCTGCATTTGATCACCGACTACTGGAACCACTTCTCGCTTTGGATCCAGCACCTGGTCACCTAGTCATCGCGGGGAGATGCGCTCATGATCTCGTTACGTCAACACGCCTTCTCGCTGGCCGCGGTCTTCCTCGCGCTGGCCATCGGCGTGGTGCTGGGGTCCGGTTTCCTGTCCGACACCCTGCTGTCCAGCCTGCGCGCCGAAAAGCGGGACCTCTATTCGCAGATCAACGGGCTCAACGACCAGAAGAACGTGTTGAACGAAAAGCTCAGCGCGGCAAACAATTTCGACAACCAGATGGTTGGGCGGATCGTGCACGACGCGCTGGCCGGCAAATCGGTCGTCGTCTTCCGCACCCCGGACGCCAAGGACGACGACGTGGCGGCGGTGTCGAAGATGATCGGCCAGGCCGGCGGCACCGTGACGGGCACGGTGTCGTTGACGCAGGAATTCGTCGACGCCAACTCCGCGGAGAAGCTGCGCACCGTGGTGAACTCGTCGGTGCTCCCGGCGGGCCAGCAGCTGAGCACCAAGCTCGTCGACCAAGGGTCGCAGGCCGGTGACCTGTTGGGCATCTCGCTGCTGATCAACGCCAACCCCGCGGTTCCCCCGGTCGACGACGTGCAGCGCGACACCGTGCTGGCCGCGTTGCGCGACACCGGGTTCGTCACCTATCAGCCCAGCGATCACATGGCAGCGGCGAACGCCGCGTTGATCGTCACCGGTGGCTCGCTGCCGCAGGACGCCGGCAACCAGGGCGCCAGCGTGGCCCGCTTCTCGGCGGCGCTGGCCCCGCACGGCTCGGGGACGCTGCTGGCCGGGCGCGACGGATCGGCGACCGGTGGGGCGGCCGTCGCGGTCGCCCGCGCCGACGCCGGGATGAATTCCGCGATCAGCACCGTCGACGACGTCGATGTCGCGCCCGGCCGCATCACTGCCGTGCTCGGCCTGCATGACCTGCTCAATGGCGGGCATGTCGGGCAGTACGGCACCGGGCATGGCGCCACCTCGCTCACCGTGGCGCAGTAGGCGTTCGCGGTAACCGTCGAGTAACCGCTGCGGCCACCGGGCGTGTTCACCGCGGCGCGGTGTCGTGGGTGTTAGGGTGGGTTTCCGTGGGTCGGCAGGCCCAATTCGTTAATAGCAACACAACTCGACGCCCTGCCCGTCTTCACGGAGGCCGCCTGTGCGCAAGCACCCGCAAACCGCCACCAAGCACCTCTTCGTCAGCGGTGGGGTAGCTTCCTCCCTCGGCAAGGGACTGACCGCCAGTAGCCTCGGTCAGCTGTTGACCGCCCGCGGGTTGCACGTGACGATGCAAAAGCTCGACCCGTATCTGAATGTGGATCCGGGCACCATGAATCCGTTCCAGCACGGCGAGGTCTTCGTCACCGAGGACGGCGCCGAGACCGACCTCGACGTCGGCCACTACGAGCGATTCCTGGACCGCGACTTGTCGGGTTCGGCGAATGTCACTACCGGCCAAGTGTATTCGACCGTCATCGCCAAGGAGCGGCGCGGCGAATACCTCGGTGACACCGTTCAGGTGATCCCGCACATCACCGACGAGATCAAGAGCCGGATCCTGGCGATGGCGCAGCCCGACCCGGACGGGCACCGCCCGGACGTCGTCATCACCGAGATCGGCGGGACGGTAGGCGACATCGAGTCGCAGCCCTTTTTGGAGGCGGCCCGCCAGGTGCGTCACGATCTGGGCCGGGAGAACGTCTTCTTCCTGCACGTGTCGCTGGTGCCGTACCTGGCCCCGTCCGGCGAACTCAAGACCAAGCCCACCCAGCACTCCGTGGCCGCGCTGCGCAGCATCGGTATCACGCCCGACGCGCTGATCCTGCGCTGTGACCGCGACGTCCCCGAAGCGCTGAAAAACAAGATCGCGCTGATGTGTGACGTCGACATCGACGGCGTCATCTCCACTCCGGATGCGAAGTCTATCTATGACATCCCCAAGGTCCTGCACCGCGAGGAACTCGACGCATACGTGGTGCGCCGGCTCAACCTGCCGTTCCGCGACGTCGACTGGACCGAATGGGACGACCTGCTGCGCCGCGTGCACGAGCCGCATGAAACCGTGCGAATCGCGTTGGTGGGCAAATACGTTGACCTGTCCGACGCCTACCTTTCGGTGACCGAGGCGTTGCGCGCCGGCGGGTTCAAGCACCACGCCCGGGTCGAGATGGTGTGGGTGCCTTCCGACGACTGCGAAAGCGCTGCCGGGGCGGCCTCGGCGCTGGGCGACGTGCACGGGGTGCTGATCCCCGGCGGGTTCGGCATCCGCGGCATCGAGGGCAAGATCGGCGCCATCCGGCACGCCCGGGCGCGCGGGCTGCCCGTGCTCGGGTTGTGTCTGGGGCTGCAGTGCATCGTGATCGAAGCAGCCCGCTCGGTCGGTATCACCGAGGCCAATTCCGCGGAGTTCGAACCCGGCACACCGGATCCGGTGATCTCCACGATGGCCGATCAGGAACAGATCGTGGCCGGCCAGGCCGACCTGGGCGGAACCATGCGGCTGGGGGCCTACCCCGCGGTGCTCGAGGCGGATTCGATTGTGGCGCAAGCCTATGGGACCACCCAGGTGTCCGAGCGGCATCGGCATCGCTACGAGGTGAACAACGCCTACCGCGACCGGATCGCGGCGAGCGGCCTGCGGTTTTCCGGGACCTCGCCCGACGGTCACCTGGTTGAGTTCGTCGAATACCCGTCGGACGTCCACCCGTTCGTCGTCGGTACCCAGGCGCACCCCGAACTGAAGAGCCGGCCCACCCGGCCGCACCCGCTGTTCGTCGCGTTCGTCGGCGCGGCCATCGACTACAAGAAGGGCGAGCTGCTTCCGGTGGAAATCCCGGAGCGCTCGTCCAACGGCAACCAGCATCGAGACAGTGCCGAGCGGTCGATACCCGAACCCGCCACCCGTGGCTGACCACCTTTTCGAGACGGAATCATCCGAAACGCTCTACACCGGAGCAATTTTCGCGCTGCGCCGTGATCAGGTGCGGATGCCCGGCGGTAATGTCGCCGCACGCGAAGTGGTCGAGCACTACGGTGCGGTGGCCGTCGTGGCGATGAACGACGATCAGCAGATCGCACTGGTCTACCAGTACCGGCACACATTCGGGCGGCGCCTGTGGGAGCTGCCCGCGGGTCTGCTGGACGTCGCGGGCGAGGCGCCACACCTCTCGGCGGGGCGCGAACTCGAGGAGGAGGTCGGCCTACGGGCCGACACCTGGCACGTGCTCGTCGACCTCAGCACCGCGCCCGGCTACAGCGACGAATCGGTACGGGTCTATCTGGCCACCGGGCTCACCGAGGTCGGCCGGCCGGAGGCGCACGACGAGGAAGCCGACATGACGATGCGCTGGGTGCCCCTGGACGAGGCGGCCCGCTCGGTGTTGCGCGGCGAGATCGTGAATTCCATTGCCGCGGCAGGTATTCTCGCCGCTCACGCCGTCGCGACGGGCCTGGCCCCGGCGCGCCCGGTGCACGATCCGTGGCCGGACAAGCCGGTAGCATTCGCCGCGCGTAAGGCCGCGCAATGACCACCGCGCTGACCCTCGAGACCCAATTGCAGGGTTACCTCGACCACCTGACGATCGAGCGGGGGGTGGCGGCCAACACGCTCAGCTCCTACCGACGCGACCTGCGCCGCTACTCAAAACACTTGTCCGACCGAGGGATTCACGATCTGGCCAAGGTCGGCGAAGACGACGTCAGCGAGTTCCTGGTGGCGTTGCGCCGCGGCGACCCGGAATCGGGTACCGCGGGCCTGTCGGCGGTCTCGGCGGCGCGGGCGCTGATCGCGGTGCGCGGCCTGCATCGGTTCGCCGCGGCGGAGGGTTTAGCCGAGCTGGACGTGGCGCGGGCCGTGCGGCCACCCACGCCGGGGCGGCGGCTGCCCAAGAGCCTGAGCATCGACCAGGTGCTGGCGTTGTTGGAGGGTGCCGGCGGGGACAGCCCGTCGGATGGTCCGCTGACGCTGCGCAACCGGGCGTTGCTGGAGTTGCTGTACTCCACCGGGGCGCGAATCTCCGAGGCCGTCGGGCTCGACGTCGACGACGTCGACACGCAGGCCAGATCGGTGTTGTTGCGCGGCAAGGGCGGTAAACAGCGGCTGGTCCCGATCGGGCGTCCGGCGGTCCAAGCGCTGGAGAGCTACCTGGTACGCGGGCGCCCGGACCTGGTCCGCCGCGGCCGCGGCACGGCGGCCATCTTCCTCAACGCCCGGGGTGGCCGGCTGTCGCGGCAGAGCGCCTGGCAGGTGTTGCAGGACGCGGCCGAACGGGCCGGGATCACCTCCGGGGTGTCGCCGCACATGCTGCGGCACTCCTTTGCCACCCACCTGCTGGAGGGCGGCGCCGACGTGCGCGTCGTGCAGGAGTTGCTCGGGCATGCCTCGGTGACGACCACGCAGATCTACACCCTGGTCACCGTGCACGCGCTGCGCGAGGTGTGGGCCGGCGCGCATCCGCGCGCCCGGTAGCCCGTGGCGGCCGCCACTAGCCCAGGTAGTCGGAATTCGAGCACCAGATCCGATACCAGGGACTGGTATTCCAAATGGGCCTTGTGTTCGACGGTGTTCCAGTGCGTGCCCTGCTCGCGGCGCATGTACTCGCGGTACTTCGGGGCACCGGGCACCCGGACGTTGTCGGCGACCACGATCGAGCCCGGGTGCAGCCAGCCTCGGTCCATGATGCTTTTCAGGTCGGTCAGGTAGGCATCCTTGTCGTGATCCAGGAAGACGAAATCCAGCACGTCGTCGACATCACCCGCGCGCGCGTTGGCAAGCACGTAGTCGACGGCCGCGGCTTCGCGCCCGTCGCCGATCTGGCCCGTCGTGGTGATGTTGCGGTTGCCGACGGCCATCCGCCAAACCGACCAGCGCAGCAGGGGCAGGCGTCGTTTGAGGTCCATAGCGACCCACGATAGACCCGCTAAACCAACGCCGAATGTTGCTGATGTGACTGAAGTTAACTATGAACGCTGTCGTGGGCGGTAGCAGCCACTTTTGCCCATATTCCCTGGTTATATCGTCTGCGGGTCGCCCGGTTTAGGAGCGCGGAGCCGTTAGACTTTCGGCGATGTTCACCTCCGCCACACCCCGGGCATGACCGACCAGCCTGACGGCAGCGTCGAGATCGGCCTCACTGGGCGCCCATCCCGGGCGATCCCGGAGCCCCAGCCGCGCACGGCGCACGGCCCGGCGAAAGTGGTGGCGATGTGCAACCAGAAGGGCGGCGTCGGCAAAACCACCTCGACGATCAATCTCGGGGCCGCGCTCGCGGAGTACGGCCGACGGGTGCTGCTGGTGGACATGGACCCGCAGGGCGCGCTGTCCGCGGGCCTCGGTGTGCCGCACTACGACCTGGAGAAGACCATTCACAACGTGCTGGTCGAGCCCCGGGTGTCGATTGACGACGTGTTGCTGTCCACCCGCGTCAAGTACCTCGACCTGGTACCCAGCAACATCGACCTGTCGGCCGCCGAGATTCAGCTGGTCAACGAGGTCGGCCGGGAGCAAACCCTGGGCCGGGCGCTGCATCCGGTGCTGGACCGCTACGACTACGTGCTGATCGACTGCCAGCCGTCGCTGGGACTGCTCACCGTCAACGGGCTGGCCTGCGCGGACGGTGTCGTCATCCCGACCGAGTGTGAGTTCTTCTCGCTGCGCGGCCTGGCGCTGCTGACCGACACCGTCGACAAGGTGCGCGACCGGCTCAACCCGAAGCTGGAGATCAGCGGGATTCTGCTGACCCGCTACGACCCGCGCACCGTGAACGCCCGCGAGGTGATGAGCCGGGTGGTGGAGCGGTTCGGTGACCTGGTGTTCGACACCGTGATCACCCGGACGGTCCGTTTCCCGGAGACCAGCGTGGCTGGTGAGCCGATCACCACCTGGGCGCCCAAGTCGACGGGCGCCATGGCCTACCGCGCCCTGGCCCGCGAGTTCATCGACCGATTCGGCGCGTGACCGACACGGCCAATGGTGAGGCGCCACAGCAGAACGGCTTTCAAGTCCGCCTGACCAACTTCGAGGGGCCGTTCGATCTGCTGCTGCAGCTGATCTTCGCGCATCGGCTCGACGTGACCGAGGTGGCGCTGCATCAGGTCACCGACGACTTCATCGCCTACACCCGTGAGATCGGCGCCCAGCTGGACCTGGAGGAGACCACCGCGTTTTTGGTGGTGGCCGCGACCCTGCTGGACCTCAAGGCGGCGCGGTTGCTGCCGGCCGGACAGGTCGACGACGAAGAGGACCTGGCCCTGCTCGAGGTGCGTGATCTGTTGTTCGCCCGGCTGCTGCAATACCGCGCGTTCAAGCACGTCGCGGAGATGTTCGCCGAGCTGGAGGCCGCCGCGCTGCGTAGTTATCCGCGGGCGGTGTCGCTGGAGGAGCGGTTCACCCAATTGCTGCCGGAGGTGATGCTCGGGGTTGACGCCGAGCGGTTCGCCCAGATCGCCGCGGTCGCGTTCACGCCGCGGCCGGTGCCGACCGTGTCCACCGGTCACCTGCACGAATTGCAGGTTTCGGTGCCCGAGCAGGCCCGGCAATTGTTGTCGCTGCTCGAGGCGCGGGGCCGCGGCCAATGGGCAACGTTTTCGGAGTTGGTGGCCGACTGTGCGAAGCCGATGGAGGTGGTGGGGCGCTTCCTGGCGCTGCTCGAGCTGTATCGATCGCGGGCGGTAGCATTCGACCAATCGGAGCCGCTTGGTGTGCTCCAAATTTCGTGGACCGGGGAGCGTCCGACCACCGAGGCCCTGGCGGAGGTGCGGGACGAATGAATATGCCCGACGACGACGATGCAGAGCGCAGCGATGAGGAGGAGCGGCGCTTGACGCCACACGAAGCTGACTTCGATCCCGATGTCGGGATCCCGGACATCGCCGAAGCGGCGCCGATGGATCCCCAGGAACTCGAGTCGGTGTTGGAAGCGCTGCTGCTGGTGGTCGACACGCCGGTCAGCGACGAGGCCCTGGCCGCGGCCACCCAGCAACCCGTCTATCGGATCGCCGCCAAGTTGCAGGCGATGTCCGAGCAGCTGACCGAACGCGACAGCGGCATCGACCTGCGCAAGACCGGCGAGGGCTGGCGGATGTACACCCGCGCCCGGTTCGCGCCGTATGTCGAGAAGCTGTTGTTGGACGGCGCGCGGTCCAAGCTGACCAGGGCCGCACTGGAAACGTTGGCCGTGGTGGCCTACCGCCAGCCGGTGACCCGGGCGCGGGTGAGCGCGGTACGCGGCGTCAACGTGGATGCCGTCATGCGCACGCTGCTGGCGCGAGGCCTGATCACCGAGGCCGGCGTCGACGAGGACAGCGGCGCCGCCACCTTTGCCACCACCGAAATGTTCTTGGAGCGCTTGGGATTGACGTCGCTGGGGGAGCTGCCCGACATCGCGCCGCTGCTGCCCGATGTCGACACGATCGAGGACCTGAGCGAATCGCTGGACAGCGAACCACGTTTCATGAAATTGTCCGGCCGTTCGGCGTCCGAACAGTCGCTGACCTTCGACGTGGACCAGGATTGATGGTCGAAGATCAGGGCGTCCGGCTGCAAAAAGTGTTGTCCCAGGCGGGAATCGCGTCGCGCCGCGCCGCCGAGAAGCTGATTCTCGACGGCCGCGTCGAGGTGGACGGGCAGGTCGTGACCGAGCTGGGTACCCGGGTCGACCCCGACGCGTCGGTGATTCGCGTCGACGGCGCCCGCATCGTCGTCGACGATGCGCAGGTGTATCTGGCGCTGAATAAGCCGCGCGGCATGCATTCCACGATGTCCGACGATCGTGGCCGGCCGTGCATCGGTGATCTGATCGAGCGCAAGGTGCGGGGCAACAAGAAGCTGTTCCACGTGGGCCGGCTGGACGCGGACACCGAGGGGCTGATCCTGCTGACCAACGACGGTGAGCTGGCGCACCGGCTGATGCACCCGTCGCATCAAGTGCCCAAGACCTATCTGGCCACCGTCACCGGGACGGTGCCCCGCGGGGTGGGCAAGAAGCTGCGGGCCGGCATCGAGCTGGAGGACGGCCCGGCCCGCGTCGACGAGTTCGCGGTGGTGGACGCGATACCAGGAAAGACGTTGGTGCGCTTGACGTTACACGAGGGTCGCAATCGCATTGTGCGCCGCATGCTGGCGGCGGTCGGTTTCCCGGTGGAGGCGCTGGTTCGTACCGACATCGGCTCGGTGTCGCTGGGCAAGCAGCGCCCGGGCAGCATTCGGGCCTTGCGGCAGGACGAAGTGGGCCAACTATACAAAGCGGTGGGACTGTGAGCAGCGGCGTCGCGGTGGCAATCGACGGCCCCGCGGGCACCGGAAAATCCTCGGTGTCAAAGGGTTTGGCGCAGGCGCTGCGCGCCCGATACCTGGACACCGGTGGTATGTACCGGATGGTGACGCTGGCGGTTCTGCGCGCCGGTGTCGACCCCGCCGACGCCCAAGCCGTCGCCCGGATCGCCGAGACGGTGCAGATGTCGGTGGACTATCATCCCGGCGGGGATCGGTATCTCCTTGCCGGAGAGGATGTCTCGGCCGAGATCCGCGGCGATCGGGTAACCGGCGCGGTGTCTGCGGTGTCGTCGATACCCGCCGTGCGCACCCGCCTGGTCGCCCTGCAGCGCGAGATGGCGCAGGGTCCCGACAGTATTGTCGTCGAGGGCCGCGATATCGGGACCGTGGTTCTGCCCGACGCTCCGGTGAAGATCTATTTGACGGCGTCGGCCGAAACCCGCGCTCGACGCCGTAACGACCAGAATGTGGCGGCGGGCCTGCCCGACGATTACGCCGGTGTGCTGGCCGACGTGCGTCGCCGCGATCACCTGGATTCCACCCGGGCGGTGTCGCCGTTGCGGCCCGCGACCGACGCGGTGATCGTCGACACCAGCGACATGACCGAGGCCGAGGTCATCGACCATCTGCTGGAGTTGGTCAAACAACGAAGCGAGGCAGTGCGGTGACGCAGGACGGCACTTGGTCCGACGAAAGCGATTGGGAGTCAGTCGGTTTCGACTCAGAGGACTTTGACGAGCCCGGCCCGGCACCGGTGGTGGCGATCGTCGGGCGGCCCAACGTGGGCAAGTCGACTCTGGTCAACCGGATACTGGGGCGGCGCGAGGCGGTCGTCCAGGACGTGCCCGGCGTGACCCGGGACCGGGTGTCCTACGACGCGCTGTGGACCGGCCGCCGGTTCGTCGTGCAGGACACCGGGGGATGGGAGCCCGACGCCAAGGGTTTGCAACAGTTGGTGGCCGAGCAGGCGTCGGTGGCGATGCGGACCGCCGATGCGATCATCTTGGTCGTCGACGCCACGGTCGGGGCCACCACCGCCGACGAGGCCGCCGCCCGCATCCTGTTGCGGTCGGGCAAGCCGGTTTTCCTGGCCGCCAACAAGGTTGACAGCGAAAAGGTCGAGGCGGACGCGGCGGAGTTGTGGTCGCTGGGCCTGGGTGAACCGCACGCGGTCAGCGCGATGCATGGGCGGGGCGTGGCCGATCTGCTCGACGAGGTGCTGGCGGTGCTGCCCGAGGTGTCCGAGGCGGCGCCGGCGCCGGGCGGGCCCCGGCGGGTGGCGCTGGTCGGCAAGCCCAATGTCGGCAAGAGTTCGCTGCTGAACAAGCTGGCCGGCGATCAACGTTCGGTCGTGCACGACGTCGCCGGCACCACCGTCGACCCGGTGGATTCGCTGATCGAATTGGGCGGCAAGGTTTGGCGTTTCGTCGACACCGCCGGCTTGCGCCGCAAGGTCGGACAGGCTAGCGGTCACGAGTTCTATGCCTCGGTGCGTACGCATTCGGCCATCGACTCCGCCGAGGTGGTGATCGTGCTGATCGACGCCTCGCAACCGTTGACCGAGCAGGATCAGCGGGTGCTCTCGATGGTGATCGAGGCCGGGCGTGCCCTCGTGCTGGCCTTTAACAAGTGGGATCTGGTCGACGAGGACCGCCGCGAATTGCTGGACCGCGAGATCGATCTCGACCTGGTGCAGCTGCAGTGGGCGCCGCGGATCAACATTTCCGCCAAGACGGGGCGGGCGGTGCAGAAGTTGGTGCCCGCGATGGAGACGTCGCTGGCGTCGTGGGACACGCGGATCCAGACCGGCCCGCTGAACTCCTGGCTCAAGGAGGTCGTGGCGGCCACGCCGCCGCCGGTGCGCGGGGGCAAGCAGCCCCGCATCCTGTTCGCCACTCAGGCCGCCGCCCGGCCGCCGACATTCGTCCTGTTCACCACCGGCTTCCTGGAGGCCGGCTACCGGCGCTTCCTGGAGCGGCGGTTGCGCGAAGCGTTCGGTTTCGAAGGCAGCCCGATCCGCATCAATGTGCGGGTGCGCGAAAAGCGCGGGACAGCCAAGCGCCGCTGAGTGTGTCTTCTTGGCGTTGAGCGTGAGTCCTGGGCGCTGAGTGTGCTTTCTTGGCGTTGAGTGTGGTCCCTGGGTGCAAAAACCAGCGTTTTTCCCGCCGCTAGCGCCCACCGAACGCCCGCACTGCACACCCGACACCGCTGCGCCCCATGTTGGCTAGATGGTTGACTTCGGCGCAAGCTGACCCGTAGCACAGCGACGGCATCTGCGCGGTGGGCGCGGTACTGACCGGCGTAAGCACGGAGAGTGTGGCGCTCAGTGTGCCGGTTCCCGCGCAGCGGTTCTACCGCGCCGCGAAGCGGGAGCCCGCGGAGGCGTTTCGGGGGGCGCTTCGGGCGTGGATTGCGACCGTCGAGGCATGGTTTCGGGCCGGCGACTGACAAACAACGCAGCTCAGCGAGCCCATGACGGTTCCACTGCTGGGCTGCGGTAGGCTTTCGACCTGCTGCCGGTCCATGTACCGGCGCGCGGGCTGTGGCGCAGTTTGGTAGCGCACTTGACTGGGGGTCAAGTGGTCGCAGGTTCAAATCCTGTCAGCCCGACCGATGTCCTGTCTCGGGACATCGTTGACGGGTGTCCCGAGACATGGTTTACACCTCTTGCCTGTTTTCGGGGCTGTTGCCGCATTTGACGCCGCGGGGTTGGTGGTCGCGGGTGGGGTCCAAGACGAGTTTGCGGATCAGTTGGCCGGTGTCGCGTCGGCGGCCATCCATTTCCAGTCACGGCGAAATGTCCCTGCGGCAGCGGCAACGCTGATCCCATCCGTTCGCTCCGGCGGTCGTGAGGACGTTGGACCCTATTTCCTCCGTGCAGGCTCGTGTCATCTTAATGTAACCGCGTGACACATATACGTGGTGAAATGGCGACCGCCGCAGGTAACTGGGAGGGTTACGTGTCCAAGGAACTGACCAACGTGCAGCTACTCACCGAACTCGAACCGGAGGTCGAACGGCTGCTCAACCGGCACCTCGCGATGTTCAAGGAGTGGCACCCGCACGACTACGTGCCATGGTCGGACGGCAGTAACTTTTATGCGCTGGACGGCCAAGATTGGGAGCCCGGGCAAACCCATCTTCCGGATGTCGCCCAGGTGGCGATGGTCCAAAATCTGCTGACCGAGGACAACTTACCGTCGTATCACCGTGAGATCGCGATGAACTTCGGCATGGACGGCCCGTGGGGTCAATGGGTGAAACGGTGGACCGCGGAAGAGACCCGGCACAGTGTCGCATTGCGCGACTACCTGGTGGTCACCCGGTCGGTCGATCCGGTGCAGCTGGAAAAGCTGCGCCTCGAGCAAATGACGCGTGGCTTCAGCCCCGGCCAGAACCGGCAGGGAGATATGTTTGCTGAAAGCCTCTTCGACTCGGTCATGTACGTCTCGTTTCAGGAACTGGCCACCCGCGTTTCGCACCGCAACACCGGCAAAGCCAGCAACGACACCATCGCAGAGCAGTTGATGGCGAGGGTGTCGCACGACGAGAACCTCCACATGATTTTTTATCGGGATGTCAGCGCAGCGGGCCTGGACATCGCGCCCAATCAAGCGATGAAGTCGGTGCATCGAATCCTGCGCAACTTCAAGATGCCCGGGTTCACGGTGCCGGAGTTTCGCCGCAAGGCGGTGATCATCGCCGTCGGCGGGATCTACGACCCGCGAATCCATCTCAACGAGGTGGTCATGCCCGTGCTCAAGAGGTGGCGCATCTTCGAACGCGAAGACTTCACCGGCGAGGCCGCAAGGATGCGCGACGACCTCGCAGTGCTGGTCAAGGAGCTCGAGGAAGCCTCCGACAAGTTCGACGAATCCAAGCAGCGCTACCTGGAGCGTGAGGCTCGTCGGACGGAGAAAATCACCGCCAGCAGGGTCCTTGAAACGAAGGGCACACTGACGTTGAGCGGGCACTGAAAGGGCGGCAACGACCCGGAAAGCTAAGTGGCCCCGATGCGGGAATCCCATCGTGGATCACCCATAAGGGGGACGGCGGATCGCGTGGTCGAAAGTAGCTTCGGCTCAGCTCTACTGAGGAGAAGCCATGGGCGACACCGCAGATCCTACGGATCATTTCCGCACGACGTGTCCGCATGCCGGCGAGTTCTTCATAGATCGCCTTTGCTGGCCGGGACTGAGCGCGATAGTCCTGGGCGTGGCCGCCCTGGTTGGCGGCGTGGCCGCGGCGGCGTACCGCGTGCAGGACTGGACACTGACACTGGCTGTCATCGGACTGCCGGCGATCGTTGCGGGTTTAGTTTGGCTTGCGCTTGAGCACCGGCGGGTGATGAGGATTGAAAAATGTTGGCTTTCAATCTATTCCACGCGCGGCCCCGGCGTGCTGTAGGGCAGGGAGAGCCTGCGTCCGGTAGCGGCGAATTGGCGCAGCCAATCAAACCATTGCGTCATGCCGTCGCCGGTGCGCGCGCTCAGCGGCAGAATGGTGGCCGTCGAATTCACCTGTCGGACATGGCCGATGTAGCGGTCGATGTCGGCGTCGAGGTGCGGGACCAGGTCGATCTTGTTGAGCAGCACGACGTCGACCGAGCGAAACATGACGGGATACTTCAGCGGCTTGTCTTCGCCCTCGGTGACCGAGTAGACCATCGCCTTGGCGTGCTCGCCGACGTCGAATTCGGCCGGACAGACCAGGTTGCCAACGTTCTCGATGACGACCAGGTCCAGGTCGGGCAGGTGCAGCCCCTGCAGCGCGCGGTTGACCATCGGGGCGTCCAGGTGGCATTCGCCGCCGAACCCGTTGCTGGTGTTCAGTAGTGACACCTGGGCGCCACGCCCGGCGAGTTTGGCGGCGTCGAGGTCGGTGGCGATGTCGCCCTCGATCACGCCGACGGCCAGTTCGCCGGCCAGCGCGTCCAGTGTTGCCGCCAGGATGGTGGTCTTGCCGGAACCCGGCGAGCTCATCAGGTTGAGGGCACGCACACCATGGTCCTCGAACGCGCGCCGGTTGATGTCAGCGCGGGAGTCGTTCTCGGCGAAGATCGCCTCCAGTACGTCGATGCGCTGTGAGCCGGTGGCATAGCCGCTGTGGTCGCCGTGCTCGTGATGCTCGTGGTCGTGATCGTGGCTGTGCACGGTGCCGTCGTCGTGACGGTGAAATCGTCCCATTCACTTGACCTTTCGTGAGTCGGCTGCGTGCGCCGGGCCCTCGGACACCTCGACCGACGTGACCAGGAACTCGTTGCCGCGCAACAAGGCAACGTCCGCGCTTTGGCAGGCCGGGCAGCACACCGACCACCGGGACGTGATCTGCGCCCGCTGCGCACAGGTGCGGCAGAACACTTCGGCGGGCACGAGTTCGAGTTCCAGCACGGTGTCGACCATGTTCTCGTCCAGATGCTGGCACACCAGCGACCAGCAAAACTCCAGGGATTCCGGGACCACCTGGCGCAGCGCGCCGACCTGGACCCGGACCACGTCGACACGGCGGCCCCGCGCGTGGGGCTTCACCACACCGGCGATGGCGTGGCACAGCGACAGCTCGTGCACTACACCATGCTGCCTTGTGGGGATCAACGGTGTCGCGAAAACAAAGTGCGGAAAAACGCAGACTTTGTGTGCGAAATTGTGATTGTTGGCACATGGGGCCGGGTCTAACCTGAGCGTGACCGCCCGTGCGACAGCCCACCCGGCGCGGGGGTCCTTGCTGCTCAGGAGGTTCGTGATGGGCAGTCGGCGTAGCGCGGTCACCAGTGTGCGGTTGCGACTCGACATCGCGGGCGTCGTCCAGGGCGTGGGATTTCGCCCCGCTGTAGCGCGCATCGCTGCACGTCACGGCCTTGCCGGCTGCGTGTACAACGACTCCGGCTCGGTGCACTGCGAGTTCGAGGGCGCTCCCGAAGCCGTCGCGGCGGCGGTATCGGCGCTGAGCGCCGACCACCCGCCGATGGCGCGCATCGATGCCATCGAAGTCCACCGGCTGCGGCCCAACGGCGAATCCGGATTCCGGATCGTCGCCAGTCGAACGGACGACGACCGCCGCACCTTGGTGCCGCCCGACATCGCCGCCTGTGCCGACTGCTTACGCGAGATGCGCGACCCCCGCGACCGCCGCTACGGGCACCCCTTCATCACCTGCACCAACTGCGGGCCGCGCTACACCGTGATCACCGATCTGCCGTACGACCGGCCCTCGACCACGATGGCCGAGTTTCCGATGTGCGCGGCGTGCTCGGCCGAATACCACGATCCCACCGACCGTCGCTTCCACGCCCAAACGATCGCCTGCAACGACTGCGGGCCGAGCCTGTCCTGGCGTGGCCCCCGCGACGGCTGCGATCCGCTCGGGGCCGCCGCGCGCGCGATCCAGGACGGCTACATCGTCGCGATCAAGGGCATCGGTGGATTCCATCTCGCCTGCCGCGCGGACAGTCCGGCGACGGTTGCCGAACTACGCCGCCGAAAAGGCAGACCCGCCAAACCTTTCGCGGTGATGGTCGCCGACCTTGCTGCGGCTCAAAACCTGTGTCATGTCGACGCGCCCGGCGCGCAACTGCTGCAATCAGCGGCCGCACCGATCGTCTTGCTGCCGGCCCGTGAGGACTCCAGGTTGACCGGCGTGGCGCCGGCGCTGTCGGAAATCGGTGTGATGCTGGCGTATTCGCCCGTGCACCATCTGCTCTTCGACCGGCTGGGCTCGATGCCGCTGGTGATGACCTCCGCCAACGACAAGGGTTCCCCGATCGTTTTCCGTGATTGCGACTTGAGTTGGATTGACGGCTTGGCGGACGGGGTGCTCACCCACGACCGGCCTATCCACGTGCCTTGCGAGGACTCCGTCTTGACGGTCGACGGGGCGGGTGCCGTGGTGCCGATCCGGCGTTCCCGCGGCTATGCGCCGCTTCCGGTGGCGACACCCGCAGCCTCCGATGCGGGCGTGATCCTGGCCACCGGCGGCGACCTCAAGACCACGTTCTGCCTGCTGGCGTCGGACGGACGGGCGCACATGTCGTCGCACCTCGGTGACATGGCCGACCCGCGCACCCAGAGTTGCTTCGAATCGGCGGAACATCACCTGGCTTTCATGACCGACTGCCGGCCGCGGCTCGTCGTCTGCGATCTGCACCCGGCCTACGCCACGACCCACTGGGCACGCCGGCAAGGACTGCCGATGCTGCAGGTGCAGCACCACCACGCCCACGCGGTGTCGCTGATGGCCGAGCATGGCCGACTCGGCTCGCCAATGCTCGCCGTTGCCTTCGATGGCACCGGCTACGGCACCGACGGCACCATCTGGGGCGGCGAGCTCCTGATGGTCACCGACCCGGCCGCCTTCACCCGGGTGGCACACCTCAAGGCGTTCGCGTTGCCCGGCGGTGACGGCGCGGTACGCCACCCCGGCCGGATCGCCCTGGACCTGCTGCACCGCGCGGAAATCGAATGGGCACCTGACATTCCGGCGGTCGGGAGCCTTAGCGCGCACGCGAGACACGTTCTCGGACAGCAGATTCCGCGCGGCATCGGATGCGTCGAGACGACCAGCATGGGCCGCTTGTTCGACGCGGTGGCCAGCCTGCTCGGCGTGTGCCAGGAGGTGACCTACGAGGGGCAGGCGGCGGTCGAACTCGAGCACCTGGCCCGCCGCGGGGAACCGGCACCGATGGATTTCGAGGTGACCGCAGGCGAACTGGATCCGACGCCGTTGATCACCGAGCTGGTGCGTGGCCTGCGCGCCGGCACGGCACGGGCCGACCTGGCCGCGGGCTTTCACGACGCGGTCGTCAGGGCCACCGCACAGGCGGTGCGCCGAGTCGCGTCGGGGATCGGCACCATCGGCCTGACCGGCGGGGTGTTCGTGAATCGGCTGCTGCGCGACGGGCTTCGTAAAGAGTTGGTGAGCAACGGCTTCGAGGTGCTTACTCATGCGGTATTGCCGTGCAACGATGGTGGTCTGGCGTTGGGCCAGGCCGTGATCGCAGCACGCCGGCACGAAAGGGGAGCATAGCGCATGTGTCTCGGAATTCCCGGCAAGGTCGTCGACACCTGGGACGAGGCAGGGACGCGGATGTGCACCGTCGACTTCGGCGGTACCACCAAGACCGTGTGCCTGGCTTATCTACCGGACATGCAGATCGGCGAATACACCATCGTGCATGCCGGTTTCGCAATCACCCGGCTGGACGAGGCGTCGGCGCGGGAAACGTTGCGGATGTTCAACGACCTCGGCGTGCTGGATGAAGAATTGGCCGGCCAGGAAGGTCAGGGCGGGCCGGCGAACAGGAGGGAACCGGCATGAAGTATCTGGACGAGTTTCGCGATCCGGTCGCCGCCCACGCCTTGGTCAACGACATCAAGCGACGCGTGACCAAGACCTGGACCATCATGGAAGTCTGTGGCGGGCAGACACATTCGATCATCCGCAACGGGATCGACCAATTGCTGCACGGCGCGGTCGACTTCATTCACGGCCCGGGTTGCCCGGTCTGTGTGACACCGCTCGAAATGATCGACCGGGCGCTGCAGATCGCGGCACGCGACGACGTGATCTTCTGTTCCTTCGGCGACATGCTCCGAGTGCCGGGCAGCAGCCAGGATCTGTTCAGCGTGCGTGCCCGGGGCGGCGACGTCCGGATCGTCTACTCGCCGTTGGACGCCACGCGGGTGGCCGCCGACAACCCCGACAAGCAGGTGGTGTTCTTCGGGGTGGGCTTCGAGACCACGGCGCCGGCCAACGCGATGGCCGTGGTGCACGCGCAGCGGCTCGGGCTGACGAATTTTTCGATGCTGGTGTCGCACGTGCTGGTGCCGCCGGCCATGACGGCGATCCTGAGCTCGCCGACCAACCGGGTCGAGGCGTTTCTGGCCGCCGGGCACGTCTGCACGGTGATGGGCACCGGTGAATACGGGCCGCTGGTCGAGCAATTCGGGGTTCCGATCGTGGTCACCGGCTTCGAACCACTAGACCTGCTCGAGGGCGTCCGACAGGCGGTCGAGCTGCTGGAGGCGGGCACACCGCAGCTGCGCAACGCCTATCCGCGGGCGGTGACCGCCGCGGGCAACGCCGTCGCGCAGCAGACCCTCGCGGACGTATTCGTGCCGACCGATCGGCAGTGGCGGGGCATCGGCATGATCCCGAAGTCGGGGTGGACGCTGTCGCCTCGCTACGCGCAGTTCGACGCCGAATTGAAGTTCGGCGTCGGACAGTTGCGGGTGTCCGAATCGACGGAATGCCACAGTGGGGAAGTGCTGCAGGGTCTGCTGAAACCAAACGAGTGCCCGGCGTTCGGGAAATCCTGCACGCCGCGCACGCCGCTGGGCGCCACCATGGTGTCCAGCGAGGGCGCCTGCGCCGCCTACTACCAATTCCGGCGTTTGGAGGCGGCCGCACATGCCTGAGTTTCGGGTCGCCATCGACCCGGCCGACTGGGTGTGCCCGCTGCCGCTGCGCGAGACGAAGCGCATCGTGCTGGGCCACGGTGGTGGAGGCGTGCTTTCCGAGGAACTCATCGAAAACCTGTTCCTGCCGGCGTTCGGTGGCGCAGCGGGTCCCGCCCGCGATTCGGCATTGCTGGACCTGAAAATGGGCGCAGCGGGCGGGCGGGTCGCGCTGACCACCGATTCCTACGTGGTGCAACCCCTGTTTTTTCCCGGCGGGAACATCGGCGACCTCGCCGTCAACGGGACGATCAACGACTTGGCTTGCAGCGGAGCACAACCGGTCGCATTGACCGCCGGGTTCATCTTGGAGGAGGGTCTCGAGCTGGAGGTGCTCGGCGCCGTCGCCGAGACGATGGGCAAGACGGCCGCCAACGCCGGCGTCGGCATCGTCACCGGTGACACCAAGGTGGTCGCGCGCGGTGGGGCGGACCAGCTCTTCGTCAACACCGCGGGAATCGGGGTCGTGCCGGCCGGTATCCACGTCGGACCCGAGCGGGTTCGCGTCGGTGACCACATCATCGTGTCGGGAAACCTGGGTGAGCACGGCGTCGCCATCATGAGTGTGCGGGAAGGAATCGATTTCGGCACCGTGGTCACCACCGACAGCGCCGCACTGCACCTGCTGGTCGCCGCCATGCTCGACGCCGCCGGCAACCACGTGCACGCCCTGCGCGATCCCACCCGCGGCGGTCTGGTCGCCGCGGCCGTCGAGATCGCCCGCGCGGCGTCGGTGGGTATCGAACTCGATCAGGCGAGAATCCCGATTCCCGAGACGGTCTGGTCGGCCTGCTCGTTCCTCGGGCTGGATCCCCTGCAGGTGGCCAACGAGGGCAAGATGGTGGCGTTCGTCGACCCGGGTCACAGTGAAGCGGTGCTGGCCACGATCCGGGCCCGCCCCGAGGGCGCGAACGCGGCGATCATCGGCCGGGTGGTTGACGAGCACCCCGGGATGGTGGTGGGCAAGACCCCGTTTGGCACCACACAGGTCATCGAACGGCAACTGGGCGAACAACTTCCGCGCATCTGCTAGGAACGGACCGCCCAGCGGCCCGCGCCGCTTGCCCGGTGCGATGTGTCATCCGGATCGCGCGGCAATGCTGCGCAGCGCGGCGTCGAAGACGGCCGTCGCGGTCAGGCCCAGCCGCGCTGCCACCTCGGGCCCGGGGCCACTCTCGCCGAAGCGCTCGATGCCGATGACCGTGTCGCCGGGGCGGGCCAGTGCCCGCCAGCCGGTAGTCACGCCGGCTTCGATCCACACCACCGGCAGATCGGGTAAGGCGGTTCCGTCGGCCTGCAGCGCGGCCGGGATGCGTTCGCGCCACATCACCGAGATGACGATTGCCGAGATCCCGTGCTCGCTCAACAGATCGGCGGCCTCGAGGGCCAACGAAACCTCCGAGCCGCTGGCCGCCAGTATCACATGGGCGGTGTCGGCGACCGGTCGCACCACCCGCATGCCGTAGTGGCGGACGTCGTCCAGCCCGGCACCGCCCAGTACCGGCAGGTCCTGCCGACTGAGCACCAAAACCGTTGGGCCGTCGGTATTCTCGGCGGCCAGCTGCCAGGCCAACGCGGTCTCGGCGGCATCGCCCGGGCGCAGCACGGTCAGCCCTGGAATCAGTCGCAGGGACTCCAGTTGTTCGACCGGTTGATGCGTGGGACCGTCCTCACCGACATAGACCGAGTCATGCGTAAAGACATACACCACCGGCAATTGCATCAGTGCCGATAGTCGTAGTGCCGGGCGCAGGTAGTCGGCGAAGACCAGGAAGGTGCTGCCGAACGGACGTAACCCGCCGTGCAGGGCGATGCCGTTCATCACCGCGGCCATCGCATGCTCGCGGATACCGAAATGGATTGTGCGGCCGGCGTAGTCATCCGGCGTCACGTCGCCGCCGGGAATCGCGGTGTTGGTCGACGCGGCCAGGTCGGCGGATCCGCCGACCAGTCCCGGATACACCGCGGCCAGCGCTGCAAGCGCCGCGCCGGATGCCTTGCGGGTGGCGGACTTTCCCCCCGACGCCAGGCCGTCGGCCAGCGATGTCAGCACCGACAGGTTGTCGACAGCGGGCACCGTGCCGAGCGGGAAGCTCGCTGCCAGGTGCGGATTGTCAACCTGCCACGCGGCATGCGTCTGGGCCCAGAGCGCATGGGCGGCGGCGCCGCGTGCGGCCGCAACAGCGGCGCCGGCCCGGACTGCGAGGGGGACGTGGAAATGCTCGTCGGGCCAGTCCAGACGGGCACGCATGGCGGCGAGCGCCGCCGAACCCAACGGGCTGCCATGGGCTTTCGGCGTGCCTTCGATACCGGGCGCCCCGAAGCCGATGGTGGTGCTCACCCGGATGAACGTCGGCCGCCCGTCGCCGTGGACCGCTTCGGTGAAGGCTTGGTCGAGGGCGGGCACGTCGTTGCCGTCGGCGACGCTGAGCACTCGCCAGCCGTACGCGGCGAACCGCGCCTCGACGTCGTCGGCGCAACTCTGGGATGCCGGCCCGTCGATGGTGATGTCGTTGTCGTCGAAGATCACGATCAACTTGCCCAGCCGCAGCCGGCCGGCCAGCGACGCGGCCTCGTGGCTGATGCCCTCCATGAGGTCGCCGTCCCCGGCCAGAACCCAGGTGTGGTGACCGACGACGGTGTGCTCGCCGGTATTGCATCGTGCGGCCAACATGCGCTCGGCAAGCGCCATCCCGACCGCGTTGGCGATGCCTTGTCCCAAGGGGCCCGTGGTGGTTTCGACGCCGGGGGTGTGACCGTGCTCGGGATGCCCGGGCGTCCGCGACCCGAGCTGACGGAACCGTCGCAGCTCGCTGATCGGGAGGTCGTAATTGAAGATGTGCAGCAGGCCATACAGCAACATCGAACCATGGCCGGCCGACAGCACGAAGCGGTCGCGGTCCGGCCAGCGCGGGTCGGCGGGGTCGTGCCGCAGGTGCCGTGACCACAACGTCCAGGCGATGGCGCTGGTGCCCAACGGCAGCCCGGGGTGCCCGCTGTTGGCGGCCTGCACCCCGTCGGCCGCCAAGAACCGCAGCGTGTTGATCGCAAGCTGGTCCAAATCGTCTGTCCGAAGCGGAGTTTCGGCTACCTCGGGTGTGAGGGTCGCTTTCGGTGCCGTGCTCATCGCGATACCAGCCTTCCGTTGGTCCGACGGACGGCGGCGCGTAATGCGTTCGCCCGGTCGGTCATGTTCGGTCCGGCGAACAACGCCGAACCGGCGCAGAACACGTCGGCTCCGGCCGCCGCGGCACCGGCAATGGTGTGCGGTCCGATGCCGCCGTCCACTTCGAGTTCGATTTCCAGTCCCCGCCTGTCGATTTCGGCGCGGGCCGCCGCGATCTTGGACTCCATGCTGACCAGATAGTCCTGACCGCCGAATCCGGGGTTGACCGTCATGATCAGGAGCAGGTCGGTGATGTCGAGCACGTTGACGACCTCGTCCAGTGCAGTGGCCGGATTGAGTGCCACACCGGCGCGGGCACTGAGTTCGCGAATCCAGGACAGGGTGCGGTGCAGGTGCCGGCACGCCTCGGCATGCACTATGACGATCTCGCAGCCGGCCTCAACCCACCGCGGCAGCATCGGGTCCGGCTCCTCGACCATCAGGTGCGCCTCGAAGCCGATCGTGACCCGGTCGCGGCAGGCGGCGATCACGTCGGGTCCGAAGGTCAGATTCGGGACGAACCGGCCGTCCATGACATCCCACTGAATGCGATCGACCGTCGCCTGCTCGATGGCCGTGACGTCGCGGCCAAGCTCGGCGAAGTCGGCCGGTAGCACCGACGCCACCAAAACCGGGAACGTCATGCGGCTCCTCCTCCCAAGTCGTTGCCGACACGCTAGGACAACGGGTCTCAATTCCGGATCCCCCCAACGCGGGGAAATCCGGGGGGTGACAGGCCGCCCTGAAAAGCGGATGACGGTATTGGTTTTCGCCCTTATCGTGTTCGAATGATGCCGATTGCCGCTGCGTCGATTACGGCGCCCGTTCGGGTGGTATTGGTCGATGACCACGAAATGGTCATCGAGGGGCTCAAGGCCATGCTTGCCGCTTTCAAAAACCGGGTGCGGGTCGTCGGGGAGGCGGTTGGCGCCGACAACGCGCTCCAGGTGATCGCGAGCCTGCAACCCGACATCGTGCTGTGCGACGTCAGGATGCAGGGCGCCAGCGGACTGGACCTGTGCCGCGACATCCGAGAGCGCACCCCTGCCAGCAAGGTGATCCTGCTATCGGTCTACGAGGACGAGCAGTACTTGTTCCAGGCGCTGCGGGTGGGGGCGTCGGGCTATCTGCTCAAGGGCATCAGCAGCGACGAGTTGGTGCGCCAGCTGGAATATGTGCACGCCGGTTCGACCGCCATTGACGCCGGCCTGGCCGCCCGCGCCGCCGACACGGCCGCCCGACTGCAGCGCGACGAATTCTGGCCGGGCGCCCGCCAGGGCCTGAGCCAGCGGGAGAGCGAGATCCTGTCGTTCGTGGTGGCCGGCCTGTCCAACCGGGGCATCGCCAGCAAACTCGTCATCGGCGACGAGACGGTCAAGAGCCACCTGCGCTCCATCTACCGAAAGCTGGGCGTCGGCGATCGCACCGCGGCGGTGGCGGTGGCCCTGCGGGAAGGCATCTACCAGTGACTGGATCGGTCCGGGGCCTGGTGGACGCGGACCGCGAGGTGGCGCTGCTGCTCGACATCGTGGCCGCCACGGGCAGCGGCCCGGCCGTGGAGCCGGTGGCCGCGGCCGTGGCCCGGCTGATCACCGCGGCTACCGCCTCCGATGTGTGCTTCGTGCATGTGCTCGACGACTCCGGGGAGTCGCTCACGCTGGCCGGCGCCACGCCGCCGTTCGACGAATGCATCGGCCAGGTTCAGCTGCGCTTGGGCGAAGGCGTCTCCGGTTGGGTAGCTCAAAACCGCGACCCCGTCGTCATCACCAGCGGAAAGGAAGAGGACCCGCGCTATGTCCCGATCCCGGCATTG
Organism: Mycobacterium sherrisii; assembly: GCF_002102355.1. Lineage (GTDB taxonomy): Bacteria > Actinomycetota > Actinomycetes > Mycobacteriales > Mycobacteriaceae > Mycobacterium > Mycobacterium sherrisii. Next base: position 27,547 of record NZ_LQPT01000020.1, on the reverse strand, counting down.
CGGGGGTCGGACTTCACGTCGATGGCGTCGGTCCCGATGGAAACCGGGTTGGGTGGACTCGTCGGTGTGCTCAACGTGCACACGGTTGCGCGGCGTGAGTTCACCGACCGCGACATCCAGCTGTTGCTGGCGATCGGCCGACTGACCGCCGGCGCGCTGGATCAAGCTCGCATGCACCGGCAGCTGGCCGCCCGGGAACGCGTGCACGGCAGCTTCGCCGAACAGGTGATCGCCGCGCAAGAGTCCGAGCGCAGGCGATTGGCCGGGGACATCCATGACGGGATCTCGCAGCGGCTGGTGAGCCTGAGCTACCGACTCGATGCCGCGGCGCACGCGGTCGAGACGGACGACACCGCCGAGGCTTCCGAACAACTCGAAAAGGCCCGGGACCTAGTCGATCTCACGCTGGCCGAGGCGCGGTCGGCGATCGGCGGGCTGCGTCCGCCGGTGCTGGACGACCTGGGTCTGGCCGGTGGGTTGGCCAGCCTGGCGTCGACGATCCCCGAGGTGGATCTCGACCTGCAGCTGGCCGACGAACGCCTGCCCGAACACGTCGAGGTCGCGCTGTACCGCATCGCCCAGGAGTGCCTGCAGAACGTCGTCAAACACTCCCGCGCGCTGACGGCGAGCGTGCGCTTCGCGGTCGAAGCGGGAGTCGCTCGACTCGAAGTCGCCGACGACGGGATAGGCATCCGCGGCTTGGACGCGCCCGATTCCGCACCCCCTCGGGCCTTGACCAGTTACGGCATGTTGTCCATGACCGAGCGTGCGGAGCTGGTCGGCGGCCGGTTATCCGTGCGGTCGGTGAGTTCCGGCCCCCCATCCGGCACCACGGTGACGGTGACCGTGCCGTTGGGCGATGCCCGGCGCGCCAATCAGGCCGACTGAAGCGACGCCTGCAGCTGCACGGCGGCGGAGTTCGCCGCCACGTGCTCGGAGAGCGCGTGCTGTGCCGCGGCGACCCTCGTCTCGACGCCGCCCCAGGCCGCCAACGCCGGCGACACCAGCGCTCGACCGAAGGAGAATGTCAACGGCCACGGCGTGCGGTGTGCTTGCATCGCTGCCAGGTTCGCGGTCGCCCGGCTGGGCGGCTGCCCGCCCGAAAGAAACGCGACACCAGCCAATTTCGCCGGCCAGCCGCGCAGGACCGATATCGTTGCCTCGGCAACCTGTTCCGGCGTCGCCTGCACCGGGTGCTCTTCGCCTTCGATGACCATGTTGGGCTTGAGCACGATGCCGGACAGGTCCACACGCAACAGGTTCAATTGTTGCCGCACGGCGGCGTGCACGCTTGCCGTCACCTCGGCGCAGCGCTCGATGCTGTGCGATCCGGTCATCAGCACCTCGGGTTCGACGATCGGCACGAGGCCCGCCTGCTGGCAGGCGGCCGCGTAGCGCGCCAGCGCGTTGGCGTTGCTGACGATGGCTCCTCGGCTGGGTGTCGCGGCGTCGATGGCGAATACCGCACGCCACTTGGCGAAGGCCGCGCCCATCTCGGCGTAGCGGGCCAGGCGCGCGGCTAACCCGTCCAACCCCTCGGTCACTGTTTCACCGGGCAGGCCCGGACCGGGCTTGGCGCCGGTGTCCACCTTGATGCCGGGCAGCATGCCGAGGTCGCGGACGGCCTGGGGGAACGGGCGCCCGTCGCTGGTCACCTGCCCCAGCGTTTCCTCGCAGAAGATGATCCCGGAAACCCCGTCGGCCAGGCCCGGCGTGGTGGCCAGGATCTCGCGGTAGGTGCGCCGGCTGTCCGCGGTCGCGGTGACGCCCGCCTGTTCCAGCCGCGCGGACATGGTCGCGATGCTCTCGTCGGCGGCGAGGATGCCCTTGCCGGACGCCAGCATGGCCTGGGCGGTCTGTGCGCATGTGCTCATCGAAGCTCCTGTCTCTCGGCGTGCGCACACGCTAAGAGCAGCAGCGATGACCCGGCGTCACCCAAATGGTGGAAGCGGCGGGGTGAAGCTCTTACTTAACTGTTTACCTAAGTGTTAGCGCTCTATTATCGATGGACAGGTTGATTGTTTCGCTGACACGATTCGAGCCATGACTGAGAGATGGAACGCGGGAGTGATCCCGTACGCGGAGATGGGTTACTGGCAGCCGGATTACGAACCGAAGGACACCGACGTCCTGTGTGCGTTCCGGATCACCCCGCAGGAGGGGGTACCGCCGGAGGAGGCGGGTGCGGCCGTCGCAGGGGAGTCGAGCACCGCGACATGGACGGTGGTCTGGACCGACCGGCTGACCACCTTCGAGCACTACCAGGCCAAGTGTTATCGAGTCGACGCGGTGCCTAACGTGCCCGGACAGTGGATTGCTTGGATCGCCTACGATCTCGACCTGTTCGAGGAGGGCTCGGTCGCCAACCTGACCAGTTCGATCATCGGCAACGTGTTCGGGTTCAAGCCGCTCAAGGCGCTGCGCCTGGAAGATATGCGGATCCCGACCCATTATGTGAAGACGTTCCAGGGCCCCGCCCACGGGATCGTCACCGAGCGCGAACACCTCAACAAGTTCGGGCGACCCCTGTTGGGTGCCACTACAAAGCCGAAGCTCGGGCTTTCCGCGCGCAACTACGGCCGCGTCGTGTACGAGGCGCTGCGCGGCGGGCTGGATTTCACCAAGGACGACGAGAACATCAACTCTCAGCCGTTCATGCGGTGGCGGGACCGCTTTCTGTTCTGCATGGAGGCGGTGAACCGGGCTCAGGCCGCCACCGGCGAGATCAAGGGCCACTACCTCAACGTCACCGCCGGAACCATGGAGCAGATGTACGAGCGGGCCGAGTTCGCCGCCGAGTTGGGGTCGGTGATCGTCATGATCGACCTGACGATCGGCTACACCGCCATCCAGTCGATGGCCAAGTGGGCCCGCGACAACAGCGTCATCCTGCACCTGCACCGCGCCGGGCACGGGACCTACACCCGGCAGAAAAGCCACGGTGTGAGCTTCCGCGTGATCTCGAAGTGGATGCGGCTCGCGGGCGTCGACCACATTCACGCCGGAACCGTGGTTGGCAAGCTCGAAGGCGACCCCAACACGATCGCCGGCTTCTACGACACGTTGCGGCTGGACAGCGTCGCCGCCGATCCGGTCAAAGGACTGTATTTCGACCAGGAGTGGGCGTCCATGCCGGGCGTCATGCCGGTCGCGTCGGGCGGCATCCACGCCGGCCAGATGCACCAGCTCATCCACTACCTGGGTGAGGATGTGGTGCTGCAGTTCGGCGGCGGCACCATCGGGCACCCGATGGGCATCGCCGCGGGCGCCGAGGCCAACCGCGTCGCGTTGGAGGCCATGATCAAGGCCCGCAACGAGGGCCGCGACTACTACAAGGAGGGCCCCGAGATCCTGAAGAAGGCGGCGGCGCGCAACCGCGCGCTCGACACCGCGCTGGCCACCTGGGGCGACATCACCTTCAACTACGAATCCACCGATACCCCGGACGTCGTTGCGACGCCAACCCGGGTCTGACTCGTCCGAAAGGTCCACCCCATGCGAATCACGCAGGGCACGTTTTCTTACTTGCCCGACTTCACGGATCAGGAGATCACCGCACAAATCACCTATGCGCTCGACCATGGGTGGCCGTTGTCGGTGGAGTTCACCGACGACCCCCATCCACGCAACACGTACTGGGAGATGTGGGGGCTGCCGATGTTCGATCTCAAAGACGCGGCCGGGGTGCTGCTCGAGATGAATGCCTGCCGGGCGGCGAACCCGAACAGCTACGTCCGGCTCAACGCCTACGACGCCAGCCTGGGCCGGCAGACCACGGCGTTCTCGTTCATCGTCAACCGGCCCGCCGAAGAGCCCGGGTTCCGGCTGGAGCGCGCCGAGCGGGCCAACCGGCAGATCGGTTACACGACCTACGCATACGCGACGGCTCGGCCGGTCGGGCAGCGGTACGAATATCGCCATGACCGCGTTTGGTTTCCGGCCCGGTGACGCCGGCCCGGACCCGGGCGATGCCGGCGAACTCGAGGTGCTCGGCCCGGACGCCGTCGTCGATCTGGCGGCGGCGCGGGCGGCCTCGGGCGTCGACGAGGTGCTCTCGGCGCTGGACCGCGAGCTGGTGGGTCTGGAACCGGTGAAAACCCGCATCGCCGAGATCGCGGCGCTGCTGCTGGTCGACCGGATGCGGGAGCGCTTCGGCGTCAGCGCCCCGCAGCCCACCCTGCACATGTCCTTCACCGGCAATCCCGGCACCGGCAAGACCACGGTGGCGACGCGGATGGCCGATCTGTTGCACCGGCTGGGCTATCTGCGGCGCGGCCATTTGGTCAGCGTCACCCGCGACGATCTGGTCGGCGAGTACGTCGGACACACCGCTCCCAAAACCAAGGACGTCATCAAACGGGCGATGGGTGGCGTGTTGTTCATCGACGAGGCCTACTACCTCTACAAGATCGAGAACGAGCGGGACTACGGCGGCGAAGCCATCGAAATCCTGCTGCAGGTGATGGAAAACAACCGCGACGACCTGGTGGTGATATTGGCCGGCTACGCAGACAAAATGGACCAGTTCTTCTCCGCCAATCCGGGCATGCAGAGCCGGATCGCGCACCACATCGCCTTCCCGGACTACACGGTGGGCGAGCTCGAGGACATCGCCGGGTTGATGATCACCGGCCTGGGGTACCGGTTTTCCGACGATGCGCGCGCCGTGCTGCGGCAATACCTGCATCGCCGTCGCGACCAGCCATGGTTCGCCAACGCACGCAGCGTGCGCAACGCCCTAGAGCGCGCCCGGCTGCGGCACGCGCGGCGATTGCTGGAACAAACCGGCACGCCGGTCGGGCTGCCCGAACTGACCACGATCGAAGCGGTGGATCTGCTCGCCAGTCGGGTGTTCGACACACGGGAGAGCGCGTGACGACCAATGCGCGGCTGCGGGCGCTGGTCGAGGTCGCCGATACCGGTTCGGTGCGCGGCGCCGCCGAACGTCTGGTCGTCACCGAGTCCTCGATTTCGTCGGCGCTGCGGGCACTCAGCAGCGACATCGGGATCACCCTGGTCGACCGCCACGGTCGGGGCGTGCGCCTGACGCCGGCGGGGCTGCGCTACGTCGAGTACGCACGACGGATCCTCGGCCTGCACGACGAAGCGATCCTGGCCGCGCGCGGCGAGGCGGATCCGGAAACCGGTTCGATTCGGCTGGCCGCGGTGACATCGGCGGGGGAGCTGCTGATCCCCGCGGCGCTGGCGTCGTTTCGTGAGCAACACCCCCGCGTGGTGCTGCACGTCGAGGTGGCCGCACGCGGCGCGCTGTGGCCGATGCTGTCGCGACACGAAGTCGACCTGGTCTTCGCCGGCCGCCCGCCCGAGGAGCTGCGTTCGAAGGTCCGGGTGCGCGCGACCAGCCCGAACACCCTGATTGTCGTGGGCCGTCCGGACCTGGCCGAGGGCTTTGCGCCGGCGACGGCCACCTGGTTGTTGCGTGAGCAGGGTTCGGGGACCCGCTCGACGCTGATGACGTTGCTCGAGGAGCTCGACGTGGCGCCCCCGCAGCTGGTCCTGGGGTCGCACGGCGCCGTGGTGTCGGCGGCGGTCGCGGGGCTGGGCGTCACGCTGGTGTCGCGCCAGGCGGTGCAGCGGGAGCTCGAAGCCGGGGCGCTGATCGAGCTGCCCGTCGCGGGCACCCCGATCAAGCGGCCCTGGTACGTCGTCAGCCAACGCACCCCGCCGATGGCGACCGAGCTGCTGATCCGGCATCTGGTCTCGCACCCCGAGCTGGGCTGGCGGCAGGTCAGCGCCGTGCGCCGCGCGTCGTAGGCGGTGTAGCGGCGGCCCTAGCGCCGCAGCGTGTCGGACGGCGCCTCACCCCACCGCTTGCGGTACTCCACGGCGAAACTGCCGAGGTGGTGGAAACCCCAACGCTCGGCGACGGCGGTGACGGTGATCCCATCGGTGGGCATGGCGTCCATGAGTTCCTCGTGCACCCGTTCCAGCCGGCGCTCGCGAACGTAGGTCATCGGTGTCATGTTCAACTCCTCGCGGAAACCCTGCTGGACCGAGCGGACACTCATGTGCACCGCCTTGGCTAGATCGTCCATCGTGATGCGCTCGGCGAGGTGATCGTCGATGTAGTTCATCGCGTCATGGACCACGGCCCGGCGCGGGTCCGGCTGGGCAGGCTGCAGAAACTCCGCGTGGTAATTGGACGGTTGCAGCTGCAGCAGCGTGCTCATGACCAATTCTTCGATGGCCCCGATGCCCTGGCCTCGCTGGATCAGCGATCCCGGATGGAACACCTCGGTGTGGATGAGTTGCACGGCGGTGTGCCACCGCATCGCGGCCTCGGTGGCCAGGTCGAAATCCGGCTCGAACACCAGCGGCTTGGACAAGCTTCTGCCCAGCAGCCGGGTCAGGTGAGCCGCCATCGCGCGCTGTTCGATCCTGATCAACAGTTGCGGGGAGTCGTGGTCGAACTGGATCCGTAGCGCCTCGCCGGGGCTCGTCACCAGTGCCCGGATCGTGTTGGCTTCGAAGCTGCGGCCGCGGTGCTCGACCAGCGCCCGCCCGTTCATCGGCATGTGCACGCCGAAGTACTGGCCGAGTACCGGGATGTCGATGGTGGCCGCGACGTGCACGTCGAGGTAGAGCATGCTCACGTTGCGCAGCCGTACGCCGTTCATAGTCGCAGCAAACCCCGCAGCGTCGTCAGGCCCGACCTGCAACGACAACGGCGCCAACGCCTTGGCCATCAACCGCCTGGCCTCGGTCGGGTTCTCGGTGTAGAAGATCTCGTTGCCGGCCAGGGCGGGCGGGACCCCGCGCGAGCGCACCTTGCGCCGCACCGGATTCGCCGTCCGGCGGATGTCGATATAGCCCAGACGCGTCAGCCGCGACACCGCGAATCACCTGCTCGGGGGCGTGTGGACGCGTCATCGAAAGATGAAGAGTTGCCTAAATAATCTGTGGCGATCATGCAAGTCTCCTGCTGGCCCAGCGCGCGCCAACGCGCCTAACTCTTCGCAATCCTGACAGCAGCTGCGTGAAAACGATAGGCACAGTGCACACTGGCCGCTAGCTTGTGATTGAGGCCACAGCCCGCTGCGGTTCACTCGGAATCGGGACCAGCCCGCCCGATCCCTCAAGGAGGTGCCATGTCGGCAAACGGTCACGTCGCCATCTCGCCGGCCGACCAACTGCGCGACCGGCTCGACGACCCCGCCGTCGCCGCGTCGCTGAACGACTTGCTCGACCACGCCGATCTGCTGGCGATCCTGCTGACCGGCCTAGACGGCTTCGTCCGACGCGGTGACGAGATCACCGACACGCTGGCGTCCGCGGTCGACGAGCTGCGGACCGGAGCACGGGAGGCGTCGAGCGCCAATCTGCCCGGTTTCGACGGTGTGGCATCCGAGCTGCGATCGGTCGACATGCAGGCGCTCGCCGCGAGTCTGGCGTCGCTGGCGGCGGCGCTCGTGACGGCGACGCCGGCGTTGACCAAGATCCTGCAGTCGCCTCTCATCGACCCGCGGGCGACCGACGTGCTGGCCGAGCTGGGTCAGGCCCTCGTCGAAGGCAAGGCCGCAGCCAAGGCGGACCCCGGTGGCCCCAAGGGGTTGTTCGGACTCTGGCGGGTGACCAGGGACAAGGACATCAACCGCGGCCTGGGCTTCCTGGTGCAGGTAGCCCGTGCGTTCGGCAAGCATCTCCCGCAATAACAAACTTTCGCCCACGATTATCCCGCGGTCGCGCCCTCGACCGTTATTCCGAGAGGAGTTCCTATGGCTTCCGTTTTATGGTTTCAAGGCGGGGCATGCAGCGGAAATACCATGTCATTTCTCAATGCCGAGGAGCCGAATGTCGTCGATCTGATTGTCGACTTCGGGCTCGATTTATTGTGGCACCCGTCATTGGGGCTGGAGCTCGGGAAAAATGCGCAGAAAGTTTTCTGGGACTGCGCCAACGGCGACCGGCCGCTGGATATCTTCGTATTCGAGGGCACGGTGATCGAGGCGCCCAACGGCACCGGGCGCATGGACATGTTCGCCGACCGCGCGATGAAGGACTGGGTCACCGACCTCGCGGGCGCGGCGCAGATCGTGGTAGCCATCGGCGACTGTGCGTGCTTCGGCGGCATCCCGGCCATGGAGCCCAACCCATCGGCGTCGACCGGCCTGCAGTTCCACAAGCGCGACAAGGGCGGGTTCCTGGGCCCCGACTTCCGGTCCAAGATGGGCCTGCCCGTGATCAACATCCCCGGTTGTCCCGCACACCCCGACTGGATCACCCAAATCCTGGTCGCCTTGGCGACCGGGCGGGCCGGCGACATCACCCTGGACGAGTTGCACCGGCCGGAGACCTTCTTCAAGACGTTTACCCAAACCGGCTGTACCCGAGTGCAATTCTTCGAATACAAGCAGTCGACGATGTCCTTCGGTGAGGGTACCCGCACCGGCTGCCTGTTCTACGAATTCGGCTGTCGGGGTCCGATGACGCACTCGCCATGCAACCGGATCTTGTGGAACCGCCAGTCGTCGAAGACCCGGGCCGGCATGCCGTGCCTGGGCTGCACCGAACCGGAATTTCCACACTTCGACCTGGCGCCGGGAACCGTGTTCAAGACACAGAAGGTCAGCGGCATGATCCCCCGGGAGGTTCCGGAGGGCTCGGATCACCTCACCTACATGGCCCACGCCGCGGCCGCCCGCATCGCCGCCCCGCAATGGTCCAAGGAAGACATGTTCGTCGTCTGACGACTCGGCACACCCACAGCCCCGGTCTCGCAACAACTTTCAGGAGGACTATCCATGACCGCGCTCGACCTCTATGTCAGCCCATTGGGCCGCGTCGAGGGAGACCTCGACGTTCGCGTCACCGTTGAGGACGGCGTCGTCACGTCGGCCTGGACGGAGGCCGCGATGTTCCGGGGCTTCGAAATCATCCTGCGGGGTAAGGATCCTCAGGCCGGCCTCATCGTGTGCCCGCGGATCTGCGGCATCTGCGGTGGCAGCCACCTCTACAAGTCGGCGTACGCCTTGGATACCGCGTGGCGAACGCACATGCCACCCAACGCCACCCTGGTGCGCAACATCTGCCAGGCCTGCGAGACGCTGCAGTCCATCCCGCGCTACTTTTATGCGCTGTTCGCAATCGACCTGACCAACAAGAACTACGCGAAGTCCAAGCTCTATGACGAAGCGGTGCGCCGGTTCGCCCCGTACGTCGGCACGAGTTATCAACCGGGCGTGGTGCTTTCGGCGAAGCCGGTCGAGGTTTACGCGATCTTCGGCGGGCAGTGGCCGCACTCGAGTTTCATGGTGCCCGGTGGGGTGATGTGCGCACCGACGCTGTCGGACGTCACGCGTTCGATCGCGATCCTCGAGCACTGGAAGGACAACTGGCTGGAAGCGCGCTGGCTGGGGTGCAGCATCGACCGCTGGCTGGAGAACAAGAGCTGGGCAGACGTGCTCGCCTGGGTGGACGAGAACGAATCCCAATACAACAGCGACTGCGGCTTTTTCATCCGCTACTGCCTGGACGTCGGCCTGGACAAGTACGGCGCCGGCGTCGGCAACTACATTTCCACCGGCACCTACTTCGACCCGTCGTTGTATGAGAACCCGACCATCGCCGGGCGCAACGCCGCGCTGATCGGACGTTCCGGGGTCTACGCCAGGGGGCAATGGTACGAGTTCGACCAGGCCAACGTCCGCGAGGACGTCACCCATTCGTTCTACGAGGGCAGCCGCCCGCTGCACCCGTTCGAGGGCGAGACGATCCCGATCGATCCGGAGCTGGGGCGCAAACAGGGCAAGTACAGCTGGGCCAAATCGCCGCGGTACGCCGTGGGCAACCTGGGCAACATCCCGCTGGAAGCCGGACCGCTGGCCCGCCGGATGGCCGCGGGCGGTCCCAACGCCGCCGCGCATCAGGACAACGACCCGCTGTTCGTGGACATCATGAACCAGATCGGGCCCAGCGTGATGGTCCGCCAGCTGGCCCGCATGCACGAGGGGCCGAAGTACTACAAGTGGACCCGCCAATGGCTGGACCAGCTCGACCTCAAGGAGAGCTTCTACTCCAAGCCGACCGAACACGCCGAAGGGATGGGATTCGGGTCCACCGAGGCGGCCCGCGGCGCACTGTCGGACTGGATTGTGCTCGAGGACAACAAGATCAAGAACTATCAGGTGGTCACGCCCACTGCGTGGAACATCGGCCCGCGGGACAGCGGAGCGGTGCTCGGCCCGATCGAGAGCGCGCTGGTCGGTTCGCCCATCGTGGATGCCGAAGACCCGGTCGAGCTGGGTCACGTGGCCCGCAGTTTCGACTCCTGTCTGGTGTGCACGGTGCACGCCTACGACGGCAAGACGGGTAAGGAGTTGTCCCAGTTCGTGATCAACGGGATGGTGTGATCTGACTGCTTCGGATTGCGGCATGGGCACCGCCGCGACCGGCGACGCCCACCACTTGGAAGCCCCCGGGTGTGCGGTGTTGGTGGTGGGATGCGGCAACTTGTTGCGCGGCGACGACGGTGTCGGGCCGGTTCTGGTCCGCCACCTTTGGGAACGCGGGGTCCCCGGCGGGGCTCGCCTGGTCGACGGCGGTACCGCGGGCATGGACGTCGCGTTTCAGATGCGCGGCGCCGAACGGGTGGTGATCGTCGACGCGGCGGCCACGGGCTCGGCGCCGGGCACCATCTTCAAGGTGCCGGCCGCGGAGTTGGTGGACCTGCCGCCGCTGCAGGGTCTGCACACCCACTCCTTCCGCTGGGACCATGCCGTCGCATTCGCCCGCTGGGCACTCGGTGAGGACTGCCCCACCGACATCACCGTCTATCTGATCGAGGTGCAAGGCGTGGAGCTCGGCGCGGACCTGTCCGCACCGGTGCAGGCGGCCATGGAGCTGGTCGTCGACCGCATCGAGGCCGACCACCTGGCCGTCCTTCGGCCGGCCGCCGCTCCCGAGGTCACCGTCGAATTCACCGCCGACGGATACTTGCGGCTGGATGCCGGGTTGGCGGCCAGTCGATTTCCGTCCGACGCGGTGGCGGCACTGGTTCGCGACGACGACTTGTGGCTGATCCCGCTGCGCGGTCCGCGCAGCGGGGGACTGCTGCTCAAGCAACGCAACCCCGCGGGTGACCGATCGCTGCTCATCCGGGAAGTGATCGCCGACCGCGCGATATCGGGCGTTGTTGGTGCATTCTGGGACGATGCAACCACGTCGCTGCGCATCCCGCTGCGGGCCCGGCTGGAGCCGCCGGGGTGATTCTGGTGGCTGAGCGGCTGACGGACGGCGGTGAGTCACAGCGCCCGCCGACGGAGGTCCGCGCCGACAGCTCCGCCGACGAAGCACTGGACGTGCAGACCGTCGTCGTCGAGGAATGCGGCCGCTGGTTCGTCGAGATCATCGTCGTGTTCGCCGACGGTGTGGTGCGAAAGCGGATCGATGGGCACTCCACCAAACGCCGAGCCGAGTTGTCCGCCGGCCTGATCAAGCGTGCCGCCGAACGCAATATCCGAGGACCGCGCAACGGATGAACGCCATGACCACCACCGCTGAAGTCGCCCCGCCCGCCGCCCTGGCTGCCAGACCGCAGGCGCTCGGCGCTTTCCCGTTGCCATTGGGTTACCTGCTGATCCCCTCGGGCGCCGGCCACGACGCGGTGCGCACGGCCTTGCTGGACGGCAACGAACCCACCGTCTGGCCCGACGGCCTGCGGGCACTGCAGCTGGCCCATTCCGGCGACGTCGAGGCGGCATTGCAGCAGTTGACCGCCGATGATCCGATGACCCGCTACAACCGGTTCGTGCTGGCGCCCGAGGGCGTCGACACCGACACGCTACGCGCCGAACTGGGTGAATTCGGCGTGCTGGTCGACCTCGTGCTGTTCACCACCGGGCGGCGCGACAGTCCGCCCGAGGCCGAACCCAGCACCGGCGAACTCGCCGCCGTCGCACTGTCCGCGCAGGCCAGTCATGCTGTTGCGCAAGGAGATTCGGCGGGGGCGGTCGCGCTGCTCGAGCGCGCCGCACGCTGCGCCGCCGAAGTGTCGCCCTGTCTGGAAGGCATGCTGATCGGGGCCGCCGGCTCGATCTGCCGCGACGTCGATGAACCGTCGGCTCAGCCGTACCTGGAACGGGCGTTGCGCCTACTGGACGGCGCCGACGGGCTGCGCATCGCCCGGGCGGAACTGCACCTCACCGTCGCCGGACTCATACACGAACGCGCCCAAGACAATCCGGGGGTGCTGGCTCAGGCGATACCGCATTATCACTCCGCGCTGCAGCTGGTGTTGCGGGACGAGGCGCCGCTGCTGTGGGCTTCGGCGCACGCGAACCTGGCGACGGCCTACCTGACGATGCCGATGGTGGAGGCGTCCGGGCAGCTGCGCCTCGGAGTGGCGGCGCAATCGCTGCGTTCCGCGCTGAAGGTGTACACCGCCGAGAGCTACCCCGAACAGTGGGCGAGCGTGCAGCTGAACCTGGCGAATTCGTTGGTGTACACGCCGTCCAAGCACCAGGCCGACAACCTGGTCGAGGCGGTCGAACGCTACGAAGCCGTGCTCGCCGTCCGCGACCGCGAGACCGACCCGTTGGGCAGGGCCAGGGTGCTGGCCAATCAGGGCAATGCGCTGGCCCACCTCGGGCTGTTCGATCAGGCCAAGGCAAAGCTCTACGAGGCGCGCTTCCTGTTCGAGGAACAACAAGACCACGATGCGGTGCGGGCGGTGCGCGGCGTGCTCGACGAGATCGCCAGGCAGTTGACACTTTTACGGTCTGAGGACGTCCGATGACGGTGGCGGCCAAGGTTTCCGAGCCTCACCTCGACGAGCTGGCCAAGCGAGTCGACGACGCGGTAGCGGCGTTGGCCGAGCTCGACCCGAAGGCCCGCGCCGTGGCCGAAGAACTCAAGGATGCCCTCGAGGCCGTGCACCGCGCCGGACTGACCACCATGGTGCGCCGCATGCGCGCGGACGACGCCGCACGCGCGGTGCTCTTCGAGCTGGTCGACGAGCCGGTGGTGCATCTGCTGCTGTCGTTGCACGGAATCATCCGGCCGGACCCACTCACCCACGCCGGCCGGGTGCTGGAATCGGTGCGGCCCCAATTGCAGAGCCACGGCGGCGATGTCACCCTGGTCCGCGTCGAGGACGGCACCGCCTACGTGCGGCTGGAGGGGTCCTGCAACGGTTGTTCGATGTCGTCGGTGACCCTGCGCAATCTCGTCGAAGAGGCGCTGGTGCAGGGCGTGCCCGCGATCTCGGCCGTGGAAGTACTGCCCAACGAGCCGTCGCCGACCCTGATACCCCTCGAAGCCCTTCGCATCGGCCCGGCCGCCGGCCGCGACGGCTGGGCCAAGCTCGGCCCCGCCGCGGGGCTGGTCGACGGCGACGTGACCGCGCGCAGCCTGACGGCGGACTCCGGAGAGCGCGCCGAGGTGATCGTCGTCAGCGTCGACCATCGATTGTCCGCCTACCGCAACGAATGCGCGCACGAGGCACTGCCATTGGACAACGCGATACTCGACGCCGAGAACGGCACCCTGACCTGCCCGTGGCATGGTTTCTGCTACGACGCATCCTCGGGGGAATGCTTGAGTGCGCCCGGGGCGCAACTCGAACAGTTGCCACTGCGCGTCGACGACGGAGACGTTTGGGTCCGAGTGCGCGGATGAGCCGCTACACGGTCCGGCGCAACGTCACCGCCCTGCCGCCACGGGTCGACCCGGTCGCCGACCTTAACTACAGCGGCGGGTGGTCACCGGAGGTCTGGCTGGGCGCACCGGCTCCGGGCGGGCTCGCCCTACCCCCGGCCAAACCCACCATGGCGTGGATGTATTCGCCGCGGGGCGTGTTCCTGGGAGCCGAGCACCTCGTCGTCGCCGACTCCGGCAACCATCGAATCTTGCTGTGGCACGGCATCCCAACGGCCGACGAGCAGCCGGCCGACGTGGTGCTGGGGCAACCGGACGGAGCGACGGAAGGACGCGCGGCCGGCGGTCGGGGACCGGAACGAGGGATGAACCTGCCGACCGGGGTGCTGGTGCACGACGGTCGGCTCGTCGTCGCCGACGCGTGGCATCATCGCATTCTGGTCTGGGACACCGTGCCGCGACACAGCGACGTCGCACCGGACGTCGTCCTTGGACAACCGGACGCGTCCTCGGTGGAGCCCAACGGCGGCGCCGGCTGCTGGGCCGGTTCCTTCTACTGGCCGTTCGGCATCGCGGCGATCGGTGACGCGTTCTGGGTGGCCGACACCGGCAATCGTCGTGTCCTGGGCTGGCACAACGGAATTCCCGGACCCGGCCAGCCCGCGGACGTCGTGCTCGGTCAACCGAGTGCCGCACACCGCGAGGAGAACCGCGGCGAGAGCGCCGGGCCGGCGAGCTTTCGCTGGCCACACGACATCGCCGGCCACGACAATCTGCTGCTGATCGCCGATGCGGGCAACCATCGCATCCTGGGCTGGTCGCCTCCTCCGGATCGCGATGGTCCCGCCGATGTCTTGATCGGCCAGCCGGAATTCGGTAGTTCGCAGGAATGGCCGTACGGTCCGCACACCGGTGATCGATTCCGGTTCCCCTATGCGCTCGGCCTGGCGGGCGATCGGCTGGCGGTGGCCGATACCGCAAACAACCGAATTCTGTTGTGGGACAATATCCCAACGCGGGGCCATGCGGCCGACCATGTGTTGGCCCAGCCGCATTTCGGTGCCAACGGCGAGAATCGCTGGACCTCCGTGCAGCGCGACACCCTGTGCTGGCCCTACGGGCTGTCGCTGTACGGGGACCGGCTGGCGGTTGCGGACTCGGGGAACAATCGCGTCGTCATCTGGCGGCGGCGATGAGGCCGCGGATCGTCCAGGGCGATGGGCAGATCGGGTTCTATTGGGCCACCGCGGCCGGCGTGCCGACATTGCTGCAGCGGTTGGTGGTCGCCGACGACGAAGCGGATCGCTTGGTGGCCACGCACCTGGAAGCTCTCGACGACGCGTTGATCGCGGCCGCCGGGCGGTTCGGCGAAATCCTGGGCGGTGGACGCGGACCCGCGGATGCGGCCGAGCGCGACGACCTGCTGGACCTGCACCGCGTGCTGGACCGGCTGTGTCTCGAGTACGCCGAATCAGCCGCATCGGTTGGGATCACACCGGATCTGCGCGCCGGCAAGATCATCGGCACGGCGGCATTGTTCTCGATCTGTGCTCGCCGGCCGCTGGGGTTGCTGGGCCCGGCTCCGTTGGACGGCCACCTTGACCAACCCACCCTCGGCGTCGTGGGCGGCTTCGGAGAGATGCAGCAGGTGGATCCGGCGCGGCCGTGGATGGGTGGCCGCTGGGTGGTGCGCACGGAGGCGGGGCGACGGTTTCCGCTGACGTTGTCGATGTTGTTGTTCGACAGTTCCGGTGTCAACAAGGATGCTGCTCGCCGCGAACACTTGGACGCGCTCAACTCCGTCATGGCGGGATCGCACAGCGCCGATGCGGACCCGCTCACCGTCACGTGCGCCCTGGACTGGTTGCTCTACGACTGGTTGATGGCGCACCGCGAGGGGGACGACAGCGCCGAGATCGTCTTCCCCAAGGGCTATGACGCCGACGCCGGTGTGATCGTCAGGGCGGCCGCCGCATCGGTGGCGGCTCGGGCGACCTTCGACCCGGGCCTGGTCGGAATCACCTGAGTTTTCCCCCGATTCGGGGTTCAGCCGGGTGACGTCCACAACCAAGCTGAAGGGCGTGGATGCCCACCTTTTGCTGATGGTCGCGGCGGTCGTCGCATTGGCCGCCGGCTGCGAGGTGATGGTCGAGTTGGCCATCACCGTGTTTTTCGACCGTACCCGCCTCAGGCGCTGAGGCATGGCGCCGATGGTGTGGTTCCTGATTGCGATGCCGTTGGCCGGGGCGATGCTGTTGCTCCTGGGCGGCAGGCGCACCGACGGGTGGGGCCATCTCGCCGGATGCGCCACGGTGCTGATCTCGTTCGCCTACGGCGTTTGGTTGTTCGCCGGCCTACTAACGCGCGCGGCGCCCGAGCGGGTGCTGCACGAAACGCTGGGCACCTGGGTGAAGGTGGCTTCGCTGACGGTCGACTTCGGGTTGCAACTGGACGCCCTGAGTGTGTGCTTCGTGCTGCTGATCACCGGCGTCGGTGCGCTGATCCACCTCTACTCGATCGGATATATGCGCGACGATCCCGCCCGCCGGCGGTTCTTCGGCTATCTCAATCTGTTCGTCGCGGCGATGCTGTTGTTGATATTGGCCGACAACTATCTCGGCCTGTACTTCGGTTGGGAGGGCGTCGGTTTGGCGTCCTACCTGCTCATCGGGTTCTGGTCGCACAAGCCGGCCGCCGCCACCGCGGCCAAAAAGGCGTTCATCGTCAACCGCGTCGGCGATGTGGGTCTGGCGCTGGCGCTGGCGCTGATGTTCGTCCATTTCGGGACCTTCTCCTACGCCGGAGTATTCGCCAAGACGCCGACCGCCCCGCGGGACACGCTGACCCTGATCGGTTTGATGTTGTTGCTGGCCGCCTGCGGTAAGTCCGCGCAGGTGCCGTTGCAGTCATGGCTCGGTGACGCAATGGAAGGGCCGACACCGGTCAGCGCACTGATCCATGCCGCGACGATGGTGACGGCCGGGGTGTATCTGATCGTGCGGTCGGGCGCGGTCTTCGATGCGGCCCCGGCCGCGCGCACCGCGGTGTTACTCGTCGGGGCCGTCACGTTGTTGTTCGGGGCGATCATCGGCTGCGCCAAGGACGACATCAAGAAAGCCTTGGCCGCATCGACGATGTCGCAGATCGGTTACATGGTGTTGGCGGCGGGGCTGGGTCCGGCCGGCTACTCGGTGGCGATTCTGCATCTGCTCACCCACGGGTTCTTCAAAGCCGGCCTGTTCTTGGGTGCGGGATCGGTGATGCACGGCATGAACGACGAGACCGACATGCGGCGCTACGGCGGACTGCGCACCGCGATGCCGATCACCTTCGCCACCTTCGGAATGGGTTATCTGGCCATCATCGGGGTTCCGCCGCTGGCGGGGTTCTTCTCCAAGGATGCGATCATCGAAGTCGCCTACGCGACCGGGGGTTTGGGCGGAGCGATGCTGGGCACGGCGGCACTGCTGGGCGCCGGGATTACCGCGTTCTACATGACCCGGGTCATGGTCATGACCTTCTTCGGCGCACCGCGTTGGAGGCGCGGCGCCCACCCACACGAATCGCCCGGCGTTATGACGGCACCGATGATCGTGCTGGCGTGCGGATCAGTGGGCGCCGGCGCCGTGCTTGCCATCGGCGGCACCCTCGCGGACTGGCTGCGACCGGTCACCAATCCGGCCGATTCGCCCGAGCCGCATCTTGTCGGGCCCGGCTGGGTGTTGACGAGCATTACCCTGACGGTGGTCGCGATCGGCGTGGCGATCGGATATCACAGGTATGCGCGTCGCCCGGTGAAAACGATTGCCTCCGAATGGGTGTCGACCGCGGCCGTCGTCGCTCGACGCGATCTGTTCGCCGACAGCCTCAACGAGGCGGCGTTCATGCGGCCCGGCCGACGACTATCGCGTGTGCTCGTCAACGTCGAACGGCGCCGGATCGACGGCGCGGTCGAAGGCGTGGCCCGGCTGATCGGTGCCGGCTCAACACATGCCCGACGGCTACAAACCGGCTTCGCGCGGTCCTACGCGCTGACCATCTTTGTCGGCGCCACCGGCTTGCCGGCCGGTTTCTTCGTGGCGGGGCTGTTATGACACAATTGCCGCTGCTCAGCGCGTTGTGGCTGACCCCACTGGCGGGGGCCTGCCTCGTCGCGGCGGTGCCCGCCTCCCGCAGGCTCACCGCGAAATACACCGCGATCGGTTTCTCGGTGCTCGTTCTGGCGCTCGCCGCCCTGTTGCTGTTGTGCTTCGATCCGGCGGGTCCGCAATACCAGCTCGTCGAAAGCCATTCCTGGATCCGGTCATTCGGTGCGGGATATGTTGTCGGCGTCGACCGGTTGGCTGTCGTCCTCATAGCTCTCACCGCCGTGCTGATGCCGCTGTTGGTACTCGCCGGGTGGAATGACGCCGAACGACCCCGCGGGTACCTGTCGTTGATGCTCGCCGTCGAGTCGATGATGCTGATCGCCCTGATGTCGCTGGATGTCCTGTTGTTCTTTGTGTTCTTCGAAGCGATGTTGATTCCGATGTTTTTCCTCATCGGCCGATACGGTGGACCGGGAGCTGCCCGGGCGGCGCTGAAGTTCCTGCTGTACAGCCTGTTTGGCGGGCTGGTCATGCTGGCCGCATTGATCGGACTCCACCTGGCGGTGGGGGGAACATTCGACTTTCGTGCGATTGTGGCCACCGTCGCCACCGTGTCCTCGGCGTCTACCGGCGCCCCCGGTGTGAATCCGATGGTGCCGCACGTGTTGTTCCTCGGGTTCATGCTGGCTTTCGCGATCAAGGCACCGCTGTGGCCGCTGCATACCTGGCTGCCTGGCGTGGCCGCCGAGGCGACGCCCGTGGTAGCGGTGTTGATGATGGCCGTGGTCGACAAGATCGGGACCTTCGGCATGCTTCGCTATTGCCTGCAGTTGTTCCCGACCAGTGCAATTCTGTTCCGGCCGTTCGTCATCGCCCTGGCGGTGATCGCGATCAGCTACGGCGCCCTGGTCGCGATCGGGCAGACGGACATCATGCGGGTAATCGCCTATACGTCCATCAGCCATTTCGGCTTCATCGTCCTCGGAATTTTCGCGATGACGGGTGAGGGACAGTCGGGTGCCACGCTGTACATGGTCAATCACGGTCTGGCGACCGCCGCACTGTTCTTGCTTGCCGGGTTTCTGGTGTCGCGAAAAGGCTCCCGGGTGATCGCGGACTACGGCGGAATCCAGCAGGTCGCTCCGGTCCTGGCCGGAACCTTTTTGATCGCCGGCCTGGCCACACTGGCGCTACCCGGACTTGCTCCATTCATCAGCGAATTCTTGGTGCTGATCGGAACATTCGTCCGATACCCGGCGGCGGCCGTACTCGCGGCCAGTGCGCTGGTGCTGTCCGCTATCTACGTGCTATGGCTGTACCAACGGCTGATGACGGGACCCGCCAAGCCGGCCGACGCCACACTGCATGACCTGAGACCACGCGAACTGGCAGTTGTCGTACCGTTGTTGGCGATGCTCGTCGCGGTGGGGGTGTACCCCACGCCGCTACTCGATATGATCGACCCGGCCACCGACCATGGCGTCAGCGAATTGGCCCGGGGCACGAAAGATTAGCGCCGTGCCGCCAGCTCGACCTTGCGGCGCTCCCACAACCGCAGGACCATCGGGGTGAAGATCAACTGCATGGCCAGATCCATCTTGCCGCCGGGGCACACGATCGTGTTGGGACGGGACATGAACGAATCGTGCAGCATGGCAAGCAGATAGGGAAAGTCGATACCGTGCGGGTCACGGAATCGGATGATCAGCATCGACTCATCGGCCGTGGGTATCGACCTGGCGATGAAGGGGTTGGACGTGTCAACGACCGGCACGCGTTGGAAATTGACGTCGGTGTGCGAGAACTGGGTACACATGTAGTTCACGTAGTCGGGCATACGCCGCAGAATGGTGTCGGTCACGGCTTCAGAGGTGTACCCGCGAGTTGACTTGTCGCGGTGCAATTTTTGGATCCACTCCAGGTTGATCACCGGCACCACGCCGATACGCAGGTCGGCATGTGCCGCGACGTCCACCTCGTCTGTGACGATGGCGCCGTGTAACCCTTCGTAGAACAGCATGTCCGTGTTCTCGGGGATCTCCTCCCACGGCGTGAAGGTGCCCGGTTCCTGCCCGTAGGGCTCGGCCTCCTTTTCGTCATGCAGGTAGCGCCGTACCTTGCCGGTACCGGTCTCGCCGTATGTCTCGAAGAGACTTTGCAGGTCGTCAAACAGGTTGGCCTCCGGGCCGAAATGGCTGAACGAGTGGTCGCCGCGTGCATGGGCGTCGGCGATCGCCGCTTTCATTGCGATTCGGTCGTAGCGGTGGAAGCTGTCACCTTCGACGAACGCGACATCGATGCCCTCACGACGGAAGATCTGCTCGAACGTTCGCATGACGGAGGTCGTCCCAGCCCCGGAGGAACCGGTGACCGAAATGATCGGGTGCAAGCGCGACATGTGTTTACTCCAACAACGATCGGGAGGATGGGTCAGCCGGTACCGATGCGGTACAGGCCTCGCACGCCGTACAGCGGGAACGTGGACGGTCTTACGTAGTCTTTGCAGTGGTAATCCTCGATGAGCTCGACCTCGTCGATCGCCCCGAAGATCAGCGGTACCCGCTGGTGGAGGCTGGTCGGGACGGCGTCGAGCAGGCGTCCGCGACCGGTGCTGGCCGCACCGCCGGCCTGCTCGATCAGGAATGCGATCGGACTGGCCTCGTACAACAGCCGCAATCGCCCCGACTTTTCGGGGTCCTTGCCGTCGCGGGGGTAAAGGAACACGCCGCCGCGGCTGAGGATGCGATGGGCCTCGGCGACCAGGGAGGCAACCCAGCGCATGTTGAAGTCCTTGCCGCGCGGACCCGTCCGGCCGGCCAGGCATTCGTCGATGTAGCGCTGAACCGCGGGTTCCCAGAACCGTCGATTGGAGGCGTTGATCGCGAATTCGCGGGCCGACCTTGGGATTCGGATCGACGGGCGGGTGAGCACAAATTCGCCGAGCGCGGGGTCCAGGGTAAAGGCATGTACACCGGTCCCCACCGTGAGTACCAGCATCGTGGACGGGCCGTAGATCGCGTAACCGGCGCACACCTGCTGCGAACCGGGTTGCAGGAAGTCCTCCGGCGCGGGGTCCTCACCCGGGTGGGCCGCACGGAGAATCGAAAAGATGCTCCCCACAGACACGTTGACGTCAATGTTCGACGAGCCGTCGAGCGGATCGAAGACCAACAGGTACTTGCCGCGTGGATACTGGGTCGGTAGTAGATAGGGCTCGGCGAGCTCCTCGGAGGCCATTCCCGCTACCTGACCCCCCCATTCGTTGGCGCGCAGGAAGTAATCGTTGGCCAGGACGTCGAGTTTCTGTTGCACCTCGCCCTGCACGTTGAGCACATCGACGGCGCCTAGAACTCCGCCGAGTTCGCCCTGGGCCACCCGCGCCGAGATCGCCTTGCACGCCAGCGCGACGTCGAGAATCAGCGAGTTCAGTTCGCCACTGGCATCTGGGTGGCGGCGACGTTCCTCGATGAGAAACTTCACGAGCGTGGTGTGGCGAGTGAGCATGCGGGGGCCTCCGGCGGGCAGCGAAATACCTACCGACATCGTCTGATCCGGTCGGTGTCGGTTCATCCCCCGATTGGGTGGTCGGCTGGGGGTGGCCGGTGATAGCTGAGATCCGCGTGGTTGGGGTGATGGATTCCGCGCAGGTCCGCAGCGACGTACCTGGGACGGTGCGCCGGCCGGGCGCGAATCGCATCGACGGCAGTCGTCACTCCGCTGAGCACCAGGAGGCTCGGCAGGCCCGCGTAGTTTGCCCCGGCGATGTCGGTGTCCAACCCATCACCGATCACCAGCGGTCGTTGAAAGTTGCCGCGGGCCAGCGCTTCTTGGAACAGGAAGCCGTGCGGCTTGCCGACCACACGAGGCCGCGCCCCGGACGCCGCGCACAGCGCCGACACCAGGGAACCGTTTCCGGGCAGCAGACCACGCTCGGACGGCAGGGTGAGGTCGGGATTCGTTGCCGTCCAGGGCGTTCCGGCGCCAATCGCGAGCGCCGTCTCCGCCAGATCGCACCAGCCGAGGTGCGGCGAGAACCCCTGTAGCACCGCAATCGGGTCGTCGGCCCATCGCCGGACCGGTGGCAGGCCCGCGTCGTAGACCTCGGCGATCAATGCGTCGGAGCCCACCACCAGCACGGGGGAACCCGGCGGCAATTCGGAACCCAGCAGGGCTGCCGCGCATCGACCGCTGGTGATGACGTCGTGCGGGTTTGCGTCAAATCCCATCGCGCACAGGTGTTGTGCGACCTCGGGTGCGCTGCGGGAGGCGTTGTTCGTCAAAAAGAGCTTGCGAGTGGAGGCCTGGGAAAGCGCTTCGGCGGCGCCGTCGATGGCGCGTGCTCCGCGAAACAGTGTGCCGTCGAGGTCGAGTAGCAAGCAGTCGTGCCGCGTCGCCAGGGATGTCACGGGACGTCACCGGTGGTGCAGTGATTCACCGACTAGTGCGACGAGGTCGACGAGGCGGTTGGAGTAGCCCCATTCGTTGTCGTACCAGGAGACGACTTTGGCTTGGTTGTCGATGACTTTGGTCAGGCCGGAGTCGAAGATCGAGCTGTGGGGGTCGGTGACGATGTCGCTGGAGACGATCGGTTCGTCGTAGTACTTCAGGATGCCTTTGAGTTTGCCCTCGGCGGCGGCCTTGAACGCGGCGTTGACCCCGCGGTGGCAATCAGCGGCATCGAATTGATCAACCGGTGGTACACCGATCCCGCCGACCGCGCCGTCATGTCCAATTGCGCCAACAGCCAAATCGGGGTGTGGTCAGAAAACAGCCCGGACCGTACGGTCGTGGTCGCTGTCTATGGGCAGCCACAAAATCCGCCGCAGCCCTCGAGGCCCGATTCCCGACCGCCCTCGCTCGGCGATCGCTCCGACAACGTGCCACTCGATCCCAACCCCGACTACGACGCGTCGGACGAGCTTGAATACGGCCTCGACTGGTTTGCGTGGATTCTGCGAGGCCAGTACCCGCCGCCGGCCTACCCGCCGAAGTGAGTGGCCAGCGGCATCGGCCGCGACGCAGTGAATTGCCCGAATAGTAGTGTTCGGTGTTTTCGTCTGCGACGAACCGCAACGAGACGCGCCGGTCGAGTCTGGTCTTCGCACGCAGCCCCGCAGGGGCCGGTGAACCGCAGCCGCGATCACGCGGGTCCGGCAGACGCCGCAACCTGCGCCTCAGGCAGCCGTCCCCGCGTGAAATCCTGCGCATGGCCGTGGGCAGGGGCACACTTGTGGGCATGCAGCCAGCACCACGCCACGGCCTCAACGGTCTGTCGGACATTCGCGCGTTCTTCCACACCAACAAGGTGCCGCTGTTTTTCATCTCGCCGACCCCGTTCAACCTGCTGGGCGTCGACCGTTGGATACGAAACTTCTTCTACCTCACCTACTTTGACTCTTTCGAGGGCACCCACTCGCGTGTATTCGTGCCCCGTCGGCGGGACCGCCGTGATTTCGACTCGATGGACGAGGTGTGCAGCCACCTGTTGTCCGATGCCGAGACGCTCGAGTTCATCGCGGGCAAAGGGCCCGGCGGCAAGTGCTGCTTTGTGATGATGAACGAGGAAATCCAGGCTCTCGCCCGGTCGGCAGGCCTGGAGGTGATGCATCCGCCGATCGAACTCCGCAATCGTCTGGGCTCCAAGATCGTCATGACGCGCCTGGCCGACGAGGCGGGGGTACCCAGTGTGCCCAATACGATCGGGCGGGCCGGCTCCTACGACGAACTGTTGACGCTCGCCCAAGATGCAGGACTCGGGGACGACCTCGTCATCTCGATCGCTTATGGCAACGCCGGCAGCGGGACGTTCTTCGTGCATGGTCAGCGCGACTGGGACCAGCACGCCGGCGACCTGGTCGGGCAGGACCTCAAGGTCATGAAGCGGATCCGCAACGTCGAGGTGTGCCTCGAGGGTGCCGTGACCCGCCATGGCACCGTGGTCGGCCCCGCGATGACAAGCCTCGTCGGTTATTCGGAGCTGACGCCGAGCCGGGGCAGCTGGTGTGGCAATGACATCTGGCACGAGGTGCTGCCGCCCGCGCAGACGCACGCCGCGCGACAAATGGTGACAAAGCTGGGTGACGTCATGCGCCGCGAGGGTTACCTCGGCTACTTCGAGGTGGACTTGCTGCACGACCTCGACTCCGACGAGCTCTACCTCGGCGAGGTGAATCCGCGCCTGTCCGGGGCCAGCCCGATGACGAACCTGACCACCGAGGCCTACGCCGACATGCCGCTGTTCCTCTTTCACCTGCTCGAGTACATGGACGTGGAGTACGAACTCGACATCGACGAGATCAACTCGCGCTGGGAGCGGGGCTACGGCGAAGACGAGGTTTGGGGGCAGGTGATCATCACCGAGACCTCGCCGGATATCGAGATTTTCACCGCGACGCCACGCACCGGGGTATGGCGCATCGACGACGACGGCCGGGTCTCCTTTTCCCGGACCGCCAACGACTGGGCGACCCTGCTCGACGGCTCCGAGGCCTTCTACATGCGCGTCGCCGCGCCCGGCGACTTACGTTCCGAGGGGGCCCAACTCGGCGTGTTGGTCACCCGTTCACACCTGCAGACGGACGACTATAAGCTCAGCGAACGCTGCCAGCGTTGGGTTAAGGGCATGAAGGCGAAGTTCACCTCGACGCCCCTGACGCCCGCCGCACCGATCGTCTCGCGGCTCGTCGCACGAGCGTGAGCGCCCCGCCCGGTATCTCGCTGGACAACTGGCTGTCGCCACCGTACGCGCATTGGTCATTCCAGCATGTCGAGGACTTCGTGCCGACCGAAGTGATCTCGCGGGGGGACGGACCGGTAGCGGCAGTGCCCGCGGTCAGCGCTGGCATCGCCGCCATCGGGCTGACCAGCACCCAGGGGACCGACACCACCGTCGGTGCGGTGATGGCCGGCACCGCAACCGACGGGTGGGCCGTCGCCCACCGTGGCCTTCTGGTGGCCGAGGAGTACCTCGGCGGCATGGGCCCGCAGACCCGCCATCTGTTGTTCTCGGTGAGCAAGTCGCTGGTGGGGGCCGTGGTGGGCGTGCTGCATGACGACGGTGTGATCGAGCTTGATGCACCGGTGACGAAATATGTTCCAGCCCTGGGGAATTCTGGCTATGCCGGAGCGACGGTGCGCCACCTGCTGGACATGCGATCCGGTATCGCGTTCTCCGACAACTATCTTCACCCGACCGCGGAGATCCACGTCCTCGACCAGGTGATGGGATGGGCACCCACGAGCGGTGCGGACGTCCCCGCCACACTGCGAGACTTTCTGCTGACCCTGCGGCAAAAGTCGGCGCACGGCGGTCCCTTTGAATACCGCTCGTGTGAAACAGATGTGCTCGGGTGGATTTGCGAGGTCGCCGGTGGTCGACGGATGCCCGAGCTGATGTCGGAACTATTGTGGAGCCGCATCGGTGCCCATTGCGATGCCCTCATCGCCGTCGACAAGGCCGGCACCGGATTTTTCGACGGCGGGATCAACGCCTGCCTCACCGACATGATCCGGTTCGGGTCGCTGTACGTGCATGATGGTGTTTCATTGACCGGACAGCAAGTGGTCCCGGCGGCCTGGATCGCCGACACTCTCGCCGGCGGTCCGGACTCCCGTCAGGCGTTTGCCGCCAGCCCGGACGACACCCAGATGCCCGGCGGCATGTACCGCAACCAGGTCTGGTTTCCCTACCCGGGCAACAACGTCGTGCTGTGCCAAGGCATGTGCGGACAGATGATCTACATCAACCGCGCCGCCGAGCTGGTCGGCGCCAAGTTATCCACGCAACCGGACGCGGGGGATCCGCAGATGTTGTGGGACACGTTGCATGCGTTTGACGCGGTGGCACACGAACTGGCCGGAATTCCTAACTAGCGCAGTCGAATAGCCTTGCCAACCATCAAATGGGCCGGTGGCCATACCCCGCCGGATACCGAGCTGAAAAGGACCGCGCCTACCGGCGGGCGGGGGAGCGGGGGCGCCGACAATCAGAGCTGTCGACTTTCCTTGATAGCAAGGGCAGCTCGTTCGCCGATGACGACGCAAGGCGCCATGGTGTTGCCGACCGTTATTCGCGGCATGATCGACGCGTCCGCAACGCGCAGGTTCTCAACACCGTGCACCCCCAGATCGCCGCTGACCACTGACATATCGTCATGCCCCATCTTGGCGGTACCACATGGATGGAAGAACGTGGTCGCGGCGTTGCGGACAAAGTTATCTAGTTCTGCACCCGTGAGATTGCCAGGCATGACTTCACGTTTGACATATGCACTCAACGGCGCGGCGTTGCCGATCTCGCGACACCATTGCACGCACGCGATCGCGGTTTTTACGTCGTCTGGGTGTGACAGTAGGTTTGCCTCGACCACGGGAGGATCCGTGGGCTTGGCGCCGCTGAGTCGCACCTGCCCACGACTTTTGGGATGGGTGATTGCTCCGTGTAGCGTCCATCCGGCTTCGGGCAGGCCGAACTGTCCGGCATTCTCAGGCGTCGAATAGGGAACTTCAATCTGCCAGGCGAATACGTCGGCCGTCGTCAAGCCGGTGCGGGTCGTTCCGTACATGACTGCCTCGGCCATGTTGTTGCGCGGCAGTTCCGGCTCGCGATATTCCCAGACACAGTCGAAGGCAACATGGTCTTGCAGGTTGCGGCCGACCCCGGGAAGGTGGCAGACGACGGGGATACCGAAGTTTCGCAACTGGTCTTCGTCGCCGATACCCGATTGGAGCAGAACCTTCGGCGTGTTGATTGCGCCCAGCGACAGCACGACCTCTGTGGCGCCTATTCGGTAGGCCGAACCGCCGTGGACGAGTTCCACCCCGGCGGCTATCGTGCCGTCGAAAAGCACCCGCGTCACCAGCGCACGGCTCAGTACTGTTAAGTTTGGCCAGTTCATCGCCGGGAACGTGTAGGACCGAAACACCGATTCACGGTGTCCATCGCGTATCCGCAGATCGCCGATGGCGGCGCCCTCATGCGCTTGCATCATCTCGCCGTTGGGGTGCACATAAGTGGGGATACCCACTGCTCGGGCCGCGTCAATAGTCGTGATTGCCAGGGGATTTGGGTCGGGTGCAGGCTGGACGAACACCAGGCCGCCCGATCCGCGGAACGCGGGATCCGGTGTGCCGTGCCAATCTTCGATGCCGCGATAGATCTCCAGCACCGGCGCATAGCTCCATGCCTCGTCTTTGGCTGCTGCGGCGAACAGGTTCCAATCCTCACGGTGCCCGCGTGCCCACACCATGGCGTTGATGCTCGATCCCCCGCCAAGGACGTTACCCATCGGCCAATCGATGGATCGCGAGTTGACATGCTCACCCGGCGTAGTGACAAAATTCCAGGCTCGGTCCGTTCCCAGGTTGCTCATCCATCGCTGCGGCATGGCCACCTCGGCGATGTCATCGTTGCCGCCGGACTCCACCAACAGCACGGTCACATTCGCGTTTTCAGCCAATCGGCGCGCCACCACCGCCCCAGATGACCCAGCACCACAGACCACGAAGTCGTAGTGCGGTTTGAGTGCATCCACCAATTGGGTCCGCGCAAGTCGATCGCGATCGGCGGGAAGGCCTTCTACGTCCGATGTTTCGCCACTTACGCGCGGGGCCATTGCTCCTCCACCTACCTAGGGATCAGTCACCACAACAGTGACCCGGACAGTGTCCCAGGAAGTGGTGGACTTCGGATCTGGCGTGGTTCACGCTTTGCGATCAACGAGTCATGTTGAACGCTAGGTGATTTGGTGTTGTTTGGCAAGTGCTGCGGCGGCGTGTTTGGCAGCGATGACCACGCGTAGTTCGTCCATGGAGACATCAGATAGGTAGCGGCGGGTGACTTGCCA
>NZ_LQPT01000019.1 GCF_002102355.1 Mycobacterium sherrisii | reverse complement strand
GCCACGTGAGCGATCGGACGATCAGCGCAACGGGCCACGAGTCGACGACGGCCTTCAACGGACAACGGGGCATTACCGTGGGTCACGGACGGGTTCCTTCGGTAGTCAGGACGAGGGGTTTGGCGATTTCTCATCCTGCCGCCGAAGAACCCGTCCCCCGAACACCTCAACCCGTGTCGGCGTCTACAACCTCATGACCCGCAACAACTAGCTTTCGCGCACAGTTGCTGGCACCGCATCACCGCCGCAGCTTCGTCACTCGCGGAAAGCCCAATCCAAGCCGCAAGCCAACAGCCACCCCCGGCACCGGCCTAATCACCCGCAGCCCTAAGACGGTCAAACACATCATCGGAACGCTCAAGCGCATCCTGGATACAGCTGTGGACGATCAGGCCATCCAGTCCAACCCTGTGGTTGCCGGTAGACGGCACACGACGAAGCGCAGAAGTCGAGCAGCCGGGGAGACACCGTTTAGCCATCATCCGCTTACGGCCAACCAAGTGGCGTCTGTGTCGGACTGGATCGCTCGCGAGAAAGGCAACCAGGTGTACGCGCTGGCCATCCTCTTCGCCGCCCACACCGGGGTACGGGCAGCGGAGTTGCAGGGTCTACAGGTGCAGGACGTCACGCTGTCCGATATTCCCGGCACGGTTGGCAGCATCCGCATTGTTCGGACTGCTGCGCGAAAGTCCGGAACATGGACCCACGGCACACCCAAAAGTGATGCCAGCACCAACCGCGTAGTGCCTCTAGCGCCGTGGCTTGCTGACGAGCTGCGGCAATATCTGACTACGGTGCACCCCTTTGCCGGCAAGAAGCGCATCGCTCATGCGCCGCTGTTCCCCGGTCGGCGTAGCCGCTCAAACTTCGACTGGGCTAAGCCGGTGGTGGCCGACAACCTGTACGACAACTACCTGCAGCCCGCCTGCAAGGCTCTCGGCTTAGGGTCCGTACGGTTCCATGACCTTCGCCACAGCTTCGCCACCATGAACTTGAGCGCGGGGGAGCACTACATGCAGGTATCTAAGTGGCTGGGGCACGCCAGTTTCGTATTGACGTTGACGACCTACGCGGACTACATCAGAGAGGACGAATTAGCGGCGCCAAAGGTGGGGCGGGGTGTAGCAGGGGTCGCCTTCGGGAATGTCCTTACACTGCATGGCTAGCCTTACCCGGCGACTCAGGACATGAGGTAGGAATGCTCAACTGCGCCGTTAACAAGTTGAGTCGCAATATCGTCCATCATCCAGAGAATCTGCGAGCTCAGTTCTTGCCAATCGGTCTGCGCGATGTTGGCGTACTCTCCGTGCGCTATTTTATTTCGCGAATTAACCAGTTGCTCGTCGATCAAATCGGAATACTTTGCATATCGATATGCGTCGCACCCAACACCAGTCAGGATTTCCACTAGTACCGCATAGGATAAATTCGACTCCGTTATCACCGCATCGCGTGAATTGGGAATCCTGACACGCTCCTCTGCGCGGTCCCGAATGTCCTTGACTAGTTCTGCGCGCATCGCTATCTTCTTGGCGAAGATCGCCTCAGAGATCCGTCCTCGAAGTGCGAGGGCCGCGATTTCCGGAATCAGTTGCGATAAGGAAATGTTTTGCGTCGACAGGTAGCATAGGTAATAGTGGCAAGCATTCTTGATGAATCCTTCCCAATGCGCGTAAAGAAGCGCCACCGAGCCGCGCAACAGAGCTCGAGAGAATTCTGGATTTACTTTACCCAGCTGACTACTAAACAATACAAGTTCACGCCGCCGCCATACTAGGTCATCAGAAATTCGATCGAATAACTCCTCTTGAGTGCGAATCTTCATGTGACCGAACTGAAGAAGTCACGCGCCTCCGGCAGTGTCTTCGGCACCCGCGTCGAACCACGGCTTCCGCCTTTCGAAGCATTGCGGAACGTCGAGTTTCCCCACCATTCAGCGACTCGCGACCGTAACAGCTCTGGCTTATCAGCCGTTTCAAGCCATCGGTCGAGGTTAAGCCCCACTCCCACGGTGATCGTCTCGTATGCCGATACGGAGAAGCCGCCTAGGAACCGCGTATCGGCGAACCGCCGAAAAGCATCATCGCCCAGAGCCGCATTAAGTACTTCAAATATTTTACGAAATCTTTCACCTTCGAACTGTCGATCGAAATCATTCTCATCGACTGTAGCGAAGATTTTGTTGGAAACAAAGCTGTCTATGTTACCCATGTTCTTCAGATCTTCATCCGATGTTCGAATGAGGGCAATGAATCGGCAAACGAGTTCCATGTCTTTGGCCTCGTCGTATAGCCTATCTGTAATAGATATCGTGTCTTGGAAGTTCTCATCGTTACGTAGGCCATCCAGCCACTCAAATAGGCTTGGATCAAGCATGATCAATTGCGCATTTCGAATTTCCTGGGCAGAAAGCGGGCTTCCGCCAGTGTTAAGGCGGTCAAATAGTTCAAATTTGGCTTTTTCGTCGCTTTCAGGAAGGAGTATCTTCAAGTCAATTTTTGCCCGCTTAAGAGCCAGCCGTTGACCCGGAGAGAGGGCCGCAGTAGCTCCTTCTGTATCTTCGTCATAAGCCGCGCCTTGAAGATGTTTAAGATACTTCGTTGCCCGTAGGACGCTGGCAGGAACAACTACTTTCTTCGACTCGTCACGAAGTTCACCCATGAATTCGAGGATTGTGCTGAGTCGTTGTAGGCCGTCGATGACCTCCCAGACGCTGTCATCGCGTTGAATTACGAAGATGGAGGGCACCGGGATGCCCAACAGCAGGCTTTCGATAAGCCGTGACTTCTGCTCTGTGTCCCAGCGGAAGAGTCGCTGGAACTCGGGTCGGATAACAATCTCCTCGTCCCTGTAGAGATTGACGATCTCCCCGACGGACATAGACATCGCTTCCGAACGGATAGATTGACGCGCCGTCTCAATCTCGTCCTGCAGCGTGTCGACCATGAGACTCCTCGATGTGGTTCTGGACCGCAGGCCCCGACTTACGGCCAATCTACTTCGTCACTGACCCACGATTCGTAGCTTCGGCACAACAACACGGGTTGCGTGCGTTGGCGACGTTAGAAGCGCAGGGGCCTGGTGAGCGCGGATGTGGACGTGGTGTGGACGTAGCCCGGCATCACGGCGGACTAGCCTCAGCCTGGTAACCGGGGACAACGCGCCTGACTCGACGTTCGCATTTGTGCCCCCACTAGGACTCGAACCTAGGACCTGCGGATTAAAAGTCCGTAGCTCTACCAACTGAGCTATAGGGGCGCGGAGATTCAGGATACTTGGACACGAATCGCGGCTCGAACACTCCTCGTTTGAGGATTGGGCCTGCGGTGACCTAAGCTGGCGTGGCTCCCAACGCAAGTTGCGTTGCGAGTACCCCCGGAGTGATTCGGACTGGCCCCCATCGTCTAGTGGCCTAGGACGCCGCCCTTTCACGGCGGTAGCACGGGTTCGAATCCCGTTGGGGGTACGCGCAACGGCGGCAACGCCGGGGCGAGCAGTACACGCAGGAAAGCAAGGCCCTGTGGCGCAGTTGGTTAGCGCGCCGCCCTGTCACGGCGGAGGTCGCGGGTTCGAGTCCCGTCAGGGTCGCCCATGAAGGCGAGGCACGTTATCGGTGCCTTCCGGGCCAGGTAGCTCAGTTGGTACGAGCGTCCGCCTGAAAAGCGGAAGGTCGCCGGTTCGATCCCGGCCCTGGCCACCACGTTTCACCTGCACGGCCACCGGTGTCGTGGTCGCTGCGGCCAACAGAGCGCCGGTGAACGGCAGCGGCCATCCTCTGCCGTGGACCGGGACGACGGCCGTGGCGGTACAGACGAACGTCCCTCGCGGTCCGTTCGCGAAAGCTCGCTGTCCTGAGCCCGAACAGCCGCCCTACTTCGGCGGAAAGCCGCCCGTGGCGATCGGGCCCCAGCGGCGCGGCGTGATCCGAATCAGACACTTGCCCTGCTCAACCATGGCGCGGCGGTACTCCGCCCAGTCGGAATGCTCTCCGGCGATCACTCGGTAGTAGTCGACGAGCAGTTCCACGGCCTCGGGCAGGCCGATCACCTCGGCGTCGCCGTCGACTTGGACATAGGCCCCATTGAAGTCGTCGGAGAGGACAACCACACTTGCCGACGGGTTACGGCGCAGGTTCGTGCTCTTGGCGCGTCGAGGATAGGTCGCGATCACGATGCGGCCCTGTTCGTCGACGCCACCGGTCACCGGCGAACTCTGCAGCGATCCGTCCGAGCGAAAAGTGGTCAGCAGCATCCTGTGCCGGGGCCGGATGAAGTCGAGGAGTTCGGGAAGCCCGACCACGTCCGCGGTCGCAATCTTGGGAGCCATGGACTCCACAGTAGCGGGACCGCGAGCCGCGTACATGAGCGTGCTCCCGGCATCGACGGTCACGGGAAACCCTGTGATGTAACGGAATTCATGCGGGGACCGGGCGCATGCCGTCGTGATCAGCGAGGCCGAGCACGGCCCGCAGGTATTCCGACGTTTTGCCGCGCGGCCCGACCGGTTCACCGCGGCGGGCCAGCGACAGGCTAGATCGGCGTGATGATTTCCGACGTGTAGAAATCAATCGGCCGTTGCGAGTGCGGCGATGGGCGGTCGACGAAGACCCAGACACCGGTGGTGCCTGCCGCGATACCGCCCCGCACCGTCACTGTTCCCGCTCCGCTTCCGTCGGTGTCGATACCGCCAACAGCCACACCAGGATCACCGGCCGCGCAGCCGGGGGAGGTTCTGGGCGATTGAATGAGCCGGACGTTGTAGTGGGCCTGCGGTTCGGCCGCGGCGAGTTGCACCTGCGCGACGACCTCGTTGGACGCGCCTCTGCCGATGATCGCGTGACCGGTGCCCGTGCCATTTGTCGGCACGTTTATCGCCCAGGTGAAATCGCACGCCCGAAATTTCGCCGTCACCGGTACGAATTTGCCCGCGGCACTGGAGTCGGCTGCGGCGACGCCGGTTAAGCCCCAAACTGTCGCTGTGCCAAGCAAATTAGCGCCAAGAAGGATGACCGTACTAATTTTTCGCATCTGTTTTCCTGACGCGTGAAGTTTGCCAAACTTAAAACGTACCAAAAGTAGTGAACGTCGCCGCCTACAATGTGGCTGAAGTTAGGCAAATCACATTTCGCGACAATTTGCCCTGTGGCTCACATTCGTGAATGAAAGTCCGCACGCGACCGGCTGGTTCGGCTCGATAAGCGGCGAGCCGCGACAATGGCGGGATGCGCAGTGTTCGCCCGTTGGTGCTCCTTGTCGCGTTATTCGCGGCCCCGGGCGCCCAGGCCAGTCCCGACGTACCGCCCGTCAGCGACGCCGCACGGGCCGCCGGATTCGTCGATGTCCGCACCGTCGTCCCCGACGCCGTCATCGACCTGCGTTATGCGACCCCGAACAACTTCACCGGCACGCAGCTGTATCCCTCCGATGCCCGGTGCCTTGTGCATCAATCCATGTCGAAGGGCCTCGCGAACGCGGCGTCCGCGCTGCGCGCACAAGGGCATCTGCTGGTGTTCTGGGATTGCTACCGGCCGCACGACGTTCAGGTCCGGATGTTCGACGTCGTCCCCAACCCGTCCTGGGTGGCTCGGCCGAGCGCGTACGCGCACAGTCACGAATCGGGACGGTCAGTGGACGTGACCTTTACCGCCGCCGGGCAACAGTGCCCGCCCCAGCAGCACGCCGACGGTCTCTGCCTGGCCGACATGGGCACCGGATTCGACGACTTTTCCCCGCGCGCAACGGCATACGCCACACAGGGCGTCAGTGCCGATGCCCAGGAAAACCGGGCCCGATTGCGGGACGCGATGAAGTACGGCGGGTTGAGCCCCTACGCCGGGGAATGGTGGCACTTCGACGGTCCCGGCGCGAAGGACGACCGCCCGATTCTCAACGTGCCGGTGGACTGAGTCGTCTCATATATTGGGACGATGGATTCATAATATGAATCGTCGCCGGTAGGCTGTGCGGCATGAACGACGCGCGCCGGGCCAGGTATACCCACGGGCACCATGAGTCGGTGCTACGGAGTCATCAGCGACGCACCGCCGAGGACTCCGCGGGCTACTTGCTGCCCTGGCTGAGGCCCGGTCTTGCCGTCCTCGACGTGGGGTGTGGCCCCGGCACCATCACCGCCGATATCGCCGCCCTCGTCATGCCCGGATCGGTCACGGCCATCGACCAATCCGCCGACGTCCTTGACGACGCCCGCGCCGAGGCGCGGCGGCGCAACCTGTCCAACGTCTCGTTCGCGGTCGCCGACGTCGATCGGCTCGACGTGCCCGACGACGCCTTCGACGTCGTGCATGCGCATCAGGTGCTGCAGCACGTCACCGATCCGGTGCAGGCGCTACGGGAAATGCGCAGAGTGTGTAAGCCGGGCGGAATCGTGGCGGCGCGCGACGCCGACTACTCCGGATTCGTTTGGTACCCAATGCTTTCCGACCTGGATGCGTGGCGCGATATCTATCAGCGGGCAGCCCGCGCCAATGGTGGCGAACCGGACGCCGGTCGCCGATTGTTGTCGTGGGCGCTGGCGGCCGGCTTCGACGACGTCACCCCCTCTGGCACGCTCTGGTGCTATGCGACGCCCGAGAGCCGTCAGTGGTGGGGTGGCATGTGGGCCGATCGCATCCTGCATTCCAGCATCGCCGACGACGCCGTGCGGCTCGGCCTGGCGACGACCGCGCGGCTCGAGGAGATCTCGGCGGCCTGGCGGAGGTGGGCAGCCGCCCCGGATGGTTGGTACGGGATCCCGCACGGCGAAATCATCTGCCGCGCTTGAATCCTCAGTCCCGGGAATAGGTCCGGGATGGGTTGCTCGCCACCGCCTACCGCGTCGCGCCCCCGGCGCCGGTGTCAACGAAAAATCGGCGACCGGCCCAGCGACAGCCGCGCCATACCGTTACTCGGACCGGGTGTGACGGGCTGCGGACCTGGCACGTATAACCCATTTGCGCTGGTCACGGCATTGGTATTGGCATTCTCTTTTTTTGCAAGTACGTTATTCACCGATGGATAATACGGCCTACACTCCGTCCGGGATCCCGCTGCAGCCCGTCTACGGCCCGGCGGATTTGAGCGCGGAGCCTCCGCAGCCGGGGGAGTTCCCCTTCACCCGGGGTAACTTCGCGTCCGGTTATCGCGGCAAGCTCTGGACCTTCCGGCAGTACTCGGGTTTCGGCACCGCCGAGGAATCCAACCGCCGGTATCGCTACCTGCTCGAGCAGGGCGGAACCGGGTTGTCGGTGGCGCTCGACCTGCCCACCCAATGTGGCTACGACTCCGACGACCCGGAGTTCGGGGAGGAGGTCGGCAGGGTCGGCGTTGCCGTCGACACGCTGGCCGACTTCGAGATCTTGTTCGCCGGCATCCCGCTGGACAAGCTGAGCACGAGCATGACCATCAACGGCACGGCCGCGATCCTGCTGGCCTTCTACGTGGCTGCTGCCGAGAAGAAGGGCATCCCGCGGGCGAAGCTCACCGGGACTATCCAGAACGACATCCTCAAGGAGTACGCCTCGCGCGGGACGTGGGTCTGGCCGCCGGAACCGTCGCTGCGGTTGATCGCGGACACCATCGAGTTTTGCGCCGCCGAGGTGCCGCGGTTCAACGCGATCTCGGTGGCCGGGGCACATTTTCGCGATGCCGGGGCCAACGCGGTGCAGGAGATGGCGTTCACCCTGGCCGACGGGGTGACTTACTGCGACACCGTGGTGCAGCGCGGCCGCATGACGATCGACCAGTTCGCGCCACAGATCTCGTTCTTCTTCTACACCCACGGCGACTTCTTCGAGGAGATCGCCAAATACCGTGCCGGACGGCGGCGTTGGGCCACCATCGTGCAGGAGCGCTACGGGGCGAAGACGGCCAAGGCGGCGATGTTTCGCTTCGGCTGCGTCTGCGGTGGCGCGTCGCTGTACGCGCCGCAGGCGCACAACAACATCGTGCGGGTGGCCTACGAGGCGATGGCCGCGGTGCTGGGCGGTGTCCAGTCGATGTTCACCGCGGCCTGGGACGAACCGTTTGCCCTGCCCACCGAGGAGACGACGACCCTGGCGTTGCGCACCCAGCAAATCCTGGCGCACGAAACGGGAGTGGCCAGCGTCGCCGACCCGCTGGGTGGCTCCTACTTCGTCGAGGCGCTGACCGACGCAACCGAGGCTCGCATCATCGAGATCATGGCCGACCTCGAGCGGCACGGCGGCATGGTGCACGCCATCGAGGACGGTTACCTGCAAGGCCTGATCGCCGACGAGGCGTTCAAACTCCATCAGGAGATCGAATCCGGCGCGCGTCCGGTCGTCGGAGTGAATCGGTTCGTGACCGAGGAGCCCGAACACGATGTGGTCACCTACGAGCTCGACGCCGAAGGGCGTGATCTGCAGCTCAAGCGACTCTCGAAGGTCAAGTCGGAAAGAGATTCCGCCGCAGTAAAATCCAGTCTTGCCGCACTGTCGCGCGCCGCCGAAGGAAATGACAACCTGATGCACAATTTGATCGACTGCGCCAACGCGTACTGCACGGTCGGGGAGATGGTTTCCGCACTCAAGGCGGTGTGGGGCGAGTTCCAGCAACCGGTGGTGTTTTAGGTGGCCGTCCGGATTCTGGTGGCCAAACCCGGTTTGGACGGCCACGACCGGGGCGCCAAGATCGTGGCACGGACGCTGCGCGACGCCGGGTTCGAGGTCATCTACACCGGCATCCGGCAGCGCATCGAGGACATCGCCTCGATCGCGGTGCAGGAAGACGTCGCCGTGGTGGGGCTGAGCATCCTTTCCGGTGCGCACCTGGCGCTCACCGCCCGCACCATCGAAGCGTTGCGCGCCGCCGACGCCGCCGACATCGCGGTCGTCGTCGGCGGCACCATTCCGCACGCCGACGTGCCCAAGCTGCTGTCCGCCGGCGCGGCCGCGGTGTTCCCCACCGGGACACCGCTGGAGGCGCTTGTGCGGGAGATCCGCGCGCTGACCGGCACGCCCGAACCCATGGAGGACCAGTGCGCGTCGGAGTGATGATCGGCGCCGAGCGTGGCGAGATGGCCCGCAAGGTGGACAAGTTGGCCGCCGACATCGAATGGGCCGAGGCGGCCGGGCTGGACACCGCGTGGATGCCTCAGGTGCCCAACGACTTCGACTGCCTGACCATGGTGTCGTTGATGGCCGCGCACAGCTCGCGCATCGAATTGGGCACCGCGGTGGTGCCGCTGCAGGCCCAGCACCCGATCGCGCTTGCCCGGCAGGCCCTTTCGACGCACGCCGTGACAAGGGGGCGGCTGGCGCTGGGGGTCGGGCCGTCGCACCACTGGATCATCCGGGACATGCTTGGCCTACCGTATGAGAAGCTGGCCGCCTACACCCGCGACTACTTGCAGGTGCTCAACGCCGCGATCGCCGGACCGGGATCGGTTGACGTCGAAAATGATTCGTTCACCGTGCACAACCCGATGGCGATCGGGGCCGATAGCCCGATGCCGGTGCTGGTCGCCGCCCTGGGGCCGGTGATGCTGCAGATTGCCGGCGAGCTCGCCGACGGCACCGTGCTGTGGATGGCCGACGAGCGCGCGATCGGCGATCATATCGCGCCGAAGATCACCAAGGCAGCCGCGGACGCCGGCCGCCCCGCGCCGCGGATCATCGCCGGTATACCGGTATGTCTTTGTGCGCCTTCACAAGTCGACGCGGCCAAGGAGCGTGCCAACCGTATCCTGGGCGAGGCCGAGGTGTCACCGAACTATCAGCGGTTGCTCGACCGCGGCGACGCCCGCGATGTCGGCGATCTGTGTGCGGCCGGCGACGAGGCGGCCATCTTGGCCCGCATGCGCCGCTTCGCCGACGCCGGGGTGACCGACCTGTCGGTGCGGCTGCTGCCGATCGGTGAAGATCGGGACCAGCTGGTCGCCTCCAAACGCCGCACACGCGAGATGATCGCCGGACTCGTAGCGGAATTGCGTTGACCGACAACAACACCGGACCGCTGGCAGGGATACGCATCCTCGAGGTCGGCACCATGCTGGCGGGCCCGTACGCCACCATGCTGCTGGCCGATCTCGGCGCCGAGGTCACCAAAATCGAGCCTGCAGGCGGTGAGATCTCACGCAGCGTCGGCGCGACCTACTTCGCCAGCCTCAATCGCAACAAGTCCAGCATCGTCCTCGACCTGAATTCCGAAGCGGGACAACAGCGATTGGGCGAACTGGTCGCCGGATCTCATGCGCTACTGGTGAACCTGAAGCCGTCCGCCATTCGCCGTCTCGGTCTGACCTACGACGCGCTGCGTCGACACAACGACCAAATCGTCTGCGTCGCGATCACCGGCTTCGGCCTGTATGGCGGTGACGACCCGGCTTTCGACTACGTGGTGCAGGCCGGCGTCGGCACCGCGGCGCTGACCGGCGATCCGGATGGACCGCCGACGCTGCCCGGCTACTCCTCGGCCGACAACTCGACCGGCATGACGGCCGCCCTCGGACTTTTGGCCAAAATCATCTCCGGAACGGGTGGCCAGGTCGACGTGTCGCTGCGCGACGTGATGCTGTCCCAGCTGAACTACCACGCGTCGGCCTACCTCAACAGCGCTGTCGAGCCGCAGCGACGGCCGTACGGCGCCCACTCGTATTACGTCCCGGCTCAACTCTTTCCGACCGCCGACGGCTATCTGGCGCTGTTCATCACCCATGATGGATTCTGGAAGTCGTTCGCCGCCGAAGCGGGCATCGGCGGTTTCGAAACGATGGCCGAACGAGTGGCCCGTCGCGACGAGGTGCTGGCCGTGGTCACGGCGATACTCGCGACCGACACCGCGGCGGGGTGGGAGCGACGCCTGCGCCCGCTCGGAGTTCCAGCGGCGGCCGTGCGTACGCTGCCCGAGGCGCTTGAAGCAACACCGGAAGTGGTTGTCACGGCAGGGGATTTCCGTCTGGTCGGCTCTCCGATCCACGTCTCGGGTTACCAGCCCGAATACCGGCCACCGCCACCGCTTCCCGAAGGCTGAAGCCGCCGTGCGCCAGGGCGGTGTCACCGCGCGAGCGTGAAGTTGGCCGCACGTTCGGTCCTGAGCGTGAAGTTAACCGCACGTTCGGGCTCGCCCTGCCCGGGCCTCACGAGCTGGCGAGTTGCTTTTCCTGGTACCGGCGCGCCCACTCAGCGCGTGACCGGATCGCGATGTCCACGTCGGCTGCCTTGGCGCGCAAGGCTTTCACGGTCGCCTGATCGCGGGGCGTGCGGTCAAACGGGTCCCAGCCGAAGAACCTGCAGGCGTTGGCCCAGGTGATCTTGTCGATGTCGGAGTCGTCCGCACCCGCGGCGTTCAGCTCGGCCAGCACCTGCTCCGGCGCGTCCGGCCAGAAGCAGTCCGAATGCGGGTAGTCGCACTCCCACGCGATTATGTCGATGCCGATCTCATGGCGCAGCTTCAACGACGTCTTGTCGGTGACGTAGCAGGCCAGCGCGTGCTCGCGAAAGACGTCGCTGGGCAGCTTGTCCCCGAAGTCGCGCCGCAGCCACTTCTGGTTGGTGTAGTGGCGGTCGCTGCGGTCCAGATAGAACGGAATCCAGCCGATGCCGCCCTCGGAGAACGCGAACCGTAGGTCCGGATAGTTGCGCATTGCGGGGCCCCACAACAGATCTTGCGCGCACATCGCCGAGACCTGGGTGGCCAGGATGATCATGTTGTCGATCGGCGCGTTCGGAGCCATGCTGATCGCCCCGAACCCGGTGCCGATGTGCAGACACATCACCACGTTGTGTTCGGACAGCGTGCGGAAGACCGGACCCCAGTAGTCGTCGTCGTGGTAGCTCGGAAGTCCTTCCAGGTGGGGCAGTTCCGGCATGGTAACCGCGCGGCAGCCCTTCGCGGCGACGCGGCGGATCTCCGCACACATCCCCTCGGGGGTCCACGTCGGTAGGATCGCGATCGGGATGAATCGGTCCGGGTAGGAGCCGGCCCACTCGTCGATGTGCCAATCGTTGTAGGCCGACACCATCACCAGGGTGACGTCCTCACGGGTCATATTGAGGTGCCGCGCGGAGAAGCCGGTAAACGTCGGAAAGCACATCGACGCGAGGATGCCATTGCGGTTCATGTCGCGGACGCGTTCGTGAACGTCGTAAACACCCGGGCGCATTTCGGCGAAACCGGCTGGGTTGCGGCCCCATTCCTCGGCGGGCCAGGACACCACGGCGTTGAGTCCGCTCACGCCCTGCGGCCGGCCCTGGTACATCCACTGGTCGACGCCCGCGTCGTCGGTCACGACGATGGGTGCCTCGTCCTTGTACTTGGCAGGCACGTGGCGCAGGAACATGTCCGGCGGCTCGACCACGTGGTCGTCGATACTCACCAGAATTAGGTCGTCGACCCGCATACTTTCCTCTCTTACGCAGTGGCGCAGCCTATTTCGGTGAGCCGGTGCATTCGGTCGTGGTCTGCAAAAGTCGGGGGATGGGCGCGGGATCCAGCTGCAGGGCATCGGACATGGTCAGCTGGCCGGCGTTGGCGATCATGTTGTCCAGCACGGCCTGTAGGTCGTCGCCCTCGATTTCATAGATGGCGACGTACGGACCGTCCGGGTTGACCGGGCGCAGCCGTCGCGCGGAGACGATTCCGTCGAGGGCTACGAGTTCGGGTAAATGGACTTCGTCGTACCAGGTGTTGTACTCCTGGTCGCGCTCGGGCGAACTGGGTCGGCTCTCCACCAGGATGATGCCCTTGGTCTTCGTGGACATAGGTCGTCACCTTCCTGTGACTACTCGTAACGCACCGTGACCGAGTCGGTGTCCGGTATGCCTTGGCACGTCAGAATGTAACCGTCGGCCACTTCGTCGTCGTCGAGTGCGTCATTGGTCCGCATCGTGGCGCGACCACTCTCGAGGCGTGCCATGCACGTCCCACAGTTGCCGGCCTCGCAATTGAACGGCGGGTCCAGGCCGGCCCGCCGCGCACTTTCCAGAAGCGTCTCGCCCGGAATCAGCGGCACCGTTGCCTTCTTGCGCTCCAGGTGGATCGTCACCGTGCCCGGCTCGGCACCGTTCGAAGTGGGATCTGCCACCCTGCGAGCCTCCTCGGTGTTCGCGTGACGGCCGCGCGCCCGTACTTGCGTTCTTCAGTATAGAGAATACTATTCTCACCTAGCGATAGCATCTTCTCTACTGCGCCGCTGTCGGGTGCGCCTGGCCTGCGGGGAAGGACAAGACGGGTGAGCGAGCCGGCCGCGCTCGTGTTCGAGGAACGGCATTTCAGCGTGCCGCAACTCGACGCGTTGGCCAACGGTCTGGCCGTCGCGCTGCGCAAACGGGGGGTCGCCGCGGGCCACCGCGTCGCCGTCATGTCCGCCAACCGACCGGAATTCGTCGCCGTCCTGCTGGGGATCTGGCGGCTGGGCGCGACCGCGGTGCTGATCAGTCCGGCATGGAAACACGACGAGGTCGACGACGCGCTGGGACTCACCGAACCTGGGCACGCCGTCGGCGATCATCCGGTCCTGGACTCGCTGATGCCGATGTTGCACCTGGACGACCCGGTCCCCGCGGTGGAGCCGATCGCGATCTCGGGTCCGCCGACCAACGACGCCGTGCTGGTGTTCAGTTCGGGCACCACCGGTTTACCGAAGGCCGTCCGGCACAGCCACGCCGCGCTGACCGACGCCGTGCTGCACTGGCGCGACGCGCTGCAACTGACCTCCCGAGACCGGATACAGATAACCACCCCGCCGTCGCACATCCTGGGGTTGCTGAACATCCTCACGGCGCTGCGCACCGGCGTCCAGGTGCGGCTGCACCCGCGCTTCGACATCGACCGAATGTTGCACCACATCGAAAAGGACCGCATCACAATCGAAATGGCCGTCGCACCGATAGCGTTGGCCATCGCATCCCATCCGACGCTGGAGTCGTACGACCTGTCGTCATTGCGCTACATCATGTGGGGCGCGACGCCGGTCACCGCGAGCGTGGCCGAAACGGTGACCCGGCGCATCGGTGTCGGCTGGGTTCCGGCCTACGGCACCACGGAATTGCCGGTGATCGCGTGCAATCCGCTCGACGATGCGCGGCTGGATACCGTGGGACGCGCGGTGCCAGGGGTGCAGCTGCGAGTCGTCTCGTTGCTGACCGGCCGGCCGGTCGGACCGGGCGAGGTCGGGGAGATCCAGGCCCGCTCCACCACGCTGATGGCGGGATATCTGCCCGCCGCGGCCACCAACGAGGTGATGTGCGACGGGTGGTATCGCACCGGCGACGTGGGCTGGCTCGACGGGGACGGCTGGTTGCGGATCACCGACCGGCTCAAGGAAATGATCAAGGTGCGCGGATTCCAAGTCGCTCCGGCCGAGATCGAAACGGTGCTGCACGCTCACCCCGCAGTCGAGGACTGTGCGGTGTTCGGAATTCCGGACGGAATCAATGGAGAGGCCGTCGTCGCCGCGATCACCACGCGCCATAAAGCCGACGTGCAGGCCGTCGCCGCGGACCTCACCGCCCGGGTCGACGAGACGCTGGCCTCCTACAAACGCCTGAGCCGGATCGTGTTCGTGCCGGATATTCCTCGCCTGCCGTCGGGCAAGGTACTGCGCCGAGTGCTTAAGGAGCGCTATGGATGTACGACTGACAGCTGAACAGCAGCAATTGCGCGATGCTGCCGCCAAGCTGGCCGACGACCTCGGGCCGGCGACCGTGCAGGACCTCGCCGACGAGAGCCGAATCACCCGTTTGGACAAGCAGATCGCAGCAACCGGGTGGCGATCGCTGCGCTCCGATGGAGCCACCGGATTCGACGTCGCAATCGTCGCCGAGGAATTCGGCCGCCGCCTGGTCGACAGCCCGTTCCTCGGTCCCGTACTGGCTGATGACCTGGTTCGCCGCCTCGGTGCCGAGGTCGACGGAACACCCGCGGCGACCGTGGCGGTCGACGACCGTGCGGTCGATGCACGAGGCGCCCGCCGCGCGCTGTGGTTGTCCGGCCGTACGGTGCGGAGCACGGGCGTCGGTGGCATTCGTGCGAGTGCTGATTTGACCCGCGAAGATGCCGAATTAGGCAGCGCTGCACAGACTCTCGGAGACCTCCCCGCCGACGAGGCGGCCCGCTGGCAGGCGCTCGCGTTGGTCATCACGGCGGCGGATTTGGTCGGCATCGCCCGCGGTGCTCACGCCGTCGCCTGTGACTACGCCAAGATTCGCGAACAGTACGGCAGGCCGATCGGGTCGTATCAGGCCGTCGCTCACCTGCTCGCGGAAAGCCTGGCGTTGATCGAAGGTTCGATCAGCGTGTTGCGGCATGCCGCGTGGGGCGTCGACGAACTCGAACCGGCACGGGCCATCCGCGCCGCGCAGATGGCGAAGGTCTACTGCGCGCGTGCCACCAGAACGGTGTGCGAGACGACGGTTCAGGTGCACGGCGGCATCGGCAATACCTGGGAGTGCATCGCCCATGTCTACCTGCGCCGCGCACTGACATCGACGGAGCTGTGGCCCGTCAGGTTGAAGGAGATCGATTTTGGACTTTCGTGACTCGCCCGACGAGGCCGCATTTCGGATGCGCCTGCGCACCTGGCTTACCGAGCATGCCAAGGAGTTCTCCGGCTCGGGTGACGAGTACTGGGTGCGCATGGCCGACTGGCACCGCGCCCTGTACGAGAACGGGTTTTTCGGCCTGTCCTGGCCGCGCGATTGGGGCGGGCAGGACCTGGCACCGGTGTACGACGTCATCGTCGACGAGGAGCTGGTGCGCGCCGGCGCACCACCGCGACCCAGCGTCGGTTATCTGGTCTATGGCATCGGCGCGCATGCCAACGACGAACTGCGCAAGCGGTTTCTGCCCGGCATCATCAACGGCACCGAACGCTGGTGCCAGGGCTTCAGCGAACCGGTAGCCGGCTCCGACCTGGCGTCGCTGACCACGACTGCCACGAGGGACGGTGACAACTACGTCATCCACGGACACAAGATCTGGACCAGCTACTCCGACGTCGCCGACTGGTGTCTGTTGCTGGCCCGCACCGATCCCGAAGCCAAGCGGCACCGTGGCCTGTCGGCGTTCGTGGTCGCGATGAATCAGCCTGGTGTGCAACAACGTCCGCTTCAGATGATGAACGGCGTCACGAACGAGTTCGGCCAGGTGTTCTTCGACGGCGCCACGGTGCCCGCCGGCCGGATGGTCGG
Source organism: Mycobacterium sherrisii (assembly GCF_002102355.1). GTDB lineage: Bacteria > Actinomycetota > Actinomycetes > Mycobacteriales > Mycobacteriaceae > Mycobacterium > Mycobacterium sherrisii. The sequence goes on along the minus strand of NZ_LQPT01000019.1, from coordinate 356,307 downwards.
CGCACCCGGTGACGGGTGGGCCGTGGCAATGACGGTTGTCGGGCACGAACGCGAGCCCGCCACCCTCGGCTATGCGGCACGATACGGCAAGCTTGTCCGAGAATTGTTGAGCCGCAACGAGGGCGAGATATCGGAAGAGTTGGCCTGGGCGGCGGTGCAGTCCGACATGCTGACCCATCACGTGCGCCGGCGGCTTTCCGAACAGCTCGATGGTGTGTCCCACGGTTCGGAAGGCTCACTCGACAAGCTGCTGATGACCTGGGTCGAACAATCCGTGGGGCACGCCGCACTGGCCACCTCGGGGACCCGCGACCCAGATCTGCTCAGCGCGTACCTGTACAGCCGCGCGCAAAGCGTGATGGGTGGAACATCGCAGATACAGAAGAACATCATCGCTTCACGAATTTTGGGATTGGGAGTCTGACGTGTACGACATGCCTGCTGAAATCGACGTCCGTGCCGACGGGGCCCTGCGCATCATCACGTTGAACCGTCCGGACTCGCTGAACTCGGTCAACGATGATCTGCACTCTGGACTGGCCCGAATCTGGCAGCGGCTCACCGACGACCCCACCGCCCGCGCGGCCGTGATCACCGGTGCGGGCCGGGCGTTTTCGGCCGGCGGCGACTTCACCTACCTCAAGGAGCTTTCGGGTGATGCCGAGCTGCGTGCCAAGACGATTCGGGACGGTCGCGAGATCGTGCTGGGCATGGCGCGATGCCGAATCCCGGTGATAGCGGCTGTCAACGGGCCCGCGGTCGGCCTGGGTTGCAGCCTCGTCGCGCTGAGTGACCTCGTCTACATCGCCGAAGACGCCTACCTCGCCGATCCGCATGTCCAGGTGGGACTGGTGGCCGCCGACGGCGGTCCGCTGACCTGGCCGCTGCACATCAGCCTGATGCTGGCCAAGGAATACGCGCTGACGGGCCGGCGCATCAGCGCACGGCGGGCCGTGGAGCTCGGATTGGCCAACCACGTCGCGGCCGATCCCGTCGACGAGGCGATCGATTGCGCGAGAAAAATCTTGGACTTGCCGCAGCAAGCCGTCGAGAGCACGAAGCGGGTGCTCAACATCCATCTGGAACGCGCCGTGCTCGCCAGCCTCGACTATGCGCTCTGTGCCGAAAGCCAGTCCTTCGTGACCGAAGACTTCCGCACGATCGTTGACAAACTGACCGCCGGAAAGAACTGAGCCGAGCGGCCGGTCACGTTGGTCGACGACCGGTAGCGTCGTTATGCCGCAAAAAATCTCGCAGCACATTGTCGAAGCGCTTCGGCTCCTCGATGAACGGCATGTGCGAACTGGCCTCGAACAACTCGAACCGTGAATCCTTGATCCGCTGGTGCATCTGCCACATGTGCTCGTGAGCGCATTCGTCGTACCGGCCGGCGAGGACGAGGGTCGGCACTCGGATCTCGGCCAGCCGGTCGAAGACGTCCCAGTCGCGCACCGTTCCGACAATGTGAAAGTCGCTGGGCCCGAACATCGTTGTGTAAATCTCGACCCCTATCCGGGCGAACGCGTCCTGCAGCTCGTACGGCCACGGCCGGACCCGACACAGATACGTCTCGTTCCACGTGCGAATCGCGTCCTGGTATTCGGCTGAGGACGTCGTACCGGCGGATTCGTGGCGGTCGATGGCGGCCTGGGTAGCCGGATCCAGCTCGCGCTTCAACCGTGCCACCATGCCGGAGAACTGGGGAATGGAGGCGATGCTGTTCGAGATCGTCAGGCTCACCGCGGTCGTCGGCACGTCGAGCACGTACTGCTGGGCCAGCATGCCGCCCCACGAGTTGCCAAAGAGGTGGAAACGTTCCAGGCCGAGGGCATCGATCACGGCGTCCATCTCGGCGACCGAGCGATTCATCGTCCACAGTCCGGTGTCCGAAGGGCATTCGGAATTCCCGCAACCGAGCTGATCCCAGAAAATGACCTCTCGCTCGTCGGCCAGGCGCTGCAACGCCAGCAGGTAGTCGTGCGGGACGCCCGGGCCGCCGTGAACGACGAGCAGCGGGCGGCCCGGCCCACCACCGACTCGCTTGAACCAGACCTTGCCGCCCGGCACCGCGATTGTTCCCTGCGATTGGGTCATGGCCGGGCGTCGCCTCCTCGTAGTCGTGAACCGTGCCCCTATTCTGTCCGCGACACTGCAACTACGACGCGTTACCCGAGGGCCGGCGCTCGTTGCAGTCTCGCGGGCCGGTCGTTATTGCAACTGGCACTCTCCTGTTGAGAGAATAAAATTCTCATGCCCATCTGGAGGAAAGCGTGCCCGAAGCAATCGTCGTGGCCACCATCAAGATGCTCGACCTTCACGCGGACGAGGTGAACGTCAGCGGCAATGTCCGCCCCATAATGTGTCCATGACCATCGCCGACCTGATTTCCTGGGCGCGCAACGGATCTCCGCGTGCCGCCGGTCGGTTGCTCAGTCTCGTCGAGGGTGACCGGCGCGAGGAGGTGCTGGCGAGTATCGGCCCCGCAACACCGTACACGGTGCGCGTCATCGGCATCACCGGCCCACCCGGTGCGGGCAAGTCGACGACGGTGACGGCCCTGGTCGGGGCCTATCGCGGGCGTGGCTCGCGGGTGGCCGTGTTGGCCGTCGACCCGTCTTCGCCGTTCAGCGGCGGTGCACTGCTCGGTGACCGCATTCGAATGACCGCGCATATCAACGACTCTGACGTGTTGATTCGTTCGGTCGCCAGCCGCGGCCATCTCGGCGGCCTGGCCGCCGCAGTCCCGGCGGCGATCCGGGTGCTCGGCGCGATCGGCTACGAGCTGGTGTTGCTGGAAACCGTCGGGGTGGGCCAATCGGAGATCGAGATCGCCGCCGTCGCCGACCCCACCGTCGTCATCCTCAACCCCGGCGCCGGCGACGCGGTGCAGGCCGCCAAGGCCGGCCTGCTGGAGGTCGCCGACATCGTGGCGGTCAACAAGGCCGACCGGGACGGCGCCGAACAGACGGTGCGGGATCTGCGCGCCGAAACCCACGCGCCGATCATCAGCCTCGTCGCGGCACGGGGCGACGGCATCGCCGAGCTCGTCACCGCCATCGACGATCACCACCGCAGCGACAACCGCGCGCGTCGGGCGGCTCGTGCCCGCGCCCAGATCCTGTCCCTGGCGCACAGCCTGTTGCGCGCGCAGCCGGATCTCGACGGGCTTGCCGAATCCGTCGTCGACGGCCGCGACGACCCGTACTCGGCCGCCGAGCGGCTGCTGCTGCGCGCCGGTGGTCACCCGGACTGATCCTCGGCTGTCCCCCGATCGGGGGACGGAGCATTCCTCTCGATAGCGGTCCGATCGGCGGAGTTGTGGCGGGCCCCGGCCGCCTAACTTCGCTGGTGTATCCCGACCAGTGAGGAGACACCGGCATGACTCACACCCCTGACGTCTCAGCGGCGCGGTTGCGTGACCAGCTCGAGTTGTACCGACAAATGTGGGTCCTGCGCCTGCTGGACATGGCGGTGGAGGAGTTGCGCATCGACGGCCGGCTCAATCAGCCCGTGCGGCCGGCCTTCGGCCAGGAAGCCGTGGCCATCGGCACCGTGGCGGCGCTGCGTCCCGGCGATTTGATGACCACCGGGGTCGTCCATCTGCAGCACGCCCAGCAGATCGGGTGCGCGTTGCCGCTGGCGCCGGCGATCGCCGCCTTGACCGGTCCCGGTCTGGGGTCGGACGCGGGCGAAGAGGCGCCATTCGTGGCGTCCATTCGCGGATTGTGTTCGCTGTCAAGCGCTTTGCAGCAGTCACCGTTGCTGGCCGTGGGACATGCCTACGGCAAGCAACTGGTCGACGATGGCAGGGTCACGGTGTGCGTGATGGAAACGCACGACGCCGAATCCGCGGACTTCGCCGAGGCCGCGCGCATCGCGACGTCCTGGCGGCTGCCGGTCGTCTTCATCGTCGAAGACGCGGGCCCGGACGACGACGCAAGCACCCGCCAGGGCATTGAGGTGCTCACCGTCGACGGCAATGACGTTGCGGCCGTTCGCGATTCGGTGGCAGACGCAATCCGAAGGGCAAGTGCCGGCGGAGGTCCCGTGCTGCTGCGCGCCGTGACCGAATGCCCGAGCGACGCCGCCGCGGTGGACCCGCTCGTCGTGGCCCGCCAACAGCTGATCGACGCCGGCATCAGTGCCGCCCACCTCTACGAAGTTGAGCGCCGGGCCCGCCGCCTGGTCGCCGAGGCCGAGGCATTCGCCAGGGCCATGCTGTGCGACGAGGAGCCGGCGTCGTTTCGGGAGCCCGAAGCGTGGCCCGCGGCTAGTTGAGCAGGCCTTGTCGCATCGCCTCGGCGACCGCAGCCGCCCGATCGCTGACACCGAGCTTCTCGTATAGCCGCTGCACATGCGTCTTGACGGTGGACGGCGCCACGAACAGCTCGGCCGCGATGGCGGGGATGCTCTGGCCGCGGGCGATCCGGCCGAGCACCTCGCGCTCTCGGGCGGACAGGACCGGGGTCGCCGGCTCGGCTCGCTGCCGGATCTGCGCGGCCAGCCCACCGGCCAGCGACGGGGCCAGCACGTCCTGTCCGTTCGCGCAGTCGAGTACGGCCTTGACGATCTCGGTGCGCGTCGAGTCCTTGAGCAAGAAGCCGGCCGCTCCTTGCTGCAACGCCTGGTACACGATCGCCGACTCGTCGTGGGCCGACAACAACAGCACGCGGGTGGGCAGTTCGTTGCTGCGCACTGCCGCAGCCACTTGCGCACCGTCCATGCCGGGCATCCGGAAATCGAGCAGGGCGACGTCGGGACGGTGCTTCTTGATCAGGTCCAGCGCTTGCGAGCCGTCGTCGGCCTCGCCGACGACATTCACCGAACCGCTCAGCGCGAGCGCGCGCACGACACCTTCGCGGAACAGTGGGTGATCATCGCCGACAACGACGCTGACCTTTTCGGGCGTTGCTGCGCCGGCCATGGCGGACAGTGTAACGCCTGTCCGTACCAGCACCGTTCGCCACGACGGGCGACCTGATGCGTATTTTGCCGCGTCGCCCCGGCGCGGCCGACTCGGATGAGTACTGTGTTCGCGTGGCCGATACCAGCGACGCGGAACTGCGCCGGGTACGCGGGATTCATCAGCTTCGCTCGTACCGCATCGCGTCGGTGGTTCGCATCGGCGTGGTCGGCCTGATGGTCGCCGCGACGATCATCGGCACCAGCCGCTCGGAGTGGCCGCGGCAGGGCGTCCTGATCGCCGGGTATGCGTTCGCCGCGTTGTGCGCGATGGCGCGCGCGTTCTTGCCGGCCGCTCGCCGGGGGACGGTGCGCCGGCTGGAACCATTCGCCTTCACCGTCATCGACGTGATTGCGCTGACGGTCTTTCAGCTGCTGTCGACCGACGGCGTCTACCCGTTGTTGATCATGACCATGCTGCCCATCCTGTTGGGACTCGACGTGTCCTCGCGACGGGCCGCGGTGGTGCTTTCCTTTTCCATGGCGGGCTTCGCGATCGCGGTGCTTCAGGACCCGGACATGCTGCGTTCGGTCGGACTGCTCGAAGCCATCTTTCGTTTTGCGCTGTATGGCTTTTTGTGCGCGACGGCGTACCTGGCCGTCCGCATCGAGGACCGGCACACCCGGTCGGTGGCCGGCCTCAGCGTGCTGCGTGAGGAGTTGCTCGCGCAGACCATGACCGCGTCGGACGTCGTGCAGCGTCGCATCTCCGAGTCGATCCACGACGGACCGTTGCAGGACATTTTGGTGGTGCGCCAGGAACTCGTCGAATTGGAGACGGAACTGCCCGGCGACGAGCGCGTCGAGCGTGCGCTGGCCGGCCTTCAAATCGCCTCACAGCGCTTGCGGCAGGCCACTTTTGAGCTGCATCCCGCTGTCTTGGAACAGGTCGGTCTGGGCGCGGCGGTGCACCAGCTGGTGTCCGATGCCGCCCAGCGCTCGGGCATCGAGATCACCACCGACATCGACTACCCGATCCGCAACGAGATCGACCCGATCATGTTCGGGGTGGCGCGCGAGCTGGTGTCCAACATCGTGCAACACTCGCGAGCCCGGCACGCCTCCGTGACGCTCGGGGTCACCGATCGCCGATGCGTCATGCATGTGGTCGACGACGGAGTGGGGTTCAGCGGCGAGACCATCGCACGCCGGTTGGGGGAGGGTCACATCGGGTTGGCGTCGCATCGCGCCCGCGTGGACGCCGCCGGCGGAGTGTTCGTCTTGCTCGACGTCCCGCACGGCACGCACATCTGCGTGGATGTACCGCTGAAGCAATCCGACCCGCCGCTGCTGCCCGAAACTTAAACCATTGCGGCGCTTTACGGCGTGTTGTCGCAACCGGTTAAGTGTCGCGGCGAGGATTAGCCCTGATCTACCGATTTCCCGGTTGCGGCGGTGTAGCCGGCACGGTAGCCGAAAACCATTGCCGGGCCGATCGTTCCGCCCGCCCCACCGTAGGCCCGCCCGGTCGCCCCGGCCATCGTGTTGCCCGCGGCGAACAGCCCGGGGATGGGCTCCCCGCTGACGTGAAGCACGCGGCCGTCGTGGTCGGTGCGCGGCCCGCCCTTGGTCCCCATCGCGCCGATGCGCACCGGTACCGCGTAATACGGCGCGGTGTCGATGGGGCCGAGCGTCTTCCCGGCGACGGTGGTGGCGCTGTCGTCGCCCCAGTAGCCGTCGTAGGCACTCGAACCCCGGCCGAACTGGGGATCGACCTCCCGGGCCACGTGGCGATTCCACTCCTCGACCGTGCGGATCAGCCCGTCGGCGTCGATACCGGTCTTGGCGCCCAGTTCGGTGAGGTCCGCGGATTCGCAGAACCAGTCGGGGACCGGCTCGCCGGGCGCCACACCGAGAAAACCGTAGCGCCGCAAGTGAACCGAATCGAAGATCATCCATCCGCGGTCGTTGACGTAGCCGCCCCGCGGGTCCAGGTAGTGGAACGCGCCGGCCATCGAGTTGTAGTCGCAGGCCTCGTTGACGAACCGGTGCCCGGCCTGGTTGACGATGATGCTGCGCGGCCGGGTCCGCTCCAGCCGCACGCTGCGGCTGCGCTGCTTGCCGTCGATGGTGTCGCCGGGAATCTGGACGATCGGCACCCACCAGGCCTCGCCCATGTTGCCCAGATCCGCGCCGTGTGCCATCGCCATGCGCAGGCCGTCGCCGGTGTTGTTGGGCGGGGAGACCGCACCGTGCATGGGTCCGCGCAGGAAGGCCTGCACCAACCGCGGATCCCACTCAAAACCGCCGACTCCCAATACAACTGCGCGCCTGGCGCGCACCCGGATGGTGCGTTCGGCGAGCGCGATGCGCACGCCGACGATCTCGCCGCCCTTGGCGATGAGCTCTTCGGCACGAGCATTGGTGTGCGGGGTGATCCCGGCGTCGAGTAACCCCTTGAGCAGCCCCGCGATCAAGGCGGTGCCGGCCACACACAGTTCGCTGCCTTCCTCGATCGCCGCGTGCAGACGAGCGCGCGTCTCGGCATCGAAACCGACGTTGGACCAGTCGGCGGGAAACGAGGTGATCCGGCCGCCCCACTCACCTATCTGGTTGAGGTCGAACGGTCCCGCACTGAGTGACCGGCCACCCGTCGGTCGTCCCCCCGGCAGCTCCGGACGGTAATCCGGGAAGCCGGCGGCGACTTCGAAGCGCAGGCCGCTGTGCGCCTCGACGAACTCCAGCATGGCCGGACCGGTCCGGACGAACGTTTCGACCAAGTCGTCGTCCATCTGACCGAGGGACTGGGCACGCAGGTAGCGCAGCGCATCGATCTCGGTCAATTCGCCGTCGGGACAACGTTTATGGGCCGGAATCCATACCACGCCGCCCGATACCGCGGTGGTCCCGCCGATGGTCGCGGCCTTTTCGAACACCTCTACCGATGCGCCCGCGGCGGCCGCCGACAGGGCGGCGGTGAGCCCGGCGCCGCCGGTCCCCAGCACGACGACATCGGTTTCGAGGTCGATTTCGGGGTCCCAAGACATGAATGGCATCCCTTCAGCTCAGCAGCTCGGACAACTGCGCCGCGGCTTTGATGACCGCCTCCCGCCCGCGCAGCACCACATCTTCTCGATGCGAGATGAGGTTGATACACGTCGGCGGCGACGGTGCCCGACGGTGTACCGCCACGGCCAGACCGTAGGTATTCGGCTCGATCTCCCCGTAGGTCGTCACCCAGCCCCGTTCGCGTGCCCGCGCCACCAGTTCGCGTTCCCCGGGGCGCGGCGGAAGGCTTGCGAGCAAGGCGATTCCGGCGGCGCCGCGGTCCAGTGGGTAGCGGCTGCCTTCGTGGAACGACAGCTGGTAGGCGACGTGGCTGGGCACGATCACCGCCACCGCCACCTGTTGGTCGCCCTCGGCGACGAGCAGTGACACCGTGGTGCCCAGGTCGTCGGCCAGGGCGCGCAGCGTCGGCAGGCTCAGCTGTCGGACGTTGCGGTCGAACGACGCGCCGAGCACGGCCAGGCCCGCCGCGGGCCGGTACCGCCCGTCTTCTCCCTTGGCGACCAGCCGGAACTGGGCCAGCGTCGACAGCAGCCGATAGGCGATGGTCCGGTGCACCCCGACCTGGTCGGCGAGTTGCTGCACGGTCAGTCCGGTCGGGGAGTCAGCCACCATGTGCAGCGCGGTGAGTCCCCTGGCCAGGGTCTGCGAGCCGGTACCCGTACCCGTCACAGTCTTGACAGACCTTCCTAGGAGAGCGAAGCTCTTTTATATAACGCACATAAGTGTGCGATATTCGCACACTTGGTAAGTCTAAAACGAGAACCGGATTTCCACCAGAGGCAAGGCAGAGAGGAACCGTGGCGGAGTTCGAAAGCATCTGGAGCGATCTGCAAGGTGTCGGGTTCGAGCAGGGCTACCTCGATGCCGACGGCGTCCGGACCCGCTACCTGCGGGCCGGCGATGCCGGCAAGCCGGTACTGCTGCTGCTGCACGGCTCGGGCGGTCATGCCGAGGCGTATGTGCGCAACCTGGGCGCGCACGCCGAGCACTTCTGGACCTGGTCGATCGACATGCTGGGACACGGGTACACCGACAAGCCCGGACATCCGCTGGAAGTGAGCCACTACGTCGATCACGTGGTGGCGGTGCTGCGCACCATCGGCGCCGACCGCGCCTACCTCAGCGGTGAATCGCTCGGCGGTTGGGTGGCGGCCCGGACCGCCGTCGACCACCCGGAACTCGTTGAGCGCCTGGTGCTCAACACCGCCGGCGGTTCCCAGGCCGATCCGGTGGTGATGCAGCGGATCGTCACGCTGTCGATGGCGGCAGCGGAGAATCCGACCTGGGAAACGGTGCAGGCCCGCATCAAATGGCTGATGGCCGACAAGTCGAAGGACTATGACGACCTGGTTGCCAGCCGGCAACGCATATATCGCCAGCCGGGATTCGTCTCGGCGATGAGCGACATCATGGCGTTGCAGGATCCCGAGATTCGCGCGCGCAACATCCTCGGACCGGACGAGTACGGGTCGATCGTCGCACCGACGCTGGTGGTGTGGACCAGCGACGACCCCACGGCCGACGTCACCGAGGGACGCCGGATGGCGTCGATGATCCCGGGCGCCCGATTCGAGGTGCTGCCCGGTTGTGGGCACTGGCCGCAGTACGAAGACGCCAAGACGTTCAACCAGTTGCATCTCGACTTTCTGCTGGGCCGCTGATGGAATCGGCCAGGCACCAGACCCGAGGCGTGGATTTCGACGTCGTTATCGTCGGCGCGGGCCCGGTTGGTTTGACGCTGGCCAATATCCTTGGCATGCAGCGGGTTCGGACCCTGCTAGTCGAGGAGCGTGACACTCTCATCGACTACCCGCGCGGCGTCGGTCTGGACGACGAGTCGTTGCGCACCTTCCAATCGATCGGCCTGGCCGACCGGGTGCTGCCGCACACCGTCCCGAATCAGATCCTGCGGTTCTACGACGCCAAGCGCCGAGTGCTGGCCGAGATGGCGCCGCCCGATGCACGGTTCGGCTGGCCGAAGCGCAACGGCTTCGTGCAGCCGCTCGTCGATGCCGAATTGCTTTCCGGCTTAGACAGATTCGACTGTGTGGAAGTCCGGTGGAGCCGGCCGATGACGGCATGTGCGCACACCCCCGACGCGGTGGCCGTCGAGCTGGGCGGCGGTGCGCAAGACAGCGTGCGGACCCGCTACGTGGTGGGTTGTGACGGCGGCCGCAGCATGACGCGCCGGATGATGGGCGTGTCGTTCGACGGGACGACGTCACCCACCCGCTGGCTCGTGGTCGACATCGCCAACGACCCGCTGGGCCACCCCAACAGCGAGGTCGGCGCCGACCCCGAACGCCCCTACGCCTCGATCTCGATCGCGCACGGAATCCGCCGGTTCGAGTTCATGATTCACGCCCACGAAACCGACGAGCAGGCCGAGGATCCCGCGTTCCTGGAGCAGATGCTGGCCCGCATGGTGCCACGACCCGGTCGCGTCGACGTGATCCGGCGCCGCGTCTACACCCACCACTCGCGCATCGCCGGGGCCTTTCGCAGTGGCCGGCTGTTGCTGGCCGGCGACGCCGCGCACCTGATGCCCGTGTGGCAGGGGCAGGGGTACAACAGCGGCATCCGGGACGCGGCCAACCTGGGCTGGAAACTGGCCGCCGTGGTCAGCGGTCGCGCCGAGGACAAATTGTTGGACAGCTACGACATGGAACGTCGCAAGCACGCCCGGGCCATGATCGACCTGTCCACCATGGTGGGCCGCGTCATCTCACCGACCAATCGTCACGTGGCCGCCGCCCGCGATGTGCTGGTGCGCTCGGCGTCGATTGTGCCGACGCTCAAGCGCTATGTGCTGGAGATGCGGTTCAAACCGATGCCGCGTTACGAGCACGGCGCCGTCGTGCATTCGGCGCCGCGGCGCGGCGAATCTCCGGTGGGCACCCTGTTCATCCAGCCCCGGGTCGATACCCGGACCGAACGGGATGTCTTGTTGGACGACGTCATCGGCCCCTGGTTCGCCGTGTTGTGCTGGAACAACAACCCGCGCAAGATTCTCGGCGACGAGGCCTTTGCGAAGTGGAAAGCTTTGGGCGCGGCCTTTATCGCGCTGCGGCCGCTGACCCAGCTGCACTGGACCGGACACGACGACCCCGACGTCGTCGTCGTGGGCGACCGCACCGGCGGACTCAAATCGTGGTTCGACGTGCACGCCGAATCGGTGCTGTTCTTGCGGCCCGACCGTTGCATAGCGGGCGCCTGCATCGCTCAGCTCGCGCCCGAGCTGAGCGCGTCGATCCTCGATGCCCTGACGCTGATTCCGGGAGGGGGTGATGTCGACAGTGACCATGGCTCTGTGCTGTATGTCCCACAGCCCGCTCCTGAATCTTCCGGGGCCGTCGCGGGACCTGCTTGACGACATCGAGGGCGCCATCGCGGGGGCGTCCCAATTCGTCCGCGACTACGACCCCGAGCTGGTCGTTATCTTTTCGCCGGACCACTACAACGGCTTCTTCTACAAGGCGATGCCGCCATTCTGTATCGGATTGAGCGCCAACGGGGTTGGGGACTATGGCACGCATGCCGGTCCGCTCGACGTGCCGGCCGAGCTGGCCGCACGGTGTGCCGAGGCGGTGCTGGAAGCCGGCATCGATGTGGCGGTATCGGCCAGCATGGACGTCGATCATGGCACGGTTCAGCCGTTGGAGAAGTTGTTCGGGGATGCGGTGTCGCGGCCGGTCATCCCCGTCTTCATCAACGCGGTCGCGGTGCCCCTGGGGCCGTTGCATCGCTGCCGGGCGTTGGGCACCGCGGTGGGCAATTACCTGTCCGGCCTGGACAAGCGGGTCTTGGTGATCGGCTCCGGCGGACTCTCCCACAGCCCCCCGGTGCCCACCCTGGCCACGGCGGCTCCCGAAGTCCTCGAACGGATCGTGCAGGGCCGGCCGATGACAACCGAGCAGCGCCAGGCCCGCCAGGTCGCCGTCATCGAAGCGGCCAAGGCCTTTGCCGATGGCCACAGCGACCTGCAACCCCTCAACCCGGCGTGGGATCACCGCGTGCTGGAGATCATCGACGACGGGCGCCTGGCGGAGTTCGACCTTTGGTCGAACGCGTTCGTGACCTACGAAGGCGGCAGTTCCGCGCACGAGATCCGCAGCTGGATAGCCGCTTTCGGCGCGCTGGCAGCCATGGGTGGCTATCGGACGGTGCTGCGTTACTACAAGCCGGCCGAAGAACTGATCGCCGGGTTCGCGATCCGGACGGCGACACCGACATGACCGGAACCCAGATGGACGACTTCGACCACATCGTCGACGTGGTGATCGTCGGGTCCGGCGGCGGCGGCATGGCCGCCGCCCTGACCGCGCACGTGTCCGGACTCAAGACCCTCGTGGTCGAAAAATCGCCGTACTTCGGGGGTTCCACCGCGTTGTCCGGCGGCGGCATCTGGGTGCCCGGCGCGCCGGCGCAACGCCGGGAGGGCTACTGCCCGGACCCCGAGGGTGTGGTCGGATACCTGCTCAAGATCACCGACGGTCTGGTCAGCGAGGCGCGCATCCGACAGTACGTCGAGTCCGCCCCGAAGATGCTCGAGTTCCTCGAGGGCCTGTCCGGCTGGTTCGAATTCGTCTGGAAGCCCGGCTACGCCGACTACTACCCGGAATTGCCCGGGGGCTCGCAGCTGGGCAGCACCATCAATGTGCCGGCCATCGATCTGCGCAAGCTGGGCCCCGATGAGCAGACGTTGTTGCAACCCCTGGCGCTGGCTCCCCGGGGAATATGGTTGGGCCCCAAAGAGCTTCGGACCTTCTACCGGATCAGGCAGTCGTGGGCCGGCAAGGGTGTGCTGGTGAAACTGATGTGGCGAATGTTCAAGGCGCGGGTGTTCAACGAGCGGATGGCCGCGATCGGCCAGTCGCTAGCGGCGCGGTTGCGACTAGCGATGCGTGAGTGTGACGTCCCACTTTGGTTGAACGCCCCGATGACCGAATTGCTCACCGACGCCGACGGCGCGGTGACCGGTGTGATGATCGAGCGTGCCGGCGACGCGCAACGAATTGGCGCGCGGCGAGGGGTGATCCTGGCATCCGGCGGATTCGATCACGACCTCGCCTGGCGCAAGGAGGAGCTGCCGGTGCTGGCGCAGGACTGGAGCTTCGGCAATCCCGCCGCCACCGGGGACGGCATCCGCGCCGGCCAAAAGGTCGGCGCTGCAACCGATCTGCTCGACGAGGCCTGGTGGTTCCCGGCCATCCAATGGCCGGACGGGCGGATGCAATTCATGCTCAACGAGCGGATGATGCCTGCGCAGTTCATCGTCAACGGCGACGGCAAGCGCTTCATCAACGAGGCGGCGCCGTACATGGATTTCGGCCACGCCATGATCGAGGGGCAGAAGTCCGGGGTCACCCACATCCCGTGCTGGCTGATCACCGATCACCGGTCCTTCAACCGCTACGTGGTGGGCGGGCATCTGCCGATACCGAAGATTCCCTTCGCGCCGGTCCCCACCGGGCGCAAGGTGCCGTCGGCCTGGCTGGAATCCGGTGTGGTCAAAGCGGCGAACAGCTGGGACGAGATGGCGGTCAAGATCGGCGTCCCGGCGGCCGAACTTCGGGCCACCGCGGCGCGTTTCAACGAGCTCGCGCGCAAAGGTCACGACGACGATTTCAACCGGGGGGACAGCGTTTACGATAATTACTACGGCGATGCGACGTTGCCCAATCCGAATCTGTATCCGCTGGGCGACCCGCCCTACTACGCGTTCCGCATCGTGCTCGGCGATCTCGGCACCTCGGGCGGTCTGCTGACCGACGAATACGCCCGGGTGCTGCGGCCCGACCGGACCGTCGTGCCCGGGTTGTATGCGGTGGGCAACACCTCGGCACCGGTGATGGGCCGCAGCTATGCGGGAGCGGGGGCGACGATCGGTCCCGCCATGACATTCGGCTTCGTCGCCGCGAAACACCTTGCCAGTCTGGCCTGAGTCTCTAAGGAGGTAACAATGAAAATTTCACTGTTCTACGAGTTCGCCCTGCCGCGGCCGTGGGCGCCCGACGATGAACATGTGCTGCTGCAGGACTGCCTGGACGAGGTGGCGGCCGCCGACAAGGCCGGATTCTCGACCGTCTGGCTGACCGAGCACCACTTCCTCGAGGAGTACTGCCACTCCACCGCGCCGGAGATCTTCTTGGCCGCGGCCAGCCAACGCACCAAAAACATCCGGCTGGGGTTCGGCATCATGCACCTGCCACCGGCGGTGAATCACCCGGCCCGGGTGGCCGAACGCATTGCCACCCTTGACCTGTTGTCCAACGGACGGGTCGAATTCGGTACCGGCGAGTCGTCCTCCGTCGGCGAACTGGGCGGGTTCAACATCGACCCCGCCGACAAGCGCGCGCAATGGGAAGAGGCGCTTGAGGTCTCGATCCGATGCATGATCGAAGAACCCTTCTCCGGGTTTCAGGGCGAGCACATCCAGATGCCGGCCCGCAACGTGGTGCCCAAGCCGCTGCAGAAGCCGCATCCGCCGGTGTGGGTGGCCTGCACCCGCCCGGCCAGCGTGCAGATGGCCGCCCAAAAGGCTATCGGCGCTTTGAGTTTCGCTTACACCGGCCCCGGTCCGCTGACCGAGCGGGTCAACGGCTACTACAAGGAATTCGAGGAGAACGGGGTGCCGGTGACGCCGCGGATCAACCCCAACATCTTGGCCATCGGCGGTGACCTGTCGATGATGGTCGCCAAGACCGACAAGCAGGCGCTCGAGCGGCTCGGCCAGGGCGGCGGATTCTTCTCGTTCGGCATCATGCACTACTACATGACCGGCGTGCACACCCCGGGCCGCACCGGGGTGTGGGAACGGTATCTGCAGGAGGTCGCCAAGGACCCGACGCTGGCCTACGGCCCTGGACGCGGCGCGATCGGATCCCCGTCCACCGTGCGCGAATTCCTGCGCGGCTACGAGGAGAGCGGCGTCGACGAGATCATCCTGCTGCTCAACCCGCGCAGCCACGAGGGCACCATGGAATCCATCGAGTTGATGGGCAAAGAAGTGCTGCCCGAGTTCATCGAACGCGACGCGAAAGCGGTGGCGGAGAAGGCCAAGCGCCTGGCGCCGGTCATCGAAAAGGTCGAGTCGCGGCGACCACAATCCGCGGCGCCGAAATTCGACGAAAACTACTCGTTCGGCGGACTGCCCACCGGCCGCGGCGGTAACTTCACTGCCAGTGAGATTCCCGAGGCGATGGCCGAGATCAACGAGGGGCGGGTCCAGGCCGCGCAGCGCGCGAAGGAGGAGCGCAGCAAGTGATCCCGGATCGCCGCCAGCTCTGAGGAAGAACGTGGGCGTAATCGACCTTGGCTATCAGGGCCGCCGCGCGGTGGTGACCGGGTGTGCGTCGGGCATCGGCGAACACGTGGCCCGTCGGCTCGCCGAATCGGGTGCCGAGGTCATCGGCTTGGACCTGCGCCGACCGTCGGTTCAGGTCGCCGCCTTTCACGAGGTAGACCTCGCCGACCCGGATGCGATCGACGACGCCGCGGCGCGCATCGGCGGTCCCGTCGACGCGCTGTTCAACGTCGCCGGGGTCTCCTCGGGAATCGGTGATCCGGTGCTGGTCGCCACGATCAACTTTCTGGGCTTGCGTCAGCTCACCGAGGCGATGGTCCCGAAAATGGTCGCGGGATCGTCCATTGTCAGTGTGTCCTCGCTGGCGGCGGCCGCGTACCGCGAACATGCGACGATGGTGGCGCCGCTGCTGAACACCGCGACCATGCGCGAGGGCATCGACTGGTGCCGCGCCAACCCCGACGGCGTGGGCAATGGCTACCAGCTGTCCAAAGAAGCGATCATCCTCTACACGATGCGAAGCGTCACGCCGTTGGGGGCTCGCGGTATCCGCATCAATTGCTCGGCCCCCGGGGTGACCGAGACCCCGATCCTTGATCAGCTGCGCACCGCCTACGGGCAGGGCTTCCTCGACGACATCCCGAAGCCGTTGGGCCGGGTGAGCGAACCCGCCGAGCAGGCGGCGGTGTTGCTCTTCTTGAACAGTGCGGCGGCCAGCTACATCACGGGACAGGTCATTTGGGTCGACGGTGGGAATGTCGCTGCGGCAACCGCCCGGGACCTCTTACCCGCGCGGGAAGGATCCTCGTGACCGACTTGACTGACTTTCGGCGGCTCGCGCGTGACGTTTCCAATTGGGGCCGGTGGGGGGACGACGACGAGCTTGGCACCCTGAACTTCATCACCCCCGACAAGGTTGCACAGGCCGCCGGCCTGGTCCGGCACGGCAAGGTTTTTCCGCTCGGCGTCGACTTCGGCGCCTCGGGACCGCAAGGCGCGTTCGAGTTTCGGCATAACCCGGTGCACATCATGACCGTCGACGGCGGTGACGTGAACACACTGGCCAAGTATGGGCCCAACTGGCCGCGTAACCCGTTGGCGCAACAGCTCAGTGGCTACATGACCGCCGACAATCCGTTCCGCTTCAACGACGACATCATCATCATGCCGCTGCAGGCCGCGAGCCAATGGGACGCGCTGTCACACGTCTACTACGACGACCAGCTCTACAACGGCTTTCCGGCGGATTCGGTGACCAGTATGGGCGCCTACCACTGCGGCATCGACAAAGTGGACGTCAAGGGCATCACGTCGCGCGGTGTGCTGCTGGACCTGGTACGCCACCGGGGAGCGGAGGTCTTTCTGGAGGCCGGTAATCCCATCTCGCCGGAAGAACTCGACGACGTGGCCCGCGCGCAGGGCGTGACGATCGGGCGAGGCGACATCGTGCTCATCCGAACAGGTTGGTGGACACAGTTTCTCATGACCGGCAACAAGACGGCGGGCTACTCCGGGCTGGATTGGCGATGTGCGCAGTGGCTGCACGATCACGAGATCGCTGCGGTGGCGGCCGACAACCTTCAGGTCGAGGACCTGGTATCCGGCGTCGACGGCATCACGTTCCCGCTGCATTTGCTCTGCCTGCGCGACATGGGCATGATCTTCGGCGAGTATTGGGACCTGACGGCGCTGGCCGAGGATTGCGGCGCCGACGGTGTGTACGAATTTCAGCTTGTCGCACCACCGTTACGGGTGGTCGGTGCCGTCGGCTCCCCAGTCAACCCGATCGCGATCAAGTGATGGGCCTGCACTACAAGACCGTCGTGGTCGATGGGCTTACCACCGGCTATCTGGAGGCCGGAGACGGCGATCCGCTGCTGCTGTTGCACGGCGGCGAGTTCGGCGCCAGCGCCGAACTCGGCTGGGAGCGCAATATTTCCGCATTGGCCGCGCATTACCGGGTGTTGGCCCCGGACATGTTGGGGTACGGAAATTCGGCGAAGGTGATCGACTTCGTCAACGGCCGGGGTATGCGGATCCGGCACGTGGCGCGGTTTTGCGAGGTCCTGAGTGTCGAGTCGGCACACTTCGCCGGCAACTCCATGGGTGCCATCAACCTGCTCAACGACGCCACGGCGGACACGCCGCTGTTACCGGTCCGCAGCCTGGCCATCATCTGCGGCGGCGGCGAGATTCAGCAGAACGAGCACTTTGTGGCGCTGCAGGAGTACGACGCGAGCCTGCCGGGCATGCGCCGCATCGTCGCGGCGTTGTTTCACGATCCTCGTTATCCGGCCGACGACGAGTATGTGGGCCGCCGGTACGCATCGAGCACCGCGCCGGGTGCGTGGGAGGCGGTGGCCGCGGCCAGGTTTCGACGGCCAGGTGCGGGGCGACCACCGACGCCGTCGAGTGCACGGGCATACCAGCGCGTCAGGGTGCCGACGCTGATCGTCGAGGGGGGCGACGACAAGTTGCTGCCCACCGGCTGGGCCGCCGAGACCGCCGCACAAATCGACGGCGCGCGCTCGGTCGTGGTCGACAACGCCGGTCATTGTCCGCAAATCGAACAACCGTCCACGGTTAACGAGCTGCTGCTGGACTTTCTCGGCAGCGTTTAAAGGGTGTACTCCAGCCGGGTCATCATCCCCGCGACTTGGTGATAGGTGTTGTGGCAGTGCAGTGGCCACACGCCGGGATTGTCGGCGACCAGCACGGCAAGCATCTTCTGTTTGGGCAGCACGATCAGGGTGTCCTTACGGGCGCCCAGCGTTCCGTCGGGATTGATCAGCTGGAAGGTGTGCCCGTGCAGGTGGATGGGGTGATACATCACGGTGGTGTTGTCGAACGTGATGGTGGGCCGTTGCCCCTGCTGCACGCGCAGCGGACTGGTCTTGCTGTAGGGCTCGCCGTTGATTATCCAGTCGTACTGGATCATGTTGCCGCCCAACACGACCGGAAGGTCGAGACCGGGATCGGGACGCGGAAGCCGGGCTGGTGTCGTGGCAGCGAACATCGCGACGGTGCCCACCCGCTTGGTGAGTTCCGTCGGCTGGAATTGGGCATCGGGCGGGCTGCCCTTGCCGGTGGACAGCAACGCGCGCGCCAGCGCGTTTTTGCCTTCGGCCAGCGCGACCAGTGGGAAGATCCCCTCGGCCGCGGTCACGATGACGTCGTATCGTTCTGCCATCCCGATGAGCAGTGCGTCGACCTCCGTCGGTATGACGGGAAACCCGTCGGTGTGGGTGACGGTCATGGTGTGGCCGGCCAGCGCGACGCGAAACGCGGTGTCGGAACCGGCGTTGATGAAACGGATCCGGATCCGCTGGCCGGGCTTTGCGTTGAAGACGGTGGGGGAGGCGGGAATTCGGCCGTTGATCAGATAGAACGGGTAGGCGATGTCGCCCGCATCGCCGCCGAGAAGATCACTGGTGCCGACGCGCGCGGGGGCCGCGGGCGGCGACGGGCTAATGGAGGTTGCTGTGGTTGCGGGGGTGCTCGTCTCCGACGTGGGGGTACTCGTGGTCGATGACATGGTTTCGGGTGGGGGCGGCACGTTCGTCTTGTTCGGATTGGTGAGTTCCTCGTAGAGTTGGTGCGGGCTCCTGCCCACACCGTCGGTCCAATCATCAAGGACCACAATCCATTCGACGTCGTAGTCACTCTCGGTCGGATCATCGATGATGACCGGCACATACAAGCCGGTGTCCTCGTCGAGGCCGGTGTGGGGATGGCCCCAGAAGGTACCCGAATCCGGCGCCGAGAACTGGTAAGTGAATTCCTGCCCGGCTGCGATGTCCGGTGTCGCCGGCTCGGCGCCATCCATGTCGTTGCGCAACGCGATACCGTGCCAGTGCACCGATGTCGGCCGATCGAGGTTGTTCGAGACCCGCACCACAAGCTCGTCCCCGATCGCGGCCCGGATCAGCGGGCCGGGGATCGTGTCACCGAAGGTCAGCGTCCGGACTACGGGCCCACCCAGATCGATCTGCCTGACCTGCGCGGTCAACCTGGCCGTCACCGTGCGTCCGCTGTGCGGCCGGGCCGCCTCCGCCGCGGCGATCGCATCCGCCATCTTGGTGGCACTGCTCGGCGCCGTCGACTTGGACTGTCCGCACGCGGCCAGCGTCAGTCCGCCCGCAAGGCCCGCCGCCATGAACCCGCGCCGGGTGAGCCGTGCACCGAAGGGACCCCCACGGGTGGGCTGCACCGGCATTGATGGCTCCTTGTCGTCGGTCGGTTGGTTCTCGGCGAATTAACGCTGCCCGGGAGTCAGCCGGAACGCAACCACCCATCGACAATTCCTTCGAACTCAGACCGCGGCGCCGCCCCCGTCGACGTGCAGCGTGGAGCCGGTGATGAAACTGGCGCGGGGGGAGCTGAGAAAAAGGACGGCCTCGGCGATCTCGGATGCGTAAGCGGTACGACCCAACGGCAGCGCCCGCCCGAGTTCCTCGTTGACCTCCCCCCAGGCCACGGCCACCCCGAGGGTGCGGGTGGGGCCGGGCGCCACGCTGTTCACCCGCACCCCGGCCGCCCCGAATTCCGCCGCCCAGGTGCGGGTGAGCGATTCCAGGGCGGCCTTGGAGGCACTGTAGCCCGATGCGCCGGGAATCCCCTTGAACGCGGCCATGGTGGTGACGTTGACGATGCTGCCGCGACCGCGCTCCAACATGCGGGGGATCAGGCCGGCGACCAGAAAGTAGGCGCCGCGTACATTGGTGCGGAACATCTCCTCGAAGGCGGCCATGTCCTGGTCGATGGTCAGCGCGGACGGGAAGCTGCCGGCGTTGTTGACGATGATGTCGACATCGCCGCATTGCTGCACAAGTGAATTCACGGACTCGGCGTCGGCCATGTCGGTCGGCACGAACCGCGCGTTCGGACCGATCGCCGCCACCGCTTGTTCGCCGCGGTCGCGGTCACGGCCCGAGACGATGACCGTGGCCCCTTCGCTTGCGAGCAACCGCGCGGACTCGAGCCCGATGCCCGCCGTCCCGCCGGTGATCACGGCGGTCTGGTCCAACAACTCCATCGGACTCAGCTCCTCGGCATTATTACTTGGCGGTGGGTACCTGAGCGTCCAGCCAGTCGCTGAACCTGGTGGGGTAGAGGGTCACCTGTTCACCCTCGATGGGGACGATCATGCGGTCGTCGAGCACCGCGCCGTAGTACCGGGCGTTGGGATCGGTGATCACCTCGCGCGGATCGCCCGTCGCGGCGAACCGGGTCCGGATGAAGTCGTCCATGCCCTGCTTCTCGGGACCTGCAATGTTGATCAGTCCGGCCGGCTCGCCGATCGACGCGCGCGTGACGGCCGTGGCCACATCGGTGGCCGCGATCGGCTGGAAAGCCCCGTGCGGGGCGCGGACGGTGTTCCCGTCGGTCAGCGAATCGGCAATGCCCCCAACGAATTCGAAGAACTGGGTGGCCCGCACGATCGTGTACGGCGCGCCGGATTCCCTGATCAACTTCTCCTGGGCGATCTTGGCCCGCATGTACCCGCTTGCGGCCGCCCGGTCGGCTCCCACGATGGACAGTGCGACGTGGTGCTGCACGTCGGCCGCCTGCTCGGCCTCGAGGAGGTTACGGGTGGAGGTCGTGAAAAATTCCAGCACGTCATCGTCGGCCCAGGACGGCGAGTTCGACACGTCCACCACCGTGTGCACTCCGGCAACCGCCGCGGCGAGACCTTCGCCGGTAATGGTATTGACCCCCGAACTCGGCGAGGCCGGGACAGCCTCGTGCCCCAGTTCGCTGAGCTGGGCGACTACCTGTGACCCGATGAGTCCGCTGCCACCGATTACCAGAACCTTCATGATCACGCCTTCCGAGTTTCCCGATGCATTGGCTCTCTCAGCATGGTCCCGGTGGCCGCCCCCGGGAACCCCGGAAAGTCCGTAGTCGTCGCGAACTCAGGGGGCCAGCTCGATACCCCGCAGTTGTCGGCGTGAGGTGATGCCGAGCTTGGCGAACACCTTCCGCAGGTGCCATTCGACGGTGTGCGCGCTGATGAACAACTGCGCGGCGATTTCGGGATTGGTCAGGCCCGCACCGGCCAGCCGGGCGATCTGCGCCTCCTGGGCGGTCAACTCCTCGCCCGGCGCGCTTGGGCGGCCGCGCCTGCTCACCTTTTGTCCGGTGACCAACAGTTCGCGGCGAGCACGCGCGGCGAACGGCTCGGCGCCCATCCGCCCGAACATTTCGTGGGCGGTCTGCAACTGGGTGCGAGCGTCGATGCGGCGGTTGCACCGACGCAGCCACTCTCCGTAGACGAGGTGGGCGCGGGCCAGGTGCACGACGATGCGCGTGCGCCCGAGTCGTTCGATCGCCTCCCGGTAGCGGCCTTCGGCGGCGCCGTCATCGGTCAGCAATGCGCGTGACCGCGCCAAAGCTCCTGCGGCCCAATCGGTTCCGGTGACCAGCGCGCGCTCTTCGAGTTGACGCAGGGCAGCCTCGGCCGCCGCGCGTTCGCCGCTTCTGGCGGCGGCCTCGATGAGTTCGATCAAGCACCAGCCGAACAACCCGTAGTCGTCGTCTTCGCAGGCCTGACGGGCGGCGGCGAACGCATCCGGGTAGCGACCGAGACCGTTGTAAAGCACGGCCTTGGCATAGCCGGTCAGACCGAGGACTCGTCCCTCCCCACGCGACATGCCGTCGGCCGCCGCGGTCTCGATCAGTTGGAGGGCCTCACCATCGGCACCGCGCCACGCGGCGAGCAGCACCGAGTGGTATTTGACCGGGGCGTCGCCCGTGGCGGCGCTGATGGCGTTGGCTTCCTCGATCAGCGCCGAGGCCGACGCGAACTCGCCGGCCTGCAGGTGCACACCGGCCCGGTACACCAGGGCATGCGGAAGCACGGCCAGCGCGCCCGCCTCGCGGGCCAGCCGCACCGATTCGGTGGCCAGCTGATGCCAGACGTCGTCATCCCACACTTCGTGAGCCGCGGATTCCTGCACGATGGGGAAGGCCTGCCAGAACCACCGCATCACGTCGCCGTCGCGGCGCCCGGATTCCGCGCGGACCAGCTCCAGCGCCGCGCGCAGCGCCGGCACGCTTGCGGCATGGCCATCGGTGGCGCGGATGGCGATGCCGTCGAGCAGCAGATCGACCGGCCGCGCCGGGTTCGGTCCGGGCGGTGCGGCCCGTGCCGCCTGCGCCGTCATCTGGATCCCGCCGTGCGGGCACAGCCGGCCGCCGAACAGGGTGGCCCCGACCGCTTCGAGATACGTCTCGCGCGACAACGGGGCGTCCAGGGCCGCCAGCCCGCGCGCCGCGTCGAGCAGGCCGACGGCCGAGTCCGACACGAGCGGCGCGTCCGCGGCACCGCTGCGGCTGCGGGCGAACGCGATCTGGGCGCGCAGTCGCACAGAGCGGGCCCGCTGCACGGGGTCCAGGGCCGCGGACTCGGCGATGGTCAGCAATTCGACCGCGGCGTCGAAGGCCGCCACGTCGCGTTTGGCCTGGGCGGCGGCCAGCGCGCGGGCGCCACGGCGAGCCGGGTCGACGGTCAGCTGCGTCGCCCGTTCCCAGAAGGCGGCAGCCGCGGCGACGCCTCCTCTGGCCTGCGCGCGATCGGCCGAGCGCTCGAGTGCGGCGGCGACGGCCTCGTCCGGACCGGACGCGGCGCTCGCCAAATGCCAGGCGCGCCGGTCCGGGTCGACGTCGGAGTCGGTGGCCTCCGCCAGCGCCCGGTGCACGCGCCGACGTTGCGGCAAGTCGGCCGACCGGTAGGCGGCCGAGCGCACCAATGGATGGCGGAAACGCACCCGTGTGCCGACGTCGATCAGCCCCGCCGCCTCGGCCGCCGCCGCCGCGTCCGGCGGCAGCCCCAGCCGGTCGGCGGCCCGCGCGAGCAACGCCGCGTCACCGACCGGTTCCGCGGCGGCGGTCACCATCAGCCGCTGGGTTTCCTCGGGCAGGGACTGGATCCGGCGCACGAACGTCTGCTCGATCTGCCCGGCCAGCGGACGGGCGTCGGGCCGCTGGAAACCGCCCGCGATCTCGGCGGCGGTCAACCCCTGGGGCAGCTCGAGAAGGGCCAGCGGGTTGCCCCGCGTTTCGGCCACGATCCGATCGCGCACCTGGTCGTCCAGGCGGCCGAGAACCGCCGAATCCAACAATGCGCGTGCGTCCGCGGAGTCGAGCCCGCCCAATACCAACTCCGGCAGCCCGCCGAACTCGTGGGGACAACCGTCGCGCACCGCGAAGAGCAACGCGGCGGGTTCGGCGATCAAACGGCGCGCGACGAAGGCCAACGTCTGGGCCGAGATGCGGTCGATCCATTGCGCATCGTCGACAAGGAAGATCAGCGGCTGCGTTTCGGTCGCGGCGCCGATCAGGCTCAGGATGGCCAACCCCACCAGAAACCGATCGGGTGCCGGTCCGACGCTGCGGCCGAACGCGACGTCCAACGCGGCGCGCTGCGGCTCCGGTAATCGGTCGATGCAGTCGAGCAGCGGCGTGCACAGTTGGTGCAAGCCGGCGAATGCCAGCTCCATCTCGGACTCGACGCCCGCGAGCCGCGCGGTGCGAAAGCCTTTGGCGTGCTCGGCCACATAGTCGAGCAGCGCCGTTTTGCCGATGCCGGCCTCGCCACGCAACACCCGCACCTGGCTTTCGCCGGCGCGGGCCGCGGCCGTCAGCTGCTCGAGCGCCATGCACTCGGCGCGCCGTCCGCGCAGCAACTGCGCCGGATGAGTTGTCACGCGCACCGCCACAATTCGAGGATTACGTTGCCTGACATTACGGGGCCGGGGGTTCCGAAGCGGTCGCGGGCGGTCAGGAAAGGCGGCGGGCAAGCCCCTCGTCGGTACTGGCAACCGAGTAGCAGGCCGCGGTCGAAATGATCGTCGGCACCAGCAGCGCCAACACGAAGACGAACACGACAAAGCCGCGATTGGGCGTCGTCAGCCACCCGCCGGGAAGCCGGGCGAGGGTGACGGCCAACCAGGATGCGGCGACGGCGAGAAACAGCGTTCCCACCGTGGCGACCTGGATCGACCGCAGCGCCAGCTGCGTCGGCTCGGCGGTGTTGGATAGCGAGCGGTTGAGATTTCTGGTGCGGATGTAGACCACAACCAGATCGACGATGATGGCCAGCGCGCAGAATGTCACGATCAACCCGGTGAGCCAGAGCGCGGGCCGGTGGCCCAGTACGAAGTGCAGGTAGTCGATGCTGGTCTCGCTCATGATCAGCGTCGTCGCCATCGCGGCGCCGAACGTCAGCCAGCCGCCGAGGTCCGCGAGGAAGCAATAGGCCCGGATGTCCTCCGGGTCTACCTGGTGCGCCTTGTTCACCGCGTGGCTGGCGAGCATCCAGCCCAGCCCGCCGAACAGCGCGGTGGTGCCGGCCGCAAGCATGCCGGTCGCCAGGGTGCCCTGGGTCCAGGCGATCGCGCAGATCCCTTGCCGGTCACCGTTGTCGGGCGGGTGCGTGCCGCTAATGAGACTGAACAGAAAGCTGCTGAGCATCAGGATCAGCACCGCCGACGCGAAACAGGGCCAGCGTGTGGATGCCTTCGCGGCTGTTGCGGTCGAACAGCAGCGCGATCGCGGTGATCAGGAATCCGCCGAGCACACCGGCCAGCTGCGACGTCGAGGGTGCCGACGCGATCATGCTCCATTGGTCGGACGTGCAGAACGGATCGGGATTCATCGCCGCCGCACTCCGATGCGCGCGCTCATGGCCAAACAGTAGCCAGACTCGGCAGGGCGCCGAGGAAGTTTGCTGCTCGCGTCGCGACGTGTCGGTTCTAAATCAAGTGCTTGACTTAAACTGGCATGCGCCGATTAACTCTCCGTGTGGTCAATGAGTTGGATGGCAAGGTCGCCATCGTCACCGGCGGCGCCTCCGGCATCGGTCGCGGTCTGGTGGAGCGGTTCGTCGTCGAGGGCGCACGGGTGGTGATCGCCGACGTCGAGACCGAACCGGGTGAGGCGCTGGCGGCCTCGCTTGGCGACGCTGCCCTCTTTCGCGAGACCGACGTGTCCGACCCCGAGCAGGTGGAAGCGCTGGTGGCCGGCGCCGTCGAATGGTTCGGCGGCCTGCATGTCATGGTGAACAACGCCGGGGTGTCAAGCCCGCTGCGCAGGCTGCTCGACGACGACCTCGCGGACTTTCATCGGGTGATGGGGGTCAACGTGTTGGGCGTGATGGCCGGTACCCGAGATGCCGCGCGGCATATGGCCGGCCACGGCGGGGGATCGATCATCAACATGACCTCGATCGGCGGCATCCAGGCCGGCGGCGGGGTGATGATCTACCGCGCGTCGAAAGCCGCGGTCATCCAGTTCACCAAGGCCGCGGCAATTGAGTTGGCATATCACGAGATTCGGGTCAACGCGATCGCGCCGGGCAGCATCCCCACGCCGATCTTGGGAAAGTCGGCCGCGGGCATGGACCCAGAGCAGCTCAGGCAGTTCGAGGCAAAGATCCGCCAGGGCATGCGCGACGACCGTCCGCTCAAGCGCGACGGCACCCCCGACGACATCGCCGAGGCGGCACTGTATTTCGCGACCGACCGGTCGCGTTATGTCACCGGCACAGTGCTACCGGTCGACGGCGGGACGGTTGCGGGAAAACCGATCCGGTCGGCCAAGCCGGAAGGCTGACTCTCACGGGTTATCCACCGGTGCCACGTCGATCAGGATCTTGCCCACCACACCCTCCTGCGAGGCGCGGTGCGCGTCGGCGGTCTGTTCGAGGGAATAGCGGATGACGGGCAATCCGGCCTGATCGCCCACCTCCAGCGCACCGGCCGCTGCCGCCGCGGTAACCGCACGCACGGAGGCAAGCTTCGCACCCGGTTCCGTCAGGTAGGTCAGAATGTATTGCAGCCGAACGTTTTTGTCCATCCCGGCGCGGGTGGGAATGGGGATGACGTCGCGCTCGTCCGACGCATAGTTTGCGATGGTGCCGTGACTTGCCACCAGCTCCAGGTCTGATTCGATGTTGGCGCGCAGGTTGACCTCGACGATGATGTCGGCGCCGGCGGGGTGTCGGTCCAGCAGCGCCGGCACCAATTTCTCCTGCCGGTAATTGATGATCTGCTGCGCCCCCGCCCGCCGGGCCAGCTCGGCCTTCTCGTTGTCGCTGACGGTGGCGATCACCGTTGCGCCGGACCAGACCGCAAGCTGGATGGCCGCGTGGCCGACGACGCCCGCCCCGCCCGCAACCAGCACGGTGAATCCGCGCAACGCGCCGGGCTCGAGTTGCACCGGTGCGCGATGATGCGCGGTCAGCGCGCGATGCGCGGTGAGCGCAGGGATGCCCAGCGACGCACCCACATCGAAGCTCGCGTTAGCGGGAAGCGGCACCACCTGGTGCGCCGGCAACACAACGTACTCCTGCGCCGTCCCGTCGGCTCGCTGCCACGCAGCGTCCCAAACCCACACGCGGTCACCGACGTTCAGCCCGATCACGTTGTCGCCTACGGCGTCGACGACACCGGCGCCGTCCTGATTGGGGACCTGACCGCCTGCGGCCACCACGGTGGAGCTCTGTCGGGCCTTCCAGTCGGTCGGGTTCACCCCCGACACGGCGATGCGCACCCGAACCTGGCCCGCGGCGACCGGGGGAACGGGCCGCTCGACCAGCTGCAGTACCGAGGGGTCGCCGGCTTCGGTGTAAACGATCGCCTTCATCATGATCCTATCTGCGTGAACGAATGGAGTTGCTGGACAATCGGTGTCACCGCAACCGGACCGGCCGGGCGTCGACGTTGACCCGAATGATCAGATATGGCGGTATGCGGGCTTCGTTGCCGTCGTTGAACAGCGGGATGCGGGGCAGCTGGTTGACGCTGACATAGAGATGCCCGTCGGCGGCCAGTGCCAGGGTGTCCGGCCACAACAGCTTCGGCCCGTGCAGCAACGTAGTCCATCGGCCGTCGGCAGCCTTTTTCAGCACCGCGCTGTGCTCGTAGGCGGTGACGTAGAGATTGCCGTCGGTGTCGGATTCCAGACCGTCGGAGGCTCCTTTGTCACCGTGGTCGAATATCGTTTCCGCGACCCGATCCTCGGGGATGCCGCGATCCCGCAATGCCTGCGTGCTCACGCTGTAGAGCCGACGGCTTGACAGGGGGCAGTAGAACAGCCGCTCGCCATCGGGACTGATCGCGATGCCGTCCGCACCAACCCGGTACTGCTCGCGCACCACGCCCTGCACCACCGCGCGGAACCCGTCCTCGGCTTGGGTGCTGCGATGGCCGCGCAGTCGATCCCAGCATTGGCCGGTGTCGAGGTCGACCACGATCGGCGCGCCGGTCGGTTGTGAGTCCGTGATGTAGGCGTAGCGGCCCCGGCTGAAATCGAAGCGCACGTCGTTGAGGTACGTCTGCGCCGTATTGCCGCATCGTCGATCCGCAGCACACGATCGATAGCGTTGTGCGCCAGGTCGATTCGCACCAGCTTCGGCCCGCCGGCGACATGGGCCGCGAACGAGGGCGCTCCGGTATCCAGCAGCCACAGATACCCGTCCGGATCGACGACGACACTTTGAACCGAGATCAGCTGATCGGCCGAATCCCCGGGGCGCCAGTCGTTGACCCGCGCGTCCGGGTAGGCGACGGCGGCTCCGTCGACCACCTCGGCCACGGTGAACGGCACCTCGTCACCCCACCGCGGGAAGGATACGAAAACCCGCCCGTCGTCGCTGACGGTGACGCCCGTCGGCATCAGGTCGAAGAATTCGGCCACGGTCTGGTAATCGTCCTGGACATAGGCGCCCAGCGGTCGCGTCGCCGAGCCGGTCATGACAAACCACGTCCGGCGCTGGGGTCGTCAAAGTCTTTGCACGACATGAGTATCGACTACCTTCCGAAGCTAGATCAGCGGGGGAACGGTCGAGTCGATGGTCACTTCGATCGGGTGGGTTCGGTCGAGCCCAATGCCCCGGCCGACGGCCTCCTCGAGGTCCTCGGGATTGGTCACCCGTTCGCCGCCGCAGCCGTAACCCTGGGCCAAGGCGACGAAGTCCAGTCCCGGCAGGTCGAGGCCTGGCACACCGGGCGTCTGCAGCAACTCGGCGAAGCTCTTGAGAATGTTGTAGGCCCCGTTGCGGGGAATGATGAACAGGATCGGCAGCTGCTGCTGGACGGCCGTCCACAAAGCCTGGATGACGTAGTTCGCGGCGCCGTCGCCGACGATGCAGATGACCGTGCGGTTGCTGCCCTCATCGCGTTCGGCCAGCGCGACACCCACCGCGGCGGGAAGGCCGAAACCGAGCACGCCGCTCGACATCGAGAAGAACGATCGCGACCGCGCGGTCGGTATCTGCTCACGCAACTTCTGCGCCGTCGACAGCGATTCCTGAACGATCACGCTGTCCGGGGGGCGGACGGTGTGGACGACGCGGTAGAGCCACTCCGCAGTGATCTGAGCTGGGCGCACCGGCGGTTGCGACGCGCGCGGGGTCGGCGAATTGCGTTGCGCGGCCGGCAAAGCCGAGGCCAGCACCGCGCACGACCGGCCCGGGTCGGCCAGCACGGCCTGCCCCACCGGTGCGCGGGCCGCCTCGGATGGATCATCGGTGATCTGAAACAGCCGCGTGCCGACCGGCAGGTATTCGCCTGGGATGTACGGGTAATAGCGGAACACCGGTGCGCCGATCACCACCACGACGTCATGGCCGGCCAGCGCTTCGCCGAGCGGGCCGATGGCCGGCGGCAGCGTGCCTCGGTACAGACGGTGCGTTTCGGGAAACCCGGGCCGGCCTCCCCCGGGGCGGCCCACAACCGCGCATCGCAGCTTTTCGGCGAGCGTCACCGCGTGGTCCCATCCGCCGGACCGATCGACCGCGCCGCCGATGATCAACGCGGGCGAGTCCGCGCCGGCGAGGGCGTCGATCACCGGGCGCAGGGTGTCGGTGTCGGCGGGCAGCGTCGCGCTCACGGTGCGGATCTGCGGTAGCCGCGGGCAGGGACGATCGCAGTCATCCATCGGGATGGAGAGGAAGACCGGGCCCGCGGGCGGCAGCACGGCGGCCGCGTACGCGCGCATCAGCGCCGCGGGCGCATCCTCGGGCCGGACGGTTTCGTAGGCCCACTTGACGAACGGCTGTGGAACCAGATGAGGCGAGACGTTGGTCAAATAGGGCTCTAGCAACAACATTTCGCGGGTCTGCTGGCCGGCGGTGATGATCAGCGGCGCACGGTTGTACCAGGCGCTCTCGATGTTGCCGACGGCGTTGCCCATCCCCGCGGCGGTGTGC
Organism: Mycobacterium sherrisii; assembly: GCF_002102355.1. GTDB lineage: Bacteria > Actinomycetota > Actinomycetes > Mycobacteriales > Mycobacteriaceae > Mycobacterium > Mycobacterium sherrisii. The sequence goes on along the minus strand of NZ_LQPT01000019.1, from coordinate 326,818 downwards.
AGGTTGACCAGGGCGGGACGGCCGGTGCGCTGAGCGTACCCGTCCGCCATCGCGACGGCCGGCGCCTCCTGCAACGCCAGCACATAACGGAAGTCAGCCGGAAAGTCCTTCAGGAACGGCTCTTCGGTCGAGCCGGGATTCCCGAATATGGTGGTGAGTCCAAGTTCTCGGGCGACCTGGAAGAACGCCTCGCGCACTGTTTGCATGACTTTCCCGCTGCCTATACGGAGTACTTGTCGACGGCACGTTCATCCCAGATCAAGCCCGCCCCGGGTTCGTCGGGCGCCGTCACGGCGCCGGCGTGCGGTTCCAATGGGTTCGCGAGGACGGGCTTGGCCCAGTCGACCCACTCCAGCCAATGGGCGGTCGGGGTGACCCGCAACAGGTGCGCCGAGAACTCCGGGTACAGGTGGCTGGAAAACTGAATGCCCGCGGCGGCGGCCACGGCCGCCGCCTGCATCCAGCCGGTCACGCCGCCGATCCGCATCAGGTCGGCCATGGTGTAATGCACGGCCCCGGCGGTCAGTGACTGCATCAGATCTACTGCACCGTAATAGTTTTCACCGGCCTGCAGTGGTGTGCGGACGCGCCGCGCAAGTTCTGCATACCCGTGGACGTTGTCGTAGGCGATCGGTTCCTCGAACCAGTACAGGCCCAGCTCGTCGAGCTCATGACAACGACGGATGGCATCACCTAGACCCAGGGCTTGGTTGAAGTCCACCATGAGGTCGACGTCGGAGCCGATGCTCTGGCGTACGGCATCGATGGCTGCGATGTCGTCGCGTAGCTGCTCGTAACCCAGCCGCAGCTTCAGCGCGCTGAACCCGCCCTCGTTCAGTAGCGCTTGTGCCTCGGACCCCAACGTGGCGGCTTCATGCCGCCACAGTCCGTTGCTGTTGTAGGCGCGTACCGGTCCTACGGTGCCGCCCAACAGCCGCGCCAACGGCAGGCCGGCCTCTTTGGCGAACGCGTCCCAGAGGGCCATGTCGACGGCGGCAAGAACGATTCTGGAAACACCGCTCACGCCAATGACATTCAGGCCGCGGGTCGTCGCTGCGAACACGTCGGCGGGGGCGACGGGCCGTCCCTGCAGCCCATCGAGCACTGCCATCATTTCGGCGACGACGGTGGGCAGCGAGGCGGCGCGGTAGGGCGCGATGTAGCTCGATCCGATCACACCACCGGTCATCTCCAGGTCGACCAGGATCAGCGGCCATTCGTCGAACTGTCCGATCGCCGCGATGATCGGACGGTTTAGCGGTACGACGACCGGTCGCACGGTCGCGCGCCGCAGCGTCATTGGCTCAGTCCGAACTGGCATGGGGCTCCTAGGGATTGGATGACGACTGCGGCTGTCGCGGCGAGATTAGCGAGTCGCCCTCAGTAACATGCAAGGGCTCCTGCTCTCCGTTGGATACCTTCGCTGGTGAGAGCACCGCGCTGGCGCGCCGACGAGATCATCGGCACCTCGCCGGTGCCGGGTAGACGATTCTGGTCGACGCTGCGCGGCTCGCCGCCGGTCGCGTGCATCCGCGCATCGCAGCCCTTTCATGAAGTAGTAGCGCTACTACCATTTCAGGCTAGCGGCAATGTGGTTGTTCCGCTACCGGTTCGCCTGGGCCGCGCCCGCGACGCCGTTGTGCGGCGGGTCCCGGCCGCGCGGAACCGGCTAACGCCGCCGCCCGACCAATTAGTATCTTGCGGGTAGCTTTACAGCTCGTGGCGGTAGGAGGCCGGCGATGGCGCAGAGCTGCGCGACGGGGCAGCACGACGATCACGACGTGTACTCCGAGCAATGCCCGTGTCGTATGCTGCTCGATTTGTTGGCCAACAAGTGGGCGGCGTTGGTTATCGGTCTACTCGACGACGGCCCGGTTCGTTTCGGCAAGCTGAAGAGTCAGTTGCCTGGAATCAGCCCAAAGATGTTGACCCGCACGCTGCGTCAGCTGGAATCGGCGGCGTTGGTCTCGCGCACGGTGTTCCCGGATGTTCCGCCGCGGGTCGAGTACGCGTTGACCGATCTCGGCGAGAGTGCGGCCTATCCGTTGGGCCTGTTGCGGACCTGGGCCGAGGAGAACATCGACCGCATCGCCGCGCTCAACCCGCAGTGGGCGAGTTAGCCGTTTCAACCGTCGGCTCGCGGTGGGCCACCCGCGCCCATCGGTTTAAATCAAGCGCTTGACTTAATAGCCGGGGGCGAGGTTGACTGGGCGGATGACCACCGCCGGCCGTGCCGTTCGCACCGAGCGTGCCAGCTCCACCCAGGAGGCGATCCTGGTCGCGGCCGAACGCCTGTACGCCGAACACGGCATGTTCGCGGTGTCCAACCGGCAGGTCAGCGAGGCCGCCGGGCAGGGCAACAACGCCGCGGTGGGCTACCACTTCGGCACCAAGGCGGACCTGGTGCGCGCCATCGAGGAGAAGCACCGAGGTCCCGTCGAGAGGCTGCGGGAGCAGATGGTGGCGGAGCTGCTGACCTCCGGCGGCGACACCGAGATGCGCGGCTGGGTGGCGTGCCTGGTGCGCCCATTGACCGATCACCTCGAGGAGCTCGGCAACCCGAGCTGGTATGCGCGTTTCGCGGCTCAGGCCATGACCGATCCGGCCTACTACAACATCATCGTCAAGGGGGCGCTCAGCTCGCCCTCGCTGGTGCAGGTCGTCGAGGGCATCAACCGCTGCTTGCCCAACCTCCCGGCCGATGTGCGCTTCGAGCGCAACATTATGGCCCGCAACCTGCTGATGCACACCTGCGCCGATCGTGAACGCGCGCTCGCCGCCGGTGCGGCGATGATGCAGCCCTCCTGGCGCGCGGCCTCCTTCGGCCTCATCGACGCGATCGTTGGCCTGTGGCTGGCGCCGGTAACTCCGTACGAATGAAGAGCACACCGATGAAAGTAATTGTCGACCAAAACATTTGCGCATCCTCAGGCAACTGCGTGATGAACGCACCCGAGGTGTTCGACCAGCGCGACGAAGACGGCGTCGTCGTACTGCTCACCGAGCAGCCGTCGGCCGAGCAGACCGAAGGGGTGCGCCAGGCGGTCGCCGCGTGCCCCGCCCAGGCCATCTACCTCGAGGAATGACATGTCAGACGCGTTGACGAGCACGGGCATCTCCGAGACCGAGCCGAGTTCGGAGATCCCGGACTACCCGATGGCCCGCAACGAACGCTGCCCGTTCGCCCCACCGCCGGCCGTCATGGCCCTGGCCGAAGAGCGGCCACTGTCCCGGGTGCGGATCTGGGACGGCAGCACGCCCTGGCTGATCACAGGTTACGAGCAGGTGCGCGAACTGTTTTCCGATTCCCGGGTCAGCGTCGACGACCGGGTGCCCGGGTTCCCGCACTGGAACGAAGCCATGCTGTCGACCGTGCACAAACGGCCCCGCTCGGTGTTCACCTCCGACGGCGAGGAACACACCCGCTTCCGGCGAATGCTGTCCAAACCGTTCACGTTCCGCCGTGTCGAAGGCCTGCGGCCGACGATTCAGCGCATCACCGACGAGCACATCGACACCATGCTGGCCGGCCCCCAACCCGCGGATATCGTTGCCGGCATTGCCCTTCCGGTTCCATCGCTGGTGATCAGCCAGATGCTCGGGGTGCCCTACGAGGACGCCGAGATGTTCCAGCAGCACGCGACGATGGGGCTGGCGCGCTACGCCACCGGTGCGGACACCGCCAAGGGCGCGATGAGCCTGCACAAATATCTTGCCCAATTGGTCGAGACGAAGATGGAAAACCCTTCGGAGGACGCGGTTTCCGATCTCGCCGAGCGGGTCAAGGCCGGCGAGCTGAGCGTCAAAGAGGCCGCCCAGCTCGGCACCGGGCTGCTGATCGCCGGACACGAGACGACGGCCAACATGATCGGGCTCGGAGTGCTTGCCCTGCTGGAACATCCCGACCAACTCGGGGTGGTCCGCGACGCCGAGGACCCGAAGGTCCTGACCGGCGCGGTGGAGGAATTACTGCGCTACCTCAGCATCATCCAGAACGGGCAGCGCCGCGTCGCGCTCGACGACATCCACATCGCCGGTGAAACCATCCGCGCCGGCGAGGGCATCATCATCGACCTGGCACCGGCCAATTGGGACGCCGACGCGTTCCCCGAACCGGACCGGTTGTACGTGCACCGCGCCGGGGCGGACCGCAACGTCGCCTTCGGCTACGGTCGCCATCAGTGTGTGGGCCAGCAACTGGCGCGCGCGGAACTGCAGATCGTGTTCCAGACGCTATTCCGCCGCATCCCCACGATGGCGCTGGCCGTGCCGATCGAGGAAATCCCGTTCAAACACGACCGGCTCGCCTACGGCGTCTATGAACTGCCGGTGACCTGGTAGCCGAAAACCTTGAGCAGCCCGATGATCACCCGTGAAGTGCCGATCCAAATGGAGGGTCAACAATGTCAACGCAGACAAGCACGCTCTACCCGCCCGGTGGCTACGGTGCTCCGAAGGATCGGCGCGGCCACGCCGCGGGCAGCGATGTGGGCCTGCCGCAGGGCACCGTGGTCTTCTCGGCGGACAACCACATCTCGCTGGCCGACGACATCTTCTACGACCGCTTTCCCGACGAGCTGAAGGACAAGGCGCCCCGGATCTGGTACGAGGACGGCGCGTACCAGGTCGGCCGCCAGGGGCAATCGTTCTTGCCCGGGGACTTCAGCGCCGTGTTGATGCAGTACGACGATCTGCCCGGCGCCGCCAGCACCAACATCGAGGCTCGCATCGAGGAACTACGCGAGGACGGTGTCGACAAGGAACTGGCCTTCCCCAATGCGGTGCTGGCGCTGTTTCACTACCCCGACAAGAAGCTGCGCGAGTTGGCCTTCCGCATCTACAACGAGTACATCGCCGAGCTGCAAGAGCGGTCCAACGGTCACTTCTACGGCGCGGGACTAATCAACTGGTGGGAACCCGAGGGGACCAGACGCACGCTGGCCGAGCTGAAGTCATTGGGAATCAGGACATTTCTGCTGCCGTTGAATCCGGGCAAGGACGACGACGGCAACGTGATCGACTACGGCAGCACCGCGATGAAGCCGGTCTGGGACGAGATCGAAGACGCCGGACTGCCGGTGACCCACCACATCGGCGAGACCCCACCGAAAACCCCGTGTCAGTTCAACAGCGTGGTGGTCGGCATGATGATCAACGTCGACGGCTTCCGGGAGCAATTCGCCAAGTACCTTTTCACCGGAATTCTCGACGACCACCCCGGACTGCGGATCGGCTGGTTCGAAGGTGGGATCGCTTGGGTGCCTTGGGCTTTGCAAGATGCCGAGCACCTGGTCGCGTCCTACCAGCACATGTTCAACCGGCCGCTGCAGCACGACGTGCGGCACTACTGGGACACGCACATGAGCGCGTCATTCATGGTCGACCCGCTGGGTCTGCAACTGATCGACCGGATCGGGGTCGACAAGGTGATGTGGTCCAGCGACTATCCGCACAACGAAAGCACATACGGCTACTCCGAGAAATCGCTCAAGGCCGTCGTCGACGCGGTGGGTCCGACCGACGCGGTGAAGATCGTCAGCGACAACATCACGACATTCCTGGGCCTGTAGTGACGACGTTTGCGCAACCGGACACCGGCCCCGGACTGGTGATCCCCGATACACCCGACTTGGCGCGGCTGCGCCGCGACACCGGCGCACGCCTGCGATCGGCGATGGCCGACCGCGGGGTCGACGCCATGATCCTGCTGGGCAACAATGCCGTCGTCTACGCCACCGGCGCCAGTTGGCCGCTCGGCGATGCCGGGCTCTCCTACGTCGAACGCCCGGTCGCCGTCGTGCTGGCCGACGACCAGTGGCCGCACCTGTTCCTGCCGTTCCGCGAGGGCGTCGCGCAGGAATCCGGCCTGCCCGGCGACCACCTACACGGGCCGGTGTACCTCGAATTCGAGGAAGGCGTGGCCGATTTCGCGCGCACGATCGCTGAGCTGATTCCGTCCGGAGCGGTGATCGCGGTCGACGAATGCACCGGTGCGATGTCGCGTGCCGCGAAGCTGCTCTTTCGCTCCGGCGTTCCGGTGGACGCCGCCGCCATCGTCAGCGCGGCCAAGTCCGTCAAAACCCCGGACGAACTGTCGTGCATGCGCACCGCCATCCGGATCACCGACGAGGCGATGGTCGAAGTCCAGCAGAGATTAGCGCCGGGCGTGCGCCAAATCGATTTGTCGGCAAGCTTTTTGCGCCGCGCCTTCGAGCTCGGCGCTACCGCCAGCATGCTCGAACCGATCTGGCAGGTCATGCCGCCCAGTAAGGCCGAGGGCGTGTGGACCACCCACGGTGACTTGGCGCTGCCGCTGCTGAGCACCGAGCGGGAGCTGGCCGAAGGCGACGTGCTATGGACCGACGTCAGCATCACCTACCAGGGTTATTGCTCCGATTTCGGTCGCACCTGGATCGTCGGACGTGATCCGTCGCCGCGCCAACAGGCGCAGTTCGACAGATGGTGCGAGATCATGACGGCGGTGTTGGGCGTCGCGCGAGCCGGCGCCACCGCGGCCGACCTCGGCCGGGCCGCGACCGCGGCCAACAGCGGCACCAAGCCGTGGCTGCCGCACTTTTATCTGGGCCACGGCATCGGCGTCAACGCCGCCGAAATGCCGATGATTGGAACAGATCTGGGCCAGGAATTCGACGAAAGCTTCGTTTTGCAATCCGGGATGGTGCTGGTTCTCGAGCCCGTGGTGTGGGAGGACGGCACCGGCGGTTACCGCAGCGAAGAGGTCTTGGTGATCACCGAGGAAGGCTGGATCAGGTTGACCGACTACCCCTATGACCCGTACGGCCATGTCAACTGACGTCTTGCCCGATGCGCGCGCGCTGCGGCTGGGGCGCCGCCGGCGGGCACTGGAACAGATGGCCGCACACGATCTCGATGTGCTGGTCCTCGGCCGGCAAGCGAATGTTCGCTACGTGACCGGGGCGCCGCAGCTATGGGTCGCCGGCACCCGCCCCTTCGGGCCGAGCTGCGTCGTCGTACGCGAGACCGGCGCCGTACACCTGCTGAGCACCTGGGACGAGGGCGTGCCCGAGGACATCCCGCACGACAACCTCTACGGCATCTCGTGGAATCCGATGAACACCATAGCGGCGCTGAGCCGCATCGATGGGGCGGCAACGGCCCGCCGCGTCGGAACCGATGCAATCTCACCGGCTTTCGCACAGCTGCTGCCCACCGCATTTCCCAACGCGCAGCTGGTGGACGGCGAGCTGGCCATGCGGGCGGCGCGGCGCATCAAGACCGACGAAGAGATCGCGGCGTTGCGGGAATCGGTCGCGGTGGCCGAGACGGCCCTGGCCGCCGCGGTCGCGGGGTTGCGGCCCGGGGTCACCGAGCAGGCACTGGCCGGGGCCCTGCTGGAGGCCGCCGCGGCGGGCGGGGTGAGCACCCCGTCGAATCAAGATGTGGCCTGGGTGACGTCGCGCACGCATCCGTGGCGGCGCGCCGACGGTGGTGGCCGCGTGCAGGACGGCGACCTGGTGGCGTTTTCCGCCGGCGTGCTCGCCGGGGGCTACGTCGGCGAGGTCGGCCGCACCTGGCCGGCGGACACAGGGCGGCCCGCGCGCGGCGCCGCAGCGCTGCACGGTCGGTGGGAAAGCCTGTGGGGCAAACTGATTGACGCCTGCCGCCCCGGCGCGGGTGCGGGTGGGCTGCTTGCCGCGTATCACGCCGCCGGGGAGCCCGAACCGCCGATGCCGGTGGCCCGCGGTCTGGGCATGGGTTTCGACCCGCCGGTGGTCGCCAAGCATCTGCCCGCAACGGCGGCACAGGAGCAGCTGGAACCGGGAATGGTGCTCGCCGTCACGGGATATGTGTGGCAAGAAGAAATCGGCGCGATCTTCGGGCGAGAAGCGGTCCTGATTACCGCCAATGGTTCCGAGGTGCTCACCGGTAGCCCGTTCTGGCAGCCCTAGCCATGCCGGGCCCCGCAGAGCCGCCGGCCGAAGAGATCATTCGGTACGGCAAGGATCCCGCGACGCGGATCGCCACCATCACGTTCGACCGGCCGGAATACCTCAACGCCCCCACCATTGGCGCGCGAGTGCGCTACGCAGACTTGTTGCACCGGGCCAACATCGACGACGACGTCAAGGTGTTGGTGGTCCGCGGGGCCGGCGACGACGTCGGTTCCGGGGCGGACCTCGCCGAGGCGATGCGGGTACGCGACGCGGCCGACCAGGGTCCGCGACTGGCCGAATACCGAATCGGCCCCGACGAAGTCAGCCATCCCCCACGGGGGTCGTTTCGCGACGGCGCCACCCTCGGTCAGTGGTACGCCAACCCGAACTCCGGCATTCGCGGGCTGCAGGATTTCAAGAAGATCAGCATTCTCGAGGCGAAGGGTTACTGCTACGGCTGGCATTTCTACCAGGCCGCCGATGCGGACCTGGTGATCTCCAGCGACGACGCGCTGTTCGGGCACCCGTCGTTTCGCTACTACGGCTGGGGACCCCGGATGTGGTGGTGGGCGCAGACCATGGGCATCCGCAAGTTTCAGGAAATGGTGTTCACCGGAAGAGCTTTCACCGCCGCGGAAATGTATGACTGCAACTTCCTCAACAGCGTGGTGCCGCGGGGCGAGCTCGAGGCGGAGGTGGAGAAATACGCGCTGGCCTGCGCCAGTAACCGCCCCACCGACACGGTGTTCATGCAGAAGGTCTTCTTCGAGATCATGAAACAGTTCCAGGGCGAGTACCTGGGCAGCATGCTCAGCGGCGTCTTCGAGTCCCTGGGGCCCTTGGTCCGCCCGGATGCCGGCGACGAGCTGATGCTCGACGACGCGATGAAGCGGGGCCTGGGCGAGGCGGTCAAGGACAACGACGAGAAGTTCCCCGCCGAGTGGCGCCTGAGCAAGAAGGCGCGCAAGAACACCAACGCCGGCAAAACGACCAAGTCGAAGCGGAAGAAGCAGTGAAGCACCACCGCGCCGAATCGCCGCTGACCGGGTACTCGGTGGTCGATCTGTCCACCGGGATAGCGGGCGGGTATTGCACCAAGCTGCTCGCCGACGGCGGCGCCGACGTCGTCAAAGTCGAAGCCCCCGAGGGGGATCCGCTACGTCGGTGGTCGGCCTCGCGCACCGTCGTCCCCGACGGTGACGACGGTGCGCTGTTCAGCTTCCTGGCCGGTGCCAAGCACAGCGTCGTCGCCGACCCGGACCGCGACCGCGACACCACCCTGGTGAACCGGTTGCTGGCCGCGGCGGATGCGGTCGTGTGGTCCCAAGGCTCGCGGCTGGCCAAGCAGCCGGACTTCACACCACATGCCATCCGTGCTCGCCACCCGCATCTGACGGTCACCGCGATCACACCGTTCGGGCTCGACGGACCCTGGCGAGACCGTGCCGCAACCGAATTCACGCTGCAGGCCTGGTCGGGCGGGATCGTAGGGCTCGGCCGGGGCGAACAGGCGCGCGCCCCGGTGTTCGTCGGCGGTCAGATCGGTGAGTACCTGGCGGGTGCCTACGCGAGCGTGGCTACTCTGGCATCGCGGTGGCGCGGAATCGACTGTGGGGCTGGCGAACTGGTGGATCTGTCGATGCTCGAAACGCAAATTCTCTGCCTGACATACTACCCGGTCACCTACTACGAGATGCTCGGGCGACCGTGGCGCGATGCCCGTCGGCCGACGGTGCCGGGCGTTGCCCAGGGGAAAGACGGCCTGATAGATCTCGGCTGCGGTACCGCGCAGCAGTGGTTCGACCTCTGTGCCATGGTGGGCCACCCCGAGTGGATCGACGAAAACTCGCCGCTGTCGATCACCGAGCTGGCCAATGTGTACGCCGACGAGATCTTCGCCTGGATCGCGAGTACACCGATCGACGAAATACGGGATTTGGCAAGCGCATTCCGCATCCCGAACGCACCGGTCGGCAACGGGGCCAACGTCACCGCGTTCGACCAATTCGTGGCACGGGGTTCGTTCGTCCGCAATCCGCGCGGCGGATTCCGGCAACCCGGCCATCCATATCGGATGGAGCCCGCGCGGCTGCGGCCGCCACAACCGGCGCCGCGGTTGGGCGAGCACACCGAGCACTACCGCACCGCGCAGCTGCCCGTCCGGCCGGCCCCCGCCGGCGTCGCGAAAGTGCGGCCGATGACCGGTCTTCGGGTACTGGACATGACCACGTTCTGGGCGGGTCCGTGCGCCACCCATATTCTGGCCATGCTCGGCGCCGAGGTCATCCATGTCGAATCCACCCGGCGCCCGGATGGCACCCGCCTGATCGCCGGGATACCCACCAGCAAGGAACGGTGGTGGGAAAAGTCGCCGATCTTCCATGCCCTGAACACCAACAAAAAGGGACTCACCCTGGACCTGCAAAACGCGCGCGGCCGAGACGTGTTGCGCAGGCTCATCGGAACATGCGACGTGATCGTGGAAAACTTCACGCCCCGTGTGCTGGATCAGATCGGGCTGGACTTCGCCGCGGTCCAGTCGCTGCGGCCCGACGCGGTGCTGGTGCGGATGCCCGGTTTCGGCCTGGACGGGCCGTGGCGGGACAATCCGGCGTTTGCCTATGTCATCGAGGCTGCGTCCGGAATCAGTTGGCTGACCGGTTATCCGGATCGCACCCCGTATGACCCGTATTCGGTCGGTGACCCCAACGCCGGGGTGCACGCGGTCAACGCCGTGCTGCTGGCGCTGGAGCATCGCCGCCGCACCGGCGAGGGGGTGTTCGTCGAAGCGGCGATGGTCGACGCCGCGCTCAGCATCGCGGCCGAGCAGGTCATCGAGTATTCGGCCTACGGCGCACTGCTTCAGCGCGCGGGCAACCGGGGGCCCTCCGCGGCGCCACAGAACCTGTACCGTAGCGCCGACATCGACGAGTTCGGCCGGCCCGACAGTTGGGTCGCCATCGCCGTGGCGACCGACGACCAGTGGACGCGGCTATGCGGTGCGCTCGGATCGCCGTCGTGGGCAAACGATCCCGCACTGGCCACCGCAACCGGTCGGCGCGAACACCACGACGTCATCGATGACCACCTCGCCGCCTGGTGCGAGGTGCGCAGCCGCGACGAGATCATCGCAACGCTGTGGGATGCCGGTGTCCCGGTGGCCAAGGTGCTGCAACCGCATCGGCAAACCGAATTGGCGCAGCTGACGTTTCGCGGCTTCTTCGAGGAAGTCGACCATCCGGTGGGCGACCGCGCTAGGCTCAGCACCGTGCCGATGAGGTTGTCGGGCGGCCCGAAGGTATTTCACGCCCAACCCGCCCCCACGTTGGGGCAGCACAATCATGAATTGCTCGCCGAGTTGGGCATGAGTGCGGCAGAGATAGCGCAGCTGGAAGCCGACAATGTCATCGGCACTGAACCCTGGCTGCGCACGGCGACCTGAGCGGCGATGGCGATCGATCCTTCGGACATCCTGCTCACCGACCGGGTCGCGGTCGTCACCGGTGGCGGTGCGGGCATCGGCCGCGGCATCGCCGCCGGAATGGTTGCCTTCGGTGCCAAGGTGGCGGTCTGGGAGCGAGACCCACAGACCTGCGCAAGGGCAGCGGAATCGATTGGCGCCCTTGGTCTCGTCACCGATGTCCGGGACGGCGAGCAGGTCGACGCCGCGCTGCAGCGGACCACCGCCGCACTCGGAGTACCCACCATCCTGGTCAACAATGCCGGTGGCGTGTTCTCTTCGCCCCTGCTGGAGACCAGCGAAAAAGGTTGGGACACACTGTATAAGACCAACCTTCGCCACGTGCTGCTCTGCACCCAGCGGGTCGCTCGGCAGTTGGTCGCCGCCGATCTGCCCGGCAGCATCATCTCGGTGACGTCGATCGAAGGCGTGCGTGCCGCCCCGGGCTATGCGGCCTACGCCGCGGCCAAGGCCGGAGTCATCAACTACACCAAGACCGCGGCGCTCGAGCTGGCGCCGCACGGCATTCGGGTCAACGCGATAGCACCGGATATCACCCTGACCGAGGGTCTGGCCGCGCTGAATAGTGCCGACGCGGCGGCCGCAATGGCCGATATCGTGCCGATCGGGCGACCCGGCCATGTCGATGAAATCGCGGGTGCAGCAATATTTTTGGCATCCGACATGTCGGTCTATCTCACCGGGCAGACACTACATGTCGATGGCGGGACCCACGCGGCCGGCGGCTGGTATCGCGACCGGCAGACCGGTGCCTACCGGCTGGGGCCGCCGCTCTAGTGTTTCCAGCCCTCGGCGGCTTGGTCGTCGAAGGTGCGGTCGATGCGGTCAAACCTGCGCTTGATCGACGCACGCGCCGCTTCGTGCGGCAGGATGTAGAGCCGATTGGCCAGAATCGCGTCGGCGGTCAATCGCGCCACGTTATGCACCGACACCGTTTCGTCCTGCGTCGGCGGGAGCGGCGCGAACCCTTCGGTCGGGTCGGGGTTGGACGCCGGTTCGTGATCGGCGCCGCGGATCCGCTCGGAGTTGGCAACCAATGGGGTCTCGATGACCATGGGGCACAGCACCGAGACGCCGATGCCGTGTTCCTTGAGCTCACGGGCCAGCGTCTCCGCCAGCCCCACAACGCCGTACTTGGCGACGCCGTAGGCCCCGAGGCCGGTGTTGGGCACCAACCCGGCGAACGACGCGGTGAAGGCGATGTGGCCGCCGTTGCCCTGCTCGATGAGACGCGGCACGAACGCCTCGACGGCATGGATCGAACCCCACAAATCAACGTCAATCACCCAGCGCCAGTCCTCATGCGTCATCGCTACCAGCGGACCGGCGACAACGATTCCGGCGTTGCTGAAAACAACGTCGACCTGGCCGAGAAGGCGGAAGGCCTGGTCTGCGAGGCGGACCACCTCTTCGAGGTGGCGCACGTCGCACGTCACGCCGTGCGCGTCGATGCCCTCGGTCTGCAGGTTCGCCACGGCCCGCTGCAGTGCCGCGGCATCGACGTCGGCTAGCATCACGCGGGCGCCCCTGCGGGCGAACTCGGTGGCGGTGGCCAATCCGATTCCGCTGGCACCTCCGGTGATGACTGCCGCGCGACCCGCAAAATCGGATGCGTACCCGTCCATGGATTCCGAGCGTATGCCCCGCCCGCGGTCGCCTGTGAGAGGCATCATATAGATAGCGCACGAACTATTAGGGCACCATGTAGTAATGGCCGCGCCGACCACCGCCGAAGTCGATCCGTTGGCCCTCGAACAACAGGTGTGCTTCGCATTGGCGACCACAAACCGGGCGGTCTTGGCGGTGTACCGGCCCCTGCTGGAGCCGCTCGGCCTGACGCATCCGCAATACCTGGTGATGCTGGCGCTATGGGATCATCGCAAATCGCCGACCGCGGAAAAGTTCCCAATGTCGGTCAAACAGATCGCCGCGGCATTGCAGTTGGATTCGGCCACGCTATCGCCGATGCTCAAACGGCTGGAGGGGTTGGGGCTGATTACCCGCGACAAGAACCCCGCCGACGAACGCACCACCGACGTGAAGCTCACCGCACGCGGCATCGCGCTACGGGAGCGGGCGCTCGAGATTCCACCCGCCGTCGTGGCACGTTTGGGTGTCGGCCTGGCCGAACTGCGGCATCTGCACCAGGTTCTCACCCGCATCAACGCCGCCGCGGTCGCGGCTGGCGCACTACAGTCATGACATCCAGCATCTTCGAGGAGCGAAAATGACCGCCGACAAACCCAACCTCTGGCAGTACATCGGCTACTGTTACGGCCGGCGCCTGCCGGATTCGATGCGCAGCTGGGTCGCGCGCGATCTGGCCGGCGAGGGAGCCATCCGGCGGCACATGATCAGGTGGGCCATACCACCACTGGTGGTGCTGGCTCCGCTGTGGTTGTTACCCGCCTCGCTGTACGTGCACACCGAGATGACCGCACCGCTCTACATCTGGGCTTTGCTGATTTCCCTTGCGCTGAACAAGGTTTGGCGCCGGCACCGACTGCAGGACCACGGGCTGGACCCCAACCTGGTCGACGTGATCAACCGACGCAAGCAGGCACGGATGCACGAGGACTACATCCGCCGCTACGGTCCGCGACCGGAATCGGCCCAGTGGCAGGACAACAGCAGCCCGTTTTAGTGGTTACTTCAGGCAGCTGCCGGCGTCGATCGGCAGTGTGACGCCGGTGACGTAACGCGACTCGTCGGAGGCGAAGAACAGCACAGCGTTGCTGATGTCGATCGGGTCCACCCACGGGATCGGCAGGGTGTGGAACATCTGGCAGATCGGCGCCATGTCGTCCGGACCGGGGTTTTCCAGGTCCGGCCGGAACATCTTCCAGGTGCCCTCGTTCATGATCATCGGCGTGCTGACGTGGGTGGGATGCACGGAGTTGACGCGAATCATGTGCTGCCCCAGTTCGACTCCGAAGGCGCGCATCAATCCGACCACCCCGTGCTTGGCGGCGACGTAGTGACCGGTGTGCGGGTAGGCCTTCAGGCCGCCGACCGAGCTGGTCAGGATGATCGATCCGCCGCGTCCGGCGGCGATGATATGGGGCACACCGGCTTTCACGGATTTCCAGACACCGGACAGGTTGACGTCGATCATCTCCGTCCAGTCTTCTTCGCTGGTTTTGTCCAGCGTCTCACCACCGTTGCCGATCCCGGCGTTCGCCACGATGATGTCGAGGCGCCCCAGCTGCTCGACGCCGGCGTCCACCGCCGTCTTCAACGCCGCGAAGTCGCGCACATCCACCTCGGCCGTGTAGATCCTCCGGTTGTAGCCCTTCACCAGATCGGCCGTCTCGGCCAGATCTTCGGGCGTGGAGGCGGGGATCGCCGGGCCCTCCGCGGTGCCCGCGCGGATGGGTTTGCAGATGTCGACGGCGATGATATCGGCACCCTCCTGTGCCAGCCGCACCGCGTGGCTGCGGCCCTGGCCACGCGCCGCCCCGGTGACGAAAGCAACCTTGCCTTCAACACGTCCAGTCATCGCTACCTCACTTAGTTGTTCGAACCGGAATGTCTCGGCGGAAACCGGCTGGCCCGGTGGATGGGGAAAGCGCCGGCTGTCAGGGGTAATCGATCGCCTCTCGCAGTCACCGCGTTTGCCCCGACCCGCCGGGGCGCCGCCACTGAACTCTGTCATCACCCGGCAACGGGTGTCAACGGCGAATCCGTTTTGGCTACTTATCGTTCTAAATATTAGAGAATCACATTCTCACAAGGCAACTCGCGTGCGCTATCTGCTCGGCGCCGAAAAGGACCGGAGCAAGGGAGAAGGGTTGTGGGGGTTAGCGCTGGCCGACGAATCCGGCTGAGCAGAAGTCCCACACCTCGTCGGCGGTGATCGGATGGATCGTCGCGTCATCGCTGCCGCCGCTGGACTGCGCGATGAACATGACCGTTTGCATTGTCATCGCGGCGATGCGCCGCGGATTGAGTCCGGCGCGCAATTCACCCGCCTCGCTGGCGGCTTCCATCAACTCGGTCAGCAGCGTGAGCAGCGGCGCATGCGCGACCTTCACCTCGGCCGGATGGGTCACCAGCAGCCGAGGGGCGAAGTCGGTGAACAGGGGTCGCTTGGCGGCGGGGTCGGGTCGCGAAGCCTCGTATAACAGCTCGACCGCCACTTTCAACCGCTCCAGGGGATCGGAGTGGCTTTCGGTCGCGGCGCGGATCTGATCGGCCGATCGGCTCAACGCATCTTCGAACAGCGCGAGGAGCAGCTCGTGCTTGCCGTCAAACTGCAGGTAGAAGCTCCGTAGCGACTGGCGCGAGCGGTCCACCACCTCCTGGACGGTAAAATCGGTGCTGCCCTTTTCGATGATGATGGCTTGAGCCGCATCGAGGAAACGCTGAACGCGTTGCGCGGCACGCAGTTTCGCGGTTTTGATGGATCGCTCGACGGCGCGCTGCTTCCAGGCCGGCTCTCCGCTCGGGTTGGTCACGGAAGGCTCGGACGGTTGCCGCGAGGGGAGAACATGGTTGGACTCTACCGGAGAACGCCGTGACATCGCTGCGCTCGACCCCCTCACGGACCATGTGTCGGAGATTGTAACTTTCTTGCCATGAGAATACTATTCTCCTGAACGCGTGTATAGAAGCGGAATCGCAAGAGTGAATCGCACCGTGGGCGAAAACCCGGATCTACCGAACGAGTGCCCGCAAACTTCAGGGGAGTGCCGTGCAGCTGACCTTCGACTCCGACGTGGAGGAGTTCCGCGCCGAATTTGTCGCGTTCCTCGAAGAAAACCTGCCCGATCCCGCGGTGGCCGGTGAGCGTCCGCGGTCGACTTCGGACATCCCCGAGTGGGCCCGACGGTGGCAACGGCTGCTGTTCGACAGCGGGTGGCTGCTGCCCGGGAATCCGCCGGAGTTCGGCGGGCGCAACGCGACGCTGCTGCAGCAGTACGTGTATCTCGAAGAGTTGTCGCGGCGGCGGATCTACCAAAGCTTCAATCCGCAAGGCGTCGGCATCATTGCGGCTTCCTTGCTTTCATTCGGAACGGACGAACAGAAGCGGCGGTGGGTCGTACCGATTCTGCGCGCCGAGATGACGGCCTCGCTCAGCATGAGCGAGCCCGGCGCGGGGTCGGACCTCGCCTCGCTGAAGACCCGCGCCGTGCCGGACGGTGAGGTCTTCGTGGTCAACGGACAGAAGGTGTGGACCTCGGGTGCCCACCATGCCGACGTGCTGTTGACCTTCGTTCGCACCGACCCCAGCGCGCCAAAACACAAGGGCATCAGTGCATTTCTGATCCCTACCGATACCCCCGGCGTGGTCTGCCGCCCGTTCGCCTCGGTGGGTGACATCGAAGACGTCGACTTCAACGAGGTCTTTTTCACCGACGTACGGGTCCCGGCGCAGAACCTGGTCGGCGAGCTCAACGAGGGCTGGCGCGTGGCCACCGGCTCGCTCGGCCACGAACGCGCCATGCTGTGGCTGGATTACGCCGACATGCTGCACGCGCTGACGGTGGAATCCACCCCGTCGGGGTCCGTGCAGCGAGATCGCTACGCGACCCTGGTGATGGATTTCTACGCGATGCGGCTGTTGGGGTCGGCCACGCTGGCCAAAGCCGCGCGCGGCGAGGAAGACGTGCCCGCGCAGTCGGTGCTCAAGCTTTTGGGTTCGGAGGCGATGCAGCGCGCCTGCGAGGATGCGCTCGATGCCAACGGCAGTGCCGGCCTGGTGTTGCGGGGCGTCACCGCCCCGTTCGCAGCGCTCAACTTGGACAGCCACTACGGCAGTTGGTTCGACCGCTACACCCGCACCTTCGCCGCGACGATCGCCGGCGGTACATCTGAAATTCAGCGCAACATCATCGCCGAACGCGTGCTCGGATTACCCCGAGCCTAGGGCCCGCAGTTGGTGGCGGCCGGATTGTCCAGGCATCGCTGTAAACGCCCCGGATCCCGGGAGTCCAGCCAGGCGTAGTAGCCGATGACGATGAGTCCCGCCACGATCGCCACTGCGCCCAACACCATGCCCGCCGCCGCGACCCGCGCATTCGTCGCCTCGCCGCGACGGACGCGCCGCCGCCCGATATCCCCGCTCAACACCGCCGCGATGCCCAGCGGCACGCCGATCAACAGCCAGCAGGTGGCCAGGGCCAACCCGCCCAGGATCACCGAGGCGACGCCGACCTGATTCCGCGGTTCGCCGAGTGAGCTCATGCGCCCTGATTCTAGGCAGCACCGGCCGACGCGGGGTCCCGAGGCGCTCGGCGAGCTACAGCTGCAGCAGCCGCGGCGCGAAGCCCTTGACCCGCAACGCCGCTCCGGCTTGTCCGGTGAGTTCTCGCGCGCTGCCGAGGAGGCTGTCCAATACCAGCGAGCGTTTGATGTGACGGTGCAGTGGGTGCTCGGCGGTAAAACCGATACCGCCGAGCACCTGTTGGCAGTGCCGGGCCGCGGTCTGCGCCGCTTGCCCCGCCGCCGCCTTGGCAAGGAGGCTGGCCAACTCGGGATCCTCGGGTTGCGCGGCGGCGGCCTGCAGGGTCGCCACGGCGCCCTCGATCGCAACGAGAGTCTCGGCCAGTCGATGACGGATCGCCTGAAACGAGCTGATGTGGCGACCGAACTGGACTCGGTCCAGGGCATGCTGACGAGCCAGCGTCAACATGGCCCGGCTCGCCCCGACCAACCACCAGCCCAGCGCCTGCCGCCCGAGGTCCAGGCCAGCTTGAAAGACCGAATCACCTTCGGCCACAGGATGTATCGGCAGACTTTCATCGATTGCCGAACCGGGTGTGTCGTCACGACGCCAGCGCACCCAGGAATTTCCCGAGAACGGCAGCGCAGTGATACCGCCGACCGGCTTGCCGGCCGCGCGCAGCACCACGTCGTTGAGGACCGGCGCATGCGCACCGGTCTCGCCGAGCAGCCGAAACACCAGGGGGATGGCAAGTTCCGGGATTTCGTCCAGCATGTCACGCCAGCCGAGGTCGGTCAGCGCCGCGTCGAGCCGGGCGCCGGAGGCCGCCCCCATTGCGGTGCCTAGCGACTCGGTCAGCAGCTGCAGTTCCCCGGGGTCTGAGGGCAGGTCCATGCTCATTCCTTCCCGAGATCGAGAAGCCGACGGGCGATGATGTTGCGCTGAATCTCCGCCGTGCCCCCGTAAAGGGTCGACGCGCGCGAATAGAGATATTCCGAACGCCACGGTGTGTCGTCGAGTTCTAAGACGCCGGGCAGCACGTCGCGGACGGTGTCGTAGAGCCGCTGTTCGGCCGCGGCCAGCAGTACCTTATCGATCGAGGTGTCCGGGCCCAGGCGGGCGCCGCCGCCGAGCCGATGCTGGGTGGCGCGGGAGCGGCAGCGCAGCGTGTGCAGCGCGAGATACGTTGCACCTAATTCGAATTCGTCGTGTCCACCGTGCCGAGGGCCGTCGGCAACCTCGGCGATGAGCGCATCGAATCGGGAGTACAGATAGGCGATGCGCTGCCAGAAGCAGGTGGACCGCTCAAAGGGAAGCAGGTCCATCGCCAGCCTCCAGCCGTCGCCCGGCCGGCCGAGCATCCGGTTCGACGGGACCACCACGTCGTCGTAATAGACCTCGCAGAACTCGTCGACGCCGTGCATCGTGCGCAGCGGCCGGATGGTGATGCCCGGGGTGTCGAGGTCGACGAAGAACGCGGTGATGCCGTCATGGTTTAGGTGGGCCGGCCCGGTGCGGGTGAGCAGGATGCACCGGGTGGAGAACTGCGCGAAGCTGGTCCAGACCTTCTGCCCGTTGACGATCCAGTGGTCGCCGTCCCGGACCGCCCGGGTCGTCAACGACGCCAGGTCGCTGCCGGCGCCCGGCTCGGAAAACCCTTGACACCATTGCTCTTCACCGCGCAGCAGGCGCGGCACCATCTCCGCGGCGAGTTCTGGTGGGGCATAATCGATCATCGTGGGAGTGAGCACCTCGAGCATCGAATACGGGCCGGGCTCGGCCAGTCGGCGGCCAACGACCTCCTCGCCGACGATGGCGCGCAGCACCGCGGGCCCACCCAGGCCGCCGACTTCTTCCGGCCAGCCGTAGCGCATCCAATCGGCGTCGTAGAGCGCGCGGCTGACCCGCCGGAATTGGCGCATCTGGCCTTCCAGCGTGTGGTCCGCCCCGGGCGTCAGGTCGTGTTCGTCGAGCCACGCGCGTAAACCCGCCCGGAACTCGTCGACCCTCACGGCTGCGGACGGCCGACGGCGTGTGGACGTCCGGAGTCGTGCACGCCACTGCGCCGAATGAAGGTCATGGCACGGGTTTTCAGCCGCCAACCCTGGGACGTGCGGGAGTAGGTGTCGCGGTAGTAACCGATCCGCATGTCGTGCGTGGCGTGGTCGATGAAGCACAGCGGCTGGGTACCGCTGGCCGTGTCGCCGTCGAGGGTTTCGATCAAGGCGGTTCCGGTGAGGAACAAGCCTTTCGGCGCGGCGGCCACCAATTCCGGGAACCGGTCAAGGTGGTAGGTGGAGCCGAACGCGCTGTAGGTGCCGTCCGGGGTGAAGACACCGATCAGACCGTCGATATCTTCCTGGGTGATGGTGACCGCGTAGCGGGCGAGCAGCTGCTGAATCTCGACCAAATCGTCGGTGCGCGTGCGGCCGCTCTCAGACCGATCGGGTGTCGACATAGACCTTGCCACCTTTCATCACAAAGCTGACGTTTCGCGTAACGGTGATGTCTTCCAACGGGTTTCCCGGCACCGCGATGATGTCGGCGAGAAGACCCGGTGCCAGGCGTCCCCGATCGGTCGAGTTGATCAGTTCGGCTGCGGTGCTGGTGGCGGCGCGCAGCACCGCCAGCGGGGGAAGGCCCCATTCGACCAGGGTGACGAGCTCGTCGGCGTTGCGGCCGTGCGGTATCGCGGGAGCATCGGTGCCGAGCGCGATCTTCACCCCGGCCTCGTACGCCGCCAGGATCGAGGTGCGCGATCTGGGGAACATCTCGGCGGCCTTGGCCTGCAGCTCGGGCGGGGCATGCGACACGTCCATCGCTTCGGCCAGGCGCCGGGTGCTGACCAGGAAGGTGCCGTGCTCGACCATCATCGCGATGGCATCGTCGTCGACCAGGAAACCGTGCTCGATGCAGTCGATTCCGGCGTCGACCGCGTGCCGGACCGCCTCCGCGCCGTGCGTGTGCGCGGCGACACGCAGCCCCCGCCGATGCGCCTCGTCGACGATCGCGCGCAGCTCTTCATCCGAATAGTGCTGTGCGCCAGGCGGACCCGTCAGCGACATCACGCCACCCGAACAACAGACCTTGATCAGCTCGGCGCCGTGCTTGATCTGATAGCGGACCGCCTTGCGGATCTCGTCGATGCCGTTGGCGATGCCTTCTTCGACCGTCAGTTCCAGCGCATGCGGTGCGAACGCGGCGAACATCGTGGGGTCCAGGTGGCCGCCGGTGGGCGTGATGGCATGACCGGCCGGAACCACCCGGGGCCCGTCGATCCAACCCGCGTCGATTGCCTTGCCCAGTGCGACATCCAGCAGGTAGCCGCCCGTCTTGACGAACAAGCCGAGGTTGCGCACCGTGGTGAACCCGGCGCGCAACGTCCGTCGGGCGTTGCCGACGGCGCGCAGCACCCGCGTCGGAGGATCGTCCTGCACCTGAGACAGGCCGGGCTTTTCACCCCGCCCGCCCATCAGGAGGTTGACCTCCATGTCCATCAGCCCCGGCAACAGGATCGCGTCGCCCAGGTCGATGAGCTCGCCGTCGGGCTCGCCGCCGATACCGGCGATGCGGTCGCCGTCGATGGTCACCAACCCGGGGCGGACGATCTCACCGGAGTCGACGTCTAGCAGTCCAGCGGCCTTGAGCGTCAACGGCGATGAGTCGCCGGCGCGAGCAGCGCGGGACAAGGTCAGATCACCGGTTCCCGGATCAATTCCACCCACGCCGCGCCGCTGTCGGGAACGCGCGGTTGTTTCCACGCCTCGATCGGAAAGGACACCATGACCAACGATTGCATCATGTGCATCAACGTTTTCGCGTCATCCGGCAGGTCGTCCAGGGGAAATTTGTCGCAGTACGCGATCACGTCGTTCAGCAGCGGGAACGCGACGTTGTAAAACTCCTGCATCTCGGCCATCGTCGACGAGAGCCGTTTGGCGTACCGCTCGGGTTCGGTGGCCAGATCCCACGCCAAATACGGCTCCAAGGCCGCGAATTCAGACGGTAGCGACATTGCGCTGGTGCTCCTTCTGCCAATTCGCGACGTAGTCGCCCGTGGTCTTGTGCAGATGACGGATCAAGACTTCCTGGTCGCACAGTAAGAACTCGGTGACGGCCCGGGTGCCGATCATGGTCTGGGTCGCTTCCAGGGTATTGGCGTCCTGCAGCGCGTACTCCTTGAATGTCACCGCGGCGAGTTCCTGCGCCAGTCGTTCGCGCGCGTTGCGCGGCGGCACGAAATACAGTGTGCACTCGAAGATGTGCTTGTCCACCGCGGTCGGCCAGTAATGGTAGGTCAGGTACCAACCCGGCTCCCAGATCAGCAGCATGAAGTTCGGGAAGAAGAGCCAGGAGTCGATGCCCCACTGCGGCGCCCGCTTCACGTTCACCCCGGGTGGCAGTTCCAGATTCTCGATGATCTCGGGCTTGTCCCACGGACCGAATAGGCCGCTGCGCAACACCTGGTCCATCGGTTTCACCATGGACATGTCCGGAGGCGGAGCCTGACCGCCCCATGTCGACTGCAGGCTGTGCGGCCCGGCCAGTTCGTAGTGCAACGCCTCGTAGCCGTACTTCTGGATCTTGGCGGCTTCTTCCTTGGTGTACTGCCCCTGATGCAGGATCGGCGCGTGGTAGAACTCGACGAACGCGTCGATGAACAGCTTCCAGTTACTGCCCACTTCCGCGCGATAGGAATAGGTCTCCGTCATCTCGCCAAAGGGGTAGCCCTCGATGCTCTTGGCCAGCGGGCCCAGATAGTCGGTCAGCGGTGCCGCGTTGTCGTCGAGGTTGACGAAGATGAAGCCTTCCCACACCTCGCAACGGACCGGGGCCAGGCCGAAGTTGCTCTTGTCGAGATCGAAGAACTCGTCTTCCTGTTGGACGAAGGTCAGGTCGCCGTCGAGACTGTAGCGCCAGGCGTGGTATTTGCAGGTGAACTGCCGGCATGTTCCGGCGGTTTCCTCGTTGGGAAAGTCGTTCCACACCAATTTGTTTCCCCGATGCCGGCACACGTTGTGATAGGCCTTGACGGTCCCGTCCTTGGTCTTGACGATGATCACCGAGGTGCCCTTGCCCGCCGACGGTAGCTCTTTGGTGAAATAGCTGCCGGCACGGGGGAGCCGGTTGACCCGCCCGACGTTGAGCCAGGTCTTCCTGAACACCGCGTCGCGTTCGGCCTCGAAGAACGCCGGGTCGATCGAGTCGGTGTAATCAACCGGCGCCGTGCCTAATTCGGGGTAGTTCTCTGTCCAGCTGCCGACGGCTGGCTTCGGGAAGTGCGGCAACGTTCTTTGCTCCTCTGTTGACTCTTACTCGACGTGGGTGGCGGCTGGGTCGGGGTGCTCGAGCTGGATGCCGAAAGTGTTGAAAGCCATAGCCAGTAGCGCGTAGCAGCCGACCGTGAACACGAAGTCCATCCGTTGCTGGTCGTTGAGACGCTCGCCGAGCACGGCCCAGGTCGGGTCGGATATTCGCGAGTTCTCTTCGAGTTCATCGACGCCGGTGATCACCGTGGCATCAAACGCGTCGAGGACACCGTCGTCGGCGCCGGTAGCACGCTGGACGGCGGTGATCTGGTCGTCGGTGATGCCCTCGTCCTTGGCCATCCGGACGTGGTGGGACCACTCGTAGGCGCACTGCCGACGATGTGCCACCCGCAGGATCGCCAATTCCCGGATGCGTGGCGGCAGCGTGGACGAGGCGAGCAGATGCACGTTGAAGCGGAGGAACGCCTTCGCCAGCGCGGGGTGGTGTGCAAGGGTGCTGAGCGCGTTGTTGGTATCCGCGCCCCGCATCGACGACAGTGCCCGCCGGGTAGCCTCGTCCCACTGGTCCGCGGGCAGCGGCCGCAAGCGCATCGGCAATGTCCTCTCTGTGCAGGAGAATCGTATTCTCATTTGTAACTAACAGACTGGCATGATTCGCACGACTGGTCAATGCCGGGCGTGCCCACGCAGGGCCGGCGGCGCGGCCGGTGGAGGCCCCGTGCGAGGCGCGCCGCCGTCACCGCGGTGTGCGTAACAATTTTTGGCCGTCCGGGCGGGGATGGCCGAGTGCAGGCACTTCTCCGACGGCGTCGCGGCACGTGAGGGCACACCGGGGCCGAGACGGGACCGAAACGGGCTATACGGGAAGGGTGTTGGGGGGGGGGGGCCGGCTTCGTGGATGTTGATTCTCACTTGGCGAGAAGATAGTTTTCAGAGGTAGCGGGGTGCGCACGGCAGCCGAACGCCCCGGGAGCAGACTGCTCGTGGATCCGATGGAGAGGGAAGCTCATGAACAAAGAAGACATGATGCTGATCAGCGTCGACGACCACACTGTCGAGCCGCCCGACATGTTCAAGAACCACCTGCCGAAGAAGTATCAAGACGACGCGCCGCGGCTGATCCACAACGACGACGGCTCGGACATGTGGAAGTTCCGCGACACCGTCATCCCGAACGTGGCGCTGAACGCCGTCGCCGGCCGGCCCAAGGAGGAGTACGGCATCGAACCGACCGGGCTCGACGAGATCCGGCCGGGTTGCTACAACGTCGACGAGCGCGTCAAGGACATGAACGCCGGCGGCATCCTGGCCTCCATCTGTTTTCCGTCGTTCCCGGGCTTCGCGGGTCGGCTGTTCGCCACCGACGACAACGACTTCTCGATCGCGCTGGTGCAGGCCTACAACGACTGGCACATCGACGAATGGTGCGGCGCCTACCCGGCCCGGTTCATCCCGATGGCGATCCCGGTGATTTGGGACGCCGAAGCGTGCGCGGCCGAGGTGCGCCGGGTTTCGAAAAAAGGCGTCCACGCGCTGACCTTCACCGAGAATCCCGCCGCGATGGGCTACCCCAGTTTTCACGACGAATACTGGAACCCGCTGTGGAGGGCTCTGTGCGACACCGACACCGTCATGAACGTGCACATCGGTTCCTCGGGGCGGCTGGCGATCACCGCGCCGGACGCGCCGATGGACGTGATGATCACCCTGCAACCGATGAACATCGTGCAGGCGGCCGCGGATCTGCTCTGGTCGCGGCCCATCAAGGAATACCCGGACCTCAAGATTGCGCTCTCCGAAGGCGGAACCGGGTGGATTCCCTACTTCCTCGAGCGCGCCGACCGCACCTTCGAGATGCACTCCGCCTGGACGCACCAGGACTTCAAGGGCAAGCTGCCCAGCGAGGTTTTCCGCGACCACTTCCTGACCTGCTTCATCAGCGACAAGGTCGGCGTGGCGCTGCGCAACATGATCGGCATCGACAACATCTGTTGGGAGGCCGACTACCCGCACAGCGACTCGATGTGGCCAGGCGCCCCCGAAGAACTATGGGATGTGTTGTCCCGCAACAATGTTCCCGATGACGAGATCAACAAGATGACCCACGAGAACGCGATGCGTTGGTACTCGTTCGACCCGTTCACGCACATCCCGCGCGAGCAGGCCACCGTCGGGGCGCTGCGCAAGGCCGCCGAGGGACACGACGTGTCCATCAAGGCCAAGGGCCACGACAAGGACAGCCGAGGCGGCTCGTCCTTCGCGGATTTCGCGGCC
The DNA here is from genome assembly GCF_002102355.1 of Mycobacterium sherrisii. Lineage (GTDB taxonomy): Bacteria > Actinomycetota > Actinomycetes > Mycobacteriales > Mycobacteriaceae > Mycobacterium > Mycobacterium sherrisii. Next base: position 301,711 of record NZ_LQPT01000019.1, on the reverse strand, counting down.
AACGCGAAAGCCCTTACCGGCAACAAAGACTGACCGCCAACGTGTCGGGCCTGGGTGTCGCGCTGTGTCGAGATTGCACTCAGGGTCGCCATTCGACCTATTGACGACCAGCACGGCGATCGCGCCGCGCGGCAATGAACAGGAGATCCGGCAGTGCCCGGCGATGGGATGAACTTCGAGCTGACCGAAGATCAGGAGCTGATCCGCCGGTCGGTGGCGGAGTTGGCACGGAAATTCGACGACCAGTACTGGATGGAAAAGGACCAGGCGCACGAATTTCCGACCGAGTTCTACAACGCCATCGCTCAGGGCGGCTGGCTCGGCATGACGATTCCGACCGAGTACGGCGGCCACGGTCTCGGAATCACCGAAGCCACACTGCTACTCGAAGAGGTGGCCAAGTCCGGCGGGGCGATGAACGCGGCCAGCGCCATCCATCTCTCGATCTTCGGTATGCAGCCCGTCGTCGTGCACGGCTCCGACGAACTCAAGGCCCGCACCCTGCCGCCGGTGGCGAGGGGCGAGGTGCACGTGTGCTTCGGCGTGACCGAACCGGGTGCCGGGCTCGACACGTCGCGAATCACCACGTTCGCCAAGCGCGACGGCGACCGCTACGTCGTCAATGGCCGCAAGGTGTGGATCTCCAAGGCGATGGAATCCGACAAAATCCTGCTACTCACCCGTACCAAGAGCTACGACGAGGTCACCAAGAAGACTGACGGAATGACGCTGTTCCTCACCGATCTCGACCGCAGCCGGGTCGACATTCGCCCAATCCGCAAGATGGGCCGCAACGCCGTCAGCTCCAACGTGCTGTTCATCGACAACCTCGAAGTTCCGGTTCAGGACCGAGTTGGCGAGGAGGGCAAGGGATTTCAGTACATCCTCGACGGCTTGAACCCGGAGCGGATGCTGATCGCGGCCGAGGCGCTCGGTATCGGCCGGGTGGCCCTGGAAAAGGCCGTCAAGTACGGAAACGAGCGCGAGGTGTTCGGCCGGCCGATCGGCATGAACCAGGGGTTGCAGTTCCCGCTGGCGGACTCGCTGGCCCGGCTCGACGCCGCCGAGCTGATGTTGCGGAAAGCGACCTGGCTTTACGACAATGGCAAACCCTGTGGGCGCGAAGCGAATACCGCAAAATATCTGTGCGCCGACGCCGGCTTCGCCGCCGCGGACCGGGCGTTGCAGACCCACGGTGGCATGGGCTACGCGGAGGAATACCACATCACCCGCTACTTCCGCGAGGCGCGACTGATGAAGATTGCACCGGTCAGCCAGGAGATGATCCTGAATTTCCTGGGCGCCAACGTGTTGAAACTGCCGAGGAGCTATTGACGTCCACCGAAGAACCCGTCTTGCTGTCGCGGGACAACGACGGGGTGCGCACCCTGACGCTCAACCGTCCGCACCGCAAGAACGCCCTCGACCCCCAGTTGTGGATCGCACTGCGCGACGCGCTGCAGCAGGCCGGCCGTGATCGCGGGGTGCGTGCGCTGGTGCTCACCGGTGCCGGCGGAGCCTTCTGTTCCGGCGCCGACATCGCCAGCCCGGACGACGTGCATCCGAAACACAAGCTGCAGCGCCTCACCGACGTGGCGCTGGCGTTGCATGAACTCCCGGTTCCGACGGTGGCCAAGGTGACCGGTGTCGCGGTCGGCGCCGGCTGGAATCTGGCGCTGGGCTGTGATCTGGTCGTCGCGACGCCGGATTCGACGTTCTCCCAGATCTTTTCCAAACGCGGCCTGTCGATCGACCTCGGCGGTTCCTGGTTGCTGCCGAAAATCGTTGGGCTGCAACAGGCTAAACGACTCGCATTGCTCGCCGAAACCATCGACGCGGCCGAAGCCCATGCGCTCAATTTGGTTACCTGGGTGGTGTCGGCCGCAGCGATCGACGGCTTCGTCGACGAAGTTGCCGCGCGGCTGGCCGCCGGCCCGCCGATCGCGTTGGCACAGACCAAGGCGCTGCTCAACGAGGGGGCCGACCGCACCCTGCGCGACGCGCTGGCCAACGAGGCGCGCGCGCAGATCGGCAACTTCGCGACGGCGGACGCGGCCGCGGCCTATGCCGCGTTCCGCCAGCGGCGGGAGCCGTCGTTTACTGGGCGGTGGGCGTTATCGAAATCTGATGAGGAATCGGAGTAGGACATGCGGGAGACGGTCATCGTCGAGGCGGTGCGCACGCCGGTCGGCAAGCGCAACGGCGGGTTGTCGGGCATGCATCCCGCGGACCTGTCCGCGCTCGTCCTCAACGAGGTGCTGCACCGAGCCGGGGTGGGCCCCGACATCGTCGACGATGTGATCTGGGGTTGCGTGTCCCAGGTCGGCGACCAGTCCAGCAACATCGGCCGGTACGCGGTCCTGGCGGCCGGCTGGCCGGAGAGCATCCCCGGCACCACGATCAACCGCGCCTGCGGTTCCAGCCAGCAGGCCCTAGACTTCGCGGTGCAGGCGGTGATGTCGGGCCAGCAGGACGTCGTGGTGGCCGGCGGTGTCGAGGTGATGAGCCGGGTGCCGCTGGGCGCGGCCCGGGCCACCGGCATGCCTTACGGCCCCAAGGTCCTGGCCCGCTACCACGGTTTCTCGTTCAACCAGGGGCTGTCCGCGGAGCTGATCGCCAAAAAATGGGGTTTCTCGCGGCCCCAGCTCGACGAGTTCTCCGTGCAGTCCCACGAGCGGGCCGCCGCGGCCCAGGACAGCGGCGCCTTCACCGATCAGATGGTCACGGTCATCACCGACGACGAATCGGTCGTCAGCGCCGACGAGGGCGTGCGCCGGGGCAGCACCGTCGAGAAACTCGGCACGCTCAAGCCCGCGTTCGCCGAAGACGGTGTCATCCACGCGGGCAATTCGTCGCAGATCTCCGACGGCGCGGCCGCATTGCTGGTGACGACCTCGGACCTGGCCGTCGAGTTGGGCCTGACGCCGATCGTGCGGTACCGCGCCGGCGCCGTCACCGGCGCCGATCCCGTGCTCATGCTCACCGGCCCCATCCCGGCGACCGAGAAGGTGCTGAAGAAAGCGGGCGTTCCGCTGTCGGAGGTCGGCGCCTTCGAGGTCAACGAGGCCTTCGCGCCGGTGCCGCTGGCGTGGATCGCCGAGACCGGTGCCGATACCGCGCGGGTCAACCCGCTGGGCGGGGCGATCGCGCTGGGCCATCCGCTGGGCGCCTCCGGCGCGGTGCTGATGACGCGGCTGGTGCATCACATGCGCGACAACGGGATCCGCTATGGCCTGCAGACGATGTGTGAGGGCGGCGGCACCGCCAACGCCACCCTGGTCGAGTTGGTCGCCTAGCGTCGACGGGGCACGGGGAAGAACTTCCTTTGAGTCCGGCTGAGACCCTTGTCACATCGGCCAAACCTACCTACTGTGTGTTCACTAGGTTGGTTCAGCCCCGCCGATCGGTCAAAGGAGCCCGGTGCCCGACGCTCGCCGTTACGACACGCTGCTCGCCAAGGGTGAGGACCGCAAACAGCGCATCCTCGCGGTCGCGCAGCGGCTGCTGACCCGCAATGGCTGGCGCAACACCACGCTGGCGCAGATCGCCGGGGAAGCCGGAGTGACTCCCGCGGGGCTGCTGCACCACTTCGCGTCCAAGGAGCAGCTGCTGCACGCGGTGCTGGACGCCCGTGATCAAGATGACGACACGCACGCCGACCGTGCCGGCGATCTCATCGCCCAGATCTCCGCCGTCGCAGATCGATTTCACCGGGCGCCGGAGCTGGTCGGCACCTTCACGGTGTTGCTGGTCGAAAACATCCTGCCCGACGCTCCGCTGCACGACCGCATGCTGGCGCGTCATCAGGCCGCCGTCGACATCGTCGCCGAGCTCATCCGCAACGGCCAGGTTGAGGGTCGGTACCGGGCGGAGATAGACCCCACCATCAAGGCAGTCGAAATACTCGCCTTCGTTCACGGAATGGAAACCACATGGTTGCTCGATCCTTCGATACCGCTGACCGAGGTGTTCAAACAGTACGCCGAGACGCTGGCGCGGGACTTCGCGCCGTCGGAGCAGCCGCTGAGCGCATCCCCGAGCACGACATGAGGTATCGCCTGGACGTTGTCGCCTCCAGCGTGCTCGACGTGGTGCGGTTCGCCGGGGGCTGGCTGTTCGACCGCTCGATGGCCGGCTGGGACGTCACGGTGCTGCTCACCGACCTTGCGGACCACCCCGACCTACGGCCGCTACAGATCATCGGCGCCCAGCCGCTCGATCTGGAAGACGCGCTCGCATCGATAAAGGACCGGCCCCGACCGCAGGCTCTGGCGGCGGCGGCCGATCTGGTGGGGTGCGACTCGCGGGTGCGCCAGGGCGTCCTGCAGGCGCTCGATCATGGCGTCACGGAGGTCATCCTGTGGGGTGAGACCTGGCCCGCGGAGCTGGACGGCACCGTCGGCCTGGTGCAACACCGGCTGAGCGTGGCCGCGCAGGTGTTCAAGGGCAAGGCGTTGGCGGCCGCCGCGCTGCCGGGGTGTTCCATCGGCCACACCGAGAGCTTCCGCAGTGGTCTACTCGCGTTTCCGTCGGTGGCCGCCGATCTGGTTCCGGCCGGCTAACAACGCGCTCGTCCTTAGACCGTGCGGGGGCACCTGTCGTTGACGACAACAGGCCCGTGTGGAAATGTAATGCTCATCTCTGAGAGGCTCATTCTCACTGCTGAGATCCGAATGGAGCGGAATGGCGAACGACTTCTCCACGATGGACTTCTTTCGCGGCACCGAGCTCATCGCCGACCCGTACCCCTACTACGAGTCGCTGCGCCGGCGGTGCCCCGTGACGCCTGAAGACCAGCACGGCGTCACCATGGTCACCGGCTGGGACGAGGCCTGCGCGGTCCTGAACGACGCCGAAACCTGGTCGTCCTGCATCTCGGTGACCGGGCCGTTCCCCGGCTTCCCGGTCAGCCTCGAGGGTCTGGGCGACAGCGACATCACCGAGCTGATCGAAAAACACCGCGACGAACTGCCATTCAGCGACCAGCTGCCCACGCTCGACCCGCCCACCCACACCAACCATCGCTCCCTGTTGATGCGACTGATCACCCCCAAGCGGCTCAAGGAGAACGAGGACGCCATGTGGGCGCTCGCCGACCAGGCCCTCGACGACTTCCTGGCGCCCGGCCACGGCGAGTGGATCAAGGGCTTCGCCGGCCCGTTCACGCTGCTGGTCATCGCCGATTTGCTGGGCGTACCGATGGAGGACCGCGACAAGTTCGTCCAGGGCATCCGCGACCACTCCGGCGGCGGTATCGGTGGCACCGGCAAGGAATCGCTGGCGCACAGTCCGCTGGAATTCCTCTACGGACTGTTCTCTGACTACGTGCGCGACCGCCGCCGGGACCCCCGCGACGACGTGCTGACCGGACTGGCCACCGCGACCTACCCGGACGGCACCATTCCCGACGTCGAAGACGTCGCGCGGGTCGCCAGCAACGTCTTTTCCGCGGGTCAGGAGACCACCGTGCGCCTGCTCGGTGCCGCGCTGCAGACCCTTGCGGAGCGCCCGGACATCCAGGCGGAGCTCCGCAGCGACCGCAGCCTGATCCCCAACTTCATCGAGGAGTCGCTACGCCACGAAAGCCCGGTGAAGGGTGACTTCCGGTTGAACCGCAGGCCCGTCACCGTCGGCGGGGTCGACCTGCCCGCCGGCACCACCGTGATGATCGTGCAGGCCGCCGCCAACCGCGATCCGCGCCGGTTCGACGACCCCGCCACCTTCGACCCGCAACGCAAGAACGCCCGTCAGCACATCGCGTTCGGCCGCGGCATCCACAGCTGTCCGGGGGCACCGCTGGCGCGAGCCGAAACCCGGGTTGCGCTGGAGCGACTGCTCGACCGCACCAGCCAGATCAGGATCGACGAAAGTGTGCACGGCCCGGCGAATAGCCGTCGCTACCAATACGTCCCGACGTACATACTGCGCGGGCTCACCGAGTTGCACCTGGAGTTCACGCCGGCATGAAGGTCTGGGTGGACGACCAGCGGTGCCGCGGTCACGGCATGTGTCTGACGCTGTGCCCCGACGTGTTCAGCCTGACCGACGATGGTTACGCCGAAGCGATAGATGCCGCTCTCCCAACGGATTTGGAAGCGGCGGCCGTGGAGGCCATCGAGTGTTGTCCAGAACAAGCCATCAGCGAGAAATGACGGCAGTAGGGAGATCTTGAATGTCTAAGGGGCCAAAAGGGTATGTCATCCTGACCGAAGCGATCAAAGACCCGGAGGGCATGAAGGCCTATGCCCAGGCCGCCGGACCGGCGATGAGCGGGGCAACCATCCTCGCGGTGGACACCGCGCCGAAGGTCGTCGAAGGCAGCTGGCACGGGGATCAGACCGTGGTGCTCGAGTTCGAGTCGGTCGAGGCAGCGCGCGCGTGGTACGAGTCCGAGGGTTACCAGAAGGCGGCCAAACTGCGCCGGGCCGCCGCCGACTGTAATGCCGTGATCCTCTCCGGTTTCTGACCGTTACTCCACGATCGAGATCGCCTGCCGGGGGCATTGCCGCACGGCCTCGCGCACGTCCGCCTCGATGTCCGGGGTGACTTCTTCCCGGTGCACGGTCAGCATGTCGTCGTCGCCGAGTTCGAAGATGTCGGGGTTGATGCCCATGCAGACCCCGTTGCTCTCGCAGAGTCCCCAATCGACTTCGATCTTCTTCGTCATCGTGGTCTTCCTATCGAAGTACCTTGACGGGCACGCTCTTCCAGCCCGCCACGTTCTGCATGCGCACCCGCTGGCACCCGGACCAGTTCACCTCGTAGCGCGGCATGAACTCGAGCAACCGCTCCAGGGCGATCCGGCTTTCCAGGCGGGCCAGGGCGGCGCCCAGGCAGCTGTGGATGCCGTACCCGAGGCCGAGGTGCTGGGCCTCCGTCTGGTCGCGCTCGATGTCGAATGTGTCGGCGTCGGTGAAGGCCTCGGGGTCTCGGTTGGCCGCGGCGCCGCACAGGAACACCGGTTTGCCCGGCGGGATCACGCCACCGCTGACATGCGCCTCCCTAAGGGTGTAGCGGACGTTGTATTGCACCGGACCCTCGTAACGCAGTAGTTCTTCCACCGCTCCGGGAATCTTGTCGGGGTCGTCCAGCAGTTTCTGCCACTGGTCGAGGTTGCGGGCAAAGATCACCGCCGCATTGCCGATCAGCTTGGTGACGGTCTCCGCGCCGGCCCCGCCCAAAAGCGTGGCAAAACCGGTGATTTCGATGTCGTCGAGCTTGCGCGGCTGCCCATCCTCGCCGGGGATCTCGGCCGCGATCAGCCTGCTGATCATGTCGTCCTGCGGGTCGGCGCGCCGCTCCTGGATGAGACCGAAGTAGTACATCGCCGTCTCGATGTTGGCCTGCATGCCGGCCTCGCTGACCTCGATCTGGCCGGGTTCGTGATGCAGACTGGTGTCGATCCAGTGCCGTACCTGTTGGCGGTATTCCTCTGGCACGCCGGCCATCCGGGTGATGACCTCGACCGGGAACGGTCCGGAGAAGTCCGCGACGACGTCGAAATTGTCGGGGTCCGCGGCGCCCAGGTACTTGTCGATCACCTCCACGATCGTCTCGCGCTGCGATTGGATGGCGCGCGGGGTGAACGCCTTGTTGAGCAGGCTGCGCATGTGGCGGTGCTCCGGCGGGTCCATGAAGATGATCGACTTCTGCTCGGGGGATATGCCCCTGCGCACCATGGCCAGATCGCAGCCTCGCGCCGAAGAGTACGTCTCGAAGTCCTTGAACGCCGCCGCGACGTCGACGTGGCGCGTCAACGCGTAGAAGTCCTCTCTCTCGTCGTAGTACAGCGGCGCGTCCTCGCGCATCCGGCGGTAGATGTCGAAGGGGTTGTTGTAGTAGTCCTCGGAGTACGGATCGAAGACGACCTTCGGCTTTGTCACTGACATCCTCCTCAGCGGCGAGGGTTGGGGCGGGCTGTAACCGTTACGATCGAATGCCTGACTGTAACGGTAACGGTAGCGCTTTCGTGGCGAACCCGGAAGGAGCAAAGCGGCGTCACGTCAGACCTTTCCGCCTACCGCCGTGACCGACGTCGCCGATGCCTGCGCTGTCCAGGACGGGCAGGACGTCGATGACGCGGCCCAGTGCCCCCAGCTCGGCGCCGAGGTCCTCGGCGATACCGCGAACGACGGCCACGTCCTTGCCGACGAATTCCCCGGCGACCTCGAAAAACTCCGCGACACCACCGCCCGCCGCCACGATCTCGAGCACCCGGCTGGTAGCGCTGCCGTGCCGCAGCGCGCTCAGCAGCGTCGATTCCGCGACGCCCAGCTGCTCGCCCAGCCTGACCGACTCCGCGAGCACGCCGATGTGGGCCGCGAACAGGGCGTTGTTGACCAGCTTGATCGCCTGACCGGCCCCGCGCGGTCCGACATGCAGGACGGGGTCGCCGTAGCAGCGCAACATCGGCCGGAGCCGGGTTACGGCGTCCTGGCTGCCGCCCACCAACAACGTGATCCGGCCCGCTGCTACGTCGTGTGGTCCTCCGCTGACGGGCGCGTCGACGACGTCGACGGCGTCGTTCCCGGCGGCGACGGCCTCGATCGTGGCGGGGCTGGTGGTCGTGTGCACCACCAGCGCCGAGCCCGGCGCCATCGCGGCGAGCAGGCCGCCGTCCAGGCACAGCTCGCGCACCTGGGCGTCGGTGAACACGCAGAGCACGACCGCGTCGCTGCGCGCGGCGGCATCGGCGGCGCCGTCCACCACGGTCGCACCGAGGTGTTCGAGTTCGCGCCGACGAGCCGGGTCCACCGGCGAGCGGAGCAGCACGCGGACGTCGTGGCCGGCCGCGGTCAGCCGCGTGACCATCGGGCGGCCCATCCGCCCCGCGCCGACGAACCCGATCCTCACCGGGGATGATCCATCAGGGTCAACGCCGCGTCGGCCGCGGCGAGCACGGCGCCGCCATCGGCGCCGACCGCTGTGATGAGGTCGCCGATCAGCCGCACATCCTTCTGTAGCAGCGGTCCGGCCATACCGGCCAGCCGGTCTAGGCCGCCGATGCCGCGAAGAGCGTTGAGCGCGAAACTGTTTCCGCTGCTGCGCGCGACGACCTCGACGAGGCGCTCCCCGGCGATGCCCAGGGACTGGGCCAACCAGAGGGCGGTGGCCGCCGTGCCCAGCTGGGCGGTGAACAGCAGGTTGTTCAGCAGCTTGGCGGTCTGGCCGGTGCCGAGCTCGCCGAGATGGACGACCGGATCGCCGTAGGTCTCGAAGACCGGACGGCAGCTTTCCACGGTGTCGGCGTCGCCGCCGACCATCACGACCAGGCGGCGCTCGGCGGCGGCCGGTCCGCCGCCGCTCACGGGCGCGTCGATGACCGAAACCCCTTTAGCGTCAGCCTTTTTGGCCAGCGATTTGCAGGTGTCGGGGTGCACCGTGCTGTGTACCGCGATCACGCTGCCCGGCATGACACCCGCGAGCAGTCCATGCTCGCCGCCGGCGACCTCGTCGATATCGCTCTCCCTGACGACGCAGAGGCAGATCAGATCGCTGGCCGCGGCGAGTTCGGCCGGCGAGTCCGCGATGGTTGCCGGGGTGTCGTCGAAGGCTGCAACCGAGGCGGGCCGACGGGCCCACAGCGTGGTCGGAAAGCCGCTCTCGATGATCCGACGGGCCATCGGGCCGCCCTGGTTGCCCAAGCCGATGAAGCCCACCCGCATCAACCGGCCTCCTCTTGCTGGGCGTCTTGCGAGCGAGCGGCCACGCTTTCGGTGACGAAGGCGAGAACCCGCGCGTGGTACTCGGCGGCGGTGTGGCCGAGACTGATGTTATGCCCGGCGCCGAGTTGCCTGTGCACGGTGCACCGGGGCGCGGCGGAGAACATCGCAATGATCTCCTGGATCGCCGAATCATCGGTCTGCCAGACCTTTTCGTGCTCGGCGACGCTGAAGTGCACCGGCACCCGCACCGCCGGAGCCAAGGTCGGGAACGTGTGACGGGACCAGTCCGACACCATCTGGTCCTCGTAAGCCGGGGCCGTCGGGGAGACCGTGACCCCACGGAGAATCTCGGGTGGGTACAGATGTTCGGGGTGCCACAGCAGTTCGCGCAACCCCGACGGGCGACGCTGCCGGGTCGCTGCCTTGAGCATTTCGCGAGCGGCGGACTGATAGCGCCGCCCGGTGCCGGACAGCTCGATGCCGAGCAGACCCGCGCCGCGCTCGTCGGCCGCCATCCGCAGCGTCAGTTCGCAACCGCCCGAATGACCGACCACGAAGAGCCCGGCACCGCATGGCTTTTCACCGAGGATGCGATCAACGGCGCCGTAAGCCAGCCGGACCCGTTGGTGACCTTCGGTCATCGCCTCGGGGTAGGCGGCCGAGCTGCCGTAACCAGGTCGGTCCAGTGCGATGACAGTGAATCCCGCTGCGGCGCCGGCCCGTAACAGCGAATACGCCGGATAGCCGGGGCAGTCGAAATAGGTGGCGGTAGTCCCGCCACCGTGGATGGCCACGATCACGGCCGTCGGGTCGGGTGCCTCCGCGACGATCGCCGACATCGGTACCCCGTCGACGATCACCAGCCGGGGCCGGACGCTGATGCGTTGCGCGGTCATGCGTCGCTTCTCAACAGCAACACGCCGCTGGGCGTCAAGCCTCCGCTGCTGACCACCCCGACCCTGGCGCCGGCGACCTGGCGGTCACCGGCCTCGCCGCGCAGCTGGGTGATCGCCTCGTGCAGCAGACCCATGCCATGCGTGCGGCCATGTGACAGCTGGCCGCCGTGGGTGTTGAGCGGCAGTTGCCCGTCGCGCGCGATGTTCTTGCCGCCGTCGAGGAACTCCTTGGCCTCGCCGATCCCGCAGAACCCCAGCGCTTCGATCCAGGACAGGCAGTTGAAGGTGAACCCGTCGTAGAGCTCGGCGACGTCGACGTCGGCGGGCCGCAGCGAGGTGCGCGTCCACAGGTGCGCCGCCTGCCCGAGTACCTGGGGCTCGTGGGTCAGCGTGCTCTGATCCCAGTCGAGTCGCTCGATGATCTGCGTCCCCACCGCCTCCACCAGCACCGGGGACTTGGCCAGGTCGCGGGCGGCGTCGACCGCCGAGACGATCACGGCGACCGCCCCGTCGCACGGCACGTCGCAGTCGTACAGGCCGAAGGGGGTAGTGATGCACCGTGCGTTCAGGTAGTCGTCCATCGTCATCGGCGTGCGGTAGATGGCCGTCGGATTGAGTTCGGCATTGGCGCGCTGATTCAACGCGATCCAGCCCAGCGTCTCCTTGGTGGTGCCGTAGCGATGGAAATGGCGCTGGGCGTTCATCGCCAGGGTGTGTGCGGCGGACGTGGCACCAAATGGCATCTGCCAGCCCGACATTCGGCCCATCGAGGGAGTGATCTTGCCCTGCTTCATCAGCTCGCCGTTGGTGGCTTCCCATAACGTCCGGAAGCACAGCACGTGGCGTGCCAGCCCGCAGGCGACCGCTTGCATCGCGGCGATCACCGAGCCGCCCGGGCCGAACGTTTCCATCGCGCCGTTGTGCCACGTCGGGTGGATCCCCAGCGCGGCTTCGAGCGCCGTGACGCCGCCCTCGCCGAACCCCCCGACATTGATGGCGCCGGGGTAGGTCGACAGGCCATCGATGTCGGCGTGGGTCAGGCCCGCGTCGGCGAGGGCCGCTTGGCAGGCCTGCACCGTCAACGCCAGCGGGAGCGCCATCAGCCGCCGGCCGATCGGTGACATGCCGACCCCGGTCAGCGCGACCTTGTCCTCGAATTTCTCCGTGGTGAGCATGGGTCGGACGTACTCGCCGAAGCGTTCCGGGGCGATCTCGTCGACCGGCAACTGAGCGGGCTCGGCGTCCGGCACGGGTCGAAACAGCGGAAACCAGACGTCTTGAACCTGCTGGAAAACGACCTCGACCTGTTGACCGAGTTCGAGCCGGTCGATGTCGCAGTCAACGAGGTTGGTGGTCAAGCGAACTCGCGGATCCTCGGCGATTGCCACCTGCGCGATTACGTAGGGTGCTGCCAGTCCGGGCAGGCTGAACCGCTCGTTGACGGTGAAACCGGCCAGCGTCGCCTTGCCGGAGACGGCGCGCATCCCGACATCCTGGGAACGGCAATAACGGCAGACCGGCGCCGGCGGATGGATCAGCGAGTCACACGCCCGGCACGCCTGCAGCCGGAGCTTTCCGTCGGCACCCGAGGTCCAGAAGAATTCGTTCTCCGGGGTTACCTGGGGCAGTGGTCGGCTTGGTGCTGCTGACACGTCACCTCCGGAGTCGCGTGGCCACCAATTCGGTAGGGCGGTTATACGAATCGGAGAATTACGTTATCACCGAGCGGCAGGGGTGATCCAGATCGCGTGCTCGGTGGCGACTACAGCGGCACCCAGACGCCGTTCAGGTAAACGCCCCACTGGTGAAACCCGACGCTCCACGTCGGGGCCACGGGTGACCACCACGGCCACGGGGGAGGTGGCGGGACGTCCTGTCCGGCGAATGACGGCGCATAGGCAGGCGCGGGCGTGTACCACGCCGGTGCCGCCGGCGGCGGCTTGCACTGGCCGGTCGCCCAATTCCACGACATGGTGAGATCGCAGTTCGCCGAACTGATGCCGGGTGTCGCGATCGCTGCGACCGCCGTCGCCATGAGCGCGATCGCAAGTGAGGTAGTCAAACGACGAACGAACCGCATCATGGTGGGCCTCTCATGGGCTTTCCCGGCCTTGGTTCGCTTAGCTTATTCCGCTGACCCGCCTCCGACCAGGTCAAAAGGGTGGGACCGTGGATCCCGGCGTCGACGACTGGAACCGTCGGCTGGAAACCAATGCGCAGATGCCGGGCAATCTGCGATATCACTGCCGCGTCGCCAAGGGCTTCGTCTTGTGTCCACCGGGTCGATCTACGCCTACCAGAGGCGGAGGTCGGAGCCGGGGGGATTGCCGGGCAGCAGCCAACCGTGGGCGAATTGCAGCCGTTGCCAGCGGCGGGACCAATCCGGAATGTGCGAGGTCGATGACGGACGTTGCGCCGCTTGTACTTCCGGGGGAAGATGCTCGGTCAGAAGGCTGACGAAGTCCCGGCGGAATGCTTCCACCTCGGGGTCAAAGGTGAGTTGCACGAACGCTCTTACTCGCAAGCCGAAGAGCTCAACGCGTGAACCCCCACTCGGCTTCGTTCTCTTCGGTTTTCAGGTGCTCGGCCGGGTCGTCGGACTCGCCGAGGTCGGCCGGTGGCGGCTGCGGGGCCGGGGCTCTGCGCTGACCGATCTCGGTGATGGCATGTACCGGGCAGTCCAGCAGTGCCCGCATGACAGCGTCGCGGTCCGCCTCGGCCACCGTGCCGTCGCCGACCAGGGATGCGTAGCCCCAGTCGTCCAGCGAGAAGTAGCCGGGCGCGTGCTTGGCGCAGATGCCGAAGCCGTCGCAGACGGTGCGGTCCAGGCGGATTCTCATGGGTTTCTCCCTGTTTCCGCCTCGTAGGGCCGGTCGGCACGGAACACGCCGCGGGCGCAGTCCCGGCAGGTGCCGTACAGATGTGCGGCGACGTCCTCCGGGAATTGGTCGAGCAGGGTGGCCGCGACGTTGGTGGCCGCGTCCAGGGTTGCGCACGCCCCGCGTCCGCGCAGCAGCACCGACCAGCGGCGCAATCGGTCGACGTCCTCGGTGGTTGCGGCGCCGTCGCGCAGCGCCCCCGCGGCCGCCGCCATGGCCGCCGTCCCGTTGAAGCAGGATCCGCACTGCCCGGCGTTTTCCCGGTCGAAGTAGGCCAGCACCGCCGCCGCGACCGCGACGGGGCAGTCGTCGGTGATCAGCGAAATCGCGCCGCAACCCAAACCGCTGCCCAACCGCCGCATCGTCTCGTGGTCCAGTGTGGTGTCCAATACCGTGCGGTTGAGCAAGCCGGCGAAGTATCCGCCCATCAGTACTCCGCGCAGCTGTCCGGGGGAAACGCCGTGCCGCGCAAGCAATTCGGGGAACGCCACGCCGTGCGGCAGCTCGTAGAGGGCCGGCAATTTGCCGCCGCCGGTGATGGTGGCCAGGAAGGTGCCGGGCGACAACGACGTGCCCACCGCACGGAACGCCGCCGCACCGTGGCGCTGCAGGTAGGGCAGATTGGCCAGCGTCTCAACGTTGCTCACCAGCGTGGGCCGGTCATGCACGCCCGCCTCGAATGGGCGCGGCGGCTTGTCGGTCGGTTTGGCCAGGCCCTCGTTGATCATCCGGACCGCGGCGGTTTCCTCGCCCGCGACGTAACCGGGTTGTACCGTCACCAGCTTGATGCCGACGCCGCGGACGTCGGAACCGAGCTCGCCGAGCGCGGCTTCGACGCTGTGCGCCGCTTCCGGATCCGACACGTACACGTAGGCGCGATCGGCGGCGACGACCGCCGCGGCCAATCGCAGCCCGTCCAACACCAGGTGCGGCCGATGGCGCAGCAGCCATCGGTCCTTGACCGAAGCCGGTTCTCCCTCTTCGCCATTCGCGACCACGACAGTGCCCCCGGTGGCCGCGATCAGCCGTCCGTTGTCGCGAACCGTCCGCAACTTCACCGCAAGGGGGAAAGCTGCGCCGCCCCGGCCGAGAAGCCCGCTGGCCTCGACCTCACGCAGCAATGCCTCAGCGTTGACGAGCGCGGCGTAGCCGCCGAGCCGACGGTAGCTGCCGAGGTCCTCCCGACCGGGTTGGTCGGTGAGCAGGCGCGGGACGCAGCCCGGAAAGACGGTGGTGGTCAGCGCGGTGGACTGGGTGGTATTCACGGCCGGCCCGCCATCGGCTTCGTTAGGCTTGCGCCCATGCGGACTGCGGTGGTGCGTCTCAACGTCGACCCGGAAGGTGTGCTCACGGCCGCACAGGTGCGAGACGGCATGGCAGCGCTGGTGGAAGTCGCGGCCCAATCCGGGGCGGAGGCGATCGGAAACGATTTGGCATCCAGGCCGGTGAGTCGTCGTGAAGTTGCGCTGCTCATCACCGCCGAAGACCCTGACACCGCCAAGGCGACGGCAATGAGCCTGTGCGCCAGCGTGTTCGGTATCGATCCCGTTCCCGGCGTTGTCACGTTCGTCAGCCGCGGAACCGACGACGACGCGCTGGGCGTGCTGTCCGCATTCGGCCTCACCGGTGAGGTCGAACGTACGCCGGGCGACGACGGGTTCGACGTCGTGCGGGTGACGCTGCGCGAGGCGGACCTCGAGCGCATTCCAGAAAGCCGAATCCACACGGCACTGGAGGCGTCGCTCAACTGCGAGGTGCACATTCGCACGGTGTGAGCCATCACGACGCCAGGAAGTCCAGGATCGCCGGTGCTGCCTGCACCCAGGTGTCGAACATGTTGAAGTGCTTGACCCGGCCGGCGGCGCGGTCTTCGGATGCTCGCTCCCATGCGTCTTCCGGCCAGGGCGGATCGATCAGCTTTGATCCCTTGATCAGGCAGCTGACTTCCAAGGATGTCCGCTTGGGGTGGTCCATGTCGTTCTCCCCACCGCGGATGATCAGCGTGGGAACGGTGATCCGATCGAACATCTCGTCCTCGACCCCCGGAATCGTCTGTCCCGGTTTGGAAACGAACGCGTTGAGCCAGCGCAGCATGACCTTGAGGAACTCGCCGGAGTCGATCTCCAGGAAGCGCTGTTTGTTGTTCGGGTTCTCCTCGATGCGCTCACGCCATTCCTGCACCTTCACCACGCCGTCCATCCCGGTGCCGCGAACCGCCAGGATGCTGGGAATGATGTAGAAGGAACCCAGCACGAACGTGCCGTAGATGCCGCCGACGATGTTCCACACCACGAGCTTGGTGACCAGCTCGGGGTAGAGCATCGTGGTCAGCATCGAATCCCTTGCACCGCCCGAACCTCCGGCGAGGATGCAGCGTTCGAAGCCGAGTCCCGTCACCAGCTTGTGCAATGTCTCGGCCCGCATGTGGGACTCGCTTTGCCCGTAGAATTGCACATCGGAGGCACCGCAGTTGGGCCGGTCCCACAGCAGCACCCGGTAGCCGCCAGCGACCAGCGCCTCAGCCAGCGGGCGCAGCCCGGGGATCTCTTTGCTGAACCGGCCGCCCGGCGTCAGAGCAATGAGATCGCCTGAGTCACCGAGGATTTCGTAGACGACGTTTCCCCCGTTGATCTCAATAGCAGGCACGCGATTCTCCTGTGGTTAGGCCTGTACCAGAACGTCATTGCCGACGACGCGTACCGGATAGGTGCGGATGCTCCATTCCGGCTTGACCGCGGTGGTGCCCGTCGCCAGCTCGAAACCCCATTGATGCCACGGGCAGTAGATGTATTCCAGGTCGCGCACCATCACCGAGTCGCCCGGAGCGGTCTCGTCGATGATCGTGCGTCCCCTTGCCCGACCCGAACAGAGCGGACCGCCTTGATGTGGGCAGTAATTCGCGATCGCGTAGAAGGTGCCGTTGACGTTGTAGACACCGACTCCATGGCGCCCGATCGGAACCAACTTATGGCTGCCAGGCGGGATTTCGTCAACGGTGGCGACGACGTGTTCGCGACCCTGGGCGAGGCGGGGTTCGGGGCGCCGTGTGGTTGCCCCTTCCTCTTTGGCCGTCAACTCAGAGCACCCGGGTCTGACCCTCGAGGACCGGCACGGTCTCGGGTAGGTGGTAGGTGGCGATGCCGTTCTGGTACATCACCGCATCCCGCGCGTGCTTGGGCAGGTGCTTGACCAACCATCGCGGGTCGTCGAATGTCCAGTGCGGGTAATCGGAGGAAAACAGCAGAATCTTCTCGCACTCCATCCATTCCAGTGCGCGGGTGAGCTCCGTCTTGTCTTCGGGATAATCCAGCGGCTGAGTGGTGAACTTGATGTGGTCCTTGACGTACTCCGACGGCTTGCGCTTGATGTCGACCCAGGATTTGCGGGCCTGGTAAATCGCGTCCATGCGCCACGTCAGCGGCAGGATCCAGGTGAACGCGTGCTCGACGAAAACGATCCGCAGCGTCGGGAACCGATCGAAAACACCGTCGAAGATCAGGCTCATCACCTGGTTGGCGGCCAACAGTGAGTAGGTCACCATGAAGTCGTGGTTGTAGCTGGGGAATCCCACCGGCGGGATGGGCAGCTCGTCGAACTGACTGCGCGACAGGTGGCAACTGACGGTGATGTCGTGCTTGGTGGCGGCGGCCCAAATCGGGTCGTACTTCGGGTGACCCCAGGACGGTCGCGGCTCGGCCTTGATCAGGATCTGCGCCATGTAGGGGTGCCCGGCCCATTTCTCGATCTCGCGCGCGGATTCCTCCGGTTCCTCGATGGCGCAGCAGATCGAACCCCGCCATCGCTGGTGCCAGTTGTTGTGGCTGTCTAGCCAATGATTGGCCTGCCAGTCGTTCAGCGCGGCCGACATCGCGTGCTGCGCTTCGGGTAAGCGTGCCGGGTAGGCGGCCGGTTCCAGGATCGCAATGTCCGAACCCGCCTCCATGATGAGCTGGCGGAATGCCAAATCCGGGTCACTGCACGGGAATTCGCCGTTGGCGGGGAAGGAATCCACCCGCATCGCGTAAGAGTGCGCGTAGTCGGGGGCGTCGTAGTAGATCTGCTCGCCGACGGTACGGGTGAGGAAGTACTTGCTGCGCCAGGGTTCCGGGATGTACGGGACGAGCTCGCCGCGCTTGGGGGCCGGGTGGACATCCGAATCGACGCACCGGATGGCTATGCGTTCGGTTGCCGGAACCCGCTCGTGCGAATGGGTCAACGTCATCTCAGCACTCCTCGGTCTTGCCTCTTGCCTCTACTGTGCGCTTACCCCGGCTGGGATGTCTATGCCGTAGAGCTGCGCCGCGTTACGCCAACACAGCTTTTCGCGCTGCTCGGCGGACAGGGCGCTGGGCAGCTTCTGCGCATCGCCGCATTGCCAGTGCGGGTAGCTCGAGCCGAACATCACCATGTTGTCCTTGCCGGTGAACCCGAACCATTCGCCGGCGAACTCGACATCGCCGGGCCCGTCGAGACTGCCTTGCACGAAATACACGTGACCGGGCAGGTAGTCGCTCGGAATCCGCGGGGCCCATGGCGTCTGCTCCAGGTGCGGCCGGCCGAACGTGTCCATCCGCCAGATGAACGGCGTGATGAAGTCGGCGGCGCCGTCGCCCCACACGAACCTGAGGCCGTCGAACCGCTCGAACACTCCCTCGGCGATCATGTTCATCTGGTGATACAGGTAGTTCAGCGCCATGAAGCTGACGTACTGCTCGTACGTGCGCGTGTTCCCGTTGGGTGTGGGAGGGAACGCGATGCCGGAGCCGACCTCGATGTGGGCGGCGACGGGCAGCCCGGCGTCGGCGGCGGCTTCCCAGAGCGGCCAGAACTGCGGCTTGCCGTACAGCTCGCGGGACTGCAACGGCACGCCGATCTGGACCACGCGCGGGTGCGATCGCCATTTCTCGATCTCGCGCAGCGCGCCGGGGATGTCGTCGGGGTTGACCCGGATGGTGCCGCGGAACCGGTCACCGAAGGTACTGGACTCCAGCCACTTCGACACCATCATCTCGTTGTGCGCGGCGTGCAGCGCGGTGCCCAGATGCCGATCCGGCATGATGCCCCGGGCCATCGGATGCAGCACGGCCACATCGACGCCGCGCTTTGAAAAGAGCTCGTTGCCAACGAACTCGGGGTTCGAGCCCGGGTACCCCCGGTCCGGGCCTTCGGTGCTGGGCGCATATTCACCGCCCGGCGCGCCGTACCAGTCCATCTCGTAGTCGGGGAAGCCCCGGCTCTTGAACGGCTCGCGCAGGGTCGCGCGCAGCGCCTTGTTGGAGGGGAAGAAGATGTGCACGCTCGCGTCGATCAGCGGCGTGGAGGTCCCGTCAGCATGTTCGATCACGACCGTCACCCTTCGGTTCCGGTAGCCAGAGTGGCTCCAACACGGTCATAAGATAGATAATCTAACATTCTCGTCGGCTGTCGATCAATGAACTTTCGGTAAGCGGCTCGATTAGCGATAAGCCCTGGTAGCTGCCGGTAACACCGCCACCAGAGCAATCGGCGTTCTTCAAACCGGATAATACCATTCTCTTGATTAGCCAGCCCGGAATCGACCGCTGCGGGGAGGTTGCTTCCCGGCTTGTGGCACCGCGGCCGACCAGGTGGCCTGACTTACAGATCCGCTGCCAACTGTCACGGCGCCCCGCGGGGTCTCGCCGATGTCTGCGCGCGCCGTGCGCGTCGCGCCACTATTGCGGGTCAATACCTCGCGAGGCGGTGCCGGTGGCGACCTCTAGCGACACCGCGGGTGATGGCAGGCAGCCGACACCGTTCCCGCGCGATCGGTGTCGAACGCGATGACGTCGTTACCGGCACGAAGGAGGCGAGAGGCCATGGGACAGTCCATGTTTGCCAGCCCGACGAACCCGATCGCGGCCACGGCCGTTAGCTTACGTCCGCGTTGTCCAGTTCGGCGAACACCTCGCGGGCGATGCGAAAGCTGTCGACCGCCGCCGGGACGCCCGCGTAGATGGCGACCTGCAGGAACACCTCGCAGATTTCTTCGCGGCTGACGCCGTTGGCCAGGGCGCCCCGGATGTGCGTGCGTAATTCGTTCGGCCGGTTGAGGATCGGGATCATCGCCAGGTTGAGCATGCTGCGCGTCTTCGGCGCCAACCCGTCTCGACCCCATACCGCGCCCCAGCAATACTCGGTGACGAGATCTTGCAGCGGTTGGCTGAACTGGTCTGCGTCGGCTAATGCCCGCTTGACGTATTCCTCACCGAGCACCGCCGAACGGACCTCAAGGCCCCGCTGATAAGTGTCGCGGTCCAATCGTCTTCTCCTTCTATACCGATACGACCACGGTCTTGGTCGCGGCGAACATATCCATTGCTTCGTAACCCTTTTCGCGCCGTCCCGGTCCAGTTCGTGGTGCCGACGGCTAGCTACACGTTAATAAATTTCCGTGGTCACGACAGCGCGGCGCGGGGGCCCACTGACGCGGAAGCCGAAAGGCGGTAACACGTTGCGCAACGCGGCTGTCGCGACGTTCATCAGGTACGGCTAGTACGGCCGGCATCAGGCGGCGCACGCTCTACGCCCGTCACCCCGATAAGCGTGCGGTTTTCCTCGACGTCATGCCCTGGGCGCTCGCGCGGAGGACGGAACGCGAAGCTGCCGGGGACATCGATGGCGGCAATTTGCGCGCGGTGTTGGTCGCCGCCGGGCGGGCCGGGCTCGCGCGCGATCGATCCTGACATCGTGCGTTTGAAGCGGATCGCGATCCAACGAATCGGCGTGGTTTCCCGAGTTCGCCCGACCTCGGCGTTGGCGATGCCCTGATGGTGGGGTGTTCGACGGGCCGGTACGATCGGCGCGCCGCCTTCGCCGCCTCCGCTGTTCCCAAAGCCGAAAAGCGGCAAGATGTTTCGGGTTCTGCCGCGCCCAGCGCAGGTGGACGCCGTCGCGCCTGTGCCCGACGTCGCAGGGAGGCATTCTCGCGTCCGGGTGGCCCACGGGCAAGCACGCCGTACGTCGAAATCGAGATTATTACTTTCGCAACCGAGAATGATATTCTCACCTAACAGTCATGACGAGAGGCGGCGCGGATGCTGTTGGAGTTCGATGCTGATCAGCGACTGTGGCAGGACACGGTGCGCGACGCCGTCGCCAAGCAGTGCCCGCCCTCGCTGGTACGCAGCGTGGCCGAGGACGGCGTGGACCCGAGCCCGCTGTGGAAGTCGTATGTCGACCAGGGCTGGACCGAGCTCAACGAGTCGGACAGCGCCGTCGAGCTTGCCATCGTGCTCGAAGAGCTGGGTCGCGCGACCGATCCCACGCCGTTTCTGGCCACCATGAGTCAGTTCGCGCCGCTGGCCGGAAGCCGCTTCGACCCACACCAGTCCGGCACCGCGGTCTACAGCGGGGTGGCGGCGCACCGCGACGCCGACGGGTGGGTGCTGGACGGGACCGCGCGCCACGTGCTCGACGGTGATCGCGCGGACCGACTCGCGGTGGTGACCAACGCCGGGGTTTTCCTGGTGGACTCCAGTCAGGTGTCCGCCCGGCGCGCCGCGGTATTCGACCCGGTGCTACACGTCGCCGATCTGTCGTTCGCCGATGTGCGGGTACCCGACAGCGACCGGCTGGACGTCGACGCCGAACGCGCACATCACCTCGCGCTGACCGGGATGGCCATCACCACCGTCGGCGCCTGCCAACGCATCCTCGACCTCGTGCTCGAACACGTCAAAAGCCGCCAGCAGTTCGGGGTTGCGATCGGAACTTTCCAGGCGGTGCAGCACAAGGCTGCCGACATGCACGTTGCGGTGGAGCGTGCCCGCGCGCTGGCCTACTTCGCCGCGTTGACGATCGCTGCCGACGATCCCCGCCGCCGGCTGGCCGCAGCGATGGCCAAGGCCTCGGCGGGGGAGTGCCAATCGCTGGTGTTCCGCCACGGCCTCCAGCTGCATGGCGCAATGGGATTCACCTGGGAGAACGATTTGCAGTTCGCGTTGAAACGGGCCAAGGCCGGGGAGCTGATGCTCGGCGGCGCTGCCGAGCACCGCGCGCGGATCGCGGAGGAATACCGTGCAGCTGACTTTTGATTCCGACGTCGAGGAGTTCCGGGCGGAGTTTTCGGCGTTCCTCGACGAGAATTTGCCTGCCGCAAGCGAAACGCTCGAACGGCCCCGGTCGGTGTCGCACATGCCGCAGTGGGCACGGGACTGGCAGCGACTGCTGTTCGACAATGGGTGGCTGCTACCCAGTCAGCCGCCGGAATTCGGCGGGCGCAACGCGACGGTGATTCAGCAGTTCGTCTATCTCGAGGAACTCAGTCGGCGGCGGATCTACCACAGCTTCAATCCGCAGGGCGTGAATATCGTTGGCGCCTCGCTGTTGTCGTTCGGAACCGAGGAGCAGAAGCGCCGCTGGGCGGTGCCGATCCTGCGCGCCGAGATCACCGCGTCGCTGGGCATGAGCGAGCCCAGTGCGGGCTCGGACCTCGCGTCGCTGCGCACCCGCGCGGTTCGCACCACTGATTCACAGGGCGATCAATTCGTGATCAACGGGCAGAAGGTGTGGACCTCGGGTGCCCACGACGCCGATGTCCTGCTGACGTTCGTGCGCACCAACCCAGATGTGCCGAAGCACAAGGGAATCAGTGTGCTGATCGTCCCCACCGATACGCCGGGCGTCGTGCGCCGGCCGTTCCCGTCCATCTGTGGCGTCGACGACCTGGACTTCAACGAGGTGTTCTTCACCGACGTGCGGGTGCCGGCGGAGAATTTGGTTGGCGAGATCGACCAGGGCTGGAAGGTGGCCAATGGATCACTCGGTCACGAACGCACGATGATGTGGCTCGGCTTCGCCGATCGGCTGGAGAACATGATCGCCGACTTCCACCCGCACACCGAGGTCGAGCGCGACCAGTACGCCAGCACGATCATGGACAAGCAGGCACTACGCCTGTTGGGTTCGGCGGCGCTGGCCCGCGCGGCACGCGGCGAAGACGACGTGGCCGCGATCTCGGTGCTCAAGCTGCTTGGTTCCGAGGCCGAGCTGCGGGGCATGGAATTGGCATTGACGGCCGCGGGTGCCGACGGCCTCATTCATCCGCAGCAGACCGGGCCGTACAACCACATGAACCTCGACCACTACTTCGCCAGCTGGTTCGAGCGTTTTGCGCGAAGCTTTTCCGGCACCATTGCCGGCGGCACCTCCGAGATTCAGCGCAACATCATCGCCCAGCGGGTACTGGGCCTGCCGCGTGGCTAGCGAGTCGCGCTGATCGTTATACCGGCTCGAACTTCGTGATCAACCAGGCGCCGTTGAGCTTGGTCAAACTCACCAGCACGCTGCTCGAGGACATCGCGGGGTCGGGGTTGTCCTTGCTCGTGGTGCTCTGATCGACCAACACCAGCACGACGGCCGAGTCCGGATGCAGTTCCTGGACCGCGGCCCCCAGGACTCGCGCGTTGGTCTTCAGCGACTTCTGTTTGGCCGCCGGAGCCACAATTTGTTCGGTGAACTGGTTGTAGTACGACAAAAAGTCGCCGGACAGGTGGGACTTGGCGGCGGCAAAATCTTTGTCCAGAGAGTCGGGCGAGTAGGACAGCAGTGCGACGGTTCCGTCCGAGGCCGAACTGACAACCGCGTCGGCGACGGCAGCGTTCGTTTGCTGGTCGGGACGGTACTGCTGGAAGTACAGCCACGCCGCCGCGCCGCCGGACAGCAGCAGGAGCGAAATCAGGGTGATGGGAACGGCTTTCGCCTTCAGCCAGGCGAGCAACGCGGCACGCCCGCTCCGTTCCGGTTGCTCTGCAGCATCGGCGTCGGTGGCCTCGACAGCGTCGGCGTCGCGGTCGTCCTCGCTCATGGAATGAACTCCAGTTTGGACATCTTGTATTGGCCACCGTCCTCGGTAACGGTCACCTTGAGTCGCCACCGGCGTGGTTCGTCCTTGGCGCCCGCGGCGTTGGTGATCCGTGAGGTCGCCGCGACCAGCACCACCGCAGAATTTCCGTCCATGGACTGCACTGCCGCGGCCGTGACGCTTCCCTCGGTCACCACTTTGGACTGTTCGACAACGGTGATGAAATCTTTTGCGCGCTGCTGGAAATCGTCCCGGAACTGCCCGGTCGAGCTATCGATCACCCGCTGCACGTCATCCTTGGCCCGCTTGAAGTCCAAGGAAGTCATGTTGACGACGCCTTGTTTGGCTCCGGCGAGGAAGTTCGCGGCGCGCTGGTTGCGCTCGGTGACCTCATGACGCTGCCAAATCATGTATCCGCTGGCCGCGATGAAAGCGCAGATGAGGATGATCGCGGCCGCTTTCCACGTCACGGACCACGATGGCAACCGCAGGCGTCGCCCAGAGCGAACCGTCTCGGATTCCGGTTCGGTGTCTTCGGCGGTTTCGTCGGGCGCCGCCGCTACGGTTTCAGTGTCTTTTTCACTGTCTTTTTCAGTGTCTTTTTCAGCGTCTTTTGTAGCGTCCCCGGGTTCTTCCGGCCGTTCGGCGGCTTCGTCCCGCGTCGCCGCTTCGTCGGTGGCGGCTACTTCGGCGGTCGGCGCGTCGGTTTCGCTCTCGTCGGGATGCGCTGCTGGACTTACGCCCGAGCCCATATCTGAGCCCTCGTCCGAGCCTTCTTCGGGGTCCCCTTGCGCTCCGTCGGCCAGCGCCTCGCGCCGGAGCCGGGCGGCACGGGCCCGGGCTCGCGCGGCAGCGGCCAGTGCTTCGGCTTCGGCGGCTTCGGCTTCGGCTTCGGCAATCAACGCCATGGTGTCGGCTTTGGACGTCGCCGAATTCTGCGGCGGCTTTTTCGCCTCAGCCACCGTGCGTACTCCCCGTTGCTGAACGTCTCACGCGGCTACCATCGCACGAGCGAGAACGGGTATGTGGCGGTGCCCCCCGGCGCGCCACCACATCCCGTGTCGAACGTCGAGACGACCTGACCGGCCAGGGTCGTTTCATCCCATGAATAAACGTCGTGCGACGGGAAGAACTGGACCACGCAGCGTACGCCGTCGGGCACGTCGACGTCCATGGTGTAGCGGCCGTTGGCGAGGTGAGCATCCGTCTTCCAGGGCGCCGCCTGCCCGTTGGGTTGCGGAATCGCTTGCACAGTCAGGCATCCCGCGGCTTTCGGGGTGCATGTACCCAGCGACCAAATCCAGATGTGGCCAGGATCGCGGTTCGTGTCCACCCGGTAGTTGGCGATGATCATGTCCGCGTGGGCGGTCGGTGCGACCGTCAGCGCGGCTGTGGCCAGCGCGAAGCTCGCAGCGAGAGTCTTCACCGATGTGTCTCCCCTCTCCGGGCGCGCTGGACGTGAATGTATAGAGCGCGGCCGTGCTGAACAGAGCTATTCGGACACATTGGAGCACTCAACAGTCGGTTCGTCCAGCCCCTCTAGTCGATGACGGCCGCTTCCTTGCGCTCGGTGACCGGCCGGGCGAGTTCCTGCTCGTCGCAGATGCGCTGCAGCTTGTCGAGCGTTTCGTCCAGGCCGGCGCCGATCGTGGGGCCGGGAGTGAACGTGGCCGGTAGCTTACGCATGCCCTGGATCACGCCGATGCTTTCGTAGTGCACCGCACCCGCGGGGTCGCAGCGGTAGTCCGGCATCCGGGCCAGCACCGCGGTCAGCATCGACTTGAACACCGTGCGTGCCACGTTGGAGCCGACACACCGGTGCACGCCGATACCAAAACTGAAGTGCCGGTTGCCTTTTCGGTCGAGTACGACGTTGTCCGGATCGGCGAACACCGACGGGTCGCGATTGGCCATCGCCCATGAAATCCACAACCGTTCACCTTCTTTGAACTGGATGCCGTCGAGTTCGACATTGTCGGAGAAGGTCCGCCCGTCGCCGGGGGCCGGCGTGAAGTACCGGAGGAATTCCTCGGTCGCCGAGTCCAGCAGGGTGTCGAGGTTGGCGCGTAGCCGCTCCCGGTCGTCGGCATGCTCGGACAACCATTCCAGGGAGTGCGCGGTCAATGCGGTCGTGGTGTCAAAGCCTCCGCCGATAACGAGGCCGAGGTTGCCGAGGATCTCCAGGTCGGGGGCGGGTTCGCCGTCAATCCGCATCTGCAGCAGGCCGTTGACGATGCCGGGGCGCGGATTTTCGCGGATCTCCAGCATGTTGTTGACCATGTCGAGGCCCATCTCCCGGTGCATCGCGGTCACCCGCTCGATATCGGGGGAGTGCTCCGGGGTGTACACCGCCGCGTGCACCGGTTCGCTGTAGAGGTTCCACTTCTTCAGCGGGATGCCCAGCATCGCCAACGTGAGCACGGCGGGCACGATGTTGGCGAGGTCGTCGACGAAGTCGATGCTGCCCTGTTCGATCTTCTCGTTCAGGCAGGCGCGCGTCACGTCGTGGACGAACGGCTCCCAGCGCTTGACGGCGGCCGGCGACAGGTACGGGTTGAGCACGGTGCGGTAGATGCGATGTTCGGGCTCATCCATTTCCAGGATGCCGCCGCGCACCACACTGACCCGGCTGGCGGTCGGGATCGAAATCCCTTTGTAGCCACGACGTTCGTTGTTGATGTCGTGGTCGTTGGAGACTGCGGGGCAGCGGGCGAGCTCGAACACCTCGCGGCTGCCGGCCGCGACCCAATGCCCGCCATAGGTGTCCGTCCACGCCATCGGACATTTGGCGTGCATTTCCTCGGTGATCTGCTTGAACCGCGAGCGGTACTCCGGGGCGTGGCGGTCGAAGTGGTACCGATGCTTCTTGCGTTCGTCGTCGCTCACGACATCGTCGACGCTCAAGGTGCTGTCTCCCTTTAGGTTTCGTCCGTGATCAGGATCGCTTGTTCCGGACACGAATGGGCGGCCTCGCGAACCCGGTCTTCCTGGTCGGCGGGCACCACTTCGCTGACCGCCGACGAACTGCCGTCAATATCGCTGAGCTCGAACGAATCCGGAGCAATCATCGCGCACAGGGTGTGGCCCTGGCAGCGTTCCGGATCAACCCGGACCTTCACGGTGTCCTCCTCCTGGGGCTGCGGTGTGGCTCGTGTGTGGAATCGACGAGGGCTTCCCCGGCGCCGGCTCAGGTGTTACGGCCGCCGTTGACGCCCAACAGCTGCCCGGTGATGTAGCCGGCCTCCTCGGACACCAAAAATGCGCACGCCGCAGCGATGTCTTCCGGCTTGCCAATGCGGCGGACCGGCGTACGGGCGATGGTTTCTTCGATGTCGCCGAGGAACCCGTTCTTTTCCGCGGCACGCAACATCGGTGTGTCGATGAAGCCGGGCGGTACCGCGTTCACGGTGATGCCGCTGGGTCCGTACTCGAGCGCCAGAGATTTCGTCAACCCGTTGACCGCCGATTTCGCCGCCACATAGTGACTCATATAGGGGGCGCCCGAATGTGTGCTGGATGACGAGATGTTGACGATGCGGCCCCATCCCGCCTCGACCATGTCGGGCAGCACCGCCTGGATGGTGTGGAACACCCCGTGCAGGTTGACGTTGATTACGCGCTGCCAGTCTTCGAAGGTGAGGTTGCTGAACCGCTTGAACCCATCCAGCCCGGCGGCGTTCACCAGAATCGCCACCGGTCCCAACCGCGCGCGGATCCCGGACAGCGCGGCATCGACCTGAGCGCGATCGGTGACGTCGGCGGTGAACGACAGATCATCGTCGCCGGGTTTGAGATCGATGGTCGCGACGTCGAGGCCGTCGTCGCGCAGCCGTCGCGCGACCGCCAGACCGATCCCGGATCCGCCGCCCGCGACCACCGCCGTCTTCACGACAAGACCCCTGGGGTAAACGCGGCCGTCTCAGTCACAAAGAATCTCCTTCGCAATTATGAGAACCCTACTCTCACGTAGAAGCGCCGTGCAACATTCGGCCAAAACACCGGATGGCCTGGGCAGAGGGGCATCGTCCGGTGTCCTGTCGGCGTTTGCGGCGCTGGTCAGAGCCCTTGTCCCATTCCTATGACTTTCTTGAATTCGCGAGAGTCGACTGTAAGATTCGCCCGGGAAGAGAATGAAATTTTCGTGACTGCCACCACATGAGGAGTCGAATGCCAGCTCAGGTCACAGCTGCGACAGTCGCTCAGACGTCGGAAGTCGCGGAGACGACAGGCGCAGGAGTCGACTGCCGACTGCTGATCGATGGCCGGCGCACCGGGTCATTCCGCTACGCCGTCGCTGCGCTGGGAGGCCACGAATGAGGCCGCTCGAGGGCATTCGGGTTCTCGAGGTCGCCATGTATGGGTTCGTCCCATCGGCAGGAGCGGTGCTGGCCGAATGGGGCGCCGACGTCGTCAAGGTCGAGCACGCGGTGACGGGTGATCCGCAGCGGGGACTGCGGCAGACCGGCATGTTGCGGGTCGAGGGCGATCCGAATCCCAACATCGAGCACGCCAATCGCGGCAAGCGCAGCGTCGGGCTGGACATGTCGGTGCCCGAGGGCAAGGAAGTGCTCTACGAGCTGGCCCGGCGCTCGGACGTCTTCTTGACCAGCTTCCTGCCGGGTGCTCGGCAGAAGTTCGGCATCGACGTCGACGACATCCGAGCGGTGAACCCGTCGATCATTTACGCGCGCGGCAGCGCGTTGGGTCCGCGCGGCGACGAGGCCACCAAGGGCGGCTACGACATGACGGCTTTCTGGTGCCGGGCCGGGACCGCGGCCACCATCACGCCGATGGGACTGCCCGGCATGATCGCGCCGCCCGGACCTGCCTACGGCGACACCATTTCCGGGACCAACCTCGCCGGCGGCATCGCCGCCGCGTTGCTCAAGCGCGAGCGGACCGGCGAACCTTCGGTCGTCGACGTGTCGCTGCTGGGCTCTGGACTGTGGTCGATGGGTCACACGGTCGCCTTGACCAAGCACCTGAACCAGCGACTGGAAGCGCCGCCGCCCGGCGTGCACGGCGCACCCAACAACCCATTGGTGGGGTTGTACACGACCTCGGACGGTCGCTACATCTCCTTCGTGATGATGCAGCCGACGAAGTTCTGGGCCGACGTTTGCCGCCACGTCGACCTGCCCGAGCTGGCCGATGATCCCCGGTTCGCCACCATCGAGCAGATCACCGCGAACACCGCAGCGGCCGTCGAGATCTTGACCAAGGCAATCGCAACCCGCACGCTTGCCGAGTGGAGCGAACGCTTTGCCACGCTGGCCGGGCCGTGGGCTCCGGTGCAGGACACGTTGCAGGCGGCCGATGACGCGCAAATTCGGGCCAACGAATACCTGGTCCGGGCAGGCGAACTCGAACTGGTCGCCAATCCGGTCCAGTTCGATGTCAGCGCACCGCAGACGGGACCGGCACCCGGATTCGCCGAGCAAACCGACGAGATCCTGCAGGAATTGGGCTTCGACTGGGATCGCATCATCGAACTCAAAACGGCCGGCGCCGTCACCTAAAACCAGCAGTTAGAACCGGAGCAGCCCTGGATGTTTCAACCCGCCAACAAAAGTGACGCGTCCTGTCCGCGTGCGCCGGTTAGAGGTCGTCCAATAACGATTCTGCGTTTTTCGCTCCACCTGGAATCGGCATGAGTCATAATCGCCGAACGCTTCGAGGCGGCACGCTCTTCGTCTTGATGCGTCAACTCACGCGACTGAATGGAGGCCCGGCGTGAGGAAAGGCAGCATTGCCGCGCCGGCGATAGCCGTCGAATTTCCGCTGGCCGCTGCACATTTCGTTGTCGGTGCCAACCGCCCGGGTTTGTCGGCTGAACCGAACTTACCGCAGTCGTTGCGCAACAACAAGACTGTCAGTCTCGGATCGTTCGGAGGGGCGGGCATCAGTGGCCACTAAAGGCGCGGACCACTGGTCGGCGGGATTGCCGCAGCTGAAACTGAAGTGGGATTT
Organism: Mycobacterium sherrisii; assembly: GCF_002102355.1. Classification (GTDB taxonomy): domain Bacteria; phylum Actinomycetota; class Actinomycetes; order Mycobacteriales; family Mycobacteriaceae; genus Mycobacterium; species Mycobacterium sherrisii. Next base: position 272,478 of record NZ_LQPT01000019.1, on the reverse strand, counting down.
GTCGGGCCCAATGCAGGCGGTCGGGGCGTTATTCGCGATGTCGGCCGACGCGGTCAAGTTCGCGTTCCGCCGGCCGTTCCAATGGCGGGAGTTCTTGGAACAGTCCTGGTTTGTCGCGCGAGTGTCACTGGCTCCCACCCTGTTGGTAGCGATCCCGTTCACGGTGCTGGTCAGCTTCACGCTCAACATTTTGTTGCGCGAACTCGGTGCGGCCGACCTGTCCGGTGCGGGTGCCGCGTTCGGTGCGGTCACCCAGCTCGGCCCGCTGGTGACGGTGTTGATCGTGGCCGGCGCGGGCGCCACGGCAATGTGTGCCGACCTCGGCTCGCGCACGATTCGCGAAGAGATCGACGCGATGGAAGTGCTGGGCATCAACCCGATCCAACGGTTGGTCACACCGCGCATGCTGGCCTCCGGGTTGGTGGCCTTTCTGCTCAACAGCCTGGTGGTCATCATCGGCGTGCTCGGCGGCTACGTTTTCTCGGTATTCGTCCAAGACGTCAATCCGGGCGCATTCGCCGCCGGGATCACCTTGCTGACCGGCGTACCCGAAGTGGTCATTTCCTGCATCAAGGCGGCCCTGTTCGGCCTCATCGCGGGTCTGGTCGCCTGCTATCGAGGCTTGTCGATCACCGGCGGCGGCGCGAAGGCCGTTGGCAACGCGGTGAACGAAACCGTGGTCTATGCCTTCATGTCGCTGTTCGTCGTCAACGTGGTGGTCACCGCGATCGGCATCAAAATGACGGTGAAGTAGGGGCTGCGAATGGCAGTGAGGGCCGTGTATCCGCGACTGAGCCGTCAACTCGAAAAGCCGGTCGCCTCGCTGGGGCGGATCGGCGACCATACCCTGTTCTACGGTAAAGCGCTCGCCGGTGTGCCCTTCGCGGCTACCCGCTACCGGCACGAAGTTATTCGCCTGATTGCCGAGATCAGCATGGGTGCAGGCACTTTGGCGATGATCGGCGGGACCGTCGTGATCGTCGGCTTCCTGACGCTGGCGGCGGGCGGCACCCTGGCCATCCAGGGTTACACGTCGCTGGGCAACATCGGCATCGAGGCGTTGACGGGCTTTTTGGCCGCATTCATCAACGTGCGCATCGCGGCACCGGTGGTGGCCGGGATCGGACTGGCGGCCACGTTCGGCGCTGGCGTCACGGCTCAGCTCGGCGCCATGCGGATCAACGAAGAAGTCGATGCGCTGGAAGCCATGGCCATTCGGCCGGTCTCGTACCTGGTGAGTACGCGGATCCTGGCGGGAATGCTGGCCATCACGCCGCTGTACAGCATCGCCGTGATCCTGTCTTTTTTGGCCAGCCAGTTCACCACGACGTTTTTGCTCGGCCAGTCGCAGGGCTTGTACCAGCACTACTTCAACACGTTCCTGAACCCGATCGACCTGTTGTGGTCGTTTCTGCAGGCGATCCTGATGGCGTTGACCATCCTGCTGATCCACACCTATTACGGCTATTTCGCGTCCGGCGGGCCGGCCGGCGTGGGCAATGCGACGGGCAATGCGGTGCGCACCTCGCTCATCGTCGTGGTGTCGGTAACGCTGCTGGTCTCGCTGTCTATTTACGGTACGAACGGCAACTTCAACCTGTCCGGCTAGCGAAGGAGGTGCAAGGTAATGACGCGAAATGAGCCAGCGGGTCGCGGCGCGATTGCCGGCCGACCGTCGCCGGCCGGCCAGGCCCGACCGCCGCGCGCACGCAATTACCTGCCACCCCTGCTCGGCCTGATCACCGTCGTCAGCATTTGCGCCATATTTGCGTTTGCGGTCGGACTGTTCCGCGGCTCGTTCACCGAATCCGTGCCGGTGACCGTGATCTCGCAACGCGCCGGCCTGGTGATGAACCCGGACGCCAAAGTGAAAATGCGTGGCGTGCAAGTGGGCAAGGTGGATTCGATCGAGCCGCTGCCCAACGGCCAAGCCGCGATTCACCTGGCAATGGACCCATCGCAGCTGCGCTACATTCCCAGCAACGTACTGGTGGATATCGCGTCGTCCACGGTGTTCGGTGCGAAATCCGTGCTGCTGGTGGAACCGGATCAACCCTCCCTGCGGCGGCTGCACGGCGGGCAGACGCTGCAAGGCAAGCACGTCATGGTCGAAATCAACACCGTGTTCCAGCAATTGGTGTCGGTGCTGTCCCATATCGATCCGCCCAAACTCAACGAATCCCTTGGCGCGCTGGCGCAAGCCTTCAGCGGGCGCGGCGCGAAACTGGGCCAATCCCTCAACGACTTGGATTCATTTCTGGCCAAACTGGAGCCGAGTCTTCCCGCATTCCGCCATGACCTCGAGGCCCTCCCGGTGGTGTCGAACGCCTACGCCGACGCCGCATCGGATCTGGTGAAGACCGCCTCCAACGCCACCCGAATCAGCAAGACGATCGTCGACGAGCAGAACAACCTCGACGCGTTGTTGATCAGCGCGATCGGGTTGGCCGACGTCGGCAACGACGTGTTGGCCGTCAACCGCCAACCTCTGACGGATGTGATGCACCTGCTGGTGCCGACCACCGACCTGACCAACGAGTACGGCCCGGCACTGACCTGTAGCTTCGGCGGCCTCATACAGATCGGGCATGGCGCGCCGCTGTCGGAGCCGAGCATCAACATCTCGGCGAGCCTCACGTTGGGCGCCGAACGCTACCGGTATCCGACGAACCTGCCCAAGGTTGCGGCGACGGGTGGTCCGCAGTGCGTGGGTCTGCCGAAGCTGCCGTTCAACACCAACCCGCCGCAGCTGATCACCGATATCGGCGCCAACCCCGTGGGGTATGGAAACCAGCAGACGTTGCTCAACTCCGACCTCCTCAAGCAGCTGTTATACGGGCCCATCGCCGGCCCGCCACGCAACTCGGCTCAGATCGGACAACCCGGATGAGAACGCGCGCAACGCTGATCAAGTTCGCCGTCTTCGCGGTTGTGATGGCGATCCTGACCTCCTTTCTGTTTTTCATCTTCGGCCAGTACCGGACGGGTGCGACGAACGGATATTCGGCGGTGTTCAGCGACGTATCGCGGCTCAAGCCGGGGCAGTCGGTGCGGGTCGCCGGAATCCGGGTGGGCACCGTCAACAGCGTTTCGTTGCGGCCGGACAAAAAAGTCGTGGTGAAATTCGACGCCGACCGCAGCATCGTCCTCACCGAGGGCACCAGGGCGGCGGTCCGCTACCTGAACCTGGTGGGCGATCGCTACCTCGAACTCATCGATGGTCCGGGGTCGACCAGGCGTCTGGCAGCCGGCGGTGAGATTCCGGTCAACCGCACCGCACCGGCGCTGGACCTCGATCTGCTGCTCGGCGGACTGAAACCCGTTACCCAAGGCCTCAACGCGCACGATGTCAACGCGCTGACCTCGGGGCTGTTGCAGGTGTTCCAGGGCCAGGGCGGGACGCTGGAGTCGTTGTTCTCCAAGACGACGTCGTTTTCGAATGCGTTGGCGGACAACGACCAAACCGTGCAGCAGTTGATCGACAACCTCAACACGGTGATCGGCACGGTGTCGCAGGACGGCAAGCAGTTCTCCGCCGCGATCGATCGCCTCGAGCAGCTCGTCACGGGGCTGTCCAACGACCGGGACACCATCGGCTCCGCGATCGACGCCTTGGACCGAGGAACCGCATCACTGGCGGACCTGTTGTCCAGCGCGCGCCCGCCGCTGTCGGGCACCGTCGCGCAGCTCAATCGGCTGGCGCCGATACTCGACAACGACAAGGACCGCCTCGAGGCCGCAATCCAGAAGGCGCCCAAGAACTATCGCAAGCTCGTCCGTCTCGGCGTGGCGGGCGCGACCATCCCGTATTACCTCTGCCAGTTGGAACTCCGCGGCACCGATCTTCAGGGCCGGACCGTGCACGCCAATGTGTTCAGGTCAGAAGCGGGAAGGTGCACCGAACCCTAATGCTCAAGTATCGCGGCGGCGGGCGAGTAAAGGCCGGGTTCATCGGCATCGTCTTGGCGGTCATGGTCATCCTGGTGGGCCTGTCGCCAGACCGGTTCATTGCGTGGGCCACGATGGTCCGTTACCAGGCGCTGTTTTCCGAAGCCGGCGGCATCGCGGTGGGCAACCCCGTGATCGTGTCGGGGTTGAAGGTCGGCACGGTGTCGGATGTTTCGCTGTCCCATGGCGATGCGCTGGTGACGTTCACGACGAAGGGCAACGTTTTGCTCGGATCGGAGACGACCGCGCACATCCGCACCGGCTCGCTGCTGGGTGAACGGATGCTGACGCTGGAGTCCGCCGGCGGCGGCACGATGCACCCGATGAGTCTCATCCCGGTCTCCCGCACCTCCTCGCCGTATTCGTTGACCGAAGCCGTCAGCGATCTGACGTCGGACACTGCGGGGACCAACACCACCGCGCTGAATCAGTCGTTGGACACACTCTCGGCGACGCTCGACCAACTCGCACCCCAAATGGGGCCGGCCTTCGACGCACTCACCCGGTTGTCACGAACCCTCAACAGCCGCAACAAGAATCTCGCCGACCTCTTCAAGAGCGCCGGCAACGTCACCGGCGTGCTGTCCGAACGCAGCCAGCAGGTCAACAAGCTCATCCTCAACTCCGACTCGCTGCTCCAAGTTCTGGTGGCCCGCCGCCAGGAGATCGTGGACTTGCTGGCCAACACGTCAGCGGTGGCCAAGCAGCTGACAGCGTTGGTGCACGACAACGAAAGCACTTTGGCGCCAACGCTGGAGAGGCTCAACTCGGTGACCGCAATGCTGGAAAAGCAACGCGACAACATCGGCAAATCACTGGAAGGTCTCAAGAAATTTGAGATCACGGTCGGTGAGGGTATTTCCAGCATGTACGCCTACTCGGCGTTCGTCCCGAACTTCCTTGCACCACAGATCTTCCAACCGTTCTTCGACTACCTGTGGGGATTCCGGACGTTCGATACTTCGCGCGGTCCCGGCTTCCCGTCACCGGTGCCTCGGTCGCTGGTTCCATTCCCCTACAACGCTATTCCGCCGTGCCCGGGTTGCACGCTGGGCGGCCGGATTGGTGGATCACAATGACCTCGCGCAGAAGGCTGGTGACCATCACGGCGGTTGTCCTGGTCGGGCTGCTGCTTGCCGGCGCGGCCGTACTCGTCCGCAATACGTTTTTCGCTGCCCGGACGATCACGGCGTACTTCACCACCGCCACCGCGATCTACCCCAGCGACGAGGTGCGGGTATCGGGTGTCAAGGTCGGCCACATCGAATCCATTCAGCCGCTGGGCACCCAGACGAAGATGACCCTCAAGGTCGATCGCGACGTGCCCATTCCGGCGGATGCGAAGGCGGTGATCGTCGCCCCGAATCTGGTGGCCTCCCGCTATGTCCAGCTCTCGCCGGCCTATCGGGACAAGGGGCCGGTCATGCACGACGGGGCGGTCATACCCGTCGAACGGACCGCGGTCCCGGTTGAATGGGATGAGGTCAAAACCCAATTGATGCGGCTCGCAACGGATTTGGGGCCCAAGAGCGGGGTATCGGGCACATCCGTGGGTCGGTTCATCGACAGTGCCGCCAACGCTCTGGACGGTAACGGCGACAAGCTGCGCCAAACTCTTGCGCAGCTGTCCGGGGTGGGCCGGATCCTTGCCAACGGCAGCGGCAACATCGTCGACATCATCAAAAACCTGCAGGTCTTCGTCGCCGCGTTGCGCGACAGCGACGTACAGATCGTGCAGTTCAACAACCGACTGGCCACGCTCACCAGTGTGGTCAACGACAGCAAATCGGAACTGGACGCGGCGCTGACAGACCTGTCGACGGCGGTCGGCGAGGTGCAACGGTTCATCGCCGGCAGCCGCGACCAGACCAGCGAGCAGATCGCCAGGTTGGCCAATGTCACACAGAACCTGGTCGATCACCACATGGCCTTGGAGAACATTCTGCACGGCGCGCCGAACGCGCTGGGCAACTTCTTCAACGACTACAACGCCGACACCGGAACCATCGTGGGCGGGTTCGGACTGATGAACTTCGCGAATCCCACCTGGGGCGGCCAAGTTCTGCTGTCCCTGCCCGGCTGCACCCAAATCGGCGCCATCGAAAACGTCACCGCGGTCGAATCGGGCAAGCTGTGCTCGCTGTTCATCGGTCCGGGGCTGCGGCTGCTCAACTTCAACAACTCGCCGATACCCATCAACTTCATCCTGCAGAAGTCCGTCGACCCGTCGAAGATTCTCTACACCGAACCGCGCCTGGCGCCGGGCGGCGAGGGCCCGAAACCCGGCCCGCCCGAGATCCCACCCGCGGTGTCGGCCTACACCGGCCTCCCGGGCGATCCCGTGGGACCGCCGGGGGCGGTGCCGCCGGCGCGCATCCCGGGCGCGGCGATGCCGCTGCCGCCCCCGCCGTCGACACCCATGCCGCCGCCACCACCACCGGCTTCGAATTTGTCGGACATGCTGCTGCCGGCGGAAGGACCACAACAATGATGGCCCGGGTCGCGGCTCGGCGGGTGTTCGCCGTCGGCTGTTGCGTGGTGTTCACGGCGACGGGATGCGCATTCCACGGCCTGAACTCGTTGCCACTGCCCGGCGCGGTCGGACGTGGTCCGGGTGCCAACATCTACCACGTCGAGTTGCCGAATGTCGGGACGATGGAATCGAATTCGCCGGTGATGATCGACGACGTCGTCGTCGGCAGCGTCGGCGAGATGAGGGTGAAAGGCTGGCACGCCGACGTCGAGATCTCGGTCAAGCGAGACGTCGTCGTCCCGGCCAACGTGGTCGCCAGCGTTGGTCAGACCAGCCTGCTGGGTTCGATGCATGTCGAGCTCAATACGCCGCTCGGCGAAGGGGGAAGCGGACGGCTCCAGCCGGGCGCCACCATTCCGCTGAGCCGGTCGACGGCCTACCCGTCGACCGAGCAGACCCTGTCCTCGCTGGGGGCGGTCGTCAACGGCGGCGGACTGGGCCAGATCGGGGAGGTCGTCCACAACTTTTCGACGGCATTGTCCGGCAACGGCGCCGCCTTCCGGGATCTGCTCACTCGCCTCGACACATTCGTGTCAACGCTGGACGACCAACGAGACAACATCGTCGAGTCCATCCAGGCGCTGAACCGGCTTTCGACCACCTTCGCCGAACAGCGCGATGTCGTCAGCAATGCGTTGCAGAAAATACCGCCCGCCCTCGACGTGCTGATCAAGGAGCGGCCGCGGCTGACGTCCGCGCTGGATCACCTTCGCACATTCAGCAACACCGCCACCCGGCTGGTCAACGACACGCAGGACGACTTGGTCAAGAACCTCAAGAACCTGGAGCCAACGGTCAAGGCGCTGGCCGACGTCGGACCGGAGTTCGGCATGGCGATCGCCGCGGGGTTCGTGTTCCCGTTCACCCAGAACTTCGTCGACCGGGCGGTCCGGGGCGACTACTTCAATCTGCACGTCGACCTCGACCTGTCGATCCCACGGTTGAAGAAGGGGTTGCTGTTGGGCACCCACTGGGGACAGCTGGACATGCCGGTGGTGCCCGAACCCGGCGACCCATATCGGATGAACTACACGCTGGACCCGTTGCACAACCCGCTGCGGCCGCCGTGGGTCGACCCCAATGCGCTGCCGCTGCCGCCCCCGCCGCCGGACGCGGTACCCGGACCACAATCGGCCTACGGGCCGCGGCCCGGACCGGCACCGATTCCCGATGCGGGCCTTGGTCAATCGCCGCCGGCGGCACCGGCACCGACGGGAGATGGCGGATAAATGCTGACGCGCTTCGTTCGGATCCAGCTGGCGATCTTCACGCTCGTCGGGATCATCGGCGTGATCTCGATGGTGCTCTTCTACATCCAGGCGCCGACCCTGCTGGGCATCGGTCGAATGACGGTGACACTGGAGCTGCCGGCCACCGGCGGGCTGTATCAATTCTCCAATGTGACCTACCGCGGGGTTCAGCTCGGCAAGGTCACGTCGGTGGGCTTGACGCCGACCGGCGCGAAAGCGACGCTCTCCCTTAATACTTCACCCAAGGTTCCGGCGAACCTGACAGCGCACGTGCTCAGTGTCTCCGCGGTGGGCGAGCAGTATGTGGACCTGCGGCCCAACACCGATTCGCCGCCGTATCTGCATGATGGTTCGGTGATCACGATGCGCAACGCGACAATTCCGCAGCCGGTCGCACCGATGCTCGATCAGCTCAACGCGTTGGTCGGCAGCATCCCGAAGGCCAAGCTCGGTCAACTGCTCGACGAGACCTTCCAAGCCTTCAACGGTTCCGGTTACGATTTGGGGTCCCTGCTGGACTCCTCGGAGACACTGTCCCGAGACGCCAATGGCGTCGTGGACCGCACCACCGCGCTGACCGAAGACACCGGGCCACTACTGGATACCCAAGCACGCACCACCGACTCGATCAGAACGTGGGCGCGTAGTTTCGCCGGAATCTCGGATGTATTGGTGGACAACGATTCCCACTTCCGTACCGTGCTGGAAAAAGGGCCCGGTACCGCCGACGAGGCGTCGGCGCTGCTCGAACAGATCAAACCGACATTGCCGGTGTTGCTGGCCAACCTGACCACCATCGGGCAGATCGGCATCACCTATCATCCCTCGATCGAGCAGTTGCTGGTGTTGCTGCCGTCGGCCGTGGCGATCGAGCAGGCCGCCCAGGGTGAAAACCATCCCGACGGCAAGGCGATGGGCGACTTCGCGCTCACGATCGACGATCCGCCCATTTGCACGGTCGGCTTCATGCCACCCAACACCTGGCGATCACCGGACGACCTGAGCGACATCGACACGCCGGACGGGTTGTACTGCAAGCTCCCGCAGGATTCACCGCTGGCGGTTCGTGGTGCCCGCAACTACCCGTGCATGGGCCACCCGGGCAAACGCGCCCCGACGGTTGAAATCTGCAATAGCGACAAGCCTTTCATGCCGCTGGCAATGCGCCAGCACACTCTCGGCCCCTACCCATTGGATCCGAACCTGCTCGCTCAGGGTGTCCCGCCCGATGACCGGGTTACCTCCGACAACCGAATCTTCGCGCCGCTCGAGGGCACGCCGCTGCCGCCGGGAGCGGTGCCGCGCGGTACACCGGCGGGCCCGCGGGGCGAGAATCCCCCGCAGAGCGCGGTGGGAGCGGCCGTGCCGCCGGCGCAGTCGCCGGGGCCCGCGCTGGCGCCGATATCGCCTATGTCGGCAGACATTCCGGCTTTTGCGCCGCTGGACGTCGCTGGGCCCGGGGACCTTCCCGCGGCAGCGCCCCCCGCCCCGGCGCCGCCCGCGCCGGCACCGCCGGAGCAAGCCGACGGCGGGCCGCCCCAGGCCGCGCCGAGTTCGTTCGGGGCCAACGGATCCAAGCCGGCGCCGTCGGTCGTGGTGGCGAAATACGATCCGCGCACCGGTCGGTATGTCGGGCCGGACGGAAAGTTGTATCAGCAGTCGGATCTGGTGACGGCGAAGGCGCCCAAGACGTGGCAGGACATGCTTCCGACGTGACGCCGGTTGGTGGCGCTGCCGGGGTGCGAAGTTACCGGCCTGCTAAAAACGGCTAGAAAAAACTTAGGAAAGCTGGTCCAAGCGCAATGGCATTGTGATATCAAGCCATTGGTTTTGCCCACAGGCACCGCTCGGGCCCAACGTCTTGTCTTTACCGGAGAAGACCCGTGACCCGATTTGAAACCCGCCATTGTCGTTGACCGGGAAGAAAAAGAAGGTCTGTTGGCCGGGGAACGAGGTACCGTCTTCGCACCGCTCCCAATTCGGCACCTCTCGTCTGACCTTCCACATCTGGCCGTCATTCATGTAAAGAGGCGCCGTCCAGCCCTGGTCGCTCTTCACCGTGCCGTGGCATTCCTGGAATGTGACGCACGTCGAAGATATGGTCCAAACCTGATAGACCGTCGGCTCGCCGAAGTATTGATCATTGCGCTGCGCGTAATCGCCGATGGACGTAGCGCGGAACGTCCCGTTAATGGCGACTTCTTCCTTGGTGGTTGCCCCGGCCGTGGGTGCGGTGCCCAAGCCGCCGAATACGGTGGCCGCCAGCATTGTTGCGGTGGTGACTGTTCTCGCTGAACGCATCAGGTGCTCCTCGAAGCGCATTCTCGAGCGATGACGTTACACCGTTTCGGCCAGGCAGGTAACGGTTAGAACAGCGCTCACGCGACCGGATCGAATTTCGCGATCAGCCAGGATCCGTCGACCTTTGTCAACGTGACCACCACCGCGCTTTTGTTCGTTGCGGGGTCTTTCTTTTGTGTGCTTGTGGTGGTCTGGTCGACGAAAACCAGCACGACGGCCGAATCGGGATGCAGATTCGAGACCGCGGCGCGAACCACCTTGGCGGTCGTGGTCAATTGCCCCTGTTGGGCCGTCGGGCCGAGAACATCGTCGGTGAATTTGGTGTAGTAGGCCAGAAAATCGCCGGTGAGGTGCGACTTCGCGGTGGCGAAGTCGCGGTGCAAATGCTCATAGGAATAGGACAACACCGCCACGGCGCCATCCGATGCGTCCTGGATGGCCCGGTGCGCGGTCGCATCGCCTACCCGCTGATCCGGCCGGTAGACCACGGCGTAGATACCGATGGCGGCGGCCACGGCGGCAACGACGAACGCCGTCGCGACGATCGAACGCCACCGCGCCATACCGCGGCGCGCCCAGCGCCGCAGCACGGCGATTCGGCCCGGACGCACCGAACCATCGGCGTGCCGGTCCAGCGGGTCCGTCGCCGTTTCGCTGCCGTCTGGCGAGGAGTCGCCCTCGAAACTCATGACAGATAATCAACTCTCGACATCTTCAGCTGACCGCCATCTCGGTCCAGGGTGACGCTGAGCCGGAACAAGGCCGGTGGCGGTTTGGCGTTATCGGGCCCAGTGGTATCGGTTTTCGCCGCTACCAGCACGATCCCCGAATTGTCGCTCATCGACTGCACGGCAACGGCTTCCACGCTGACCTTGTTCCCGATCTTCGAGTCCCGGGCCTTGGTGACCATCAGGTAGGACATCGCCGACAGCTGGCTGTTGAGGTCGCCCGTCGAAGCATCGATCATGCGCTGGACGTCCTCCTTGGCATGCTCGGGGTCGATGGTCATCAGCGCCGTGATCCCTTGTCGGGCGGCTGCACTGAACTCCGCGGCGAGCTGCCGATTGTGCGCCTGGGTGCGGTGCTGCCACAGCATGTAACCGCTGGCGCCGGCCGAAGCCGACACGAGAACGACGCCGGCGGCAACGACGAGCGTGTTGCGGCGGGGGCGGCGCAGCCAGCGTGGTCGTCCGGGACGGCTGGGCAGGCGCAACCGTTTCCGGGTCTTGGCGGACGGCCGGGCCGCCTCGTTCGAATCCTCTGCGGCTGCGACTCCCGCCGCTCGGCGCAGCCGCTCCAGGCGCGCCCTGGCCGCCTCGGCGCGCGATTCGGCCTGGGCGACTTCTCGGGCAACTTCGTCTTCGGCGTCTGTTTGCGGTGCGGGCGCAGCGGCATCGGAACCAACCCCGGCCCTCGTTTGCGGTTCGTCCGGATCGCTCACGTTTGCCGGGTCACTGTGACGGTCGACGTCAGGCACCTCCGGATCGTGCACGGAGAAGCAGCTTATCATCCGCACTCGGGCGCAAACCGTCATCGGGCGGCCGCCATATCGACGCTCAAGTGCGGAAATCCACGCCCGGCAGGCTAAGGGGCGCAGCAGCGTTCGAGTCCGTCCGATACGCATAGTCGTGGATACGAAAGATCTTCTCCAAGCAGGAGAATTTTCTTTTCGCATGTGGCAAAGTAATCGGGTGCGATTAATCGTGGCCCTATTTGCCGCGTTGCTCGGCGCCGGTGTACTGGCGGCGCCGCCATCTTTCGCCGGGCCGACGGTGTGTGACTATCCCGATTGCACTCCGGGCATCATGCCGCATCAGGTCCTCGGGGCACCGTGCGACAACACCACCTACTACGCCTTCGGTGTCACCGACGGATATGTCTCGTTCGGCTCGCAGCCCGGCCGTCTGATGTTCTGCGGCTCGCCGAGGAGATATCAGCCCCGATGGTTCCGCTCACCGCCGATGGCGGGAATCAAGGACGAGGGCGCGGCCTGCCCTATGTACCTGAACTACGTCGCGCAGTCGCCCGACGGCCTGTTCCTGGTCTGCATAGCCCATGACGGCGTAACGACTTGGGTACGCGGCGATACGTAGCCGCGCCGTTTTCGCATCTTCACCGGCGACATGAGGGAGCCATTCGCTATGCAAATCCCCGATTTCAGCAGCGACCAGCGGGTCGGCGGTGCGGGAGGCGCGGCGCCTTCGAGGCATATTGCAGCGAAGGTCGGCACGGCCGTGGCCGCCCTGCTGATCGCCCCGATGCTGTTGACCGGGGTGCCGTCTGCGCGAGCCGAAACCGGCCTCGATGGTTACGCTCGCTGCGTCGGCGGCGACACGAAGCCCCCGCCACCGGGGGTAAGTGCAGATGTCTGGTTTCCGAGTGTGCATGTGATCCAGACCGATCTCGATTCCGGTGTTCCCTCCGCGCAGATAGTCCAGATCTTGATAGGAATGGGAGTGAAGCCGGAGGATGCCGCCACCCGGGTGCACTGTTTTCTCGCCAACCAGCCTCGCGGACAAGGGTATTGACGCCCAGAACGTTTGCTTCAGCTGGATGGCTCGGGTGCCTCCTGACGCAAACCGATCAGGCGCCGGATCATGTCGGTGAGCCGCGCGAGTAGGGTCTCGTCGTCGATGTCGGCGACCAGCGGGTGCATGACCGCGGCGCTGATGGCTCCGGAAAACATCGCCGCCTCGATCCGCCCGTCCAGTCCCGCATCGCTCAGCAGCACCCGATACAGCCGGTCCATGAAGCGCTGAAAGGGCTTGTGTTCGGCCAATAGTCGCACGACGACCGGATCGAACTGCAGCGTCCGCACCAGTCGGCGGTCGCGCACCGCCATGGCGACGACGTTTTGCAGCAGCGCGTCCCGGGCTTGCGGACCGCTACCGTGCGTTTCGGCGTCTTCCAAGGCCGGCAGCAACCGGCCCAGCTCGCGCTCGGTGACGGCGATGGCGATCTGGTCCTTGGTTCGGAATTGATGGTAGACAGCGGCTTTCGTGATGCCGACGGCGTCGGCGATCATTTGCAGCGAGGTGCCGCTGACGCCATGCTGTGCGAATAGGTCCAGCGCCGCGTCGAGTACTCGGGTGCGGGCAGGGCTGTAGCCGACAACTCTGAGCTCTCCGTCGTCGACCGGTTGCTGTGCTGTGACCACGCACCGAGCCTAGACGAAGGCTATTGACCCAGGCTAGCCGAACGGCTAGCTTCGATGGCGGGCCGAATGTAGTCAGCCGAGTTCGTGCTGGAGGGAGTCACCGATGTCCGACATCGGCGGGGGCGCGGCGACGGCTCGCAAATCCGTGGGAGCAGTGCCGCGGCGCCCCGACGGTGAGCTCGTCCTGCTGTGGACGCTGCCCGCCGCGATGATTCTGTGGCTCGCCGGGTTCCTGCTCTTTCCCGGTTTCCATCCACCGATGTCACCCGGCATGCCGGCGGAACGGGTCGCCGCGTTCTACCGCGACTTCGCCCACCTGCCCGAGATCCGTTACAGCATGATCCTGTTCAACTGGTTCGGGGTCTGTCTGGTTCCGATCCTGGCGTTGATCATGGTGCAGATTCGTCGCATGGCACACCGGACGCCGATCTTCTCCTACGCCATGCTGGGGTGCGCGGCGGGCGGCCCGACGCTGTTCCTCGTCGCGAATGTCTGCTGGCTGTTGGCCGCCTTCCGCCCGGAACGCAGCGCCGAGCTGACGCAACTGCTCAACGACCTGGCCTGGGTCACCTTCACCATCCTCGTCCCGTTCCTGATTGGTCAAAGCGTGATCCTCTCTCTGGCAATCTTTTTCGACGAACAGCCGCGGCCGGTCTTCGGGCGTTGGGTCGCTTACTTCAACCTTGTGGTCGCCGCCGCCCTGGTTCCCGCGGCCTTCGTCGGGGTGTCGCTGACCGGTCCGCTTGCCTGGGACGGCTTCCTGTCGTTCTGGGTGAAAAATGTCGCCATCTTCGGGTGGATCATTGTGATGGGCGTCGTGCTGGGCCGGGCCGTATATCGGAAACGATCCGAGAACCAAGACCGCGCAACGGAATTGACCAACGTATGAGCGCAGTCGTCACGCCGCCGGGCGCCGCTGCCCTGGAGCCTCCCGTCGGGCCGCTGTCGCGGCAGCTCGCCTGGCACCTGCTGCATGGGCCCAAGCGTGAGCTGTGGCTGGCATGGGCCATGCTCGTCGTCTTCTACACCATCTTCTTCCCGATGTTCTTCATCGTGGCCCAGGTCCAGCCGCCGCCGAGGCCGGCCTGGGATTTGCCCATGCAGCTGCACTGGTTCCGCGAACGTCACCTCGGAATACCGGTGGGATTCGGAGTCATTTTTGCCATCAGTGGCATGATCGCTGTCAACAACGCCCTCATCGCCTATTCGATGCGGCGCATGTCGGTCAGCCGCGCTTTCGGCTATTCGTATCTGATCATCTACTCGCTCAGTGCAGTTCCGGGCATGCTGCTGCTCAATGTGGCGCTGATGGTGGGGACGTTGCGCCCCGCGCGGGACCCCGAGGCGATCGGCTGGCTGTACGACTTCGCGTTCTTGTCGTTCGACGGAACCATGGGGGTGTTCCTGATCGGCTCACTGATCTGGATGGTCGCGATTCTGCTTGACAAGAATCGGGTCTTCCCGAAATGGTTCGGCTATCTCAACCTGTGCAATGCCCTTACGGAGGTCGTCGTGGCCCCGTGCTGGATCTTCCGGCGTGGCGTGTTGGCGTGGAACGGCCAGATCGCGTGGTGGCTGGACATGGTCGTATTCGGCATCTACCAAGTCACGTTCATCGTGATGCTGTTCCAGATGATCCGCCGCGAAGACTTCGGAACCGGACCGTTGCCCGCCCGGACGCGCAGCGCCCGGCCCGACCCGACGGGCGTGGCGGCCTGATGCCCGATCTCGTGAACACCGGGCGACGCGGCAGGATGGTGCCGGGCCAGCCGGACATGTGGGCCTTTGTGTTGTTCGAAACATTGGTCTTCACCGCATATTTCGGCTTCTACCTGTCCGCGCGTGCGCAGCACCCGCAGCTTTTCCTGCAAGCCCAGGCTGAGCTGGACCTGCCCATCGGCGTTTTCAACACCCTCGTGTTGCTGCTGAGCTCCTGGTCGGTTGCGCGGTGTGTCCAGTCCGCGCGCGCCGGTGCCTACCGGGCGGCCCTGCGGGACGTGGTGATCACGGCAGCGCTGGCCGGGGTCTTCCTGTCCTGCAAGGTGTTTGAGTGGGCTCGGCTGGTTGGCGGCGGAAACGGCCTGGAAAGCAACGACTTTTTCACGTACTACTTCTTCCTCACCGGGATCCACTTCGTGCATCTGCTGATCGGCTTGGTCGCCCTCGGTGTCATCGTCTACCAAATCCCCGGCGGCAGGCCCCGATCAAGAGACTCCCAGATTCTCGTCGAAACCTGCGCAACCTATTGGCACACCGTGGATTTCCTGTGGGTGCTCATCTTCGCGCTGCTGTATGTGGTGAGGTGAGTCGTGCGGTTCAACAAGCGATTGTTCGCGGTGTGGGTGATCCTGGCGGCACTCACCACGGGCTATCTGTGGATAGACCACGCGGCCGGCAGCACACCGCGGTCGCGGGCGGTCGTCACCTCGAGCGTCGTCGTGATCGCACTCATCAAGGTACGCATCATCTTTCGGGAGTTCATGGAGGTACGCAACGCCCCCGTCCTGTTGTGCCGGCTCACCGACGCCTGGGTGGTGATCGTGGCGGTCGCGCTGCTCGGCTGCTACTTCGTCGGGATGAAATTCCGCTAGTGATCGCGAACGGCGGTGTCAGCCAACCGCCGCAACGGTATCGGCCGTGGTGAACGACAGGTGCAGTTCGCTCAGCCCGCGCAGGATGTACGTGGGCTCGTAGGTGTAGCGCCGCTCGGCAGCCGGCCCGTGATGGGTCTCGTTAATCTCGATGTGCGGCATCCGGTCCAGGATGCGCTCGATGGAGACCCGGCCCTCCACCCGGGCCAGCGGCCCACCCGGGCAGGAGTGCACACCGCGGGCAAAGGCCATGTGCTCGCGAACGTTCTTGCGGCGCAAGTCGAATTCGTGCGGGTTCTCAAACCGGCGGGGGTCGCGGTTGGCCGCGCCCGGCAGCACCATCACCACGGTTCCGGCGGGCAGATCCACGCCACCGATGTTGGTGTCCTTGACGACGAGTCGCGAGTCGCTCTTGACCGGGCTCTCCATCCGCAACGATTCCTCGATGAATCCCGGAATGAGGCTGCGGTCCTCGCGCAACTGCTGTTGGATGTCCGGCCGGTCACCGAGCACCTGCAGCGCCGCGCTGAGCAGCTTGGCCGTGGTTTCCTGGCCGGCGGCGAAAAGGAAAGTGGCCGAACGGACCACATCGATCACCTCGGGTATCGACCCGTCCGGGTATTTCGCTTCGGCCAGGTGGGTCAACACGTCGCCGCGCGGCTCGCGCCGGCGATCTTCGATGTAGTTGCAGAACTTTTCGTCGAGCCACTCCAGCGGGTTGATCCCGACCGACTCGTGATCAAGGGCCCCGACCCGCGCGCCCGGACGGTCGGCGCCGAGCACCGACCGGAACTCCTTGTGGTCCTCCTCCGGCACCCCGAGCAGGTCGGCGATCACCAAGGTGGCAAACGGCTTGGAGTACTCGGCGATGAATTCGCACTCGCCGTTGTGCAGAAACTCGTCGAGCTGGCGATCGGCGAGGCGCCACATGAATTCCTCGTTCTGCTTCAACCGGCTCGGGGTCAGTAGCTTGGCCAGCACCGACCGCGCCTTGGTGTGATCCGGCGGGTCCATCGTCACCATGTGCTCGTTCATCGGGAAGTAGCTTCGATGCTCGTCGATCTGCGGGCGGATATCGCCGCCCGCGGGGGTGAACGGCAACGGCGGGAACGGCCCACCAAGCGCAACGATGTTCGAGAACGTCTCGGGATCCCTATAGATCTCGGTGGCTTCGGCATAACCGGTGACCGCGACGACGCCGTAGTGCGGCAACCGCAACACCGGGTTCTGGCTACGCAAATAGTCGAAGTAGGGGTGTGGATCTGGGACCAGCGTCGGATCGGTGAAGAAGTCGATCGAGTCAAAGTCGGTCATCGGATTGCGTCTCCTGGGCTGAGTTACCGGTGAACGTCGGCGGCACGCGCGAGCCGCCCCGATTTCGAAATTCTGCTGAGCACTTGCTTAGCACGGCGGTAATGTCGTGGTCAAGGTCACAACCCCGAGCCGCGATACGATTCCCGAGGTCAACAGGTGAGTGCGGAAACAGGGAGCAGCGGTATGACATCGGCCCGCAGGATCGGTGCGCCGGACGCAAAGAATCGCGTCCTGCTGCTCGACGCGGCCGAACAATTGATGATCGAGGAGGGCTACGCCGCGGTCACGTCGCGCCGCCTGGCGAACAAGGCCGGGCTCAAGCCTCAATTGGTGCACTATTACTTCCGCACGATGGAGGAACTGTTTCTCGAGGTCTTCCGCCGGCGCGCCGAAGAGGCGCTGGAGGTGCACGCCCAGCTGATGAAATCGCCGCAGCCGCTGTGGGCGGTGTGGCGATTCGGGACCGACCCCGCATTCACCCGCATTTCCTTGGAATTCATGGCGCTGGCCAATCACCGCAAAGATATGCGCGCCGAAATCGCTTACTACGCCGAACGATTCCGCGAAGAGCAACGCCAAGCCGTGACGGCCGCGCTGCAACGGTACGGCGTGGACGGCAAGGACATGCCACCGGTGGTGTTCACCGTGCTGATGTCGAGCTTGTCGAGGTTCCTGGTGCTCGAGCAGGCAGTCGGCATCTCCGCGGGGCACGCCGAAACCCGGGCATTAGTCGAAAGTTACCTGCACCGACTGGAAGGCGAACCGCAGCCCATTCCCGGAATACCGGAGGCGTGGATGGTTCACCAATTCCGCAGCGAGCAGAGCACGCCTTTGAGTCCGTCCTTGGACACGACGATGACGCCGTCCACCGCCAACACGCAGTGAAGTCCCGGTGTGCCGGGCTCGGTCCCGGTGCTCGCCACGACCATCGCGTACGCGTCCGGGTTGGTCATGTCCAGGTCGTAGGTCCACGGCTTGCCCGGGACGAGATCGACGTTGATGTGCGGAGTGAACGAGTAGGGGTTGTGGCTGTAATCGGCGAACTTCTCCGGCTGGTGGTCAAGGTAATAAATGTCGGTGTAGATCGGCTTTTCGGCGGTGACCGCATATTTGACGTGATGGATGACGGGGTCGGCATGGGCTTGTCCGGTACCGATGGGCACACTGGCACCGACCAACAGCCCCGCCACGCTGAGTGCCGATCCGAATGTCCGCAGCCTCTTCACGCTGGTCCTCATATCGCTCCTCCGGCCGCCGGGCGCGGTTTGGCGTTTCGGTTCGTGACCCGCTCTGCGGCCTGCCAGTGCGCGTCGGCAACCCACAGTCGTGCAAAGGATGCTATCGCCTCGTCCGGCGAAACACCTTTGATTACTCGTTTTATCTCGGCGGCCGGCTGACCGGCCATCGACGTGGCGATCGACCGCCAGCCTTCCTCGAATGAGGCGCGCGGCAACACCACGTCAAACAACCCGATGCGCTCGGCCTCCGCGGCGTCGATCGTCTTGCCAGTGCCCGCCAACAGCAGTGCCCGACTGCTTCCGACCAGCGCGGCCAGCCGCTCGGCGCCGCCCCACGCGGGCATGATTTCCAGGGTCACCTGATTGAACGCGATCTTGACATCGCTTGCGGCAACACGGATGTCGGCCGCCACGGCCACTTCGGCGCCACCGCCAAACGCGTGGCCGTTCAGCGCGGCGATCACCGGAGCGGGGAAGTCCGCCAATTGGTCACAGATGGACCGCATCCGCTTCGCCATCGCCGCGGCGTCCTCTTCGGTGCGCAGTGCGCTGAGTTCCTTGAGGTCACCGCCCGACACGAAAGCCTTGTCGCCAGCGCCCCTGATCACCAGGGTGCGGGCGCCGGAGGCTGCGTCGAGTGCCTTTTCCAGCTGGTCCATGGTGTCGAGCGCGATGGCATTGCGCGCGTGGGGACGGTCGATGGTGAGTACCGCCAACCCATTGTCGAGCTCCAAATCCAGCATGTGCGTGTGCTCCTCGAAGAGCGGTCGACATTGGCATTCTCGTGCGGCGAGAATAGCATCATCGCTGCAGGCTGAGCGGGTTCCGTTGAACAAGGTTAGGGGTGCCCCACGTGCAGACCCGATTCGTCGCGGCAACCGCCGCCGTGCTCGCCGCGGCCGGACTCGGCGCGTGCAGCTCGCGACCGTCGACCCCGGTGTCCGGCACCGCATCGGTCACCGTCAACGGCACCGATGCCAACTTCCACATCGTGAAATGCACGCAACGGGAATGGACGAGGACGATCGACATAGGCGGCAATTTTTCCGGGGCCAGCCTGATCGTCGATATGGGAGCGCAACCGGCCTCGACGGAGTCGGTGCACATCCGAAATCTCGGCGGGTTCAATGGGATGTACGCCCGGGGCGACGGCGAGCACGCGGACACGAGCATGACCGGCGACAAATTCACTGTCACGGGCACCGCCAACGGATTCAAGACCGACAAGCCAAACGAAGCGGCGTCGGCGCCCTTCAAGATCATCGTCACCTGCTGACCCAGCGTCGTGCGGCACCGCCCCCCGGGGGCGTGTTGCGATGACGACCTGCAAGAGAATAGTATTCTCACAAATTGCAAAGGAGGATCTCATGGGCCAGTTGTCGCATCGGGAAGACGTCCCGTTTCCAATCTTTGACGCGGATAATCACCTCTACGAACCGCCGGAGGCGCTGACCAAGTTCCTGCCCAAGGAGTACAAAGACTTCGTCCAGTATGTGCAGATCAACGGGCGCACCAAGATCGCCCTGCGCGGCGTGATCAGCAACTACATCCCCAACCCCACGTTCGAGGTGGTCGCCCGACCGGGGGCCTGGGAGGAGTACTTCAAGTACGGCAACCCCGAGGGCAAAAGCAAGCGCGAGCTGTTCGGCGAGCCGATGCGCGCCATCCCGGCGTTCTTCGAGCCCGGCCCGCGGCTGGAGAAGATGAACGAACTGGGCCTGGACCGCACCCTGATGTTCCCGACGCTGGCCAGCCTGATCGAGGAGCGGTTGCGCGACGACCCGGTCGCCATCCACATCCTGATCCACGCGCTCAACCAGTGGCTCGACGAGGTGTGGGGCTTCAACTACCAGAACCGCATCTTCACCACCCCGGTCATCACCCTGCCGATCGTCGAGAAGGCGATCGAGGAACTGGAGTGGGCGGTCCAGCGTGGCGCCCGCGCCATCCTGGTCCGGCCGGCGCCCGTCCCCGGTTTCCGCGGCCCGCGGTCGTTCGCGCTGCCCGAGTTCGACCCGTTCTGGGAGCGGGTTGTCGAACACGACGTGCTGGTGGGCATGCACTCCAGCGACAGCGGCTACTCCCGCTACACCTCCGAGTGGGACGGGGCCGATCAGGAGATGCTGCCCTTCCAGACCAACGCGATGGGCATCCTCAACGAGTGGCGGCCGATCCAGGACTCAGTGGCTTCCTGGGTGATTCACGGCGCACTGTACCGCCACCCCAAGCTGAAGGTCGCCATCGTCGAGGCCGGGTCGAAGTGGATGACGCCGTTGCTCGACGGCCTGGCCGAGGTCTTCCGCAAGGCGCCCGAAGCTTTCCCGAGCGACCCGGTCGAGATGGTCAAGAACCGCATCTATGTGAGCCCGTTCTTCGAGGACGGCATCGACGACCTGGTCAACCTGGTCGGTGTGGATCAGGTGCTGTACGGCTCGGACTGGCCGCACCCGGAGGGCCTGGCGGAGCCGACCTTCTATGTCAACGCGCTGTCGCACCTGTCCGTTGACGACCAGGCGAAGATCATGGGCGGTAACCTCGGTCGACTCGTCACGGTGTGACAAACACCCCTCCGTGGGAGACCATCCCCGAGATGGTCTTGAGCGCGGCGGACCGATTCGGCGATGCCGAAGCAGTCGTCGACGGTCCGCTGCGCCTCACCTTCGCCGAAGTCGTCCAGCGAATCCGTTGCGCCGCAGGCGCATTCGCGGACCTTGGTATCCACAAGGGTGACCGGGTCGCCGTCTGGGCGCCCAACTCCGCGGAGTGGATCATCGCCGCGTTCGGGTTGCTTACCGCCGGTGGCGTGCTGGTGCCGGTCAACACGCGGTTCAAGACCGAGGAAGCGGGTGACATCATTGCCCGCAGCGGCGTCAAGGCGGTCCTGGCGCAGAAGGGCTTTCTGGGGCAGGATTACACAGCACCCGCGGGCATACCGGTCATCGACCTGAAGTCCGGCTTCCTTTCCAGCGGTTCACCCTTCGAGCGGGCGGTGAGCGGCGACGACATCGCGGACATCATCTTCACCTCGGGCACGACGGGGCGCCCGAAAGGGGCGATGATGAATCATGGCCAGACCCTGCGCATGTACGAGGAATGGGCGACGCTCGCGGATCTGCGCCAGGGTGACCGCTACCTGCAGATCAACCCGTACTTCCACACCTTCGGCCTGAAGGCGGGACTCGTCACGTCCTTTTTGCGCGGCGCGACGATGCTGCCGGTCGCGGTGTTCGATGTCGACACGGTGGTGGATCTTATTGAACGCGAACGCGTTACGATGCTCCCCGGGCCGCCGACTTTGTATCATTCGTTGCTGACGGTGCGGGACAAGTCCAAGCTGTCGACATTGCGCGCCGGCGTGACCGGAGCGGCCGACATCCCCGTCGAGCTGGTCCGTCGAATCCATGACGAACTGCCGTTTCAGACCTTGATGACCGGATACGGGCTCACCGAGGCGGGCAACGTCACGCTGTCGCTGCCCGGCGATTCGTTCGAGGACGTGGCCACGACCGCAGGCGTGCCCTGCGAGGGGGTAAAGGTGCGGATCGCCGACGACGGCGAGGTGCTCGTCCGCGGGTATGGCGTGATGCAAGGCTATCTGGATGATCCCGCCGCGACGGCGGAAGCGATCGACGTCGACGGCTGGCTGCACACCGGAGACCTGGGCACCCTGGACGACTCGGGTCGCCTCCGCATCGTCGGACGCAAAAAGGACATGTTCATCGTCGGCGGATTCAACGCCTATCCGGCAGAGATCGAAGGACTCTTGCTCAGCCACCCGGCCGTTACGCAGGCGGCGGTCATCGGTATCCCCGATGACCGGATGGGCCAAGTGGGTAAGGCGTTCGTGGTCCGCAAGGGCGAGGTCACCGCCGACGAGCTGATCGGCTGGTGCCGCGACCGGATGGCCGGGTTCAAGGTGCCCCGCGCGGTACAGTTCCTTGATTCACTTCCACTCAACGCGACGGGGAAGGTGATGAAGGACCGGCTCCGATGAACAACGGCGACATTCACTCGATGGTGATTGCGTCGGACTATCGCGTCCCCGATCCGACCAAGGTATGGCCGCTCCTGGAACGCAACAGGGCAGCTCTTTCCGACATCGGTGCGCACCACGTTCTGGTCTACACCTCGACGCACGAATACGGCCGGGTGCTGGTGATGATCGGTGTGCACAGTCGCGAGCCGATCGTGGAACTGCTGCGATCGCGGGTGTTCTTCAATTGGTTCGACGAGGCCGGTGTCGAGGACATCCCGGCGGTTTTCGCCGGTGAAATCGTCGACAGGTTCCTTCCGGCGCCGCCGCAGACGGCCGCGGTGCCGGGAGTGGTGGTGGCCGCCATCGCGTCGGTCGACGACGTTGCGACGCTGACCGCCGGCGTGCGCCGCGCGATGGACAGATTCACCGCCGCGGGCATCCGAAAGACTTGGGTATTCCGGGCTTTCGACAACAGTCACGAGGTGTTGATCCTGCAGGAGTTCCCCGACGAGGCGAGCGCCCGGGAGTGGATCGATCATCCCGATGCGGCGGCGCAATGGATGTCGGGTGCCGGAGTAGGTCCCTACCCACCGCTGTTCGTCGGCCGGTTCTCGAACATCATGCGCATCGAGAGCTGAGCGAGCCGGCCGTTCGATGTTCGTCTGCCTGTGCAACGGAGTCACCAGCCATAGCGTGTGCGACGCCGTCGAGGCGGGGGCGGCGACGACCAATGAGGTCGCCCGGGCGTGCGGGGCGGGCACCGACTGCGGCCGCTGCCGCCGCACCGTTCAGGCGATTCTCAACTCATCGAAACCGGATCGCAGCTCGGCGTGAGCTACCGGCGCCGGCTGCCATCCGGCGACATCGGTTGAACGAGTTCGACGAGCAGGGGCGGGATCTCGAGGCGCGGCAGGACGACCTCGACGAGTACCATGCGGTCCCGATGTTGTGCCGCCGCGGTCAGGGCATCGTCGAGCTCGCCGTAGGTTTGCGCTCGGAACGCCAGATGATCGGTCACCCCTAGCGCGTTGGGGATGTCGGTCCAACTCCAGGCGGCAATGTCGTTGTACGGGGCGGTTTCCCCGTGGATCGCACGCTCCACCGTGTAGCCGTCGTTGTTGACGACCACGATCACCGGGGCCAGTCCCTCGCGGAAGAACGTGCCCAATTCCTGGACGGTCAGCTGTGCGGCACCATCGCCGATCAACAGCACCGTCCTGCGGTCCGGATGTGCCACCCCCGCCCCGAGCGCCGCCGGCAGCGTGTAACCAATTGAGCCCCAGAGGGGTTGGCCGATGAACATGACGCCGCGCGGGAGCCGGTGATCGGCCATGCCGTAGAAAGAGGTGCCCTGGTCGGCGAGCACCACGTTGCCTGGGGTGAGCGCCCGGCACAGCCGATTCCAGACCATCTCCTGGGTCAGTCCCCGGTCACGCGCGGGCGGTTCGGCGCCGGGATCGGGCTCGGGATCGTCGGCCGCCGCCACCGGTGGCGAGCTGATCCCACGGCGGGTCAAGATCTCGGCCAGCGCGCCGAGCGCCGCACCCATCTCCAGCGGCGCGAAGACCTGGCCGGCCACACTGCTCTGGTATTGCCCGACATCGATGGTGCGGGCCGGGTCGATGTGCTGGCTGAAAAAGCCGCTGACCATGTCGGTGAACACCACGCCGGCGGTGACCAGGACGGGTGCGTCCTCGATCGCGGCGCGGACCCGCGGCGCGCTGGCGGCGCCGGCGTAGATGCCCAAGAAATTGGGGGAGCTCTCGTCGAGCAGGCTCTTGCCCCACATCAGCGTGGCGTAGGGCACCACGTCGGCGGTCAACAGCGCCTCGAGTTCCTTGACCACTTGCAGGCGATGTACCAGCAGGTCGGCCAGCACGGTCAGCCGGTGGTCGCCGATCAGCTCGGTGGCGGCCTCGACGAACATCGACAATGCTCGCGGGCTGGTACCGCCGGTGTAGCGGGGCAGTGGGGCGTCGGGACGTTCGGTCGGGAAGCGGGCCACATCGGTGGACATCAGGATGTAGCCGGGCCGTTTCTGCTCGCGCACCTCTGAAAGCACCCGGTCGATTTCCCGGCAGGCCGTGGCCGGCATGAGATTGGCTTGAGCGCAGGTGATTTCGCGACTGATGCGGACGAAGTGCTCGAAGTCGCCGTCACCGAGCGAATGATGCAGTGCGCGTCTGGTGCCCTGGGCGTCTTTGGAGGGGCCGCCGACGATGTGGACGACGGGCACGTGTTCGGCGTAGCTGCCGGCGATCGCATTGGTTGCCGAAAGCTCGCCCACTCCGAAAGTGGTTACCACAGCTGACATTCCGCGCAACCGTCCATACCCATCGGCGGCGTAGCCGGCGTTGAGCTCGTTGGCGTTACCCACCCAGCGAATGGTGGGGTGCGCGACGATGTGGTCGAGGAACTCCAGGTTGTAGTCACCCGGGACTCCGAAGATCTCGGAGACGCCGAATTCAGCGAGACGGTCTAACAAATAGTCGCCGACGGTGTAGGCGGAATCCGCGGGGAGGGGCCCCGCGCCGAGAGTGCTATCTGTCACGAGATCGACGGTACGCTCAGTCGAAACCGCTCCCGGCCGGACGCCGTTTCGCTATCGTGCGGGCCATGGCGATCAACGAAACCCGCGAAGTTGTGATCGAAGCCAGTCCTCAGGAGATCCTCGACGTCATTGCCGATTTCGACACCGTGACCGAGTGGTCGCCGGCCCACCAGAGCGCCGAAGTTCTCGAGAGGGACGCCGACGGCCGCCCCGCCAAGGTCAAGATGAAAGTCAAGGCCGCGGGCATCACCGACGAACAGGTAATCGCCTACACCTGGGGCGAAAACAAGGTGAGCTGGACGCTGGTCAGCTCTGGCCAGCAACGCTCCCAAGACGCGTCCTACACGCTGACGCCGGACGGTGACGCCACCAGGGTCAAGTTTCAGATCAGCGTCGATCCCGTCGTCCCGCTGCCCGGGTTCGTGTTGAAGCGCGCCGTCAAGGGCACTATCGACACCGGCACCGAGGGCCTGCGCAAGCGGGTGCTGCAGGTGAAGAAGGGCAACTAGCCGCCATGGCCGGCGAGGGGCCGTTAGCCGGAATCAAGGTCATCGAGCTCGGCGGCATTGGACCGGGCCCACACGCGGGGATGGTGCTCGCCGACCTGGGGGCCGACGTGGTGCGGGTGCGCCGCCCCGGAGCCGTGGGGATCGCAAGCGCGGCGCAGCCGGGCGCTGCGGGTCCCCACCGTTCGGCCCAGGGGATCGCAAGCGCGGCGCAGCCGGGCGCTGCGGGTCCCCACCGTTCAGCCGCGGCGATGCCGCCCGAGGAACGCGACCTGCTGCACCGCGGTAAGCGGATCGTCGACCTGGACGTCAAGACACAACGCGATGTGCTGCTGGGGCTCGCCGCCAAGGCCGATGTGCTCCTCGACTGCTTCCGGCCGGGAATTTGCGAGCGTCTGGGCATCGGGCCCGACGACTGCGCGGCGGTCAACCCGCGGCTGATCTATGCGCGCATCACCGGCTGGGGACAAGACGGGCCGTTGGCACCGACTGCGGGCCACGACATCAACTATCTGTCGCGGACCGGGGCGCTGTCTGCGCTGGGCTACGCCGACCGGCCGCCGCTACCGCCGCTGAACCTAGTTGCCGACTTCGGCGGCGGTTCGATGCTGGTGCTGCTGGGCATCGTCGCCGCGCTCTACGAACGGGAACGTTCGGGCAGCGGACAGGTTGTCGACGCCGCGATGGTCGACGGAGTCAGCCTGCTCGCCCAAATGATGTGGACCATGAAGGGAATTGGGCGCCTGCGGGAGGAACGCGAATCGTTTTTGCTCGACGGCGGCGCCCCGTTCTATCGCTGCTATGAAACCGCCGACGGCAAGTACCTGGCCGTCGGGGCCATCGAACCGCAGTTTTTCGCGGCGTTGCTCGACGGGCTCGGCCTGGCCGCGGACGAGGTGCCCGGCCAACTCGAAATCGATTCGTATCAGCAGATGTACGACATCTTCGCGGAACGGTTCGCCACCCGCACGCGTGACGAATGGACACAGGTCTTCGCCGGCACCGACGCCTGCGTCACCCCGGTTCTCTCGTGGAGTGAGGCCGCCACCGACGAGCATTTGACCGCGCGGTCCACGGTGATCACTGCCCACGGCGTCGAACAGGCCGCTCCCGCTCCACGTTTCTCGCGAACTCCCGCTGGGCCCGTCGGGCCACCGCCGGCCGCCACCACATCGATCGACGAAATCAATTGGTAGTCGGTTAGTTACTCCGAACGTGTTTCGCCGGCCCGGCGGTATTGCTAGGTTGAGGGCAGTGGCTGTAAAGGCATCGCGTGAGTTTGTGGTTAATGCGCCGCTGGACGTGGTCATGGGGGCGCTCGAGGATGTCAACGTGCTGGAATCCTGGTCGCCACTGCATAAGCGGATCGAAGTCGTCGATCGGTACCCCGATGGCCGTGCGCACCATGTGAAAACCACCATCAGGATCTTCGGCCTCGTCGACAAAGAGGTGCTGGAATATCACTGGGGCCCGGACTGGGTGGTCTACGACGTCAAAGGGACGGCCCAACAGCACGGCCAGCACGTGGAATACAACCTCAAGCCGGAGGGCGTCGACAAGACGCGAGTGCGATTCGATATCACCGTCGAGCCGGCCGGACCGATCCCGGCCTTCGTCGTCCGGCGCGCAATGCGAAACGTGCTGGAGTCCTCGGTGAATGGCCTGCGCGAACTGGTCGCCGGTCGCGGCGATTCGGGGCCCGCACCGTAATTCCGGGTTCGAAACGGCCCGCGGTTGCTAATTTGTAGGCGGTGGCCATACGCGCATCGTCGGAAATCGTCATAGCCGCGCCCCCGGACGCGATCATGGAGGCGCTCGCAGACATGGACGCCGTGCCGTCGTGGTCGCCGTTGCACAAGCGCGTCGAGGTCATCGACCGCTATGCCGACGGCAGGCCGCACCACGTGCGGATGACCATCCGGGTGAGCGGAATCGCCGACACCGAAATCGTCGAATACCACTGGGGCGCCGACTGGATGGTCTGGGATGCGCAGAAGACCGCCCAACAGCATGCGCAGCACGGTGAGTACAACCTGGAACGCGAGGGCGACGACAAGACCCGGGTGCGGTTCACGCTCACGATCGAGCTCAGGGCGCCCCTGCCCGGATTCTGGGTCAGGTCGGCGGGCCACAAGATTTTGTCCGCCGCGCTGGAAGGACTCCGCAAACGCGTTACGGGAGAGACGGGCTCTTAGTGGTCTTGAGTGCCGCCAGCCGCCGCACCGCCTCGTCGAGCGTGTCGTCACGTTTGCAGAAGGTGAAGCGCACCAAATGATTCCAGAGATCAGCGTGCGGCGCGCCCGGATCGCAAAACGCCGACATCGGAATGGCCGCCACGCCAACCCTTTCCGGTAATACCGCGCAGAACTCGGTGCTGTCGTCGTAGCCCAGAGGGCGCGGATCGGCGCACAGGAAATAGGTGCCGTGGCTGTCGTGCACCGCAAAGCCGATGTCGGCCAGGCCCGCGGCGAGCCGGTCGCGTCGGGTCTGCAGCGAGCGCCGGAGCCCGGCCACCCATGCGTCCTCGGTGTCCAGCGCAACGGCCACCGCGGGCTGGAACGGCGCGCCGCCGACGTAGGTCAGATACTGCTTGGCCGCCCGCAGCCCCGCGATGAGTTCCGCCGGGCCGCAAGCCCACCCGATCTTCCAGCCGGTGCAGTTGAACATTTTGGCCGCGCTGGAGATGGTGATGGTGCGCTCGGCCATGCCGTCGAACGCGGCCAGCGGTAGGTGGCGATGCCCGTCAAAGACCAGCTGCTCGTACACCTCGTCGGTGATCACCAAAAGGTCCGCGGCCACCGCGATCTCGGCGATGGCCGCCAGTTCAGTCGCGGTCAGCACGACGCCGGTGGGGTTGTGTGGGGAGTTGACGATCAGCGCCCGCGTCGCGGGGGTGACGGCCCCGCGGAGCGCGTCGATGTCCAACGCGAAGCCGCGGCCGTCGGCGACCAGTGGTACGGGGACGCGACGGCAACCGGCCATCGCCACCACCGGCGAGTAGGAGTCGTAGAACGGCTCGATCAGCAGTACCTCGGAACCGGGTTCGACCAAGCCGATCACCGCCGCGGCGATGGCCTCGGTCGCCCCGGCCGTCACCAGCACTTCGATGTCCGGGTCGTAGTCGACATCGAACAGCCGCTTGCGCTGAGCGACGATCGCGTGGCGCAGCGACGCGATGCCGATCCCCGGTGGGTACTGGTTGGCGCCGTCGGCGATGGCATCCTGAGCGGCCTTTAGTAGCGATGCAGGTCCGTCCTCGTCGGGGAAGCCCTGACCCAGGTTCACCGCGCCGATCCGCGCGGCCAGCGCCGACATCTCGGCGAACACTGTGGTCGCGTAGGGCCGCAGTCGCGACACCGTCATGCTCGTCGAGCTTAGGCGCAGGGCGGCGGCTCGACCCGCACGCCCAGCGCAATGCTCGTTGTCGAACGTCCACGGTGATGTGCGGGTGTGGTGGGGGCTGCCGGCGCGCCTTCGCCGCGGGCGCGCGCGACGCCACGGCGCACGGTTGCCCGCGGAGCCGGCCGTACTCGCCCCGTTGACCTGCCGCGACCTAACCAACCAACAGGTTGGCCGGGACGCCCTGTTAGGGTGCTCCTTAGACGGACCCGAAACCCCATTTTGCGAACAGGAAGTCGATATGTCCGAAGAAGCCTTCATCTACGAGGCCATCCGCACCCCCCGCGGCAAACAGCGCAACGGATCGCTGAACGAGGTCAAGCCCCTCA
Organism: Mycobacterium sherrisii; assembly: GCF_002102355.1. Lineage (GTDB taxonomy): Bacteria > Actinomycetota > Actinomycetes > Mycobacteriales > Mycobacteriaceae > Mycobacterium > Mycobacterium sherrisii. The sequence continues at coordinate 243,385 of NZ_LQPT01000019.1, read as the reverse complement.
ACCTGGTGGTCGGCCTGGTCGACGAGCTGCGCCGCCGGTTCCCCGACCTCGACGAAAATCTGATCAGCGACATGATCCTCGGGGTGGTGTCGCCGGTCGGTGATCAGGGCGGCGACATCGCCCGCACCGCGGTGCTGGCCGCCGGGCTGCCCGAGACCACCGGCGGTGTGCAGCTCAATCGGTTCTGCGCGTCCGGCCTCGAGGCCGTGAACACCGCCGCCCAGAAGGTGCGCTCCGGCTGGGACGACCTGGTGCTGGCCGGGGGCGTGGAGTCGATGAGCCGCGTTCCGATGGGCTCGGACGGCGGTGCCTGGGCGACCGACCCGGAAACGAACTACCGGATCGGCTTCGTGCCGCAGGGCATCGGCGCCGACCTGATCGCCACCATCGAGGGCTTCTCTCGCGAGGACGTCGACGCCTACGCGCTGCGCAGTCAGCAGAAGGCCGCCGCGGCCTGGTCGGGCGGCTACTTCGCCAAGTCGGTGGTGCCGGTGCGCGACCAGAACGGTCTGGTCATCCTCGACCACGACGAGCACATGCGGCCCGACACCACCATGGAGGGCCTGGCCAAGCTCAAGACCGCGTTCGACGGCATCGGTGAGATGGGCGGCTTCGACGACGTGGCGCTGACGAAGTACCACTATGTCGAGAAGATCAACCACGTCCACACCGGCGGTAACAGCTCCGGCATCGTCGACGGCGCCGCGCTGGTCCTGGTCGGTTCGGAAGCGGCCGGCAAGTCGCAGGGCCTGACCCCGCGGGCGCGCATCGTGGCCACCGCCACCAGCGGCTCGGACCCGGTCATCATGCTGACCGGTCCCACCCCGGCCACCCAGAAGGTGCTCGACCGCGCCGGCCTGACCGTCGACGACATCGACCTGTTCGAGCTGAACGAGGCGTTCGCGTCGGTGGTGCTGAAGTTCCAGAAGGACCTGCACATCCCGGACGAGAAACTCAACGTCAACGGTGGCGCTATCGCGATGGGCCACCCGCTGGGCGCCACCGGCGCCATGATCACCGGCACCATGGTCGACGAGCTCGAGCGTCGCAACGCCCGTCGTGCGTTGATCACGCTGTGCATCGGCGGCGGCATGGGCGTCGCGACCATCATCGAGCGAGTCTGAGGAAAAGGCATGTCTGAGAACACCATTCAGTGGGACAAGGATGCCGACGGCATCGTCACCCTGACCCTTGACGACCCCACCGGGTCGGCCAACGTGATGAACGAACATTACAAGGAGTCGATGCACAAGGCCGTCGAACGTCTTGTCGCAGAAAAAGACTCGATCACCGGCGTGGTGATCACCAGCGCCAAGAAGACGTTCTTCGCCGGCGGCGACCTCAAGGCAATGATCAACGCCGGCCCGGAGAACGCCGGCGATGTCTTCACGGAGGTCGAAGACATCAAGCGGGATCTGCGCACCCTCGAAACGCTGGGCAAGCCGGTGGTGGCCGCGATCAACGGCGCCGCGCTCGGCGGTGGTCTGGAGATTGCACTGGCGTGTCATCACCGCATCGCCGCCGACGTCAAGGGCAGCCAGCTGGGTCTGCCCGAGGTGACGCTGGGTCTGCTGCCGGGCGGCGGCGGGGTGACCCGCACCGTGCGGATGTTCGGCATCCAGAACGCGTTCATGAACATCCTGTCGCAGGGCACCCGCTTCAAGCCGGCCAAGGCCAAGGAGATCGGCCTGGTCGACGAGCTCGTCGGCTCGGTGGAGGAATTGGTGCCCGCCGCCAAGGCGTGGATCAAGGCCAACCCGGACTCGCACGAACAGCCCTGGGACAAAAAGGGTTACAAGATGCCAGGCGGTACCCCGTCCAGCCCCGCGCTGGCCGGTATCCTGCCGTCGTTCCCGGCGTTGCTGAAGAAGCAACTCAAGGGTGCGCCGATGCCGGCCCCGCGGGCCATCCTGGACGCCGCGGTCGAGGGTGCGCAGGTCGACTTCGACACCGCCAGCCGCATCGAGAGCCGCTACTTCACCCAGCTGGTCACCGGCCAGGTAGCCAAGAACATGATCCAGGCGTTCTTCTTTGACCTGCAGCACATCAACGGCGGCGGCTCCCGCCCCGACGGCATCGAGCCGGTCAAGATCAACAAGATCGGGGTGCTGGGCGCGGGCATGATGGGCGCTGGCATCGCCTACGTGTCGGCCAAGGCCGGCTTCGACGTGGTGCTCAAGGACGTCAGCCTCGAGGCCGCCGAGAAGGGCAAGGGCTACTCGGAAAAGCTTGAGGCCAAGGCACTTCAGCGGGGCAAGACCACCGAGGAGAAAAGCAAGGCGCTGCTGGACCGGATCAAGCCCAGCGCCGACCCCGCCGATTTCAAGGGCGTCGACTTCGTGATCGAAGCCGTCTTCGAAAACCAAGACCTCAAGCACAAGGTGTTCGGTGAGATCGAGGACATCGTCGAACCCAACGCGCTGCTCGGGTCGAACACCTCGACGCTGCCGATCACCGGACTGGCAACCGGCGTCAAGCGGCAGGAGGACTTCATCGGAATCCACTTCTTCTCGCCGGTCGACAAGATGCCACTGGTCGAAATCATCAAGGGCGAAAAGACGTCCGATGAGGCGCTGGCGCGGGTGTTCGATTACACGCTGGCGATCGGCAAGACCCCGATCGTGGTCAACGACAGCCGCGGTTTCTTCACTTCCCGCGTCATCGGCACCTTCGTCAACGAGGCGCTGGCGATGCTGGGCGAGGGCGTGGAGCCGGCCAGCATCGAGCACGCCGGTTCGCAGGCCGGGTACCCGGCTCCGCCGCTGCAGCTGTCCGACGAGCTCAACCTGGAGCTGATGCACAAGATCGCGCTCGCCACTCGCAAGGGTGTCGAGGATGCCGGCGGCACCTACGAGCCGCACCCGGCGGAGGCGGTCGTCGAGAAGATGATCGAGCTCGGCCGCCCGTCGCGGTTGAAGGGCGCGGGCTTCTACGAGTACGCCAACGGCAAACGCACTCGGTTGTGGCCGGGCCTGCGCGAGACGTTCAAGTCGGGCTCTTCGCAGCCGCCGCTGCAGGACATGATCGACCGTATGCTGTTCGCCGAGGCGCTCGAGACGCAGAAGTGCCTGGACGAGGGCGTGCTGACGTCGACGGCCGACGCCAACATCGGCTCGATCATGGGTATCGGCTTCCCGCCGTACACCGGTGGTAGCGCGCAGTTCATCGTCGGCTACTCCGGGGCGGGCGGTACCGGCAAGGAGGCCTTCGTGGCCCGCGCACGTGAACTCGCGGCCAAGTACGGCGACCGCTTCTTGCCGCCGGCCTCGCTGACGTAGACCAGCGGTTGCGAAAGCCCCCGAAACTATTGGTTTCGGGGGCTTGTCGCTCCGTCTGGTTCCGCGAAACTTAAACGTCTGCGACGTTGCGCGGCGTGTCGTCGCAACTGGTTAAGTGTCGCGGCCCGGCCCGGCCCGGCCCAGCCCGGCCCAGCCCGGCCCGGCGCGGCCCGGCCCGGCGGCGGCTCGGCCCTCGGCCGGGCCATGCAGGCTAAAGTCGCTCACTATGCGTTTTGGACTTTTCATTCCGCAGGGCTGGCGGATGGACCTGGTAGGCATCGACCCCGCGGAGCACTGGGCGGTGATGCGAGACCTGGCGGCCTACGCCGACGGCAGCGCGTGGGACTCGCTGTGGGTCTACGACCACTTCCACACCGTGCCGATGCCCAGCGCCGAGGCGACGCACGAGGCCTGGTCGCTGATGTCGGCGTACGCCGCGACCACCTCGCGCATCAAGCTCGGGCAGATGTGCACGGCGATGAGCTACCGCAACCCGGTGTATCTGGCGAAGGTGGCGGCTACTGCCGACATCATTTCCGGCGGTCGCATCCAGATGGGCATCGGCGGCGGCTGGTACGAACATGAATGGAGGGCCTACGGTTACGGATTTCCGTCGGCCGGGGTGCGGCTGGGCCGGCTGGACGAGGGCGTGCAGATCATGCGGGACGCCTGGCGCGACGGCAAAGTCAGCTTCGACGGCAAGCATTACCAAATCGACGGTGCGATCGTCGAACCGAAACCGTTGCAGGACAACGGCATCCCGTTGTGGATCGCGGGCGGCGGGGAGAAGGTGACGCTGCGCATCGCGGCGCGATACGCCCAGCACACCAACTTCACCGCCGAACCCGATGCGTTCACCCACAAGTCCGAGGTGCTCGCCGCGCACTGCCGCGACCTGGGCACCGACTTCGACGCCATCGTCCGCTCGTCCAACTTCACCGCGATCGTGGGCACCTCCGACACCGAGGTCAAGGACCGGCAGCGACGGGTACGCGACCGGTTGGCCGAGTATGTGCCTGAGTCGCTGGCGGATTCGATGACGTCAAGGCTGCCGGACTCGGCGTCGGGCACCACGGAGCAGGTGATCGAGCGGCTGGCCAAAATGGCCGATCTCGGCTGCGAATACGCGATCGTGTACTTCCCGGAGGCGGCCTACGACCGCTCCGGCATCGAGTTGTTCGAACGCGAAGTGATTCCCGCGCTGAGCTAGCGGTACTCAGACGTCGCTGGTGAGGTACCGCTTCTTGACCGGTGGGCTGGCCAGCAGGGGAGGAAGCTGGGTGAGCTTGCCCTCGCCTGCCCGAAAGCTGCGGTAGGCCTCGTCGGCCTCGATCGTCTCCCAGATTTCGTAGACCAGCCAGTGCGCTTCGTCGTCCTCGTCGATGAGCACGTCGGTCCGGACGTTTCCGTCGAAGGCTCGAGTGTCTTGCAGCGCGCGCCCCATCAGTTCGCGCCCCGCGGCGACTTCTTCGGGCTTGAAGTTGAGCTCAAGTATCACAGTGACCGTCACTGCCGTCTCCTCGTATCGTCTTTACGCCCCGCTGGCCGCGAGCACGCTGTTGAACCTACGGTCAACCCACTTGACAAAGTCAGGCGCCTCCGGCATTTGATCGGCGGCCGCGAACAGGTCGGCCAACCGTTGTTCGGCGCTGACCACCTTATCGTCCAGGGGAACCGGTTGCCGCACCTGCCGACTCTGCGCCAGCGCGGCGATTTCGGGCTTGAGACCGACGGCTTTGCCGTACTTGGCCGCCCACTGTGCTGGGTTCGTCCGGGCCCAGCGGGCGGCGCGTTCATAGCGGATCAGAAGGTCGGCCAGCGCGGAGTTGCGTTTCGGGTCGGTCAGCGCCCGGGTCGAGGCGCTGCCGAACCAGTAGCCGTTTTCGGCGTTGCCAAGGTTGCGCACCTTCAAGGTGAGCTCGGCCTGCGCGGTGTAGGGCTCCCAGACGACCCAGGCGTCGCCCTGTCCGTTGGCGAAGGCGGACAGCGCGTCGGCGGGCTGCAGGAAAACCAGCTTGACGTCTTTGGGCTTTAGACCGTTATCGGCCAGGTGCTCAAGCACATTGGCGTGTGCGGCGCTGCCCCTGGCAACCAGGATCGTCTTGCCCGCCAGATCGTGGACCGTGGTGATCGGCGAGTTCGCCCGGACCAGGATTTGCTCGCCCGGTGCGGCGCCATCCCACGCGGCCACCACTCGCGTCTTGGAGTTGGCGGCAGCGCCGAAAACCGGCGGCGTGTTGCCGGTGATCGCGAAATCGATCTTGCCGGCGGTCAGCGCCTCGATTTGCGGCGGGCCCGAGGTGAACGTCGAAAACGTAATCTTGTAAGGCAGATTGTCCAGGGCATTGGCCGCTCGCAGCAGCGCTTCGGTGCCACCCTTTTGGTCGCCGACTTGCAGGGTCACGGCGGCGAGCTCGGACAGCGGTACCGCCGCGGGCACCCCGATCAGTTGCGGCCCCAACGACCGGGACACGCACGCCGGCGCGAACAGCGCAACCCCCAGCACGAGACCGACGCGAAAGACGAAGCGCCCCAAGGCTGTCAATGCCGAACGCCGAGCTTATCGAGGAGGTCGGCGCGGTAACGATCGTGCTGGGCGGCGCGCTCGGCCGCGGTCGGCCGCGGGGCCTCGATCTCTAACCGGTGAGCGACCCGGCCGTTCTCCAGGACCAGCACCCGGTCGGCCAGCTCGATGGCCTCGTCGACGTCGTGCGTGACCAGCAGCACGCCGAATCCGTGGGCGCGCCACAAATCGAGCAACAACGCCCGCATCGAGAGCCGGGTGAGCGCATCGAGCGCACCGAACGGCTCGTCCAGTAACAGCAGCTGGGGTTCGGCCACCAATGCCCGTGCCAGCGAAACCCGTTGCGCCTGACCGCCGGACAGGGTCAGCGGCCACGCTTTGGCATGGTCGGTCAGCCCGATTTCGGCCAACGCCCGCTCGGACCGGGCGCGGGCGGCATCGGGGGAAAGCCGAGCGCGGTTGACGCCGTACTGCACATTGGTGAGCACGTCGCGCCACGGGAAAAGTCGAGGCTCCTGGAACGCGACCGCGGGTGCACCGGCGACCTCGCGCTCACCGGTGTGGTCAGCGGAAAGCCCGGCTAGCACCCGTAATACGGTCGATTTGCCACACCCGCTGCGGCCCACCAGCGCGACGATCTCGTGGGCGCGGATCTCGAGACAGACGCCGTCGAGTACCTTGCGGGTGCCATACCACTTGTCGATGTTGGTGAGCTTGCCGACGACTGCGATCTGTCGTTCGGATGTCACTGTCATGTCCGATACCTCAGAGCTCGCTGTTCCAGCACTCGGACGATGGCGTCGGTGCCGATGCCGAGCAAGGCGTAGACGACCAGGCAGAAGATGATGATGTCGATGCGCAGAAAGTCGCGGGCGTTGTTGATCAAAAACCCGATGCCCTTGTCTGCGTTGATCTGTTCGGCGACGATCAGTGTCAACCACGCGATGGCCAGCGACTGTCGCAGCCCGACCAGCACCTGCGGCGCCGCGCTCGGCAAGATGATGGTGCGCAGTCGCTGCCCCAGCGAAAGCCAAGGACGTCAGCGGTTTCCAGTAGTTTCGGATCGACCTGCTTGATCGCCGAGAGGGTGTTCAGGTAGAGGGGGAAACTGACGCCCAGCGCGACCAGCAGCACTTTGGGTAGTTCGCCGATACCGAACCACAGGATGAACAGCGGAATCAGACCCAGGTGGGGCAGCGCCCGCACCATCTGTAGCGGCGGGTCCAACGTTGCCTCGAACCAGCGCGACAACCCCACCGCCGCACCCAGCGCCACCCCGATCACGCCGCCGAGCAAGAGGCCTTCGACGACGCGCAGCCCGGATACCTCGAGCGCCTCGGCGAGCTTGCCGTTGCGGATGAGCTGCAGACCGGCGTCGAAGATCAGCTGCGGGGCCGGAAGGACGTCCTGGGGGATGAGCCCGGTGGCACTGAAGAATTGCCACAACACCACCAGCAGCACCGGTGAAAAGATCCGCAGGACCGTCCAGCGGCGCTGCCTGCGCGCTCGGCCGGCCGCCGACGGCGGCGCGGCGACCGCCTCGGCGGGGATGCTCACCATCGTTTGGACAACCTCGGGGGGACGGCGGGAACTGGCCGTGCCCGACGCTAGGCCGCGGCGCGGCGTGGGATAAGGGTTTGGCTCCGGGTGACGGGAATGCGATGTCAGTGACCTCCGGAGGCGTTCGCGCTACCCGAAAGAGAATGCCGTTTCCACTTTTCGGAAGGCTGTTATACGGTTCAGTGAGCAAAGTTCTGTTCGACCGTCGGAGGATCTTTCGATGCAGAAGGCACTCGCCCCGGAGATCTCAACCTGGCCCGAGGACACTCCGCAGCTGATTGGCAGCCGGTGCGGCGACTGCGGCGCCACCGCGTTCCCGGTGCAGGAGCGATGCCCCCGCTGCAGCGCTGCGGCGATGAGCGAAGTGCTGCTGCCGCGCACCGGAACCCTGGTGGCCTGGACGACGCAAGGCTTCCCGCCGGGTGCCCCGTATGCCGGCCCGACCGGGAAGGATTTCGTGCCGTTCGGTGTGGGCCTGGTCCAGCTGGGTTTGGGGGACGAGGCGGTGATCCGTGTCGAGGGTCGGCTGACCGAGAACGACCCCGCCAAGCTGAAGTTCGGGCAGCAGGTCGAGCTCACCATGGTGCCGTTCACCACCGACGCCGACGGCAACGAGATCGTCACCTTTGCGTTCCAGCCGGTCTAGAAAGAGAGCCACCAATGACCAACGACGTAGCCATCATCGGTGTTGGCCTGCACCCCTTCGGCAGGTTCGACAAAACCGCGATGCAGATGGGCGCCGAGGCCATCCAGCTCGCGCTCACCGACGCCGGCGTGGCATGGAAGGACATCCAATTCGGCTTCGGCGGTAGCTACGAGGTGTCCAACCCCGACGCCGTGACGCGATTGGTCGGGCTGACGGGCATCACCTTCACAAATGTGTTCAACGCCTGTGCCACCGCGGCCAGCGCGATCCAACAGACCGCCGACACGATCCGCCTGGGCAAGTACGACCTCGGCATCGCGATCGGCCTGGACAAGCACCCGCGCGGCGCCTTCACCGACGACCCTGCCAAGTTGGCGCTGCCGCAGTGGTACGCCCAAAACGGGCAGTTCGTCACCACCAAGTTTTTCGGCATCAAGGCCAACAAATACCTGCACGACCACAACATTTCGCAGCAGACATTGGCACGGGTGGCCAACAAGAACTTCCGCAACGGTGCGCTGAACCCAAATGCCTTCCGGCGCAAGGAGATCCCCGTCGAGGAAATCCTGAACTCGGCGGTGCTGAACTACCCGTTGACGCAGTACATGTTCTGCGCGCCCGACGAGGGGGCAGCGGCCGTCGTCATGTGCCGTGCCGACATCGCGCACAAGTTCACCGACAAGCCGGTCTACGTCCGGGCCAGCGAGATCCGCACCCGCCGCTTCGGTGCCTACGAAGTGCATGCCACGTCGGCACCGCTGGAGGAGGATTCGTCCCCGACGGTGTATGCGGCCAAGGCGGCCTACGAGGCCGCGGGCATCGGATCCGAGGACGTCGACATCGCGCAGTTGCAGGACACCGACGCGGGCGCCGAGCTCATCCACATGGCCGAGACCGGTCTGTGCGCCGACGGGGAGCAGGAGAAGTTGCTGGCCGACGGCGCCACCGAAATTCACGGCTCAATTCCGGTGAACACCGACGGCGGTCTGATCGCCAACGGCGAGCCGATCGGCGCGTCGGGTCTGCGGCAGGTGCACGAGCTGGTTCGCCAGCTGCGCAACGAGGCGGGGGAGCGTCAGGTGCCCGGCAACCCGCGGGTCGGCCTCGCGCAGGTGTACGGCGCCCCGGGTACCGCATCGGCAACGATCTTGTCGCTCTGAGTGATTCCCGTCGTGGGTCAATGCGCGCTGGGCGACTCCGCGTACTCCGGTAGCGCGATGTCGTCGCGGAATTCGCGGCGCAGGACCCATTCGGCCAGCCGTGGCACGTTGAGTAGTTTGGATGTTTGATTGCGCGTCCACACGCCCAGTGCGGTCTTGGGTGCGAAGATCGTGGCGAAACCTCGCGCCGACCGTTGTCGCATTTCGACGATCGGACGCAGCCGGCTTTCATACCGACGAAACGCGTCCTGGTGGTCGGCCCCGCCGCGATTGAGCTCACCCGCCAGTGTGTAGGCCTGCACCATCGCCAGACCGGCACCCTCGCCGGCCAGCAACGAGACCGCGGCCGCGGCGTCACCGATCAGCGCCACCCGCCCGTGCGACCAGCGGTCCATCACGGTCTGGCTGACGCGGTCGAAGTACACGTCGGGGGCGTCGTCGAGTCTGCGCAAGATTTCTTGGCATTCCCAACCCTTTTCGCCGAAGACTTGCTGCAGTGCGGCCTTGATTTGGGATCCGTCGTCGGGGTCGGGGTCACCGAGGCGATCCGAGGTGAAAACGAAGAGGAACATCGTCTTGTCGTCACGCATCGCAAACCGGGCCACCATCCGCCCGGGCATGGTGTAGGCGAGGTATACGAGTTCATCGCGCGGCCGGTAGCCCTCGGCTTCGAACGCCGCAACCCGGTAGCCGAGGTCCGCCGCGAAGCGTGATTCTGGACCGAACACCAAATCCCTTACCGGCGAATGGATTCCGTCTGCCCCGATCAGCAGGTCGAAGTCTCTTGGCCCGCCCCGCTCGAGTGTTACTCGTACACCGGCGTCGTCGTGCACGATGGACGAAATGCGCTCACCGAACAGGGTTTCGACGCGCCCGTCGATCAATCGATAGATCAGTGCCGCCAGGGCGCCGCGGGGGATGGTGACGAACCTGCCGTCGACGAGGCGGCGGAACACGTCGGCCGAAAAGCCGCCCACTCGTTGCGAATTGCGGTCGACCAGACGCACTTCTTGCACGGCATACCCGGCGGTGTGCAGGTCGGCCGCGAGCCCCATACGTTCGGCAACGGCGTACCCGCCACCCCAGAAATCCACCGCATAGCCGCCGGTGCGCAGCCTTGGCGACCTTTCGATAAGGGTCGGTTCGTGACCGTAGTGGGACAACCAGTATGCAAGCGTGGGTCCGGCGATGCCGGCACCGACGACGGCAATCTTCATGCGATGACCTCTTGACGAGCTGGAGTGGTACTACTATAGCACTATAAAATAATTGCACTAGGATACAAACCAAGGCAGGACCGCAGTGCTCAAGGAACTCCCCGGCCTGCCCGACGGTGTGCGGGGGTTGGAAGCCGTCGGGACGGTGACGGCAGCGGATTACGCGGGGGTGCTGGCCCCCATGGTCGATCACGCCGGTCGGACCGGGGAGCGACTACGGCTGCTTTACATGTTCGGGCCGGGTTTCCGGCGCATCACGCTGGGAGCGCTGTGGGCCGACGCGCGACTGGGCATCAGCTACCTGCGATTGCTCGACGGGTGCGCCGTCGTCAGCGACATCGGCTGGATCCGCTCACCGAGCCGTGCCATCGGGGCCCGGCTTCCCTTCCCAATCCGGGTGTACGACAACGACAACCGTGACGATGCCGTGGCATGGCTGACCGCGCTGCCGCCCGGCCACGCCGTTTCATCGCTCGCGGTCGCCACAGCCTACGTCGGCGGAATCGCCGCCGGCATCGCCGGCCTGCCCGGTCTTTTCGTCAAATCGCGGGGCCCAGCAGATCGTCCGCGTCGCGGATGATGTAACCGTAGCCCTGCTCGGCCAGGAAGCGCTGCCGGTGCGCGGCATAGTCGGCGTCCAGGCTGTCGCGGGCCACCACGGAGTAGAAGATGGCCCCGCCACCGTCGGCCTTGGGCCGCAGCAGCCGGCCCAGCCGTTGAGCCTCCTCCTGGCGTGAGCCGAAGGTTCCCGAAACCTGCACCGCCACCGACGCTTCGGGCAAGTCGATGGAGAAGTTGGCGACCTTGGACACCACCAGCGTGGATATCTCTCCGGAGCGGAAGCTCTCGAATAACGCCTCGCGTTCCTTGGTCTTGGTCGAGCCCTGGATCACCGGGGCATTGAGTACCGCGCCGAGCTCGTCGAGCTGATCAAGGTAGGCGCCGATCACCAACGTCTGCTCGCCGGGATGTTTCTCCAGGATCGACTTGACCACGGCGATTTTCGTGTGCACCGTCGAGCAGAGCTTGTAGCGCTCTTCGGGTTCGGCGACGGCGTACATCATGCGCTCGTTGTCGGTCATGGTGACCCGAACTTCGACGCACTCCGCGGGGGCGATCCAACCCTGCGCCTCGATGTCTTTCCACGGTGCGTCGTAACGCTTCGGGCCGATCAACGAGAACACGTCACCCTCACGGCCATCCTCGCGGATCAGCGTGGCGGTCAATCCGAGGCGGCGCTTGGATTGCAGATCGGCGGTCATCCGAAAAACCGGTGCCGGGAGCAAATGCACCTCGTCGTAGACGATCAACCCCCAGTCCCGGCTGTCGAATAGTTCCAGATGGCGGTATTCGCCCTTACTGCGCCGGGTGATCATTTGGTAAGTCGAGATGGTGACCGGCCGGATTTCCTTGCGCTCACCGGAGTATTCACCGATCTCGTCCTCGGTCAACGAGGTTCGCGCGATGAGCTCCCGCTTCCATTGCCGCGCCGACACGATATTGGTGACCAGGATCAGCGTCGTCGCACTGGCTTTCGCCATGGCCGCGGCGCCGACCAGCGTCTTACCGGCGCCACAGGGCAGCACCACCACGCCAGACCCGCCGGCCCAGAACGAATCCGCCGCCAACCGCTGATAATCACGCAGCTCCCAGTCGTCCTGGTCGAGGCTGATCGGATGCGCCTCACCGTCGACGTAGCCGGCCAGATCCTCTGCGGGCCAACCGATCTTCAACAACATCTGCTTGAGCCGGCCGCGTTCGCTGCCGTGCACGACGACGGTGTCGTCGTCGATGCGGGCACCCAGCATCGGTGCGATCTTCTTGTTGCGCAGCACTTCCTCGAGCACCGCGCGATCCAGGCTCACCAGGGTCAGGCCGTGGGCCGGGTGCTTGATCAGTTGCAGCCGCCCGTACCGGGCCATGGTGTCGACGATGTCGACCAGCAACGGCTGCGGCACCGCGTATCGGGAGAAGCTGACCAGCGCGTCGACCACTTGCTCGGCGTCGTGGCCCGCGGCGCGGGCATTCCACAACGCCAGCGGGGTGATGCGGTAGGTGTGCACGTGCTCGGGTGCTCGCTCCAGCTCGGCGAACGGGGCGATCGCCGCGCGCGCCGCGTCGGCCTGCTCGTGGTCCACTTCCAGCAGCACCGTCTTGTCGGACTGCACAATCAACGGTCCGTCAGTCATAACAATCCATTATCCGTTGTGGTCCGACACCACCGATGTGATGCGGTGAATCGCGAAATCGCGCAGCCGCCCCGACGCCGAATCGAAGGCCACCAGCTGGCCGCCGCGTATCGCGATGGGCGACACCATCCGCTGGGTGGCCACGCCCGCCGCGTCGAGATACCCGATCACCAGCGTGTCTTGGTTTTTGGCGGCGTCTTGCAGCAGCGCCATCGCGGCCACCGGTTCGACACGGCTGCTGCCGAACGGGGCGGTGGTGACCTTACGCAGCACCGAGACAACGGCGGTCAAGGTCTCGCCGCTGGGCCGCGGGGACGCCCGGTACGGACGGCGTTGCTGTGGGGTGGGCACCCGGGCCCGCAACGGGCGGACGTCAACGATGGCGCCGGTGGAGTCTTCGGCGGCGGGGGCAAAGCCTGCGGCCCGCAGCGCGGTGAGCACCTCGCCGATCGCAGCGGGCGAGACCGCCACCGTCGGGGCCAGGGCGCGCAGTTGCAAATCCTCGGCGGCCGCCACGGCCTGGGCCAGCAGGGCCGGGTCCTCGCAGCGCACGAACGACGAGGCCATCCCGATCCGGAGTTGGCCGTGCCGGCGGGCCACATCATCGATGAGATAGGTGAGACCTTGGGGTACAGGCGTTTTGGAGTGGCCGGCAAAGAATGCGTGCATCCAGTCCCGGGTCTTGCCGACGTCGAGTGCATGCCGGATGGACTGCTCGCTGATCCGGTACACCATCGCCGCCCCGGCCGACTCGACCGTGGCCACCGTCGCCAGTTCGTCGGCAAGGTCGCGCTGCAGAGGTCCCGGCACCACGACCGTCAAATCGGCCTGCATCAGGAAGTGGTCGATCGGTTCGGGCAGCGCGCGCGCCATCGCGTCCAGGGTGGCGGAAAAATCGACGGTCTCCTCGAGCAGCGCGCGGCCAGGAGTGCTGATCGCGCCGCGGCCCACCAAACCCAGCGCGTGGCTCTCGGCCAGCAGATCCGCGACGGGGCCGGGCTGCAGGCGCCGGGTCCACCGGGGGCGACGCCAGATCAGCGCCGCCGAGGCGCTGCTCGCATCGACCCCGGCGCCCGGGGGCAGGCTGGCGAGCATGTCCAGCAGCAACCGCCGGTCCAGCGGCGCGGCCGTCGAGTAGAGCGAATCAGACAGGGCCGCATACGGTTTCCCGTCAGGGCCGCGATCCCCGATCAGCGCGGGCCGGCCGGGTAAATCGAGCCAGGCGGCGGCCAGCAGGTGCCAGCGCCCGGCTGTGGACATCGCGGCGAAGCGGTCGGCCGCCACGGTCGGCGCCCAGTACGGGCCGTCACCGCTTTCGGGTTCCGGATCGGGCCGGCCGCTGGCGATCAATCCGGCCGCGGCGCAGACCTCGAGCACCAGCCCCAGCCGCGGCTCGTCGATGCCGGTGGTCTTGGCCAGCCGTTTGACCTCGCGAACACCCAGGCCGCCACTGCGCAACTCGGGAACCGGTGTGGTGCCGAGGCTTTCGAGCAGCATGTCGACCTCGCGCAGCAGGTCGAGAACCGCCCCGGCCGCGGCGGCGTCGGAATCCTCGGCCGTGGTCCGCGACACCACGGGGTCGGGCGCCGTCAGCTGCATCGGGCCGGGCTGCTCGCCCCGCAACACCTGCCCGACGTGGCGGGGCAGAATCACCGTGTCGGCGTCGAGGCGTCGCAGCAGACCCATCGCCAACAACTGCGGGATCGGCCGATCGGCCGGTGCGCCGGGGGCGGCGTCGCGGGTACGGCCCATCGGCGAGCCCTCGAGCAGCCTGTCCAGGACGTCGCGCTGCGGCTGGCTCAACCCGTCGATTCGCTCCGCGATCTGCGTGCCGGGGCTGGAATTGTCTTCCAGCGTCACCTGTCCGGGATGCCACGGCAACGCGGTGCCGGTGTCGGCGGACAACCGGATCGCGGTGTCCCCCCATACCAGGGCGCGCTGCCTCAGGTCGTCGAGCGCCTCGATGACCTCGTCCTCGGGGGCGCGGCCGTCCAGGAGGGCCAACAGCTTGGCGGTCGGCACCGCGGCGGTGTCCGCATGCAGCACCAGTAACGCGTCGAGCACCGCCAGCCGCAGAAAGTCCAGCTCGTCGGTGGCGGCCTTGACCGATTGCCGGACCGCGGCGCGCGCGGCCAGGGCCGCGATGCTGCCGGGGGGCGGCTGGGCAAGGTCTGGCCGTAGTTCCAGCAGTCGGATCAGCCGCTCGTCGGGCAAGTCGGCAAGCCAGGACCCCAGCGGGATATCCGGGGTGTTGTCGGTCATCGCTGACCAGCGTAAAGCAGCTCGCCGATCCCGGTCTGCGGCGAGCACGCACGCTGGGGGTTACCGGCGGGGACGAGGCCGACTAGCGGCACGCGCGCGCACGCGACCTGTCAGAATGTACGACGTGGCTAACAGTGCTGAAGGTAAGAACAGGTACGTCGACAACGGCTGGCCGACGACGGACCCCGACGACCACGCGGTGAGCGAGCTGGTGACCGATCGCACGGGTGCACTCTCGCCGTTTGGCGACCTGGTCTTCCCCGTCGACCCCGACCACCTGCCCTACGTCCATCCGGTCACCGTCATCAACCGGTAGGTAGCACCGGGATGGCCGGGTTATCCGGGACGCCCAGACCTGCGCAGCCCGAGCAGTCGGCGGAACCGCGCCCGGCCGCGCTCTCGCACCTCGACGAGCGGGGCGCGGCGCACATGGTCGATGTGACCGAAAAGCAGACCACCAAGCGCACCGCCGTCGCCGCGGGAGCGCTGCGGACCGCCGCGCATGTGGTGGAGCTCATCTCCCGGGGAGGGCTGCCCAAGGGCGACGCTCTCGCGACGGCCCGGGTGGCCGGGATTCTGGCCGCCAAGCGCACCAGCGACCTGATTCCGCTGTGCCACCAGCTCGCCCTGACAGGGGTAGACGTCGAATTCACCGTGGGCAAGTCGGACATCGACATCGTCGCCACGGTCCGCAGCACCGACCGTACCGGTGTCGAAATGGAGGCGCTGACCGCCGTGAGTGTGGCCGCGCTTACGCTCTACGACATGATCAAGGCGGTTGACCCGGCGGCCCGTATCGATGACGTCCGGGTGCTTCGCAAAGAGGGTGGCAAGACCGGAAGTTGGGTGCGGGGATGAGCGCCCGGACCGCCCGAATCATCATCGCCTCGACCCGAGCCTCCAGTGGCGTGTACACCGACAAGTGCGGGCCGATTATCGCGGAATGGCTTGGGCAGCATGGCTTTTCGGTCCCCGAGCCGGAAGTGGTCGCGGACGGGAAGCCGGTCGGTGAGGCGCTACGCGCCGCGCTCGACGACGACGTTGACGTCATCCTCACCTCCGGCGGTACCGGTATCTCCCCGACTGACGCGACCCCGGATGAGACCGTCGCGGTGGTGGACTACCTGATTCCCGGTCTGGCCGATGCCATTCGGCAGTCGGGCCTCCCCAAAGTGCCGACATCGGTGTTGTCGCGCGGAGTGTGTGGGGTGGCCGGCCGCACCCTGGTCATCAACCTTCCGGGTTCGCCCGGCGGGGTACGGGACGGGCTGGGTGTGCTCGCCGACGTGCTCGACCATGCCCTTGATCAGATCGCCGGTAAAGACCACAACCGATGACGGTCGTGTTGCGCGCCGCGATGACCGAGCAGCCCATCTCCCTGGATGAGCATGAGGAGCTGGTGGGCCATCGCTCGGCCGGTGCCATCGTCGGGTTCGTCGGCATGATCCGCGACCACGACGAGGGACGCCGGGTGGTGCGTCTCGAATATTCGGCCCACCCGACCGCGGCGCAGGTCATGGCGGAGGTGGTGGCCGAGGTAGCCGAGAAGTCCGCCGGCGTGCGCGCGGTCGCGGCCAGCCACCGGATCGGGACGCTACACATCGGGGAGGCCGCGCTGGTGGCGGCGGTGGCCGCCGATCATCGGCAGGAGGCGTTCGCCACCTGTGCCGACCTCGTCGACACCATCAAGGCGCGCCTGCCGGTCTGGAAACACCAGTTTTTCGACGACGGCACCGACGAATGGGTGGGTTCGGCCTGACGGCCGGCCCGTCCTGGAGCGCGGTGGTCAGGCGACGGGCGCCGACAGCGCCAGTGCGTCCAGTGCGTCGTTCCCGTTGACGTTTTCGGCGCGGATCGCGTCCCACACCTTCTGCGTGTAGCCGACCTTGACGGCCTGCTGGGGCGCCTGGGTGTCGGCGGGCGGCGGTGCGTCCTCGGGTGGCGGGGCCGGTTGGTCGAAGGACGCCGGCGGCGGAATCTCGGCCGGCGGGGCAGGAACGTCCGCGGGTGGGGGCGGCACGGCGTCGGCCGGTAGAGGGAGGGGCAGATCCGCGGGCGGCACCGCGTCCGCGGGCGGCGGTGGCACAGGAGCATCCGCCGGCGGGGCGGGCGGCAGATCCGCAGGCGGCGGTGCCGGTTGGTCGAAGGAAGCCAGTTGTACCGGCGCGGGCGAATCCGCGGGCGGTGGTGGCGGGGGAGCGTCGGCGGGCGGCGGAGCGTCGGCGGGCGGCGGCGCCAGGTCGCCGTTGAGGCCCGGGACGTCCAGGCCTGCGGGGGTGGGGAGCACTTCCCGCGGGGTGGGCGCGGACAATGGACCACCGCATACCGGCCAGGCGCCGCGTCCCTGAGTCGCCAGGACCCGCTCGGCGACCGCGATCTGTTGTTCGCGAGTGGCCAGTTGAGCCGACGGGGCGTACTCGCGGCCCCCGTGCGAGGCCCACGTGCTGGCGTTGAATTGAACGCCGCCGTAGTAGCCGTTGCCGGTGTTGATGCCCCAGTTGCCACCCGATTCGCAGCGGGCTACCTGATCCCACTCGCTGTCCGTGGCCGCGGCCGCTTGACCCGCCAGGGCGATACTGCCGCCACCAAGAACCGCCCCGGTAAAGGCGATCTTGGCGACGTTGAGGTTGGATGTCGTGGGCTTGCGGTGACGTCCGCTCATACGCGCCGAAATTCCTCTCTGCACGCGCCTGCGAGGTCAGCTGTCGGGTTCGGGTTGGAGAGGCCACCCGGCCAGCGTCGTCTTCGATCGATGCCGAAGAGCCGACGCCGGCTTCACCCCAAGGAGTCGCATGCGACCCCGATTCGGCGGACCGGTGGGTCCCCCGCCTCCATCCACATTCCGGGGTCCCTCACCCATTGGATGGAGCTCGGCGCTATGGGTGAGAGAGGACCGCCATCGGTTCTCAGTTGGCGAGCCTGCGGAGACGGTAACCGGTCTTGTCGGCCGCGTCACTTTCTGTGCGACTCGGCGTTTCCCGCGCGGCAGTCCGCGAAAGACGCAGGAGCATCAGGGATTTGCGCAGGTCAAAACAACCGGATATCGGGCTGTGTCCGCGCCGTTATCATTCCGTTACGTGAGTTATCTCACAAAATCAACCACCCGCAAACGGGGGTAACACGTCGATCGTGTTACCTGCCCGCAACGGTTTGGTTGCGTCGCGAACCGCGATGCCGTCGCAGAGATAGGAGCACCGGCCGAGCACGGTTGCAAGGCGGGTACCCGAACCGGCGAGCCTTTGAACCAACTCGGCTACAGTGGTGCCCGGGCGCAGGACGACCGTTTCCGTCTCGACGCCCGCGGCGGCGCGCGCGGCGGCGAAGTATCGAACCGTCACCGCAAAGCCATCGGGGCCTTCGGGGCCTTCGGGGCCATCGAGGTCTTCGATGTTGAGGGGAGACTCAGCCACCGATCGCACTCATCGGACGGTCGGGCTGGACAAAGTTCGGGTCGTTGATTCCGTGTCCGGCGGGCTTGCCCCACATCGCGGCGCGCCACGCCGTCTCGATCGCGTCGTCGCTGCCGCCGGCGCGCAGCAGGCCGCGCAGGTCGGTCTCGTCGGTGGAGAACAGGCAACTACGGATCTGGCCGTCGGCCGTGAGCCGGGTGCGGTCACACGCCGAGCAGAACGCGTGCGACACCGAGGCGATCACCCCGAACTTTCCCGTCGGCGTTCCCGGTCCCGTATCGACCAGCCACAGCTCGGCGGGCGCCGAACCGCGAGGTGCCGGGTCCGGCCGCAGCCGGAAGTGCGGCCGCAACGCCGCCAGCACGTCGTCGGCGGTCAACGTTGAGTCGCGGCGCCATTGATGCCCCGCGTCCAGCGGCATCTGCTCGATCACCCGCAACTGATAACCGTGCTCGAGACAGAACCCCAACAGCTCGACGACATCCGCACGGCCGGTGGCGGGATCCAGTACGGCGTTCACCTTGACCGGCGTCAAACCGTTCTCCTTGGCGGCGGCCAACCCCGCCACCACGTCGGCGAGCCGGTCTCGCCGCGTGATCGCCGCGAAGCGGTCCCGATTCACGCTGTCCAGCGAGACGTTGACGCGGTCCAGCCCGGCCGAGGCCAGGCCGGCGGCACGCCGGGCAAGACCGACGCCGTTGGTGGTCAGGGAGATCTGCGGTCGTGGCTGCAGTTCGGACGCCGCCGCAACGACCTCCTCGAGGTGGCGGGACAGCAGCGGCTCACCGCCGGTGAACCGCACGTTGGTGATGCCCAGCCGGGTGACGGCGACGCGCATCAGCCTGGACAACTCGTCGGAATCCAACAGCTGGTCGCCGGGCAGCCAGTTCAGGCCCTCGGCGGGCATGCAGTAAGTGCACCGAAGATTGCAGCGATCGGTCAGCGATATCCGCAGATCGGTGGCGGCCCGCCCGTAGGTGTCCAGCAGCGGGCCCTCGGTGGGCATCGCGCCCGCGAGGGTGCCGGGATGCGGGGCCGCGACCGGGCCGCGCACCTTCGGCAGTCCGAGCGCCGTCAGTGTCATGCGGGCACTCCGGAAAATTGGGCCGGCGCGGCGACCGGGACGATCTCCTTACCCAGCGGCATCAGCGACACCGGGATGAGTTTGAGATTGGCCAGGGCAAGGGGAATGCCGATGATCGTGATGGCCATCGCCGCCGCGCTGATCAGATGGCCGATCGCCAGCCAAATACCGAACAGCAGCACCCAGATGACGTTCCCGATTAGGGCGCCGGTGCCGGCGCTCGGCTTGTCGACGATCGTCCGGCCGAAAGGCCACAGCGCGTAGGAGGCGATCCGCAGCGACGCGAACCCGAACGGAATCGTAATGATGAGCACGAAGCTGATGAGCGCCGCCGCCAGGTAGCCGAGGGCCATCCAAAGGCCACCGAACACCAGCCAGATGATGTTGAGAACCAGGCGCATTTCACCTCCCGCGGTACTGCCAGCGTAGCGAGTAACGCGGAAACGGGGGTGCTGGCCGGGCAACCACCCGAGTAGGATCTGAATCCGCATCGCGTCCTGCATTTGCGGGGCGCTTCTTGTGTGTCCATTCCTAGCTATTCCGTCAGACAAGCAGGTGAGACCAGTGCCGACCGGCAAGGTTAAGTGGTACGACGCCGAAAAGGGATTCGGCTTCCTGTCACAGGAAGACGGTGAGGACGTGTACGTCCGCTCGTCGGCGTTGCCCGAGGGGGTCGAGGGACTCAAGACCGGGCAGCGGGTGGAGTTCGGCGTGGCCTCCGGCCGACGCGGCCCGCAGGCACTGAGTCTCAAGCTGATCGATCCGCCGCCCAGCCTGGCCAGGACCCGCCGCGAGACCCCCGTCGAGCACAAGCACAGCCCCGACGAGCTGCACGGCATGGTCGAGGACATGATCACCTTGTTGGAGAGCACCGTGCAGCCCGAGTTACGCAAGGGCCGATACCCCGACCGCAAGGTGGCGCGCCGGGTCTCCGAGGTGGTCAAGGCGGTCGCCCGCGAGCTCGACGCCTGACGCCGCGCCGGGCGGATCGCCGCGTACCACGCGCCAGTTTGGGTACTCACCTCTTCGCGACAGTCATGTAGCGAGGAGGCTGCGATGGCACAGCAAGCGCAGGTCACCGAAGAGCAAGCCAGAGCACTGGCCGAAGAGTCCCGCGAAAGTGGTTGGGACAAACCGTCCTTCGCCAAGGAGCTGTTTCTCGGCCATTTCCCGTTGGAGCTCATCCATCCGTTCCCGAAACCGTCCGACCAGGACGAGGCGCGTACCCGCGAGTTCCTGGGCAAGCTGCGGGAATTCCTGAACACGGTCGACGGCAGCGTCATCGAGCGTGATGCGCGGATTCCCGATGACTACGTCAGGGGACTGGCCGCGTTGGGCTGCTTTGGCATGAAGATCCCGTCCGAGTATGGCGGGCTGAACATGTCGCAGGTGGCCTACAACCGGGCCCTGATGATGATCTCGTCGGTGCACCCCAGCCTCGGGGCGTTGCTGTCGGCGCATCAGTCGATCGGGGTGCCCGAGCCGCTGAAACTGGCCGGCACCGAGGAGCAGAAACGGCGGTTCTTACCGCGGTGCGCCGCCGGCGCGATCTCGGCCTTTCTGCTCACCGAACCTGACGTGGGTTCGGACCCCGCGCGGTTGGCCTCGACGGCGACACCGGTCGAGGACGGGCTGGCCTACGAGCTCGAGGGCGTGAAGCTGTGGACCACCAACGGTGTCGTCGCCGAACTTCTGGTGGTGATGGCCCGCGTGCCCCAGAGCGACGGGCACCGTGGCGGCATCAGCGCGTTTGTGGTCGAAGCGGATTCGGCCGGCATCACGGTGGAACGGCGTAACTCCTTTATGGGCTTGCGCGGGATCGAGAACGGCCTCACCCGCCTGCACGGCGTGCGGGTGCCCCGGGAGAATCTGATCGGGCGTGAAGGCGACGGCCTCAAGATCGCGCTGACGACGTTGAACGCCGGACGGTTGTCCATCCCCGCGAACGCGGCCGGCTCGTCGAAATGGGCGTTGAAGATCGCCCGCGAATGGTCCGGCGAGCGGGTGCAGTGGGGCAAGCCGTTGGCCAAACACGAAGCCGTGGCCCGCAAAATCTCGTTCATCGCGGCCACCAACTATGCGCTGGACGCCGTGCTGGAACTGTCGGGGCAAATGGCCGACGAGGGCCGCAACGACATCCGTATCGAGGCGGCGCTGGCCAAACTGTGGTCCAGCGAAATGGCGTGCGCCATCGCCGACGACCTCGTGCAGATCCGCGGCGGACGTGGCTACGAGACGGCCGAATCGCTCGGCGCGCGCGGCGAACGCGCCGTACCCGCCGAGCAGATGCTGCGCGATCTGCGAATCAACCGCATCTTCGAGGGGTCCAGCGAGATCATGCGGCTGCTGATCGCCCGGGAGGCCGTGGATGCCCACCTGAATGCGGCCGGTGACCTCGCGAAACCCGACACGGGGTGGCGTGAAAAGGCAGCGGCGGCTGTCGGCGCGAGCGGCTTCTACGCAAAGTGGTTGCCCCAGTTGGTCTTTGGCGAAGGGCAGCGGCCCAAGGCCTACAGCGAGTTCGGCCCGCTGGCCGCGCACCTGCGGTTTGTCGAACGATGCACCCGCAAGCTGGCCCGCAACACCTTCTCCGGGATGGCGCGCTGGCAGGCCAAGCTCGAGCAAAAGCAAGGATTTTTGGGACGCATCGTCGACATCGGAGCCGAGCTGTTCGCCATGTCGGCGGTGTGTGTGCGGGCCGAGGGTCAGCGCGTGGCCGATCCACAGCTGGGGGAGCAGGCGTACGCGCTGGCCGAAATGTTCTGTCGGCAAGCAACTTTGCGGGTCCAGGCATTGTTCGACGCGTTGTGGGCCAACACCGACGACGGTGATGTGAAACTGACCGGCCAGGTGCTGCAGGATCGCTACACCTGGCTGGAGGAGGGCATCGTCGACCAGTCGGAGGGTACCGGGCCGTGGATCGCGCATTGGGAAGCGGGCGAGTCGACCGAGACCAACCTGGCCCGGCGGTTCCTGACGGCATCGACATCGGACTCGGCGTCGGAGTCGGCATCGACGAGCTCAATGGCCCGGTAGCACAATTGTGGCCATGGCCACCTACGTTGCCGGCGCCGGCGAATTCACCCGTGACACCAACTACATCACCACCCGCATCACCGCCGATGGCCGCGACGGCTATCCGGTGCAACCTGGTAGGTATCGACTGGTGGTGGCCCGGGCCTGTCCGTGGGCCAACCGCGCCATCATCGTGCGGCGCCTACTGGGCCTGGAAGATGTTCTATCCATTGGGTTTTGCGGGCCCACGCATGACGAACGCAGTTGGACCTTCGACCTGGACCCCGGCGGCGTTGACCCCGTCCTGAAGATTCCGCGGCTGCAAGATGCCTATTTCAAACGGGTCCCCGACTACCCCAAAGGGATCACCGTGCCGGCGATCGTCGACGTGCCCTCCGGCGCCGTCGTCACCAACGACTTCGCGCAGCTGACGCTGGATCTATCCACCGAATGGACCGCCTACCACCGCGCGGGTGCGCCCGCGCTCTACCCGGAACATCTGCGTGACGAGATCGACGAGGTGAACCAGCGCGTCTACACCGAAATCAACAACGGCGTGTACCGATGCGGATTCGCCGGCTCACAGGAGGCCTACGACGCCGCCTACGATCGGCTGTTCACCGCGCTGGACTGGGTGAGCGATCGCCTGAGCAACCAGCGATACCTGGTGGGCGACACCATCACCGAGGCCGATGTGCGGCTGTTCACCACCTTGGCCCGGTTCGATCCCGTCTACCACGGCCACTTCAAATGCAACCGCAGGAAGCTGTCCGAGATGCCGGTGCTGTGGGCGTACGCCCGGGATCTGTTCCAGACGCCCGGTTTTGGCGATACCACCGACTTCGTTCAAATCAAACAGCACTACTACATCGTGCACGCCGATATCAATCCGACCGGGATCGTGCCGAGGGGGCCGGACCTGACCGAGTGGCTTTCCTCGCACGGCCGAGAAGCTTTGGGGGGCAGGCCTTTCGGTGATGGAAGCCCTCCCGGCCCGCCGCGCGAAGGGGAGCGGGTGCCACCCGGCCACGGCGCCTAGCGCGCTGTTGGCCCGAACGACTCGAGGGTTATAGAGGACAGTCAGAAGACCGTCCGCAGCGACCACTCGGCGTGCGGGACATCGCGCAGCTCACCCGACGGGTCGACCACCAGGGTCAGCAACTGCACCACGATTCCGGTCAGGCGTCCGCGCTGGGCGTCGACTGAGGGGATCGTGACGGCGAACCGGGTGTTGGGACGGAACATGGTGGTGGCGGTGTTGGCCGGATCCTCATACACCTGCAACAGCCGCCACGGCGCTCGCGCAATCGCGGCCGGCACCGAAAGCTGTACCGGGTAGCGATCGCTGACGCGCAGCTCGCCCTGCGCCTGCGGCTGCCGACAGTCGTTGAGGTTGAGCACATTGCAGTACAGGTAGGGTCCCACGCGGACCAGCTGCCCGTGCGAATATGCGCTGATCTCGGGTGCTTGCGGGCCCGGCTTGCGCAGCAGCCACCAGGTGCCGAGCCCGGCGCCGGCGGCCAGCAGCAGCACCACCGCCGCGAGCGCGGCGGCCACACGGGGTCTCACTGTGACCTCACTGTGGTCTCACTGGGGCGCCGCAGCGGTCATGCCGGCTCCCCGGCGCATGCCTTCTTGTTCGACCATCACCGGCCGGTTTCCTCCGAGGCCCGGGATCAAGGAGTTGCCGCGGAAGCTGACCACGGTCTGCGCCAACCCCAAAATCAATATCGCGCTGACGGCCGTGAAGCCTACCCACAGCTCGGTGTAGACCAGAACACCCAGCGCCCCGCCGAGCACCCAGGCCAACTGCAGCGTCGATTCGGAGCGGCCAAAGCCCGACGCCCGGGATTCCTCCGGCAGGTCGTCTTGCAGCGACGCATCCAGCGAAGCCTTCGCAATCGCGCTGGCCCCCGAGGTGACCAGGGTTGCGATCGTGGCCGCCATCAGGGTGCCGGCCACCGAGGCGGTCAGCGCCACCGCGCATACCGCCACCGTGCAGCGGACGACGAGCACGGCGGGGCGACCCAGTTTCAGCCGGGCACTGATGAAGTTGCCGACGAAGTTACCGATGCCGGCCGCCGCGCCGATGATCCCCAGCATCGCAAGCTGTATCCACCCGTTGGCGTCGTGTGCCTTGGCGACGAACGCGGGATACAAAAACAGGAAGCCGACCATCACCTTGATCGTGCAGTTGCCCCACAGCGAGGTGATGATGTTGCGGCCCAACGGTTGTCGTAACGCCCCGCCTACCTTCTTGACCTCCCGGTGCCAGCGATGCCGCTGCGGCTCGCTGTCCTGGTGATAACTCAGCGTGGCGGGGACCTCGCCCGCGGTAACCTCCACCCATCGCGGAATCCGCATCGACAGCATGGCGCCGGCGATCGTGACGGCAACGACGACGAACAATGCCCCGGGCAGTTTGAGCAGATGTGTGCCGAGAAACTCGACTCCCCCCGCAATCGCCCCGCCGACGATGGTGCCGCCGAGCAGACCGAACATGGTCAGCCGGGCGTTGACGCGGACCAAGTCGATCGTCGGCGGCATGACCCGCGGTGTCACCGCGCTGCGCAGCACGCTGAAAGACTTGGAGAACACCATCATGGCCAGCGCGCAGGGATAGAGCACCCAAGAGGGAAAGCTGCCGCTCGCCCCGTCGTAATTCATGATCAGCAGCACCGCCAGCGCGGTGCGCAGCCCGAACGACATTGCCAGCGCGACGCGGCGGCCGTGCTGCAACCGGTCCAGCGCCGGGCCGATCAACGGGGCGATCACCGCGAAGGGCGCGATGGTGATCAACAGGTACAGCGCCACCCTGGATTTGCTCTCGCCGCTGGCCGCGGCGAAAAACAAGGTATTGGCCAGCGCCACCGCCATGGCCGAGTCGACGGCGGAGTTCGCCACCACCGGCCAGGTTAGCGCCGTGAGACCGGACTTGTCGGCGCCGTCGGCGGTGGCCGCCCGCTGCACCATCCAATACATCCGCGAACCCATCTCGCGGCTGCGCAGGGCCGCCGCGCGGGTGACGGTGATTCGTTCCCCGGACGGCGGACGGCGCGGTGGCGGGTTGGGCCCGTCCGGTCCTTTCTGCCGGCCCAGCGGCGGTAGATAACGATTGGCGCTCGGCGGAGGCGGCGGGCGGCGGGTGCGCCGGGCAGCGTCGTCGGCGGGGTAATTGGCGGGGTAATTGGCCATGCCCGGATGCTCGTTCGACAACCCCGTACGGCCGCGGCGGCCCTGGTAGGGGCCCAACCGGCCCGCATCGTCACGCCGCTGCCCAGACACGAATCAATTCTGTCTCATGGCGAGGGTCAACCGGGCGTGGCTCGCCAACCTACTATTGAGACGCGATGCATGGAGACGAAAGCGTGACCGGACCCGCCGAGGAATCCGCCGTGGCAACCGTGACCGAGTGGCCCGAAGAGTTGGCGGCGGTGCTGCGGGGTGCGGCCGACCAGGCCAGGGCGGCCGTGGTGGAGTTCAGTGGCCCGGACGCGGTGGGGGATTACCTGGGCGTCAGCTACGAGGACCCGAACACCGCGACGCACCGCTTCCTGGCCCACCTGCCCGGCTACACCGGATGGCAGTGGGCCGCCGTGGTCGCCGCCTATCCCGGCGCCGCGCAGGCCACGATCAGTGAGGTCGTGTTGGTGCCCGGGCCCACGTCGTTGCTGGCGCCCGAGTGGGTGCCCTGGGAGCAGCGGGTGCGGCACGGCGATCTGAGTCCGGGCGATCTCCTGCCGCCGGCCGCCAACGACGAGCGGCTGGTTCCGGGCTATACCGCCAGCGGTGACCCGCAGGTCGACGAGACGGCAGCCGAAGTCGGATTGGGTCGGCGGTGGGTGATGGGCCTGTGGGGGCGCGCTGAGGCCGCCGAGCGATGGCATACCGGCGACTACGGCCCGGAGTCCGCGATGGCGAGGTCGACCAAACGCGTGTGCCGCGACTGCGGCTTCTTCCTGCCGCTGGCCGGATCGCTGGGCGCGATGTTCGGAGTGTGCGGCAACGAGCTGTCGGCCGACGGGCACGTGGTCGATAAGCACTACGGGTGCGGCGCGCACTCCGACACGCCGGCTCCGGCCGGCAGCGGGTCGCCGATGTACGAGCCTTATGACGACGGTGTGCTCGACATCATGGAGCCGGCCGCCGAGCCGCCGGAGCCGCCGGAGCCGCCGGAGCCGGCGGCAGAGGCACCCGGGGAATCACCGGAATCGCCGGAGCCGCAGTCCGGTGTGGAGCCCAGCGACGCCACCGAACCCAGTACGGACTCAACCGACTAGCCGTTCCCGGCGTGCCGGCGTTGGTCCGCGGGTTCTCGCTTGTCGCAACTACTTACGGTCGACAAAGTTCTCCAGGCCGGTCTGCGCGCCGCGTTCGCCGCGGCGAGCCCCGGCCAGCTGCAGCAAGAAGATCGACGTGCCCACCACGCCGGTGCCCAGCCCGGCCAGCGCCACCGGACGCCAACTCTCCAGCGAGGGAACCAGGAACGCGGCGACCGCGACGCCCAGCCAGCCCAGCGCGCCGACGATGATGAACGGCCACACCCGAAGCAGCGCGGGCGGCAGCGGCGGCGGCTGCGGGCTCGCCCCGGATTCGGCGCTCATCGCGATCAATTTACCCAGGCGCCCCGCCCGAACCGACGTCGGCGGTTGTACGCGGTGCGTGTTAGGCCACCCTTCGACGTTTCTCGACCCGAATTCTCGCGTTCCGATGTAACCTCGCGCCATGCCTGACAGCGATGCGCGGCTGGCGGCCGATCTGTCACTGGCGGTCATGCGGCTGGCGCGCCAACTGCGGTTTCGAAATCCATCCTCTCCGGTGTCGCTATCGCAGCTGTCGGCATTGACGACTCTGGCCAACGAGGGCGCGATGACGCCGGGCGCGTTGGCGATTCGCGAACGCGTCCGCCCCCCGTCGATGACCAGGGTCATCGCATCCCTGGCGGACGAAGGCTTCGTGGATCGCACGCCGCACCCGGTCGACGGCCGACAGGTGTTGGTATCGGTGTCGGAGTCCGGCGCCGAATTGGTCAAAGTGGCCCGCCGGGCCCGGCAGGAGTGGCTGGCCGAGCAACTCGCGACGCTGGACAACGACAAGCGCGCCATCCTTCGCCAGGCGGCCGACCTGATGTTGGCGCTGGTCGACGAAAGCCCGTGAGCGCTGGCCTGGATGTCCAGGACGTCAACGATCCCGACGATCCACGGCTCGACGATTTCCGCGACCTGAACAGCATCGACCGGCGGCCCGATTTGCCGACCGGCAAGGGCCTGGTGATCGCCGAGGGGGTGCTGGTCGTGCAGCGCATGCTGGCCTCCCGGTTCACGCCGCACGCCTTCCTCGGCACCCAGCGCCGGCTCGAGGAGCTCAGGGACGACCTGCTCGGCGCCGAGGGTTTGGGGGCGCCGTACTACCGCGTCGCTGCGGACGTGATGGCGCGGGTGGTCGGGTTTCACCTCAATCGCGGGGTGTTGGGCGTCGCACGGCGGGTGCCCGAGCCGAGCGTGGCAGAGCTGGTCGAAAACGCCCGGACCATCGCCGTGCTCGAAGGGGTCAACGACCACGAGAACCTGGGGTCGATCTTCCGCAACGCGGCGGGGCTGGGCGTGGACGCGGTGGTGTTCGGCAGCGGCTGCGCCGATCCGCTCTACCGCCGCGCGGTGCGGGTGTCGATGGGGCATGCCCTGCTGGTGCCCTACGCGCGCTCCACCGACTGGCCCGCCGACCTGGTGAAGCTGCAAGACCACGGTTTCCGGCTGCTGGCAATGACTCCGGACGACACCGCCCGCCCTCTGGCCGAGGCGATGCGCGCCGCGCGCGACGACCGCGTCGCCCTGTTGGTGGGCGCCGAGGGCCCCGGGCTCACCCCGACCACCCTGCGCCTGGCCGACATGCGGGTGCGCATCCCGATGTCGCGGGGCACCGACTCGTTGAACGTTGCCACCGCCGCGGCGCTGGCCTTCTACGAGCGAATCGCCCGGTGACGACGTCGGCCGCGGCCGGAGCTGGAACCGGACACCCGGGTTAGGCTCGCCGAATGAGCGACAAACTCGGCCGCAGTGCCCAGTCAGTGCCCTGGGCAACGGGTTTGACGGTGGCGGGGTTCGTCGCGGCGGTGACCGGCGTGGCGATTGTGGTGCTGAGTCTCGGTCTGATCCGGGTGCATGTGCTGCTGGCCGTGGGGCTCAACGCGGTGGCCGCCGGCGGGCTGGCGCCGACGCTGTGGGGCTGGCGGCGCACGCCGGTGCTGCGTTGGTTCGTGCTGGGCGCGGGGGTCGGGGTGGCGGTCGCGTGGCTGGCGCTGGTCGCGCACACCCTGTCTTAGCTAGGTCCTGGCTAGCGCTGACCGCCCGAACGCACGCCGAGCAACACGTCCTCCCACGCCGGGATGACCGGCCTGCCCCGACGGCTGTGCACCGGCTGCGGTCGCTGCGCTTCTTCCGGCCGCTCCTGCACCCGCTCCGGCGTCTCCGCCGGGTCCGGCGCAGCAGCCGCGGCGGGCCCGTTGAACTCGACGTGGGCCACCGGGGCGAGGGGCCGCAGCGGTCGCTCGAAGTCCGGATCGATCAGCTCGCTCGCGCCGTCGTCGATGGCGGTGACCGTCCCGCCGTGCGCGCCGGGGGTGAAGTGGAAATGCGCGAGGTTGTCCCCGCGGCCGACCTTGTACGCCAGTTGCACGGTCCACCGGTTGTCTTCGTTGCGCCACGCGTCCCAGCTGAGGCCGGTGGGATCCAGGCCGCGGGTGACCATGGCGGCGCTAACGGTCTCCAGCAGCGTCATGACCGCGGGCCCGTCGGCGAGCATGGGATGCGCCGCGGTTGCCAGCTCGGCGGCGCGGAACCGCTCCAGCAACACCGGGTGGGCGAACCGGCGCACTCGCGAGATGTCGGAGCCGGAGGCGGCGGCAACCTGCTCGACCGAGGCGCCGGCGCGGATCTTGGCCTGAATCTCCTTGGGGCTCAGCATGTTGGTGACCTCGATGTCGAGGTGCGGTTGCTCGGGCGATGCCGGTTCCTTGCGCAGCAGATCCCGGAGCCGGTCGTTGGCCGCCAGCTTGAATTGTTCCGCGGGATCATCACCGTGGCAGATGATGTATTTGCTGTCGGCGTCGAGCCCAACCACTTTGAGTTCCCGCATGGCTTCTCCTCGCAGGCTTCGTGCAGGCCAGCTTCGATTTCTCCGGACCCATCACTCTGCCGCACTCTAGTCCAGCTAACGCCCACAACTGTGCTGACACGCTGGGCGGTTGCGCGTCGATGGCCGGCGAAACGCTAGAGACGCTCGACGACCCAGTCGACGCACTGAGTCAACGCGCTGATGTCGTCGGGGTCGACCGCGGGGAACATCGCGACCCGCAACTGGTTGCGGCCGAGTTTGCGGTACGGCTCGGTGTCGACGATGCCGTTGGCCCGCAAAGTCTTGGCCACCGCCGCCGCGTCCACGTCGTCGACGAAATCGATCGTGCCCACGACCTGGGAGCGCAGCGCCGGGTCGGCGACGAACGGCGTGGTGTACGGCCGCTCCTGCGCCCACGAGTACAACCGCTGCGACGAATCCGCGGTCCGCTTGACCGCCCAGTCCAGTCCGCCGTTGCCGAGCAGCCAATCGAGTTGCTCGGCCATCAGCGCCAGGGTGGCGATCGCGGGGGTGTTGTACGTCTGATCCTTGAGGCTGTTGTCGATCGCGATCGGCAGCGACAGGAAGTCGGGAACCCAGCGACCCGACGCCGCGATCGCCTCGACCCTGCCCAGCGCGGCGGGGCTCATGATCGCCAGCCACAGGCCGCCATCGCTGGCGAAGTTCTTCTGCGGAGAGAAGTAATAGGCATCGGTGTCGGCGATGTCGACGGGCAGCCCGCCGGCGCCCGACGTCGCGTCGATGACGACCAGAGCCTCACCCGACCCGGCCGGGCGGCGGATCGGGACCGCGACCCCGGTCGAGGTCTCGTTGTGCGCCCACGCGATCACGTCGACCGACGGGTCGGTCTGTGGCTCCGGCGCGCTGCCGGGCTCGGCCTTGATCACGACCGGGTCGCCGACGAACGGATTGTTGGCGACCGCGGAGGCGAACTTCGAGCTGAACTCCCCGTAGGTCAGGTGGAGTGACCGCTTGTCGATGAGCCCGAAGGCGGCCGCGTCCCAGAACGCCGTCGCGCCGCCGTTGCCCAGGATGACCTCGTAACCGTCCGGCACGGAGAACAGCTCGGCCACACCCCTGCGCACCCGGCCCACCAGATTCTTGACCGGCGCCTGCCGGTGCGAGGTGCCGAACAGGGCGGCCCACCCAGTTTCGCCGCTGGTGCTCAGAGCCTGCAATTGCTCGGGCCGGACCTTGGATGGACCGCAACCGAAGCGGCCGTCGCGCGGTTTGATGTCTGCGGGGATCTGGAGCTGGTCAGCCATGGTCATCAGGGTAGTGAGCGGACCTGGCAAGGCGACGCAGCGGCCCGTTGTTACCCCGCCCCGAGCGGTGCTGCACCCCGGGCAACGGTCCCGCCTCGGGTCTGGTTTGTGAGGCATGTCACATCACCGCGGTGACCCCCGGTCA
Organism: Mycobacterium sherrisii; assembly: GCF_002102355.1. Taxonomy (GTDB): domain Bacteria; phylum Actinomycetota; class Actinomycetes; order Mycobacteriales; family Mycobacteriaceae; genus Mycobacterium; species Mycobacterium sherrisii. The sequence continues at coordinate 212,496 of NZ_LQPT01000019.1, read as the reverse complement.
GGCAACAGGGACCGGCCAGGCCTAGCTAATTCCCGGTACCTGCGGTACCGTTTTGGACATTGCACGTCCAAATGTAAACCTCGTTGGGGAGGCTTGGATATGGCCAGGACGCGAATGGTCCGGCGCTGGCGCCGCAATATGGAAGTGCGCCACGACGCCGAGTACGTGAAAACGCTCGCCACACTGTCTGAGGGGTCGGTGCGGCGAAACTTCAACCCGTACACCGACATCGATTGGGAGTCGCCGGAGTTCGCGGTCACCGAGAATGATCCCCGGTGGATTCTTCCGGCGACCGACCCGCTGGGCCGCCATCCCTGGTATCGGGCGCAATCCGAAGACCGCAAGATCAAGATCGGCATGTGGCGCCAGGCCAACGTGGCCAAGGTCGGCCTGCACTTCGAGTCCATCCTGATCCGGGGCCTGATGAACTACACGTTCTGGGTGCCCAACGGATCGCCGGAATACCGGTACTGCTTGCATGAGTCGGTTGAAGAGTGCAACCACACCATGATGTTCCAGGAAATGGTCAACCGCATCGGCGCCGACGTGCCGGGCATGCCGCGGCTGCTCAAGTGGATCTCGCCGTTGGTTCCACTGGCGGCCGGACCGCTGCCGGTGGCTTTCTTCATCGGTGTGCTCGCGGGTGAGGAACCGATCGATCACACTCAGAAAAATGTTCTGCGCGAAGGCAAGTCATTGCATCCGATCATGGAGCGGGTGATGGCGATCCACGTCGCCGAGGAGGCGCGGCACATCTCCTTCGCGCACGAGTTCCTGCGTAGGCGGATACCGGAGTTGAGCAAACGGCAGCGATTTTTCACCGCCCTGTTCCTGCCGTTGACCATGAAAGTATTGTGCCGGGCAATCGTGGTGCCGCCCAAGCAGTTCTGGCGCGAGTTCGACATTCCGCGCGAGGTCAAAAAGGAACTGTTCTTCCGGTCGCCGGAATCGCGCAAGTGGCTGTCCGACATGTTCGGCGATGTGCGGATGCTGGCCTACGACACCGGGCTGATGGACAACCGGTCGGCGCGGCTGATGTGGCGCATCTGCAAGATCAACGGGAAGCCGTCGCGCTACCGCAGCGAGCCGCAGCGGCAGCACCTGACGGCCGCGCCGGCCGCCTGAGGACCGCGAGATCGGTTATGCCGCATGTGATCACCCAGTCGTGTTGCAACGACGGGTCCTGTGTTTTCGCCTGCCCGGTGAACTGCATCCACCCGTCGCCGGATGAGCCGGGCTTCGCCACGGCCGAGATGCTCCACATCGATCCGGACGCCTGCGTGGACTGCGGTGCCTGTGTGAGCGCGTGCCCTGTGGGGGCGATCGTCCCCGACAACCGGCTCGACGGCAAGCAACTGCCGTTCGTCGAGATCAACGCCTCGTTCTATCCCGACCGGCCCGCGGACGTGAAGCTGCCGCCGACGTCCAAACTGGCGCCGGTGCTGCCGGCCCCGCAGGTGCGGCCCCGCCGCCAGCCGCTGACGGTGGCGATCGTCGGTTCCGGGCCGGCGGCGATGTACGCCGCCGACGAACTGTTGACCCAGCATGGTGTGCGGGTCAACATTTTCGAAAAGCTGCCCACACCTTACGGTTTGGTGCGTGCGGGAGTGGCGCCCGACCATCAGAACACCAAACGGGTCACCGACCTCTTCGACCGGGTCTCGCGTCATCGCCACTTCCGCTTCTACCTCAATGTCGAGGTCGGCAGGCACCTGAGCCATGCCGAATTGCTGGCTCATCATCACGCCGTGCTCTACGCGGTCGGCGCGCCCAACGACCGACGACTGGACATCGACGGCATGGGAATGCCGGGGACCGGCACGGCGACCGAATTCGTCGCGTGGGTCAACGGCCACCCTGACTTCAGCGATCTGCCAATCGATCTCAGCCACGAACGGGTGGTGTTGATCGGCAACGGCAACGTCGCCCTGGACGTCGCCCGGGTGCTCACCGCCGACCCGGACGATCTGGCCCGCACCGACATTTCCGACCGTGCCCTTGCCGCGCTGCGCGGCTCCGCGATCCGTGAGGTCGTCATCGCGGCGCGCCGGGGTCCTGCCCACTCTGCGTTCACCCTTCCCGAATTGATCGGACTCACCCACGCATCCGACGTCGTGCTCGACGCGCACGACCACGCTCTGGTGGCACGGGATCTCCCAACCGCGCCAGACCGGCTGACCCGGCATAAGCTCGAAATCTTGACCAGGCTCGCCGATGCCTCTGCTCCCGGCGACCGTCCCCGCATCCGGCTGACCTATGAGCTCACTCCCGAACGCGTGCTGGGCGAGCGTCGCGCCGCCGGTATGGAGTTCTCGGTGACGGGCACCGACCAGGCGCGGCGCATCGACGCCGGCCTGGTGCTGACGTCGATCGGATACCGCGGCAAGCGCATTCGCGATCTTCCGTTCGACGAAGCGGCCGCCGTGGTGCCGAACGCGCAGGGTCGTGTCGTCGACCCCGACTCCGGTCACCCGGTGCCGGGCGCCTATGTCGCGGGTTGGATCAAGCGCGGGCCCACCGGCTTCATCGGCACCAACAAGTCCTGCTCGCTGCAGACCGTGCAGGCGCTGGTCGCCGATTTCAATGCCGGCGGACTGACCGACCCCGTCGGCCCGCGCGCGGCGCTGGAGGAGCTGGTCCGCGGCCGCGTGCCCGATGTCGTCGACGCGGCGGGCTGGCGCGCCATCGACGCCGCCGAGATTGCGCGCGGCGTTGACGACGGGCGGCCGCGCAAGAAGTTCACCGCGGTGTCCGACATGCTGGCGACCGCCGCGACCGCGCAGCCGGCACCGCCACGCCGGCTGTTGGCGCGGCTGCTCGGTTAGCCGGCCGACATCGCGGCTTGCATTTCCTCCGGGCTGACCTCACGCACCGGTTGTCCCAGCGACCAGTGGTGGCCGAACGGATCGGCCAGTACCCCGTAGCGATCCCCCCAGAACTGATCCTGCAGCGGGGCGACGACCGTGGCTCCGGCGTCGACCGCGCGCTGGAATTTGGCGTCGACGTCGGTGACCGTCAGATGAATCGTTACCGGCGTGCCGCCCAGCGACTTCGGGCTCATGGACTTGCCGCCGCAGGTCTCCGGGAAGTCGTCGTTGAGCATCACCAAAAAGCCGTTGATCCGCAGCGCGGCGTGCACCAGCTTGCCGTCCGGCCCGGGCAGGCGTCCGAGTTCCTCGGCGCCAAATGCCTTGACGTAGAAGTCGATCGCCGCGGCGGCGTCGTCCACCACCAGGTGCGGGGATACTGCGGGTTCGATGTTGATGGCCATTGCGGTCTCCTTGCTGTCGTGGCGCGGTCCAACCTCGGGCGGAGGCTGGCTCACGGTACTGACCGGCACCGCGACGCAAACTCATCGCGGCGAAGACCAGTCAATCGCCGGCCACCGACAAAACCGTCAGGCGTGGGCGAGTACCCGGTCCCAGCCCTCGACGGATTCGGGGCTGCGCGGCCCCGGCCCCACGTAGATGGCCGACGGGCGGACCAGCTTGCCCAGCCGCTTCTGCTCAAGGATGTGCGCGCACCAGCCCGCGGTGCGCCCGCAGGTGAACATCGCCGGCATCATGTTCGCCGGTACCTGGGCGAAGTCGAGAATCACCGCCGCCCAGAATTCGACGTTCGTCTCGATGGCCCGATCCGGACGGCGCTCGCGCAATTCGGCGAGGGCCGCCTGTTCCAACGCCACCGCGACCTCATGGCGCGGGGCGCGCAGTCGCTCGGCGGTCGCGCGCAACACCCGGGCCCGCGGGTCCTCCGCCCGGTAGACGCGGTGCCCGAACCCCATCAGCTTGTCGCCGCTGTCCAAAATCTTTTTCACCAGGCCACGCGCGTCGCCGGTGCGCTCTACTTCTTCGAGCATGGGCAGCACGCGGGCCGGAGCGCCGCCGTGCAGGGGCCCGCTCATCGCCCCGATCGCCCCGGACAGCGACGCGGCGACGTCGGCGCCGGTGGACGCGATCACCCGCGCGGTAAACGTCGAGGCGTTCATGCCGTGCTCGGCCGCCGACACCCAGTAGGCGTCGATGGCCTCGACATGGCGAGGGTCGGGTTCACCCTGCCAACGTGTCATGAAACGTGCTGTCACCGTTTGGCATTCGTCGATCACCCGTTGCGGCACGGCCGGCTGATAGATGCCGCGCGCGGACTGCGCGACGTACGACAGCGCCATCACCGAGGCGCGGGCCAACTGGTCGCGGGCGGTGCCTTCGTCGGTGTCGAGTAGCGGCTTGTAACCCCAGATCGGGGCCAGCATGGCCAGGCCCGCCTGCACGTCGACGCGGACGTCGCCGGTGTGGATCGGCAGCGGGAACGGCTCGGCGGGCGGCAAACCGTGGCCGAATCTACCGTCGACCAACAGCGCCCAGACGTCACCGAAGGTGACCTGCTGGTTCACCAGGTCTTGGATGTCGACCCCGCGGTAGCGCAGCGCGCCACCGTCTTTATCCGGCTCGGCGATCTCGGTGGTAAACGCGACCACACCTTCGAGGCCGGGGACGAAATCTTCCGGGACCACAGTCATGGGAAAATTCTTGCACTCCGCCTCCGGGCCGACGCTACCGGCCGGTAGCAAGCGCCGGTAGCGTTGGCCCGATGGCAGGACCAGACCCCGCAACGGATCGGGATCACTTGCAGCGGATGCGCGTGGAATACGGCTCGTCCGAACGGGACGGCAGTTCCGACCTCGACGCTTCCTGGCTCGACGGCGGATGGCTTGCGTTGCTGCGCACCTGGATCCGGGACGCCGAGCGGTTCGGGGTCGCCGAGCCCAACGCCATGGTGCTAGCTACCGTAGCCGACGGCCGACCGGTCAGCCGCACGGTGTTGTGCAAGAGCGTCGACGAGACCGGGATCACCTTCTTCACCAACTACGACTCGGCCAAGGGCCTGGAACTGGCGCGCACCCCGTATGCATCGGCGACCTTCCCCTGGTATCTGCTGGGGCGGCAGGTGCACGTGCGCGGCACGGTGACCAAGGTCGACCGGAAGGCCACCGAAGACTACTGGTCCAAACGACCGCGCGGCTCGCAGCTGGGAGCGTGGGCCTCGCACCAGTCGCAACCGATCGCGTCGCGGGCTGCGCTGATCGAGCAGCTCGCCGAGGTGACCCAACGCTTCGCCGACGCCGAACAAGTTCCGGTGCCGCCCAACTGGGGCGGATACCTGATCGCGCCCGAGGTGGTCGAATTTTGGCAGGGGCGGGAAAACCGGCTGCACAACCGGATTCGCGTCGCGGACGGGAAGGTCGAGCGTCTCCAGCCCTAGCCCGCGGCGCTCGGGAGTGATATCGGGAGTGATAATTGCCTCACGCCGGCACCCCGAATCGTCGATTTCCCGGGTGCCGCAGACCAGCAACACCGCACGACAAGGCCCGGTTCACCCGGCAGTGAGCCGTCGGCTCAACGGAGGAGACCCCGGGCGGGCGCGCCGCCGCGATAACGACTACCTTCAGCTATACGCACCTAGTCAGGGGCAGCCATACCAGCCAGAGCGCAAAGGGGTTCTCGTGGCCGACAGCGACGACACCGCAAGTTTGACGTACCCGGGCGGTGAGATCGACCTGCAGATCGTCAACGCCACCGAAGGAGCTGACGGTATTGCTCTCGGCCCGCTGTTGTCGAAGACCGGCTACACGACCTTCGACAACGGATTCGTGAACACGGCCGCGTGCAAGAGTTCGATCACCTACATCGACGGCGACGCGGGGATCCTGCGCTATCGCGGGTACCCGATCGACCAGCTCGCCGAGAAGTCGACCTTCATCGAGGTCTCCTATCTGCTGATCTACGGCGAGCTGCCGACCAGCGAACAGTTGGCCGACTTCACCAAGCGCATCCAGCTGCACACGATGCTGCACGAGGATCTGAAGCGGTTCTTCGACGGCTTCCCGCGCAACGCGCACCCGATGCCGGTGCTGTCCAGCGCGGTCAACGCGCTCTCGGCGTACTACCCGGATTCGCTCGACCCGATGGACAGCGAGGATGTGGAGCTGTCGACGATCCGGCTGCTGGCCAAGCTGCCGACGATCGCCGCGTACGCCTACAAGAAGTCCGTCGGCCAGCCGTTCCTCTACCCGGACAACTCGCTGTCGTTGGTGGAGAACTTCCTGCGAATGACGTTCGGGCTGCCCGCCGAGCCGTACCAGGCCGACCCCGAGGTGGTGCGGGCCCTGGACATGTTGCTGATCCTGCACGCCGACCACGAGCAGAACTGCTCGACGTCGACGGTGCGGCTGGTGGGCTCCTCGCAGGCCAACCTGTTCACCTCGATCTCCGGGGGTATCAACGCGCTGTGGGGCCCGCTGCACGGCGGCGCCAACCAGGCCGTGCTCGAGATGCTCTCCCAGATCCGCGAAAGCGGCGACGACGTCAGCGAGTTCGTCCGCAAGGTGAAGAACCGCGAAGAGGGCGTCAAGCTGATGGGCTTCGGCCACCGGGTCTACAAGAACTACGACCCGCGTGCCCGGATCGTCAAGGAGCAGGCCGACAAGATCCTGGCCAAGCTGGGCGGCGACCCGCTGCTGGACATCGCCAAGCAGCTCGAGGAGGCCGCGCTGACCGATGACTACTTCATCGAGCGCAAGCTGTATCCGAACGTCGACTTCTATACCGGGCTGATCTATCGCGCGCTGGGTTTCCCGGTGCGGATGTTCACGGTGCTGTTCGCGCTGGGCCGGCTGCCCGGGTGGATCGCGCATTGGCGCGAGATGCACGACGAGGGAGACAGCAAGATCGGCCGTCCGCGCCAGATCTACACCGGCTACAACGAACGCGACTACGTCGGTATCGACGGGCGCTAGCGGAGATCGCGAGCGCGGCGTAGCCGGGCGATGCGGGTCGCCGCCGTCGAATAAGCGCGGCTCCTAGTCGAGCGAGGCCAGCACCGCCATTGCGGCATTGTGCCCGCCGATACCCGACACGCCGCCACCGCGGCGAGTACCGGAGCCGCACAACATGATTCGCTGATGGGCGGTGGCCACACCCCAGCGCCGGGCCGGGCTGTCCAGCGCGTCGTCGTCATCGGCGAACGGCCAGGACAACGCGCCGTGAAAGATGTTGCCGCCGGTCATACCCAGGGAGTGCTCGAGATCCAGGGTGGTTGTTGTCTCGAGGCAGGGCCGGCCCTGGGGGTCGGTACTTAGCACGTCCTGAATCGGCTCGGCCAGAACGGAATTCAGCGATGCCAGCACCGCCTCGGTGAGCTGGTCGCGGGAAACCGGCGGGTCGGCGGTGACCAGTCGGTGGGGCGTATGCAGGCTGAACACCGTCATCGTCTGGGCACCCGAGTCCCGCAGTCCGGCCGACAGGATGCTCGGGTCGGTCAGCGAATGGCAATACGCTTCGCACGGCAACGGATTCGGTAGTTGCCCGGCCGCGGCCTGCGCGTAGGCGGCGTCCAGTTGCCGCCACGTCTCGTTGACGTGAAATGTCCCGGCGAAGGCTTGCTCGGGATGGACATTCGGGTCACGCAGCCGGGGCAGACGGCGCAGCACCATGTTCACCTTCACCTGCGCTCCCGGCGTCAGCGGCGGCGGCGCTTCGCCCAGGAGTGCGGCCAAGACCGCCTGTGTCACGCCGGCCAGCACGAACCGGGCCCGCAGCCGGTGCTCTTCGCCGTCGCGGCGGAAGCACACCGAGCCGTCCGGCTCGATGCGGAAAACCTCTGCGCCGGTTACTATTTCGGCCCCATAGCGCACGGCCGCGGCGGCCAGGGCGGCGGTCACCGCGCCCATTCCGCCGATCGGGACGTCCCAATCGCCGCCGATCAGGTGGTACAGGAAACAGATGTTCTGCCGCAGCGAAGCCTCATCCAGACGGGCGAAGGTGCCGATCAGCGCATCGGTGGCGATCACACCGCGGACCAAATCGTCGCGCACCGCGTCGGCGATGGCATGCGCGATCGGTTCCTCGATCAGCGCCCGCCACGCCGCGGCAGCCTCGGGGCCGTTGTCGTCCACGACCAGCCGCCGCGCGTCCGTGCGAGTGCGCAGCGGTTGCAGCAGTGTTGGGCGGAGCCGCTCGGTCACCAGCCGGCAACGCCGGTAGAACGCGGTGTACCCGTCTTCGTCGGCGCCGATGGCGCCGACGGAACTGCCGGGCGACCCGATCAGCAGACCATCACGGCCGCCCGTCACGGGATTGGGGGTATACGACGAAAACCGCCGCGGGGCCAGCCGGATCGGCGCGCCCAAATCCTCGACGATGCGGGCCGGTAGCAGGCTGACCAGGTAGGAATACCGCGAGACCCGCACGTCGACCCCTGCGAAGGCCTGCGCGGAGACCGCGGCGCCACCGACGTGGCCCAGCCGTTCCAGCAGCCGCACTCGCAGGCCCGCGCGGGCCAGGTAGGCGGCGGCGACGAGGCCATTGTGGCCGCCACCCACGACGACCGCGTCACAGTCGGCCGCGTCATCGAGGGGCATGAGTTAGTTCAGGTATCCCTCGACCTGGTCGCCGGGACGCACCGACGCCTCCCGCGGGTCACCGCCGGTTTCGCGCAGGGCGCGCCGCTGTCGCAGCAGATCCCAACACTGGTCGAGTTCGACCTCGACCCGCCGCAGCCGATCGTTTTCCTCGGACTCGCTGATGTCGCGGTGCTGCAGCTGCGCCCTGAGGTCCTTTTCCTCGGCCACCAGGGAGCGAATGCGTGCGAGGGTGTCGCTGTCGGTCGGTTGGGTGCCATCGCTCATCGCTCCAGTGTGCCCGATGCACGTTGCCGGCACCGGGCCGTCGGCTTGTCTCAGCGGGGGGCGGGCAGTCGTAGCAGCAGCCGGGCACCACCAAGCGGGCTGTCTTCCAGCGACGCCGTGCCGCCGTGCAGGTGGGCCTGCTGGGCGACCAGCGCCAACCCCAGCCCTGACCCGGAGTGCGACGCCGTCGACCCGCGGGAGAACCGGTCGAACACCACATGCCGCTCGCTCTCGGGCACGCCGCTGCCGTTGTCGTCGACGGCGATCTCCACCCCGGCGCGCGAGCTGACCGCCGAGAGCTGGACCCGGGTGGCGCCGCCGTGCTTGACGGCGTTGGCGATCGCGTTGTCCACGGCCAGGCGCAGCCCGGCCGGCAACCCGACGATGATGCAGGTGGGGGAGGGCACCAGCGACACATCCAGGCCGGGATAGATCCGCATCGCATCGTGGGCGGCGCGGTCCAGCAGCTCGGTGATGTCGACGGGCACATGGTCGTCGGAGGTGGACAGCTCGCCCTGCGCCAACCGCTCCAGCGCGGTCAGCGTGGCTTCGATCCGGGACTGGGTGCGGATGACGTCGCCGAGCACCTCTTTGCGCTGATCGTCCGGGAGATCCAGGGTCGACAGCACTTCGAGGTTGGTCCGCATCGCGGTCAGCGGGGTGCGCAGTTCGTGTGAGGACACGGCGGCGAAGTCACGTGCCGAGGACAGCGCCTCCTTGGTCCGGTTCTGCTCGTCCCAGATGCGCTGCAGCATGCCGCGCATGGCCTCGGCGATCTCGACGGCCTCGCTGGCGCCGTGCACCTCGACCCGTGGCGCCTCGTCACCGGTGTCGATCAGGCGCGTCTGCTGCGCCAGCTGTTTGAACGGGCGCACCGCGAAGGAAGCCAGCAACCAGGCGAACACCGTCGACGCGAAGATGGCGAACCCGCAGATCAGCAGCACCCGCCGGTGCAGGTTGTTGGTCTCGGCGAGGGTGGTGTCGTAGGTCGCGCCCACCGCGAGCGTGGTCGGCTCCGGTCCGGGGATCTCCACGGTGCGGACCCGGTAGCGCACGCCGTGGACATAGGTGTCGGCGTAGTCGACGTCCAGCTGGGGCAGCGTCACGTCGGAGTTCGACTTGACCAGGCTGCCGCGCCGGATCGTCATGATGGCGTCGCGGTCGTTGGGCGAACGCGGGATCTCCTCGAGGCCGCGGGGCAGAAACGGCAGCGCGAATCCGGCGGCCTCGTCGAGCCGGCGGTCCAGCCGCTCCTTGCGGTCGTTGGTGATGCCGACCCAGACCACGGCGCCGACGATGAGCACCGGGATCGCCGCGCCGATGGCTGTCGCGAGCACCACCCGGGTCCGCAGGGACGGTGTACGGGCCAAGATCCGCGACAGGAAGTTCATGGCGGTGGCTGCACCTATTGCATGCGCAGCACGAACCCCACGCCGCGGACGGTGTGCAGCAGTCTGGGGCCGCCGTTGGCCTCCAGCTTGCGGCGCAGGTAACCGATGAAGACATCGACCACGTTGGTGTCGGCGGCGAAGTCGTAACCCCACACCAGCTCCAGCAGCTGCGCGCGGGACAGCACCGCGGTCTTGTGCTCGGCCAGGACCGCCAGCAGGTCGAACTCGCGCTTGGTCAAGTCGACGTCGACGCCGTTCACCCGGGCGCGCCGGCCGGGAATGTCCACTTCGAGCGGCCCTACCGTGATGGTTTCCGACGAAGACGTCGCCGTGGCGCCGCGACGGCGCAGCAACGCCTTGACCCGCGCGACCAGCTCGGCCAGCACGAACGGCTTGACCAGGTAGTCGTCCGCGCCCGCCTCCAGCCCGGCCACCCGGTCGTCGACCGAGCTGCGCGCCGACAGCACGCAGACCGGCACGTCGTTGTCCATCGCCCGCAGTGCCGTCACCACGCTGACACCGTCCAGCACGGGCATGTTGATGTCGAGCACGATCGCGTCCGGCCGGGTCTCGGTGGCGCTGCGCAAGGCTTCCGCGCCGTCGACTGCGGTCGAAACCTCGAACCCGGACAGCCGCAGCCCGCGTTCCAGGGAGGCGAGCACGTCGGAGTCGTCGTCGACGACCAAAACCCGCGGTGAGGTCACACCAGAGTCCATGCCGCCCATTTTGCCGGATTCTTGGCGTCGGCTGCGGGATGCCGACCGGGTCGGCGTGCTCAGGCCGCGTCGGCGACCGCGGGAGGCCGGGCGGGGCCACCGTCGACTCGGCGCAGCGTGGTGGCGAACCCGAGCCAGATGAGCAGCGATCCCACCGAAATTGCACCGAGCAACAGGAAGGCGGCCGGGTATCCGAGGTGCTGGGCCACCACCCCGCCCAGGATCGGGCTCAGCGCGCCGCCGAGGCCCTGCGCCGCCATGATGGCGCCCTGGCCGACATTGATGTGGCCGGTACCGTCGAGCAGCCGGGCCACCAGGCCCGGTACCGCGACCGAGAGCATGCCGGCCCCGACGCCGTCGAGCATCTGCACCGGAATGACGCCCCAGCTGGTGATCAGGCCGGCGGCGAGCAGCCCGCGCACCGGTAACGCGCTGAACGCGATCAGGATGGCCCACCAGTAGCCACGGGTCTGGGCGATCCGCATGGCCGCCAGTGACGCGACGATCATCACCCCCTGCGCCACGACCACCGTTTCAGCCACCGTGATGAACGGGTTGGCGTGGGTGGCGACCACGGCCAGCCCGTAGAGCGGCAGCATCGCCGCATTGCCGAGGTGGAACAGCACCAGGGCGGCGGCCAGCGCCAGCAGCGGTTTGGATTCGAGCAGCACGCGCATCCTGCTGACCGGGGCGCCGCCCGCGGTCGCCTCGCCCCGCGCGATGTGATCGTTGATCCGGCCGGCGGGGATCGCCAGGACGGACACGATGGCCAGCCCGGCGAATCCCACGGCCAGCCAGAACACTCCGGCATACCCGAAGATCCAGCCGACGAGCCCGGACGCCCCGGCGCCGACCAGGTTGCCGGCGTGGTTGTAGGCCTGATTGCGCCCGTTCTGCGCGGTGAAGCCGGCTTGTCCCACCAGCCCGAGGGTGATGCCGATCACGGCCGGGGCGATGGTGGCGCCCGAGACGCACATGACGGACTGCGCGGCGGCGACGACCCAGAAGTGTCCGCAGGTGAGGATGACGGCCGAGGCCGCGACGGCGCCCAGGCCGACCACGATGACGCAGGTCCGTTTGCGGGAGGTGGCGTCGACCAGTGCGCCCGCCGGAGCGACGCTGATCATGCCGACGATCGCACCCAGGGTGATGACCGCGCCGATGGTGCCGGTGGTCCAGCCGCGCCCGGCGAGCAATACGCCGAGGAAAGGGCCCATGCCGGCTTCCATATCCGCCATGAAGAAATTCAGCGACTGCAGCGCGACCCGGTCGCGACCGAAAACCACAGCCTGGTCTCGACAACGCATGCCTCGATTGTGGCGAAACCGCAGCGGCACAGCGCAACTCGACGCTTGCGGACGGGGCGATAACGGCCATAATTGGCACTCATCGGATGAGATTGCTAACGCGTGCCGTGCGGCTGTGAGGAGGAGAACGTCAATGCGCGCTGCCGATTTCGTCTTGCCCGCCAGCAAAGTGGAGTCCGGGCGGCCCATCCGGATCGTGCTGGTCGCCCCGCCGTATTTCGATGTTCCACCCAACGGCTACGGCGGCGTCGAAGCGGTCGTCGCCGACCTGGCCGACACGCTGGTGGCCCGCGGGCACCACGTCACGCTGCTCGGCGCCGGCCGGCCTGGTACGGCGGCCGACTTCGTCCCGCTGTGGGATCGCACCCTGCCCGACCGGCTGGGCCAGCCGTACCCGGAGGTCATGCACGCGTTGAAGGTGCGTAGCGCGGTGACCCGGATCGCCGCGACCGACGGTGTCGACATCGTGCACGACCACACCTTCGCCGGACCCATCAACGCCCCGGCCTATCACGCGCTTCGGGTGCCGACGGTGGTCACGGTGCACGGCCCCATCGACGACGATCTGTACCCCTACTACCGGGAGCTCAGCGGCGATGTCGGGCTGGTGGCAATCAGCGACCGGCAACAGGAACTGGCTCCCGATCTGAATTGGGTTGGCCGCGTGCACAATGCGCTGCGGATCGACGAATGGCCTTTCGAGACCGAGAAGCACGATTACGCGCTGTTTTTGGGCCGGTACGCGCCCTATAAAGGCGCTCATCGCGCGGTGCGGGCGGCACACGAGGCCGGGATCCCGCTGGTGCTCGCCGGCAAATGCAGCGAGCCTGCAGAGAAGGAATACTTCGAGGAGTGCGTGCGCCCGCTGCTCACCGACAGCGACCACGTGTTCGGTGAGGCCGATGCGGTCAGCAAGCGAAAGCTGTTGTCGCGCGCCCGTTGTCTGCTGTTCCCGATCGACTGGGAGGAGCCATTCGGGATCGTGATGCTCGAGGCGATGGCCTGCGGCACGCCGGTCGTCGCGCTGCGCGGCGGGTCGGTACCGGAAGTGATCGTCGACGGTGTGACGGGCGTGGTATGCGAAGACGCCGACGAACTGCCTGCCGCTATCGACCGGGCGCAGACACTGGATCCGCACGCGTGCCGGCGACATGTTGCCGCCAATTTCGATGTGGCACAGTTCGGCTCGGCATACGAACAGATCTATTGCGGCGTCCTGGAGCGGACGGGCGACGCCCCTCGCGGCGTGCGCGGCATGGGCGTCGTCGAATCCCTCGGGCACGACGGACGCACCCACGACTTCATCCACAAGGCCGCCGTGTGACGGCTCCGACGCCTTTCAACAGCGGCTCACCGGTCCAGATCGGCTCCGGCGGCGACACGGTGACGCTGGTCGACGGCGCGACGTTCTGCCTGTCCGACCGGCACGGGAACGTGATGGTCGGCAGGTCACACGGATTGTTTTTCCGCGACGCGCGGGTGCTGTCGCGCTGGGAGCTGCGCATCGACGGGGAAACCGCCGAGGCGCTGTCGGTCGAATCGACGGAAGCGTTTGCCGCGCAGTTCATTCTGCGACGGCCACCGCGTTCGGGGCCGGACAGCACACTGCTGGTCGTGCGCGAACGGCTGGTGACCGACGGGCTGCGGGAAACGATCTGGCTGCAGAACATGGACAAGGAAAGCACCGTCGTGTCCCTCGAGCTGCACGCCGACGCGGACTTCGCGGACCTGTTCGCGGTCAAGGAGGGACGAGTACCGGTCGGCGGGGCCGAAAAGGCGGTGGCCGCAGGCGAACTCGTGCTGCGCGGCCGGGGCGACCGGCTGCGGGGCCTCACGGTGTCGGCGACCGGTGACCCGGTGGTGGTACCCGGGTCGCTGAACTGGCGGGTGGTGGTGCCGCCCGGGGGGCGCTGGCAGACCGAGATCACGGCGCAACCGACGTGGGCGAATCACAAGGTCCGCACCGGCACCCCGCGCGGGGAGACCGCGCGAAACAGCGCGCCGGCCCGCAAGATCGAGGCGTGGCGCGACAGCGCGACCACGGTCGACACCGACCACACCGTGCTGGCCCGCGTGCTCGGCCAGACCGAGAGTGACTTGGGGGCGTTGCTGATCCACGACGCCGACGGTCGCCGGTCGTATGTCGCCGCGGGAGCGCCCTGGTTTATGACGTTGTTCGGCCGGGACAGTTTGCTCACCGCCTGGATGGCTCTCCCGCTGGACGTCGGCCTCTCCATCGGTACCCTGCAGCGGCTTGCGGACCTGCAGGGCCGGCGCGTCGATGCCGTCACCGAGGAACAGCCCGGCCGCATCATGCATGAGCTCAGGCACGGCCCCGACAGTGCCGACGTGCTGGGCGGTGGCGTCTACTACGGGACGGCCGATGCGACGCCGCTGTTCGTGATGCTGCTTGCCGAATGCTGGCGGTGGGGCGCCGACGAGGCGGTCATCCGCGCGTTGCTGCCGGCGGCCGACGCGGCGCTGGCCTGGGCGCAGGAGTACGGCGATCAGGACGGCGATTGCTTCGTGGAATACCAGCGTGCCACCGACCGTGGGCTGATCAATCAGGGCTGGAAGGACAGCTTCGACGGGATCAACGACGCCGCCGGCCGCATCGCCGAGCCGCCGATCGCGCTGTGCGAAGTGCAAGGCTACGTATACGCCGCGCTGCTGGCGCGGGCCGAACTCGCCGAGGCGATGGGCGACACCGGCCGCGCTGACCGGCTGCGCGCGCGTGCCCAGCTGCTGCGGGACAGGTTCATCCAAAAGTTTTGGCTGCCCGAAAAGGGTTGGTATGCGGTCGCATTGGATAGGCACAAGCGCCCTGTCGACGCGTTGACGAGCAATGTGGGCCATTGCCTGTGGACCGGAATTGCGACCGATGAACACGCCGCGGCCATTGTGGAGCGGTTGTCCGGTCCGGAGATGGACTCCGGTTTCGGGCTGCGGACGCTGGCCACCGGCATGGGGGCGTACAACCCCATGAGCTACCACAACGGCTCGGTGTGGCCGCATGACACCGCCATCGCGGTGGCCGGGTTGCTGCGCTACGGCCACGTGCCGGGCGCGGTGCATTTGGCGCACCGTCTAACGAGTGAACTTCTCGATGCCGCAACGTCTTTCGGCGGAAGGCTGCCCGAGTTGTTCTGCGGTTTTCCCCGTACCCAGTTCGCCGCGCCGGTGCCCTATCCCACGTCCTGCTCACCGCAGGCGTGGGCCAGCGCGGCTCCGCTGTTGCTGTTGCGGTCGGCGCTGGGGCTGGACCCGCATGTGCCGAACCGTACCCTGTCGATCGCGCCGCGGCTGCCGGTCGAGTGGGGACGGATCGCGTTGACCAATCTGCGCTTGGGCTCCAGCACCGTGCACCTGGAGGCCGAGGGCGAGACCGCCAAGGCGCACGGCCTGTCCGACGACTGGCAGCTGCTGACACCCGACAACGTCGCCGGTTAACCGCGGCTCAGGCCGCTCAGCTCCAGCGCCAGCTGCTGACGCACCGCGGGAACCCGCGCGGCCAGGCGCATCCCGGCGTTACGCACCGGGCGCAACGGCCGCGGCAGTGTCGAGACCCGGGTGAGTCGGCCGGTCAACCGCAAGACATGTTGGGCCTGGTCCCGCTGGACGCTGCAATAGCGGTCCAGGGCGGCGTCGGTTCCTGTCGTCAGGGCGCCGGAAAGGGTTTCGGAAAGGGCTGCCGCCAACGAGGTCGCGTCGACGATCCCGAGGTTCATGCCCTGGCCACCGGCGGGGCTGTGCACGTGGGCGGCATCGCCGGCGAGCAGCACGCGGCCGCGTCGGTAGCTGTCGGCGACGCGGTGGTGAATCCGGAATCGGGTTCCCCACAGTAGCTGGCTGACCACCGTGGCTCCCGTGCCGAAGCCCCTGCTGTCCAACAATGACTGGACGAACTCAAGCGACGGTACCTGCGGGGCGTGCGCCGTCGGCGCGACGACGCGAAAGATATTGCCTGGCAATGGCGCCAGCACCGTCAAACCGTCCTTGGCGTAGAACAGGACGACCTCGTCGCGGGGCGCCTCGCCGGAAAGCCGCACGTCGGCCAGCGTGAAGGATTCGCTGAATTCGCCGCCGGCGAACCCGATTCCGGCCTGAGCGCGAACGGTGCTGTGCATGCCGTCGGCCCCGACGAGGTAGCCGGCGCGGATGCGCTCGCCGTCGGTAAAGGTGGCGGTCACACCGTCGGCGTCCTGGATGAAACGGTCCAGGACCTTCGGACGCAGCACCGCGCCGCCCAGTTCGTGCAGGCGCTCCAGCAGCAACCGCTCGGTCTCGGCCTGCGACAACATCAGGGTGTACGGATGCTCGGTCGGGAGCCCGTCGAAGTGGACCGGAATCAGGATCTGCCGGCCCTGTCGGATGGTGAAGCGCGGCGCGATCAGTCCGGCTTTGACCATGCGCCGCGACACGTCGAGGTGGTCGAGCGCCTCCAGCGTGCGCGCGTTGACGGCGGCGGCGCGCGAGGTGTTCGCTCCCTCGGGCTGCTTGTCGGCCACGACCGTCCGCAGGCCGCGGTCGATCAGCGACGCGGCAAGGGTGAGGCCGGTGGGGCCGGCACCTATCACCAGAACATCGACGTCATTCATGGTCGGCTCCTCTCCCGGAGTTCGGCGTTAGTCAACGCTTGTTGGCATAGCTCCATGCTGGCGCGGCGAGGACCGGATGTCAACACTTGTTGGCCTACAATTGTTGACATGAGGCGCAGCGCGGAGCGGACCAAGGCGGCAATCCTGGCGGCGGCCCGGGAGCGATTCGGGTCGGCCGGCTTCCAAGGGACCACGATCCGCGGCATCGCCGCCGACGCCGGGGTGGACCCGGCAATGGTGATGCGTTACTACGGCAGCAAAGACAAACTGTTCGCTGCCGCGGCGGAGTTCGACCTCCGATTTCCCGACGTCGCAGCGCTGGACCGGACCCAGCTCGGACGATCGCTGGTCCGGCACTTTCTGCAACGTTGGGAGGACGACGCGTTGGTCATCCTGTTGCGCTCGAGCGCCACCAACACCGAGGCCGCCCAACGCATGCAGGACATCTTCCAAGCGCAGATCCAACCGCTGGCCGCGGCGCTGGTGCCCGAAGCGCAGGCCGCCACCCGCGCCGGGCTGGTCGCGACGCAAATCCTCGGTATGGCCTTGTGCCGGTTCGTGTTACGGCTTCCGCCTGTCGTGCAGATGAGCAACGACGAGGTGGTCGAGTGGCTCGGCCCGACGATCCAGCGTTACCTCGCGGCGCCGGAGGCCGACGTCGCCGCGGGCAACCCGATGTTGCGATAGCGGCGCAATCGCGCGGCCATCCGTTCGTCGCCGGGGATATCGCGCAACGCCTTGACCTCCGTGGCGATCGCGCGCGACAGCCGTTGGGAGAACTCGATCGGTTCCTCCGCCGCATCGGGGTGCTCCGGCACGATGGCATCGATAATTCCCGAGCGCAGCAAATCGGCCGATCGAATGCCTTGCGCGGCAGCCAATTCGGGAGCATGCACCGTATCGCGGAACACGATCGCGCTGGCGCCCTCCGGCGGCAGTGGAGCCAGCCAGCCGTTGAGGGCGGCCAGCACCCGGTCGGCGGGCACCATCGCCAGCGCCGGGCCGCCGCTGCCCTGACCGAGCAGTACCGACACCGTCGGGGTGTCCA
Source organism: Mycobacterium sherrisii (assembly GCF_002102355.1). Classification (GTDB taxonomy): domain Bacteria; phylum Actinomycetota; class Actinomycetes; order Mycobacteriales; family Mycobacteriaceae; genus Mycobacterium; species Mycobacterium sherrisii. The sequence goes on along the minus strand of NZ_LQPT01000019.1, from coordinate 194,750 downwards.
ACGTCACCAATTCCGCGACGCATCGGGCGATCTGACCGGCCAGCCCGCCCTGCTCGGCTTCGGCGGATAGTGCCGGGCCGGCGGTGTCGATGACCAGCACCAGCGGCAGCCGCAGCTCCGCGGCCAACGCCATGCCGCGTCGGGCCTCCCGCAACGATGCGGGCCCGACGAGCCCGCCGGTGACACGCTGCTGGCCGAGGACGACCGCCGGTTGGCCGGCGAACCTGGCCAGCGCCAACAGGGTGGTCGCCGCCTCGCCGCTGCCGGTGCCCGACAGCAACACCCGGTCGGTGGCGCCGTGCCGCAGCAAATGCCCAACACCCGGACGGTCGGGGCGCCGCGATGCGATCACCGAATCCCATGCCGGCACATCGGGAATCGGCTCGGCGTGCTGAGGCGCGCGTAGCTCCTCCGGGGCGTCGGCGATGACCTTCAGCGCGCGATCGGTCGTGCGGCGCAGTTCGTCGATGGACACCACGCCGTCGATCACGCCGTGGCGGTGCAAATTCTCCGCGGTCTGAATGCCCTTCGGGAAAGGCTCGCCGTAGAGCTGTTCGTACACCCGCGGTCCCAGGAAGCCGATCAGCGCGCCGGGTTCGGCCACGGTGACGTGCCCCAGCGACCCCCAGGACGCGAAAACCCCGCCTGTGGTGGGGTTTCTCAGGTAGACGAGGTAGGGCAGGTGAGCTTGCTTGTGCAGGGTGACCGCCGCGGCGATCTTCACCATCTGCAGGAACGCGACCGTGCCCTCCTGCATCCGGGTACCGCCGGAACTCGGCGAGGCCAGCAGTGGAAGGCGTTCGGCCGTGGCCCGTTGGATCGCGTTGGTGATCCGTTCGGCCGCCGCGACGCCGATCGACCCGCCGAGGAATCCGAACTCACACACCACGAGTGCCACTCGCCGCCCGAATATGCGCCCCTCGCCGGTTAATACGGCCTCGTCGAGGCCGGTGGCGGCCCGGGCGCCGGCGAGCTCCTGGGCATAGGCCTCGCTGATTGGTATTTCGAGCGGCGCGCTGTCCCAGCTCACGAACGAGCCCTCGTCCAGCACTGCGTCTCGTAGTTGTTTGGTCTTGATGCGACTCACGCCATGAGGCTATATAGGGTGGCGCTATGATCGGTATCACCCAGGCAGAAGCCGTTATGACCATCGAGTTGCAGCGCCCGGAGCGTCGCAACGCCCTCAACTCCCAACTGGTCGAGGAACTGCGCGAGGCCGTGCTGAAGGCCAGTGAGGGGTCCACCCGAGCGGTCGTGCTGACCGGCCAGGGCACGGTGTTCTGCGCGGGCGCGGACCTGTCCGGTGACGCCTTCGCCGCCGACTATCCGGACCGGCTGATCGAGTTGCACAAGGCGCTGGACGCGGCTCCCATCCCGGTGATCGGCGCCATCAACGGACCGGCCATCGGCGCGGGCCTGCAGCTTGCCATGCAGTGCGACCTCCGCGTCGTGGCTCCGGATGCGTTCTTTCAGTTCCCCACCTCGAAATACGGTCTGGCCCTTGATAACTGGAGCATTCGGCGGCTGTCGACGCTGGTCGGGCACGGTCGGGCACGCGCGATGCTGCTGGCCGCCGAGAAGTTGACCGCCGACACGGCGCTGCTGACGGGAATGGCCAACCGGATCGGCACGCTGCAGGACGCCCAGGCCTGGGGCGCCGAGATCGCCGGGTTGGCCCCGCTGGCTATTCAGCACGCCAAACGGGTACTCAACGACGACGGCGCGATCGAGGAGGCCTGGCCGGTGCACAAGGAACTGTTCGACAAGGCCTGGGCCAGCCAGGATGTCATCGAGGCGCAGGTCGCCCGGGTCGAGAAGCGGCCACCGAGGTTTCAGGGGGCCTGACAGCAATGGCGCCCGCAGCACTGCGCCTGGCCGCCGGCACGCTCACGCTTGCCGCGGGCGGGTGGGCGCTGCGAGCCCTGCGCGGCGCGCCCGCCGCCCTGGGGGCCGACCCGTCGTCGATTCTTGCCGTCACCCGGCACTCGCCCAATTGCCGCGACGGGTCGTTCGTCAACCTCGAGGCGCCGTCGAACAACAACCTCAACCGCGAGCAACTCGCGCTGATCGCGTGGGAGTTCGTCGGCGCCCGGGGTCGGAGCCGACCGCCCGACTTGATCCCGTTGGCGGCGCCGGGCACCTTCGACGGCGACCCTGGCCGCCTGGCGGTCACCTGGCTCGGCCACTCCACGGCATTGCTGGAGATCGACGGTTACCGGGTGCTCACCGACCCGGTGTGGAGTCACCGGTGCTCGCCGTCGCACGTGGTCGGTCCGGAGCGTCTACACCCGCCGCCGGTGGCGCTGGAGGCGCTGCCCGCGGTCGACGCCGTGGTCATCAGCCATGACCACTACGACCATCTGGACATGGACACGATCCTCGCGCTGGCCCGCACCCAGTGGGCTCCCTTCTTCGTGCCGCTCGGCGTGGGTGCCCATCTGCGCGCGTGGGGCATCCCCGGGCACCGAATCGTCGAACTCGACTGGCACGGAAGCGGCGACGTTGGCGAGTTGTCGCTGATTTGCCTTCCGGCGCGGCACTTTTCGGGCCGATTCACCGACCGCAACACCACCCTGTGGGCTTCTTGGGCAATCATGGGTCCTACCCGTCGGGTGTACTTCGGCGGGGACACCGGATACACGAAAAGTTTCGAGCAGATCGGCGCCGACCACGGACCCTTCGATGTGACCCTGTTGCCGGTCGGCGCCTACAACGCCGCGTGGCCCGACATCCATATGAATCCCGAGGAAGCGGTGCGGGCCCACCGCGACCTCACCGTCGGCGGGTCCGGGCTGATGATGCCCGTCCATTGGGGCACCTTCCGGTTGGCGCCACACCCGTGGGCCGAGCCGGTCGAACGGCTGCTGACGGCCGCGGAGAGCGCCGCCGTCCAGGTTGCGGTCCCCGCCCCCGGCCAGCGCGTCGATGCGGCCGGGTCAGCCCGACTCAACCCGTGGTGGCGAATGTAGTCGCCCGGAACCGGACTGTTCTAGCGCGCAACGTAATTCGCTGTACGAGTGGACCAGGTCGTCGAGCGCGAAGGCTCTGTTGAGCCCGCTCGGGTTCGGCAACACCCACGCGGCGGTGCCGGCGAACCCGGGGGAATAGCGACCCCAGCCAATTCGTGGTTGTCCGGTCATCGCGGTCAGGGCACGTTTTCCGAGGAACGCCACCACCCGCGGAGCGTAGCGCCGCATCTTCGCCTCGAACTGGGGTCGTGCGACCCGGAACTCCTCCGCGGGGACATCGCTTGCCCGCCTGCTCGGCCGGGTTACGACCGCCGTGATGCCGCACCCGTAGTCGAGCAAGCGGCGCTCGTCGATTGGCAGCAATCGGGTGTCGGTGAAGCCCGCCAAGTGCAGGACCGACCAGAATCGGTTGCTGCGGTTGGAAAAGTTGTGACCGTCGACGGCCGCCGTCGTCGCCGGGTTGACACCGCAGAAGACCACATCGAGGCCTCGGGCGAGGACATCCGGGCGGTATCCGACCATATCGGTGCTCCTCCCTGCGAGGGTGCGGCGCGCCACCAGAGCGCATCCATCGTAGGCGCGGGGCGCTAGAGTCTGCGAGCATGACGAAACGCGCTGTGTTTGCCGTCGTCATCGCGATGCTGCCGGCGCTGGTGGGATGCGGAGCCGGACAACCCGTGTCGCCGTCCGCGTTGTCCACGGCGGCCCCCAACGAGGTGTCCGGCCTGGACATTCCGCCCCGACGCATCGACGACGCCATCGCCAAGGTCGACGGCCTGGTCGGCGACCTGATGCGCAACACCGGCGTTCCAGGGATGTCGGTGGCGGTTGTCCGTGGCGGGAAGACCGTGTACGCCAAGGGTTTCGGAATCAAGGACGCCAGAAAAGGCAACGGCAAGGACAACCAGGTCGACGCCGATACGGTGTTTCAACTGGCGTCGGTGTCGAAGTCGGTGGGCGCGACCGTGGTAGCCCATGCGGTGACCGACCATCTCGTTTCCTGGGACACCCCGGTCGTTGCCAAGCTGCCGTGGTTCGCGCTGTCGGACCCCTACGTCACCAGTCATGTGACCGTCGCCGACCTGTACTCGCACCGCTCCGGACTGCCCGACCACGCCGGCGACAAGCTGGAGGATCTGGGCTACGACCGGCGGGAAGTGCTGGAGCGGCTGAAGTTGTTGACGCTGACGGCTTTTCGAAGCAGTTACGGCTACACCAACTTCGGCTTGACCGCCGCCGCCGAGGCGGTGGCCGGTGCCGCGGGTAAGTCCTGGGAAGACCTGTCCGACGAGGTGCTGTATCGCCCACTGGGGATGACGTCGACGAGTTCGAGATACGCCGACTATCTGGCCCGGCCCAACCGCGCGGTGCTGCACGTCAAGAGCGGCGACAAATGGGAACCGCGTTTCCAGCGCGACGCCGATGCGCAGACCCCCGCCGGCGGGGTGAGTTCGTCGGTCAACGACCTGGCGCGCTGGCTGGCCATGGTGATGGCCAACGGCACCTACAACGGTCAGCGGATCACGGCGCCGGAGGCGCTGCTGCCCGCGATCACTCCGCAGGTCATCTCGATGCCTGCCGCATCGCCGAAAGCCCGCGCCGGCAGCTACGGTCACGCGTTCAACGCCACGGTGACCTCGTCGGGGCGCACCCAGTACAGCCACTCCGGTGGGTTCTCGTCGGGCGCGGCGACCAACTTCGTTGTCCTGCCGTCGGAAGACATCGGCATCATCGCGCTCACCAACGGCGCACCGTACGGCATTCCGGAGGCGCTGACCGCACAATTCATGGACCTGGTGCAGTACGGCCAGCTCCGGCAGGACTGGCCGACGCTGTACAACCACGCACTCGGCTGGATGAACAACCCGCAGGGCTCGCTGGTCGGCCGGCCGCCACCCGTGCACCCCGGCCCGGCCCGGCCGCTCACCGATTACCTCGGCGTCTACGCCAACGACTACTGGGGACCGGCCGTCGTCACCGAGAACAACGGCCGCCTCGAGCTTGCACTGGGACCCAAGAACCGGACGTTCCCGCTCACCCACTGGGACGGGGATACCTTCGTCTTCTCGATCACTGACGAAAATGCGCCGCCCGGAACGATTTCCAAGGCGGTGTTTTCCGGGTCTCGCGAGGCCACGCTCAACCTCGAGTATTACGACACGGACAAGCTGGGAACGTTCGTCCGATGACCCGTGCCGCCGCCGCAGGCCTCACCGATGCCGAGGTGGCGCAGCGGGTGGCCGACGGGCGAAGCAACGCGCTTCCGGCACGCGCCACCCGCAGCATCCCCGATATCGTTCGCGCCAACGTCTTCACCCGGATCAATGCGATCCTGGGTGTGCTGCTGCTGATCGTGGTGGCGACGGGTTCGCTCATCAACGGCCTGTTCGGTCTGCTGATCATCGCCAACAGCGTCATCGGCATGGTGCAGGAGATCCGCGCCAAACAGACGCTGGACGCGCTGGCCATCGTCGGCCAGGCAAAACCGTTGGTGCGCAGGCAATCCGGTACCCGCACAGTGGCGCCCGGCGACGTGGTGCTCGGCGACATCATCGAGCTGGGCCCGGGGGACCAAATCGTGGTCGACGGCGAGGTCCTGGAGGAGGCCAACCTGGAGGTCGACGAGTCGCTGCTGACCGGGGAGGCCGACCCGATCGACAAGCACGCCGGCGATGCGGTCATGTCGGGAAGCTTCGTCGTCGCCGGCACCGGCGCCTACCGCGCGACCAGGGTGGGCGCGGCGGCCTACGCGGCCAAGCTCGCGGCGGAGGCCAGCAAGTTCACCCTGGTGAAATCCGAACTGCGCAACGGCATCAACCGGATCCTGCAATTCATCACCTACCTCCTGGTGCCTGCCGGCCTGCTGACGGTCTACACGCAGTTGTTCACCACCCACGCGCATTGGCGCCAGTCGGTGCTGCGAACGGTGGGGGCGTTGGCGCCGATGGTGCCCGAGGGTCTGGTGCTGATGACGTCGATCGCGTTCGCGGTCGGCGTGATCAGGCTTGGCCAACGTCGTTGTCTGGTACAAGAATTGCCGGCCATCGAGGGATTGGCCCGCGTCGACGTGGTGTGCGCTGACAAGACCGGCACCCTGACCGAAACGGGGATGGCCGTCGCCGAGGTGGTCGAACTCGCCGGTGACCGTCCGGCCGCGGTGGCCGAAGCGCTGGCCGCGCTGGCCGCGGCCGACGCACGCCCCAACGCGAGCATGCGGGCGATCGCCGATGCCTTCGGCCGGCCGCCGGGCTGGACCGCCACGGCCCGGGCACCGTTCAAGTCGGCCACCAAGTGGAGCGGGGTGTCCTTCGGCGAGCACGGCAACTGGGTGATCGGTGCACCCGATGTGCTGCTCGACCCGGCGACACCGGCCGCCGTGCAGGCCGAAGAGATCGGGGCGCGCGGACTGCGGGTGCTGCTGCTCGGTGCCGCGGACGTCGCTGTGGATGACCCGGCCGCGCCGGGCCGCCTGACGCCGGCCGCCCTGGTGGTGCTGGAGCAAAAGGTGCGCCCGGACGCCCGTCCGACGCTGGAATACTTTGCAGCCCAGCATGTTTCGGTCAAGGTGATCTCCGGGGACAATGCGGTGTCGGTCGGTGCCGTCGCGGCCCGGCTAGGCCTGCGCGGAGACGCGCTGGACGCGCGGCAACTGCCCGAAGACCCCGCCGCCCTGGCCGACGCGCTGGACACCTACACCACCTTCGGGCGGGTGCGGCCGGATCAGAAGCGCGCCATCGTGCATGCCCTGCAAGCGCATGGGCATACCGTGGCCATGACCGGCGACGGCGTCAACGACGTGCTGGCGCTCAAGGATGCCGACATCGGTGTCGCGATGGGCGCCGGTAGTCCGGCCTCGCGCGCGGTAGCCCAGATAGTGTTGCTGGACAACAGGTTTGCCACGCTGCCCTATGTCGTGGGAGAGGGTCGGCGGGTGATCGGCAACATCGAGCGGGTGGCCAATCTGTTCTTGACCAAGACGGTGTACTCGGTGCTGCTCGCGCTGTTGGTCGGTCTCGAGTGTTTGTTGTCCACACCGCTGCGGGCCGACCCGCTGCTCTATCCGTTCCAACCGATCCACGTCACCATCGCCGCGTGGTTCACCATCGGAATCCCGTCGTTCATCCTGTCGCTGGCGCCCAACAACGAGCGTGCCCATCCGCGCTTCGTCCGGCGCGTGCTCACCTCGGCGGTGCCGTCCGGCGTGATCGTCGGCACCGCTACCTTCGTCTCGTATCTGGTGGCGTACCAGGGCCGCCACGCCAGCTTCACCGAACAGGAGCAGGCGTCGACCGCCGCGCTCATCACGCTGCTGGTGACCGGGCTGTGGGTGCTGGCCGTGGTCGCGCGTCCCTACCAATGGTGGCGGGTGGCGCTGGTGGCCGCCAGCGCCTTGGCCTACGTCGCGATCTTCAGCATCCCGTTCGCGCAGCAGAAGTTTCTGCTGGACTTCTCGAATCCGGTGGTGACGGCCACCGCTTTGCAGATCGGGGTCCTGGGTGCGGCGGCCATCGAGGCCACCTGGTGGATCCGGGCCCGGATCCTCGGGATCGAGCCGCAATTGTGGCGACGGCCGACAGACCGGGGTGATTAGTCCCACACCGCCCCCGGCAAGTAGGGTTCTGCCAGCAAGGAGGATCCCCGGCGGCCCCGGGTGATCCGCGGGGAAAGGGATAACCGATGGGGTTCCTGGACAAGGCCAAGGATCTGTTGGCGCAGCATGCCGACAAGGTCGAGACGGCGATCGACAAGGCCGGCGAGTTCGTCGACGACAAGACGCAGGGCAAATATTCCGACACCATCCACAAGGTGCAGGAGGAGGCCAAGAAGGCGGCCGACTCTGCCAAGGGCGACCAGCACAACTAGGCACATGGCGAAACTCTCCGGATCCATCGACGTACCCCTGTCACCAGAACAGGCCTGGAAGCACGCCTCCGACCTGTCCCGCTACAAGGACTGGCTGAGCATCCACCGGGTTTGGCGCAGCAAGCTTCCCGACGAGCTGCAAAAGGGCACGGTGATCGAGTCGATCGTCGAGGTCAAGGGCATGCTCAACCGGATCAAGTGGACGATCGTGCACTACAAACCGCCGGAGGCGATGACCCTCAACGGCGACGGTGTCGGCGGGGTCAGGGTCAAGCTGCTGGCGAAGGTCAAGCCGAAGGACGACGGCTCGGTGGTCAGCTTCGACGTGCATCTCGGCGGACCGGCCCTGTTCGGGCCGATCGGCATGATCGTCGCCGCCGCGCTGCGCAGTGACATCGACGAGTCCCTGGAAAGGTTCGTCACCGTGTTCACCGGTGCCGACCCCGGGATGAACGGAGCCCGCGGCCTCGGTAACTGATCCGGTCACTGATCCGGTGCCCGGCTTGCGGCCGGGCCTGCGTGGCGCACGATGGCCGGTCCGACGGCCTATTAAGGTCGCACCATGACCCGCCTGCGCCCCGGATGGTTGGTGGCGCTGTTTGCCTTGGTGGTTGCGGCCAGCGTTTGGCTGCCCTGGCTCACCACCTCGGCCGGTGGCGGCGGCTGGGCCAGCGCCATCGGGGGTAGGCACGGCAGCCTGCAGCTGCCCCCCGGTTTCGGCGCGGGCCAGCTCATCACCTTGCTGTCCTCGGTGTTGCTGGTGTCCGGTGCCATGCTCGGCCGTGGGTTGTCGGCGCGGCTTGCTTCGGTTGCCGCGCTGGTCATTTCGCTGCTGATCGCGGTGCTCGTGGCGTGGTACTACAAGCTCAACGTCCACCCGCCGGTGTCGGCGCAATATGGCCTGTATGTCGGCGGAGTCGGCGCGATCTGCGCGGTCGTGACTTCGGCGGCGTCGTTGATCGTGGCGCTTGCCTCCGGCCGCTCCGGCCGGTGAAACTCAGCCGCCCGGGAATTCGTGTTTGCCCGACCCCGAGCTGTCGCTCGGCTCGTTGACTCCGAACACGAACGGCGCGAACACGACTTCCCGGCCGTCGGGGTCGCAGAAAGTGACGGCACCCGTCGCCGCCCAATAGGGGTGCTGCTCCGGTTGCGGTGCTCCCGCGGCCTGCAGGCGCGCGATCGCGGCCTGCTGGGCCTTGTGATCCGGGAAGTACAGGCACAACTGTTCGTGGGCGTCGACCGCGACCTCGCCGTCGGCCGCCTGCACGATCTCCATCGTCAGGTTCCAGCTGGGCAAACCGAAGATAGCGCCGTTGCTGCCGTAGCTGGCCTCGAACGTCTCGAACAGCGGCAGCCCGACCAGCTCACGGTAAAACCGCACTGTCTCTTCGAAATTGGCCGATCGGCGAGCAAAGCGAATCGCACCGATCGGCGCCAAGTGCGTGGGCCAATGCGTACTCCGTCGGGACCTGGGGGAGTTCATCGCCATGCAATAAAAACGTGCCGGCCCAACTCGCGGTTCACAGCGCGACGGCGGCGGCCGCCGACTCGCTGGTGCGCCAGCGCCGCAACTGGTCACCCGGCGCCCACGTCGAATGGGTACCGCTGGAAATGCGTTCCGGCAGTTGCAGTTTGCACACCGGCCCGTCGGCGATGCGGGCGGCGTCGAACACCAAGCAGTAGGAGGCGTCGGCGTTCATGTCGGTGGTCAGGGTGACCAGGTAGCCGTCGTCTTCGCCGCCGGCACCCACCCGCGGTGCCATCGCGGTCTCGCTGCCGTACACGCCGTCGCCGAACGAGAAGCCCTCCTGGCCGCCGGTGCGCACATCGTGTTTGACCAGTCCGTCGAACAAAAACCAACCCGGCTTGCCGGTGGCGGCGTAGGTGTAGCGGTAGCTACCGCCGGCGTACTCGGGGTTGATGGTGCCGAATTCGGTGATCGAGTCCGACAACTGTTCCTCTTTGACCGCGCCGGTGACCATGTTGAAGCGCCACCGGTGCAGCCGGGCCTGCAGCCGGTCCAGCGCGAGGAAGCGAAACAGCTTCTCCCACTTCGTTCCTCCGGTGTCCAGCGGCTGAGGGTCGCCCTCGAAGAACCCGTCCAACACGATCTCGTCGCCATCCTCGTAGGCGTTGGTGAAGTGCAGCACGAAGGTGGGGTCCGCCTCGAACCAGCGGATGTCGGCGGGTGAGCCGCGGCGGGGAATCACCGCGAAGCGCGACGGCAGGTCCGGATAGAACCGGGGTAGGTGTACGTCGTGCTCAAGCAGCCGCGGGTCCCAGAACAACGGAAAGTCGTTGAGGATGGCGTAATTCTCGGTGAACGCCATGTCATGGGGGAGACGTGGGCCGGGCAGTTCGACGTCGACGTAATGGGCCAGCTCGCTGTTGTCGTCGACGACGCCGTAGCGCAGGTACGGCTCTTGCTTGCTGTAGCTGAAGAACAGCAGCTCTCCGGTCCTGTGGTCGACCTTCGGATGTGCCGAGACGCCCCAATCGGCGGGGAAGCGTCCGTTCCAGCTTTCCTTGCCCAAGGTCTCCGCCGAATACGGGTCGACCCGGTACAGGTCACCGCATTGATAGAAACTGGTCAGCGCGATGCCGCGGTGCACGATGACGTCGGTGCTCGACGCGTCCTTCATCCGGGTCCGCGCACCCCAACCCTGCGCGCGGGTAGCTAACTGTACGGGTTCGGCCAGCCCGGGCCACAGCGGCTGGCCGGCGTCGTTCTCGGCTCGAAAACCGTCGGTACGAATAAAGCGGTTGCGGTAAAAGGCCTTTCCATCGCGAAAGCCCACCACGTGGATCATGCCGTCGCCGTCGAACGGGTGATAGGTCTGCAACGCCGGATGCAGCGGGTTCTCGGTGTTGCGCAGATACACGCCGTCCAGGTCGGCGGGAATCTCACCCTCCACCGCGATCAAATTGTCGGCATCCCACTCGGTGGTCTGCGGCCGCCAGGGGCCGGTGCGGTACGGGTGATCGTCGTCGTCGGGCAGCGTCGACAGGAACTTGCCGACGATGGCCACGTCGCCGGGGATAGCCATGTGTCAGCTCCCTTGCGTGGTCCCGACGACGAAACTGACCGTCGTCGCCGTGCTGCCGCCGAAATTCAATGTGCCGAAAGTCTTTGCGTCGTCGACCTGATACTCGCCGGCGCCGCCGCTGACCTGTTTTGCCGCATCGAGCAGCATCCGCACACCGGTGGCCCCGACCGGATGCCCGCCGCCGATCAGTCCGCCGCTCGGGTTGATCGGGAGCCGGCCGCCGATTTCGATCTCCCCGTTTTCGATCGCCTTGAACGACTCGCCCGGACCGGTTAGCCCGATGTGGTCGATAGCCAGGTACTCGCTGGGGGTAAAGCAGTCGTGGACTTCGAACCCGTCGGTGTCGTCCAGGGTCACCCGGGCACGACGCATCGCGTCAAGCACCGCCGAGCGCACATGCGGCAACACGTAGGGGTCGTGGTCGTCCGAGCCGGAACGGTCCAGCTTCTGTTGCAACCCGAGCCCGACGGTGCGATGTCCCCAGCCCTGGATGCGGCCGATCGGGCGCGCGCCGGGATGATTCCGTAGGTAGGCGTCGTTGACCAGCACCAAACCCGCACCGCCATCGGTCATTTGGCTGCAGTCCAGGCGCCGCAGCCGTCCCTCGGTGATCGGGTTCGACGCCTCGTCGTCGGTGATCGGATCGGGGACGGTCCAGCCGCGGGTCTGGGCATTGGGGTTGCGTCGCGCGTTGGCGAAGTTCAATTGTGCGATCGCGCGCAGGTGGGTCTCGTCCAAGCCGTAGCGGCGGTCGTATTCGTCGGCGACTTGGGAGAACATCGACGGCCACAGATAGCGGGCGTCGGCGCCCTCGTGACCCGTCCACGCCGCGGCGCCCAGATGCTGCGCGGCGGTGTCGCCGGGCACCGTCTTTTCCAGCTCGATCCCGACCACGAGCGCGGTGTCATACGCCCCGGATCGCAGATCGGACAGCGCCGCCAGCGCCGCGACGCTGCCGGACGCGCACGCGGCTTCGTGGCGCGCCGCCGGGGTGTCCCACAGTCCGTCGCATACCGTGGCCGGCATTGCCCCGAGGTGACCCTGTCCGGCGAACAACTCGCCGAAGGCGTTCGCGACATGGACGACGCCGATGTCGCCGGCATCCACCTTGGCGGCGGCCAAGGTGGACTCAACGATTTCAGCGGTCAGGGCCGCGAAGTCATGTCCCTCCCTGCTGAGGTTGCGGGCAAAGTCGCTTTGGTAGCCGCCGAGAATCCACACTGATGCCGAGCCGTCCATACCAGCGCACGCTACTCCTGCGCCGCCCCGAAAAAGGCGGACCCGTCGGCTCTCGGGCTGAACCGACGGGACCTAGGTGGACGCCCCGGCCGGCCGAGCACGTCCACCCTGTTGGGGCATTACCATCCCTGGGGGCAGGCAAACGTGGGGACACCACATTGATGCCGCGGCCATTTCGACGCGGGGCCGGCGTGGCCCGGGCTTTGCCCTGGTGACGGACGCGCCAAGCTAGACGGCGCCCTCGACGAGCTGCGCGTGGGCACCCGCGACGTCGGCGCGGTCCAACTCGGCGAGATCGATGCCCTTCGTCTCGCGGGCGGCCAACGCGGCCACGGCGCTCACCGCGGCGGCCGCGGCCAGATACCAGGCGATGGGCACCGCGGACTTGTACATCTCGAGCAGGCGAACCGCGATGATCGGTGCCAGCGACCCGGCCACGATCGACGTGACCTGGTAGCCCAGCGAAATACCCGAGTAGCGCATCCGGGTCGGAAACATCTCCGCCATGATCGACGGCTGGACCGCGTACATGAGCCCATGGAACACCAGGCCGATGACGACCGCCGACATGATGATCGCGTTGTTACCGCTGTTCATCATCGGGAAGGCGAAAAATCCCCAGGTTCCGCCAGCCAGCGAACCGACGAAATAGACTGGGCGCCTGCCGAATCGGTCGCTGAGGCCCCCGAAGAATGGGATGACCGCGAAATGTACCGCGTTTGCGGCCAGCAGCCACCACAAGATGGTTTTGGTGTCCGCGTGCACGTGCACCTTGAGGTAGGTGATCGAGAAGGTGACCACCAGGTAGTACATGATGTTCTCGCCCACACGTAGCCCCATGGCGGTCAAAATGCCGCGGGGATAACGCTTTATCGCTTCGACCACGCCCACCCGGTCGTCTTTCGTGCGCTCGGCCTCTTCTTGGGCTGCCAAGAAGAGCGGGGCGTCGGATACCTTGGTTCGGATGTAGTAGCCGATCAACACCACCACCGCGGACAACCAGAAGGCTACCCGCCAGCCCCAGCTGAGGAACGCCGCGTCGGACAGGGTCGAGGTGAGCACCAGCAGTACCGCGGTGGCCAACAGGTTGCCGCCCGGTACACCGCATTGCGGCCAGCTCGCCCAGAAGCCGCGGCCGGCGTTCGGGCTGTGCTCGGCGACCAGCAGCACGGCGCCGCCCCACTCGCCGCCGACGGCGAAGCCCTGAATGAACCTCAGCACCACCAACAGTGTCGGCGCCCAGTATCCGATTTGGGCGAAGGTGGGCAGACAACCCATCAGGAATGTCGCGACGCCCACCAGCACCAGGCTCAGCTGCAGGAGTTTCTTGCGCCCGTACCGATCTCCGAGTTGGCCGAACACGACCCCGCCCAGCGGGCGCGCCGCGAAGCCCACCGCGTAGGTCACGAAGGCGGCGAAGACGGCGTCGAGGTCGGTGCCGCCCTTGGCGAAAAAGACCTTCCCGAACACCAACGTGGCCGCGGTGCCGTAGAGAAAGAATTCGTACCACTCGACGATGGTGCCGGCCATGGAGGCGGCGACCACTCGGCGAAGGTATGCGCGTCCGGATCCGTTCGGCCGCAGCGGGTTATCAGGGCTCACCGGTCGTCCTCCTTGGCGGACCGTCCACACCGTTGGAGGTGTGCGGCGGATCACAGCTTAGGCGGCAAAGTGATCGAGCGCGCGGCGCGACAACGGTGACATCGGTGCTTGTCGTTGCGGCGTCGCTCCACCGTCGGCGTTGTCGATCGGGTGTGGCGGACTCCGTCGAAGGGCGCGGCTAGCAAATGCCACGTGGCGGCGTCGCAGGCCTCGGAAGCCTCGGTTTCGACACGGTCACGGATATATACCTATTAGCTGATGGCTGGTCACATGAGTCCCGTTGATCACTATCGTCACATGAGCCAACGCGAACGTCAATGCGGCGTCTCGCTACTGGAAGGGTATGAGTTTGTCGGGGATTCTTCGGACCATGTCGCTAGCGGTGGTGCCGGTGGCCGCTATCGCCTACATCGTCGCGGCAGGACCCGCGCCGGCAGCAAATGCCACGCCCTGCGGTGCGCCCGAGGCCAATATCGACCCTCCCGCTGCGCCACCGGCGATGCCCGCCCCGCAGCCGGTCGTCCAGCCACCGACGGGGCGACGGCCGTCGCACGCCAATGACCAAGCACCGCTACCCAAACTGGGCCCACTGATCTCGTCGTTGCTCAAGCCCAACACCGGCGCGCAGCGGTACTCCGCGCCGATGGTTCCGCAGGCCGGCGTCGTGCCGCCGCCCGCGCCGAATCCCCCGGCGCCGGGCCTGCCGCAGTCGCCGAACGCCACGCCGCTGCGGCCGAATGCGGCCCCGCCGGCGGCCCAGCCCGCGCAGCAACCCGCGCCCGACGCCGCGCTCCCACCGCCGGCCCAGATCGCGGGATCGCCGACGTCGTTGGTCGACTGGGTCACCGGTCCGAACGGTCCGAACAAGACGCTGCAGCGCTTCGGCATCTCCGGGACTGACCTCGGGATCGTCTGGGACAACGGCGATCCCGCCAATCGCCAGGCTTTGATGGCTTTCGGTGACACCTTTGGTTACTGCAAGGTGCGCGGCCAGCAGTGGCGGTACAACGTGCTGTTCCGCAGCAATGACCATGACCTGTCGCAGGGCATCCACTTTGCCGACGGTGTGCCCAACAACAACTATTCGGGCTCCCCGGTGTGGACCAACGGCCTTTCCAAGCAGGTCGTCAACACCATTCACAAGGCGACCCACGAAACGGGAATCATTCCGACTTCGGCCATTTCGATTGGGCGAACGCAGTACATGAGTTATATGTCGATTCGGCGCTGGGGCCGCGACGGTGAATGGTCGACCAACTATTCCGCGATCGCCAGGTCGAACGACAACGGCACTAACTGGGGGATCTTCCCCAGCTCCATCCGCACCGCTGCGCCCGACACGGTGCCGGGGTTCGGGTTCACCCCGGGCAACGAGAACTTCCAAATGGGCGCCTTCATGAAGGGGCAGGACGGCTATCTCTACAACTTCGGCACGCCCTCGGGCCGTGGCGGCGCGGTGTTCCTGTCCCGTGTCCCGCCGAACCAACTGCCGGACCTGAGTAAGTACCAATACTGGAACGGCGACAATGGCGGACGCTGGGTGCCCGCGAACCCGGGTGCGGCGACCCCGCTGTGGCCGGGTCCGGTCGGCGAGATGTCGGCCCAGTACAACAACTACCTCAAGCAGTACTTGGTGTTGTACACCAACGGCGGTAGCAACGACGTCGTCGCCAGGACCGCGCCGACGCCGGTGGGGCCGTGGAGTGACGAGCAACCGCTGGTCTCGTCGTTCCAGATGCCCGGCGGCATCTACGCGCCGATGATCCATCCGTGGTCGTCGGGCCGAGACCTGTACTTCAACCTGTCGCTGTGGTCGGCATACGACGTGATGTTGATGCACACCGTGCTGCCCTAGCCGCAGCCCACCCTCGGATCACCCTCAGGTATCGGCCCGCCAGGCCCGGCGGATCGCCCCCCACAGCGGCCCGTCCTTGTCGGCCTTCCGCGACAGCTCCAGGGCGTCGTTGCTGACGAACAACATCTCGTCGCCGGCTTCCAGCACATCACCGGGCCGCGGAACGATCACCTCGTCGCGCCGAAGGACGGTGACCAGGACGGTGTTCTCGGGCAGCTCCAAATCGCGCATTTGCTGCCCCACCAGCGGATTGCCCTCGGGCAGCGTGAGTTTCGTCAGCGCCGCGCGCCCTTCGTGCAGAGCCATCAATCGCACCAAATGCCCGACGTCGATGGCGCCCTCGATGCCGGCGACCATCGCGTCCGGCGTCGAGACCGCCACGTCGATGCCCCAGGTCTGGGTGAACAGCCACGCGTTGCGGACGTCGTTGATGCGCGCCACCACCCGGGGCACCCCGAATTCGACCTTGGCCAGCAGTCCGACCACCAGATTGGATTTGTCGTCTCCGGTCGCGGCGATCACGACGTCGCACGTCTGCAGCCCCGCCTCCTGCAATGCGGTCAACTCGCACGCGTCGGCATTCAGCCAGTCCGCGCCGGGAACCGTGCGCGGCTCGAAATTGCTCCGTTCACGCTCGATCAACAAAATCTTGTGGCCACTGTCCAACAACTCACCCGCGACCGAACGGCCGATCTTGCCTGCCCCGGCAATCCCGATTCGCATTTTCCGCTTCGCCACCCAGTCATTTTGTCTCATCCACGTGGGCCGGGCCCGGGTCCGGCCACGGCCACGGTGAGCGAACGGCGAGGCGGTACTGATTTACTGGCAGCACGCCAACGGCGCCCTTGTCCGTAGATGAGTGGTCCGTAGATGAGTGCTGATCCGGCGACCGCTGCCGGGACATGTCCGACGGGAATGAAATGAGCTTGCAGCAGCTGTATCTGACGTTGCTGATCGGTGGCCTCGTGCTGCTGGCCAGCATCGTCGGTACCCGCGTGGCAAGCCGGGTCGGGTTCCCCAGTCTGTTGTTCTTCCTGCTCGTCGGGGTGGTGCTCGGCGAGGACGCGCTCGGCCTCCAGTTCGATGACGTGGAACTGGCCCGCAACGTCGGCACCGCGGCGCTGGCCCTCATCCTGATCGAAGGCGGGTTGACGACCCGGTTCACCGACATCCGCAAGGTGCTGGCCCCCGCGGTCGCGTTGGCCACGGTCGGCGTCGTCATCAGCGCGGTCGTGACGGCCTGTTTGACGCACCTGCTGCTGGGCGCCGACTGGCAGCTCGCCCTGTTGCTCGGAGCCATCGTCTCCTCGACCGACGCCGCCGCGGTGTTTTCCGTCCTTCGCGTGCTGCCGCTGCCCCGTCGGGTCGCGGGACTCCTCGAGGCCGAGTCCGGTTTCAACGACGCGCCGGGGGTGATCCTGGTGCTGATGTTCAGCGTCGTGCCGTTCGAGTTCGAGCCGCAGGGTGCGGTCGTCGACCTGGTCGCGGAGCTCTTTGGCGGCGCGGCGGGTGGAGTGGCCGTGGGCTACCTGGGGGCTTTCGCGCTGCGGCGCATCGCGCTACCGGCCTCGGGTCTGTACCCGATCGCGACGTTCGGCCTGGGCCTCGTTGCGTTCGCCGCCGCTGGCGAGGCCCACGCGAGCGGATTCATCGCCGCCTATCTGTCCGCGGTGGTCCTGGCCAACTCGGGGCTCCCACACCGCTCGGCAACCCGGTCGTTCGCCGAAGGGGTCGGCTGGCTGGCACAGATCGGACTGTTCGTGCTGTTGGGACTGCTGGTCAATCCCAGCGACCTGGCGGATGACGTGATCCCAGCGATCGTCGTTGGGACCGTCCTGCTGCTCGTCGCCCGTCCGCTCTCGGTCGTCACCTCGCTCGTGTGGTTTCGCATCCCCTGGCGCGAGCAGATTTTCCTGTCGTGGGCGGGTCTGCGGGGAGCGGTTCCGATCGTGCTGGCGACCTTCCCGGTCGTGGCCGGGGTGGCCGGCAGTTATCGGCTGTTGAACATCGTCTTCCTGCTCGTGGTGGTGTTCACCCTGGTGCAAGGCCCGAGCCTGCGCCCGGTGGCGCAGCGGCTGGGGCTGATCTCCCGCGAAGCCACCCGGGAAATCCAGGTCGAGGCGGCGCCACTGGACATGCTCGATGCGGAGCTGCTGACCATGACCGTGCAGGCGCCGTCGCGGCTGCACAATGTCACCATCCTCGAACTCCGGTTGCCCGACCCCGCGGTGATCACGCTGATCATTCGTGATGGCCACACCTTCGTCCCGACTCCCGATACCCGCATCGAGACCGGCGACGAATTGCTGATCGTCACCACCAGCAAGACGCGGGCCGCGGCCGAATCCAGGCTGCGTGCGGTGAGTCGGCGCGGCAAACTCGCCTACTGGTTCGACGAGTACGGCGAAGTCGAATAACGCGCGTCGCGCATCCCGGCGATACCGCCGAATCCTTGTTCGGCGCCGGCCGACGCTTCGCTCGGCAACCGACGGCCAGCCGTTCCCGCGCCCGGCCCCGCGGCGGCTGCCAGACGCACCGACAGTTAACCTTCCCGGCAGCCCCGTACGCCGACAAGTATTGAACTGCAACGAATTTGGTGGCCGCACTGCGGCAACCGGCCGGGTGGAACGCGCCCCCGCACCCATCGCGATCCGGGGCTTACCTCCGGCACTCACGGATCGTCCTGACCACGGTGGTACGCCGTTGACCGCCGCCGGCACAACGGGTTTCGTCAGCAACAGGACGCGACCGGCTGGGACAAAAGCACTATCACGTCGGAGGTTCTCTGTCGTAGCGCGTCATCAAAGCAACCTCAAATATTCCTCTGATGACTGACAGCTCACCGAGCATTTACGCCGAGATCGGCGGGTACGAGGCTATCGAGGGCGTTGTCCACGACTTCTATGAGCGCGTGCTCGCTGACGCCGATCTGTGCGACTTCTTCACCGGCACCAACATGAACCGACTCAAGGGCAAGCAGGTCGAGTTTTTCTCGGCCGCACTCGGTGGACCCGAACCCTACACCGGCGCTGCGATGAAGCAGGTGCATCAAGGGCGGGGGATCAGCGCGCACCACTTCGAGCTCGTCGCCGGGCATCTCGTCAACGCGCTCACGAACGCCGGAGTACCGCCGACCACCGTCGACCAGATCATCGCTGCCGTCGCTCCGTTAGCCGACGACATCACCTCGGGCGGTGCGCCGGCCCCGGTGGCCTAGGTGCACAACGTTGGCGCATCGCACACGTTGCCCGGGCAATACGTGGAATGCGCGGCGTTGACCATGGTGCCCACGTCCAACAACGTCACACCTCTTTTGTCCAAGTGGGCATGCACGTCGTCGGCGATCTCCTGTGGTGTCCACCCCCAGGAGAGGTCGTAGCAGATGAGGTGCGCCTCCCCGATGAGCGCCTCCTCGGTCCGCGGCGGCCAGGTCAGGCCGACGGCCCGAAGTTGGGCGAGGTAGGCGTCATCTTGGGGAGTTGCGGTCGCCGTCGCAGTGCTTCCGACGAGGGCGGCACCGACCAGCATCGGTAGGGCCAGCCAGCGGGATGAACGGTTGGGCTGCATCGGCTGCACTTCCTTCTCTGTGGGCATGACGATGCCGACAGTGTGCATCACCGGGATGGCCGACGCTCGGCGAACCGGAGACGGCCGGGCGCGGCGTGTCGACCGGGCCCCGGCGTTCCGGGGGCCGGCGACGCTGCGCGAATTCTGCGTTCTGTGGAAGTGATCGGGCGCAACGGGTTTGACGGCCGAGAGTTCATTGAGCACTGCGCACGGGCCGAGCCGACGGCCGCGCCCGACGCCGGTCACGCGGGTGAGCGGCGAACTGGCGCAGGTAGTTCAATGCGAAAGACAGCGCCTCGCGATCCGGCCAGGTCTTGCCGTACGCGCGAGTCATCAGTCCACCGCCCTCGTGAGCCGTCACCAACACATTGGCAAGGACGGTGGGACTGGCGGACTCGACCAGCAACCCGTTCTTCTTCATTCGCGTCAGACTGCGGCGGAAGAGCGCCGTCCATTGCCGGTAACCATCGGCCAACAGTTCGCGCGTCTGCTCGTCCTGCTTTCCGAGTTGGCCGGCCAGCAACCCGAACGTCGGCAGCCCTTGGCGGCGATTTTGCCGCCGAGCCGCCACCAACGTCAGCTCGACCCACTTCTCGAAGTCCTCGAAGGTGTCCAGATTGTTCAACGCGGGTTGTCGATGAAAGTCGAGCAGCACCTCGGTCTGCCGAACGATGACGGCTCGTACCAGTGCGGACTTGTCGGCAAAGTAATGCGACAACTGTGAACCGCTGACCGAGGCGGCCTGCCGCACCCGATCCTGACTGACTGCGGAAACGCCTTGGGTCACAAACAACTCCGCGGCACAGCTGATGATCCGGTCGCGTGTTGCTCGTCCGCGACGTGTCACCGGCAGTTGGGCGGAGTCCTGGACAGACATGCGAGAAGGTTACCGGCTGTTCACCGGTATGGGGCCCATGCCCCATACCGGCCTTACGCCGAGCCCGGCGCACAGGCCGGCTCCGGCAAATCCAGGTCCGCTTTGCTCAGGCGGTAGACCTTCAGGGGCAACTGGTAATACTTATCGGTCTCGCCGACCCATTCCATCCCTACTCGCCGGGCGGTGGCCACGCCGCGGTGATTTCCGGGCCGTACCACCGCGAACACCTCGCTGATACCTACATTTGTGAATGCCTGATGTGCCACTCATGACCGGCTTCCGCGCCGTAGCCGTGACCCCACCACATCGGTGCGACCTGCCAGCCGATCTCGAGATCGGTGCAGAGGGGTGGAAGCGGCAGCAGCGCAACTCCACCGATCAGGTCGCCCGACGCCCGGTCGGCGATTGCCCAGCGACCCAGGGGCAGTCTGGCCGCATCGCTCTCGGTGATCCATGTGCCAAGTAGTCGGCGCATCTGTGCTTCGTCGGTGACATGCGGCAGCGCCGGAGATAACCAGCGGGCAACCTCCGGTGCGCCGTATATCCGGGAGGCCGCGGTGTCGTCATCAAGTTGCCACGGGCGCAACAGGAGTCGGGCGGTATAGATGCGGCGTGTGTTCGGGTCCCACTCGACGTGGCGATGCTCATCCATGTCGCCTCCTGTTGACTTATGGGGCATATGACCCACTGAGCGGCTTTATTCCCGGTGGCGTCAACGATCGTTCGAGCTGGCGCGAAGGTGCCCCAGCGGCAGCTGGAGGTTGACCATCGGTGCTTGGGCGGTCAAAGTGAGTTCACCGAAGTCGTGCAGCAGCGCGGCAGTCGAGTCGCTGGTGAGCGCGGTCGCTTCCAGGTGAACCCGCAGCGACAAATCCGCGGGTAGATCGATTCCGTCGGCACGAATCACCACCCGGGGATCGCCACTGAGCGTATCCAGCCGGATCGGGTGGGTGTCCATGTCGAAAACGCGTGGGACCGATTCGGTGACATCGCGCAGCGGAATCTGGTGGCAACTGGCGATAACCAAGGTGACGTCGCCCAGCACCCTGGCTATGACCGTGATGGACACCCGGGCGGTTGAGCTCGGCTGCTCCCCAGCAGCGGCCAGCATCGCCAATGCGCGCCGCAAGACCAGCGCAGTAGTCATAATCATTCAACGACGGCCTCGGTGCATAACAGTTGTCGTTCAGACTGGGGTATATGCCCCAAATAGTAGGAGTGCGCCATTCGGACGTCAACAGCGTTGGTCGCGGCCGGTGCCAGTGAGCAATGCAGGCAACCGCGCCCGAGCCAGTCAGCGCGCGGGATCCGTTCTTGCCGTGCGGCGGCCCGCGGCGGTCGACGGTCGGGTCGCGAACGAACGGACGTAGTCGACGGCGGCATTGAGCGCGTCGCGCAGCGGATTGATGGAGTGTGTCGTCTGACTGAGCAGCGATCCGCCTTGGTGAGCGGCGACCAGCACCCGAGCAAGGTGCAGGGGGTCGGCATCGGCGCGCAAGTCCCCGCGCTTGCGCATGCGGGCCAGCGCGGTGCGGAACAGCGCAATCCACTCGTCGTAGACTGCGCTGATGTCGCCGCGGATGTCATCCTCGGGTGGGGTCAATTCGCCCACCAGAGAGCCAAATGCGCATCCGCCCATGCAATTCACGTCGATCTGCTTCTGGATGTTGAGCTCTGCCCATTTCTGCAGCGCCGTGAAACTGTCCAGCTTGGTCAGCTCGCCCGACGTGTGAAAGGTGACGACTTCATTACGTCGCCACGCGATGATGGCGCGCGTCATGGAATGCCGGTCTTTGAGGTAGTGGGTCATCTGCGACCCGCTCACGGACGCGGCCTTGCGCACGTCGCTCTCGACGGTGTTGCATAGGCCTTGCTTGTACACCAGGTCGGCGGCCGCGCCGACGATCCGTGCATAGGTGGCCCGGCCCCGGGGGGTCAGTCCGGCCGCGGCGTCATCAGTCATATCTGACCATCACAAGAGCGCTCGAAGGTGGTGTGCCGATTAGTTTAGCGGCCGCGTGTCTGGGCAGCGCACCCCACTATGGGTGATCGGCAGCGCCGGCGTGCGCCACTGGCGCCGAGACTCACCCGGGGTGAAATCGCACGGGGGTGATGACGGCTCACCCCGGCGGCCAGCAGACTGGCGTCAGTTCAACGTCGGCGTGCGTGACAAAGCGGGTGTCGTCGGGGACCTCAACTCTTCTGCCGGGCAACGGCCCGGCGGGAAGTCACCGGGAATGAGCAGCGGAAGGATCTCGACATGCACTTCGATTCCAAGAAGGTCGTCGTGGTAGGGGGCAGCGCCGGAATGGGCCGGCAGGTCGCCGCTGATGTCGTACGGCACGGCGGCAGCGCGGTGATCGTCGGCCGCTCGAAGGAGCGTGTCGACGACACCGTCACCCAACTGAACGGCGGCGGTGGTCAAGCTTGGGGAATCACCGCCGAGTTGACCGACCGCGGCGCGGTCGCCGACGTTCAGCGCATCTTGTCCGAACAGCACGCCGATGCGACACTGCTGGTCAATGCGGCCGGATTCTTTATCCCCAAGCCATTTCTCGAGTGCGATGAGCAGGTTTACGACTCCTACATGGAGCTCAACTATGCCCTGTTCTTCCTGACGCAAACCGTCGTTGGCGGCATGATCGCTAGGGCGCAGGGTGGCGCAATCGTCAATATCGGCAGCATGTGGGCTCACCAAGCGATGGGCGCGACACCATCCTCGGCCTATTCGATGCAAAAGGCCGGCCTGCACGCCCTCACCCATAACCTGGCCATCGAGCTCGCCGGTCACCAGATCCGGGTCAACGCGGTCGCCCCGGCCGTCGTGAAGACCCCGCTCTACGAGGGCTTCATACCCAAGGACCAGATCGACGCCACACTCGAAACTTTCGCGCCGATCCATCCGCTGGGACGTGTCGGCACCGCATCCGACGTCGCCAACGCCGTGACGTACTTGCTCTCCGACGAGGCAAGTTGGATCACCGGTGCGATCCTCAACGTCGACGGCGGCGTCATGGCCGGGCGCAACTAGCCCGACTCGGGAAACGTGCCGAAATGCCCAGCGCTGCAGCATCAGCAGGCGTGAACGAAGGAGAACAAGTGTCACACCAATACCGCAAGGACCCCGCCGCGGTCGAATCGCTAAGTGCCGCGCAATACCACGTCACCCAGGAGAGCGGCACCGAGCTTCCCTTCACGGGTGAATACTGCAACAACCACGAACCCGGCATCTACGTCGACATCGTTTCCGGAGAACCACTTTTCGCTTCGGTAGACAAGTTCGACAGCGGAACTGGCTGGCCCAGCTTCACCAGGCCAATCAGCGCGGATAACGTTGTCGAACGGCAAGACCGCAGCCATTTCATGGATCGGGTGGAGGTGCGTTCGGCCCACGGGGATAGCCATCTCGGGCACGTGTTCCCGGACGGCCCGACAGAGACCGGCGGGTTGCGCTACTGCATCAACTCGGCGTCGCTGCGATTCATCCACCGTGACGACCTGCAAGCCCAGGGTTATGGGCGCTATCTGCACTTGTTCGCCAAGGACGGCCAACAATCATGAAAGATGACCACAAGATCGCCATCCTCGCCGGTGGCTGCTTTTGGGGCATGGAAGAACTGTTTCGCCAGCGGCCCGGTGTCGTGTCGACCCGGGTCGGCTACACCGGCGGCAGGAACACCCATCCCACTTACCGCAATCATCCCGGACACGCCGAGGCACTTGAGATCACCTATGACCCAGGCGAGACCGATTACCGAGCGCTGCTGGAATTCTTCTTCCAGATCCACGACCCGACCACCCGACACCGTCAGGGCAATGATGTCGGAAGCAGTTACCGGTCGGCGATTTTCTATCTCGACGACGAGCAAAAGCGCATCGCGGTGGACACCATCGCCGACGTCGAGGCGTCGGGGCGATGGCCTGGCGCCGTTGTCACGGAGGTCAATCCGGCCGGCGAGTTCTGGGAGGCCGAACCTGAGCACCAGAATTACTTGCAGCGCTACCCATCCGGCTATACCTGTCACTACATTCGACCGGGATGGTCCTTGCCCGACCGCGACGGCGGAGTCGACCCGCCGGCAATTACCGCACACCATGGCACGCCCTGCCCGTAACGGCGTGGGCTCGGCCCCTCGCCAACGAACGCTGCCGAACCCATGACGCAGAATCCGAACCTGGCCGCCCTATCGGCAGCGGGGGTGTCCGTCTGGCTCGATGATCTGTCCCGCCCCTTGTTGCAATCCGGCGAGCTGCGGCGGCTGATCGACACGAGATGCGTTGTTGGCGTGACCACCAACCCGTCGACCTTCGAGCGTGCGCTCACCCAGAGCCACACCTACGACGGCCAGATCGCGAAGCTGATCGCCCGCGGCATCGATGCCGAAACCGCCGTCCGCACCGCGGTCATCGACGATGTCCAGGCGGCCTGCGATGTGTTGCGTCCGCAGTGGGAGGCCTCCGACGGCGTCGACGGAAGAGTCTCGATCGAGGTCGATCCGGAGTTGGCGCATGACACCGACGCGACGGTGACGCAGGCCACCGAGTTGGCTAAGGCTGTCGACCGGCCGAACGTGTTCATCAAGATACCGGCAACTGCGGCGGGGCTGCCCGCCATCACCGCCGCGCTGGCCAGGGGTGTCTGTGTCAACGTAACGCTGATCTTCTCGGTTGAACGTTACCGAGCTGTGGCGGACGCCTATCTGGCCGGCCTTGACGCCGCTCGGCAAACCGGTGCGGATATCTCACAGATACATTCGGTTGCATCACTTTTCGTGTCTCGGCTGGACGCCGAGGTTGACCGGCGGCTCGAGGCGATCGGCACCGGCGCGGCCCGCACGCTGCGCGGACAGGCCGGTATCGCCAACGCGCGGTTGGCCTACGAGGCCTACCGGCAAGTCTTCGAGGCAGCGCCACGATTTGCGGCACTGCGCGCTGCGGGCGCTCGTGTGCAACGCCCGCTCTGGGCCTCCACCGGTGTGAAAAATCCCCGCTACCCCGACACCATGTACGTCACCGAGTTGGTGGCTCCCAATACGGTCAACACCATTGCGCGGCCGACCCTGGAGGCGGTGGCCGACCATGCCGTCATCACCCGTGACACCGTGTCGGGGAAGGCGGCGCAGGCGCAGGAGGTTTTCGACCGACTAAGCGCGGTTGGCATCGATCTGCCCGACGCGTTCACCGTGCTCGAACACGTCGGGGTGTCCAAGTTCGCGGCTTCCTGGTCGCGGGCACTTCGACGTTGAAGCGTCGGCAGCGCTTGCACTTTCAATTATCTAGGAGATCGATCAATGGCCATCTCGGCGCCCCCGTTGCAGGAGTTGCGGGCCCGCCGCCCATTTCCGGAGCGTGCCGGCCCCACGGGCAACCTGATCTACCGTCTGATCACGACGACCGATCACAAGATGATCGGGATGATGTATATCGTCGCGTGTTTCGCGTTCTTTTTCATCGGCGGATTCATGGCGCTGCTGATACGTGCCGAGCTGGCCGCGCCCGGGCTGCAGTTCCTGTCCAACGAGCAATACAACCAGCTGTTCACCATGCACGGCACGGTCATGCTGTTGTTTTATGCGACGCCAATCGTGTTCGGGTTCGCCAACCTGGTGCTGCCCTTACAGATCGGGGCGCCCGACGTGGCCTTCCCGCGGCTCAACGCGTTCTCGTTTTGGCTTTTCATGTTCGGTGCATTGATCGCCCTAGGGGGCTTTGTCGCCCCTGGCGGACCGGCGGACTTCGGTTGGACTGCCTACACCCCGCTGTCCAATGCCGTCCATTCCCCGGGGCCCGGGGGTGACTTATGGATCCTTGGCCTCATCGTCGGTGGGCTGGGCACCATCCTGGGCGGCGTCAACATGATCACCACGGTGGTGTGCTTGCGCGCTCCCGGCATGACGATGTTTCGGATGCCGATTTTCACCTGGAACATCTTGGTCACCAGCATCATGGTGCTAGTCGCATTCCCGCTGCTGACAGCCGCCCTTTTCGGGCTAGCCGCCGACCGGCACCTGGGAGCCCACGTGTTCGACCCCGCGAACGGCGGAGTCCTATTGTGGCAGCACATGTTTTGGTTCTTTGGGCATCCCGAGGTCTACATCATCGCGCTGCCCTTCTTCGGCATCATTTCCGAAGTCGTCCCGGTGTTCTCGCGCAAACCGATGTTCGGTTACTCCACCATGGTCTACGCCACCCTCAGCATCGGTGCGTTGTCGATCGCGGTGTGGGCCCATCATCTTTATGCCACCGGTGCCGTGCTACTGCCGTTCTTTTCGTTCATGACCTACATGATCGCCGTGCCCACCGGGATCAAGTTCGTCAATTGGATCGGGACGATGTGGCGGGGGCAGTTGACGTTCGAAACGCCAATGCTTTTCGCGATGGGGTTTCTAGTGACCTTTCTGCTCGGCGGCCTGTCTGGCGTGCTGCTGGCCAGCCCGCCGGTCGACTTCCACGTCACCGACTCCTACTTCGTGGTGGCCCACTTCCACTACGTGCTGTTCGGCACCATCGTCTTCGCTACCTATGCCGGGGTGTACTTCTGGTTTCCCAAAATGACCGGGCGACTCCTTGACGAACGGCTGGGCAAGCTACATTTCTGGTTGACGTTAATCGGCTTCCACACAACGTTTCTGGTGCAACACGTGCTCGGCAACGAGGGCATGCCACGCCGCTACGCCGATTACCTGCCCACCGACGGATTCCAGGGGCTCAACATCGTCTCGACGATCGGCGCGTTCACCCTGGGGGCTTCGATGTTGCCCTTCGTGTGGAATGTCTTTCGCAGCTGGCGCTACGGCGAACCAGTCACTGTCGACGATCCGTGGGGCCACGGCAACTCCTTGGAGTGGGCCGCCAGCAGCCCACCGCCGCGGCATAACTTCACCGAGCTGCCCCGCATCCGCTCCGAGCGGCCCGCATTCGAGTTGCACTACCCGCACATGGTCATCCGGATGCGTAGCGAGGCCCATGTGCAACGAGGACGAGCGAGGAAGCGGAGGCGGCGCTGATGGGGATTTTCGAATTCGACGATGTGCAGGCCCATCTACTCGAACCAGAAGAGAGCCTGGACGCCGAACAGACGGGCATCGACCTCGACGAGGGTTACTCGCCCCCGGAACAACCGCGTGAACTGCGGGCGTGGGGCCTCACCGCACGGGAAGCGCGCACCCACGAAAGCCTGGCTCGCCGACTGGCCAGTGAGCTGCCCGAGGTGACCGATCAGACCGACGGCGATGGAATCGGTGATCGCGCCGACGGCGACGGTGAGCCGATCGACGATCAGGTCGGCGCGATGCGCGCCGGCCGGCTTGTCGCGTTCGACGTGGACGCCACGGATCCGAGCTCGGACTACCTTGCCCGCGACGTCGGCCTCGACGGTGGTGCCGCCTCGGCCGAGGAAGCCGCCATGCACATCGTCGTCGACGAAGACATCAGCGAGCAATGGGGTTTCTGACGAACCCCGACGCCAGTTCCGCCCGGGTGAATTCTGCCGAAAGCGGTGGATTCCCGAATACCGGTCAGGAGAACAGAATTGAACGCGATCGCCCTTTCCCGGCAGCAGCACAAGCCCACCTCGGTTGTCATCGTCGGCAGTGGATTCGCCGCTTTCGAGTGCGCGCGTCGACTGGTTCGATCGTTGGGCAGAGCGCGTGCCTCCGATGTGACCGTGACCATCGTGTCGCCGGTGGATTACTTGCAGTACTCTCCATTGTTGGCCGACGTCGCCGGTGGGCTGGTTGACCCGCGGTTAGTGTGCATCCCGCTGGCCGGAACACTCAGGGGCGTGCGGGCGGTGCGCGGCCGTGTCGACAGCGTCGACCTCGATCGGCATTCGCTCTCGTTCACCGATCCAGAGGGCGGGGTAGGGACACTGTCCTGGGATCGCTTGGTGTTGACGCCCGGCTCGGTGACCCGAGTGTTCGACACACCGGGCTTGGCCACTTACGCGCACGGGTTGAAGTCACCGGCCGAGGCGCTGTACCTGCGAGATCGCGTGATTGAACAGTTGGAACTGGCGTGCGTCGACGAAGACCAGGCGCGCGCGGCGGCGCGACGGACGATTGTCGTTGTCGGCGCCTCTTATTCCGGTTCCGAACTGACGGCGCAACTGCGTGCGCTGGCCGATGCGGCGGCGAAACAAATGGGCTTTGATCGGACCGCGGTGCGGTTTGTGCTGCTGGACTTGGCCGATCACGTCATGCCGGAGCTCGGTCGGAAGCTTGGCGACGCGGCGATGCGTGTGCTGCGCGCTCGCGGGATCGAGCTGCGGTTGGGCACGACGCTGAAGGCGGTCCACGCCGAGCATGTTGTGCTCACCGATGATTCGCGGATCGGCACGTATACGGTTGCGTGGGTGGCGGGGGTGACACCGTCACCGTTGATCGCCACCTTAGGCTTGGAGACCGAGCGGGGCCGACTCAAGGTGCAGACGGATTTGCAGGTACCTGGTCACCCCGATGTGTTCGCCGCGGGCGACGCTGCCGCTGTTCCGGATCTGACCCAGCCGGGCAAGATCGCCCCGCCCACCGCCCAGCACGCGGTCAGGCAAGGTAAGACATTGGCGTGCAATGTCGCCGCCAGTCTCGGCTACGGCAAGCGGAAGGAATACCGCCACAGCGACAAGGGTATGGTTGTCGATCTCGGCCCGCGCTACGCCGTCGCCAATCCGCTGGGCGTGCACCTATCGGGTTATCCGGCCAAGTTTGTCACCCGCGCCTACCACCTCTACGCGCTTCCGCGACTCGTCAACCGCTGGGCGATTGCAATCGCATATCTGACCGACGTCTTCTTTCCCCGCACCGTGTTGTCAATGGGATTCGTGTGCGGTGCCGACGTCGAGCTCACGGCCGGCGAAGCGCTGCGGCTACCCAAGGCCGCAGGGGCAGAATGATATTCGACGGTGCCGTTCACCCGGGTGAATTGTCCAACCGGATGACGACATGTCATCCCGTCGGGTGGATAGTGGTCGGTGAGCTAAGCCGCGACTCCCGACGCCCGCGTTGAGCGTGCTGACGGCACAGCGATCGCAACGACCCGAGTTCGCCGATCAATGATGAGAGGAAACGCACATGGCCACGCTCGAATATTTTGACACCCCCGGATACGGTGAGATCGCTCGTACCCGCAACCAATACCGGCAAGCATTGCGCGTTGGTGATCGCGTCGAGATTTCCGGTCAAGGCGGGTGGGAGGCGGACTTCACTTTGTCGGTCATGTCCCTGGAGGACGAGATCGTCAAGGCGTGCGACAACGTCGAAAAGACCCTCGCCGAAGCGGGAGCCAGCTGGAGCGACGTCGTCAATGTGCACTCCTATCACGTCCCGACAGACGAGGATGCCATTGGTGATCAACACATGTCGGTGATGGTCGATCAATTCCGCAAGCGATTCGGCGAAAGCGCGCCGCTGTGGACTGCGGTGGGCGTCCAGGCGCTGGCACTGCCCGAGCAGCGTGTCGAGATCGAAGTCGTCGCCATCGTCGGGTCCGGCGCCAAGTAGGCGTCGGCACCAGGCCGCGCAACGGGCCCTGGACGGAGACACGGGTGGACCGAATCTTTCACGCCCTGATCGGTGACGCGCCTGCTGCAATCGACGCCGCCATCAAAGCTTCCGCGCTGTTCCTCACGGCCGCGGTCCTGTTCCGATTCATGGAGCGCCGGACCCTCGCCGAATTCGCGCCGTTCGACTGGATCGCCGCGGTGGCTACGGGAGCCATCGTCGGACGGGCCGCGACGGCCGGCGACACCTCGTGGCTGAGCGCAACCACCGCCCTTGTTTGTCTTCTTGTCGCCCACGCGATCTTTGCGAGATTGCGCTTCATTCCGGGTCTTCGGCGCTTCATCGATCCGCCGCTAAGAGTGCTGATCCGGGACGGGCACGTCGATCGGCGCAACCTGCGTCGGTGCGGACTCACCACCGCCGACCTAGCGGCGGTGCTGCGAGAGCACGGACACGAAAGCCCCGATCATGTTCACCTGGCCATCTTCGAAGCCAAAGGGGTTATCTCGATTTTGGAACGGATGAACAGCAATGACGAAAGCGGCTGTGTCCGTGTCTCTCAAGGCGCATGACGACATGCGAGTCACCTCGCGGGTACACCGGGCGCGAACCATGAGTCGGCCGGGTGGCGCCTGGCGCTGCTGAGTCGTCGGCGGTCATCAGATCAGGCGGAAGCGGCCCGTTGAGACGCCAATTGGGACACGAACTGCTCGATGACCACGACATCGCGCGCGACTTCAGCGAGGGCGTGGGCCGGGGGACTAGGGATTTGGATTGCACCGGGGACGGCAGCGCCACCGACGACCACCACGTTTGATTCCGCTGCCAGAAGATCATCGGCCAGTGCGGACATGGCGGCATCGCAGGGGTGACTGGAAGCAAAGAGGACCGCGGTTAGCTGGGAGTCTGCATGCCGCACCAGGGCAGGTAGCTCGCGCTGGGCTATGTGGCCCTGGGCGTCAACCCCTGTCGCGTCGTTGGTGAGCAACGCCGCGTACAGAGCAACCGTGGCATGCTGGTCGAATCCGACGTAAGCCAAGCGCGAATCCTGCTGGGCCGCAACGCTGGCAGCCACTGCACGAAGTTCTTTCGGCAACGTCGTGGTGGCGACGACTCGCGCGATGTCGGCGACATCGTCGTTGTCCTCGTTGAGGATCATCGAGGCGACGTAGTCGTGGGCTATCAATGCGTTCAGAAACCCTGTGGGGCTTGCCGAAGCGCCGCTGCGCAACAGAACTTCGCAGTCCGAGACAGCGACCAGGGGACTGGCCATGTCATCGGTGATCGCGATCACCGCGTGCGGTACCGCGGTGCGACCGAGCTCCTCGGCCAAAGTTCCTACCTGTGGGCTGCAGCCCGACCGCGACGTGACGACCAGCATGGAGTCGGACGTGAGGAGCTGCGGATGCTCCAACAGATTCTTTGTATCGATCCACCAGGCCGCCTCGCCGGCTGCCACGAGCCGACGCCAACTCCGCAGGGCCGCGATGTGCGATGCGCCCATTCCGGTGAAGATGACGCGCCGGTGATGATCCCGTAGTAGCGGGTACAAGCCCAACGAGATCGGTGCCCGATCGAATTCGAGCAGCGACCGGGCCTGAGACCGTGCATTGACGCGGAGCCGCTGGGGCGAGCGTCTATCGCAAAGCAGCAGTGCCGTTCTGGGGTTCACCGGGTCCGTACCCCTTCTTGGTCGACGCGGCGGTGGCGGGTGCCGTGCGCCCACGTCCACGTCCACGTGGGCACGTGTGTGCAATCCGCGGGCTTTGCCAACGAGCGTGCGGGCCAACCGGGTGAGATGTCATCACCCGCGCGTCCGATTCACCCGGGTGATGGCGATTGAACCGGCATACCCACCGCGGTTTAGTGGGTGCCGGCCCGCAGGCTCACCCGGTCGCGGACGGCGTCGATCGCGTCTGCCAACAGCCACAGCGCCAGGCCGAGGAGCGCGATGTCTTTCATCAAGAACTCCCCATCGGCGGACAAGATGGGAAAGCCACCAGCGGACGCCTCACCGGTGCCGGGGGTTGTGACCATAAAGCTCAGCGTGGTCAGGAAGAACAGCGAGGCGAATACCCCGCCCACGATCGACGCCTTCGGAAACCATGGTTTGACGGCAAGAAGTGCCGCGGTGGCCAATTCTACTGTCCCGTTCAATCGACCGAACGCGTCGATGGACATGGCGTCGTAGACCCAACTCAAATAAGGGCTATTGGCCACCCAATGTGAAATGCCGTGGGCCTCATAGTATGTGAACTTCATCGCGCCGAACCAAACCAGGACGATGACCAGGCCATACCGCGCTACCAGAGGCGCGACGTTGGTCGTCAAAGACAGTCTTGGACTTTCGGTTCTTGTGGCCGTCGACTGATTGGTGGACATGGCGATCTCCGTTCGTTGGGCCGGTGTCGGTGCATGGTCGGCGCCGCACTCGCGCTGCCTTCACGAGGCCATTGCGAGGACTAGTGCGGGCGCAGTCAGACGAAATGGTGCGCCAGGCGGGCTGCGGTCGCGGCTCGGTAACGACCACTATGGCAGTGCACGAACCGAGCTGTCCTCATCCGCAGGTCCGATTCACCCGGGTGAACTCGGCTGGTACGGGCATGACGGCGTGCCAACACGATTCGCCGTCGCCACATCTGGCGGTGCCGACGGTCGAATTACAACAGGCCGAGTTCTCGCGCCCGGCTGACCGCCGCGCCGCGGTGTGCAACGCCGAGCTTGCGGTACACGGCGCGTTGGTGGGTCTTGACGGTATTGAGCGAAACATATAGTCGCGCACCAATTTCGCGCCGTGACAGCCGGGTGGCGAGTAGGCGCAGTACCTCAAGCTCTTTGGGGGTCAGTTCCTCGCCGACCACGCATGAGTCGACGTGGGGCGCGGCGCCCGCGCTCGGCTCGGCGCTCGCCGGCAGCGACGAGGCGATGCTGGAATCAGCGCAACCGCGCACCAGGGCGCCGGCTTCTTCGAGGGTGGCTCTCGCAGCCTGATGGTCGCCGACATGCTCGAAGATCTTCGATCTGACCATGAGCGCTTTGGCCACTTCGGGGATCGCTGCGCCTTGGCGCGCCGACATCACCGCCATTTCCGCGGCGGCCGCTGCGGCCTCCGCATCACCGCGCATGCGGAGCAGTTCGGCCGCTGCGAGGGACACCATCACGTCGACCAGATGTTCCCCATCCGCCAGATCCCTGGTGCTGCCGGAAGCTCGGCGGATCTGACGTTCGGCGTCGGCGATCTGACCGTGCTCGACCGCGATGAGCGCCAGACCCCCCAATGCGTACCTGCGGGTGCGGCGATCGCCCACCTTTTCGGCAAGCGTTACGGCCCGCCGGAAGGCGGCTTGTGCGTCGTGCGCACAACCCGAAAAGTACAGCGCGGCACCGTAAATGCAGTAGGCACTCGATCGTCCCAGCGGTGTCTCGCCGAGATCGAGGGTGATCGCGCGGCGAGCCGCTTCCAGCGCCTGGCCGAGTTCGGCCGTCTTGAACGAATGAACCGCGCGCAAGATGATCGCCTGAGCGCTGGCGATGCCCCCGACTGCCGTGTCGTTCGCGGACCCGGCCTCCACTGCCTCGATCCACTCGGCGGCATCATCCAATTGGCCCACGCTCAACGCGATCCACGCGCGGGCCACGCCCAGCCGTGGGTCCTGCAGAACCGTCTCCTCGGGAAGCAGATCCAGCAGGCCGGAGATGGTTGACAGGCCCGCCCCGTTGAATTCGCTGACCCAGTCCGCGGCGATCAGATCGGCGCTGCGGGCGATGTCACCGCCGGCGACCAGGTGGCGGACCGCCTCGTCGACGAGGCCCTCGCCTTCGAACCAGGCGGCGGCTCGCCGGTGCAGATCAGGGACGAGTTCGGGCTCGGTACGGCGTAATTCGGTGCGCAGTAGCTCTGCGAAGAGTTGGTGATAGCGGTACCAGTGACGTGACATGTCCATGGGGACCACGAACAAGTTTTCGCGTTCGATCTCCTCCAACACCGCCGCCGAGCCGCTCGTCTGCAGCACCGCGTCGCACAGCGGGCCGCTGAGCCGTCCCAAAATGGCGGTGCGCAACAGGAAGTCGCGCAGTTCTGCCGGCTGGCCATCGATCACCTCGGCCATCAAATAGTCGACGATATGACGGTTATCGCCCGCGAAGGTCTTGATGAACGCTGAAACGTCGTCGCGCCCCGTCACCGAAAGCGCCGCGAGGTAAAGCCCGGCGGCCCACCCTTCGGTTCGCTTGTGCAACAGCTGAATATCTTCCTGTGCCAACCCCAGGCCGAGAACATCATTGAGCAGGTGGTCCGTCTCGGTCGGTTCGAAACGTAAATCGTCGGTGCGCACCTCGGCAAGCTCGCCGCTGGCCCGCAGGCGCGCTAACGGCAGTAGCGGGTCCGACCGGGTGGCCAACACCAAATGCAGGTTTGCAGGGATCCGGCTGATGAAAAAGGCCAGCTGCTCATGAACCGCTCGATTTACCACGAGGTGGTAGTCATCCAGGATGAGCACCATCGGGTCGGGGACGGCGTCCAGATCATTGAGCAGCGTCGGCAGCACGACCTGCACCGGGTCGGCTCCCATCGCGAGGAGCTCGACCGCGCGAACCCCGACCTTGGGACTGATCGTCTGTAGTGCGGCAACCGCGTACATCCAAAACCACACCGGATCGTTGTCGGAGGCATCGAGCGTCAGCCAACCGAAAAGTTCGTCGTCGCCGGCGCCCAACGCCCACTGCGCGAGCAGTGTCGTCTTGCCCCAGCCCGCCGGGGCGCTGAGCAACGTGACTTTGCGCCGGCGGCCGCTCGACAGTACGTCGAGCAGTGCTGCGCGGTGAACGAGCTGCAAGCCGATGGCCGGGACGTGCAACTTGGTGGCAAGTAGCACTGCTCGGGCGGCTGCCTCTCGAATATCGTTGTCGCCGTGCCCATCTGATCTCATATCCGAACTCCGCGAATCCTTCGAATTCGGCGGCCAAGCGGGAGCGTTCGCAGTTGCCGCATCATGGTCGGGCGCCGGGTTTTCGGCGGCCCGGTCGCTCCCGGCAAGGTCGGTCTTGTTGTTTGTCCGCGGCGATCGGCCAAGACTTTGAATTATCTTGGCACGATTGGTCATCGGTAGACCTATTGAATCAGATGAATTTTCCCCGGCTGCCGCCGGTACCCCCAGGCCATCCCCGTCTGGGGCGTGGGACCCATACCCTGCAATTGGTGTAATCGGTGTCTCATCAACCGCGCCCACGCTCTGCCCGCTCACCGGATTTCTCCCCTCGTTACATCGATGTGGTCGCTCGTGCGAGTCATGGCACCGCCGCGGGTAGCGAGCTGGCGTCTCAATGTGAGGTGACGCAACGTCTCAACCTGAACCGCCGTGGGGTGCCCCCGGTCTGTCGTCGTGCCGTCGCCGGCTCACGGCCGACGAGACACCAATACGTATCCGCAGACGCCGAACACCACCGGCATCATCGTCAACATTCCCAGAATTGTGCTCAACATCGTCTTCTCGATTCCGCTGCTCTGCTCCCCGGTGCCGGCGCCTGGTTGAGCGGCCGAGGGGCCGGCGATCGAGCGTGCACTGACTAGATTCGCAGCGTGGGCACGGCCGTCACCATCGCCCGGCGGGTGATTTTTAGGCACGGCGCGGTGTATACCTAGCGGGCCTGATATTTGACGCCTTGGTCAATCAGTGCCGTGCATGAGCTGCGCCAATTGGGCGCGGGAGGTGATGCCGAGCTTGGCGAATGCGTTGTGCAGGTGTGTTTTCACGGTGTGCGGGGACAGGTGTAGTTGCCCTGCGACGTCGCGGTTGGTCGCGCCGTCGGCGATCAGTCCGACGATGGTCAGTTCGGAGGCGGTGAGACTGTCCCAGCCCGTGGTTGCCCGCGGCCGCGCGACGATTCGCCGTTCCGTGCCCAACCGGCGCAGCGTGCGCCCGACCCGGCGGGCGTCGGCGACCGCCCCGCACTCGATGTAGGCGTCGAATGCCGCGTTGAGGTGTCCGAGTGCCTCGGCTTGACGCCGCGCACGATCCAGCTCGCCGCCGGCGTCCTCGGCGGCACTGGCGTACAGGAGGGGCCGTGAAGACGAGCGAAGTGACTCCGCGGCCGCCACCAGGGCCTGGGCATCGTGTTCGAGGATCGCGCGGGCGTACCCGGCGACCGCCGCGAACAGCGGCACCGCAGGCCGATCACGCTCAAGTATCTCGGCGGCCTGCAGGACGCGTGCGCGTAAACCGGCATCACCGGCTGCCGCGGCCACCCGCGCACCGAGGATCAGGCGGGTCAATGCATGGGGGAAAAACGGTGTCGCCAACAGGATGACGTCGCCGAGCCAGCGCATCGCGTCATGAATGTCGTCACGCCGCCACGCCGCCCGCGCCAGGACGTATGCCGACCCACGACGGATGCCCGCGGAGCCCGCGGAGTGGGCTTCGCGCGCGTCGTTAGCCATGTGCTGCAACAGATTTCGGTCATCAGTGTGCACTGCCACCTCGGCGAGGATCACCATGCGAAGAACGTCATGCTCGGTCGCCCCCGTCCGCTGCGGGGGCGGAAGGGATTCGGTCGCGTCGCGAGCCGCCGACAGCCGGCCCGCAGCCAGGTCCACAAGCCCACTGAAGACTGCCCACAGCGCCAAGGCCATCGCGTTGCCTTCCTTGCGGGCTTGCTCAATGCCGTCGGCGACTCGGGCCGTCGCCTGGCTCAGCTGGCCGACGACTGCCAGCAGGTTCGCGTGGTACATGCCGGCATAGGCATGCGCCAATGCTGTTTCATTCGTGTGCGGAAGGGGGGAAATCTCTTCGAAACGGCGCAGTGCCTGGGCCGTATACCCCTCCCCGGCGTCGAGCAAGGCGTGGGTGACGCCGGCCATGATCTTGGCCTCCAGGTCACCGGTGACTGCCGCGGCCGCGGTGGCCGCGTCTGCGGCGGCGCGCCGTTGCCCGCCTTCGTCGAACACCAGGTTGTACGCCAGCCACGCCAGATGCCGCGCTCGGGTGACCTCGCTGATGCCGCTCAATTCGAGTGCCCGCCGATTCTCCGCCACCCGCCGCTGGTCGGTGTGCTTGGTGTGTACCGGGAGCCGCAGTCGGATCTCGGCCTCGACTTCGGGCGACGCCGCCTCCGCGAGCGTCATGTCGGCCAAGTTTTCGGCCTCGCCGTAACGACTGGCCCGGTTGAGCCACCCGACCGTCTCCGCGACCAGTGAGCCGTGTTCCGCGTCGTCGGCGGGCAGTAGCTGCAACGCCCGCTTGCTCAAGTCCGCGGCAGCGCTGGCGTCGCCGCGGCCGACGGCCTGCGCGGCCTGGCGCAGCGCGTCGATGGCTTCCCTGTCTCCAGGCTCGGCACTTCGTGCCAGCTGCGTGGCCACCTCGGCCGGGGTGGCGCCCATGCCCAGCATGACCGACGCCGATTGCCGCTCCATCGCCCGCCGCAGTGACTGCGGCAACGACTGCCGGGTCGCCTCACGCAACAGGTCGTGCCGAAACCGCAGCTGCTCACCGTCTTCGATGAAGAGATCCGCGCGTACCGCCTCCTCGAGTGCCGACAGCAACGAGGTCGGCGAACGTTCCAGCATCGCCGCCAACAGCCCCGCCGAGAACCGGTCCGGCAGCACCGCGGCCACCCGTACGACCTCCGACGCGGAGTCGGACAGCAGGTCGAGGCGCTGCTGCATCGTTGCGCCCAGACGTCGTGGCAGCCCATCTCCGGTGACGATCACACGGCCGCGGGAAAGGTTGAGCCGGCCCTCCTCACCGAGTCCGCCGATCAGCTCGTTGACCAGAAACGGATTGCCGTGCGCCTTGGCGGCCAGATTCAGAAGGGACACATCCGCTTTCGCGCGCACCGCGTCTTGGACCATGTCGGCGACCGCGTCGGGTCCCATCGCCGTCAATCGCACGAAAGTGGCGTTGGTGCGCTGCAGCATCGACAAGGTCTCGTGCACCGCCGGCCCGCCGGCGCCGGTGCGCGCGGTCAACACCCACAACACAGCCGCATTCGGGCGGCCCGCGGTGAGCGACCGCAGCGCCAGTGCCGTGCCGTTGTCCGCCCAATGGATGTCCTCCAGCACGATCGCGAGCGGGGTTTCTGCGGCCGCCGCATGAATCGCCTCGTGCAGGTCGTGCACCACCCAGTAGGTCAAATCGGCCGAGCCGCCCAACCGGCGCAGCGCCTCGGCGTCCCCGACCGGTGGATCGGCGTGCAAGGTCGCCATGAACAGCGAGAAGAACGGCACCGTCTGCTGATATTCGAAGGCCTCCCCGAACAGGGTGCGCACTCCGCACTTGTCGGCCAGGGCCAGCACCTCGGTGAGCAATCGGCTTTTGCCGATACCGGGCGGGCCCTCGATCACCAGCACGCCTCCACGGCCCTGAGCCGCCGCGGCGACCGATGCGCCGATCACGTTCAGCTCGGCCGCCCGCCCTCGAATCGGCGGGGTGACCAGACGCTCACCGCCGACGTCAAATAGGCCTGTTGGAGGCCCCATCCGGGTGTCCTGTCTACCGTGTGCCGGGCATCAGTGCTCGTCATTCTAGGCCAGGGCATGCCCGCGGTTTGCTGCCGATCCGTCAGCGCCGCGCAGAAGCTGTGCCAACTGGGCGCCGAAGATGATGCCGAGCTTGGCGAGGTTCGGTGCAGGTGTGTTTTCACGGTGTCCCACCCCGTCTTTGCTCGCGGGCGCGTGACGATGCGAACATTTGGCCACCGCGGGTGGCCGCCGGCGCCCCGGCGCACCGAGGACCACGAGGTCAAACACCGCAGGCGTGTGCGGTGTCCCGAGCGGGGTGATGCCGCCCAGCCAGCGTGCGGCGTGGTGGATGTCGCCGCGCAGCCGGCAAATCACCCGGGTGAACGCATTCGCTGGGTGATGACTGCTCATCCCATCCGAGTGGATCGTGGCCTGACCCATCGCGCCGACGGCACCTGCCGATTTGCGGGAACGGGGACGAGCTGTCGTCGGGGCAGCGCAGTGATGACCGCGCAAGGCCGTCACGACGAGTCCGAGAAACCAAGAGAAATCAAGATGAAGCATCGCCAATGTCGGCAATCGACTGCTCAGCATGAGCCGGGTGCCACACGCCTGCCAGGTCTGCTGCACCGAATGCGGGACGCCGCCGCAGTGAGCCTGCGTTGGGTGCAGCGCAGGGCAGCTGCGCCGAGCCGAACCACTCCGGCGATCGAGGACCAGCTGCGCGCTCTGCGTCCCATCTGCAGTGCCCAGCGGATGTCGACCGGCACCGCATGCGGCGAGCCGGCGGTGGCGGTGGCCGAGATACACGCCATCGACGGGTGTGATCAGGTGGGGCTGAACCCGGACGGCGACCTCGTAGAGACGCTCTGTCGCGGCTGCCTGGCGACGGTGCGTTGGGCGGTGGCGAGCTACGTGGCCGACAAACGAGACGGTGCCCTCGAGTGCGGCACCCACCCGATGTGCGCCACGTGCGGGCGCCCCACCGGATACTTGCGCGGCGTCTTCTCGGTGCGCCCACTTGGGCAGGAAGGCATGCCACTGTGATCGGCGCGTTGCCTCGGCGCCGCGGCCGTGCGGCGTTGTCGACTTCGGGGCCCGTGCGGTCACCACGAGGCCACGCTCACCCGGGTGAGTTTGCTCTGTGGGTGATGACTACTCACCCCGCGCCGATGAACCCTAATCAACAGCTGGCGAGCGGAGGGTCAAGTGGAGCCGACGATTTACCGGATCTGCATCCGAGGCCGCGTGACCGAGCGGATGGGGTCTGCGTTGGAAGGAATGCGCCTTGAGGCCGGTACGACCGAGACCGGTTTCACCGGTGAAATCCGCGACCAGTCACAGCTTTACGGACTTCTCGACCGGGTCCGTGACCTAGGCCTTGAGCTCATCAGCGTCGAGCCGCAGCCCGCGGCGGATCCACCGGCGACAACCCACAGCAGGAAGGACCTGTAATGCAAGCCATCACTGTTTCCGATCGGGATGCCGGTATCGCCGGCCTGACATTGACCGACCTGCCGCATCCCCAGCCCGCCGACAACGAGGTTGTGGTGCGGGTGCACGCCGCGGGGTTCACGCGTGGCGAGCTGGACTGGCCGCACACCTGGATCGACCGTGCCGGACGCGATCGGACGCCGAGCGTGCCAGGCCACGAGCTTTCTGGCGTCGTGGTCGAGTTGGGTTATGGCACTACACTTTTGAGTGTCGGTCAGCGGGTGTTCGGGCTCGTCGACTGGGCCCGTAACGGCTCGCTGGCGGAGTACACCGCGATGGAAGCCCGCAATCTCGCGCCGCTGCCGATGGACATCGACCACACCGTCGCCGCGGCGCTGCCGATCTCCGGATTGGCCGCCTGGCAGGGCCTGTTCGACCACGGCAACCTCGCCGCTGGACAAACCGTTCTAATCCACGGCGCCGTCGGCGGGGTTGGGTCAATCGCGGTCCAACTCGCTCGCGAGATCGGTGCGCGCGTCATCGGTACCGGCCGGACCGCGGACCGAGAGCGGGCCGTGGAGCTCGGCGTCCACACCTTCCTCGACCTGGAAACCCAGAAACTGGAAGAGGCAGGCGAAGTCGACGTGGTGTTCGACGTGATCGGCGGGGATATCCTCGCCCGCTCGGCGGAACTGGTGCGGAGCGGCGGGACGCTCGTCACCGTCGCCGAGCCGCCGAAGACCCTGCCCCGCGATGGGCGGGCGATCTTCTTCCTGGTCGAAACCGATCGCGCCCAGCTTGCCGAGCTCGCCGCACGAGTCCGGGATGGCCGCCTCACACCGGTGGTGGGTGCCGTGCTGCCGCTGGCCGAAGCTGCCACCGCATTCGCTCCCGGCAAGCGCATTCCCGGCAAGACGATCTTGCGCGTGGCCGAAGACTGAAGACGAGTTATCAAGGCGGCCACGACATGTTACTGAAAATGCCACTTGCCGCGCTCAGCGTTGCGGTGCTGCTGTCGCCAGCCGCCCGGGGCGAGCCGACGCCGCAGAATTCTGGCCAAAACCCAGTTGTCCGAACCGTTTTCAGCCAGCCGAGTAATGTCCCAGGCAAATCGATGCGAGCGGTGACCGTTCACTATCCGCCGGGAGCTAAAAGCGCGGCTCACCACCACGCGAAGTCGGCGTTCATCATGGCGTACGTGCTCTCCGGGGCGATCCGTAGTCAAGTCGAAGGTGAGCCCGCGCGCGTGTATCAGGCCGGTGAGACCTGGAGTGAATCTCCGGGCGCGCACCACACGGTCAGCGAAAATGCCAGCAGCATCGATCCGGCCGATTTACTCGCGGTCTTTCTGGTCGATACCGGGGATGGCCCGCTCACCACCGACGACTGAAGAAGCGGGTCGGCGGCAACGGCGTGCAGCGTCGTCGAGCGACGACTTTCACGAGAATCTTCAGAGGAATCGATGCGAACGCCAGCCGCGGTGGTTGTTCGCCGACCGTTGTCGCCCGGTCCACGGTGCGGACTTCGGAAGCGAAAGTAGATGAAAGCCAGTAGAAACTTCGACGTCGTTGTCGTCGGTGCAGGGGTCGGCGGCGTGGCCGCAGTGCGCAAGCTCGCGGCGGCGGGTCTTACGGTAGCCCTCGTCGAGAATCGGCTGCTCGGCGGGGAATGTCATTACTTTGGCTGCAACCCCAGTAAGACCCTGCTTCGGCCGATCGAGGTGTTCAACCTCGCCCGAACGGTCCCCGGTGTGCAGCAGAGGATTTCGGGTCACGGACCGGACGTCGCGGCCGTCTTCGCCAAACGCGACTCGATCATCGAACATCTCTCGGATGAGGACCGGCTGGACTCGTTGCGGCGAGCCGGTGCAACGGTGTTTCGTGGGTTCGGCCGGCTCAGCGGTGCGCGCAGGGTGTGCGTGACGTGCGCCGACAACAGCGAGGTCGTCCTAGCGGCACGCCACGCGGTGGTGGTGGCCACCGGTACTCGTCCTCACGTGCCGGAAGTCCCGGGGTTGGCGGATGCCCGCCCGTGGACCAATCGCGACTTGACCACCATGGCACGCGTGCCTCCCCGGGCCGTGGTGGTGGGTGCCGGACCGGTCAGCGTCGAGTTCGCGACCATCCTGACGGGTTTGGGTTCGGCGGTGACACTTCTGGCGCGCGGTAGCAGCCTGCTGCGCAATTGCGAACCCGAAGTCGGCGAGCTGATCGCGGAATCATTGCGCAGCAAGGGCGTCAAGATTCACTTCGACACGCAATTGTCGGCGGTGGTCCGACCCGTGCCGGGTGGCCCGGTCACCGCAACTTTTGGGGATCAGACCGTTGAGGTCGACGAGATCGTCCTGGCCGCCGGGCGGCTGACCAACACCGCCAACCTGGGACTGGAAACCGTGGGCTTGCTTGACGGCGAGCCAATTTCGGTGAACGACCATCTGCAGGCGGTCGGCGTCGCAGGCAATTGGCTTTACGCGCTGGGAGACAGCACAGGGCGTGCTCGGCTATCCCACATTTCGACCTATCACGGACGTCTCGTGGCCGAGATCATCGCGGCCCGGGCCGCGGGACGTGATCTGGGGGAAGACGAGTTGGCTGCGCGCGACGCCGGCACCGTGGCGCAGGTCATCTTCACCGAGCCGCAAGTGGTCAGGGTGGGGCGCACGGAAAGTCAGGCACGCGCCGAGGGGTTCACGGTGCGGACGCAAACCGCCCGCTACCCGGGCACATTGTCGTTTCTGGCCCTGTACCGGGACGGCTTCGACGGATGGGCGAAATTGGTGATCGACGCCGACACCAGCACGTTGCTCGGTGCGACATTCGTCGGGCCGGAGTTCTCCGAACTGGCACAAGGCGCCACCCTGGCGATCCTCGCGAAGGTCCCCACCAGTCTGTTACGCCATGCTGTCGCACCGCATCCCACGGTCAATCAAGTGTGGGATCCGCTGCTGGCCGAAGAATCCGAGCTGACCCGTTGACATGCTGGTGGCGCGAATCCGCACGTTCGGCGGTGAGGTGGAGATGCTACGAAAGGTAGCGGCCGGCTTACCACCGGTCGAGATGCACTACGTCGTCGAGCGGGAGCCGCTGGGCGCGACGAAAAGTACTGCCGGTGTAGTAGGCCGTCGGAATGGTGGTGGCGTGATAGACGTTGTCCGGCAAGCCAAGTATTGCCCGCATCTCTCCGTCGGCCATCACGGTCACCCCAGTCCAGGTGGTTCCCAAACCTCGAGAACGCGCGGCCAGCATATAGTTCCACGCGGCAGGCATGATCGAAGCCCAATACTTGTTCGAGTTGTCGCCCGTCAGCGTGACGTCACCGTCGACGAGCTCGACGCAGGGGATCATCAAGACGGGCACTTCCCCGAGGTGCTCGGCAAGGTAGGCAGCACTATCAAATACCTTGTGCTGCTCGCGATTACGCACCGGGTCGTCCTCGAACCGCTCGGCGACTGCGAAAGGGGACGTGGCGATCATATTCCAGGTGCGGCGATACACGTCGGCGATCGCGCGACGTTGTGCGGCGTCGGTGACCACGATGAAGCCCCAGTTCTGCAGGTTGGACGATGTCGGCGCCTGCACCGCGATCTCCAGGCATTCGCGGATCAGGCCGAGCGGAACAGGTCTGGTCAAGTCGAGACGTCTTCGCACCGACCGCGTTGTGGTCAGCAGCGCGTCGACGGACAAGTCGACGACTGGGTAGTCGCTCATGCCGGCAGGACGGCGACGACTTCGACTTCCACACGAATGTTGGGCCATACCAACCCATCGATGATGGCGAGCATCGCCGCGGGCTGGTGGCGGACGATGTCCTTGCTCACCGCCATGTAGGCCGCCGCATTGTCGCGATTGGTGAGCCACTGACGCATGTAGACGATGTCGGTCACCTTGGCACCCGCCTTGGCAAGCGCATCTTCGACATTGGCCCAGCACTGCCTGGCCTCGTCGGAGAAGTCCTCCGGCAGGGTGCCATCTTCGCGTACGCCGGGCGTGCCCGACACGAAAACCTGTGTGCCGCCCGCGGGTACGGCAATAGCGTCGGCGTATGCGGGGGCGATGTGTGCGCCCACTCCGGTGTAAAACCTGTTGGTGGTGGTGGTCATCTCGATCCTCCTAGGTGTCGGTGCGCGTGAAAGCTGGCCGGTGTCAATGTCATCGGTACGAAGTGTCTCGTCATCAGATCGGCTCGCCGGGGAACTTCACGTCGAAGCGTTTGCATAGTTCGGGCACACTGTCGACGTCCATGTCCAGGTGGTACCGCGCACAGAGTTCGTCCAAGTCCGCTGTCGATATCTTGTCCACGCCGCCGCGGTCGGAAAGTTCGTCGAAGAACTGCTCGAATCCCGCGGGCGAGATGATCTCCAGGATGCGCGCCGGCTCGTCGCCCGCGTTCCAGAACGTGTGCCATTGGCCGCGTGGCTTGAAGATGAAATCGCCAGGACCGCCGTAGAGCACCTCATCGCCCAGCAGGGCGCCCACGCGTCCTTCGATGATCCAGCTGTACTCGTCTTCGTTGTGGTGGCGGTGCAGCGCCGAGGCGAGCGCCCGGGGTGACATCGGGTGTTCGAGGACCGAGAAGCGGCCGTCCGCCTGAGCCTCGTCGACGATGTGCCGGACGCCGACCGTCCCGAGGAACACTGACTTGCCTTCGGTGCGTCCGACAGATCTAGCCGGCGGACCCCCCGGCCTCAAGATGTCGTCGGTCACGGATCGCCCCTTTCAACTCTCATATTTCGATGGTATTACCCAGCGCGCCAACGGGTTCCGGTCCGCGACGGTGCAGGACCGAGCCGGGCTAGTTTCGGCCAGCCATGAAGCCGCCGTCGACATTGAGAATCGCCCCGGTGACCCAGCTCGCTCGGTCGGAGAGCAGATAGCTGACCGCGTTGGCGACATCGGACGGGGTCCCGACGCGTCCCAGCGGGTGCAGCGGCGCGAAACTGTCGAGCGTGGCGTCGATTTCGTCTTTGGGGACCCAGCGCTCGAGAGCGGGGGTCTTGACGGCGGCGGGTGCGACGGCGTTGACGCGGATGTTGTGCCCGGCAAGCTCGATGGCCAGGTTGTGGGTGAGCGCGTGTAGCCCGGCCTTCTGCATCGAGTGCCCGGTCGATGGGGTGTGACCGATGGCCTGATGCGCCCACATGCTGCCGATGTTGACGATCGACCCGCCCTCTCCCCGGGCGATCATCCCCGTGACAACGGTCTGCGTCAGGAAGAACAGGGCGTAGTTGAGTTCCATGAACGAGTCGTAGAACTGCTCGTCGTACTCGAGAAATGTTTTGGGCGTAAAGATTCCGGCCGCGTTCACCAACAACGTCGCATCGTTGTGCTGCTCGCAGAGCTCGCGCCGCACCTCGGCGATCGCGGCGCGATCCGTCAGCTCAGCGGCGATGCCCCAGGCACGGCCCGAGCGCCTCGTCAGCTCGGCGACGGTGTCGTCGACACGGGTTTTCGAGCGCCCGATGATCACCGCGCTGCCGCCGTGCGCAACCACATCGATGGCAGCCTGCCGACCGATGCCGGCGCTGCCGCCGACAACGATGATTTTCT
This sequence comes from Mycobacterium sherrisii, assembly GCF_002102355.1. Taxonomy (GTDB): domain Bacteria; phylum Actinomycetota; class Actinomycetes; order Mycobacteriales; family Mycobacteriaceae; genus Mycobacterium; species Mycobacterium sherrisii. Next base: position 149,799 of record NZ_LQPT01000019.1, on the reverse strand, counting down.
TGGCCTCAAAATGCATTCGGGGTCCTTTCTCGGCCGCGAAGTCCGGCACCAGGGGGACACTCGCGCCCCGTGCGGGTGGTACCGACACTGCGTCCACGCCGGGTGAGCTGTCATCACCCCAGCCGTGGATTCACCCGGGTGAGTGGTGAACCGAGGAGGAACGGACATGCCGGTTGGGGCATTCTCGACGCGGGTGAGAGCGGGCTCAGCATGAGTTCCGGCGCGCGTTTTCCGGTCGATCTAACCGGTGATCCGCTCGCCAAGATCGGACGCAGCTAACCGCCATCGCGCGTATTCTGACCCCTATGGTTAAGACCAAAACCAAGATCAGGACCTGCATACACTGCGGTCACACATTCGATGTGAATGACCAGCGGCGTGACGTGTCCGATCCGGAATGGCTTCCGCTCGCGGCGGCCTACTGTTCGCATGAGTGCAGCGACCAGTTCCATTGTGCGATGGGGCATTGCTGCTCGGCCCATACGAAAGACAAGGCTCGGCGCGAGGCCGCGAAGGCGGCCAAGCGCGAAAGGTAAGCGCGGCCCCGGACGGATTTCTGTCAAAGCCGTGCCCTCGGTGGTCGGCTCGAGCCGGCCACCGAGGGCACCGAGCGGAGAGCGCCGCCTTCCTCTCATGGTCAGGAGGTAACGGCCGCGGATCCCCGGTCCATTTCGCGCACATTTTCGGCCACACCGCGCACGACTTGGTGCGGTAGCAGCTGCTAGGTCTGCCGATCCAGCGGCACCGCGTGTCGAGGCTGGTGCAACAGTGCGCGAACCAGGGGACGCGGCCCGACGGACCGAAGCATCTGGCTGGCCGGGCGGACCCGTACCCGCTTGGGCCACCAGAACCAGCGGCCCATCACCGTCATGATCGACGGCGTGATCAACGATCGCACGACGAAGGTGTCGAACATCAAGCCGAGCCCGATCGTCGTGCCGAACTGGCCGATCGCCCGCAGGTCGCTGGTGATCATCGTCGCCATGGTGACGGCGAACACCAGACCGGCCGCGGTCACCACCGGGCCGGTGAGACCCATGCCGCGGATGAGTCCCGTTTTCAGTCCGGCCCCGATCTCTTCCTCGATGCGGGACACCAACATCAGGTTGTAGTCCGACCCCACCGCCAGGAGCACGATCAGCGCGAATTCGGTTGCCACCCAGTGCAACTGGAAGTTGAGAAGGTGCTGCCAGATCAGTGTCGAGAAGCCGAAGGCGGCGCCCAGCGACATCACGATGGTGCCGACGATGACGCCTGCGGCGACCAAAGCGCGGGTGACGATCACCATGATGATGAAGATGAGCACAATCGAGGCGACCGCGGCGATCAGCAGGTCGTACTTGGCGCCGTTGGCGATGTCGTAAAACGTTGCGGCCGTGCCGCCGAGGTAGATGTCGGCGTTTTGCAGCGAGGTGAGTTTCAGCGCCTCCTTGGCCGCGTTGCGTTCCTTGTCGACGGAGGCGATTCCTTCCGTCGTCGCAGGGTCGACCGAATGAGTGATGATGAAGCGGGCAGCCTTGCCGTCCGGCGACACCATCAACCGCAACCCCAGCTGGAAGTCCGGGTTGGAGAAGATTTCGGGCGGCAGGTAGAACAGGCTCTCGATCTGAGAGTCGTTGAAGGACTTGCCCATTACGGCATTGGTGTCGGTCAGCCGGTCGAACTGGTCGATCAGGCTGTCGAACGTGCTGTAGATGGTCAGCGTCGTGTCGCGGATGGCTTTCGTGACGGCGATGTTCTCCGGAATGATCGCCAGCAGCTCGCGCGTGGCCGTCGCCGTGTTCTTGAGGTCGCCGGTGAGGGAATGGAACTTCTCGGCGAGTTGATCGAACCCGTCCAAGGCGTCGAACAGGCTCCGCAGCGACCAGCAGATCGGGATGTCGTAGCAGTGCTTCTCCCAATAGAAGTAACTGCGAATCGGTCTCCAGAAATCGTCGAAATCCGCGATATGGTCCCGGATCTCGTCCGTGATGGCCGCGGTTTCCCCGGTGGTTTTCGAGCTGTCGTCCGCGGCGTCAGCGAGCCGCTGGGTGACCGCGTACTGGCGCTCCAAGAGGGTGATCTGGGTGTCGAGGAAACCCGTGATCTTCTTGATATCGCCGACGCGGGCCTTCAGGTAATTGAGGTTGTCGCGGATGGGCGCGGTCTGCACACTGAGCTGGAACGGAACAGACCCATCTTGAATCGGTGGTCCGAGCGGTCTGGTGATGCTCTGCACCCGTTCAATGCCGGGCACTCGGAAGATGGCTCCGGCGATCTTGTCCAAAACCAGCATGTCGGTGGTGTTGCGCAGGTCGTGGTCCGATTCGATCATCAGGATGTCCGGGTTCAGCCGGGCCTGGGTGAAGTGTCGATCGGCAGCGTCGTACGCCTGGACCGAGGACGCGCTCTTCGGTAGGTAGTACAGGTCGTTGTAGCGGGGGTTGAAGCCAGACAATCCCAGGGCGCCGACGATCGCCAAGATGACGGAGGTGGCGAGGATGGGCGCCGGCCACCGCACGATGGCCGTCGCCAGGCGGCGCCACCGGGTGTAGTTGAACTTTCGCTTCGGATCGAACAAACCGAAGCCGCTCGCGAATGCGATCAGCGCCGGTGTCAGCGTCACCCCGGCGGCCACCACCACCAGCAGGCCAATTGCGCAGGGAAACGCCAGCGAACTGAAGTAGGGCAGCCGGGTGAAATGCAGGCAGGCCAGCGCGCCGACGATCGTCAAACCCGAACCCAGCACCACCTTGGTGACCCCGGCGAAGGTGTCGTAATAGGCGGCTTCGCGGTCCAGTCCCCGCTCGCGACCCTCTTGATAGCGGCCCACCATGAAGATCGCGTAGTCGGTCCCGGCCGCGATGGCCAGTGCCGTCAGCAGGTTGACGGCAAAGGTCGACAGGCCCATGATGCCGGTGTCGCCCAGCAGTGCCACCACGCCCCGGCCGGTGGCCAGTCCGACGAACAGGATGACCATCGTCAGCAGCACGGTGCCGATCGAGCGATAGACGAACATCAGCATGATCGCGATGATGATGATGGTGATAATCGTCATCTTGAACAGGCTCGCGTTACCCACGACGATCGTGTCGTCGGTCAGGGCTCCCTGGCCCGCGACGTAGGCCTTCACCCCCGCCGGCGGGTTCGAGTCCGCGACGATCTGGCGAACCGCATCCACCGACTTGTCGCCGACGGCGCCGCCCTGGTCACCGCGCAGGTTGACCTGGACGTAGGCGGACTTATGGTCGTAGCTCTCGACACCCGAGGCGGTAAACCGCTGCCCCCAGAAGTCGAGCGTATGTTCGACGTGCTTGGTGTCCTGCTTCAGCTTCTTGACCAGCTCGTCGTAATAGTGGTGAGCGTCCTCGCCGAGAGGCTTGTCACCGACCAGGGTCACCAGCACGAGGTTGTCGGAGTCATACTCCTTGAACTTTTCCCCGATGTGCTTCATCCCGGTCACCGACGGCGCATCGGCGGGCGACAGCGGCACCGAGACATCCTCGGCAACGGCCTCCAATTGTGGGACGAAGACGTTGACCACGACCGCGATCAGCAGCCAGATCACGACGATCGGCAGTGCCAGGACGCGAATGGTGCGCGCCAGCCGCGGCTTCCGCTCAAGTTCGTAGTGCGGCACGACCGGGAGTTCGTCCGTGTCGCTCCCGCTGTCGGTCACGCGGATTTATCCAAACAGGAAACCTGCGCGTTGTGCCCGTCGGATTGTTGCTGATCGACTAATTTGCCGTCGACGGTGATCCGGCAGCCGATCGTGGAGCTGTCACCTTGGGCCACGATATAAGCGAAGATGCCAGGCATTTCCGCGACGATCGTCTGCGACCACGGCAGCGTGGTGAAGTTGGCCTTCTGCGGTTGCGCGTCGGCGTCCATCCAGTTGACGACGCCGGTCGTCCCGGCCGGTCCCAGAATTTCGTAGACGGCGGTCTTGGCCGCATACGGCGGGGTCGCATCCCGGGGATCGGGTTTGGGCAAGCCCTGTCCCGGGAAGACGCCGTGCAGCCGGTCCACGGCGACACCGCCGATGATCAGTGCGACCACTACCACCAACGGCACCCATGCACGTCTTAGAAGCGTCAACACCGTGTCTCCTGCAGGGGAGTGCTCGAGGGCCTGATATTAAGGCATTCCATCCTGTCTGGCACCGTTGCGCAAGCGCGTGAGCCGTCGAGTTAATTCCCGCGCTGCCCGCGGACTGCCGCACTGCAACAGGGGAAGTCACTTGAACGTCTAAGCGTCATGGATGCTATCTGCGTCGCGCAGCGGCGGTCTACTGGCAAGAGCGGGTTGCGCATTCGGTCGATCTCGGCACAACGCGGCGATGTCGCAGGCAAGGGCCGGGCAAACCGCGGCGGTATCGGTGATCCCCAAGGCGGAGCTCAATGCGCCCAGGGCGAATAGGGCCCCGCTGACCTCTAAGGCACGGGCAAATCCGGCGGCGCTTGCTGTGCCGGCGGTGATCAGACCCAGCGACCCGATCGACGCCAGCGCCGCCAGCCGGGATGCGGCGTTGTTGATTGCCGAGGCCAGACCGCTGCGGTCGGTCGGCACCGACGCGAGCATCACCGACGTCAGTGGCGTGATCGTCGCGACGAGTCCCAGCGCCAGCACGGTCATTCCGGGCAGCAGGTCTGTAATCGCATGGAATCCTTGAGGTTTCGGACGGATCAGCAGCAGCCCAAGCCCCGCGAGGGTGGGTCCGGCGATCAGGAACGCTCGTGGTCCCACCCGCGCGGCGACGCGACCGACGTGACGGGCAAACATGAACGACAGCAAGGGAATTGGCAGCGTGGCCAGTCCGGCCGCGGTTGCGGAGTAGCCGCCCACCTCCTGGGTGTACAGGGCGATGGCCAGCGATGCCAGCGTCAAGGCGCCATAGACGAAGACGGTGACGAGGTTGGCGGCGGCGAAGTTGCGAACGGTGAACAGCGGCAACGGAAGCATCGGATTCCCGCTGCGCTGCTGCCAGCGCACGAAGCCAGCCAGGGCGGTAAGCCCGATCACCGATGGCGTTACGACCGTGGGGTCGGCCCAGCCATAGCGTTGCGCTTCGATTAACGCATACACGGTCGCGGCCAGCCCCACCGCCGACAGGCTCACCCCGGCGACATCGACACGGGCGCCTTGGACCTGCCCTGACATCGGGCACAGCCAGAAGGTCAGCGCATACCCGACCACCATGGGGACCGCGGAGAGGATGAAAATCCAACGCCAGCCCAGAAAGTCGACGCACAATCCGCCCAACAGCGGGCCCAACGCGAAGGCGGTTCCGGTCCACCCGGTCCAGATGCCAACCGCCGCGGATTGGCGCGCTCTGTCGAACACCGTGTTGATCAGCGCCAACGACCCCGGTACCAGAAACGCCGCGCCCAGGCCCTGGATGAGGCGTGCGACGATCAGCGTGGCCGGCGAGGTGGCGGCCGCCGCCAACACCGACCCGGCCCCGAAAGTCATCAGCCCGAACCGCATCACCGGAACGCGGCCGAACAAATCGGAGATGGACCCGCCGGGCAGAATCGCCACCGCCATGGCCAGCAAGTAGCCGTTGACGGTCCACTGCTGTAACGCCAGGCCGCCGTGCAAGTCGTGCTCGATAGCGGGCAATGCCAGATTGATCACGGTGGAGTCGAGAAGCGCCACCATCGACACCGTCACCGCGACCACCATCGCACGGCTCGTCGGTGGCGCGTCGCGCAACGTCATGGTCGGATCCGTTGGGCCAGTGTCGCTGGTTGGATCTCAGAGCCGTTGTGTGCGCGGGTCATCCGTGCTGTCTGCCTGGGGCGGCGGGCCGCGAGATGGGGCGGAGCAACTCCCGATAGGGTCCGGGTACCAAGTCCGAGTATTTGGGGTGGCGCAGGATGTAGTCGCCGGTGACCTTGCACCGGGGGATGACGGTGTGGCCGGCCCGACGGATCAGTTCGAGCACACCGGAGATCATCGCCGAGGAGATACCCCGGTCTCGCCACGGCGCGTCGACTTGGGTGGCCATCAACACGATGTGTCCGCGGTAGCGTCGGTATGGCTGCTGACCGATCACCTGGTCGCCGACTGTCGCCTCGAACCGATTCGCCTGGGCGTTGTCGGTAACGAACATCTTAAGGCCATCGTGTGCTCGACGTTCGATACTGCCCATCGGGGTTGGCAATTCGCTCACAGTCAATATCCCTCCGTGGTCATCTCAAGCAACGGCGTGGCGGGCATCAACCGCGAGCGGACTTCGCCAGGTCGCGCATTGCTCCTGCCGCGTAGTGTGGCCACACGAGGTCGCGCAACGTGCTGGGGCATAAGCCCCAGAATACGTGTGACGACGTACTGGGTCCAGTACCCCAGTATATGGTCCGACCAACCTCGAAGCCAACAACGGTCCACGCCAGTCGGCAATACAAAGTACCGACGCCGCTCTCGTTGTGCCAGAGTTGCGTAGGCGCACGGGTTTACATGACCACTTACGGCGCCGCGGTCGGTAGTGCCGCGGTGCGAACATGAGTGGGTTGATAACCCCAATAGACTGTGCAATCATCGCTGGATAACGGGTCTGGCATGCGGGCGCCATGCGGGTGAGTGCCGCTAGCAACGGGCCATCACATGCAACTTCGCAAAGGTTGATCATGAAGATCGTAGTTATCGGTGGTCGTGGGCTGATCGGCGGCAAAGTGGCGTCGAAGCTGGGCGCGCAGGGGCACGACGTCGTCGCCGCCTCACGGCGGTCAGGTGTCGATGCGCTGACCGGCGAGGGTCTGGCCAATGCCCTCGCCGGCGCGGACGTCCTCGTCGACGTCGCCGATTCGCCCGTGTTCGACGATGAACCCGTGCTGCATTTCTTCACGACCACGACAAGGAATCTGCTGGCTGCCGAACGGGAAGCCGGCGTTAGCCACCATGTCGCGTTGTCCGTGGTGGGCTCGCAGCGAATGCCCGACAGCGGCTACAACACCGCGAAAGGAGTTCAAGAGAATCTCATCATGGATTCGGGCCAGCCCTATTCGATCGTGCGGGCAACGCCGTTTTACGAATTCGCGCTTGGCTTAGCCGATTCCGCGACAGTAGGAGATGTTGTCCGGCTGCCGCACGCGTTGTTTCGTCCCATCGCCGCCGACGATGTCGCCGCTGCCGTGGCCCGCGCAGCCGTTGAGCGTCCGATCGACAGCGTGGTGGAGATCGCCGGACCCGAAGAGATCGGTATGGACGACTTTGTGCGCGCGGGCCTCGCCGCCGCGGGCGACTCACGTCGGGTCGTGGCCGACGCGCGTGCGCCCTACTTCGGTGCCACGATCGACGACCGCACCCTCGCGCCGGCCGACGACGCCGTCATCTTCGCCACTCGGTACGGCGACTGGATCACCGCATCGTGCGACCGTCGCGCCGCGGAGGGATGACACGCAATGCGCAGACCGTCCCTACCGCCTCGTCCCCACCCTGTTCTGCGTGCCCGGACGGCCGATACGCGAATGGGTTCCCGAAGCGGAGTTTGAGCAGCGAAAGCGACTGCGCGACACTGCTGTTCAACGCGCATGATCCGGTCCTGTGCCCCCGCCCGCACGTCGAGGGCTTGGTTTGGTGCTACGGTGCGAGCGTGATGAGGCCGGGCTCGAGGGGCGGCTGCGTTGTCGTGCCCGCAGTACCTCCGCCGTTGCCGCCACCGCCGGCAGCCGGCGGGCCGACGACTGGAGGAGCTTTCTTCGGTGGGGGCGCGGGCGCCATCACGTGTGGTGAGGTCATCTTGTTTGCGTTCGGTACCTGCGGAAGCGGAACCGGTGCCGGTTCCTGGATCTCGTTCGGATACGACGCGAGTACAACCCGACGCCGACCGGTCCACGCGACGGGGTTGCCCGGGCAATAAGCGCCCACCGCTGCCTTAAAGAAAAGGGTCTCGCTACGCGCGACCCTGCCTGGGTCGCGCCCGGGCGTCACGACGTTAGCGTTGTCCACCAGCGCCTGCACCACTGCGTCGGGGGGCATGCCGCCACCGAGCAACGCACAGATTTGGTGGGCCGTGTCGATGAGCGCCGGGACACCCGAAATGGGCCCAATGCCTTCTTGATTGAGCAATTCCACGAAATGATCGTCTTGGCTTGAGTTGGCCGCGGCCGCGCCGCCCTGCAGAATTGTGGCGCCGCATAGCGCTGCAATGGTGGCGACGAGATAGGACGCGCGAGTGATGATGCCGGCGAACATGTGAGGTTCCGTTCTGCTGAGGCCGTTCCCTGACGGGATGCCGACCACACCCGGGGTTGGCTCCCGGGGCAGGCACGTGTGGGCTTCCCGGTTCCGGACCGGCGTTCGGATGAGGGTGCGCATCCAAGTCGTGGCCGCCAGGACGGCCCGAACCAACTACCCCCACCCCGCGCGCGCCACCGTTAGCCCGCGTTGACGCGGACCTGATGGATTCGGTCCGGTTCCCGCCAGACTTTGCATGCGATGGCACGGCTGGGCTGACGACTGTGCGGGACCGAATTGACATTTGCCACCCCGCTCGGATAGTGGCATGGATCGTTGGCTTCAGAGCCGTCCGCCACCTGTTTTCTGGCAAATCCTGGGCGGATACGCGATGGACAGCTGCCTCAACGACGTCGCGACCGGCTCGCTACGCCCAATTTGTTTCAGCGTCACCTCATCATCCTCGCAATATCTTGCGGGGGACTGAATTTTACTTGTGAGATACCTGTACGTTTCTTTCAGTTCACTGTCTGGACATCTCAGTCGGTCGGCCGGTAGCAGCGGTGGGCACCACCGCGCGGTCCGGACTTTCATCACCCGTTCCCGCGTGGGTGCCGGTGAGACGGCTGTGGTGCCCGTAGTTCAGCGCTGTGCGGCAACGGATTTCGAAGCGGTTGGAATCGCCTGTGGCAGAGATCGATTGCGCCTTCAGGGTGCAAGGGTGATGACGCCCGGCTCCGAGGGTGGCTTGGTGGTAGGGCCGCCAACACCACCGCCAGAACCGGCGCCGCCACGTTGGCCGGGCGGGGTTCCGACGACCTGAGGTAGCCGCTGCGGCGGGTGCGCGGGCGCCAGCACGTGCGGTGAAATCAGTCGATTTGCGTTCGGGACCCGCGGGACCGGACCCGGCGCGGGTTCGGAAACTCCCTGCGAAAACGACGCAAGTACAAACCGGTGCTGCCCATTCCATCCTGCGGGGCTGCCTGGGCAGTAGGCCGCCACCGCGGCCTTGAGGAAAAGGGTCTCGCTGCGTGCGAGCCTGCCCGGGTCGGCCCCCGGCGTCACCGCGTCAGCGTTGTTCACCAGCGCCCGTACTACCGCATCCGGCGACTTGCCCCCGCCAAGCAACCCGCAGATCTGGTGGGCTGTGTCGATCAGTGCCGGCACGCCCGAGACAGGCGGGATGCCTTCTTCAGTGAGCAGCGCCAGAAATTTGTCATCCTGGCTGGGGCTGGCCGCCGCCGTGCCCGCCTGCAGCATTGCGGCGCCGACTAGCACCGCAAAGGCGGTAACTGCGGAGCCGACGCGAGTGGTGATGCCAGTGAACATGGTTAGGGGTTTCCGTTCTGCGAGGGGTGTTATCTGCGGGGAGGCGACCGCGCCGCGCAGTGATGCGAGGCCGGCGTTTGAGTCAGAGTTCACAGCCAAGGCCGTGGCCGCCGGGACGGACGTGCCACGGCGCGGTCGAAGTACCGCGTAACCGGCACCCGGCCGTATGCCGGGGCGTAGAAGTGTGTGGGATCGCATTGACGTTCGCCAACCCGCTCGGTTGCGAGCACCATTCGTTGGCATGAGCACGGTCCGCTACCTGTTTTGGGCCAGTGTTTGGCGACGGCGCGATGGATCAATGCCACGCTGACGTGGCGACCGGCTCGCTACGCCTGTTTTGTTCAACTTGATTTGAGGATGAACCACAGAACTTACGAGGGGCTGCGCGCTGGTTGGGAGGTACCTGTAGTTCGCGTGTGACTCACCTGTGGCCGACCCGCCAGCGCGTCAAATATCTTGAGACGAAGTCACATTCGGCGTAGACCTCATCGCGGTGCGGTGGGTTTCTTATCTAGGAGTGTCAAGGATCAACCGAAGTAACTGTCAAGCATCAACCGAAACACTGTCGCCCGTCACCCGACATAGATATGCCAAGCATCACCCGAGGTAATACATGACAAAAGTGCCCCCGGCAGGATTCGAACCTGCGACACCGGCTTTAGGAGAGCCGTGCTCTATCCCCTGAGCTACGAGGGCGGACGGGCCTGAGCATACCGGGACGGCAAACCCAGGACCGATTGCCGCAGTTTGTCAGCGCAGTTCCGCGATGACCTTGGCGAAGTTGTCGATGTTGTTGTCCTGCACGGTGAAGGAGGACACCCCGTACTTCTCCCGATATCCCAGCAAGGTATCGGCAATCTCGCGGGGCGAACCGCTGAGCACCGCGGGCTGGGAAAGGATCTGCTCGTCGGACAGGTCCGGGGCGTAACTGCGGGTCAGCTTCAAATCCGGCTCGGTCTCACCGACCCGCGGCATTGCGGTGATGGCCAGGTTCAGCTCGAGTGAATCGAAGCGGTCCCGGGCGGCGTTGCGGACGAAGTCGATGCGTTCGGCGAAAGGGTCGTCGACGGCGCGCACCTTGGAACCGGTCAACCCGATGATGTCGGCGTTGCGGGCCGCGATGGTTAGCACCCGGTCGCCATTGCCGGCGATGATCAGCGGCGTCGACGGGTGGTGTTGCTTGAGGTACTTCGTCATGTGTTCGAGGTGATCGACCCGGGCGCCCGCGCTGGGATACGGGATCTCCGCGGCTTCGAACTCTTCGCGCACGTAGCCGGTTCCCAGACCGATCTCGAGCCGACCGTCGCTGAGCAAGTCGAGGGCTTGCATGTCGCGACTGAGCAGGGCCGGCTTGTAGAACGCGGCATTGAGCACGTACATGCTCAGCCGCAGCGTGGTGGTGGCCATCGCGACCGCGGTCAGGGTCGGGAACGGTGCCGCTGCACCCAAATGATCGGGCACACAAAGGATGTCGAATCCTGCGTCTTCAGCGCGCTTGGCCTTGTCCAGCAGCGCCTCGCGTGATTTGTAGAAGCGCATGCTCATCCCAAAGCGAAAGTCCTTGGCCACCATCAACCTCCGTATCAAAAGCCCAAACAATTACCAGGAGCGAGCCGCGGCCACCAGGCCCTGCACCAGGGCAGACGTGACCGACGACAGGCCATCAGCACCCGGCAGCGGGCTGCGCGGACTGAGACCCCGAACGCGAACCGACAACTCCAGCTGGGTGCCGCCGTCGCGTACCCGGTTGACCGGGTTGTCCGGATGTAACCCCCGCAGTTCCATCGGAATGTCGTCGAGGTCGGTGACCACCGCATAGCCCTTGAGCTGAATGTGCCGGGCGAGGCACGCGGCCAGCGCGCGGTTGCGGCCACCGGCCAGCAGCTGTGTGCTGCGCCCGATGCGGCCGTAGCCGTGCAGCGAGACGGCGACGTCGACGTGGTCGAGGAACTCGGCCAGCCGGGGCGACTCGGCGGGGTCGAACCGCGACGACGGCAAGTGGTGCGGGTAGCGGTCGGGATGCCGCACCAGGTACACCGACGCGCCGGCCGCCTCGGCCGCGCGTTCGGCGATGACGTCGGTCATCTGTTCCAGCCCGCCGCCGTGGATGGCCAGGAAGCCGAACCGCGACCGCAGTCGACTTTGCTCGACCACCCCGGGCGCGCTCAGCAGTTCCGAAAGCGACTGTGGCCCAGCCTCGGTCGACGATCTAGCGGCAGCCGGGCGCGGCCAGTTCGCCGGATCCCAGCGCCGCAGATAGTCGATCCAACGTTGCGGAAGCCCGTGCTGGACCGCGCCGTCGATGATGATTGGCAAGTAACCCGGACGAGGCGGTCCGGGAGTCACCCGGTGGTCGATGTACACCCACGCCGGTGACGGCCCGCCGTCGGTGTGCACGGTCAGCCGGTCTCGGCGGTAACGCACCGGAACACCCTCGGCGCTGTCCAAGACGGTCAGGTCGTGATCGGAAACCTGCCAGAGCACGCCGTGCACCTCGGTGCCGGCGATCGGTTCGACGGTTGCCACGCCGCGCTGATTGATCAGCCACTCATGGTCGGACAAGACTGCCGGCCGCGGGTCGGCCGCGTCGGGACAGCGCCGCGCCATCTGCTTGACGCACAGGTTCGACCCATATGCGAAGTAAGCATGCCGGCGCGTCCGCATTCAGCTGCTCACCGTTGGGCAAATTGGCACGAGCTGAGCCTATGTGCTTCGCATAGCTATGTAAAAGGAGGCGCATGTCGAAATGCCGGATGTCGCGCAAATGATTCGGAAGGCCCCTGCGAGCGGCCCGGCAATGTCGACGGGAAAATAGCTTTCCATGCGAGGGAAGCTCATCGCGATCATCGGCGTGGTCGCCGCCCTTGCGGGGTGCGGCGACACAACGAACCCGACGGCCACCACCGTGACATCCACCGTGCCACCGGTCACCCACACCGTCACGGTCACCGCGACCCCGCCACCGCCGCCGGGACCGAAGACCACGATGCCGGCAAACGGCACCTTCCTGGTCAACACCGACATCGCGCCGGGCACCTATCGCACCGACGGCGGCTCTTCCTGCTACTGGGCTCGGCTGAGAAGCCTGAATACCAGCGATGTGATCGACAACAGCGTCGGCGATGGCCAGCAGGTGGTCGCGATCCTGCCGACGGACACCGCCTTCGTGACCCGCGGTTGCGGCACGTGGGCCAAGGTTGGCTGACGGTCGCCCGGCGCTACGGACACTGCTACGGGCAATAGGTGGCCACGGCGAGGTTCACCATCGCCGCGACGTCACCGAAGCTGACGCCGCGCGGGCCCAATGTGTTGTGCACGTCGTCGGCAATCTGTTGGGACGACCAGGCATTCCACCGGTCGGCACAAATATGGTGCGCCATCAGGATGATGTCGTTGTCCTCATTGGGCGGCCAGCTGAACCCGAGGCCGCGCATCTTGACCAGGAATCCGTCGTCGACCGCGTCGGCGGCCGCCACTGCCGCGGTCGTCACCAGGGCGGTGCCGATCAGGAAGGGGGCCGCTAGTCGTGCCAGCCAGAGGGGTGCGGGCATGGGACGCGTTTCCCTTCCGTCGTCGTGCGGGTCGCGTCAGTTTGCGCGCTCGAAGCGGCGGGCAAATGAAAAGCCGAAAAAGCCTGGGCGAATCCTGTGCCAGACCACAAGGCGCGTCGGCTGCTTTACGGTTTGGGCGCCGGGACCGCGTTTCCGGCCAAGCAATCGTGAAGTTCCTGAGTGCCCGGAGCAAAGTCGAATCCGCAGTTGCATTCGTGGACTTGCTGGGGGTTGCCAAGTCCACTGCAGTAGGGGGTCTCGGCCGAGGCCGACGGGGCGCTCCACATGACGGCAGCGGCCAGCGCCGCGCTCGCCGTCCCGACCGCGGCCATCACTACTCGAGCTTTCATGGTGTGGGGTCCTTTGCTCTGGATGTGCTCTGGATGCGTTCGAAGCAGCATCTCATCGGGTTGGCTGTCCCGCAGCGCGAAGCATTGCCTACCGCCCCTGCACGGTCAGATAGATCAGCACCACATTCAGCAGCGTGACCAACAATGCGACCGCCCAGCCGATGGCAGTCGTGATGGGGTGATTGGTGTCGTCGCCCATCAGCTTGCGATTGCTGGTGAGCCGTACCAGCGGCAGTACCGCGAACGGGATACCAAAGGACAGCACCACTTGGGAGATCACCAACGACCGGGTGGGATCGAGTCCGAACGCCAGCAGCGCCACGGCCGGGCACAGCGTGACCAATCGGCGCACCATCATCGGTATCGATCGATGCAGCAGGCCCTGCATGATCATGGCGCCGGCGTAGGCACCCACCGACGAGGACGCCAGGCCCGATGCGAGCAGGCCGACCGCGAACAGCACCGCGATGGTCGGGCCGAGCGTGCCGTGGATCGCGCTGTAGGCCCGGTCGATCGAGGCGATGTCTTGCTGCCCGCGCAGATTGATCGCGGCGACCAGCAAGATCGCGGCGTTCACCGTCCCCGCGACGGCCATCGCCAACACCACGTCCACGCGGGTAACCCGCAATAGCCAGCGCCGTTCGCGGCCGGGCTCGGGATGCCCGTGGCGATCCAGCACTAGGCCGGAGTGCATGTACACGGCGTGCGGCATCACGGTGGCGCCCAGGATGGCGGCCGCCAGCAGCACGCTTTCCGTGCCCTGGAACCGGGGCACCAGGCCGGCGAGCATGGCACCCGGCGGCGGGGTGGTGACGAAGAAGCTGGCGGCGAACCCCACCGCGATGATCAGCAACAATCCGGTGATGACACGTTCGAAGATGAGCTGTCCGCGGCGGTCTTTGATGGCCAACAGCAGCATCGAGATGACCCCGGTGATCACCCCGCCGAGCGGCAACGGCAGCCCGAACAGGATCCGCAACGCGATCGCTCCGCCGATGACTTCGGCGACATCGGTTGCAATCGCGACGATTTCGGCTTGTGCCCAAAAGGTCAGCCGCAGCGGGCGGCCCATGTCCTTACCGATCGCCGCGGGCAGCGACCGTCCTGTCACCAGCCCGAGTTTGGCCGACAAATATTGCACCAACCCGGCCATCACGTTGGCAGCGACGATTACCCACAGCAGCAGATAACCCAGCTGCGCGCCGGAGCTGACATTTGCCGCGACGTTGCCCGGATCGACGTAGGCGATGGCGGCGACGAATGCCGGCCCGAGCAAATACCAGCTTGCCTTGAACGAGGCCCGGGTGTCCTGCGTCAACTGACCGACCTTCGATCCGCATTACCGAATGAAAAAGTGAGGGTATCCGATACCTGCGGCTGCGGCGCGCCGGGGTTAGGTGGCGCCGATGCTGCCGCCGCCGTCGACCCGAATGATCTGACCGGTCACGTAGCCCGCATCCTCGTGCAGCAATGTGCAAATCACGTGGGCAATTTCGGCGGGAGTGCCGACGCGCTGCAGCGGAATGCCCCTGAGCAGAAGGGCTTCGCGCTCCGATCCGACGGGGCTGCGCTCGCGGTACATCTCGGTCTCCGTCGGGCCCGGGGCCACCGCGTTGACGGTGATGCCCGACGGCGCGAGCTCGCGCGCCCAGATACGAGTCGCCGTCTCCAAAGCACCCTTGGCCGCGGCATAGGGGGTTCGTTCGGCCACGCCGAGTGTCGTCAGGCTGCTGACGTTGACGATGCGTCCCCATCCCGCCTCGACCATGCCGGGCAGCGCGGCCTGGACCACCTGGACCGCGGTGCGCACGTTCATGTCGTAGGCGAGCGAGAGATCGTCCAGATCGACCGAGCCGATGTGGCCGAACCGTGCCAGCCCGACATTGTTGACCACCGCGTCGACCGGGCCGTCGGCGACGATCTGCTCGAGCACGGCCGCCGTCGCCTGCCGGTCGGCCAAATCCACCGCGCGAAACTCGCCGGGAAAGTCCGACGGTGCGCTGCGCGCCAATCCGATGGGCTCGTGGCCGTCGGCCACCAGGCGGTCGACCACCGCACGCCCGATTCCCTTCGACGCCCCGGTGACCAGCACCCGCCGCTTCGACATCGCGTTCCCCTTCGGCCCCGTTGCCCCTTCGGCCGGGACAGTCGAACAGGGCAACGTCGAACCGGCACGGTTCATGCCGTGGCCTGGATCACTCCGGCGAATACAGCCCCCTGCCGGTGATCAGCGGAAGGTCGAGAGCGGTCACGATCCCGGGCGGGGCGGCCACCACGGCGGGGATCGCGTTGACCACCCGCATGGCGGTGGCGACCAATCCCGCATGGTTGTGATCGCCCTTGCGGCTACCCAGGCAGACGTCCATGGCGTACGACGGTTCGCCGGTGATCTCGACGCGGTAGGACCCGCCCGGCTGGGCAGGCTGCGGCCACTGTGGACACAGGTCCTCGCGCAGCCGGGTCACGTGTTCCAGGACGACGACCGGGCGCTCGTCGACCATCCCCTTCACTTCGAAGCGCAGCGCCGCCGCGGTGCCCTCGGCGATGTGCCCCGACGCGATATCGAAATCCTCGCGCGCCGGCACCCGGACGTATTCCTGGGTAACCTCGTCGAGCGAGACGCCCAGTCCCGCCGCCAACTGCCGGACCACCGATCCCCACGCCAAACTCAACACGCCGGGTTGCAACAGCATCGGGATGTCGTCCATCGGCTTCCCGAATCCCATGACGTCGAACATCACCTCGGCGCTGTCGTAGGTCGCGTAGTCGACGATCTCCATGCACCGCACCTGTTGAATGTTCTGGCAGGTGCCGGCCAGGGCCAACGGCAGCAGATCGTTGGCGAAGCCGGGATCGATGCCGTTGACGTAAACGCTCGAATTGCCCTCGCGGGCAGCATCTTCCAGCGGCTGGATGAGCTCTTGCGGGATGACCTCCCACGGATACTGCAAAAAGACCGGGCCGCTGCCAACGATGTTGATGCCGGCCGCCAGCGCCCGGCGGTAGTCCTCGAGCGCCTCGGGCAACCGGTTATCGGCCAGGGCGTTGTACACCGCGCACTGCGGCCCGGTGGCCAGCACGGCATCCAGATCGGTGCTGGCCAGCACGCCGGTCGAATCCGCAAGTCCGGCAAGCTCCGCCGCATCCTTGCCGGCCTTGGAATCCGAGGACACCCACACGCCGGTGAGCTCGAAGGCGGGGTTGGTGATGAGTGCTCTCAACGCGTGGATACCGACATTGCCGGTGCCCAACTGGACGACGCGAATGGGCATAAGGGGCTCCTTCACTGGCGGCTGATCACAGGTCCGGGACGGGGATGTCGAGATTGGGGAAGGTCAGACCCCCGTCAACCTCGAGTGTCTTGCCGGTCAGGAAGCTGCCGGCGGGCGACGCCAAATACACTGCCGCAGCGGCAATGTCGACGGGATCGCCGAGACGGCGCATGGGCGTCACCTTTTCCATCGGCTTGCGCAGTTCATCGTTGGAGGCCACCACGTCCAGCGCGGAGGTGAGGATCGATCCCGGGGCGATGGCGTTCACCCTGATGCGCGGGCACAGATCGAGCGCGGCCAAGCGGGTGTAGTGCGACAACGCGGCCTTGGCGGTGCCGTAGGCGGCGAATCCGCGCCCGGCCAGCCGGCCCATGGTCGAGGTGATGTTGATGATGCTGCCCTCACCAGAATGCTCCAGGATCAACGGCACGGCCGCGACGGTCAGCGCATGGGCGGTGGCGACGTTGAAGGTGAAGGCGTCCTTGAGGTCTTTCGTCGAGGTGGTGAGCAGGGTGTTGGGCATGGTCCCGCCCACGTTGTTGACGACGATGTCGAGTCGTCCGAAGGCCTGCACCGCCTGCTCCGCCAGCTTGGCGGTGGCGTCGGGATGTGCCAGATCGGCGGCGACGGTGTGGGCCCGGCGGCCCGCCGCCCGGACCTGTTCGGCGACGGCCTCTAGTTGAGATTCCGTCCGCGATGCGACGAGCACGTCGGCGCCCGCCTCGGCGAACGCCACCGCGATCGCCGCCCCCAGTCCCCGGCCCCCACCAGTGATGACGGCGACTTTGTCGTCGAGACGGAACCTATCCAGGATCATTACGGCCTCTCTTCGTTGAGGTGTCGGCCGAAACGGAAATAAGACTGTCCGTCTCGGATCGGGGCATTTCTGAAACAGGTTCTAGTTTGGCATATGCCGGTAATGATGCATCGACCGATTCCGCGTAATTCTGCGCAATGTCCGGCACGATTATCGGCGTCACCGGGATCGACGGCGATAATCGTCCACCCATGTCTTACCGGGCCTCGCTAAGACCCTGGCGGACAACCGATGTTCGCACTGGGTGTGCGGGCCCGGCGCGACCGTCGTTCATTCGGACGGCGCTTTCCTCCCGGTCGGCCGAACACCACGATTGTCACCCGGTGTGCACCGTCTGCTCGGGGGCGACGACCCCGCCAAGTTTTGCCGAGCGTTAACCTGTTCGTACTGTGGCTTCATGTTCGCGACTCAGACGGTTGATTTTGTAGGCTGCTGCGGCCAGGGCCGTGGCGTTCAATCGTAAAGGTGAGGAACTGACTTGAAACTCAACCGGTTTGGCGGCTTAGTAGGCGTGCTGGCTGCAGGGGCATTCGTCATTTCGGGATGTGGCAGTGACAACAACGCGTCTGGAGGTAGCTCGGCGACGAGTGCGTCCTCGGGGAAGGTGGCTTGCGGGGGCGCCAAAACGCTGAAGGCGAGCGGGTCGACGGCCCAGGCCAACGCCATGACCCGGTTCGTCAAGGCGTTCGAGCAGGCCTGCCCGGGCCAGACGCTGAACTACACCCCGAACGGATCGGGTGCCGGCATTCACGAATTCACCGGCAAGCAAACAGATTTCGGTGGCTCGGACTCGCCGCTGAGTCACGACGAGTACGCGGCCGCGCAACAGCGCTGCGGTTCGCCGGCGTGGAACCTGCCCACGGTGTTCGGGCCCATCGCGGTCACCTACAACATCAGTGGGGTTTCGTCGCTGAACCTCGACGGCCCGACGCTGGCGAAGATCTTCAACGGAAGCATCACCTCCTGGAATGACGGCGCGATTCAGGCGCTCAATGGCGGGGTTACCCTGCCCAACCAGCCGGTTCACGTCGTCTTTCGCAGCGACGAGTCCGGCACCACCGACAACTTCCAGAAATACCTCGACGCCGCGTCCAATGGCGCGTGGGGCAAAGGTGCCGGCAAGAAATTCAACGGCGGTGTCGGCGAAGGCGCCAGGGGCAACGACGGCAGCAGCGCGGCGGTCAAGGGAACCGACGGCTCCATCAGCTACAACGAATGGTCGTTCGCCCAGGCACAGCATCTGAACATGGCCAAGATCGTCACCTCGGCCAGCCCGGACCCGGTGGCGATCAGCACCGACTCGGTGGGCAAGACGATCGCCGGGGCCTCGATCACCGGGCAGGGCAACGACTTGGTGCTCGACACGATCTCGTTCTATCGGCCCAGCCAGGCTGGGGCGTACCCCATCGTCCTGGCGACCTACGAGATCGTCTGCTCGAAGTACCCCGACGCCCAGGTTGGCGCCGCGGTGAAGGCATTCCTGCAAAGCACCATCGGCGCCGGTCAGAACGGTCTGGCGGACAACGGATACATTCCCATTCCGGACTCGTTCGGGTCGAGACTGTCGGCCGCGGCGAATGCGATCTCGTGACCCCGAGCTCGTAGTGGTCGATCGACCGCGCGTCAATCCATCCGGGACAGAGCGCATCCTGGCGACATTTGACGCGCGTGCGGCCCGGCGGGGCGATCAAGTGTTCAAGTTGATCGCCATCGCCGCCGGGTCGACGATAGTGGCCGCGATCGTGCTGATCGCGATCTTCCTATTGGTCCGGGCCATCCCCGCGCTGCGGGCCAACCATGCGAACTTCTTCACCAGCGCCGAGTTCGACACCAGCAGTCCCGCGAAGCTGGCGTTCGGTATCCGCGACTTGCTGATGGTGACGGTGCTTAGTTCGGTCAGTGCCCTGGTGCTGGCCGTGCCGGTCGCGGTGGGGATAGCGGTGTTCCTCACCCAATACGCACCGGCCCGGTTGGCCCGCCCGTTTGCCGCCATGGTCGATCTGCTGGCCGCGGTGCCGTCGATCATCTTCGGGCTGTGGGGGATCTTCGTGCTGGCTCCCAAATTGCAGCCGATCGCCGAGTTCTTGAACCACCACCTGGGCTGGATCTTTCTGTTCAAAAGCGGCAACGTGTCCCTGGCGGGAGGCGGCACCATCTTCACGGCCGGAATCGTGCTTTCGGTGATGATCCTGCCGATCATCACTTCGGTTGCGCGCGAAGTGTTTCGGCAGACCCCGCGTATCCAGATGGAAGCGGCTCAGGCGCTCGGTGCCACCCGATGGGAGGTGATCCGGATGACCGTGCTGCCGTACGGCCGCAGCGGAGTCGTCGCCGCGTCGATGCTGGGCCTGGGTCGCGCACTGGGTGAAACCGTTGCGGTGCTGATCATCTTGCGGGCGGCGGCCCGACCGGGCAGCTGGTCGCTGTTCGACGGCGGGTACACGTTCGCCTCGAAAATCGCCTCCGCGGCATCGGAGTTCAGCGAGCCGCTGCCCACCGGGGCCTACATTGCCGCGGGCTTTGCGTTGTTCGTCGTGACGTTCGTCGTCAATGCGGCGGCACGCGCGGTCGCCGGCGGGAAGGTCAACGCGTGAGCATCGACAGCCTGCGCCAACCCGTCAAGCTCACCGTCCTGCAACCGCTGAGCCTGGGACGGCGGATCAAAAACCACCTCGCGACAACGCTTTTCCTCGCCTCCTTCGCCGTCGCCCTGGTGCCGTTGATCTGGTTGCTTGCGGTGGTGATCGCACGAGGCGGCTACGCCGTCACACGGCCGGGCTGGTGGACGCACTCGCTGCGGGGGGTGCTGCCCGAGGAATTCGCGGGCGGGGTCTACCACGCCTTGTACGGGACCGTGGTCCAGGCGGGGGTGGCCGCCGCGCTGGCGGTGCCGCTCGGTTTGATGACGGCGGTGTTCTTGGTCGAATACGGCTCCGGTCGGTTGGCGCGGGTGACCACTTTCATGGTCGACGTGCTCGCCGGGGTTCCCTCGATCGTGGCCGCGCTGTTCATCTTCAGTCTGTGGATCGCCACGTTCGGACTTCAGCAGAGCGCGTTTGCCGTATCGCTGGCGCTCGTCCTGCTGATGCTGCCGGTGGTGGTGCGCTCCACCGAGGAGATGCTGCGGCTGGTACCTGACGAACTACGCGAAGCCAGTTACGCGTTGGGTGTTGCCAAGTGGAAAACCATTGTGCGGATCGTCTTTCCGATGGCGATGCCGGGCATCATCTCCGGTGTCCTGCTGGCGGTCGCGCGCGTGATCGGCGAAACCGCGCCGGTGCTGATCCTGGTCGGCTACAGCCGGTCGATCAACCTCGACATCTTCCACGGCAACATGGCATCGTTGCCGCTGCTGATCTACACCGAGCTAACCAACCCGCAGCATGCGGGCTTCCTGCGGGTTTGGGGTGCGGCGCTGACCTTGATCATCATGGTGGCCGCGATCAACTTCGCCGCGGCGGCGTTCCGATTTCTGGCCAACCTGCGCCGGCCTTGACGGCCTCAGGAGCGTGACGACGCTTTCGCCGCGGTCTTCTTCGCCGGGGCCTTTTTCCCTGCCGTCTTCTTTGCCGTCTTTTTCGCGGGTGCCTTCTTGGCGGCCGTCTTCTTGGCGGGTGCCTCCCCGTTGCCGGAACGGGCCTTCACGCTGGCCTCCAGCTTGGCGAGCAGGTCGGAGACGTCTTCGGTCTCGTCCAGCTCCTTGGGCTGCTCCTCGGTGGTAAACGCTTCTCCGCCTTCGAGTTTCGCCTGGACCAGCTCGTGCAGCTGTTCCTGGTAGGTGTCGTGGTAGCGGTCCGGGTTGAAGTCTTCTGCCATCGACTCCACCACTTGGCCGGCCATCTTGAGTTCCGCGGGTTTGATCTCGACCTTCTTGTCCAGCACCGGAAAATCCGGGTCGCGGATCTCGTCCGGCCACAACAGGGTATGGATGACCATCACGTCACGCTTGCCGAAGTCTTTCACCCGCAACGCCGCCAACCGCGTCTTGTTGCGCAGCGTGAAGTGAACGATGGCCATCCGATCCGTCTCGGCGAGCGTCTTGGCCAGCAGCACATAGGATTTCGACGACTTCGAGTCGGGTTCGAGAAAATAGCTGCGGTCGAACAACATCGGGTCGACATCGCTGGCGGGGACGAACTCGAGCACTTCGATTTCGCGGCTACGTTCTTCGGGCAGGGTGGAGATGTCGTCGTCGGTGATGATCACCATCTGACCGTCGTCGGATTGGTAGGCCCGCGCGATGTCGCGGTATTCGACGACCTCACCGTCCACTTCGCACACCCGCTGATAGCGAATGCGGCCGTTGTCCTTGGCGTGCACCTGATGGAACTTGATGTCGTGGTCCTCGGTGGCGCTGTACACCTTGACCGGCACGTTGACGAGCCCGAATGCGATCGAACCCTTCCAGATGGAACGCATGCAGCCAGTATGCCCATACCGTTGCCGGCAAAACAGTCCGACAGGCCTTGTAAGCGGGGCGAGCACTGGGTCGGCTCAGGGCCCGGCCGTTGGGGCAGCCGCGGGTCCGGGTCGGCGGTGCGCGGTTTCCCGGAACGAAACCTGTTGACCGTCAACCCCTGTCGCTCACCAACACCGACGGCCGGAGGTTGTCAGTCGAATGCGGGCACCTCGTCGGAATAGTGGCGGACCTGGTTGCCGCCGGCGCGTTTGGCCTGGTACATCGCGGCATCCGCGGTCCTGATCAGATCCTCGATGAGTTGCATGGCCGTCGGCAGCTTTCCGGTGCGCAGCGGGCTACCCGACGTGCCGATACTCGCGGTGATCTCGAAGGGCAGCGCGGCTATCGCCGCACAGATCCGTTCGGCCATGCCCACGGGGGCCGGCGTGGTCTCGATATCGACGACGACGAACTCCTCGCCGCCGGCCCGACCGATTACCGCGGTCGCGCGACAACTTTGCCGCAATGCGGCGGCGACGGCGACCAAGGCCTGATCGCCGGCGGCGTGACTGTGGGTGTCGTTCAGTCGCTTGAAATCGTCCAGGTCGATCAGCGCGACTACCAGGTACGAGCCGAGTGTGTGGCGATGAACCCGGATCAGCTCGGAGGCCGAGTTGCTGAAGGAGCGCCGATTGTGCAGGCCGGTGAGCGGGTCACGATCGGAGCCCTGCAGATCGGTCCGCAACGTGTGCACCAGCGAGTGCATGCCGACCGGGACGCCGACGACCAGGCCCAGCACCACGATCAGCGACCCTGCGGCGAGGGCAACGTCGCCGGTTTCGGCAACGAGTCGATACGACAGCACCGCCACGCACGCCAGCGCCACGGCGAGGTTGACCAGCAGGTACCCGACGGCATGGAAGTAGGCGATGTAGCCGCCCAGTAGCGCAAAGGTCGTGGCGCCCATCAACGCCACGTACGGATCCGACAGCGTGAACAGTGCCGCGGCGATGCCGGCGATCGCCACGAGTGACCAACCGCTGGATTGCCATCGCGTCGGCCAACGCTTCCAGCGCAGGCCCGCGCCGGCGATGCCGAAGCCCGCCGCCACCATCGTGACGGCCCGCGCCACCGGATTCACCGGCCCGGTCGGACTCCACAACATGATCAGGGGGTAGGCCGCAAAAGACACGATGAACACGGCCGATATGCGCCGCCACGGGTTCAGCAGGCCATGCCCGTCCAGGTAGGCGCTGACCCAGTCGAACTGATCCGGCTGCTTGACCACGGGACTCGCCCACACCTCCTGGTGTTCGCCGACGCTGTTACCCCCGGTGCATCCGGGGTTAATGTAGCCGGGCCGTCACGACGGCCGCTCGGCGCGCAGCGCGGCCCGGTCCGGCAGGTCGGCGCCGGCGCGGCCAACCGTCAACGCCGACACCAGCCCCGCGGCCTGTAGTGCCGAGGTCAGCTCGTCCACCCGGATCCGGGCCAGGGCGGCCCGCCGGTCCCCGCCCAACAGGTTCAGGTCCCACAACGCGTCGAGCAGACCGGCCATGAACGCGTCGCCGGCGCCGATGGTGTCGACGACGCGGACCGGCCGGGCGGACACGTGCGCCTCACCCGAGGCGCAAAACGCCCGGCAGCCGCGCGCGCCCATCGTCACGGCGACCACCGCCGGGCCCAGCGCCAGCCAGGCACGCGCCGTCTGCTCCGGTGCGCGCTCAGGGTCGATCCAGGCCAGATCCTCGTCGCTGACCTTGACGACGTCGGCGCGTTCGACGAGGTGCTCGATGCGCCGGCGCACCAGATCCGAGTCGGGGCTCAGCGATGGGCGCACGTTCGGATCCAGCGTGACCGTGGCCGACACCCGGTAGGTGTCCAGCAGCGCCGCAACGGCCAGGCAACCCGGCTCGCGCACCGCGGCGATCGATCCGGTGTGCACGAACAGCGGCGGCGCGACTTCCGGCGTGCCGGACAGCTGCCACTGCAGATCGAAGGTGTAGGTCGCGGATCCGCCGGCGCCGATCTCGGCCACCGCGGTAGGCGTGCGGGCGGCGGTCACGCTTCCCGGAACCAGTTGCACGCCAGATTGTTTCAGGTATTCCGCGACGCGCCGGCCGGGCGGGTCGTCGGCGATGTGGGTCAGGAAGTCGACGTCGCGGCCCAACCGGCCGAGACCCACTGCCACGTTGAGCGGACTGCCGCCGACGTGTTCGTCGCCGCCGACGATGTCGATGAGCGACTCGCCGATCACCAGCGCGCGGGTCATCGCACCAACGCCTCTAACGTCGCGCGAGCGCCCTTGTCGTGCAACGACTCCAGCGCCCAGCGGTACGCCTGGACGAAGGCCGGCTGCGCAGCGAGATTCCCGAACACCGCGGTGATTTCGATAAAGGCCGTCGGGTTCTCATATTGCGTGCGGGCGATGGGAATCAGCGAGTCCGCGAGCTGATCGACGACCTCGAACGGTTCGCCCCACTCGTCGATGCCCTCGGCGTAGCGCGCCCAGCTGGCCACCGCCGCGGCCGCCAGCCGCACCGGGCCGTCGTTGGCGAGGTTGTCGTTGATCACCGGCACCAGCCATTTGGGTATGCGATCCGAGGAGTAGGCGCACAGCCGTGCCACGGTGTCGCGGACGCCGGCGTTGGTGAATCGCTCGATCAACGCGCGGCTGTAGTCGTGGAGGTCGATGCCGGGAACCGGCGGCAGCGTGGGGATGGCCTCGGATTCGAAGTAGCCCAGCAAGAAATCGGCGAACAGCGGATCGCGCGCGGCGTCGTGGACGAACTCGAAGCCGCACAGGTGGGCGAAGTAGGCCAGGCACTGATGCCCCGCATTGAGCAGCCGCAGCTTCATCAGCTCGTACGGTGCGACGTCGTCGACCAGTAGGACGCCCGCCCGCTCCAATGGTGGTCTGCCGTCGGCGAATTCGTCTTCGAGCACCCACGCGGCGAACGGTTCGGCCACCACCGGCCAGCGGTCGTTGACACCGAAATCGCGGCGCACATTCTCGGCCATCTGCACGGTCGTGGCCGGGGTAATGCGATCCACCATCGAACTCGGAAAGCGGGCCTCGTCGGCGATCCAGCGCGCCAGCCCCGGATCGCGGTTTTCGGCATTGGCCAGCACCGCTCGCCGCGCGATCTCACCGTTGCTCTCGATGTTGTCGCACGACACGATCGTCGGTGCCGCGATTCCGCGCTGCCGACGCCGCTGCAGGGCCTCGGTGATCAGCGTGAAGGCGGGCCCGTCCGGGTCCCGGTAACCGCCCTCGGTGATGGTCAGCGAAATGATCCGGGTGGCGGGCGCGGCGAGCACCGCCAACGCCGCCTCCGGGTCGTCGGGCGCATAGCGGTAATCGATGATCGATCCGATCACCTGCGCCTCCCGCCTGTCGTCGGGTTTGACGAGGATCAGCGTGTAGAGCCCGTCCTGATCGCGCAGGACGTCACGCATCGTCCAATCGGCGGGCATCACGCCCACACCGCAGATGCCCCATTCCTGCGCCAGCCCCTGCTGTAGCAACCTCTCGATGTACATCGCCTGATGGGCCCGGTGAAAATGGCCGGCCCCGATGTGCGCGATGCCGACGCCGACGCTGTCGCGCGCATAGCGAGGGGCTTCGATGGACAACCGCCCCAGTGCTGCATTGTTCAGATTGACCGCGCCAGCCACCATTGGCTAACTCCTCCCCGGGTTACGGCCCGGATCGTCAACGGTGTTGGGCAGTGCCGGTCGGCGTGGCCGACAACAGCAGGACATCGGCCAGGGCACGCCACGAATCGGTGATCGCGACCGCCCCGGCCGCGACCAATTCCGCACGGCGGCAATCCCGTTCGTCGGGCAGCACGAACATCAGATTGCCGACGGTGGCATAGCCGGCGGCGACCGCGGATGTCACCCCGGCCACCGAGTCCTCGATGGCCAGGCCTTGGTGCGCGTCGACGTCGAGCACCTGGCCCGCATGCCGATACACCGCTGGGTCGGGCTTGCTGGTGGGCACCGGAAGCGAATCCTCGGCGCTGAAGGTGGCCGTATCGGGGATCAGCGCGTCCAGGCCGGTGGCGGCGAAGCAGGCGCGCAGCCGCTTGGTGGCGCTGGAGCTGACGGCGGCCAGGGCGTACCGCGCCGCCAGGTCGCGCAGCGGCTCCACTACCCGCGGGTCGGGGGTCAGGGTGACCCCCAGATGTGCGGTCACCCGTTCCCGCTCGTCGCGCACCCACCGCTCGAGCTCCTCGGCGGACAACCCACGGCCGTCGGCCAGGTCGTCGAGCGATGCCACCACCGCCCCCGCCCGGCCCTCGGCCAGCGTTTGCTCGAGCGGCACCTGACACTGCATCGCCAGGTCGAGCGCGGTGGTCCGGAAATTTTTCCCGACCGCGCGCTTGCGCAACTCCTCCGAGCTGAGCGGCGCGCGGACGCCGAAGCGGGCCAGGAAGCGATTTGTCACCTCGGTCGATGCCTCAAACGCGGGCCGTTCCGAGGCGAACAGATTGTCGTCGGCGTCGCAGAGCAGGGTCGTCAGCGGTGCCGGGTCGAATGCCCGCACGAAGGTCAAACCGTCGCTCATCGCGCCACCAACTCCCGCTCGCCGTTGCGCAGCGCCTCGCGCAGCGTGGGAACCACACCGCGCTCGTCGATGTCGGCGATCATGGCGCCCAGCCGCTCGGCGAAGCCGGGCACCCCGCGCACCTCGGCGAACATCTCATGCCCGAGCAGCGGGTCCGGGTTGCGTCGTGCCATGTTGGCCAACCTAGCCACCGGGATCGCCTGCGAATCCTCGAGGCGAAGTTTGCGGCCCTTCAGGTCGTGCCCGCGCATGTAGCGGGCCCACCCGGCGACGGCCAGCAGCAGCAGCGTGTGCGGGCGGCCCTGCGCGATCGCCTCCTGCAGCGACGGCAGCACAAACGTCGCGATCTTGTTGGTGCCGCGCCGGGCCAGGCGCGACAGCTGGTCACTCATGCGCGGATTGCTGAGCCGCTCGAGCAAGGTGCCGCGATATTCGGGCGTGTTCATCCCGGGCACGGCGGGCAACAGCGGCTGAACCTCGTCGCCGAGCAGCTTCTCGACATAGGCGAAGATGACGTTGTCCCGCATTGCTTCGTCGGTGCGCTGGTACCCGGCCAGCGTGGCCAGACAGGCCAGCGCGATATGGGTTCCGTTGAGCAGCCGGGTCTTGATCAGCTTGTGGTCGCGCACGTCCGCAACGAATTCGGCGCCGACCTCGTCCAGCGGTGGCCGCCCGTTGCTGAACGAGTCCTCGATGACCCACTGCCGATGCGGCTCGGTCACAACCGGCCAGTTGTCGGCGACCCCGAAGGCCTGCTCGACGAATTTGCGCTCCGACTTCGACGTTTGGGGGGTGATCCGGTCGACCATCGTCGACGGGAAGGCGACATGGGTGTCGATCCAGCGGGCCAGTCCAGGATTCTTCAGCGCGGCGAACGACACCAGAGCTGTCCTGGCGGGTCGCGTGTCAGCGGCGATGTTGTCGCAGCACAGCACGGTGAACGGCGCGACGCCGGCGCGGCGGCGGCGATCGAGTGCTTCGGCCAGGTATCCCCACGCGGTGGCGTAGCCGCCGCCGGGAGCGATCAGGTCGGCGCGCACATCGGGATGCTCGGCGTCGAATTCGTCGGTGACCGGGTTCAAGAAATATCCGTTGTCGGTGATGGTCAGGCTGACGATGCGGGTTTGCGGGTCGGCCAGGGCGGCGCGGACCGCCGCGCCGTCGCTGGGCGCGTAGTGCACGGCGCCGATCGACCCGACCACGCGCGCGGTTTGACGGTCGTGACCGCGCTGCACCACGGTGTAAAGCCCATCTTGTGCCGAAAGCAGATCTTTGACGTCGGGCGAGTGCAGGCTCACCCCGGTGACTCCCCAGCGGTTCGAGATACCCGAGCGGGCGAGGTCGTCGAAGTAGACGGCCTGGTGTGCGCGGTGGAAATTACCCGCACCGATGTGCACCACCCCCGGGCACAGGGCCGAACGGTCGTAGGTGGGCACGTCGACTCGGGTCGCGTGCAATTGCAGGGTCGCTTCACTGAGTGGGACGCCGTTTTTTGGACGCCACGGGGAGGGGATGACATCAAACATTGCCTTCCTGTGCCCCGGTTTAGGGGGCGATCTAAACGCGTCGTGGTTCAGGTCACAGCGGGTAATTATGATCGACCGCATCCCTCCAGGTCAGGGTCGTAACACTGGTGAAACGCGTAGGTTGTCACCATGGCACCGCGGGTGAAACTCACCAATGCCGACAAGGTGCTGTATCCGGCGACCGGAACCACCAAGCGCGACGTCTTCGACTACTACACCCGCATCGCCGAGGTGATGATTCCGCACATCGCGGGCCGCGCCGCGACCCGCAAGCGTTGGCCCAACGGGGTCGAGCAGGAATCGTTTTTCGAGAAGCAACTGGCGTCGTCGGCGCCCGACTGGCTGGCACGTGCCAGCGTCACCCACCGCTCCGGAACGACGACGTATCCGATCATCGACAGCGTGGACGGACTGGCCTGGATCGCCCAGCAGGCCGCGCTGGAGGTCCACGTGCCGCAATGGCGATTCGTCGCGCAGTGGACGCGCAGCAAGGCCGAGGAGCTCACACCCGGTCCGGCAACACGATTGGTGTTCGACCTCGACCCCGGCGACGGGGTGACGATGCCACAACTGTGCAAGGTCGCCCACGCCGTACGAGAGCTGATCACCGATATCGGATTGACCACGTTTCCGGTGACCAGCGGCAGCAAAGGATTGCATCTCTACACCCCGCTGGCTGAACCCGTGAGCAGTGCCGGGGCCAGCGTGCTCGCCAAACGCATTGCCCAGCAACTGGAAAAGACGATGCCCAAGCTGGTGACCTCGACCATGACCAAGAGCCTGCGCGCCGGCAAGGTGTTCGTGGACTGGAGTCAGAACAACGGCTCGAAAACCACGATCGCGCCGTACTCGCTGCGTGGCCGCGAACATCCGACGGTGGCCGCGCCGCGCACCTGGGAGGAACTCGAGGATCCGCAGCTACGCCAGCTGCGTTACGAGGAGGTGCTCGACCGGGTCGCCCGCGACGGCGACCTGCTCGCACCGCTGGACGCGGACGCGCCGGTCGCAGACCGGCTGACCAAATATCGCAGCATGCGCGACGCGTCGAAGACCCCGGAGCCGGTGCCCCATGCCAAACCTGCTGCGGGCCAAGGTAATACCTTCGTCATCCAGGAGCACCACGCTCGCCGGCTGCACTATGATTTTCGGCTGGAACGCGACGGGGTGCTGGTGTCCTGGGCGGTGCCGAAAAACCTGCCGGAGACCACTTCCGTGAATCACCTCGCCGTCCACACCGAAGACCATCCGCTCGAATACGGGTCGTTTGAGGGCACCATCCCCAAGGGCGAGTACGGCGCGGGCAAGGTGGTCATCTGGGACGCCGGCACCTACGACGCCGAGAAGTTCCGCGAGGACGAAGTCATCGTGAATCTGCACGGCAGCCGCATCTCGGGGCGCTACGCGCTGATCCGAACCAACGGTGACCAGTGGCTGGCGCACCGGATGAAAGACCAGCATGTCTTCGACTTCGATGAGATCGCACCGATGTTCGCAACGCACGGCTCGGTGACGAAATTAAAGGCCACCCAATGGGCCTTCGAAGGTAAATGGGACGGCTACCGGCTGTTGGTCGAGGCGGATCACGGCGCCGTGCGGGCACGGTCTCGAAGCGGTCGCGATGTAACCGGGGAGTACCCCCAATTGCGGTCTCTGGCAGAGGATTTGGCTGACCATCACGTGGTGCTCGACGGGGAGGCGGTGGTGCTGGACAAATCCGGCGTACCCAGTTTCCACGCGATGCAGAACCGCGGCCGCAGCAGCCGTGTCGAATTCTGGGCATTCGACGTGATCTACCTCGACGGCCGCTCGCTGCTGCGCGCTAAGTATTCCGATCGCCGGAAATTGCTGGAAACACTGTCCAGCGCAAGTGATCTCATAGTTCCCGAACTGCTGCCCGGCGACGGCGCCGACGCGCTCCAACATTCCCTCGCCCGTGGTTGGGAGGGTGTGGTCGCCAAGAAGCGCGACTCAACCTACCAGCCCGGCCGACGCTCGGCGTCCTGGATCAAAGACAAGCATTGGAACACCCAGGAAGTTGTCATCGGCGGCTGGAAAGCCGGCGAGGGCGGGCGCAGCAGCGGCATCGGGTCGCTGATGGTCGGCATTCCGAGCGACGGTGGGCTGTGCTTTGTCGGCCGGGTGGGCACCGGCTTCACCGAACGCGATCTGGCCAACCTCAAGAAGGAGCTGGCACCGCTGCACACCGCCGAATCCCCGTTCGACGCGCGCCTGCCAACCCGGGACGCCAAGGGCGTGACCTTCGTCGAGCCGGTGCTGGTGGGTGAGGTTCGATACAGCGAATGGACCCCGGACAATCGCCTACGCCAACCGAGTTGGCGCGGACTGCGGCCGGACAAGAAGCCAAGCGAGGTGGTGCGCGAATGAAATGGGTGACATTCCGAGGGCCGGACGGCGAGCGGGCCGGTGTGCTGTCCGGCGACGCGATCCATCCGGCGCCGGCCGGGGCGACGCTGCTCGACTTGATAACGCGCGGCGGCGAGGGGTTACGCGAGGCCGGCGAACAGGCCCTGCGCGCCGCACCCGTGCCACTGCGTGACGTCAGCCTGCTGGCCCCGATACCGCGGCCGCCGTCGATCCGGGATTCGCTGTGCTTCCTGGACCACATGCGCAATTGCCAGGCCGCCATGGGCGCCGGACGCGTCCTCAACGATACCTGGTACCGTATCCCGGCGTTCTACTTCGCCTGTCCGGCAACCGTTTTCGGCCCTTATGACGATGTTCCGACGGCGCCCGGAAGCGCGTGGCAGGACTTCGAGTTGGAGATCGCCGCAATCATCGGAACCCGCGGCCAGGACCTGACCGTGGCGGAAGCCGAACAGGCGATCATCGGCTACACCATCTTCAACGACTGGTCCGCGCGCGACCTGCAACAGATGGAAGGCCAGTTGGCGATCGGGCAGGGCAAGGGCAAGGACAGTGGCGTGACCCTCGGCCCGTACCTGGTGACTCCCGACGAACTCGCGCCCTATTACCGCGACGGCAAGCTGGACCTGCAGGTGACGGCGCTGGTCAACGACAAGGTGATCGGATCGGGATCGACCGCGCAGATGGATTGGAGTTTCGCCGAGGTCATTTCCTACGTCTCGCGCGGAGTGCCGATGATGCCCGGTGACGTCATCGGCTCCGGCACGGTGCCCACCTGCACGCTCGTCGAGCACCTCAGCCTCACCGAACTCGAGGCGTTCCCGGGCTGGCTGGGCGACGGCGACGTCGTCACGCTGCGGGTGCAGGGGCTGGGGGAGACGCGGCAGACGGTTCGCGCCAGCGGCCCGCCGCACCCCCTGGCTCCCCGGCCCAATCCGGCGGCCGCCCCGGCGCCGGTCCGGGTCAACCGGGCGCCCGCCCGGCTGCCCTACACCCGCGGGCTGCACGAGGTCGGCGATCGGGTGTGGGCGTGGACGCTGCCGGACGGGGGCTACGGCTGGAGTAACGCCGGGCTGATCGCCGGTGACGGTGCCGCGCTGCTCGTCGACACCCTGTTCGACCTCGCGTTGACCCGCGAGATGCTCACCGCGATGGCACCGATTACCGCGCGGACGCCGATCACCCATGCGTTGATCACCCACTCCAATGGCGACCACACCCACGGCAACCAGCTGCTGGATCCCTCGGTGCGGATCATCGCCGCCCGCGGCACCGCGGAGGAGATCGAGCACGGGATGGCGCCGGCGATGCTGGCCCTGGTGCAGACCGGGAATCTCGGACCCATCGCGACACCGTACACGCGAGAACGGTTCGGAGCCTTCGATTTCAGTGGCATCCGGCTGCGTAACGCCGACCAGACGTTCGAGCGCGAGCTGTCCCTCGAGATCGGCGGCCGACGCGTCGATCTGCACAACCTGGGGCCCGCTCACACGGCCGCCGACTCCGTCGTGCACGTGCCGGATGCGGGGGTGCTGTTCGGCGGGGACCTGCTGTTCATCGGCTGCACCCCGATCGTGTGGGCGGGGCCGATCGCGAATTGGGTGGCCGCGTGCGACGCGATGATCGCATTGGATGCGCCGACGGTGGTGCCCGGGCACGGCCCGGTGACCGACCCGGATGGAATCCGTGCCGTCCGTGGCTATCTCGTGCACGTCGCCGAACAGGCTGAAGACGCGCATCGCCGCGGACTGTCGTGGGCCCAGGCCGCCGACACCATCGACCTGGGCGAGTACGCCGACTGGCTGGACGCCGAGCGGGTGGTGGTCAACGTCTATCAGCATTATCGCGAACTCGACCCGGACACACCGAAATTGGAGACGATGGCGTTGCTGGTCATGCAGGCCGAGTGGTTGGCCAGGCGTAGCTGACCGACTCGAGCTACGTGCGGATTGCGGTCACAAAGCTGATTGCGGCGCTGGGGCCGCGCTGGTCGGCCGCTGCCAGCTCGGGCAGCCCGGCCGCGGCGAACAGTTCCGGCAGCCGGAACCGCTGCACGTCCCACCCGCGGTCACCCAGATGCGCGGCGACGTCGGTGTGCTCGCCGGGGTAGGTCAGCTCGGCGATGTCGAGATCCAATCCATTCCGTCGCCACCCCTCGGACATTTTCTGGGCCTGCTCCCGCGCCTCGTCCGAGGTTCCGGTGACCGACCCGTGGTCGGCGGCCAGCCGGCTGCCGGCAGCGCTGAGCGAAATGATGTTGTCCAGCAATCGAACCTCGGCCTCCGGCGGCAAAAAGCCGATGAGTACGCCCTCGGCCAGCCAGGCGGTGGGCTGGCTCGCGTCGAAGCCGGCGGCCCGCAGCGCGTTCGGCCAATCGTCGCGAAGGTCGATGCCGACGGGGCGATGCGCGGCGGCGGGCGTCGCACCGAGGCCGGACAGCGTCGCGGTCTTGAACTCGACCACCTCGGGTTGGTCGATCTCGTACACCGTCGTCCCGGCAGGCCAGGCGAGCCGATAAGCCCGGCTGTCCAGCCCGGCCGCAACGATCACGATCTGCCGCAGGCCCGCCGCGGCCGCCTGGGTGAAATAGTCGTCGAAGAATCGGGCGCGCGCGGCGAATGTGTCGGTCATCCGCGGCAGGCCCAACTCCTCGTCGTTGTCGGACTCGAGCTCGCCCGCCGCCATGCGGTTGAACACGTCGATCCCGACGGCACGCACCAGCGGTTCGGCGAACGGGTCGTTGATGACCGGCTGCGCACGCCTGCTGGCGGCCGCCCGCGCGGCCGCGACCATGGTGGCGGTTGCTCCGACGCTGGTGGCAGCGTCCCAGCTGTCACGTTCGGTTCGTGCCATGCTTTCTCCTATGTCCTCGGACCACAATCACCGTATGCCCCGCCGGTAAACAACGTCGTCGCATACGGTTTCGATATGCCAGCAGTGAAATTGGAAACCCTCGAGGACGACATCGCCTGCATCACGCTGAACCGGCCCGAGCGGCTGAACGCGATCGACGGATCGCTGATCGACGGCGTCGACGAGGCGCTCGACGTTCTCGGCGGCGGTCAACATCGCGTCGTGATCATCACCGGCGCCGGCCGCGGATTCTGCGCGGGCGCCGACCTGAGCGGCACCGGACAGGCCTGGACCCGGCCGGCCGGTCCGGCCACCCCACCCTTCAAGATCAACTACGACGCACAGGTCCGGCTGGCCGGCCTTTACACCCGCATCTACGAACTGGACATCCCGGTCATCGCAGCGGTCAACGGGGTCGCGGTCGGCGGAGGTTTGGCCTTCACGCTGGTCAGCGACATCCGGGTGGCTTCCGACCAGGCTCGGTTCGGTTCGGTGTTCATCAAGGCCGGGTTCTCGTCCATGGATATGGGCACCAGCTACCTGCTGCCCAAGATCGTCGGGGCCGGGGCGGCCCGCGAGCTGATGCTGACGGGCCGGATCATCGACGCGGACGAGGCGTACCGCATCAAGCTGGTCCACGAGGTGGTCGCACCGGACGAGCTGATGGCGGCGGCGCTGCACAAAGCCCGCGAAATCGCGGGCAACAACGCCTACGGCGTGTGGCAGACAAAAATCGGACTCAACGCTGCGCTGGATGCGCCGAGTCTGCGGCATGCCATCGAGATCGAGAATCGCACCCAGATCCTCAGCGGTTTCACCAACAACCCCGCCGAGGCGGCCCGGGCGCACCGCGAGAAGCGGGCGCCCAGCTGGGATCCCCTGTAAAACCCTGGGCTGCTTAGAGTTTCGCGATCACGTTCTCGGCGAACATCTCGAGGTTGCGGATCTTGTCCTGCAGGGGCTCGGTATCGGTGCCCTTGATGTAGGGAATGCGGAAGCCGACGATGGCGTCGGTGACGCCCTTGTCCTCGAGCCGTTTGATGCCGTCCACGGTGTAGGCGTCGGCCGAGATGACGTGAATCTGGAACGGCCCGGTCCTGCCCGCCTCGTCGCGAAATCGCTTGAGTTTGGCCAGGAGTGCGTCGAGTTCCTCCGGATCGCCGCCGCCGTGCATCCAGCCGTCCAGCCGGGCCGCCCGGCGCAGCGCCGCATCGGCGTGCCCGCCGATTAGGATCGGGATCGGCTCGGTCGGTGCCGGCGTCATCTTCGTCTTGGGGATGTCGTAGAACTCGCCGTGGAACTCGAAGTAATCGCCCGTGGTGAGTCCCTGAATGATCTCGATGCATTCGTCCATGCGCTTGCCACGTTTGGCGAACGGGACCCCGAGCAGCTCGTAGTCCTCGGGCCACGGGCTGGTGCCGACGCCGAAACCGACCCGGTTGTTGGTCATCGCGGCCAACGAACCGATTTGCTTGGCCACCAGGGCCGGCGGCCGGATGGGCAGCTTGAGCACGAAGAAGTTGAAGTGCAGCTTGGTGGTGACCGCACCCAACGCGCTTGTCAGTACGAAGGTTTCGATGAACTCCTTGCCGTCCAGGAATTCACGGTTGCCGTCGGGCGTATAGGGATACTTCGAGTCGGATTCGAAGGGGTAGGCGATGCTGTCGGCGATCGTCATCGCGTGGTACCCGGCCGCCTCGGCCGCTTGGGCCAGGGGGATGTAATACCTGAAGTCGGTCATCGCCTCGGCGTAGGTGAATCGCACGTCATCCGCCTTCCTGTGGGGCTGTCACACGAGACTAGAACGTGTTCTAGTTTGGTGTGTGAGCGGGTCCCGGCACAATAAGGCGGCCGGGGGAAACGCCGGATTTAAAGCTGATTTTCCGGGCCGATGACGGCCCACACGGACTTACCCGACGAAGTCGCCGTGCTGCCCCAGGCGCGCGACAACGCGTCGACAATCGCGAGCCCCGACACGTCGATGCCTTTGTCCGGGGACGGCAGTCGCACCGCGGCCGATGTGCTTTCGTCGGATACCGCGATGGTGGCCGTGACGCCGTCGGTCTCGATGCGCATCTTCGGGATGCTTCCGGTGTGCTCGAGCACGTTCTCCACGAAAACGTTAACGACCACCAGGGCCACCGGGATGAGGCCGGGTTGTTTCCATTCGGTTAGCCACTCACGCACCAGCCGGCGCGATTCGCGCAGGCTGGTCAGGTTCGCGGGCAGCGCGGCGTCGGCACGCCGAATGGTCTGCCGGCTCAGCCGACTAAGCGCTTTCATGGCCCCTTTTTCCGTCGAATACACCGGCATGAAGCGGGTGACCTCGCTACGGGTGACCGCATCACGGGTGGTGCGGTCCGTGCTGACCAGCACGATCGGAACCAACGCGTCGGTGCTGAGCTGCAAATGTGCGCTGATGAATGCAGACCACGCCGCTTCGGCGGGCACCTTGAGACCGTTGATGTTGACGATGACGGCCGAGGGCTTCTGCAGGGTGGCCTTGGAGATGCTGTCGCGCAACGCCCCGCAGTTGCTGGCGTCGAGCAGGCCACCGACCGTCAGCACCGCAACGGACTCATCCGTGCGGGTCGCGACGGCCAGCGAGTTCGGCGACTCGGCTACCGCACTCACGCTCGGCACTCCTTTCCGTCTTGGACATTATCTCTGCTTATCGCGTCGCGCGATGCAGCGCTTTGTACGCGCGTGTCCTAAGCACGGTCAGGGCAAGCGAATCCTAGCGTGGCGGAATTAAAAGTGAAGGTCACGATCCGGTTTTCAATCATCTGCTCCTCGAATTCCGACCCGGCAAACTCAGATGCGGAACCGCCCCCCGGCGGCAGAGACTTCTCACGTTAGTTCACCCGGGCCGGATGTCACCAGATCGCGATTTTGGCCTGCTCAGGCTCGGGTCATGGCGTACGGGGGAGCGCCGACGCCGGCAATCGAGTGAGTCCCCCAGGGCGTCCGTTCGACCATGCGTGCGGCCGCGCTGCGATCACCCACCGACAGCGTGGCGGCACGGTTCTGCTTGAGCAGCTCGTCGGGCAGGGGATGGCCGGGCGACCCGAACAGCGTCCCCTGCCAGTGGTAAAGGCCGTCGATCGGATCCAGCCGGCCGGTGAGTCGCACCCGCACCGGCACGACGGCGCCTTCGACCGCGAGCGTTGCCGCGCCGTCGTAGACGTCGTCGTCGGCGGGGGCGGCCGAGGACAGGTCGAACGCCTTGACCAGGCGGGTCGCCGGGACCGCCGGGCGAAGGTGGGCGCGCTCGTTGAACACCTGCATGCTGCTGCCCAGGACCTCGATACGGGTGCTCCGGGTGCGTTTCATCAACGTCAGGCATTCGACGATGTAATGCGTCTGCGTCTCGATGTCGGGCCCCGCGAGGCAGAAATAGTTGGGAAACCCGTGGATCGCGATACCGAGGAACGGCTCCGCGCCGTCCCGCCAACTCGCCGCGATGCGGACACCGCCGGTTCCGACGAGTTCGGAAGCCTGGTCAGCGGTGAACCCGGTGCCGAAGACGATCGCGTCGACGCGGTGCTCGACGCCCGGGGCGGCCAGGCCGGTGCGGATGCCACGCGGGGTGAGCGCGCTGATCGGCGCCGTCACCGACGCCGGACGCGATGGCGTGGCGCCGAATGCGGCCTGGGTACGGCGAATCAGCCACCGCTTGATCCGGGTTGCCGGTAGCGGCAACTCGGTGACGATCCGCCGCGGCGGGTGTGCGAACACGGTGACCGACGCCGCCGCCGCGGTGAGCGGCCCGAGGCGATCGGCGGCGACCGAATCGCCGCCGATGACCGCGACGTGCTTGCCGGCCGGATCGAAATCCGCGGGCCACCGAGCCGCGTGAAACGAGACGCCATGAAAGTCGTTGCGCCCTGCGATCGCTGGGATCCACGGCGTCAAGGGCGGCGCCGTGGTCACAACGGCGCCGGCCCGAACCTCCGCGGCCGCGGTGCGTAACGACCAGGTATCGGTCGATTCGTCGAACACCGCGGCGGTCGGCGCCGGATCCAGAACCGCAACGTCGACGATGCCGGCCGAGGTCAGCTCGTCTGCGATGCGCCGGGCGCCGGGGCCGAAGACGACGACCTGCGCCGAACTCACAGAAACCTGGTGCGTTTCCAGCCGCGACGCGCGATCGGGCCGAGCAATCCGATTTCGGTCAAAAACGCTGCGAGCGGCGCGAACCCGGCGCGTTGCATCTCGTGACGGTGCGGGCTGCTGCGCGCCAGCGCCCTTGCCCGGTGCGGGTCGAGTCCGGTGCGGGCATAGGGAATTGGATTGCTGAACAGGAAACGGAAAAAGTACCCGCCCAGGCCGTTGATGTTGGCCATGAACCACTTGTTGAATCGTGGCATCGTCTGGACCCGCTTGCGGGCGCCGTCACGCGCGAACTGGATGTGACGGGCCTCCTCGGTGACGTGAATGCGCATGAGTCGCTGGATAATTGGCTGCAATTCCGGATCGTCCATCATCTGGCGTTGCAACGAATCGAAGATTTCCTCGCCGATCAGGGCGGCGATCCACAACATCGAACCCCGCTGGAAAGCAAGCGGCAGGCTGTTGATGATCCAGCGGTGCAACAGCCGCGGGCGTACCGGTTTGGCGCCGATGCGTTCGATGGCCTTCCCGAACATCACCATGTGCCGGGTTTCGTCGCCCAGCTCCGTCAGCTTGTAATGCGTCGACCGGCTCGTCGGATCCTCGTGCAGGATCGTGCGTAACAACGATTGATTGAGCATGTTCTCGAACCAGATTCCGGCCGAGAGGGTGTTGACCAATTCCTGGCGCGACAGCTCGATCTGCTGTTCCCGAGTCATCTCGTCCCACATCGGGGTGTTGTAGAGCGAGACCAGCCGGGGCGGAAGGTATAACTTGTCCGGATCCAGCGGGGCATCCCAGTCGATGTCGACGACCGGTTCGTAGGACTTCTTCACCGAGCCCTTGAGCAGTCGTTCGGAGAACTCTTCCCGGCTCGGTCCGCTCGGTCGCACCGCGGTAGTCATCAGCGCCGCTCCTCCTCATCGCTTGCGCTCTGCATCGTCGCTGCGCGTGTCATCGGCGCCACTCCTCCTCATCGAGATGAGTCCAGACGGTACCCATGGTACTGGGTACTTTTGGTCCCGGCTAGATGTTCGAGCGTGCGATTCGGCAATGTGGCGGGCAACAAGCATAGGAGGTGGGCTGTGGGTCGGCATATTCACGTGATCGGCATCGGCGCCGGGGACCCCGAGTATGTGACCGTGCAGGCGATCGAGGCGCTCAACGACACCCAGGTGTTCTTCGCGATGGACAAGGGCGAGGCCAAACGCGATCTGGTGGGGCTGCGCCGGGAGATCTGCGCCCGCTTCATCCGCAGGCCGGGTTATCGGTTCGTGGAGTTGCCCGACCCGAAGCGCGCGAATCCCGGCAACCGGCAGGCCGATTATCGCGACGCGGTCTCCGACTGGCATGCCGCGCGGACCCGCATTTGGGCGTCGGCGATCACCACCGAACTCGGGCCCGATGGTGTGGGGGCCTTTCTGGCCTGGGGTGATCCGTCGCTCTACGACAGCACGCTACGGATTCTCGAAGCGGCCGCGGCCGAGGTGGAGTTCACCTTCGACGTCATCCCGGGCATCACCGCCGTCCAGGCGCTGACGGCGCGCCACCGCATCCCGCTCAACGACGTCGGCGAGCCGGTTCTGATCACCACCGGCCGCCAGCTGCGCGCGCACGGACTGACCGGCTCGGCGGTGGTGATGCTGGACGCGGACTGCTCGTTTGCGACTTGTCCGCCCGACACCCGGATTTGGTGGGGCGCCTACCTCGGCACCGACGACGAACTACTGGTGGCAGGCAGGGTCGGCGAGGCAGGACCGCGGATCGAGGCGCTGCGCGCCGAGGCCCGCGCCCGGCACGGCTGGATCATGGATACCTATTTATTACGGGCGCCATTTGGCTCGATGGACACCATGCGGCCGCGATCGGCAAACTGAAGGGGTGCCCGAACTGCCCGAGATCGAAGCTCTGGTGGACCACCTGCGGCGCCATGCCGTGGGCTCGACCATCGGCCGCGTCGATGTCGCGGCGTTGTCGGTGCTGAAAACCTTTGACCCGCCGATCAGCGCCCTGCACGGGCTGACGGTGACCGCGGCCAGCCGGTGGGGCAAGTACCTGGGTGTGCAGGCCGGCGACCTGCTGTTGATCGCGCATCTGTCGCGCGCCGGCTGGCTGCGCTGGTCGGACAAGTTGGCCGCGGCGCCGTTGCGTCCCGGCAAGGGGCCCATCGCGCTGCGCGTCCACCTCGGTCCGCCCGGCGAGGCGCCGGGCTTCGACCTGACCGAGGCCGGCACCCAGAAGCGCTTGGCGGTCTGGCTGGTCCACGATCCGGAGCAGGTCCCCGGCATCGCCGCTTTGGGTCCGGACGCCCTGGACCTCAGCACCGACGACCTGGCCGGGTTGCTGGCGGGCAACAGCGGGCGGATCAAGACCGTGATCACCGACCAGAAGGTGATCGCCGGCATCGGCAACGCGTACAGCGACGAAATCCTGCATGTCGCCAAGATCTCGCCGTTCGCTACCGCGGGGAAGCTCACCGGCGAACAGATCGGCACGCTGCACGATGCGATGATCTCGGTGCTGACCGACGCGGTGAACCGCTCCGTCGGGCAGGGGGCCGCGATGCTCAAGGGCGAAAAGCGCTCCGGGCTGCGCGTGCACGCGCGCACCGGGCTGCCCTGCCCGGTCTGCGGGGACACCGTGCGGGAAGTGTCGTTCGCGGACAAGTCTTTTCAGTACTGCCCGACCTGTCAGACCGGCGGCAAGATCCTGGCCGATCGGCGCATGTCACGGCTCCTCAAGTAGCCGCTGGCCGTCGCACTTGACACCTGTCGATATGCTGCCCGGATGATTCGCCAGAAGATCCTGATCACCGGCGCCAGTTCGGGGCTGGGCGCCGGAATGGCGCGTTTGTTCGCGGCCCAAGGTCGCGACCTGGCCCTGTGCGCCCGCCGGACCGACCGGCTCGACGACCTGAAAGCCGAGCTCTCCCAACGGTATCCGAACATCAGGATTGCGGTCGCGGCGCTGGACGTCAACGACCACGAGCAGGTGCCCAAAGTGTTCGCCGAGCTGCACGACGAGCTCGGCGGCATCGACCGCATCATCGTCAACGCCGGCATCGGCAAGGGGGCCGCGCTAGGCTCCGGCAAGTTGTGGGCCAACAAGGCAACCATCGAAACCAACCTGGTGGCCGCGCTGGTGCAGATCGAGTCGGCGCTGCAAATTTTCGCCAAGGCCGGCGCGGGACATCTGGTGCTCATCTCGTCGGTCCTCGCCAACACCGGGGTCCCCGGCGTCAAGGCCGCCTACTGTGCCAGCAAGGCGGGACTGCGGTCACTCGGTGAGTCGCTGCGCGCCGAGTACGCCAAGGGGCCGATCAAAATCACGGTGATCGAACCGGGCTACATCGAGACGGAGATGACCGCGAAATCGACGAGCACAATGCTGATGGTGGACAACGAAACTGGCGTCAGGGCCATCGTTGCCGCCATCGAACGTGAGCCCGGCCGGGCGGTGGTGCCGCGCTGGCCGTGGGCGCCGCTGGTTCAGCTGATGCGGGTGTTGCCGCCGCGGTTGACCACGCCGTTCGCCTGAGCACGCTGAAACCTCAGTGCGGAACCGGCGTGTAATGCGCGGCGTCGGTGGTGAATTCGGGCTTTCCGTAGGTCGCCAGTCGAAGTTTGAGCAATCCGAAGATCAGGCGTTCATGCTGGCATTCGACGGTGTGCTGGCCGCGGTGGACGCCCACCCCGTGACGTGGCGGTTGTTCATGTTTCCGCCGCAGGCTCCCGCCGGAGTTGTATGCCCGCCTGGCCCAGGCCGAGGCCGTCGTGCTCAACTTCTTCGTCACCGAACTGTTGCGCATCAACCCCCGCGTGCACGATCCCGAGTACACCGCGCGGATCCTGCACGCCTCCGGTCGCGAGCTGCTGCGGTTGCACCTATGCGACCCGCAGACCGCCACGGTGGAACGCCTGGGCACTTTCGTGCGGCGACTGGGCGCGCCGGCGTGATGAACCACACCGGTTGAGCGACTAGCTAACCCGACCCCGTTCGGTCCGGTAGCGGCGGACCAGGGCATCGGTGGAGCTGTCGGACTGCGGCGCGGGGGAGCTGTCGCTGGTCAACACCGGCAGCAGCGCCTTGGCCTGCGTCTTGCCCAGTTCCACTCCCCACTGGTCGAACGAATCGATGCCCCAGACCACACCCTCGGTGAAAACCTGGTGCTCGTACAGCGCGGTCAACTGACCGAGCACCGACGGTGTAAGCCGTTCGGCCAGAATCGAAGTCGACGGGCGGTTGCCGGGCATCACCTTGTGCGGTACCACCGCGGCGGGGGCGCCCTCGGCGGCGATTTCCTCGGCGGTCTTGCCGAACGCCAGCACCTGGGTCTGCGCGAAGAAATTGCTCATCAACAAATCGTGCATGCTGCCGGTGCCCTCGGCGGTGGGGAGGTCGTCGGTGGGTTGGCTGAATCCGATGAAATCGGCCGGTATCAGTCGTGTGCCCTGGTGCAATAACTGGTAAAAGGCATGCTGGCCGTTGGTTCCTGGCTCGCCCCAATAGATTTCACCGGTATCGGTGGTGACGGGCTTGCCGTCGGCACGAGTCGATTTGCCGTTGGACTCCATGGTCAGCTGCTGCAAATACGCGGCGAATCGGGACAGGTCGTTGGAGTACGGCAGCACGACGCGTGATTGTGCGCCCATGAAATTGGAATACCAGAGGCCGATGAGACCGAGCAGGACAGGCGCGTTGGATTCCAGCGGAGCGGTTTTGAAGTGCTCGTCGACGAGGTGAAATCCGGACAGGAAATCCGCGAAGCCCTGCCTGCCGATCGTGGCCATCAGCGACAGCCCGATTGCCGAATCGACCGAGTAGCGTCCGCCCACCCAATCCCAGAAACCGAACATGTTGTCGGTGTTGATGCCGAAGTCGTCGACCAGTCGCTTGTTGGTCGATACCGCGACAAAGTGCTTCGACACCGCGGCGTCGCCGAGGGCGTCGGTCAGCCAGCGCCGCGCGGCCGTCGCGTTGGTCAGCGTCTCCAGGGTGGAGAACGTCTTGGATGCCACGATGAAAAGCGTTGTGGCGGGATCTAAATCGGCCAACTTGGCGATCAGGTCGGCGGGGTCGACGTTGGAGACGAAGCGGGCCGTAATCCCAGCGTCCACGTAATGACGCAACGCCTGATACACCATCACCGGCCCCAGGTCGGACCCGCCGATGCCGATGTTGACGACGGTGCGGATGCGCTCGCCGGTGGCGCCCGTCCATTCGCCGCTGCGCAGCCGATCGGTGAAGTCACCCATCGCATCCAGCACCTGGTGCACGTCGGCGACGACGTTCTGGCCATCGACGATCAGT
Source organism: Mycobacterium sherrisii (assembly GCF_002102355.1). GTDB lineage: Bacteria > Actinomycetota > Actinomycetes > Mycobacteriales > Mycobacteriaceae > Mycobacterium > Mycobacterium sherrisii. The sequence continues at coordinate 107,164 of NZ_LQPT01000019.1, read as the reverse complement.
TCGGCGTCCCGGGGCAGTCGCAGTGCGGTGTGCAGCACCGCGCGATCCTCCGAGGTGTTGATGTGCACCCCGGAGAACATCTGATTGCGGCGGTCTTCGAGATTTGCCGCGCGGGCCAAATCAAGCAACAGCCGCAGCGTCTCGCGGGTGACCCGGTGCTTGCTGTAGTCGATGTACAGGTCGCCGACCGTGACGGTCAGCTCGCGGCCGCGATCCGGGTCGTCGTCGAAAAACTGGCGGAGGTGGGCGTTGCCGATCTGCTCGTGATGCCTACGTAGGGCGTCCCATGCCGGGGTGGCGGTGATGTCAGGGATGGTGAGTACGGAGGTCATGAATCGACCCTAGTGCCGAGTCACGCCGCCGAGCCAGCGCTGGGGGCCAGCCAGATTTACCGCAGCAAAACAGAACTTGCGGTTGAAATCCCCGATGTCGCGCGTGGTTTAGTGACCGAGGCGGCCGCGCCCCAGCCGCAGCAGCAGCATCGCCAAGTCCTTGCCCTCCGGCCCCAGCTCGCTGTAGCGCTGGATGACCTTCATTTCGCGGCTGTGCACCAGACGGGTGCCACCGGAAGCCATGCGGGCCCGGCCGATCTCCCGAGAAACCTCGGCGCGCTTGCGGACAGCGGCGAGGATCTCGGCGTCCAGCCGATCGATCTCGAGACGCAACTCTTCAATGTTCGCCAACTGTTCAATGTCGATCATCTCGACGCTCATCCCTACACCCCCGTGTTGTTTTGCGGTTCTTCTTTGGCTCTTGTTCGTTTTTCGGCTTGAAAACGTTATCCGGCTCTAAAAAGTTCAAGCCCTGAATCCGAAGGCGGACCACAGGGCTCTAACAATCACAGCTAGACCGTGGGCACCGCTGGACGGTACCCGCGGAAAAATCGGCGGCGCCACTCGAGGATCGAGAGGCGGCGATGGAGCTGTGCATTGTCCATGCTAAGAGTGTGCCACAGCTGCGGACACGCGGGAGCAAAACGACGAGTTCGGCTGCTTCACCTTGTTGGGCGGCCCTGGCCTGCGCCGGCCTGCGCCTTTGTCGTCGGACGTTAGCGGTAAATTTAGACAGACATGACTGTGCACGCAACCGGCGCCGACACCAGCGCCGCGGTAGAGCAACTGCTCGACGGCCTCAATCCCCAACAGCGCCAAGCCGTAGTACATGAAGGTTCGCCGTTGCTGATCGTGGCCGGTGCGGGCTCCGGCAAGACCGCGGTCCTGACTCGTCGCGTCGCCTACCTGCTCGCCGCGCGCGGGGTGGGGGTGGGCCAGGTGCTGGCCATCACCTTTACCAATAAGGCCGCCGCCGAAATGCGGGAACGGGTGGTCAGACTGGTCGGCAACCGCGCCCGCGCGATGTGGGTCTCGACGTTCCACTCGACCTGTGTGCGGATCCTGCGCAACCAGGCCTCGCTGATCCAAGGCCTCAACTCCAACTTCTCCATCTACGACGCCGACGACTCGCGGCGGTTGCTGCAGATGATCGGCCGGGACATGGGTCTGGACATCAAGCGCTACTCGCCGCGCCTGCTATCGGTCGCGATCTCCAACCTCAAGAACGAACTCATCGACCCGGACCAGGCCGTGGCCAATCTCACAGAGGATTCCGACGACTTGGCCCGCACCGTCGCGTCGGTGTACGCCGAATACCAGCGGCGGCTGCGGGCGGCCAACGCGCTGGACTTCGACGACCTGATCGGCGAAACCGTCGCGGTACTGCAGACGTTTCCGCAGATCGCCCAGTACTATCGGCGCCGATTCCGCCACGTCCTGGTCGACGAATACCAGGACACCAACCACGCCCAGTACGTGCTGGTGCGCGAATTGGTCGGGCGCACCGACAACCCGACCGCCGACTCGCCGGCGGATGAGGTCCCGCCGGCGGAATTGTGCGTGGTCGGCGACGCCGATCAGTCGATCTACGCCTTCCGCGGCGCCACCATTCGGAATATCGAAGAATTCGAACGCGACTACCCCGACGCGACCACTATTCTGCTTGAGCAGAATTACCGTTCGACACAGAACATTCTGTCGGCCGCCAATTCGGTCATCGCGCGTAACTCGGGACGCCGCGAGAAGCGGTTGTGGACCGACGCGGGCGAAGGTGAGTTGATTGTCGGTTATGTCGCCGACAATGAACACGATGAGGCGCGGTTCGTCGCCGAAGAAATTGACGCCCTCGCAGAACGCGGCGAAATCACCTATAACGATGTGGCGGTCTTCTATCGCACCAACAACTCGTCGCGGTCGCTGGAAGAAGTCTTCATCCGCGCCGGAATTCCCTACAAGGTCGTCGGGGGAGTGCGCTTTTATGAGCGCAAGGAGATCCGAGACATCGTCGCCTATCTGCGGGTGCTCGACAACCCCGGCGACGCGGTCAGCATGCGGCGCATCCTGAACACTCCGCGGCGCGGGATCGGTGATCGCGCCGAGGCGTGCGTGGCGGTCTACGCCGAAAGCACCGGCGCCAGCTTCGCCGACGCACTGGTAGCGGCCGCCGAAGGCAAAGTGTCGATGCTCAACTCCCGTGCGTTAAAAGCGATTTCGGGTTTTGTCGAGTTGCTCGACGAATTGCGCGGCCGACTCGATGACGACCTCGGCGATCTGGTCGAGTCGGTGCTCGAGCGCACCGGATACCGCCGGGAGCTGGAGTCCTCCACCGATCCGCAAGAACTCGCCCGGCTGGACAACCTGAACGAACTCGTCAGTGTCGCACACGAATTCAGCATCGATCAGGCGAACAACGCGGCGCTCGGCGAGTCGGGCCAGGCGCTCGAGGACGAGGACGTCCCCGAAACCGGGGTGCTGGCCGCATTTTTGGAGCGGGTGTCGCTGGTCGCCGACACCGACGAGATTCCCGAGCACGGTGCCGGCGTGGTGACACTGATGACGTTGCATACCGCCAAGGGCCTGGAGTTCCCGGTGGTATTCGTCACCGGGTGGGAGGACGGCATGTTCCCGCACATGCGCGCCCTCGACGATCCCACCGAACTCTCCGAAGAGCGGCGGCTGGCCTACGTCGGGATCACGCGTGCCCGGCAGCGGCTCTATGTCAGCCGGGCGATCGTCCGGTCGTCCTGGGGCCAACCCATGCTCAACCCGGAATCACGCTTCCTGCAGGAGATTCCACAAGAACTGATCGAATGGCGACGCACCGCGCCGACGCCGTCCTACAGCGCGCCGGTGAGCGGGGCCGGGCGGTTCGGGACGCCGCGCGTCGCGCCCACCCGCTCCGGTGCCAGCAAGCGCCCGCTGCTGGTGTTGGCGCCCGGTGATCGGGTGACCCATGACAAATACGGGCTGGGCCGGGTGGAAGAGGTTTCCGGCGTCGGCGAATCGGCGATGTCGCTGATCGATTTCGGCAGTTCCGGCCGAGTCAAGCTGATGCACAACCACGCGCCGCTGAGCAAGCTCTAGCGGCGTCGGGCTCGCCCGCCGATTCTGCCTGCTCGCCCCTTGATGTCGGGGAAGAACGCGAGCACCACACTCGCCACCGGCAACACCCACAGCGTGTAGACGATCCACGCGACATGGGCCCCGGCGATGAACACGCCACCGTAGGTCAGGATCGCGACCACCGCGCCTGCCGCGATCAGGTAGCGCCCCACCGCGCGATCCCGTAGCAGCATGATCACGCCGGAAATCGTGGTCGAGGCGAATACCAGGGCAAGGAACGCGATCGCGATGCAGAACAGCCGATCGGTCTCCCACCAGCCGGCGATCAGATCGGTGGCCACCACCGAGGTCGCCCAGCCGCTGACGATGCTGACGGCGCAGGCGGCGATTTTCGTGCGTGACGCCGCATCGGCCGGACGGTCCGCCGGGCCGCCGCTCGCGGCCGCCCGGGTGTCGGCCTGATCGGGGACTGCTCGCGGAATGTGGGTGGTCGGCGATTCCGGGATGGTCGGCAGCGGCCCGGTCGGGGCGCGCCGGATGATTCGTGTTCGTGGTTCAGACGGCGGCTCGGAGGCTGCATGGTGTTTTGGCGCGGTCACCTCAACCAGCGTAATTGCCGACGAAAAGTCCCCGCTTGGCCAGCCACGGCACCGGGTCGATCCGCTCGGTGCCGCCCTGCAGCACCTCGAAGTGCAGGTGCGGGCCGGTCGAGTTGCCCCGGTTGCCCATGGTGGCGATCTGATCGCCGGCCATCACCCGCTGGCCCACGCTGACCAGCGCGGTGTTGATGTGGCCGTACAGCGTGACCGTGCCGTCGGCATGACGCAGCTTGACCCACATGCCGTAGCCGGCGGTCGGGCCGGCGTCGATGACGACGCCGTCGGACACCGCGAGGATCGGTGTGCCGATCGAGTTCGCCAGGTCGATGCCGGCGTGCAGCACGCCCCACCGATAGCCGAAGTTCGACGTGAAGATCCCGTGGGTGGGCATTACATACAGGGGCTGTTGCAGTCGGGCCTCGCGCTGCGCGCGGTCGTTGGCGAAGGCGACGCCCTTGGCGAGTTCCTGGTTGTGCAGCGCCGCGCTGCCCGTCGGCTGCACGGCGATCACCTGGGCGCCGCGGGTGGGGTTGCCGCTGGACCCACCGGTCAGCGCCGACGCGTTGGCGGTCAGCACCGGCTCGGCATTGGTGGTGTCGGAGTGGCTGGTCGCGGTGTGCGCCGCGGCGGCCGCCGCGCCGGCCGCCATCGCCGAGATCAGCAGGCGGCCGCGGGCCGCGCTGGTCGGCTGCTTGCGGTGCTGCCCGCCCCGGCGGATCACCCCGAGAACGTCCGTTGTCTCCGCGGCGGCCGGTCGCGCGTCGACGTCGAACGTGGTAGTCAACCGCAGCGCCACCGAGTCGCGGGGCGCGGCCAACCGCAACGGCGTCAGGTCGTCGATCGCGTCCAGGTCGTCCAGCTCCGGCGCCAACAGCACCCGGGCTTCGTAGTCGAGGGGGGAGTCGTTACTGAAGTCCAGTTCGGCCAGCTCGACGGAGTCCACGAATTCGAGGTCGTCGAAGTCGAAGCCGTCCAGCGGCAGAATTTCGGTGACTTCATTGCGGTGAGGTTGAGTCCAGCGGTCGCGGTGGTGGCGGCCAGCTCCTAACGACGCAGGAGAACGAACAAGACCGTGCTGGGACAACCTGGAATGTCCTCGTATCGTGACCATAACGTTATCTGGACCTTGAGACGGTATCCGTTGAGCGAACCGGCTGGCAACCTCCAAGCCGGATTGTGAACTGGATCACGTTTAGTGGCCGCCGGGCGTGTCGTGACCTGTGCCACATCGGTGGATGCGGCGGGAGGGCCCAGTTATGGGGTGGATAAAGTTCCACCGTGCGAGTTGCCGAATCCGGCGCCGCCCAGCTGTAGGCCTTGCAAACAACTTGAGCGAAGACAGTGAGTTCATGGACCTTTTCGAGTATCAAGCCAAAGAGCTGTTCGTTAAGCACAACGTACCTACCTCACCCGGCCGGGTGACCGACACCGCCGAGGGCGCGAAGGAGATCGCGACCGAGGTCGGGGCGCCGGTGATGGTCAAGGCGCAGGTCAAGGTGGGTGGCCGGGGCAAGGCCGGTGGCGTCAAATACGCCGCGACGCCCGACGACGCTTACGAGCACGCCAAGAACATCCTCGGCCTGGACATCAAGGGCCACATCGTGAAGAAGCTGCTGGTCGCCGAGGCCAGTGAGATCGCCGAGGAGTACTACGTCTCGTTCCTGCTCGATCGGGCCAACCGCACCTACCTGGCGATGTGCTCGGTCGAGGGCGGCATGGAGATCGAAGAGGTGGCCGCCACCAAGCCCGAGCGGTTGGCCAAGGTCCCGGTGAGCGCCGTCAAGGGCGTCGACCTGGCGTTCGCGCGTTCGATCGCCGAGCAGGGCCACCTGCCGGCCGAGGTGCTCGACGCCGCCGCGGTGACCATCCAGAAACTGTGGGAACTCTTCGTCGCCGAGGACGCCACCCTGGTCGAGGTCAACCCGCTGGTGCGCACACCCTCACGCGGTGAGAACGACCCAGGCCAGATCCTGGCGCTGGACGGCAAGGTCACCCTCGACGCTAACGCCGACTTCCGTCAGCCGGGTCACGCTGAGTTCGAGGATCGCGACGCCACCGACCCGCTGGAGCTCAAGGCCAAGGAGCACGACCTCAACTACGTCAAGCTGGACGGCCAGGTCGGCATCATCGGCAACGGCGCCGGCCTGGTGATGTCGACGCTCGACGTCGTGGCCTACGCCGGTGAGAAGCACGGCGGGGTCAAACCGGCCAACTTCCTGGACATCGGCGGCGGCGCGTCGGCCGAGGTAATGGCCGCGGGCCTGGACGTGATCTTGAATGACAAGCAGGTCAAGAGCGTGTTCGTCAACGTGTTCGGCGGCATCACCTCCTGCGACGCCGTCGCCAACGGGATCGTGACCGCACTGAACATGCTCGGCGACGAGGCCAACAAGCCGCTCGTGGTGCGGCTCGACGGCAACAACGTCGACGAGGGCCGTCAGATCCTCGCCCAAGCCAACCACCCGCTGGTGATCCAGGCCGAGACCATGGACGCCGGCGCCGACAAAGCCGCCGAGCTGGCGAACAAGTAAGGGAGCCAAGCCATGTCGATCTTTTTAAACAAGGACTCCAAGGTCATCGTCCAGGGCATCACCGGCGGCGAGGGGACCAAGCACACCGCGCTGATGCTCAAGGCCGGCACCCAGGTGGTCGGCGGCGTCAACGCGCGCAAGGCGGGCACCACCGTGTCGCACGTGGACCCGGTCGGCAAGGACGTCGAGCTGCCGGTGTTCGGCTCCGTCGCCGAGGCGATGAAGGAGACCGGCGCCGACGTGTCCGTCGTCTTCGTACCGCCGAAGTTCGCCAAGGACGCGATCATCGAGGCCATCGACGCCGAGATTCCGCTGCTGGTCGTCATCACCGAAGGAATTCCGGTGCAAGACAGTGCCTATGCGTGGGCCTATAACGTCGAGAAGGGCCAGAAGACGCGGATCATCGGGCCGAACTGCCCCGGCATCATCACCCCGGGCGAGGCGCTGGCCGGCATCACCCCGGCCAACATCAGCGGCTCCGGCCCCGTCGGGCTGGTGTCCAAGTCCGGCACCCTGACCTACCAGATGATGTACGAACTGCGCGATTTCGGCTTCTCCACCTCGATCGGTATCGGTGGTGACCCGGTGATCGGGACCACCCACATCGATGCCATCGAGGCGTTCGAGAAGGACCCCGACACCAAGATCATCGTGATGATCGGTGAGATCGGCGGCGACGCCGAGGAGCGGGCCGCCGAGTACATCAAGGCCAACGTGTCCAAGCCGGTCGTCGGCTACGTAGCCGGATTCACCGCCCCGGAAGGCAAGACGATGGGCCACGCCGGTGCCATTGTGTCCGGCTCGTCGGGCACCGCCGCCGCCAAGAAGGAGGCGCTGGAGGCCGCGGGGGTCAAGGTCGGCAAGACCCCGTCGGAGACCGCGGAGCTGGCCCGGGAGATCCTGCAGACTCTGTAGGCCGCGGGGCGGGGCCCCGATTTGGCCGGGGCCCCCACTCTGCGGTAGATAGTGGGTCTATGAATCTCGACGCGAACACCCCCGTCGTCGTCGGGGTGGGGCAGTTCACCGAGCGCATCGAGGACTCCGGCTATCGCGGGATGTCGTCGGTGGAGCTGGCGACCGAAGCGGCCCGGGCCGCCCTGCACGACTGCGGGGCCGACGTGACCGCCGTGGCCGCGGCCATCGACACCGTCGCCGGGATCCGGCAGTTCGAGCTGTCCGGGCGCACCCCGGCGCCGCTGGGAAAGTCCACGAACTACCCCCGCTCGGTGGCCAAGCGCATCGGTGCCGCACCGGCGCGGGCGATTCTCGAGCCCATCGGAGGCCAGGGTCCACAGCATCTGGTCACCGAGTTCGCCGGCGTCATCGCCGCGGGCCAAGCGGAGGTCGTAATGATCTTCGGCTCCGAAAACACTTCCAGCATCCGGTATTTCGCCGACCGGGACAAGCCGGACCATTCCGAGACGGTCGAGGGTGCCCTCGAGGACCGGGGCTTCGGCTACGAGGGCCTGTTCGACGACTACACCATCGCGCACGGTCTGGTCGGGGCGCCGGCGCAGTACGCGCTGTTGGAAAACGCCCGCCGCGGCCGACTGGGATTGAGCGTCGCCGACTACCGTCGCCGCATGGGCGAACTGTTCGCCCCGTTCACCAAGGTGGCGGCGAAAAACCCGTTCGCGTCGGCCCCGGTGGAGCGCACCGTCGACCAACTCATCACCGTGACCGGGTCCAACCGGATGATCTGCGATCCCTACCCGCGGCTGTTGGTGGCCCGCGATCAGGTCAACCAGGGTGCCGCGGCGCTGCTGATGTCGGTGGCGGCCGCCCGTCGGCTCGGCGTACCCGACGAGCGCTGGGTGTACCTGCACGGCCACGCCGACATGGTGGACCAGCCGCTGCTGGACCGCCTCGACTTGACCCACAACTCGGCGTCGGTGCTGGCGGTGCGCGAGGCGCTCGCCGGGGCCGGGGTCGGACTCGACGACATCGCCACCTTCGACCTCTACAGCTGCTTCCCGGTGCCGGTGTTCAACTTCTGCGACGGGACGGGATTGGCCACCGACGACCCGCGCGGGCTGACGCTCACCGGCGGTCTGCCGTACTTCGGGGGACCGGGCAACAACTACTCACTGCACGCCATCGCCGAGACGGTCAGCGAAATGCGGGATCTGCCAGGGCACTTCGGCCTCGTCGCGGCCAACGGCGGGATCATGAGCAAGTACTCGGTCGGGGTGTACTCGACCGCGCCGGTGAACTGGAAGCCCGACAACAGCGCCGCGTTGCGCGCCGAGGTCGCCGCTCGGCCCAAGATGCCGGTGACCGTCAGGGCCGACGGTCGGGGCACCATCGAGACCTACACCGTGCGCTACGACTGGCCCGTGCGCACCGGGCTCATCATCGGCCGCCTCGACGACGGTAGCCGATTCTTGGCGTTGACCGAGGACCCCGATCTGGTGGGGCTGCTCAGCGACGGCGAGCCGCTCGGGGCGTCGATCGTGCTGCGGTCTACGGGCAAGGACAACCGGGCCGCGTTGGCCTGAGCGTCACACCAGGGCGGCCAGCTTGCTCGCCAGCCGCTCGACGTAGGCGGCGACCTCGTCCTCGGGTTTGTCCGGCAGGCCGAACAGCACCTCGGTCACCCCGAGTTCGGACCAGTGCGCCAGCTTCTCGGGCACTGGTTTGAAGTCCAGCGCGACAATCTGCGGAGCGCCGTCGCGGCCGGCCCCGGCCCAGGTGTCCTGCAACAACTTCACCGGCTCGTCGATGTTGAAGTCACGCGGCGTGGTGATCCAGCCGTCGGCGCTGCGCGCGATCCACTTGAAGTTCTTCTCGGTGCCCGCCGCACCCACCAGCACCGGGATATGAGACTGCACCGGCTTGGGCCAGGCCCAGCTGGGACCGAACTTGACGAACTCGCCGTCGTATCCGGCTTCTTCCTGCGTCCACAGCGCCCGCATGGCTTCCAGGTACTCGCGCAGCATGGTGCGGCGGCGCGCCGGTGGCACGTTGTGGTCGGCCAGTTCGTCGGTGTTCCAACCGAACCCGACGCCCAGGCTGACCCGCCCGCCGGACAGATGGTCCAGGGTGGCGATGCTTTTTGCCAGCGTGATCGGGTCGTGCTCGACGGGCAGCGCGACCGCCGTGGACAGCCGCACCCGCGTAGTGACCGCGGACGCCGCCCCCAGGCTCACCCACGGGTCCAGCGTGCGCATGTACCGGTCGTCGGGCAGCGACTCGTCGCCCGTCGTGGGGTGGGCCGCCTCCCGCTTGATCGGGATGTGCGTGTGTTCTGGCACGTAGAACGTGGTGAAGCCGTGGTCGTCGGCGAGTTTGGCCGCGGCCGCCGGGGTGATGCCCCGATCGCTGGTGAAAAGCACGAGCCCGTAATCCATGCACAGAATTAGAACGTGTTCTACCTCCGCGGAGCAAGCTGCCCCCGCACCCGCACACCCACAGAGCGGGCGCCGAGACGATCTCTCCTGGTCGGCCCCGGGGGCCGGTCGCTGCCGCGCACCCGCTCGAACGTGCGCTAGCGTGGTTGATCGGTCGCGCGTAACGCAAGCGCGGGCACGCCTTGTCGTCACCGAGCGGCGAGCCCTGCAGGCACAGCGTCGCACTGCAGCAGTGACGTGGCGCCCGACGAGGTCTTGAAGGCACTGGAAGCAACAGGAGGAGTCATGACCTACTCGCCCGGGAATCCCGGATATCCGCAAGCGCAGCCGGGCGGCTCCTACCCAGGCGCCACCCCCTCGTTCGCCAAAACCGACGACGGGGAAAGCAAGCTTCCCCTCTACGTCAACATCGCGGTCGTGGTGCTCGGCCTGGCGGTGTACCTGCTGAACTTCGGGCCGACCTTCGTGCTGAGCGCCGACCTCGGTCCCGCCTCGGGTGGGCGCGCCGGTGACGCGGGCACCGCGGTCCTGGTCGCCGTGCTCGCCGGGCTGCTCGCGGCGTTGAGTTTGGTGCCCAAGGCGAAGAACTACACGGGTGCCGTCGCGGCCATCGCCGTGCTCGGCGCGCTGTTGTCGATTTCGGAAGTCATCAACACCCCGCCCGGGTTCGCGGTCGGCTGGGCCATGTGGCCACTGGTGGCCTGCAGCGTGCTGCAGGCCATCGCCGCCATCGTCGTGCTTCTGCTGGACGCCGGCGTCATCACCCCGCCGCCGCCGCGGCCCAAGTACGACCCGTACGCGCAGTACGGCCAATACGGCCAGTACGGCCAGCAGTACGGAGGCCAGCAACACAGCGGTTATTACGGGCATCAACAAGGGCAACAACAAGGCCCGCAGCAGCACAACCCGCAAGGCTACGGGTCGCAATACGGCGGATATTCCTCGAGCGCTCCGACGCAGAGTGCGATCCCGACGACCGGCGGATTCGGCGCCCAGTCCCCGCAATCCGGCTCGCAGCCGGCGGCGGGCCAGCAGGGCCCGTCGACACCGCCGACCGGTTTTCCGAGCTTCAGCCCGCCACCCGCTGCCGGCGGATCGTCCGAACAAGGTGGCGACCAGCCCTCGTCTCCCTCTGGGCCGGCCCCGGCCTAACCGAGGGCTCTCGCGCCTCGTCGGGCCCGTGCGCCAGAAGTGAAAACGGTGTCAGAAAGCGAGGACAACCGGGCAGTCGGTGCCCGCCAGGCGCGGGACCTCGTCCGGGTCGCGTTCGGCCCGGCCGTTTTGGCGTTGATCATCATCGCCGCGGTCACCCTGCTGCAGCTGCTGATCGCCAACAGCGACATGACGGGCGCGCTGGGCGCGATCGCCAGCATCTGGCTGGGCGTGCACGCGGTACCGATCTCGATCGGCGGTCGCGAGCTGGGCGTATTGCCGCTGCTGCCAATCCTGTTGATGGTGTGGGCGACCGCGCGCACCACGGCGCGAGCCACCACCGCCTACTCGTCGTGGCTGGTCATCCGTTGGGTCGTCGCGTCCGCGCTGGGCGGACCGCTGTTGATCGCGGCGATCGCGCTGGCGGTGATCCACGACGCCTCGACGGTGCTGACCGAGTTGCAGACACCCGGCGCCTTGCGCGCGTTCGTCAGCGTTCTGGCGGTGCACGCCACCGGCGCGGCGATCGGGGTGGGATCCCGGGTGGGTCGACGGGCGCTGGCGGCGGCGTCGATGCCCTGGTGGCTGGGCGATTCACTGCGCGCGGCCTTCGCCGGTGTGTTGGCGCTGACCGGGTTGTCGGGGCTGGTGACCGCCGGGTCGCTGGTCGTGCACTGGTCGACGATGCAGGATCCGTTCGGGATCACCGATTCGATCTTCGGCCAATTCAGCCTGACCGTGCTCGCGGTGCTGTACGCGCCCAACGTCATCGTCGGCACGTCGGCGGTCGCCGTCGGGTCCAGCGCCCATCTCGGGTTCGCGACGTTCAGTTCGTTCACCGTGTTCGGCGGGGACATCCCGGCGCTGCCCATCTTGGCGGCGGTCCCGACGCCCCCGCTGGGGCCAGTGTGGGTGGCGCTGCTGATCGTCGGGGCGTCTTCGGGGGTGGCGGTCGGTCAGCAATGCGCCCGGAGTCCGGTTCCCCTGGTTCCGGCGCTGCTCAAGCTGCTCGCCGCCGCCGTCGCCGGCGCCTCGGCGATGTCGCTGTTGGCCCTGGGCGGCAGCGGCCGGCTGGGCAACTTCGGCGACGTCGGCGTCGACCAGGGTGCGCTGTGGCTCGGCACCTTCTTTTGGTTCGCCGTGATCGGCTGGGTCACGGTGGTGATGACCGGCGGAATCCGGCGGCGGCCCCGGCGTCCCAAACAGGCGCGCCCGCCCGTGCCGCCCGCGGCGCCCCCCGTCGGGGAGCCCGTCTTTGAGGACCCGGGCGTCGAGGAACCGGTACTCGGCGAATTCGACGAACCCGGACCGGCCGAAGAACCTTCGGAGCACCCGCCCGAAGAACCCGCCGAGCGCACCCCCGAGGCCGGCCGCGAGGATTAGCTGAACGCCCCACCTCGGGCGGCAACACGGCGTCGGGCCGGTCTTATCGTCGGTCCGGCACGGTCATTAGTAGGCTCGCGATGTGGTCGAACCGCTGCGCGTACCCCCCAGTGCGCCGGCGCGACTGGTGGTGCTGGCGTCGGGCACCGGATCGCTGCTGAGTAGCCTGCTGGCCGCGGCCGTCGACGACTTCCCGGCGCGCGTCGTCGCCGTCGGTGTGGACCGCGACTGCCGGGCCGCCGAGATCGCCGCCGCCGCGTCGGTGCCGACCTTCGTTGTGCGGCTGGGCGACCACCCGAGCCGCGAGGCGTGGGATGCCGCCATCACCGCGGCCACCGCCGCACACGCGCCGGACCTGATCGTCTCGGCGGGGTTTATGAAAATCCTTGGGCCGCAGTTCCTTTCGAAATATTTCGGCCGGACGTTGAACACGCATCCGGCGCTGTTGCCGGCGTTTGCCGGAGCTCACGCCGTTCCCGACGCGCTGGCGTACGGTGTCAAGGTCACCGGCTGTACCGTGCACCTGGTAGACGCCGGCATGGACACCGGGCCGATTTTGGCGCAGGAACCCATTGCGGTGCTCGACGGTGACAGCGAGGAGACTTTGCACGAACGCATCAAGGTCGTCGAGCGGCGGCTGCTGGTGGACGTGGTAGCCGCGATCGCGACGCGCGGCGTGACGGTGGTTGAAAGAACGGCCACCATCGGACGGAAGGCGACCCTGGGATGAATACCCCTGTGCACACCGACGAGTCGAGGAGAGCGATTCGTCGCGCGTTGATCAGCGTGTACGACAAGACCGGACTGGTCGAACTCGCCCAGGGGTTGAGCGCGGCCGGCGTCGAGATCGTCTCCACCGGGTCCACAGCGAAAACTATTGCCGACAAAGGGATTCCGGTGACCCCGGTGGAAGAGGTGACCGGCTTCCCGGAGGTGCTCGACGGCCGGGTCAAGACCCTGCACCCGCGGGTGCATGCCGGTCTGCTCGCCGATTTGCGTAAGCCCGCACACGCGGCGGCGCTCGAAGAGTTGGGGATCTCCGCCTTCGAGCTGGTCGTCGTCAACCTGTACCCGTTCACCCAAACCGTCGATTCCGGGGCGAGTCTCGACGAATGCGTCGAGCAGATCGACATCGGCGGCCCGTCGATGGTGCGTGCCGCAGCGAAGAACCACCCCAGCGTGGCGGTGGTGGTCGACCCGCTCGGATATGACGGCGTGCTGGCCGCGACGCGCAACGGCGGATTCACCCTCGCCGAGCGCAAAAGGCTGGCGGCGCTGGCCTTTGCACACACCGCGGAATACGACATCGCCGTGGCGAGCTGGATGGAAACCACGTTGGCGCCCGAGCATCCGGAAACGGCGTTTCCGCGCTGGCTCGGCCACAGCTGGCGGCGTTCGGCGACCCTGCGCTACGGCGAGAACCCGCACCAGCAGGCGGCGCTCTACGTCGATCCGGGCGCGTGGCCCGGCCTGGCGCAGGCCGAACAGCTGCACGGAAAAGAGATGTCCTACAACAACTTCACCGATGCGGATGCCGCGTGGCGAGCGGCCTTCGATCACGAAGAAACCTGTGTGGCCATCATCAAACACGCCAACCCCTGCGGCATCGCGATTTCGTCGGTATCGGTCGCCGACGCGCACCGCAAGGCCCACGAGTGCGATCCGCTCAGCGCGTTCGGGGGCGTCATCGCGGCCAACACCGAGGTCAGCCTGGAAATGGCGGAGTACGTCAGCACCATCTTCACCGAGGTGATCGTGGCCCCGGCGTACGCGCCGGAGGCCCTCGAGGTGTTGACCCGCAAGAAGAACATCCGGGTGCTGGTGGCCTCCGAGCCGCTGGCCGGCGGCTCGGAGGTGCGGCCGGTCAGCGGGGGACTGCTGATGCAGCAGCGTGACCAGCTCGACGCGCACGGCGACAACCCGGCCAACTGGACGCTGGCGACCGGATCACGGGCCGACCCGGCCACCCTGAGCGATCTGGTCTTCGCGTGGCGCACCTGCCGGGCGGTGAAGTCCAACGCGATCGTGATCGCCTCCGGCGGCGCCACGATCGGCGTGGGCATGGGACAGGTCAACCGGGTCGACGCCGCCCGGCTTGCCGTGGAACGAGGCAATGCAGGCGGTGGCGACCGAGTCGGTGGGTCGGTCGCCGCGTCCGACGCGTTCTTCCCCTTCCCGGACGGATTGGAAACGCTGGCCCGCGCGGGAGTCAAGGCGATCGTGCATCCGGGCGGCTCGGTGCGCGACGACGAGGTGACCGCCGCGGCCGCGGCGGCGGGTGTCACCGTGTACCTCACCGGGGCTCGCCACTTTGCACACTGAGCTGCACACCGAGCTGCACACTGAACCGCACACTGGGTGACGCGGGTGGACGGCGCGTAACTTGGAGTGGTGACATCACCGAGCAATCTGCCCCGTACCGTCGGCGAACTGCGTGCCAGCGGCCATCGTGAACGGGGAGTCAAGCAGGAAATCCGCGAAAATCTGCTGACCGCGCTGGCCGAGGGTGACGATATCTGGCCCGGCATCCTGGGTTTCGAGGACACCGTGCTGCCGCAGCTGGAACGGGCGTTGATCGCGGGACACGACGTGGTACTGCTCGGCGAACGCGGCCAGGGCAAGACCCGCCTGCTGCGCGCGCTGACCGGATTGCTCGACGAGTGGACGCCGGTGATCGGGGGCGCCGAGTTGGGTGAGCACCCGTACACGCCGATCACGCCGGAGTCGATCCGGCGGGCCGCCACCCTGGGTGACGACCTGCCGGTGGAGTGGCGGCACCGCAGCGAGCGGTACACCGAAAAGCTGGCCACCCCCGACACCAGCGTCGCGGACCTGGTCGGCGACATCGACCCGATCAAAGTGGCCGAGGGCCGCAGCCTCGGTGACCCGGAGACCATCGCCTACGGACTGATCCCCCGCGCGCACCGCGGCATCGTCGCGGTCAACGAACTGCCCGACCTGGCCGAGCGTATCCAGGTTTCCATGCTCAACGTCATGGAGGAGCGCGACATCCAGGTGCGCGGCTACACGCTGCGGCTGCCGCTGGACGTGCTGGTGGTCGCCAGCGCCAACCCCGAGGACTACACCAATCGGGGCCGCATCATCACCCCGCTCAAGGACCGGTTCGGCGCCGAGATCCGCACCCACTACCCGCTGGAGCTCGACGCCGAGGTGGGCGTCATCACCCAGGAGGCACACCTGACCGCCCAGGTGCCCGCCTACCTGATGCAGGTGATCGCCCGGTTCGCCCGCTATCTGCGGGAGTCCAACTCGGTCGACCAACGCTCTGGGGTGTCGGCGCGGTTCGCCATCGCGGCCGCCGAGACCGTTGCCGCCGCCGCACGCCACCGCGGTGCGGTGCTCGGCGAGAGCGACCCGGTGGCCCGGGTGGTCGACCTGGGCACGGTGATCGACGTGCTGCGCGGCAAGCTGGAATTCGAATCCGGGGAGGAAGGCCGCGAACAGGCGGTGCTCGAGCACCTGTTGCGCCGGGCCACCGCCGACTCCGCCGCCAGGGCGCTCGGCGGCATCGACGTCGGCGCCCTGGTGGCGGCCGTGGAGGGCGGCTCGGCGGTGACGACGGGCGAACGGATCTCGGCCAAGGACGTCCTGGCCGCGGTTCCCGGGCTGCCCGTCGTGGAGGAGATCGCCGACCGGCTGCACGCGGAATCCGAAGGTGAACGGGCCGCGGCGCTGGAGTTGGCGCTGGAGGCCCTGTATCTGGCCAAGCGCATCGGCAAGGTATCCGGGGAGGGCCAAACGGTCTATGGCTAAGCCAGTTTCGCGGGGGCACTCGTCTCGCTACTCGGCGTACACCGGCGGGCCGGACCCGCTGGCCCCGCCGGTCGATCTGCGTGAGGCCCTCGAGCAGATCGGACAGGACGTCATGGCCGGCACCTCGCCGCGCCGGGCCCTGTCCGAGTTGCTGCGCCGCGGCACCAAGAACATGCCCGGCGCCGACCGGCTGGCCGCCGAAGCGAACCGTCGCCGACGGGACCTGTTGCGCCGCAACAACTTAGACGGCACCTTGCAGGAGATCAAAAAGCTGCTCGACGAGGCGGTGCTGGCCGAACGCAAGGAGCTGGCGCGCGCACTCGACGACGACGCGCGGTTCGGCGAATTGCAGCTCGACGCGCTCCCGGCGTCGCCGGCCAAGGCGGTGCAAGAACTATCGGAGTACAACTGGCGCAGCGCCGAGGCGCGGCAAAAGTACGACCAGATCAAGGATTTGCTCGGCCGCGAGATGCTCGACCAGCGCTTCGCGGGCATGAAGGAAGCGCTGCAAGGCGCGACCGACGAGGACCGCCAGCGCGTCACCGACATGGTCAACGACCTCAACGAGTTGCTGGACAAGCACGCCCGCGGTGAGGACACCCAGCAAGACTTCGACGACTTTATGGACAACCACGGCGAGTTCTTCCCGGAGAACCCGCGCAATGTGGAGGAGCTACTGGACTCGCTAGCCAAGCGCGCCGCCGCCGCCCAGCGCTTCCGCAACAGCCTGAGCCCCGATCAGCGTGCCGAACTCGACGCCTTGGCGCAGCAGGCCTTTGGTTCGCCGTCGCTGATGCAGGCGTTGGGTCGCCTCGACTCGCACCTGCAGGCCGCCCGGCCGGGTGAAGACTGGACGGGCTCCGAACAGTTCTCCGGTGACAACCCGTTCGGCATGGGCGAAGGCACTCAGGCGCTATCCGACATCGCCGAACTCGAGCAACTCGCCGACCAGTTGTCGCAGAGTTATCCGGGCGCCACGATGGACGACGTCGACCTGGACGCCCTGGCCCGCCAGCTCGGCGACCAGGCCGCCATCGATGCGCGCACGTTGGCCGAGTTGGAGCGGGCACTGGTCAACCAGGGCTTTTTGGATCGCGGTTCCGACGGCCAATGGCGGCTGTCCCCGAAGGCCATGCGCAGACTCGGCGAGACGGCGTTACGTGATGTGGCGCAACAACTTTCCGGTCGCCGCGGTGAACGGGACCATCGCCGCGCCGGTGCGGCGGGGGAGCTGACCGGTGCGACGCGCCCCTGGCAGTTCGGCGACACCGAACCGTGGAACATTCCCCGCACCCTGACCAACGCGGTGTTGCGGCAGTCGGGCACCGCGACGCTGGACGGGTCCGCCGGTCCCATTCACATCTCCGTCGACGACGTCGAGGTGTCCGAGACCGAGACCCGCACCCAGTCCGCTGTCGCGCTGCTGGTCGACACGTCCTTCTCGATGGTGATGGAGAATCGTTGGCTGCCCATGAAGCAGACGGCCCTCGCGCTCAACCATCTGGTGTGCACCCGCTTCCGCTCGGATGCGTTGCAGATCATCGCGTTTGGCCGGTATGCCCGCACGGTGACGGCCGCCGAACTCACCGGCCTGGAAGGGGTGTACGAACAGGGCACCAACCTGCATCACGCCCTCGCGCTGGCGGGCCGCCATCTGCGGCGGCACCCCAATGCCCAGCCCGTCGTCCTGGTCGTGACGGACGGGGAGCCGACCGCGCACCTCGAGGACACCGACGGTGAGGGATCGGGTTCTGCGGTGTTTTTCGATTATCCGCCGCACCCGCGGACGCTCGCACACACCGTGCGCGGCTTCGACGACATGGCGCGGCTGGGCGCGCAGATCACCATCTTCCGGCTGGGTAGCGACCCGGGCCTGGCGCGGTTCATCGACCAGGTGGCGCGACGAGTCGAAGGCCGCGTCGTGGTGCCCGACCTGGACGGGCTGGGCGCCGCCGTGGTCGGCGACTATCTGCGCTCCCGGCGCCGTCGCTAGCGCTCAGACCGGGCTGCCGACCCGCCAGTCCGCCGTTGCGGTCAACCCGAATTCGGTGAGCACACCTGAAATGTGCTGCTGCAGAGCCTCGTTGGAATTTTCACCGCCCAGTTCGTAGGCCAGTACGGATACGAAGACCCGGCCGTGCATGCGGCCGGATAGCAACGCCAGCGCCCCGTTGGTGCGATACATGGTCGTGTTCGTCACGCCGGGGTACACAGATTTCATTGCGAAGTAGTCGGCGTCGGTGCCGTCCGGCCGGTTGGCCGCTGGGTCGATCGCACCGAGATTGGACGACACGACGGTGGTCGAGCTGCCGGTGACCATCGCGATCAGCCGGCGGAAGACCCACTCGGGAATCAGCGGGATCAGCGGCAGCAGCGTCCACCGCTGGTCGGGCAGATCCTGATGGCGGATGAGGGCTTCTTTGATGGCCGAACGTATTTCGCGCAGGTCGGTGTTTCCGGCCGTCGGTGTGACCGCGACGTCGACGTTGATCACCGCGTTGGCCCGGGTGTCGTCGGGCGCACGTTCGGACAGCGGCATTCCCACGTTGACCGAACCGTCGGGTGCGACCCGTCCCACCCGGCGCGCCAGGTGGGCCGCCAATCCCGCCAGCAGCGCGTTACTGGTTCCCCCGAGCGACGCCGCCCGGGCGTCCCATTCCTGGGCGTTGAAAAAGAGCATCGCCATCGGGACGGCGATGGGCCGTTCCGTCCCGCTCGGTCGCGGTTTGGTCTGCGTCGTGGGCCCGGCAGGCGGGTGGCCTTGCCGGACCATGCGCGCCGCGGCCGCCACGGCGCGACCCATCGCCGCTGCGTCGCAGACGGTTTGGCGGACATCTTCGCGCAACGCCCGCCACCGCGGGCGGGACGCCGCGGCGGGCCAGCCGATGGCATCGCCGCGTCCGCTGGCGGCGTCGGCCAACGCCTGACAGAGCCCGATCCCGTCGGTGAGGCAGTGGGTGACGACGAAGCTGACCACCGCCCCGCCGTCGGTCAACGGCAACGCCGCAAGGTGCCAGCCGGGTCCGCGTTCGGCGTCGGGCCGCCGCGCGGCCTGCCCGTCGAGCCACGCGTCGATCTCCGCCCGCGGCCGAGGCGACGCGGCGATTTCGAGACCGGGCCGGTGCCGGGCGCCGACCCAGCGGTGGCGGCCGAACGGCAGAACCGACCGTTCGATACGACGCGACAGCCGTCCTCGCCCCAGCTGGTGGTGAAAGTCGCGCAACCCGTCGAGGTCGATACCGCGGTCGTAGACCCAAATGCATTGCAGCACACTGGTGGTACCGGTGGCGCGTTCGCCGAGAAACAGGGTCTGGTCCGCCAGATCGAGCAGGTTGTCCATTCGGCTAGGCCGCCTCGTTGTCGTTCTCCGCGGCGCCGGCCAGGTCCGTCCGTAGCGGCGTCCTGCCGACGGCGCGGGCGAAGATGGCCTTGAGCGTCTCGATGTAGCGGTGCACCGATTCCCGTGCAACCTCGTTGTCCGGGAAGGAGATGGTGATCGTGGTCCGCTCCGCGTGCCGGTTGATCCACACGTTGACACCTCCGTGGGAGAGGTTGTCGCCGTAAGTGCCGAAGTTCGTCTCGGCCCATAAACCGGCCAACGGAATTTTGCGAAAATCCAGGTAGGACAGCATCATCGGCAGCTGCGAGGGCAATTTGATGCCCAGATCGTCCGGTGTGCCCAGCTCCAGGATCCGCTCGACCGGTACGTGGGCCAGGTCTTTGGCCGCGTCGAAGGAGTGCTGCGCGGCGCGGGCGACCTCGGCGAACGTGCCGCCGGTGGTGGGCACCGCGACCGGCACCATGCTGGCGAACCAGCCCACCGTCATGGTGTCGGTGCCGGGCATCCGGGTGTCGCGGGCCGTGAATCCGTGATGAATTTCCTTGCCGGTCAACTGGTTTTCGGTCAACGCCGTGCAGGCCAGAACTCCACCGAGGAATCGGGCCCCGGCGCTGACGCAGGCGGCGTCGAACGCTTCCGTTTCGGCCGCGTCCAACACCTCGACGGTCACCAGATCACCGGCACTGCTGGACCAGGTGTCACCCAATGGCAGTGGAAAGCTCGGCCAGTCGCCGTCGGCGTCGCGGGCGAAGTTGATCCAGTCCTGGATTTCCGGCGAGGACAGGGTCAGTGCCGCCGCCCTCGCGCGCTGCCGCGCGGTGTAGTCGCGATAGCTGCACACCGCGTCGGGTGGAGGTGCCGCCCGGCCCTGCGCAAGCTCCCGATAGGTCAGGTGAATGTCGTAGAAGATCACCCCGGCCGACAAGCCGTCGATGTGCAGGTGATCGACGCTGGCATAGAAGGTGAAGTAGTCGGCATGCTCGATGATGCCGAAGCTGAAGCTACCCCACTCGAGTGTCTCTGGAGTCGCCGACAACGCGTGGCTGCGCACCTGGTCGGGGGTCATCCGTCCGCACGCGACGGGCACCAGCTCGATGGCGGGTGGGTGGTCGATGGCGCGGCGCACGATGACGCCGTCCTGGAATTCGAACCAGCTGTGGTAGGTGTCGTGACGGCGGACATGGCAATTGACCGCATCGGTCATCGCCGCCAGGTCGCACGCGCCGGGGATGTCCCAGGCAACGACCATCAGACGTGGCAACTGCCTGTCCATGACTCGGCCGTGATGGGCGGCCCAGAGGTGTTGCGTTTGTTGATAACTCGGCGGCAGCGTGTCACGGCGCGCGGTGCTGGCCGCGAGGTGCGCCGCCGAGACCGCCGTCCACATGGTCAGCCGGCCATGCGGTGGCTGCCATTCGTTGATGCTTCCGAGTGCGACCATGTTCCAGCCTTGCTCTGCCTGATGCCGACATTTCTTGTGCCGGTGAGGGTGCCGGAATATCCTCTGGCGCAACGGTTTTCGCGCACCAGCAATCCACCGTTCATGTTGGATTAATGCGACACCCGATGCATTGGGGCCCGACCCTAGGGCGTCGCCAGTACCCCCTCAACAGCTGAGTGGGACGCTAGTCTACGCACGCGACAATTTGGCGTTTTTGCGAACATACGCAATTTCGCCCATTTTTGGCCTACAACCGATAACCTGAGCGATTCTCCAGATCGGCGGGACGCGTCGATTCGCTAATGGGCCCGCCGGGCTTTGCGCTTGACGCCCACGCCGCCCCAGAACGAGAATCCGTGGATCTTCACCCGAGGTGCACCTGGCGTACCCTCACCGATGACATCGCGGTCGAAACCGCCCATCACGCCGTGACCGTGGATTTCGACGTTGACCTCCGGGGGCACCACGATGCTCTGCGCGCCCATGATCGACACCACATGGATGTCCACCTCCGTCGAGGTGAAGTCGGCGTAGCGCAGATCGACCACCCCGCTGCCCCACAGTGTGAACGTGGTCAGCTTCTTCGGCACGTTCCATCGGCCGCGCCGCTCGAATCCGCTCAGCAGCGCCAGCAGCAGCGTCGACGGCGCCGGGTTCGGTTTGCCGCCCCGGCGCGGGCTCATCTGCGCACCGGGCAAATCGGCCCGCAACCGGTCCAGCTCCTCGTACGTCGTCGCCGCGTACGCCCTGGCCAGGCGGTCTTCGTAATCCTTGAGCTGCAGCCGCCCCTGCTCGGCCGCGTAGGCCAGCAACTGCGCGATTTGAATGCGATCCGTGTCGGCCGCACGCGACATGTCGTCGCGCGCGGTCTTCGCGTCGTGTTGCGCCGAGTCGCTCATCATCCACGAGCGTACGACGTACAACTGTTGCTGCAAGAGGGTTGGCTAAATCGCAACCATCCGCGGATGCGCGACTTACTGGGCGGCATCGTTCGAGCTCGCCGGCCGGACCCAACTGGGCGGACGCTTCTGCAAGAACGCCAGCATGCCTTCGCGTGCTTCCTCGGACACGAACAGCCGCGCGGACTCCTCGGCAAGACGTTCGGCGCCACGCTCGAAGCCCGCGAGCACGGCCGCCGTGGTGAGCGCCTTCGACGCCGCCAGGCCCTGAGGTGACCCGCGGCCGATATCGACGACGAGCTTCGCCACCGCG
Source organism: Mycobacterium sherrisii (assembly GCF_002102355.1). Lineage (GTDB taxonomy): Bacteria > Actinomycetota > Actinomycetes > Mycobacteriales > Mycobacteriaceae > Mycobacterium > Mycobacterium sherrisii. The sequence goes on along the minus strand of NZ_LQPT01000019.1, from coordinate 84,987 downwards.
GCGTTCACGTCGTCGGCGGCCGACGTGACCAAGCCGATCTGCGCGGCCTGGGCGGCGTCGAACGTCTCGCCGGTCAGGTAGTACCGGGCCGCGGCCCGGGGCGACAGCTTGGGCAGCAGGGTCAGCGAGATGATGGCCGGGGCAACGCCGATGCGGGCCTCGGTCAACGCGAAGGTGCTGCGCGGGCCGGCGACCGCGATGTCGCAGGCGCCGACGAGACCGAACCCGCCCGCCCGGACGTGTCCGTCGATGGCGGCGATCACCGGCAGCGGCGAGGCGACGATGGCGCGCAGCAGGGTGGTCATCTCCCGGGCACGCACCGCCGCCATATCGAACGGATCGGTACGCGGGCCATCCCCGCCCGCCTCGCTCAGGTCGGCACCGGCGCAGAAGGTGCTGCCGGTGTGGCCCAGCACCACCGCGCGCACCGCGGGATCCGCCGCCGCGTCACGCAAACCCTGGTGCAGCTGGCTGACCAGGGCGGTGGACAAGGCGTTGCGATTGTGCGGCGAGTTCAACGTCAGCCGGGCGAAGGGGCCCGCGACGTCGTCGGGCCCGGCGTATTCGACCAGGGTGTCCATCGGCGGGCCTCAGTAGCTTCGCGGCAGGCCCAGCGATGTCTGCGCGACGAAGTTCAGCACCATCTCGCGGCTGACCGGGGCGATCCGCCCGAGCCGCGCAGAGGCCAGCATGGCCGCCACGCCGTATTCCTTGGTCAGCCCGTTGCCGCCCATCGACTGCACGGCCTGGTCGACCGATCGGGTAGACGCCTCCGCCGCAGCGTATTTGGCCATGTTGGCCGCCGTGGCCGCGCCCGCGTCGTCACCGCTGTCATAGAGCGTGGCGGCCTTCTGCATCATCAGCTTGGCCAGTTCGACCTCAATGTGGCACTGCGCCAACGGATGCGACAACCCCTGGTGTGCGCCGATCGGCGCTCCCCACACCTGACGGGTCTTGACGTAGTCGGCGGCCTTGCCGAGCGCGAACCGTCCCATGCCGACGGCGCTGGCCGCACCCATGATCCGCTCCGGGTTGAGGCCGGCGAACAATTGCGCGATCGCGGCGTCCTCGGAACCGACCAGTGCGTCGGCCGGCAGCCGGACGTCGTCCAGGAAGACCTGGAACTGGCGCTCGGGGCTGATGAGCTCCATTTCGATTGGCGTGTAGGTGAATCCGGGGGCATCGGTGGGCACCACGAACAGTGCCGGGCGTAGTTTGCCGGTCCTGGCCTCTTCGGTGCGCCCGACCACCAGCACCGCCTGGGCCTGATCGACGCCGGAGATGTAGACCTTCTGGCCGTTGAGGATCCAGTCGCTGCCGTCGCGGCGGGCGGTGGTGGTGATCCTGTGCGAGTTGGAGCCGGCGTCCGGCTCGGTGATTGCGAATGCCATGGTGCACGTTCCGTCGGCGATGCCGGGAATCCAGCGCTTCTTCTGTTCTTCGGTGCCGAACTTGCTGATGATGGTGCCGTTGATGGCCGGCGACACGACCATCAGCAGCAACGCGCTGCCGGCCGCGGCCATCTCCTCCATCACCAAGGACAGCTCATACATCCCGGCCCCGCCGCCGCCGTATTCCTCCGGCAGGTTCACCCCGAGGAAGCCCAGTCTGCCTGCCTCCGACCACAATTCGTCGGTGTGCTGCTGTGCCCGGGCCTTCTTCAGGTAGTACTCGCTGCCGTAACTGGCGGCCCAAGCGGCCACCGACTTTCGCAGCGCCTGGCGTTCTTCGCTTTCGATGAAGCTGGTGTCGGTCATTTAAGCATCTCCTTTTGGTTGCTCATCGGAATCGGGCGCCGCATCCGCGGCGGGGGCTTCGACGCGCGCCAGGACTGCCCCAACCTCGACCTGCTGACCGGGATCGACATGAAGTTCGGTGAGCACGCCGTCGGCCGGAGCGTTGATGGTGTGCTCCATCTTCATAGCCTCCAGCCAGATCAACGGCTGCCCGGCCGTCACGGTGTCGCCGGCCCGGGCGCCGACCCGGATGACGCTGCCGGGCATCGGTGCCACCAACGACCCCCTTGCGACCGAGGAACCCGGGTCGGGGAACCGCGGTACCGCGTCCAGGTGAACGGGTCCGCGTGGCGAATCGACGTAGACGTCTCGGCCGTGCCGAGCGACGGTGAACCGGCAGCCCACCCCGTCGGCATCGGTCAGCACCACCTCGTCGGGCGTTACCGAGACCAGCTGCACCGATCCGTCCCCGGCGAGCACCAATCCGGTTCGGGTAAAACGGTATTCGATTCGATGCTCGGTGTCCTGGTCGTCTCGATACGTCTTGACCTGGTAGCCCGACGGCAGGTTGCGCCAGCCGCTGGGAAGCGACCCGAAAACCGCGGCGGTCGCGCGATTGTGTGCGGCGTCGGCGAGCGCGGCCGCGGTTGCCGACAGACGCACGACGCACTCGTCGGCCAGCGGTGCCGCCAGCCCGGCCAAGCCGTGGGTGTCAAAGAACGCGGTGTCGGTCGCCCCGTCGAGGAAGGCCGGATGACGCAGCACGTTGACCAACAGCTCGCGATTAGTGCGCAGGCCGTGCAGCCGTGTCCGGGCCAGCGCGTCGGCAAGCACCAGTGCGGATTGCCGCCGCGTCGGCGCGTAGGAGATGACCTTGGCCAGCATCGGGTCATAGTGGATCGACACCGTCGATCCGTCGACAATGCCGGAGTCCAGACGGATCCCGGTGCGCCCACCCAGCGAGTCGAATTGGGCTCGGACGCCGGGCACGTCGATGGTGTGCACCGGGCCGGCCTGCGGCTGCCAGCCGCGTGCGGGGTCTTCGGCATACAACCTGGCCTCGATCGAATATCCTTCAGCGGCGGGTGGTTCGGCGTCCAAACGCTCGCCGTCGGCGACCGCGAGCTGCAGCGCGACCAGGTCCACCCCGGTGGTCTCCTCCGTGACCGGGTGCTCGACCTGGAGCCGGGTGTTCATCTCCAGGAAGAAGAACTCGCCATTGTCGTCGGCGAGAAACTCGACCGTGCCGGCACCGGCGTAGCCGATCGCCCCGGCGGCCAGCCGCGCCGCATGGAAAAGCTTGTCCCGCATGCCCGCAATGCGTTCCACCAGCGGGGAGGGCGCCTCTTCAATGATCTTTTGATGGCGGCGCTGAATCGAGCATTCGCGTTCGCCGACCGCCCACACCGTGCCGTGGCTGTCGGCGAGGACCTGCACCTCCACGTGATGACCGGTCGGCAGGTAACGCTCGCAGAACACGGTCGGGTCGCCGAAGGCGTTCTGGGCTTCACGCTGCGCGGCGGCGACTTCGGTTGCCAGTGCCGACAATTCGCGCACCACCCGCATCCCGCGGCCGCCGCCGCCGGCGGAGGCCTTGACCAGCACCGGCAGCTGGTCCTGGGTGACCGAGTCGGGGTCGAGTTCGTCGAGGACCGGAACACCGGCAGCAGCCATCAACTTCTTGGACTCGATCTTGGAGCCCATCGCGCCCACCGCATCCACCGGCGGTCCGACCCAGATCAGGCCCGCGTCCTGGACTGCGGCGGCGAAATCGGCGTTCTCCGAGAGAAATCCGTAGCCGGGATGGATGGCGTCGGCGCCCGCCGCGCGGGCGGCGGCAATGATGGCCTCGGCGTTGAGGTAGTCGTTCGGCTGGGCCAGGCGCACGCGCAAGTCCGCCTCGGTGACGTGCGGGGCGGCGGCGTCCGGCTCGGTGTAGACCGCGACGGTGCCCAGGCCGAGCCGTCGGCAGGTGGCGAAGACCCGGCGAGCGATCTCGCCGCGATTGGCAACCAGTACTCGAGTGATGGCCATTGGGCTCACATCCGGAAGACGCCGAAATTCGACGTACCCTTGATCGGGCCATTTGCGATGGCAGACAAGCACATTCCCAGCACGGTGCGGGTGTCCCGGGGGTCGATCACACCGTCGTCGTAAAGCATTCCGGACAGCACCAGCGGCAGCGATTCGGCCTCGATCTGTCCCTCGACGGCGGCCCGCATTGCGGCGTCGGCCTCCTCGTCGACCTGCTGCCCGCGCGCCTCGGCGGCCGCCCGGGCCACGATCGACAGCACCCCGGCCAGCTGGACGCCGCCCATCACCGCCGATTTCGCGCTGGGCCACGCGAACAGAAACCGGGGGTCGTAGGCGCGCCCACACATGCCGTAATGCCCGGCGCCGTAGGACGCGCCGATCAGCAGCGAGATGTGCGGGACGGTCGAGTTGGAGACTGCGTTGATCATCATCGAGCCGTGCTTGATCATGCCGCCCTCCTCGTAGTCCTTACCGACCATGTATCCGGTGGTGTTGTGCAGGAACAGCAATGGTGTGTCGTAGCGGTTGGCCAGTTGGATGAACTGGGTGGCCTTCTGTGACTCCTCGCTGAACAGCACGCCGCGGTGGTTGGCCAGAATGCCGATCGGGTAGCCGCACAGCGTCGCCCAGCCGGTCACCAGCGACGAGCCGAACATCGGCTTGAACTCGTCGAATTCGGAGCCGTCGACAACGCGTGCGATCACGTCGCGTGGGTCGAAGGGGATGCGCAGATCCGACGGCACGACACCGATCAGCTCCTCGGCGTCGAACAGCGGCTCGACCATGGGGCGCGGCCGCGGACCCTGCTTGACCCAGTTGAGCCGGGCGACGATGCGCCGCCCGATGCGGATCGCGTCGAGCTCGTCGACGGCAAAGTAGTCTGCCAAACCCGAAGTGCGAGCGTGCATCTCGGCGCCACCCAGGGATTCGTCGTCGGACTCCTCGCCGGTGGCCATCTTCACCAAAGGCGGCCCCGCCAGAAACACCTTCGACCGTTCCTTGATCATCACCACGTGATCGGACATGCCCGGCACGTAGGCCCCGCCGGCCGTGGAGTTGCCGAAGACCAGCGCGATGGTCGGGATGCCCGCGGCCGATAACCGGGTCAGGTCACGGAACATCTGGCCGCCCGGAACGAAAATTTCCTTCTGGGTGGGCAAGTCGGCGCCCCCCGACTCGACCAGCGACACCACGGGCAACCGGTTTTCCCGCGCGATCTGGTTGGCCCGCAGGATCTTCCTCAGTGTCCACGGGTTGCTGGTGCCGCCCTTGACCGTCGGATCGTTGGCGACGACCAGGCATTCGACGCCCTCGATCGCACCGATGCCGACCACGACGCTGGCGCCCAGGGTGAACGAACTGCCGTAGGCGGCCAGCGGGCTCAGCTCGAGGAACGGCGAGTCGGGGTCCAGCAGCAACTCGATGCGTTCCCGGGCGGTGAGTTTGCCCCGGTCGTGATGGCGCTGGACGTATTTCGGCCCGCCGCCCGCCAGGGCCTTGGCGTGCTCGGCGTCGATCTCGGCAAGCTTGGCCAGCATTGTCTCCGCCGCGTCGGCGTAACCGGCGGCCTTCGGGTCGAGGGTGGACCGCAGCACCGTCATGACTGGTAGCCGAGAAGCTTGGCGGACAGGGCGGTGAGGATCTCGGTGGTGCCGCCGCCGATGCCGATGATTCTCATGTCGCGGTATTGACGCTCGATCTCGCATTCGCTCATATAGCCCATGCCTCCGAACAATTGGACACCCTGGTTGGCCACCCACTCGCCGGCTTCCACGGAGGTGTTCTTCGCGAAGCACACCTCGGGGATCAGGTTGGTTTCCCCGGCCAGTTGCCGCTCCACGACGTGTCGGGTGTAGACGCGGGCGACGTCGATGCGCCGGGCCATCTCGGCCAGGGTGTTCTGCACGGACTGCCGGGAGATCAGCGGCCGCCCGAATGTCTGCCGGTCTCGGCACCAGGCCGCGGTGATGTCCAGACAGCGCTGCGCACTCGAATATGCCTGTCCCGCAAGCCCGATGCGCTCGGACACGAATGCCTGGGCGATCTGGGCGAAGCCGCTGTTCTCCGGGCCGATCAGGTTGGCCACCGGCACGCGCACGTCGGTGTAGGACAGTTCGGCGGTGTCCGAGGACCGCCAGCCCATCTTGTCCAGCTTGCGGCTGACCTCGAAGCCGGGTGTGCCCTTTTCGACCACCAACAGCGAAACACCCGCGGCGCCAGGGCCGCCGGTGCGCACCGCGGTCACCACGTAGTCGGCGCGTACCCCGGAGGTGATGTAGGTCTTGGCGCCAGTGACCACGTAGTGGTCGCCGTCCCGGACCGCGCTGGTGCGTAGGTGGCCTACGTCCGAGCCGCCGCCGGGTTCGGTGATGGCCAGCGACCCGATCTTTTCGCCGGCCAAAGTGGGCCGGACGAACTCCTCGATGAGGCGTTGGTCTCCGGAGGCAATCATGTGCGGTACCGCGATGCCGCAGGTGAACAGCGAGGCAAACACGCCGCCGGGGGCGCCGGCCTGATGCATCTCCTCGCAGATGATCAACGCGTCGGCGCCGTCACCGCCGCCCCCGCCCGCCGATTCGGGAAAGTTGGCCCCCAGCAGTCCGGCGTCGCCGGCGAGGCGGTGCAACTCGCGCGGCAATTCGCCGCTGCGCTCCCACTCGTCGACATGCGGCAGAACCTCACGTTCGGCGAAGGAGCGCACCGTCTTTCGCAACTGTTCGCGCTCGGGCGTATTCCACAGATTCACAGCAGCCCTTCCGGAATGTCGACATGGCGGCTACGCAACCATTCGCCCAGGCCCTTGGCTTGTGGGTCGAAACGCGCCTGGTAGGCGACGCCCTGACCGAGGATGTCCTCGATCACGAAGTTGACCGCCCGCAGATTCGGCAGCACGTGCCGGGTCACCGGTAGGTCGGCCGTTTCGGGCAGCAGTTCCTGGAGCAGGTCGACGGTCAAGGTGTGCGCCAGCCAACGCCATTGGTCATCGGTGCGCACCCATACCCCGATGTTGGCGGAGCCGCCCTTGTCGCCGCTGCGGGCGCCGGCGATGCGGCCCAGCGGCACGCGCTTGGTCGGCCCGGCCGGCAGCGGTTCGGGCAGCGTCGGTTCGGCGACCGGTGCCAGCTCCAATGTCTCTGCCGCGCAGGGGATCTCTATCCGGGTACCGTCGTCGTGCACCGCGACGTGCGGCACCTCGGCGGCCGCGACGTAACCGGCGGTGAACACGCCGTAGACCTGCCCGTCGCCCGGCGGTGCCGTGACATGAAAGCCAGGGTAACTGGCCAACGCCAATTCGACTGCTGCCGAAGAGAATTGACGTCCCACATTGGTGGGGCCGGGGTCGCGAACCACGCACCGCAGCAGCGCGCTGGCCGCTTCCTCGGTGTCGGCGTCGGCGTGGTCGGTGCGGGCCAGTGTCCATTCCAGTTCGGCGGGCTTGACGGTGAGCCCGGCCTCGAGTTGGCGACGTACCAACTCGGCCTTGGCCTCGATGTCCAGACCGGTGAGCACGAAGGTCATCGCGTTGCGGAATCCGCCGATGCTGTTCAGTGACACCTTCAGCGTCGGCGGCGGCGGTTCGCCCACCACGCCGCTGATGCGCACCCGGTCCGGACCATCCGGCGACAGCTCGACGCTGTCCATCCGGGCGGTCACGTCCGGGTTGGCGTAGCGTGCCCCGCTGACCTCGTAGAGCAGCTGCGCGGTGACGGTGTCGACGCTGACCAGCCCGCCGGTGCCCGGGTGCTTGGTGATCACCGACGAGCCGTCGCGACGGACCTCGGCCAGCGGGAAACCCGGGTGCGTCAGGTCGGGAATCTCGGTGAAGAACGCGTAGTTGCCGCCGGTGGCCTGCACGCCGCATTCGATGACGTGGCCGGCAACCACCGCGCCGGCGAGTTCGTCGTAGTCGGTGCGGGCCCAGCCGAAGTGCGCGGCGGCCGCCCCGACGATCACCGATGCGTCGGTGACCCGGCCGGTGACCACCACGTCGGCGCCGTTGTGCAGGCAGTCGACGATGCCCCAGGCGCCCAGATAGGCGTTGGCGGTCAGCGGTGTGCCCAGGCCCAGCTCGGCCGCACGGGGCAGCAGGTCGTCGCCTTCGACGTGGGCGACGCGGGCCGGGATGCCCAGACGCTCGGCCAGTGCGCGGATCGCCGCGGCCAGCCCAGCCGGGTTGAGGCCGCCCGCGTTGGCGACGATGCGCACGCCCCGATCCCGGGCCTCGCCCAGGCAGTCCTCGAGCTGGGTCAGAAAGGTTTTGGCATAGCCCCGCTCGGGGTGCTTCATCTTGTCGCGGCCGAGGATGAGCATGGTGAGCTCGGCCAGGTAGTCGCCGGTCAGGTAGTCCACCGGGTCGCCGGAGCCGGTCAGCATCTCGCGCATCGCCGTGAGCCGGTCGCCGTAGAACCCCGAACAGTTGGCGATGCGGACCGTGCCGGACCCGTTAGATGCACCAAAAGCAGAGGCCATGGCGTACGTCCTCCGTTCAGTGCTTACCGGGCCCAACCAACCAACCACCCGGTAGGTTAGCGGGTACCGCCGGTGTCACGTCAAGGATGCCCGCCCCGGCGCCGCGGGCATAGTCGCGGTTCGACCTTCGTCTCGACGGTGTCCGGTTTTGGCGGCCAGCAGGTCACCGACTATTCTGGTACGCAATCGTCGCCGTCGGCCCTTAGGTCATGCCGTGCGATGCACGACCCGAAACCCCACACGAGGAGTAAGGCCCGACCATGGCCACACCCAAGCGCAGGATGTCGCGCTCGAACACCCGCAGCCGCCGCTCGCAGTGGAAGGCCGAAAAGACCGAGCTCGTCGGCGTGACCGTCGCCGGTCAGAAGCACAAGGTGCCGCGCCGACTGCTCAAGGCCGCTCGCCTGGGCCTGATCGATCTCGACCGTCGCTAGCCGCGTTGCCCGCCCGCATTCCGGGCCGCGCCGACGCGCATCGTCGCCGCACGGAGATCTCGGGAAATACCCGGCGCGCCTCTCAGGCCGCTCTCAGGCCCTAGGACGAAACTAGTGGCCGTGCGCATTCTTGTCGTCGACGACGATCGCGCGGTCCGCGAGTCGCTGCGCAGATCGCTCTCTTTCAACGGCTACTCGGTCGAGCTGGCGAACGACGGTGTCGAGGCTCTGGAACTGATCGCCAGCGATCGACCGGACGCGCTCGTCCTGGACGTGATGATGCCGCGGCTGGACGGTCTCGAAGTGTGCCGTCAACTGCGCAGCACCGGCGACGACCTGCCGATCCTGGTGCTGACCGCCCGCGATTCGGTGTCCGAGCGGGTCGCCGGATTGGACGCCGGCGCCGACGACTACCTGCCCAAGCCGTTCGCCCTCGAAGAGCTGCTGGCCCGGATGCGGGCACTGTTGCGTCGCACCAAACCCGACGACGATGCCGAATCGGTGGCCATGCGGTTCTCCGACCTGGCGCTGGATCCGGTGACCCGCGAAGTGACCCGGGGCCAGCGCCGGATCAGCCTGACCCGCACCGAGTTCGCGCTGCTGGAGATGCTGATCGCCAATCCGCGCCGGGTGCTCACCCGCAGCCGCATCCTCGAGGAGGTGTGGGGTTTCGACTTTCCCACCTCCGGCAATGCGCTCGAGGTGTACGTCGGGTACCTGCGCCGCAAAACGGAGGCCGACGGTGAGCCGCGGTTGATCCACACGGTCCGCGGCGTCGGCTACGTCCTGCGGGAGACCCCGCCCTGATGATCAGGTCCCAACGACGTCGGCACGCGCCGCTGCGCGCCCCCAGTTCGTTGTCGCTGCGGTGGCGGGTGATGTTGCTGGCGATGTCGATGGTGGCGATGGTCGTGGTGTTGATGGCATTCGCCGTCTACGCCGTGATCGCGGCGGCGCTGTACAGCGACATCGACAACCAGCTGGACAGCCGCGCCCAGCTGCTGATCGCCAGCGGCTCGCTGGCCGCCGACCCCGCCAAGGCGATCGAGGGCACGGCCTACTCGGACGTCAACGCGATGCTGGTGAACCCCGGGCACTCCATCTACACCGCTCAGCAGCCGGGGCAGACCCTGCCGGTGGATTCGCCGGAGAAGGCCGTGATCCGGGGTGACTTGTTCATGTCCCGGCGCACCGCATCCGACCAGCGCATCCTGGCCATCCACTTGCCCAACGGCAGCTCACTGCTGATTTCCAAGAGTCTCAAGCCCACCGAGGCGGTGATGACCAAGCTGCGGTGGGTGCTGTTGATCGTCGGCGGTATCGGCGTCGCGGTGGCCGCGGTGGCCGGCGGGATGGTCACCCGGGCGGGGCTGCGGCCGGTCGCCCGATTGACCGAGGCCACCGAACGGGTGGCCCGCACCGACGACCTGCGTCCCATCCCGGTGTTCGGCAGTGACGAATTGGCAAGGCTCACTGAAGCTTTCAATTTGATGCTGCGGGCGCTGGCCGAGTCACGCGAGCGGCAGGCGCGGCTGGTCACCGACGCCGGTCACGAGTTGCGCACCCCGCTGACGTCGCTGCGAACCAACGTCGAGCTGCTGATGGCGTCCATGGAGCCGGGTGCGCCGCGGCTGCCCGAGCAGGAGATGGTCGAGCTGCGCGCCGACGTGCTCGCACAGATTGAGGAATTGTCCACGCTGGTAGGCGATTTGGTCGACCTGACCCGCGACGACGCCGGTCAGGTGGTGCACGAGCCGGTGGACATGTCCGAGGTCATCGATCGGAGCCTGGAGCGAGTTCGCCGGCGGCGCAACGACATTCACTTCGACGTCGACGTCATCGGGTGGCAGATCTACGGCGACGCCGCCGGGTTGTCCCGGGCGGCGCTGAACTTGATGGACAACGCGGCCAAGTGGAGCCCGCCGGGCGGTCGTGTCGGGGTGCGGATGCGCCAGCTCGACCCGACCCATGCCGAGTTGGTGGTTTCCGACTATGGCCCGGGCATCCCGCCGCACGAGCGACGCCTGGTCTTCGAGCGGTTCTACCGGTCGACGCAGGCGCGGGCGATGCCCGGTTCGGGCCTGGGGTTGGCGATCGTCAAGCAGGTGGTGCTCAACCACGGCGGGATGCTGCGGGTGGAAGACACCGTTTCGGGCGGCCACCCGCCGGGAACATCGATCTTCGTGCTGCTTCCGGGCCAGCCGCTGCCGGTGTCGACGTATCCGCGAGCCGGTGGCGAAGCCCACAGCGAAGCCATGACTGACCCCGCCGTCCCCACCACGGGCGCGTCGGCGAACTCTCGGGATACGACGAACGTTATCTCAGTGGACTCTCAGTCCGCGCGCGCAAGGTAGTTGCAGTTACTGTTGGAAATCGAGCCAAGTCGAGCTCGATTGCACCCCATTTAGAGGAAGAGCGACTTAGCGACATGACGAATGACCCGAGGTATTCGCCACCGCCGCAGCAGCCGGGATACCGCAGCGCGCCCAACCAGCCTTTCGAGTCCGGTGTGGCGCCCGGGTACGGCCAGGGGCCGCAGCAACCGTACGGTCAGCACTACGACTGGCGGTACCACCAGGGCCAGCCTTCGCAGACAACGCAATACCGTCGGCCCTACGAGCCGTTCGGTGACACCGGGTCGGGCACCATCTCCGGTGGCACCGGCCCGGGCCGAATCCCCGGCGGCACCGGTGTGGGTTCGATCCCCGGCGGCACTGGCGCGGGCCCGATACCCGGCATGCTGCCGCCGATGGGCCCCCCGCGTGGCCCGCAGAAGCGATCACGTGCCGGCCTGCTGGCCGCGGGGGCGGTCGCGATCGCGGTGGTGTCGGCCGGTATCGGCGGCGCGGCGGCCACCCTGGTCGAGCTCAACACGCACTCCACGATCGCCAGCGGCACCGGCAAATCCTCGGGGGCCACGCCGGGTGTTCCGGCGGCAAACATGGCGCCCGGGACCGTCGAACAGGTCGCCGCGAAAGTGGTACCCAGCGTCGTGATGTTGGAGACCGACCTCGGGCGCGCGTCGGAAGAAGGCTCCGGCATCATCTTGTCCTCCGACGGGCTGATCCTGACCAACAACCACGTCATCGCCGCCGCCGCCGGCCCGTCCCGAGGACCGGGTGGACCCGGCGGATCACCGTTGCCGCCGGGCGGACCCGGGGGACCGGCCAACCCCACCCCGAAGACAACCGTCACTTTCTCCGACGGCCGCACCGCACCGTTCACGGTGGTGGGCGCCGATCCCACCAGCGACATCGCCGTCGTGCGGGTGCAGGGTGTCTCCGGGCTGACCCCCATCGCGATGGGCTCGTCGTCGGACGTGCGGGTCGGACAGCCGGTGATCGCGATCGGGTCACCGCTGGGGCTGTCGGGCACGGTGACCACCGGCATCATCAGCGCGTTGAACCGGCCGGTGTCGACGACGGGCGAGTCCGGCAACCAGAACACGGTGCTGGACGCGATCCAGACCGACGCCGCCATCAACCCGGGTAACTCCGGTGGCGCGCTGGTCAACCTGAGTGGACAGCTGGTCGGCGTCAACTCCGCGATCGCGACCCTGGGCTCGGATTCGCCGGATGCTCAAAGCGGTTCGATCGGGCTGGGCTTCGCGATTCCCGTCGACCAGGCCAAACGCATCGCCGACGAGCTGATCAGCAGCGGTAAGGCCACCCATGCCTCGCTGGGTGTGCAGGTGACCAGCGACAAGAGCACCCCCGGCGCCAAGGTTGTCGACGTCGTGCAAGGCGGTGCGGCCGCCAACGCCGGCCTGCCCAAGAATGTGGTGGTCACCAAGGTTGACGACCGCCCGATCAACAACGCCGATGCGCTGGTCGCCGCCGTGCGGTCCAAGGCGCCCGGCGACAAGGTAACGCTGACCTTCTCCGATCCCGGCGGCGGCAGCCGGACCGTGCAGGTCACCCTCGGCAAGGCGGATTCGTGATGAGAGTCGATGAGCCCATCTCGGAGCTCGGATATACGGTGTCACCCATGGAAACGGGTGCGGAATTGGTAGTCGGCCGGGCGTTGGTCGTCGTGGTCGACGATCGCACCGCGCACGGCGACGAGGACCACAGCGGACCGTTGGTCACCGAGCTTTTGACCGAGGCCGGGTTCGTGGTCGACGGTGTGGTCGCGGTGGCGGCCGACGAGGTCGAGATCCGCAACGCGCTGAACACCGCGGTGATCGGCGGCGTCGACCTGGTGGTGTCCGTCGGCGGGACCGGTGTCACCCCGCGCGACGTCACCCCGGAGGCAACGCGGGAGATCCTGGACCGCGAAATCCTGGGCATCGCCGAGGCCATTCGCGCCTCCGGGCTGTCGGCCGGGATCATCGACGCCGGACTGTCGCGTGGTCTGGCCGGGGTGTCGGGCAGCACGTTGGTGGTCAACCTCGCCGGTTCGCGCTACGCGGTGCGCGACGGGATGGCCACGCTGAATCCGCTCGCGGCCCAGATCATCGGGCAGTTATCCAGCCTCGAGATTTAAACTCCGCCGAGCGCCCGGATTGCGTTACCGCGACTCGGCATCGGCGCGGGGCCCGTGCTCGGGTGGCGGTGTGGTGTCGGTGCCGCCGTGTCGGCCCGACGAGGTGGCGCCGTTGGTCTGGGCGAGCAGGTCGCGGATCTCGGTGAGCAAGACGACCTGAGCGTCGTCCGCCTGCTCGACCTCACCGCGCTTGCGAAATGTGTTGTACGGCAACACAATCAGGAAGTACACCACCGCAGCGACCAACACGAAGTTGATGGCAGCCGACAGCAAGACGTTCAGGTCGATGGTCTGCCCGCCACCGATGCCGATTTTCAGGATCCCGACGTCGGATTGCTGGTTGACCCCGATGCGATTGATCAGCGGCGAGATGATGCTGTCGGTGAACTTGGTGACCAACGCGGTGAACGCAGTACCGATGACCACCGCGACGGACAGGTCGACGATATTGCCCCGCGCGAGGAACTCCTTGAACCCCTTGAGCATTCCGACGTCCTTTCTGGGCTGGATACAGTCTGCTGCGGGTGTGGCGCCGGCGCCAGGCACTTCAGTGCAGGGTGAGGGTCACCGCCTGCCCCAAGACCGAGCCTGCCACCGTATTCGCCACGCGAGCCGGCAGCGCAACTAACACTACGCGGTCACCGTCGGCGGCCTGGGCTTTCTCCCGCGGCGACACGAGGACCACGACCGCGTCGGTCGCCACCACCTTGCTAACCGCCGGGCTGTTGGCGGCCGGGTCGTTTTCCGGGGCGGCCAGCACGTCGACAACGTCGCCTGCGCGCACGAGGTCAATCAAGGCGCCGTCCGCCAGATGCAGCGGCACGATCCGGGCGCCGGGCCCGGCCGTGACCTCGGCGAGCCGGCTGCCCAGCAGCCGGACATCGGTGAGCACCTCACCTCGGCGCGTCGGACTGGTCAGCGTGGATCCGAGCACCGCGCCCAAGTCGGTCTGTGAACCATCGGGAAGCGTTGTCGCCAAACGTCTTTCGACGCGTACATCGTCGGGCGTCAACGCCGTACCGGGGGGAAGATCGTGAGTGGCCACCACCGCGTCGGCCTGGTCGCCGCCGGGATCCGGGCGCAACGCCGCGACGCCGGCCAACACGACGAGCCCGCCCGCGAGCACGCGGCGAGCCAGCACGGTGCGGGTCCAATCGGGGCGCAGCGACCCCGACAACCGGCGCAACGCCGTCGGATTCAGCGACGATTCGCCCACGCCGTCACGCTAGGTGCCACCCGGCCCCGGGGTTGTCGGTCAGCGATTCCTACTGTGGATAACTAGCTCGCCGCGGCCGCCGTCGATGACGCCGACGACGTCGAAGACTTCTCGCTAGAGCTCGACTTGTCGCTGGAACTCGACTTCTCGCCGGAGCCGGAGCTCTCGCCGGACCCGTTGGTCGACGAGCCGTTGCTCGCGGCTGACTTCTTACCGGACTCACGGCTGTCGGTGCGGTAGAAGCCGCTGCCCTTGAACACCACGCCCACGGAGTTGAAGAGCTTGCGCAGTCGGCCCGCACACTTTTGGCAGGTGGTCAACGCGTCATCGGTGAAGGCTTGCACCACGTCAAAGCGGTCGCCGCACGCGGTGCACGCGTAGCTGTAGGTCGGCACTGAAAACCTCCATCAGATAAGTCTCGTTAGCACTCTACAGTGCACGAGTGCTAAAACGGCCATGAATTCCATCTCATTCCCCGGCCCGCAGCGCTACGAGTCCCCGGCCCGGGGTGAGCACGTGGGTCATCGGCACGTCATGCGGATCGGCCGGCAATTCGTCGACGAACTCGGCATCGCGCACCAACGCGATCAGGCGGGCCTGCGGATTTCTGCCGTCCAGCGAGCGGTCGTAAAACCCGCAGCCCCGGCCCAGCCGCGTGCCCCGGCGGTCGACGGCCAGCGCCGGGACGAGCACCATCTCGGCCTCCGCGAGCGCGGACTCCGATAACCACGGCGCGGGCGGTTCGAGTAGCCCCCACCGACCGGAGACCAACTCTCCCGGGCGGTACACGCCCCATCGCAGCCGCATCGGCGTGCCGTCGTCGCTGGTGCGGGCGACCGGCAACAGCACCCGGCGTGCGCGCGCCAGCAACGTGTCCAGCATCGTCACCGACCCCGGTTCGGTGCCGACCGGCACGTACGCGCAGACCGTGCTGCCGCTGCTCACCGCGAGCCCCAACTGGTCGTTGAGCTTTCGCGCTTCAGCAGCGCGGATATCCTGGGCAACGCCGCTGCGAGCCGCCAAGACTTGCTCGCGCAGTGCAGCTTTGGTCGGGGCTGTCATGTGTCAACGATGACAGGACGGGAATTCGGCCTGCCATGCGGCGGCGGCAAACCCGATGAGCGCTAAGGTGTGAACGATGTCACGGCCAGATGAAGTACCGATCCCGTACACGGCGATCGTCCCGGCAGCCGGTCTGGGTACCCGCTTCTTGCCGGCCACCAAGACGGTGCCGAAAGAGCTGCTGCCCGTGGTCGACACGCCGGGCATCGAGCTGGTGGCCGAAGAGGCCGCCGCAGCCGGCGCCGAGCGGTTGGTGATCATCACCTCCGAGGGCAAGGACGGCGTCGTCGCGCACTTCGTCGAGGATCTGGTGCTCGAGGGCACCCTGGAGGCGCGCGGCAAGAAGGCCATGCTCGACAAGGTGCGGCGCGCACCGCAGCTGATCAAGGTGGAGTCGGTGGTGCAGGCCGAGCCGCTCGGGCTCGGGCACGCGATCAGCTGCGTGGAGCCCACGCTGACCGCCGACGAGGACGCCGTCATGGTGCTGCTGCCCGACGACCTGGTGTTGCCGACGGGCGTGCTGGAGACCATGGCCAAGGTGCGCGCCGAGCACGGCGGCACCGTGCTGTGCGCCATCGAGGTCACACCCGAGGAGATCAGCGCCTACGGCGTGTTCGACGTCGAACCGGTTGCCGGTCGCGGGTTCGCCGCCAATCCGGACGTCCTCAAGGTCAACGGCATGGTCGAAAAGCCCAAGGCCGAAGACGCCCCGTCGATGTACGCCGCAGCGGGCCGCTACGTCCTCGACCGTGCCGTTTTCGACGCGCTGCGCCGCATCGACCGGGGGGCCGGCGGCGAGGTGCAGCTCACCGACGCAATCGCGCTGTTGATCAAGGAGGGCCACCCGGTTCACGTCGTCGTGCATCGCGGATCTCGACACGACTTGGGAAATCCCGGCGGCTACCTCAAGGCTGCGGTTGACTTTGCATTGGATCGTGACGACTACGGCCCGGAATTGCGGCGGTGGTTGGTGGCGCGATTGGGCCTGAACGAGCAGTAGCCGGCCGCATGCCGGTGCCGGTGGACGGTCGGCGATCGGGCTCGGTCCGTTTACCGGGCCCGATACGGCGCCCGTCAAGATTGACGGCAGGGAGGCGCGGCCAGTGCGTTCGGTGGAAGAACAGCAAGCCCGGATAACAGCGGCGGCGGTAGCCCCGCGTCCGATACGTGTTGCCATCGCGGAGGCGCAGGGGTTAATGTGCGCCGAAGAAGTGGTGACCGAGCGCCCGCTGCCCGGGTTCGACCAGGCGGCGATCGACGGCTACGCGGTGCGCAGCGTGGACGTGCTGGGGATCGGCGAAGTGGGCGGTGATCTGTCGCTCGACGAAACCGGCGAGCCGCTGGCGGACGACGACAACGTGGGTGGCCTGGTCCTGCCGGTGATGGGAACGATCGAGGCGGGTGCCCGCACGCCCAGCCGGCTGCAGCCGCGCCAGGCCGTGCGCGTACAGACCGGGGCGCCGCTGCCCACGCTGGCCGACGCAGTACTGCCGCTGCGCTGGACCGACGGCGGCACCTCGAAGGTGCGGATCCTGCGCGGGGCGCCGTCGGGTGCCTACGTGCGCCGGGCCGGCGACGACGTCCAGCCCGGCGACGTCGCGGTGCGGGCCGGCACCATCATCGGGGCCGCGCAGGTGGGCCTGCTCGCCGCCGTCGGCCGGGAACGGGTGCTGGTCCATCCGCGGCCACGGGTGTCGGTGATGGCCGTGGGCGGCGAGCTGGTGGACATCTCGCGGACACCGAGCAACGGCCAGGTCTACGACGTCAACTCCTATGCCCTGGCGGCCGCGGCCCGGGATGCCGGTGCGGAGGTCAACCGCATCGGCATCGTGTCCAACAACCCCAAGGAACTCGGCGAGATCGTCCAGGGCCAGATCAACCGCGCCGAGGTCGTGGTGATTGCCGGGGGAGTCGGCGGTGCGGCCGCCGAGGCGGTGCGGGTGGTGCTCTCCGAGATGGGCGACATGGAGGTGGTCCGGGTCGCGATGCATCCGGGCTCGGTGCAGGGTTTCGGGCAGCTGGGCCGCGAGGGCGTGCCGGTATTTTTGCTGCCGGCCAACCCGGTCAGCGCGCTGGTGGTCTTCGAGGTGATGGTTCGACCGCTGATCCGGCTGTCGCTGGGCAAGCGGCAGCCCATGCGTCGCATCGTGCAGGCCCGGACGTTGTCGCCGATTACCTCGGTCGCCGGGCGCAAGGGCTACCTGCGCGGCCAGCTGATGCGCGATCAGGACAGCGGCGAGTATCTTGTGCAGGCGCTGGGCGGGGGGCCGGGAGCGTCGTCGCACTTGCTCGCGACCTTGGCTGAGGCAAACTGTCTGGTTGTGGTGCCCAGTGGGGCCGAACAGATCCGGACCGGTGAAATCGTCGACGTCGCGTTCCTGGCCCAGCGCGGCTGATCCCGACGACTGCGCACGCTCGTGAACCTCTTGCGCTCCAACTCTCGTCATCCCGGCTGGCCCGCATCCGTCGGGCCGTTGCGGGTCGCGGCGGGCGTCATCCGGTTGCGGGCGGTGCGGATGCGCGACGGCGCCCAATGGAGCCGCCACCGGTTGGCCGACCGCGCGCATCTGGAGCCGTGGGAGCCGACGGCCGAGGGGGACTGGACGGCCCGGCACACCGTCGCGGCGTGGCCGGCCCTGTGTTCGGGGCTGCGTGCCGAGGCCCGCAGCGGCCGGATGCTGCCATATGTGATCGAGCTCGACGGACAGTTCTGCGGGCAGCTGACCATCGGCAACGTCACGCACGGGGCGTTGCGATCGGCGTGGATCGGTTACTGGGTGGCCAGCTCCGCGACGGGGGGTGGGGTGGCGACCGGGGCGCTGGCGCTGGGTCTCGATCATTGCTTCGGGCCGGTCATGCTGCATCGCGTGGAGGCCACCGTGCGCCCGGAGAACGTGGCGAGCCGGGCCGTGCTGGCGAAGGTCGGGTTCCGTGAAGAGGGCCTGCTGCGCCGCTACCTCGAGGTCGATCGGGCCTGGCGCGATCATCTGCTGATGGCCATCACCGCCGAAGAGGTGTACGGGTCGGTGACCTCGTCGCTGGTCCGCGCCGGGCACGCCCGCTGGGCGTAACTCCTTGACGCCTCGTTCCGGTGCTCGATCATCCACCGCCGCGCCGAAACCGCAATAATTCTGTTGCCAACGTGACATATGTGGCGTGTGATGCTTGATTGACGCAAATTACAGGTGTGTAATTGCGCTGGTCACAGGTCCCGACCGCGTGGGTCACCTCGTGGGGGATTCGGCCAGAAGGAGCAGGTCATCATGCCAAGCATCCCGCAGTCGCTGTTGTGGATCTCCCTCGTGGTGCTGTGGCTGTTCGTGCTGGTCCCCATGCTGATCAGCAAACGCGACGCCGTGCGACGGACCAGCGACGTGGCGTTGGCCACCCGGGTGCTCAACGGCGGCGCCGGGTCGAGGCTGCTGCGGCGCACGGGTCCGGCCGCGGGGCACCGCAGCGATCCGCACTGGAAGCCGGAGGAAGACACGTCCGACCTGTCTGATCGCGATGAGGCCGACCTTTCTGAGCGCGACGATGCCGAGGTCAACGACGATCATGATGCCGAGACCGAGGAGCTGCGGCCCGCCCGGCCCGTCGTCATGAAGATGCCGGTCGCCGAGCCCGAGTACCTGGACGTCGACGTCGTCGAGGATTCGGGTGCCTTGCCCGCCGCGGCCGACGCGGAGGTCACCGAACCCGTACTCGCACCGGTTGATCAGGACGACGAAGCCGAGGACGACGAAGCCGAGGACGAGACCGCCGAGGATCACCTCGACGACGAGTACGAATACGTCGAGGACTCGTCCGGGCTGGAGCCCGAGGCAGAGGACGAGGCTCCGCGAGAGCGCGTCGTTCCGGCCAGCGCACAGCGCCGACGTCGCTTCGACACCAAGACCGCGGCCGCCGTCACCGCGCGAAAGTACGCCTTCCGCAAGAAGGTGTTGATGATGATGGCGGTCATCCTGGTCGGTTCGGCGACGGTAGCCTTCGAGGTCACGCCGAGCGCCTGGTGGGTCTGTGGGTTCGCCACCACGATCACCGTTTTGTACCTGGGCTATCTGCGCCGCCAGACCAGGATCGAGGAGAAGGTCCGCCGCCGCCGCGCCCAGCGGATGACCCGTGCGCGGTTCGGCGTGGAGAACACTCGCGACCGCGACTACGACGTCGTCCCGTCCCGGCTGCGCCGGCCCGGCGCCGTGGTCCTGGAGATCGACGACGAGGACCCGATCTTCGAGCATCTCGACTACGGAATGCCCCAGCAGAACTACGGCTGGCCGCGGGACCTGCCGCGTGCCGTCGGCCAGTAGTGCCTGGCGGTGCTGGGCGCCGCGAGGAACTGGTAGCCTGCTAGCGGTCAGGGGCTATGGCGCAGTTGGTAGCGCGACTCGTTCGCATCGAGTAGGTCAGGGGTTCGATTCCCCTTAGCTCCACAATATTTGAGCAGGTCAGCGGTTCACTTGCCCGCCCGCAGTGCGGCAACAACATTCGCGTACATGGTTGATTTGATCGCGCCGAGGGTGCCCGGGTCCTTGCCGAGCAACGGTTGGACCTTGGTTGCCGCGGCGTTGACGACTTCGGCTTCCGCTGCGACATCGTCGACGAGTCCCGCGGCGAGTGCTTCCTCGCCGCCGTAACGGTGGCCGGTCGTCATCGCGGTCACCGCGGTCTGCGGCAACAGTTTCGCCTGGATCAGGGCCGCCATGCCGGCGGTGAAGGGGATGCGGATGTCGACTTCCGGGAAGCAGAAGTACCCGCGTTCGTCGCGCATGATGCGGTAGTCATGGGCGACGGCGAGCATGGAACCCGCGCCGAAGGCGTGTCCGTTCACGGCGGCGACGGTGGGTACCCGCAGCGTCAGCACCCGGCCGAACAGCTGCTGTACCCGGTTGACGTACCACTCGGTGTGGTCACCGTTGGCCATCAGCCAATCCAGGTCCAGGCCGTTGGTGTAAAACTTGCCCACCCCGGTGGTGATCAGGGCCTGCGCGTCCTTCTCGACCTCGTCGAGTGCGGCGCTGACGGCGTCGAGCCAGTCCGGTGAGAAACGGTTCTCGTCGTCGCCGAGGGTGAGCACAGCGATCTTGTCGCGATATTCCAGGGTGGGGGTCACGAGCGGGTCCTTTCGTAGCGGTCCGCCGGGCGGGCTCAGGGCGCGGCCGGCGGAATGGTCAGCACGGCGCGCACCGCGGCGGCGAGCCGGTCGCGTGCGGCGGCGTCCGCATAGCGCCCACCGCGCACCAGCAGCGCAGTCGGCAACTCGACGATGCAAACGCGGATCAGGTCCACGGCTTCCCTGTCCTTGCGGTCCCACAGGCTCACGGACAGGCGGATGAAGACCGCCACCAGTGCGTCGTCGAGTCTGCGTAGCGCCTCGGCCAGGTCGTCGGGCACGGCCCCGGACCGCAACAGGTCGTCGCGGGAGACCGTCAGCAGGAACTGCGCGGAAGTCTCGTCCTGATCGAGAAATGTGGCTGGGCACAACGCCGTTGCGACGACGGCCTCTACCGCGGTGGCCTCGGTGCACCGGTCACCGGAGCCCTGGAGCGCCTGGTCCACCGTACTGCGCTGCAGCGCCAAGAACTGCTCCGCGGCGCGCAACCATGCGCGGGCCAACAAGCCGGTGCGGGATCCAAATGCGTGGTACAGCGCGCCATTTGACACCGAAGCCGCCTCCGACAGGGCGCGAACGGTGACGGCGGCAATCCCCTCGCGGACCGCGAGCCCCGCCGCGATGTCGAGCACCTCATCGAGGTCGTGCAGGCGAGGTCGCGGCATGGACACACAATAACAGAGCAGTCGCTCTAAAATCTATTCGAGGAGATCGCTCGGGAATAAATCGCTGCGGGGCCCCTATCATCCGGTTATGAATAGGGCTTTCGTCGTTACCTTCGCCGTGGGCTTGCTCCTCGCCGTGTTCGGCTCGATCTGGGCGCTGCAGGGCTTCGGGGTGCTCGGCGGCAGCCCGATGAGCAACACCACGACCTGGTCCATCATCGGTCCGATCACCGGCGTCGTCGGCCTGCTCATCGCGCTGTGGAGCTGGCGCAAATTCTCGTCGCGATAGTCGCGTAGGGCGGTAAGGCTTAGGCCACGGTGAATTCAACCGTGTGCCAACCCGTGGCGCCGTCGGGAATGCTTTCGGCCTGCTCGGAGGTTTGCACCGCGCCGGTGTTGTCGATCGCCCGCACTGTAATCGTCTGTCTCCCAGGGATTTTCGCTTGCCACGGAAAACTCCACAACCGCCACGTCTGGTTCGAATAGCTGGCGCCGAGTGCGGCCGGCTGCCAGTCGGCGTCGCCAATGCGGACCTGCACCGCGCGAACGCCGCGATTCTGCGCCCACGCGACGCCGCCGAACACCACCGGACCCCGGGCCACCCGCTGGCCGCCCTTGGGCACATCGATGCGTGACTCCGTCTTGATCGGTGCGCGCGGCGCCCAACCGAGCCGCGTCCAGTACGCCTTCGCCCGATCGAAACGGGTCAGCTCCAGATCGACGACCCACTTGGTGGCCGACACGTATCCGTAGAGTCCCGGGACCACCAACCGGGCGGGGTAGCCGTGTTCGATCGGGAGCGGCTGCCCGTTGAGGCCGATCGCCAGAAGAGCGTCGCGGCCGTCGATGACCGCCTCGGTGGGCGTCCCGGCGGTGAACCCGTCGACCGACGTCGAGAGCACCATATCGGCGTCGGGATGCACGCCGGCAGCCTTCAGCAGATCGGCCAGCCGGTACCCCGTCCATGTGCCGGTCGAAATCAGCTCGCCGCCAACGGGGTTGGAGACACAGGTCAACGTCGCGACGGCTTCAACGACGTCGAAGCGATCCAGATCATCGAAGCTGTAGGTGACTTCGCGGTCCACCATGCCGTGGATGCGCAGCCGCCAGTCACCGTGGCTGAGTTGGGGCACGCTCAGCGCGGTGTCCACCCGGTAGAAATCGGGACTGGGAGTGATAAAGCTTGGCAGCGCAACACCCTTCGGCTGCACATCGGCGGGTATCGGCGCCGCCGGGACGTGGGGCCGGGGAAGCGCCAGCTTGCTGCGATCGCCGGCGACCGAGTGCGCCAGCCGGGTCCCGACGGCGCCGATCACCCCGCTCACCACCCCGAGCCCCAGCAGCCCGTATACGACCAGCCCGCGCCGGCGGGCATCCGGCTGACGTTCTTCGGGTACGCCGTCAGGACTCCCGATGACCGGCCAGAACCGGCGGCTGAGCAGGCGAAGCACCGCCACCCCGCAGGCGGTGCCCACCACGGTGGGCGCAACGTCGAGGGCCGTGGCACCCTGCCGGGACAGCACCGCGAGACCGCCCAGCACACCCGCCGCGACGAACATCATGCTGCCGATCGGGCGGCGCCGGGTTTCCAGACTGCCGGCCATGGCCGCGATCACCGCGATCACCACCAGAACCGCGACGGCCAAAAACAGCTTGTCCATGGAACCCAGCGTCTGGATCGCCCACTCTTTGACGGGCCCCGGTGTCAGATCGACGACCGCCGAACCGACCGCGGTGCGGGCATCGGCCTTGGCCCCGAACGGGATGGCCCCCAGTTGCGTCGTGCCCAGCGAGATGGACGCCGCGGCGACCCCTACCACCATCTGCTCGTTCGATGCGGCGACACTGGCCATCGGGTCACTCTACGCGCGGGCGCTTAACACACGGCAAACGCGTTGCCGGACAGGCGAACCGCCGATTGAGCGGGGCGGGACAACCCCCGCGCCGGGCACTTGCGGAATGTGCTGCGCCGACGCGAGTTGAGTCGTAGCGTGGGAGATATCACCGGCAATCCGCAGCCCGACCGGGGCGCGGCTGCCCCCACTGGCCGCGAGTCGCTGCTCGATCAGACGGGTGTGGTGCAGGCGGTCGGTCGCCGGACCGTGGGATGGTTGAAGGACCTGTTGGAACGGCTGCATCCCGACGCCACCTATGCCGAAAAGGACATTTCGCCCTACCTCTGGCCGAACGCCACGCCACCGACATCCGCCGAGTACCGCCGATTGCCAGCCGAAAGCTGGAAGGGCCTGGAAAGGCTACGCGCTGCCCAAACACGCGGCCATCACCCAGCATTACTGCATTCAAGGCTGGTCCGGCATCGCCAAATGGGGCGGTGTGCGCATGTCGGACATTCTCGATATCGTCCGCCCGCAACCGGCGGCCCGCTGGGTGGTGTTCTACTCCTTCGCCGACAGGCCCGGAGGGCCGATCGAGGGCCGGTACTACGACTGCCACAAGATCGAGCACATGCGCGAGCCGACGTGCCTGCTCGCCTACGAGATGAACGACGAACGGCTCAACGAATTCCACGGTGCGCCGCTCCGGCTTCAGGCAGGTCAAGTGGATTGCAGCGATCGAATTCGTGGACAGCTTTCCCACCTGGGCTTCGGGCACGGCGGATACAACGAAGACCACGAGTTCTATGGTTACCGGACGCCGATCTGATAGTCGGCCGGCGCCGAATCGGCACTGCGGGCGGGATAGGCGTGGATCATCGCTGTGGCCAGCCTGGGCACCGCATGCATCAGGTCGTGCTCGGATTCGTGCGCAATCCGATGTGCGGCAGCCAAACTCAGCGCCGGGTCGATGTCGAGTACGGCATCGGCGTGCAGCCGGTGCCCGATCCAGCGCATCCGTACGCTGCGGACCGAACGCACCCCCGGCCGAGCGGCCAGCGTGACCTCGGCGGCGTCGATGAGCTTTGGATCGACACCGTCCATCAACCGGCGGAACACATCGCGCACCGCGGTACGCAGCACTGCCAGGATGGCCGCCGTGATCACCAGACCGATGATCGGGTCGGCCAGCGGGAAGCCCAGCGCCACACCGCCGGCGCCGATCAGCACCGCCAACGAGGTGAACCCGTCGGTGCGGGCGTGCAGGCCGTCGGCGACGAGGGCGGCCGAGCCGATGCGGCGGCCGACCCGGATGCGGTAGAGGGCCACCCACTCGTTTCCGACGAAGCCGATGACGCCGGCCAGCGCAACCCAGCCCACGTGGTCGATGGGGCGCGGCGTGATCAGTCGCTGCACCGCCTCGTAGCCGGCAATGACGGCCGAAAGCGCGATCATGGCCACCACGAACAGTCCGGCGAGATCCTCCACCCGGCCGAAGCCGTACGTGTAGCGACGTGTTGCGGCCTTGGTGCTCAATGCAAATGCGATCCACAGCGGCACGGCGGTGAGTGCGTCGGAGAAGTTGTGAATGGTGTCGGCGGCCAGCGCGATGGACCCGGAGATTGCCACGATGACGATCTGCGCGATCGCGGTCGTCGCTAGGACCAGCAAGCTGAGCTTGACGGCTCGGATACCGTCGGCGCTGGATTCCAGTTCGCTATCGACGCTGTCTGCGGCGTCGTGGGAATGCGGTGCGAAGACCTGTCGGAGCGCACCGCGCAGACCTTTCGGATGGTCATGTGCGTGGTCGTGGTCGTGGTCATGTGCGTGGTCGTGTGCGTGGTGGTGATCGCTCATCGCCCCTTGGTCCTTCGCGGCTGACGCGCGGTCGTGATGCCCCGCACGTCGGCATCGTTGCGGTGATGGGACGGCACGCCGGGGCCGGCGTGTTCGGCGTTGAACACCGCATCGCTGACCAGCTGGCCGACGTGTTCGTTCTCCAGGCTGTAGAAGATCGTGGTGCCGGCCCGCCGGGTGCGCACCAATCGGGCCATCCGCAACTTGGCCAGGTGCTGGGACACCGACGGCGCCGGTTTGTCCACCTTTTCCGCGAGCTCGTTGACCGAGGACTCTTTCTCGGTCAGGGCCCATAACACCCGAATACGGGTGGGGTCGGCCAACATTCGGAAGATCTCGACGATCAGGCTGACCTGGTCGTCCGCCAGCGGGGTTGCAGCATTATCTGCATGCATACGTAGATATTAGCTAACGTGACAGGGCTTAGCCACCGGTTCCGAGTCATCCGTGCGATACCGGCGTCAGAATTTGGCGACGGCCCCGGCATCGATCGGGAGCGCCGCCCCGGTGATGTATTGCGACTCGTCGGAGGCGAGAAACAGCACGGCATTGCTGACCGCGCGGGCCTCGATGACCGGCACCGGCAGCATGTGGAAGTGACCGAGCACCGCGGCGGTGTCGTCCATCGTCGGGTTGGGCAGGTCCGGCCGCAGCGTGCGGTGGAATTGTTCGTTGTCGATCATCGGCGTGCGGACGTTGCCGGGGTGGATCGAGTTGACCCGAATCAGCTGTGGCGCAAGCTCATTCGCAAGGGAGTGCATGAGTCCGACGACGCCGTGCTTGGCCGAGGCATAGTGCGCCATGTAGGCGCCGCCGCGCAGCCCCAGCATGGAGCTGACCAGGATGATGGATCCACCGCGGCCATCGGACATGTGCGGCACCGCCACCTTGGTGGTGTGCCAGACCCCGGTGAGATTGATGTCGAGCATCGTTTGCCAGGCCGCCTCCTCCAGCAACGCCGACGGCGCGGGACTGCCGCTGATGCCGGCATTGGCGACCACCACATCGGGCCGGCCCAGTTGGTCGATGCCTTGCTGCAGCGCGTCGCGCAGCCCGGCGAGGTCTCGAACATCGGCCTTGGCGGTGACGATGCGCCGGTCCAGTTTCTCGACCAGCGCGGCGGTCTCGTCGAGATCGTCGTCGGTGGCGCCCGGATAGATGACGCCCTCGACGTCGTTGCACAGGTCCACCGCGATGATGTCGGCGCCCTCCTCGGCGAGGCGCACCGCGTGTTCTCGACCCTGGCCACGCGCCGCACCCGTGATGAACGCGACCTTGCCGGCCACTCTGCCAACGGCGTTTGTCATGTTGCCCACGATATCGTCGGCCCCCACGCCCGGTTGCGCAGGAGCCGCAACCCGTTGAGGGCGACGATGACGGCGGACCCTTCGTGCCCGGCCACGCCGAGCGGCAGTGGCAGGTCGCCGACGAGATCGGCAGCGACCAGTCCGACGATGAACGTGGCCGCGATGAAGAGGTTGGCGATGACGACCCGGCGCGCGCGGCGGGCCAATGTGAGCACCGCGGGGATCGTCGCCAACTCGTCCCGGACGGTCACCGCGTCGGCGGTGTCCAGCGTGAGGTCGGCCCCGTTGCGGCCCATCGCGATTGACGAGTGCGCGCAAGCCATTGCGGGCGCGTCGTTGATGCCGTCGCCGACGAACAGCACCCGGTGACCGTCGGCCGCCAGGCGGCGCACGGCGGCGACTTTGTCGTCGGGCAACAGGTTGGCTCGGACGTCGGTGATCCCGACCTGTGCGGCCAGGTGCTCGGCGGTCGGTTGGGCATCGCCGGTCAGCAGGACCGGCGGTGCCGACGTGAGCGTGGCGATGGTGCGGATGACGGAGTCGGTTCCCAGCCGGACGGTGTCGTCCAGTCCCAGTACACCGACGGCCCGTCCATCGACCAACACGAGCACGGCGGTGATGCCGTCGCGTTCCAGCTCGCCCACGCCAGGAAGGCGGGTGGGAGCTGCGCGCGGACTGAGCACTTCCACCGTCTGCTCGCCGACGCGTGCGCGCACACCGCGTCCCGGCAGCGCCCGGAAGTCGGCAGCACCGGACACGGTGAGCCCGCGGGCGTGAGCGGCGCCGACGATGGCGCGTCCGAGCGGGTGCTCGCTGAATTGCTCTGCGCTGGCGGCGATCCGTAGCACGGCGTGCTCGGAATAGCGGTCGTCGAGGATGGTGATGCCGGCCAGCCGCAGCGATCCCGTAGTCAGGGTGCCGGTCTTGTCGATCGTCACCTGTGTGGTGTCGGCAAGGTGTTCCATCGCCACCGCCGATTTGACCAGCACGCCATGACGCCCGGCGTTGGCGATGGCGCACAGCAGCGGGGGCATGGTGGCCAATACCACCGCGCACGGCGAGGCGACGATCATGAACGTCATCGCCCGAAGCAGCGTCGGCTGAAATGCCGCGCCCGCCACCAGGGGAACCGTGAAAAGCGCCACGGTCGCCGCGACGACGCCGACGGAATAGCGCTGCTCGACCTTCTCGATGAACAGCTGCGTTGTGGCTTTGCTGGCCGACGCCCGGGCGACGAGGGCAACGATGCGGGCCACGACCGTGTCGGACGGATCGTTGGTGACGCGAATCCGCAGTGCCCCAGCGGTATTGAGCGTACCGGCGAACACGTCGTCGTCGACGGTCTTGCCGACCGGCAGGGGCTCGCCGGTCACCGACGACTGATCGACCTCCGACGCTCCCTCGACGACGACACCGTCGGCCGCGATGCGTTCACCGGGTCGCACGCTGACAACGTCACCGACACGGAGGGTGTCGGCGTCCACCGATTCTTCGATGCCGTCGGCACCGATGCGGACGGCGCGCGAGGGCGCCAGGTCGAGCAGGCCCCGCACCGAATCCTCGGTGCGCTTGGTTGCCGCGTCCTCCAGGGCGCCCGAGGTCGCGAAGATCACAATCAGCAGCGCGCCGTCGACGATCTGGCCGATACCGGCCGCGCCGACGGCCGCGACCACCATCAGCAGGTCGACGTCGAGGGCACGAGAACGCAACGCCTGCAACCCTTCCCGCGCGGGCTGCCAGCCGCCGGTCAGATAGCATGCCAGGTAACACGCCCACCAACTCCATGCGGGCGCGCCGAGCAGCTGTGCGGTGAGTCCGGCCAGGAACAACAGCACGGCCGCCGAGGCCCAGCGCACCGCGGCGAGGGACCATAGCCCGGAGTGCTTTGGCCGCGCCACCGACGGGGTGGGCATCGCCTGCACGGTGGCGCAACTCATCGACGTCCCCTCAGCAACCGGATTGCAACATGTACACATGTAAAGCTCTACATATGTCATATCAGTTGGCGCCGCGTGCTTCAATTGGGGGATGGGACATGGAGTCGAAGGCAGGGTGACGCCACCCGCCACGCTCGACTCCGCCGCCGCCGTCAAAATCGCCGAGACCCTGCAAGCCTTGGCGTCACCCAATCGTTTGATGATCCTCACCCGGTTGCGGCAGTCGCCGTGTTCGGTCGGCGAGTTGTCCACCGCCGTCGGGATGGAGCAACCCGCGGTGTCGCACCAACTGCGGCTGCTGCGCGCGCTCGGGCTGGTCGCCGGTGATCGCAACGGCCGCCACATCGTCTACCGGCTCTACGACAATCACGTCGCCCAGCTCCTTGACGAGGCCGTGTACCACATCGAGCACCTGCGCCTCGGTGCGAGCGACACGAGCATCCAACGCGCCTGAGGCGCAAGGTGTTTCGCTGGCCTCCGGCTAAGCGTCACTCTTATTGAACATGTTTTTCGACAAAGGTTGCGCGCACCGGTATCGTACGGGTGATTTTAATGAAAACGATTGTCAATAAGGCTGAGGAGGCTGCGGATGAAGCCCGACATCCACCCCGACTACCACCCCGTGGTCTTCCAAGACGCCACCACTGGCGCGATGTTCCTCACCCGATCGACCATGACGAGCTCACGCACCATCGAGTGGCAGACACCCAACGGCGTCGAGACCTACCCGCTGGTCGTAGTCGAGGTCACTTCCGATTCACATCCGTTTTGGACCGGGGCGCGCCGAATCCTCGACACCGCGGGCCAAGTGGAAAAGTTCCACCGCCGCTACGGCAACCGCCGCTGACCATCGGCGTGCCCCTAGTGCGCGTGCACACTCCACGCCGGCAGCGGATCGGCGTACGCTGCCCAGCGCTGCGGACCGTCGGCCACTTCGGCGTCGGTCAACAGCGCCGATGTCATGAGCCGCAGGACTGCGTCGCGGTCGAGCTTGATGCCGATGAACACGATCTCTTGTCCGGGCGGGAAGTCGGCCGTCGACCAGTACTGCGCCGGTTCGATCGTCAGGTTGGGCCCGGCCTGCGACCACACCGCCAAAAGATCGGGACGGCTGGCGATCCAGCAAAAACCCTTGCTGCGCAACAAACCTTGCAACCGATCCAGCGCTGCGTGCAAGCGTTGCGGGTGGAAGGGGCGGCGTGCGCGGAACGTCACGCTGCTGATTCCGTATTCCTGTGTTTCCGGAGTGTGGCCGCCGCTGCGCTCTTGTTCCCAGCTCGGTAATTCCGCGGCGAGTTCGGGGTCGAACCGACCCGTGCCGAGCACCTCCGACAGCGCCACCCGGCCGTGGTCGGCGAGCACCAGGCGCGCCGAGGGATTCAGCCGCCGTAGCACCGCGGTCACCCGGGCGCAGGCATCCGCGCTGACCAGATCGGCCTTGTTGAGCACTAGAACGTCGGCGAATTCCACCTGATCGACGAGCAGATCGGCGATGGTGCGGATGTCGGCCTGGTCGACGGCGAGGTCGCGAGCCGCCAGCGCCTCGCCGCGCGCCAGCTCGCGCAGAAACGTCGAGGCGTCCACCACCGTGACCATCGTGTCGAGGCGGGCGACGTCGCTCAGGCTGAACCCGTCGTCGAACGTCCAGCTGAAGCTCGCGGCGACCGGCATCGGTTCGGAGATGCCCGTCGACTCGATCAGCAGATAGTCGAAGCGGCCCGTCGCCGCGAGGCGGGCCACCGATTCGATGAGGTCTTCGCGCAACGTGCAGCAGATGCAGCCGTTGGTCAACTCGACCAACTTCTCTTCGGTGCGGTCCAGATGTCCCGTCCCGGCGACCAGCGCGGCGTCGATGTTCACCTCGCTCATGTCGTTGACGATCACCGCAACTCGCCGGCCTTCGCGGTTGGCCAGGACATGGTTGAGCACGGTGGTCTTGCCTGCTCCCAGGAAACCGGAAAGCACGGTCACGGGCAGCAGGTCAGCGCGCGGCGAGGACATGCCTTAATGGTAATGATTTTCAATAAAGCGGCAACGCCGCCGCGCGGCCCCGCCCGGTTGGAAAAATTCAGCTGAACTTTCGATAAGAGCGCGTGGCGGCAACAAATTAGATACGTTCACGGATCTAATGTGGTGGGGATGACTATCGAGTACTACTTACAGAAGGTGCCCGTCGAGTCCGTCCGGCCGGGATTCTCGCTGGCCGTTCACGACGACGGCGATTACCGGTTGTTCCAGGTCGAGTGCACACAGATGTCGCAGCGGGCCGGCCTACCGACCATGTTCAAGCTCACCTCTGAGCCCGTCGACGGCGGGGCGCCCTGGGTCCTGGAATGCGAAGAGGGCACGCCGGTGGTGCGCATCCTGGGCGTGGCCAAGGCGGCGTCCTAATCCGACGTGCCCGGCTTTGCCGCGACGACGAACTGCACCGCGCGCCGGGTCTGCTGCTCGATGACGATCAGGCCCGCCGCGGTAAACAGGTCGACGAACTCGTGCCCGTCGAACATCGTGAGCCCGATGCCACGCGCGCTCGCCGTCATGAGTTGCCGCAGCGGCGCGACGTGCGGGGCATAGCTGGTCAGGATCGCGATCCGCCCGCCGGGTTTGAGCACCCGCACCATTTCACCCGTCACGCCGAACGGCTCCGGCATCAAGTACAGGGCACCGAAACAGCAGACGGCGTCGAAGATGTCGTCGCCGAAGGGCAGCAGGCGGGCGTCGCCGCGGACATAACACGTGCGTGGACCGCTATTGTCGGCGACGGCACGGGTCAGCATCGACTCGGAGATGTCGAATCCGACGGCCAACCCGTCTTCGGGCAGCTCCGCCGCCAGGGGAGCGGTGAAATTGCCGGGGCCGCAAGCCACGTCGAGCAGCCGGTGAGTCGAAGACAATCGCAGCGCCGACGCGGCCCGGATCTGCTCGGCGCGTTGCGTCAACCCGCTGGCGAGGTAAAACGCGGTGGGCCGCCACAGGCGTTCGTAGACCCTGGCCACGAGGGGACTGTTCATGGCGTGCTGCGCGACCGTTGGGACCGGCGCGCTCGTCGCCGCACCCAGCACGTCGAGGAATCCATGGCGCAGCTGCGCCGGCCGGTTCAGCAGGCCGCGGGTCGACTCGACCGGATCCAGGCTCATTGCATTGGACGGTAATGCAACGCAACGCAGGCCCCCGGTGCGGGCGCCGTCGGACGCGGTGATAATCATTTTCATCAACTGTCATGAGATGCCAATCCGGGTGCGTTAGATGAGGGCCGAACGCCGACCGCGTTTCGGGTCGATGGAAGTCCTGGTCTTCGGCTTGGTGATCTTCGCGATCTCCGGGACGTGGCTGCGGGCCATCGTGGCCAACAGCGCCGCGCTGGCCACCGCGGGCACCGTGTTCTGCGGGGTGTTCGTCCAAGCTCTGCCGTTTCTGGGCCTCGGCGTGGTGGTCAGCGGACTGATCGCGGTGTTCGTGCCGCCCGAGCGGCTGCTGCGCTGGCTGCCACGCCGGCCGGCGGCGGCCGTGCTTGCCGCCGGCGTCGTCGGGGCGGCGCTGCCGGGCTGCGAATGCGGCTCGGTGCCGGTGGCCCGGCGGCTGTTCGGCGACGGCGGCGCCACAGGTGCGGCGGCCCTGACGTTCATGCTCGCCGCGCCAGCCATCAACCCGGTCGTGGTGGTCGCCACGGCCGTCGCGTTTCCGGGGCAGCCGAAGATGGTCGTCGCGCGGGTGGCCGCGTCGTTGCTGACGGCGGTGGTGATGGGGTGGGCATGGTCGCGGTGGGGCCGTGCCGAATGGATCAGCCGCCGGCTTCCCACCCACGAATCACACGGCCCGGCAACACGATCCAACTGGGCCGTGTTCTGCGAAGTGGCGCGCCACGACTTCCTGCAGGCCGCGGCCTACCTGGTGGTCGGCGCGGCCGCGGCGGCGGCCCTGCACGTGCTGGTGCCGCCGTGGATCTTCGAACACGTCGGCGCGCATCTGGTCCTCGGCGTCGTCGCGATGGCGGCGCTGGCGGTCGTCCTGGCGGTGTGCTCGGAGGCCGACGCCTTCGTGGCGTCGAGTCTGACGATGGTGCCGCTGGTGCCGCGGCTGGTGTTCTTGGTCGTCGGGCCGGCGATCGACGTCAAGCTGGTGGCGATGCAATCCGGGATGTTCGGCCGCGCCTTCGCCACCCGCTTCGGCCCCGCGACACTCGTCGTCGCCGCCCTGGCCGCGACCCTGGTCGGCCTGCTGCTGCTGGGCGGCTCGCCATGAAACGCGAAACCGAGAACACCGTCCTGCTGCTGGTCGGGCTGAGCATCGCGATGATCCTGGCCACCGGGGTGTTCACCCGCTACGTCAAGCCGACGCTGCTGCCGTGGCTCGGGCTGACCGCCGCGCTGCTGATCGGGCTTGCCCTGGTGGCCATCGTCGGCGACGTCCGCCGCGGCGGAGCGCATCACCACCACGATCACGGCGACGGACACACCCACCGCGGCGGTGTGGTGTGGTTGCTCGCCGTGCCCGTCGTGGTACTGATCTTCGTCACCCCTCCGGCACTGCGGCCCCAGGCGGCCACCGGTTCGGTCACCAACGTCTCCAACGACGTTCTGCGCCAAGCCTATCCGCCGCTACCACCGGGTGTTGCGCCGGAAGTGTCGCTGCCCGACGTCATGATGCGGGCAGCCAACGACACCACCGGATCGCTGAACGACCGGCTGATCACCGTCACCGGTTTCGTCCTCAACGAACCCGGCGGAGTCGACCTCGCCCGCATCGTCATCATCTGCTGCGCCGCCGACGCCCAGCTGGCCCGCGTCCATCTGCGCGACCACGGCGGCGCCGCCACCCTGCACTACGCCGACAACACCTGGCTGCGGGTCCAGGGTGTCGTGACACCCGCCGAGCGGCGGCCGCACACGCCCCCCATCCCGACGCTGCGAGCAGTCACAATGACACCGATCGCCGCGCCGCCGAACCCCTACGCCTGACCCAAAACGCCGACAGCCGCGCTGGTGAGCCGTCGGGCTCGGGCGACCAGCGCAGGCGATCGCGTCGAAACAGACGCCCCCGAATCCGTGCGCGGGCGCCGCTGCGGGTCTCCTTCGCCGGGGGCGGCACCGACGTCGCGCCGTTCCCGACTCTCGAAGGTGGCTGCGTGTCATGGGATCGCCGGCAAAGTTCCACGGAACCCGCGACATCGGTGGGCCAGGTTGTTGCTGCCCCGGCCGCAAACGCCATAACCTGAGCCAATCGGACCGCAAGATGGGCCGCCGTGGCCGAACTGATCGGCGCGCGGGCAGAAGAACTCGCCACGATGGACATCTTCGAAGGATGCTCCATCGATGACTTGGAGCCGTTGGCGTCCTGTCTGCAGCCGCTGCGGGCCGCGGCCGGCCAGATCCTGATGCAGCAGGGCGAGCAGGCCGTCTCGTTTCTGCTCATCTCCTCGGGCACCGCTGAGATCAGACACATCGGCGCCGACGGCGCCGTGTCGGTGGGCGAGGCCGCCGCCGGCACGATCATCGGCGAGATCGCCCTGCTCCGCGAAAGTCGGCGCATCGCCACGGTCACCACGGCCCAACCGCTGACCGGGTGGATCGGCGACAACGACGCCTTCACCCGGTTGGTGCATATCCCCGGCATCATGCCCCGGCTGCTGCGCACGGTCCGCCAGCGCCTGGCCGAGTTCGTCACGCCGATTCCGATCCAGGTGCGCGACGGCACCGGCCTGCTGCTGCGCCCGGTGCTGCCCGGCGACGATCAGCGCACGGTACACGGCCACATCCGTTTCTCCAGCGAGACGCTGTATCGACGGTTCATGACCGCCCGGATGCCTTCGCCGGCCCTGATGCACTACCTGTCCGAGGTCGACTACGTCGACCACTTCGTCTGGGTCGTCACCGACGGCACCGACCCCGTGGCCGACGCCCGGTTTGTCCGCGACGAACACGATCCGACCGTCGCCGAGATCGCCTTCACCGTCGCCGATGCCTATCAGGGCCGGGGCGTCGGGAGCTTTCTGATCGGCGCGCTGTCGATAGCGGCCGAGGTCGAAGGCGTCGAAAGGTTCACCGCGCGAATGCTTTCCGACAACTTGCCGATGCGCACGATCATGGACCGGTACGGCGCGGTCTGGCGGCGCGAAGACATCGGCGTCATCACCACCGTCATCGATGTGCCGCGCGGGCGCGACCTGCACATCAAACGCGCCCTGGCCAGCGAGATCCGACGCGTCGCCCGCCAGGTGATCGAGGCACTCGGCTGATCCGGCGTCTCGTGATACCAATGGCCATGCGCGGCTTGTGGATTGGCGTCCGGCTCGGCGGAGCGCTCACGGTGCTGGCCGTCGGCTGCAGCCACCCGCCGGACCATCGACCGGCGGTCACGCCGTCGCCGACGCCGCCGCGCACCAGCACCATCAACCCCGCCAACATCAAGCGCGTCGTTCGTGACCTGCCCCCCAATTACGAAGTCACCAACGACGTTCCGGACACGGCGTCGCCGCGGCTGAGCTGGGGCCTGGATCCGGACGCGACGTCTCGCCCCGCCGCCTGCGCGGCGCTTGCCGACCCCGGCCGGGGGCGTGAGCAAACCGCGCAGGGACTGTCCGCCTCGGGCCAGGGCGGCATTCTCAACGTGACCTTGGTAGCTTCGCCCGACGCGCGCCTGGATCGTGGCGTCGTCGACGGCTGCGGCGAGTGGTCCCTGACCGCTAAACACACCACCGCACACGTGCGCCTGGCCGACCCCCCGCGCATCGACGGCGCCGATACCATCGGCATGGCCGTCGACATCAAGTCCGCCGTCGAATCGGGAACCGAAATCGACTCGCGGGCATACACATTCGTCGCCTATCTGGGCGGCTACTACGCGTTCACCACGCTGACCATCGATCCCGGGTCGGCATTGCCTGCGCTGCCACCGCAATTCGCCGCCGACTTGCTGGTCAAAACGGTGTCGACGTTGCGCGGCTGAGCGTCCCGCGTTGGGTAGATTAGCCACGGTGTCCAGGCTGGTATGCGTGCTCGCGACGGTGTGCCTGCTCGCCGGCTGTTCATCGAATACCGACAACGCCCCGCCGAGCGCCGACATTGCCAAGGTCGTCGCGGTGAAGTCGAGCTTTGGGCCCGAATTCAAGGTCACCGACGTCTCGGAACGGGCGATCGACCCCAAGCTGTTGTCGGCACGGAAGCTGCCCGACGGACTGAAATTCGATCCGGCCGACTGCGCAAAGCTGGCGTCCGGACCGGATATGCCGTCGGACGTGCAGGGCAACATGGCCGCGGTGTCGGCCGAGGGCAACGGGAACCGCTACGTGGTCATCGCGGTGGAAACCTCCAAGCCGCTGCCGGCCAGCGACCCGGGCAAGGACTGCACCAAGGTCGCGTTCGCGGGGACGGGGGTGCGCGGCGGCCTGGAAACCATCGACGTGCCCCGCATCGACGGCACCCGCACCCTCGGCGTGCACCGCGTGCTGCAGGCGGTACTGGCCGGTGGCACCCGCACCGGCGAGCTCTACGACTACTCCGCGCAATTCGGCGACTACCAGGTGATCGTGATCGCCAACCCGCTCGTCGTGCCCCACCAGCCCGTCGCCAAGGTCGACACCCAGCGTGCCCGCGACCTGCTGGTCAAAGCGGTCGCCGCGATCCGCACCTGAGGCGCTCAGCGCACGTCGCGCGGCCGGAACTGGATGCTGACCCGCGGGCCCTTGCGGGCCCTCGTCTTCGGGACGGCGTGCTCCCAGGTCCGCTGGCAAGAGCCGCCCATCACCAACAGATCGCCGTGCGCCTGCGGCAGCCGCAGCGACGGGCCGCCCCCGCGCGGGCGCATCGCGAACATCCGGGTGGCACCCAGGCTGACGATCGCCACCATGGTGTCCTCGGCGCTGCTGCGGCCGATCGTGTCGCCGTGCCAGGCGACGCTGTCGGAGCCGTCGCGATAGCAACACAGGCCGATGGTGGTGAACGGTTCGCCGAGCTCGCCCGCGTAGATGTCGTTGAGCCGGCGTCGCATCCGCGCCAGCAGCGGATGGGGCGGTTCCTCGAGGGTCAGGTCGTAAAAGCAGACCAGCCGCGGCACGTCGACCACCCGCTCGTACATCTGGCGGCGCTCGGCGCGCCACGGGATGCTGGTCAGCAGGGCGCCGAACAGCTCCTGCGCGGCACGCGGGTCGTCACTGAGCCAGCCGGCGCGAATCTCGATGAAGGCGCCGTCCCCGAGCTGGCGCCGCTCGGTGTGCTCGAACAACGAGCCCTGTACCCCTGAGATCTGGGTCCCCACGCTGCTAACTCTATCGCACATCCGTTCGATCAATTGGGACTCGCCGGGCTACCAGGCCGCCCCGCGTGTGACGCGACGGCCGCGATCCGCGCGGCTACGGTTTAACCGTGGGTGTCATTGAACTGAGCACCAATTCCGAGGTGGGCGCGCTTCGGGTGGCGATCCTGCACCGGCCCGGCGCCGAGCTGCGTCGACTCAATCCGCGCAACAACGACCAGCTGCTGTTCGACGGATTGCCCTGGGTGGCTCGCGCTCAGGAAGAGCACGACCAATTCCGCGAGTTGTTGCGCTCCCGCGGCGTGGAGGTGCTGCTGCTCGCCAACCTGCTGACCGAGGCGCTGCAGCACAGCGGCGCGGCCCGGATGCAGGGCGTGGCCGCCGCGGTCGACGCACGCCGGCTCGGAGTGCCGTTGGCGCAAAGCCTTTCGGCCTACCTGCGCGGCCTGGAGCCGGCGAAGCTGGCGCACGTGCTGATGGCCGGCATGACCTTCAACGAACTGCCACCGGATACCCGTACCGACGTGTCGCTGGTGCTGCGCATGCATCACGGCGGGGATTTCGTCATCGAGCCGCTGCCGAACCTGGTGTTCACCCGGGACTCATCGATCTGGATCGGCCCGCGGGTGGTGATCCCGTCGCTGGCGTTGCGGGCCCGGGTTCGCGAGGCG
The DNA here is from genome assembly GCF_002102355.1 of Mycobacterium sherrisii. Taxonomy (GTDB): domain Bacteria; phylum Actinomycetota; class Actinomycetes; order Mycobacteriales; family Mycobacteriaceae; genus Mycobacterium; species Mycobacterium sherrisii. Next base: position 47,918 of record NZ_LQPT01000019.1, on the reverse strand, counting down.
TCGTTGACGGACCTGATCTACGCCCATCACCCGCGGTTCACCGGGGTGCGGCGAGCCTACGAGTCGCGCACCGCGCCGGTCGAGGGCGGCGACGTGCTGCTGCTCGCTCCCGGGGTGATCGCGGTGGGAGTGGGGGAGCGCACCACGCCGGCCGGTGCGGAAGCGTTGGCGCGCAGCCTGTTTGACGACGATCTGGCGCACACGGTGCTCGCGGTGCCGATCGCGCAGCGGCGCGCGCAGATGCACCTGGACACGGTGTGCACGATGGTCGACACCGACACGGTGGTGATGTACGCGAACGTCGTCGACCACCTGTCGGCATTCACCATCCAGCGCGCGCCCGACGGGGTGACCATCAGCGATGAGGCGCCGTTTTTGGATGCCGCCCCCAAGGCGATGGGCATCGACAAGCTGCGCGTCATCGACACCGGACTGGATCCCCTGGTCGCCGAACGCGAGCAGTGGGACGACGGCAACAACACGCTGGCGTTGGCGCCCGGCGTCGTCGTGGCCTACGAGCGCAACGTGCAGACCAACGCCCGGCTGCGGGACGCAGGCATCGAGGTGTTGACCATCGCGGGGTCCGAACTGGGTACCGGCCGCGGCGGCCCGCGCTGCATGTCCTGCCCCGTCGCCCGCGACTCGCTGTAGCTCGTCGCGTTCCGCGAAACTGTAACTGGCAACCCGTTTCCCGAGTGCCACCGTCGCTCGTTGCAGTCTCACGGCGAAGCGAACGTCACCGCCAGCTGGGCAGCCAGATCTCCATGTCCCAGGTCTGCTGCGAGATCGGCAGCCCGGTCAAAATCGGGAACAGCCACGCGAAGTTCGTCACGACCAGCGCCACATAACAGCTCACCGCGATCAGGCCCAGCGTCCGGCGCTCGGCCGATTGTTTCGGGCGGTAGAGAATGTCGCCGCAAATCAGCGCGATGGCCATCACCAAGAACGGCGCCATGGTCGCCGCATAAAAGAAGTACATCTGCCGGTCGATGTCGGCGAACCACGGCAGCCAGCCCGCGCAGTAACCGACAAGGACCACCGCGTAGCGCCAGTCCCGCCGGATTGCGGCTCGCCACAGTGCATACAGCAGCACCGGCACCGCCAGCCACCACATCGCGGGCGTGCCGACCAGCATCTCGGCCTTGACGCAGGATTGCGCGCCGCAACCGGCGACATTTTGCTGGTCGATGGCATACAGCACCGGCCGCAACGACATCGGCCAGCTCCACGGCTTGGATTCCCAGGGGTGGTGGTTCCCGGCGGCATTGGTCAGGCCGGCATGGAACTCCAGCGCCTTGGCGCTGTAGTGCCACAGCGAACGCAGGGCGTCGGGGACCGGCAGCACGGACGTGGGCCCAATCGTCTGGCCCACCTCGTGCCGGTCGATCGCGGTCTCCGAGGCGAACCAGGGCGCATAGCCGGCCAGGTAGACCGCGATCGGGATGACGCCGAGCGCGTACGCCGTGGGGATCAGGTCCCGGCGCAGCGTCCCCAGCCAGGGCCTGCTCACCTGGTACTGCCGGCGTGCCGCGACGTCGAACGCCAGCGACATCGCCCCGAAGAACACCACGAAATACAGCCCGGACCACTTTGTCCCGCACGCCAATCCGAGCAGAACCCCGGCCAAAAAGCGCCACCAGCGCACCCCCAGCCGGGGGCCCCACGCGGTGTCGGCGCTGCGGCCTTCCAGCAGCGCGATGTGCATTCGCCGCCGCACCTCGTCACGGTCGACGATCAGCGCGCCGAACGCCGCCACCACGAAGAAGGTGAGGATGCCGTCGAGCAGCGCCGTGCGGGCGGCGACAAAGCTGACCCCGTCGCAGCTGCACAACACGCCCGCGATCGCGCCCACCAGCGTCGAGCGGCTGATGCGGCGCACGATCCGCATCACCAGGGTCACCATCACCACGCCCAGCAGCGCGCCGGTGAATCGCCAGCCCACCCCGTCATAGCCGAAGATCGCCTCGCCCACGGCGATCAGTTGCTTGCCGACGGGCGGGTGCACCACCAACCCGAAACCCGGGTTGTCCTCGACGCCGTGGTTGTGGAGCACCTGCCAGGCCTGCGGCGCGTAGTGCTTCTCGTCGAAGATCGGGGTGCCCGCATCGGTCGGCGAGCCCAGGTTGACGAACCGGGTCACCGTCGCCAGCAGCGTGATGATGCCGGTGACCACCCAGCCCCGGACATGATCCAGCGGCCCGAAATCGGCCACCGGCACCAGTGGGCCGGGGCTGACCATGGGGACGGCGCGCTCCGCGACGGCACCCTCCGCGGTCACGGAGGCTTCGCTGGGCGGGGCAGACATCACGTCGATCGTAGGCTGTCCGTCATGTCCTTTGGCCGCCTATTACTCGGCGCGACGCCACTGGGCCAGCCGTCGGACGCCTCCCCGCGGCTGATCAAGGCGCTGGGCGAGGCCGATGTCGTGGCCGCCGAAGACACCCGGCGGGTGCGCACGCTGGCCAAATCGCTGCAGGTGGCGATCACGGGCCGGGTGGTCGCGCTGTTCGATCAGGTCGAGGCCGCACGGGTGGAGTCTTTGATCGCCGCCCTGAAGGCCGGGGCGACGGTGCTGCTGGTCAGCGACGCCGGTATGCCGCTGATCAGCGACCCCGGCTACCGGTTGGTCACGTCCTGCATCGACGCCGGGGTGCCGGTGACATGCCTGCCCGGGCCGTCGGCGGTGACCACCGCGCTGGCCGTGTCCGGTCTGCCCTCGGAGAAGTTCTGCTTCGAGGGCTTCGCGCCGCGCAAGAGCGCGGCCCGCAAGACGTGGCTGGCCTCGCTGGTCGACGAGCGGCGCACCTGCGTGTTCTTCGAGTCGCCGCGCCGGCTGGCGGCGTGTCTGGACGACGCGGTCGGGCAGCTCGGCGGTGACCGGGCCGCCGCCGTCTGCCGGGAGCTGACCAAGGTGCACGAGGAAGTGGTGCGCGGCTCGCTGGCAGAGTTGGCCGCCTGGGCGGCCGACGGCGTGCTGGGTGAGATCACCGTGGTGCTGGCCGGTGCCCGCCCGGTCGCCGACGTGGCGTCGCTGGTGGCTCAGGTGCACGAGCTGATCGAGGCGGGCGCCCGGGTCAAGGACGCGTGCACCCGGGTGGCGGCCGGACATCCCGCCGTGCGCTCCCGCGACCTGTACGACGCGGTGCTCAAAGAGCGCCGGGACTGATTAGGCACTAGCCCACGCCGGCGGCGGCGCCGGTGGTCGCGGTGCGCGGCACCCCGACCACGGGGGCGGCCTTGTGCAGGCACTCCTGCCATTCGGCGTCGGGATCGGAATCGGCGGTGATCCCACCGCCCACCCCTAGCACGGCGGCCCCGGCGGCATCGAACTCCACGGTCCGGATCGCGACGTTCAGCTCGCATCCTGCAACCGGTGACGCTAAACCAATTGTGCCGCAATAGATTCCGCGACGGTTCGGTTCCCACTGCGAAATCAGCTGGCGGGCACGGTGTTTGGGCGTTCCGGTGACCGAGGCCGGCGGGAATGCGGTGTCCAGCAGCGCGGGCGTCGGCATGTCGACGGGAACCTGTGCCGACACCGTCGACACCAGATGCCACACGCCCGGAGCGCGTCGAACCACCAGCAGCTCTGGAACTTTGACCGTTCCGGTGACCGCGACCCGGCCCAGGTCGTTGCGCACCAGGTCCACGATCATGATGTTCTCGGCCACCTCCTTGGGGGAGGCGCGCAGCGCGGACGGCCAGGCGTTCAACGGCAGGGTCCCCTTGATCGGGCTGGACGTCACCAGGGCGCCGCGGCGGCGCAGGAACAGTTCGGGGGACAGCGACGCGACCGCCCCGGCGGTGCCGGCGACATAGGCGGCGCGGGCCGGCGAGGTGCGCGCGATGCCGTCGACGAAGAAGTCCAGGGGCGCCCCGCGGACGGTTCCGGTGAACCGGGTGCACACGCAGGCCTGGTAGACCTCGCCGGCCCGGATCGCTTCCAGGCAGGCAAGGACGCCGTCGCGGTGGGACGCCCGGTCGGGCGCACCCCACTCGATCCGGAAGTCACGCGGCGGGCCCGGGGTCGCGGCCAGGGCGGCGGACAGCCACTGCGGCATCGGCGCCCCGGACAGGCTCTCGTACCACCACCGGCCGTCGCGATCGCGACGCAGCACGCAGTCGGTCCAGCCGCCGGCGGCCTCGGGGATCCGGTGCGGCTGTCCGTCGGCGCCGGCGTCCGGATACGACAGATAGCCCACCCAGCCGCCGCCGACGGCGGCGCTGTCGCGGGGTGGGGTGTCAAGCGGAACCGCGAAGGCGTCCGCGACCCGAACCGGGCGCACCGCCACACTCGGGGCGATCACCGCGAGTGCACCGAACCATTCGCCGGTCAGCGCCGCGGGCGGCGGCAGACCGAGCCGATCGGTGGCATCGCCGACGGCGCGCAGCACGCGGTGCGCCTCACCGAGGCTGCCGAGCCGGTCGATCCGCACCGACCTAGCTTGACAGAACGCCGAACTTTCGCACCTCACGGCCCATACGGCTCAGCTGCGGCTGATGTCGCGGGCGGTTGCCAGCGCGGCCAGCTTGTCCGGGTTTCGCATCACGTAGAAGTTGGTGATCTTGTCTTCGACGATCTCCACCGTGATCACGCCTTCCAGGCTGCCGCGCAGATACAGCAACACCGCCGGGGCGTTGTTGCAGTTGACCAGTTCGACGTGCAGCTCGGTCTCCTCCCGGGCCTTGCGGAACAACCCGACGATGGCCCTGGCCACCTTGTCGGCGCCGACGACGGGCCGCCGGGCGGCCGACACCTTGCCACCGCTGTCGGCCATCCAGGTGGCGTCCGGCGCCAGCATCGCCACCAGCGCCGGTACATCCCCGCTGGCGGCGGTGGCCAGGAACTGGGCGGTGAGCTCCGCGTTGCGCCGCGGGTCCACGTCGCCGAACCGTTTGCGCCGCGCCCGCACGTGTTCGCGAGCGCGATGAGCGACCTGACGCACCGTCGGCACCGGTTTGTCCACCGCGTCGGCGATCTCGGCGTAGTCGAACCCGAACACCTCGCGCAGTACGAACACCGCCCGCTCGTCGGCGCTCAGCGTTTCCAGCAACACCAGCATGGCCATCGAAATCGATTCCGCCAGAACAACATCCGCTGACGGGTCCTGGTCGTCGAGCAGCAGCGGCTCGGGCAGCCACGGCCCGACGTACTCCTCGCGGCGACGGGCGCCGGCCCGTAACGCATTGAGCGCCTGCCGGGTCACCAGCTGGGCCAGGTACGACTTGGTGTCGTGCACCTTGGCCAGGTCGACGTCGGCCCACCGCAGATAGCTGTCCTGCAGCACGTCGTCGGCCTCGGTGGCCGAGCCGAGGATCTCGTAGGCGATGGTGAACAACAACGGGCGCAGCAGGGTGAACCGTTGCGCGTGCTCACCGGTCGCGATCATGGGACCGCGACCTGGCGGTCGGCCGGCTGGGCGGGCCGCTGCCCGCCTTTGAGCCAGAAGTACGAGCCGGGTTTGGCCGCCTCGCGCCGAATTGCCCACAGCGTGCCCCGACAAATGCGTTCCTTGATGGCCGCGGTGACGCGGCCGCCGAGCGCCAGGTTCAGCGGAGTGTCGTCGGTGTGTGCGAACTGCAGGGTGCCGCCGCTGCGGCCGATGCTGATGCACTGCCCGACGAACGCCTGGTCGAGGGGCGCGGGATCCTGGCCGGCGATGCGGGCGAGCACGGTGTTGGCGGCCTGGGCGCCCAACGGCCCAGCGGCCTGGCAGCTCATCCGCAACGGCCGACCCGACGGTGCGGCCGCGTCACCGGCAGCGACGATGCGGTCGTCGTCGATGCAGGTCAGCGTCTCGTCGGTGAGCAGCCGGCCGGCCTCGTCGGTACGCAGTCCGCTGCGGGCGGCCAGGTCGGGCACGGCGAACCCGGCCGTCCACACCGTCGCCATGCTGGGCAGTACCGCACCGTCGCTGAGCACCACGCTGTCCCAGCGCACCTCGGTGGCGGTGACGAATTCCGCCACGACCACACCGCGTGCGCGCAGCTGCTTGCGCACCGAACGCCGGCCGCGGTTGCTCAGCGATGCCCCGAGCGGACCGCCGCACACCAGCGTCACCGGGCGGCCCTGTTCGGCGAGTTCGGACGCCGTTTCGATGCCGGTCAGTCCGCCGCCCACCACGGTGACGGGAGCACCCAGCGGCAGGTCGGCGAGCGCGTAGTGCAGCCGCTGTGCGCTTTCCAGATCGCAGATCCCGTGGGCGAATTCGGCTGCCCCCGGCACCGAACGTGGCACCGCGCCGGTGCTACCCACGGCGTAGATCAGATAGTCGTAGTCCAGCACGGCACCGGAGGTCAGCACCAGGCGGCGGGCCGCGGCGTCGATGCGCTCGACGGCGTCGACGACGAGCTGGATGCCCTCGCCGAGCAGGGTGCCGTAGTCGGCGGTCGCGGCGCCGGTGTCGGCGACCAGCTGGTGCAGCCGAATTCGTTCGACGAAGACCGGACGCGGGTTCACCAGGGTGATGTCGACGCCGGTCCGCTGGCGCAGCCGATTGGCCGCCAGGGTGCCGGCATAGCCACCGCCGATGACCACGACGCGGGTGTTCTCGGTCATTTCTGTCTCCTCTTCTCGTGGGGCGTGTGCCCTCGAGACACCGGAGAGGGGCCAGGCGTGACATTACCGGGCCTGATTGTGAGCTGGATCACTGGCGGATCGGCCCGGCCGGTCGGGCCGCCGCTGCCCCTGGCCGGGCCACCCCTCTAGCATCGCAACGATGATTCGGACAGCGGGGCGAAGCGCGGCGGCGATCGTCGCGTGCGCGGCGGTCGCGCTGAGCGGGTGCAGCAAGCACAGCGACCCCGGTCCGTTGTCGGCCATCGTCAGCCCGGCCATCCCGCCCAGCGTCCAGGAAATCTCCAACCCGCTGCGCGGCCAGTACGAGGATTTGCTGAATCCGCTTTTCCCGCAGGGTAATCCGGCCCAGCAGCGGTATCCGGCGTGGCCGGCGTCGTATGACGCCAGCATGCGTATCTCGTGGCGACAACTGCAGCCCATCGATCCGGCCACGCTGCCGCCCGACGCGCCCGACGATCGCAGGTACGACTTCAGCGCGATCGACGACACCCTCAACAAGCTGGCCAGCCGGAACATGCGGCTCGGCCTGCGCATCGTCACCGTCACGCCGGACCCGCATGACCCGATCGCGATCCCGGACTGGATGCGGCCGGCGTCGACCAGTTCCCCGGCCGCGCCGAACAGCCCGGGCGTCACGCAGGTCGTGCCGAACTGGGACGACCCGCGCTACCTGGACGCGTTCGGCCGGCTGCTGTCGGCGCTGGGCCGCCGGTACGACGGCGACGAGCGGCTCAGCGTCTTCGAGTTCTCCGGTTATAACCAGTCAGGCCAGTTTCGCGATCAAAGCATCAGCGCCGCCTCGATCCGGCAGCTGGTGACGGCCAACGTCGACGCCTTCCCGCATACCCAACTGGTGGTGGCGCCGCAAAACCCGGAGATCGTGCGAGCGCTACTCGCCGACGAGGTGACGAAGAAGTTGTCCGCCCCGGTGGGCATCCGCGCCGAGTGCCTCGGCGCCCAATCGCCGTTGCCGGCCTGGGCGGAATCCGGGGATTCCCAGTACGTCCGGAACAACGACGCGGTCGTCAACGCGCTCAAGCAGCGACTGGCCTCGGCGCCGGTCATCACCGAATGGTGCCCACCGCCCCCGGGAACCGACCCGAAGGCCTACTACGAGAAGGCGCTGCACGACGTCGTTCGCTACCACGTGTCGATGACGGCGAGCGCGAACTTCCCGGACCGCGACGCGACCGCGGCGATGGACCCCAAGCTGTACGCGCTGTGGGCACAGGCCAACGCGGCTGCCGGATACCGGTATTCGGTGCAGGCGCGGCCGGGGTCGCAGTCGATTCAGGGCACGGTCGCGTCGATCTCCGTGGAGTGGACGAATTACGGGTCGGCGGCGAGCACCGAGCAGTGGGTGCCCGGCTACAAGCTGGTGGACTCCTCCGGCGCGGTGGTGCGCACGCTGCCGGCGACGGTCAACCTCAAGACGTTGGTCCACGACGACTCCAGCCCGTCGCGCGAAGAGGCGGTGCCCGCGACGTTCAGCGAGACGGTGCACGTCGACCTGGCCGGTGTGGCGCCCGGGCACTACACGCTGCGCGCCGCCGTCGACTGGCAACAGCACAAACCGGGCGCCTCGCACGTGGTGAACTACGGACCGATGGCACTGGCCCGAGACGGCCGCGACGGGTCGGGTGCGTATCCGATTGCGACGCTTGATATTCCGCGTTCCGGCATAGCCGGCACCGGCGGCTGACCCGGCCCGCGGCGGGCCCGTCGCCGCTGGTCATAGCAAAGAGCCGATATCGAACTGGCAGCGGCCCGCGGCGTCCCGCCTCGTGACCGGCGCCGATGCAGTTGGGCCAGGATGGCCGCGCGATGACCCGGCCGGTATCCGATCGCGATCCTCGGCATACTCCGCGAGCGACTGATCTCCGCTACTTCTCGCTGCATCGCCAGTCGTGCGCCCCGAAAAGACCAGGCAAACGAAACCATACTAATAGTCAGTGCCGCTCCAGAAATTCTGACGATAAGTATCGATATGGAATGACGCCGACGTCAATTTCCTGCGCCAGCTGCTAATCTCAGGGCGTTCAAACGTCGTCCCGAGAAGCACGGTGTGTGTATGCACAAACCGATGATGAGCCGAGGTGTGTGCCGAGCTCGAGTAAGGCATCTGCAGACGTGAAGACGGTGGAACCAGGTCATGGCGTAATAGCCGCTGGGAGTTTCAGGTCACCGAATTGCCAGGATCGGCGGTGTGCCGCCGAGCGGACTCGGTATCTGCGATGACGACCCACTCCACCGACGGGCGCGCCGACGTGACGCGCCGACACATTTTGCGGGCTGCGTCGCACCAATTTGCGCGGCGTGCGTACCACGAGGTTGGACTCGACGACATCCTTGCCGAAGCCGAGCTGACCAAGGGCGCGATGTACTTCCACTTCCGGTCGAAGCACGCGCTGGCGGTTGCGATCATCGACCGGCTGACCACTGCCGGAACCGCAGCCGTGCACGACCTGGTCACGCGGGGTTTGTCGGGCCTGGAAACCCTGATCGACTTCTCATATCTGATCGCTATCCAGGACATCAAGACCGACCAGGTGCGGGCCGGGCTGAATCTGATCGAGTCGGTCGGGCGTTCCGAGGGGCTGCAGGAGCGGTTGTTGGACGGCTGGGTCAAAGCCCTGGCCACAGTGGTCGAGCAGGCGATCGCCGAGGGCGACATCGACCAACGATGCGAACCCGAGGATGTGGGACGCATGATGGTCTCCCTGCACATGGGGTTTCGCAAGACCAGCAACCTGGACGACCCGGAACGGTTCCTGCGTGACCTGGAAAGGTGCTGGGGATTGATGTTGGCTGGCATCCTGCAACCCGACCGCGTCGACTACTTCCAGCAATTCCTGCGGCGCCGCGCGGCGCTGGCGGTCAACACGAGCTCGCCCGCGGATTTCCCGTGACCGGCCGGAACGGCGAGGGTGGCCCGGCGGGAGTTCACCGCACTTGCGGATCCGTCGACATGCCGAAGGAACAGGGGTAATGGCGCGCCAGGTTCGATCCGAGGTCACTCGCCGCAAGATCCTCAACGCCGCGATAGGCGTATTCGGCGAGGTCGGTTATTCGGCGGCCGGCTGGGGCACGATCATCGAGCGCACCGGGATGACCAAGGGTGCTTTGTACCACCACTTCGACTCCAAAGAGTCGTTGGCCTCGGCGATCATCGAGGAAGGCGCCGAAACGATCCTGCGCGGCTTCCGAAATGTCTGCGGGGGAGCATCGCCGGGACTGGAAAACCTGGTGCACGGAACGTTCACGATCGTCGGGGTGCTGAGCTCGGATGACACGGCGCGCGCCGCCGAGCAACTGAGCTGGACGCTGCGCGGATTCAACGAAGCCGCCGGAAAGTTCTGCAAAGCCTTGATCGGGCTGCTGGCCACCGAGGCCGCGCGGGCGATGTCCGAAGGTGACCTTCGGACAGATCTCGACCCTGAGGCGGTCAGCGAATCAGTTGTCGGCGCGTTGTTTGGCACCCGTGCACTGGCCGATGCAATCGCGGGTCAAACGGCGGACGCGGGGCCAGGCCGCGACGACGCGGCAGACCTCGAGCGGCTGACGCGGTCCTGGGAACTTATGTTGCCGGGCATCGTCACCGATGCGTCGCTGTCCTACTTCCGGCAGTTCCTTGGTCGCGAAGCGATGCGCCACCGCCGCACCGCCACGCCGCGCCCCGACGCCGTCGCCGTGTCCGAAATCGGTTAGTCCGGGGCTCGTGCCGCGACCGGCCGCGACCGACGCTGGCGGCGATCGGTTTGCGCGACATGAACTGCGCGCCGTTTCGACAACCTACCGAAAGGATGTATACGTTCGCCTGGGCTGTACTGGAAGTATCTAGCGGCCCGGTCGTCGCCTCAGCCGGTGTGGTCGGTTTCCTGGTGTCGAGCGCGCTGCCGGCGACCAAGGGTCGGTGCCCGGCGTGCAGCACGGCTGCTGTTGGTCGGATGGTTCCCATTCCGACCCGAGCTGGTTGTGATGTTGGGCGCCGGCTCAGCGCAACGGAACTCGGGCGTCAGCGCTCGTCATCCCACAGCTGCTCGGTCAGGTCCTGGAACGTCGCCAACGCGAACCGGTCGTCGGAGCGCATGCCGACCGACTTGCTCATCAGCGCACGCACTATCGAGCCGTCCTTGTGCGCCAATTCGACGACCATATTCGCCAGAGCGTGCACGACCGACAGCAGGGATTCCGAATCCGGAGCCTCGTGGAAAATTTCGCGGAACCGCAACTCCAAAACTTCTTCCGGCGCGTAGCCCACCATTTCTGCAAATGCGGTGTTGGTAAACAAGATCGTGCCGTCGTCGCCCACTGCCAGCACCGGAACCGGAATTCGCTCCAGCACGACCAAGGCAGGCAACTGTTTCAAGGTGGTCATCGGCGATTGGTTGGGTTGGTGCCGATTCTGTCGTCGCTCCACAGGCCGATTATGGTCTATGCCAGAGGCCAGGCTTGACACCAATTCCCGTCGCACACATTGGACGGTCGAAATGGTGCCCGGTGTTGTTTGGGCCTACTGCTCGTCGGCAGGGGGCTGATACCGGGGGAAGACGCCGGTGGGCGGGGGTAACACCGAGCCGGGGACCAGCCGCGTGCCGACCGCAGCCAACGTTCGTTGCTCGGCCGGTTGCCCGAGCAGATCCAGCAACTTGCCGGCCGATTCCGGCATGACCGGCTGGACCAGCAGTGCGGCGATGCGCACCACCTCGCAGGTGGTGTAGAGCACCGTGCGGAACCGCACCTGATCCGCCTCGGCTTCGCTTTTGCGCAAAACCCACGGTTGCTGCGCCGAGAAGTAGCGGTTGGCCTCGCCGAGCATCAGCCAGATGGCCTCCAGCGCCAAATGCATGGCTTGGTCGTCGAAGTGCGCCCGCACTCGGTCCAGCAACGAGTCCGCGCGCTCGAGCAGTTCGGTGTCGGCGGCGCTGAACTCGCCGGGTTCGGGCATGATCCCGTCGAGGTTCTTGGCGATCATCGACAGCGACCGTTGCGCCAGGTTGCCCAACTCGTTGGCCAGATCGGTGTTGATCCGGTTGATGATGGCCTCTTGGCTGTAGCTGCCGTCCTGACCGAACGGCACTTCGCGCAACAGGAAGTAGCGCAGCTGGTCCACACCGAAGGCGTCTGCCAGCGCGACCGGGTCGATCGTGTTGCCCACCGACTTGCTCATCTTCTCCCCGCGGTTGTGCAGGAATCCGTGCGCGAAAACCCTTCGCGGCAGCTCGATTCCGGCCGACATGAGGAATGCCGGCCAATACACCGCGTGGAACCTGATGATGTCCTTACCGATCATGTGCAGATCGGCGGGCCAGTAGCGGCGGAACAGTTCCGAATCCGTGTCCGGGTAGCCGGCGCCGGTCAGGTAGTTGGTCAGGGCGTCCACCCATACGTACATGACGTGGTCCGGATGCTCGGGCACCTGCACGCCCCAGTCGAACGTGGTGCGCGAGATTGAGAAATCGGTGAGCCCGCCGGCGACGAAACTGACCACCTCGTTGCGACGCGCCTCCGGGCCGATGAAATCGGGGTTGGCCTTGTAGTGGGCCAGCAGCTTGTCGGTGTACGCCGAGAGCCGGAAAAAGTACGTCTGCTCCTTCTCGCTCCAGGTCACCGGCGCCCCGGTGTCGGTCGCGATGCGGACACCGTCGACCACCTCGATCTCCGAGTCGGTGAAGTAGCGCTCATCGCGCACCGAGTACCAGCCGGAGTACGTGGCCAGATAGATGTCTCCGGCCGCCTCCATCCGCCGCCAGATCTTCTTGGACGCCTCATGGTGGTCGGGATCGGTGGTGCGGATGAAACGGTCGAAGGAGATGTTCAGCGCTTCCTGCATGCGTTGGAACACATCGGAATTGCGCCGCGCCAGCTCGGCGGTCGGGATGCCGGCGGCGGCGGCGGTCTCGGCGACCTTTTGGCCGTGCTCGTCGGTCCCGGTCAGGAAGCGCACGTCGAAGCCGTCGAGCCGCTTGAACCGGGCGATCGCGTCGGTGGCGATGTATTCGTAGGCATGACCGACGTGCGGCGCGCCGTTCGGATACGCGATCGCAGTCGTGACGTAATAGGGCCTCATCGAGATTCACCCTATTGTGTGCGCGTGAGGTCCAGCCGACCCGGTAAACGAGAAGCACCGCCCGCCCCGGAACCGTTGGCGCCCCTGATCGATGCCCACACTCACCTCGACGCGTGCGGGGCCGAGGACGCCGCCGGGGTGGCGGCGATCATGCAGCGGGCCGCGGCGGTCGGCGTGGGTGCGGCCGTGACCATCGCCGACGACTTGGGCTCGGCGCGCTGGGCGACCCAAGCCGCCGACTGGGATCCGCGGGTGTACGCCGCGGTCGCCCTGCACCCCACCCGCGCCGCCGCGCTCGACGACGAGGCGCGCGCCGAGATCGAGCGGCTGGCCGCGCACCCGCGGGTGGTGGCCGTCGGCGAGACCGGGATGGACATGTACTGGCCCGGACGGCTGGACGGATGCGCCCCGCCCGACGTGCAGCGGGAGGCGTTCGCCTGGCATATCGACCTGGCCAAGCGCGTCGGCAAACCGTTGATGATTCACAACCGGGAGGCCGACGCCGAGGTGCTCGACGTGTTACGGGCCGAGGGCGCACCCGAGCTGGTGATCTTCCACTGCTTCTCCTCCGGCAGCGTGATGGCCCGAATCTGCGTCGACGCCGGCTGGTTTCTCAGCCTGGCCGGCACGGCCAGCTTCACCAATGCCCGCGCGCTGCGGGAGGCGGTGCCGTTGATCCCGGCCGAGCAGCTTCTGGTGGAGACTGATGCACCCTTTTTGACACCACATCCTTATCGTGGCGCGCCCAACGAGCCATATTGCCTTCCATATACTGTCCGGGCGATCGCGGAACTGGTCGACCGCCCGGCAGCGGAGCTGGCGCGGACCACCACGAGCAATGCCCGACGGATCTACGGGCTCGCCGAGGCCGACGGGTGATTTCCGCAACACACTTCGGCTCGGGTTGCTCCAGATTGACCGGTTCGTTACCGTCTTGTGATCGAATCGTTGGTTTAATGCACTGTTGTCGAATGCCGGGTAGGTCGTTACGTGGTTGCTGAGCATGGGGTAGATGCGCGTTGAGCGTATTGAGAAAACTCGATCAGACCCCATCACCGATGTTGCGGCTCGTAGTAGGTGGGCTGCTCGTGGTCCTCGCCCTGGCCGGCGGGTTCGCGGTTTCGGTGTCCAAAACGGTGACGCTGACCGTCGACGGCGTGGCGATGCGGGTGACCACCATGAAATCTCGGGTCATCGACATCGTCGAGGAGAACGGCTACGTCGTCGGCGAGCGCGACGACCTGTATCCCGCCGCCGACGTCCAGGTGCGCAACGCCGACAAGATCGTGCTGCGGCGCAGCCGGCCGCTGGAGATCTCCCTGGACGGCCGCGACACCAAGCGGGTGTGGACCACCGCCTCCACCGTCGACGAGGCGCTGGCCCAGCTCGCGATGACCGACACCGCGCCCGCCGCGGCCTCCCGCGGCAGCCGGGTTCCGCTGGCCGGCATGGCGCTGCCGGTCGTCAGCGCCAAGACCGTTCAGATCAACGACGGCGGCAAGGTCCGCACGGTTCATCTGCCCGCGCCCAACGTTGCCGGGCTGCTCAACGCCGCCGGCGCGCCGCTGCAGGACAGCGACCAGGTGGTGCCCAGCGCAACGTCGCCGATCGTGGACGGCATGCAGATCCAGGTGACGCGTAACCGCATCGAGAAGGTCACCGAGCGAATCCCGTTGCCGCCGACCGCGCGCCGGGTCGAAGACCCCGACATGAACATGAGCCGGCAGGTCGTCGAGGACCCCGGTGCCCCGGGAACCCAAGACGTGACCTTCGCGGTGGCGACGGTCAACGGGGTGGAGACGGGCCGGCTGCCGATCGCCAACATCGTGATCGCCCCGGCCCGCGACTCCGTCGTCCGGGTGGGCACCAAGCCCGGCACCGACCTCGGCCCGATCAGCGACGGCGCCATCTGGGACGCCATCGCGGGCTGCGAGGCCGGCGGAAACTGGGCGATCAACACCGGCAACGGCTATTACGGCGGCGTGCAGTTCGATCAGGGCACCTGGGAGCGCAACGGCGGGCTGCGCTTCGCCCCCCGCGCCGACCTCGCGACCCGTGAGGAACAGATCACGATCGCCGAGGTGACCAGGGAGCGTCAGGGCTGGGGCGCGTGGCCGGTGTGCAGCGGAAGAGCTGGTGCGCGCTGACGATACGGCTGCTCGGACGCACCGATATCAGGCGGCTGGCCAAAGAACTCGAGTTTCGGCCACGCAAATCGTTCGGCCAGAACTTCGTCCATGACGCCAACACGGTCCGGCGCATCGTGTCGATCTCCGGAGTCGGCCGCGCCGAGCGCGTCCTCGAGGTCGGGCCGGGTCTCGGCTCGCTCACACTGGCGTTGCTCGACCGCGGCGCGGCCGTCACCGCGGTCGAGATCGATCCCGTGCTGGCCGGCCGGCTGCAGCAGACCGTCGCCGAGCATTCGCACAGCGAGGCCCAGCGGCTGACGGTGTGCAACCGCGACGTGCTGACCTTGCGGCGCGACGAGCTGGCCGCCCCGCCCACTGCCGTCGTCGCCAATCTGCCCTACAACGTCGCCGTCCCGGCGCTGCTACACCTGCTCGCGGAGTTTCCCTCCATCCAGACCGTGACCGTGATGGTGCAGGCCGAGGTGGCCGAGCGGCTGGCCGCCGAACCCGGCGGCAAGGAATACGGTGTGCCCAGCGTCAAGGTGCGCTTCTTCGGACGGGTGCGCCGGTGCGGCACGGTCTCGCCGAACGTGTTCTGGCCCGTCCCGCGCGTCTACTCCGGTTTGGTGCGCATCGACCGGTACGCCACCGCGCCGTGGCCCACTGACGACGGCTTCCGCCGACAGGTCTTCGAGCTGGTGGATATCGCCTTCGCGCAGCGGCGTAAGACCGTGCGCAATGCGTTCCTGCAGTGGGCGGGGTCGGGCAACGAGTCGGCGAACCGGCTGCTCGCGGCCAGCATCGATCCGGCCCGGCGGGGTGAGACGCTGTCGATCGAAGATTTCGTGCGCCTGCTGCGTCGCTCCGGTGACTCGGCGCGGCCGCAGCGATAGTCTGCTGCCGTGGCCGCGGCGGACATGGTGACCGAGGATGTCTGACGGCAGCACCGCCGCGCAGTGGGTGCCCACCGGATCGGTCACGGTCCGCGTTCCCGGCAAGGTCAACCTGTATCTCGCGGTCGGCGATCGTCGCGACGACGGCTATCACGAGCTGACGACGGTGTTTCAGGCCGTCTCCCTGCTCGACGAGCTGACCGTCCGCAACGCCGACGTCCTGTCGCTCGAACTGGTCGGCGAGGGGGCCGAGCAATTGCCTACCGACGAGCGCAACCTGGCCTGGCAAGCCGCCGAGCTGATGGCCGATCACGTCGGCCGGGCTCCCGACGTGTCGATCATGATCGACAAATCCATTCCGGTGGCCGGCGGCATGGCGGGCGGCAGTGCGGACGCGGCGGCGGTGCTGGTCGCGATGAACTCGCTATGGGAACTCAACGTCCCCCGCCGCGACCTGCGGATGCTGGCCGCCCGGCTGGGCAGCGACGTGCCGTTCGCCCTGCACGGCGGCACCGCGTTGGGCACCGGCCGCGGTGAGGAGTTGGCGACGGTGTTGTCGCGCAACACTTTTCATTGGGTACTGGCCTTCGCCTACGGCGAGCTGCTCACCCCGGCAGTGTTCGGCGAGCTCGACCGGCTCAGGGATACGGCGGAGCCATCGCGGCTGGCCGAGCCCGGGCCGGTGCTGGCCGCGCTGGCGGCGGGCGATCCGCAGCGGCTGGCGCCGTTGTTGGGTAACGAACTGCAAGACGCGGCGATCAGCCTGCACCCGCAGCTGCAGCGCACCCTGCGCGCCGGGGAAGAGGCCGGCGCCCTGGCCGGCATCGTCTCCGGGTCGGGCCCGACGTGTGCGTTTCTGTGCGCGTCGGCGTCCTCGGCGGTCGATGTCGGCATGGCGCTGTCGGGCGCCGGTGTGTGTCGCGCGGTGCGGGTCGCGAGCGGTCCGGTGCCCGGCGCGCGGGTGGTGCCGGCGCCGATGACCGACGCATGAACGCGCTGTGAAATCAGACTCAAATCGCAGAAATGGTGGGTTGTTACTTAAGAGGAGTTTAAGATAGCTCGCGGTGAGGACTATAGATCAGGACGAGCATTCGGCCTGGCCGTTCGCCGGCAGCCCCGGTGGACGGCCAGTTGGTCAAGTGTGGCCCGGCCGCGCGCATGCTGATCGGACAACCGGACATGGGGTTGCGCAAACGTCACCCTTTCGAGATCTAACCGCTTTCCAACTGTGCTCGCGTGCCTGCTGCAAAGTGTCGCCGCGCGAGCGGAACATGAAATCCCGGGTGTTGGGGACAGCGCCGGAACCAAGGAGGTTTGCGTGAGCAGGTTTACCGACAAGATGTTCCACAACGCCCGTGTCTCGAAAAAGGGCATGGTCACCGGTGAGCCACACGAACCCGTCCGCCACACCTGGGGTGAGGTGCACGAGCGCGCCCGCCGCATCGCGGGCGGCCTGGCCGCCGCGGGCATCGGTCTCGGCGACGCCGTCGGGGTGTTGGCCGGCTACCCGGTGGAGATCGCCCCGACGGCGCAGGGTCTGTGGATGCGCGGCGCGAGCCTGACCATGCTGCACCAGCCCACCCCGCGGACGGATCTGGCCATGTGGGCCGAAGACACCATGAACGTCATCGGCATGATCGAGGCCCGGGTGGTCATCGTGTCGGAGCCCTTCCTGGTCGCCATCCCCGTACTGGAAGACCAGGGCATCAAGGTCCTCACCGTCACCGACCTGCTGGCCTCGGAACCCATCGACCCGATCGAGGTCGGCGAGGACGACCTGGCGCTGATGCAGCTGACGTCGGGATCGACCGGATCGCCCAAGGCCGTCCAGATCACACACCGCAACATCTATTCCAACGCCGAGGCGATGTTCATCGGCGCCCAGTACGACATCGACAAAGACGTGATGGTCAGCTGGCTGCCCTGCTTCCACGACATGGGCATGGTCGGCTTTCTGACGATTCCGATGTACTTCGGCGCGGAGCTGGTCAAGGTCACGCCGATGGACTTCCTGCGTGACGCGCTGCTGTGGGCCAAGCTGATCGACAAGTACCGGGGCACCATGACCGCGGCGCCCAACTTCGCGTATGCGCTGCTGGCCAAGCGGTTGCGGCGGCAGGCCAAGCCCGGCGATTTCGACCTGTCGACCCTGCGTTTCGCGCTGTCCGGCGCCGAGCCCGTCGAGCCCGCCGACGTCGAGGATCTGCTCGACGCCGGAAAGCCGTTCGGTCTGAAGCCGTCGGCGATCCTGCCGGCCTACGGGATGGCGGAGACGACGCTGGCGGTGTCGTTCTCGGAGTGCAACGCGGGCCTGGTCGTCGACGAGGTGGACGCCGACCTGCTAGCCGCCCTGCGCCGGGCCGTGCCCGCCACCAAGGGCAACACCCGCCGGCTGGCCACCCTGGGGCCGCTGCTGCACGGTTTGGAGGCCCGCATCATCGACGAGCAGGGCAACGTGATGCCGCCGCGGGGCGTCGGCGTCATCGAGTTGCGCGGCGAGTCGCTGACGCCCGGCTACCTGACCATGGGTGGCTTCATCTCGGCTCAGGACGAGCACGGCTGGTACGACACCGGCGACCTCGGCTACATCACCGACAACGGCCACATCGTCGTGTGCGGCCGCGTCAAGGACGTCATCATCATGGCCGGCCGCAATATCTATCCGACCGACATCGAGCGCGCGGCCTGCCGGGTCGACGGTGTCCGGCCGGGCTGCGCCGTCGCGGTCCGGCTCGACGCCGGCCACTCCCGCGAGACGTTCGCCGTGGCGGTCGAGTCGAACGCGTTCCAGGACCCCGCCGAGGTGCGGCGGATGGAACACGAGGTCGCCCGCGAGGTGCTCAAAGAGGTCGACATGCGGCCCCGCAACGTGGTGGTCCTGGGCCCCGGCACCATTCCGAAGACGCCGTCGGGCAAGCTGCGCCGGTCCAACTCCGTCACGCTGGTCACCGGATAACCGGCTCTCGCACGGTTGGCCAGCTCTCTCACAGCCGGGTGTGCGTTCACGGATTTCGGTGTGCGCCAGCGGTGCCGACACGCCGACCGGGCCCGCCGGCAGCGCACACTCAACGGCCTGGACGCACACAGCGCGGGGAACTACCAGGCGTGCACGCGGTTCTGTGCGGGCTCTAAACCCAACTCGATCAGCAACTCGGTCGCGTCCGCGGCCTGCTCGCAGATAGCGGGGATCTCCGGGCGCTCCCTGGCGGTGAACGGCTCCAGCACGAACGCGGCCGGATCCTTGCGCCCGGGCGGACGCCCGATGCCCAGCCGCACCCGCTGAAAGTCCTTGGTGCCCAGCGCCGATGCCACCGAGCGCAACCCGTTGTGCCCGCCCTCGCCGCCGCCCATCTTGAGCCGGATACGACCGAACTCGAGGTCGAGGTCGTCGTGGATGAGGATGATGTCGGCCGGCGCCACGGAGTAGAACTTGGCCAGCGGGCCCACCTGGCGGCCGGATTCGTTCATGTAGCAGCGCGGTTTGGCCAGTAGCACCGAGCGGCCGGCGAGCCGGCCGCTGACCACCTCGGCGCCGGACCGCTTGTGCACCTTGAACTTTGCGCCCAGCCGCGCGGCGAGCAGGTCGGCGACCATGAACCCGACGTTGTGTCGGGTGCGGGCGTAGTTGTCTCCGGGATTGCCCAGGCCGACCACCAACAGCGGTTCGGCCATCTCGTCGGCCGCCTACTCGGACTCTTCGGCGACGGCCTCGCCCTCATCGGCCGCCTCGGCGGCCGGCTCGGCACCTTCGGCGGTCTCGCCGGCGCCCTCTTCCTCGAGGTCCTCGGCAGTCGGCGCGGTGACCACGTTGACCACCAGCATCTCCGGGTCGGAGACCAGGCTGACCCCGTTGGGCAGCTGAATTTGTCCGGCAGTGATCTGGGTACCGGGCTCGACGTCCTCGACCGAGACGGTCAACTGCTCGGGGATGGACAGCGCGTCGGCCTCGATCTCGATGGTGTTGGTGTCCTGGGTGACCAGGGTGCCGGGAACGGCGTCACCCTCGATGATCACCCGCACCTCGACGACGACCTTTTCGCCGCGCCGCACGACCAGCAGGTCGGCGTGCTGAATGGTGCGGCGGATCGGGTGGATGTCGAGGACCTTGGTCAGCGCCAGCTGCTCCTTGCCCTCGACGTCAAGCGTCAGCACGGCATTGGTGCCGGAGTGCCGCAGCACGGCCGCGAACTCGTGCCCGGGCAGTTCGAGGTGCTGCGGTTTGGTGCCGTGACCATAGAGGACGGCGGGAATCTTGCCGGCGCGCCGGGCCCGGCGCGACGCGCCCTTACCGGTCTCGGTTCGCACCGTGACCGCGAGTTGGTTGACTGGAGATTTCTTCGCCATTGTCGCTCCTGTGTGCTCGGTACCTAAGTGTCAAGGCACGGCCAGGGTCGCGACATCTGTCGGTCTCCGTCGATAACGGTGCTGGCTGGACGCCAATCACCCTCGCCGTGACGCCCGGCCAGGGTATCCCATGTGCGCCTCAGAGCGGAAATTTGGTGCCGGTGAGCCGCTCGGACAGCTCCCACAGCCTGGTCGCCGCGGCGCCATCTTTGGCCCGACGGCTGCGGCCCACCGGTCGCGTTGGCCCGATCCAGCCGAGCCGCGGACCGACGAAGGTGTCGCCGGGCAAATCCTGTGACGCCGCGTACAACGTTTGCCGCGCGCCGAAATCGGCATTCGTGGCTACCACCCGGGTGGCCGCCGACATCAGCGCGTCACCGACCCTGCGGCCGGAGGCGCCCTGCAAATTGGTGTGCGAGTAACCGGGATGAACGGCCAGCGCGCGCAGCGGCGAGCCGGCCGAGCGTAGTCGGCGCTGCAGTTCGCTGGTGAACAACAGGTTGGCCAGCTTCGACTGGCTGTATGCCAGCCAGGGCGAATAGCGGCGGGCCTGCCAGTTGATGTCGTCGAAGTCGATCCGCCCGGCCCAGTGCGCCATCGACGACAACGTCACCACCCGGTCGGTCAGCTGGGGCAGCAGCAGGTTGGTCAGCGCGAAGTGGCCGAAGTGGTTGGTGCCCATCTGGCTCTCGAAGCCGTCGGCGGTCAAGGCGAACGGTGCGGCCATGATGCCGGCGTTGTTGATCAGCAGGTCGACCTTGTCGACGCCGTCGGCGAACTCATGCACCGACGACAGGTCCTGCAGATCCAGTCGGCGCACCTCGATTTGGCCACGCAGGTCGCGAGCGGCCTTCTCGCCCTTGCGCGGGTCGCGGACGGCCATGATGACCGTCGCGCCGACTCGGGCCAGCTCGCGAGCGGTGATCGCGCCAAGTCCACTGTTGGCGCCGGTGACGATCACGGTGCGCCCGGCAAATGGCGGCAGGTTTGCGGCGGTCCAATCGGTCATGCCTGACAACCCTAGTGTTCGAGGGTTCGCGGGTCGGCACACCTCTCCCGACCAAGATTGCCGCCATGGCTGTGGTTTGACCGCCTTCACGCCCGTGAAGCAATCTGGCTACCGCTCCGATTGATCAGTTACGAAGGCCGCCAGACAACTTCGAGGTCATCTTCCGACACGTCCGAATCCGCGAACTCCACCAGGTACGCGGGCGGCTGACCTTGTTCTAGATCGTCCGCTTGCTCAGACAGACACTGTGCGGTGTGGGCAGCCACCGCGAGTTGCACTGCGGAATACGCCTGCCACGTTCCCTCATGGTTAGCGTTGCAGTCGGTGCTCACGGTCAAGACCACCCACTGCGGATGTGCAATCCCGCGCCCTATTTCGCGGCGACGACGAATCCGTGGATGATCATGTCGATGTCGGGTCCCTGCGCGGCTGCCTGGTCGGCCAGGCCGGTGATGGTGAGTTGGACAAAGTACCGCTGCTTTGCCGGGGGCGACCCGGTCGGCAGGACGATCCGATTCCAGCTGTGCAGCCGGGTGCCGTTCTCGCTGTTGTAGCTGCCCTGAATCATCGACGAGGGAAACCCGTTGAAGGGGTCCATCGAGGCGTCCAATTGTTTGAAGTTCTCGAACAACTGGGTGTCGTCGTTGCCGTGCTTGATGACCTGAGCGGGGTCGAACTCGCCATTGAGTTTGAACACGACGAGCCGCGCCGTCGGATACTTGCCGCCTTTGGCCAGGATCAGCGTCTGGGGGGCGATGTGCGGATCGGTGAACCGCGACCAGCCCGCCGGCGTCGGTATGGACACCGTCAGATCGGTCAGCGAATCGGGCGCCACCTGCTGTCCGGTCACGCCGATGCTGTTCAGATACATCGACAGCGGCACCGGCCGGTCGGTGGTCGTGGTGGTCGTCGCCGTCGTGCTCGTCGTCCAAACCGACGAGTAGTCAGGAGCTTTCGGGCCACACGCCGCTGTTAGCGCGGCGATCCCGGCAGCGGCGGCGAGCCGTCTCACAGAATCTCGTGCACCGCGTCGATCGGACGAGCCAGCCGGGTGCCCTTGCCCGTGACGACGAACGGGCGCTCGATCAGGATGGGATGCTCGGCCATCGCGTCGAGCAGCTGGTCGTCCGTCGCGTCGGCCAGTCCCAGTTCGGCGTACAAGGATTCGCGCTTACGCACCGCGGTGCGTACGTCGATGCCCGCGTCGCGAATCATTTTGGCCAGCTCGGCGCGGGACGGCGGAGTCTTCAGGTACTGCACGACCGTGGGTTCTAAACCGTTGTCGCGCAACAAGTCCAACGTCTTACGAGAGGTGCTGCAGTTGGGATTGTGGTAGATGACGGCTGCGGCGGCCATTCAGGCGTCTCCATCGAATAGTCCTGTGACAGAACCATTTTCGAAGACGGCGCGAATCGTGCTGGCCAGCAGCGGTGCAATGGACAACACCGTGAGTTGCGGGAAGCGCTTTTCGTCGCCGATCGGCAACGTGTTGGTGACGATCACTTCCCGGGCCCCGCACGCGGCCAGGCGTTCGGCGGCCGGGTCCGACAGCACACCGTGGGTCGCCGCGACGATCACGTCGGTGGCTCCGTCCTCACGCAGCAGGTTCACCGCGCCGGCGATGGTCCCACCGGTGTCGATCATGTCGTCGATCAGCACGCAGGTGCGGCCCTCAACCTCGCCGACCACCCGGTTGGAGACCACCTGGTTGGGCACCCGCGGATCGCGAGTCTTGTGGATGAAGGCCAGCGGAACGCCGCCCAGCGCGTCGGCCCACTTCTCGGCGATACGCACCCGGCCGGAGTCGGGGGAGACCACGACCATGTTGCTGTCCGGGTAGTTGTCCCGGATGTAGCCGGTCAGCAGGTTTTGCCCGCGCATGTGGTCCACGGGCCCGTCGAAGAATCCCTGGATCTGGTCGGTGTGCAG
The DNA here is from genome assembly GCF_002102355.1 of Mycobacterium sherrisii. Classification (GTDB taxonomy): domain Bacteria; phylum Actinomycetota; class Actinomycetes; order Mycobacteriales; family Mycobacteriaceae; genus Mycobacterium; species Mycobacterium sherrisii. The sequence goes on along the minus strand of NZ_LQPT01000019.1, from coordinate 24,964 downwards.
GTCAACGGTGACGATCCGGTCGGCGCCGGCGGTCTTGAGCAGGTCGGCGACCAGCCGCGCCGAAATGGGCTCACGGCCGCGGTGCTTCTTGTCCTGGCGGGCGTAGGGATAGAACGGCATCACCGCGGTGATCCGCTTGGCGCTGCCCCGTTTGAGCGCGTCGATCATGATCAGCTGTTCCATCAGCCAGTTGTTCACCGGCGCCGGATTGGACTGCAGGACGAACGCATCGCAGCCGCGCACCGATTCGTGGAAGCGCACGAAGATCTCGCCGTTGGCGAACTCGCGTGCGGTCTGCGCGGTGACGTGGACGTCGAGTTCCTTGGCGACCTGCTCGGCGAGCTCGGGATGCGCCCGGCCGGAGAACAGCATCAGATTTTTGCGATTGTCGGTCCAGTCGTGGCTCACGGTGCTGCCCTTAGCGTTCGGGTCGTGATGGAAGTGCTGCTCATCGTACGTAGCGAATCGTACGGAACGACCGCCGGGTTGCCAGCCACCAAATTCATGGTGTCTATTCGGATTCCGGTGGTGGGGTAGCCGACGAAGCCTGCTGTGCGGCCTTCTCCGCGGCTTCCGCGGCGGCGGTGCCTGGGCGTTTGCGTTGCACCCAGTTCTCGATGTTGCGCTGCGGGCCGGCGGACACGGCCAGCGCGCCCGGCGGAACGTCCTCCCGCAGCACGGTGCCGGCCCCGGTGTAAGCACCGTCGCCGACGTTCACCGGCGCCACGAACATGGTGTCCGAGCCGGTGCGCACGTGCGAGCCGACCGTGGTGCGCCGTTTGGTGGTGCCGTCGTAGTTGACGAAGACGCTCGACGCCCCGATATTGCTGTGTTCGCCGATGTCGGCGTCACCGACGTAGGTCAGATGCGGCACCTTGGTGCCCGTCCCGATGGTGGAGTTCTTCACCTCGACGAACGCGCCGAGCTTGCCGTCGGCACCCAGCGCGGTGCCGGGCCGCAGGTAGGTGAACGGCCCGACGGTCGCGCCGCCGCCGATCGTCGCCGATTGGCCGTGCGTGCGCACCACGGAGGCGCCGTCGCCGACGGTGACATCGGTGAGCGTGGTGTCGGGGCCGACGACGCAGTGGCCGCCGATCTGGGTGCGGCCGAGCAGCTGCGTGCCCGGGTGCACGACCGTGTCGCGGCCGATCGTCACGTCGATGTCGATCCATGTGGTGGCCGGATCGATGATGGTGACACCGGCCAGCTGGTGTGCGGCGACGATGCGGCGGTTGAACTCGGCGCCGAGCTGGGCCAGCTGGACGCGGTTGTTCACGCCGGCGACCAATGCGCTGTCGTCTACATGCTGGGCGTGCACGGTGCGACCGTCGCCGCGCAGGATCGCGATCACGTCGGTCAGGTAGAGCTCCTGCTGGGCATTGTCGGAGCTCAGCCGGCCCAGCGCCGACCGCAAAGCGCCGGCGTCGAACGCGTAGACGCCGGCGTTGACCTCCCTGATGCTGCGCTGCGCCGCCGTCGCGTCGGCTTCCTCGACGATCGCCAGCACCTGGCTTTCCCCGGGATCGTCCTGGCTGCGCAGGATGCGGCCGTAGCCAAACGGATCGCTCAGGGTGGTGGTCAGCACGGTGGCCGCGGCGGACATCGCGTGGTGGGTGGCGATCAGGTCGGCCAGCGTGTCGGCGTCCAGCAGTGGGGTATCGCCCGAGGTGATGACCACGACCCCGGCGTAGTCGGGCGGCAGCGCGGCTAGTCCGCACAGCGCAGCATGGCCGGTGCCGCGGGGAGCGTCCTGCAGGGCGACGTCGATCCGACGCCCGAGAGCGTCGGCGAGATCGGCGACCACGCCGGCGATGCGCTGGTGCTCATGCCCCAACACCACCACCAGGCGCTGCGGCGCCACCTTGGCGATCGAGTGCAGGGCGTGCGCGAGCATGCTGCGTCCGGCGAGGGTGTGCAGCACCTTCGGGGTGTCCGATCGCATCCGGGTGCCGGGCCCGGCCGCCAGGACCAGGACCGCTGTGTCACCGTGAAACGACATCGACTCTCCTCGTGCTTAGCCCCAAGACTGTCATTTCACCTGCACCAATGGCAAAGACCCGACACCGAGGAGCCGGTGGACAAGCAGCCGAAGCTCCGTCGCCAGGACTCGAACCTGAACTATCTGAACCAAAATCAGAGGTGCTGCCGATTACACCACGACGGACTGTCGATCCCGGCCGGTGGCGGAACCCGCCAACCGCGCCACCAAGACTTTAGTCGGACCGCATCGCGAACCGCTCGCGACGCCGGACAAACCCGGGCATTTTCGACCGGACGAACCGATACGCTGAGTGACGTGGCAGCCCCGGATAAACCGGATAAAGAGGTGCGTGCGCCACGCGCCCGGATGACCGGCAGCGAGCGTCGACACCAGCTCATCGGCATCGCCCGCGCACTTTTCGCCGAGCGCGGTTACGAGGGCGCTTCGATCGAAGAGATCGCCCAGCGGGCCAATGTCTCCAAGCCGGTCGTCTACGAACATTTCGGCGGCAAGGAGGGCCTCTACGCAGTCGTCGTCGACCGCGAGATGTCGGCGCTGCTGGACGGCATCACCTCGTCGCTGACCAACAACCGTTCCCGGGTCCGGGTGGAGCGGGTCGCCCTGGCGCTGCTCACCTACGTCGAGGAGCGCACCGACGGTTTCCGGATCATGATCCGCGACTCGCCGGCGTCGATCAGCACGGGCACCTACTCGAGCCTGCTCAACGACGCGGTCAGCCAGGTCAGTTCCATCCTGGCCGGCGACTTCGCCCGTCGCGGTTTGGACCCGGACCTGGCGCCGCTGTATGCCCAGGCATTGGTCGGTTCGGTGTCGATGACCGCGCAGTGGTGGTTGGACACTCGCGAACCCAAAAAAGAGGTGGTGGCCGCGCACCTGGTCAACCTGATGTGGAACGGCCTGACGCATCTGGAATCCGATCCGCGGCTGCAGGACGAGTAGTTCCGCGAGCGCAACGCCGGAACCACAGTGCCGTTGATTTCCTGCCCCGGCGGTACGCTCGGCGATCGTGTGTGTCCCCGCCGGGGGCCAAGTCAACCGCAGTCCCGCGACAGCAGGTCGGCGATCGTCTCCCGGCGGATCAGTTGGTGGGCCCGGCCGTTTCTGACGGCCACCAGCGGCGGCCGGCACACCATGTTGTAGTTGGACGCCATGCTGTGGTGGTACGCGCCGGTGCATGCCACGGCCAGCAGGTCGCCGGGATGCAGGTCGACCGGCAATTCGACGTCGCGGACGATCTCGTCGCCGGCCTCGCAGTGCCGGCCGACGACGGTGACCCGGTGCTTGAGCCCCAGCGAGTGCCGGTTGGCCAGGGCGACGGTGTACTGCGCGCCGTACAACGAGACCCGCGGGTTGTCGCTCATCCCGCCGTCGACGGCGACGAAGGTGCGCCCACCCGGCTGTGCTTTGACCGAGCAGACCCGGTAGAGCGTCACGCCGGCCCGGCCGCTGATCGCGCGACCGGGCTCGACCACGAGCGTCGGCCGCGGGAAATGTTCGGCGGCACACGCCGTGTCCAGAGCGTCTTCGACGACGGCGGCGAGATCGTCGAGCTGCAACTCACGGTCACCGCAGACATATGGGATCGCGTGCCCGCCACCGATGTTGAGCTCGGTGAGGATCACGCCGTAGCGGGCCCGGATGTCGGCCATCGCGGCGATCATCCGGGAAATGGCTTCGCCGTACAGGGCCGCGTCGGTCACCTGCGACCCGAGGTGGCAGTGCAGGCCGACCAGGTCGAGGATCGGGTGCGCCAGCACCCGCCCGACCGCGTCGGCGGCCAGGTCTTCGGCCAGGGTGAAGCCGAATTTCTGGTCGCTGATGCCGGTGGTGACCGCGCGGTGTCCGTGGATGTCGATGTCGGGGGTGACGCGGATCAGTACCGGCTGACGTTTTCGCGCGCAGCCGGCCAGGTAGGCGATTTCGATGCCGGAGTCCAGCACAATCCGGCCGACCCCGACCCGGACCGCGTCGTGCAGCTCGTCGGGCGATTTCGCGTTGCCGTGCATGATGATTCGGGCCGGGTGCACGCCGGCAGCCACGGCGACGGCCAACTCGCCGGCCGAGCACACGTCGACGCCCAGGCCTTCTTCGTGCGCCCAGCGTGCCACGGCCGTGGTCAGCAACGACTTTCCGGCGTAGACGACCTGAACCCCACGCAGCACCTTGCGGTAGCGGCGGGCGCGCTGACGAAAATCTGTTTCGTCGATCACATAGGTGGGGGTGTGGAATTCGTCGGCGATGTCCGTCAGGGGTACGTCGCCGACGCAGAGCCGCCCTTCCTCGTCGGAATGCGTAGTGGCAGGCCAGATCGCGGGATCCAGTCGCCGGGGCGCCGCCCGGCCGATGGACGGCAGCATGTCGAGCAATGTCATGAGTTCAAAGTGCGCCCGGTCGACCCCCCGTGACCCGTTCCTTACGATCCCTTGACGCCCCCCGGCGCATTCTTGACGTCGTTCTGCGGATTCCTCGGCGATCTAGCAGGCCACCTAGAATGGGTGCATCATGACCGCACCGGGGCCTGCTCGCCCAGAAACCCCGATCGCGGGGCTCGTCGAATTGGCGCTGACCGCGCCGACGTTCCAGCAGATCACCGCCGCGGCGGCGGCCGGGCCGGCCACGCTGAACCTGGTTGGTCAGGCGAGCGCGCGGGTGTTCGTCGCCGGCGCGCTGGCACGGCGCGGCCCGCTGCTGGTGGTTACCGCCACCGGCCGCGAAGCCGACGACCTGGGCGCCGAACTGCGCGGTGTCTTCGGCGATGCCGTCGCGATCTTCCCGTCCTGGGAAACGCTGCCGCACGAACGGCTTTCGCCGGGCGTCGACACCGTCGGCACCCGATTGCTGGTGCTGCGCCGGTTGGCCCATCCCGACGACGCACGCCTGGGGCCGCCGCTGCAGGTCGTCGTGACCGCCGCGCGCTCGCTGCTGCAGCCGATGACGCCGCGGCTGGGGCTGGTGGAACCGCTGACCCTCAGCGTCGGTGCCGACGTCGATTTCGAGGGTGCGATCGCGAAGTTGGTCGAACTCGCCTACACCCGGGTGGACATGGTCGGCCGGCGCGGCGAATTCGCGGTCCGCGGCGGCATTCTCGACGTGTTCACCCCGACCGCCGAACACCCGGTGCGCGTCGAGTTCTGGGGCGACGAGATCACCGAGATGCGGATGTTCGCGGTCGCCGATCAGCGGTCCATCCCGGAGCTCGAGGTCGACACCGTGGTCGCGGTGGCGTGCCGCGAGCTGTTGTTGACCGAGGACGTTCGGGCGCGGGCGGCCGAGCTGGCGGCCCGGGCAGTCGCCGGGCTGCCGGAGGGGCAGCCCGCGATCACCGGCAGCGTCGCCGACATGCTGGCCAAGCTTGCCGAGGGCATTCCGGTCGACGGCATGGAGGCGCTGCTGCCCGTCCTTCAGCCCGACGAGAACGGCTCCCATGCGCTGCTGACCGATCAGCTGGCCGACGGAACCCCGGTGCTGCTGTGCGACCCGGAGAAGATCCGCAGCCGCGCCGCCGATTTGATCAAGACGGGTCGCGAGTTCCTCGAGGCATCCTGGTCGGTCGCCGCGATGGGCAGTCCCGAAGGTCAGGCGCCGGTCGACGTCGAGCAGCTGGGCGGTTCGGGCTTCGTCGAACTGGAGGACGTGCACGCCGCCGCGGTCGCGGCCGGGCACCCGTGGTGGACACTGAGCCAGCTGTCCGACGAGTCGGCGGTGGAGCTCGAGGTCCGGGCGGCGCCGTCGGCTCGTGGGCATCAGCACGACATCGAAAGCATTTTCGCGATGCTGCGGGCGCACGTCTTGACCGGCGGCTACGCGGTGGTCGTCGCGCCCGGTACCGGTACCGCCCATCGGGTGGTGGAGCGGCTGGCCGAGTCCGACACCCCGGCCGCGATGCTGGACTGCGGCGCGGCCCCGAAGGCCGGCATAGTCGGGGTGCTGAAGGGACCGCTGCACGACGGGGTGGTGATCCCGGGCGCCAACCTGGTCGTCATCACCGAGACCGATCTGACCGGTAACCGGGCCACGGCTCCGGAGGGCAAGCGGCTGGCCGCCAAGCGGCGCAACACCGTGGACCCGCTGGCCCTGACCGCCGGCGACCTGGTCGTGCACGACCAGCACGGCATCGGGCGGTTCGTCGAGATGACGGAACGCACGGTCGGCGGCGCCCGGCGCGAATATCTGGTGCTCGAGTACGCGTCCAGTAAGCGCGGCGGTGGGTCGGACAAGCTGTACGTGCCGATGGACTCGCTGGACCAGCTGTCGCGGTACGTCGGCGGGCAGGCGCCCGCCCTGTCGAAGCTGGGCGGCAGCGACTGGGCCAACACCAAGACCAAGGCCCGCCGCGCCGTGCGCGAGATCGCCGGCGAGCTGGTTGCCCTGTACGCCAAGCGGCAGGCCAGTGCCGGGCACGCCTTCGGCCCGGACACCCCTTGGCAGGCTGAGATGGAAGACGCGTTCGGTTTCACCGAGACCGTCGACCAGCTGACGGCGATCACCGAGGTCAAGGCCGACATGGAAAAGCCGATCCCGATGGACCGGGTGATCTGCGGCGACGTCGGCTACGGCAAGACCGAGATCGCGGTGCGCGCGGCGTTCAAGGCCGTGCAGGACGGCAAACAGGTCGCGGTGCTGGTGCCGACGACGCTGCTGGCCGATCAGCATCTGCAGACGTTCACCGACCGGATGACCGGGTTCCCGGTGACCGTGAAGGGGCTGTCCCGGTTCACCGACACCGCCGAGTCCCGCGCCGTGATCGAGGGCCTGGCCGACGGGTCGGTGGACATCGTGATCGGCACGCACCGGCTGCTGCAGACCGGGGTGCGGTGGAAGGATCTGGGCCTGGTGGTGGTCGACGAGGAGCAGCGGTTCGGCGTCGAGCACAAGGAGCACATCAAGTCGCTGCGCACCCATGTCGACGTGCTGACCATGAGCGCCACCCCGATTCCGCGCACCCTGGAGATGAGCCTGGCCGGGATCCGCGAGATGTCGACGATCCTGACGCCGCCCGAGGAGCGCTATCCGGTGCTGACCTACGTCGGCCCGCACGACGACAAGCAGGTCGCCGCCGCGTTGCGCCGCGAGCTGCTGCGTGACGGGCAGGCGTTCTACGTGCACAACCGGGTCAGCTCTATCGACCGGGCCGCGGCCCGGGTCCGCGAGCTGGTGCCCGAGGCGCGGGTCGTCGTGGCGCACGGGCAGATGCCCGAGGAGCGGCTGGAACGCACCGTGCAGGGCTTCTGGAACCGCGACTACGACATTCTGGTGTGCACCACGATCGTGGAGACCGGCCTGGACATCTCCAACGCCAACACCCTCATCGTCGAACGGGCCGACACCTTCGGCCTGTCGCAGCTACACCAGCTGCGGGGGCGGGTCGGCCGCAGCCGCGAACGCGGATATGCCTACTTCCTTTATCCGCCGCACACGCCGCTGACCGAGACGGCCTACGACCGGCTGGCGACGATTGCGCAGAACAACGAGTTGGGCGCGGGAATGGCCGTGGCGCTGAAGGACCTGGAGATCCGCGGCGCCGGCAACGTGCTGGGCGTCGAGCAGTCCGGGCACGTCGCCGGCGTCGGATTCGACTTGTACGTGCGGCTGGTCGGCGAGGCCGTGGAAGCGTATCGGGCTGCTGCCGACGGCCAGACGGTCACCACCCCGGAGGAGCCCAAGGACGTGCGGATCGACCTGCCCGTCGACGCGCATCTGCCGCCGGACTACATCGCCAGCGACCGGCTGCGGCTGGAGGCCTATCGGCGGTTGGCCGCCGCCCCCGACGACGCGGCCGTCGATGCCGTCGTCGAGGAGCTCACCGACCGCTACGGCGCGCTGCCCGAGCCGGCCGAGCGGCTGGTGGCCGTGGCCCGGCTGCGGTTGCTGTGCCGCGCTTCGGGCATCACCGAAGTCTCGGCGCCGTCGGCGGCGACCGTGCGGTTGTCCCCGTTGACGCTGCCCGATTCCGCGCAGGTGCGGCTCAAGCGGATGTATCCGGCCGCCAACTATCGCGCCACCACATCCACCGTGTCCGTGCCGATTCCACGGGCCGGCGGCTCGGCCGGTGGAGTCGGTGCGCCGCGGCTCCGCGATGTCGAGTTGGTGCAGATGGTGGCCAACCTGGTCACCGCCCTGCAGGGCAAACCGCAGCAAGAAGTTGGTATAACGAGTTCGTCAGCGCCGCGCGACGACAACGCCGGCCGCAAATCGGCGGGCTGAAGGTCGGGTCATGGGCTCGCGCGGTGACAAGGGAGGAGAACGGCGCCAGTGATAGTCGTGTTGTTCGACCCCCGCCGCCCGTCGCTGGTGCCCGTCGAAGCGGTCGAGCACCTCACCGGCGAGGTCCAGTACACCGAAGAGATGCCGGTCGCGGTGCCCTGGTCGCTGTCGTCCGCCCGACCGGTGGACACCGGCGAGGACGCCCCGGTGCTGCTGTCGTCGGATCCCGACCACCCCGCCGTCGCCGCCCGGTTGGCGGCCGGGGCGCGGCTGATTTCCGCGCCGGAAACCCCTCGCGGGGAACGACTCGTCGACGCCGTCGCCATGATGGACAAACTGCGCACCGCCGGGCCGTGGGAAAGCGAGCAGACCCACGACTCGCTGCGCCGGTATTTGCTCGAGGAGACCTACGAGCTGCTGGATGCGGTCCGCAGCGGCAACGCCGACCAGCTGCGCGAAGAGCTGGGCGACGTCTTGCTACAGGTGCTGTTTCACGCCCGAATCGCCGAGGAGGCGCCGCAGTCGCCGTTCGACATCGACGCCGTGGCCACCACATTGATGCGAAAGCTGGGCAATCGGGTGCCGGGAGTGCTTGCCGGCCAAACGATTTCACTCGAAGAGCAGTTGGCGCAGTGGGAGCAGCGCAAGGTGGCCGAGAAGCCCCGAACCTCGGTGATGGATGACGTGCACACCGGACAGCCCGCGCTGGCGTTGGCGCAGAAGGTGATTCAGCGAGCCGGTGCGGCCGGCCTGCCCGCCGACCTGATTCCCAATGAGATCACCTCGATTTCGCTGTTGACCGACGTCGACGCGGAAAGTTCCCTCCGCACGGCCGTTTTGGAGTTCGTGGACACCGTTCGCGCGGTCGAACGGTCGATTGCCGCGACCCGGCGCGGGGACAGCGTTCCGGAAGAGTTCGACGTGGTGCCGCTGGGCGCGGTCACCGAGCAGGAGTGGCGGCAGCACTGGCCCGCCGCGGCCCACGGCGACGCGGCGGCGGGCGAGCCCCCCGAGACCGCCTTGACCGGGGGCCAGGCCGATGGCAAGGCCGATGGGAATGCCGACGAGCCACCCGAGCAGGCCGAGTTGGCCGACGATGCGGCGGAATAGACACGTCCAACCGACCCGGCAAAGACGCCAAAGAAGCCCGCAGTCGCGACTGACGCGAAATCCGAGCACCTTCACAGGATTGTCGGGCAGCGATTCGCTCGGTGTTTGCCGTTGTGCGGCACGGTCTGAGGATGATGTGGCTTCTGAATTGGGAAATCCGGTGACCGGCAGCGGCCGTGGTTTGCTAGCCACGATCGTTGTCAGCTAACGCATAATGTGACGGGAAGCGGGCTTGCCGGCTAAAAGAAACCGGTCCCGTCCCCGGCTCGTGGGACGATAATTATCGGGTGACGTTGGTGTAGGGGAAGTTAAGGGGAGCATGGTGTCGCCGAGGCGTTGGTTGCGCGCATCCGCCGTGATCGGGGCGACCGCCATGCTGATGGCCTCCAGTTGCACCTGGCAGCTCAGCCTGTTCATCCCCGCGGGCGTGCCGCCCCCCTTCGGGGATCCGGTGCCCCCGGTCGATACCCACGCCAGCGGCCGGCCCGCGGACCAGTTGCGCGCGTGGGCAGTCCCGCGGGCTGCGGCCCTGGAAATCCCGCTCATCGCGCTGGAGGCCTACGCATATGCGGCCCGGGTCGCCGAGGTCGAAAACCCGAAGTGCCATATCGCCTGGACCACGCTGGCCGGCATCGGCCAGGTGGAAAGCCACCACGGCACCTACCGGGGTGCGACGCTGTCGCCGAATGGGGATGTCAGCCCACCCATCCGCGGTGTCCAGCTCGACGGCACCGGCGGCAACCTGCGCATCGTCGACGCCGACGAGAGCAGCACCGACAGCGGGCCCGCGATCGCCCGCGCCATGGGACCGATGCAGTTCATTCCGGAGACCTGGCGGTTGTACGGGGTCGACGCCCACAACGACGGCCGGGTCAGCCCGGACAACATCGACGACGCGGCCCTCGCGGCCGCGGGTTATTTATGTTGGCGCGGAAAGGATCTCGCTACTCCACGGGGATGGGTGACCGCGCTGCGGGCATACAACAATTCCGGCGTGTACGCCCGCGCGGTGCGGGACTGGGCCACCGCTTACGCGGCCGGCCACCCGCTGTAGAAGGATGGTTGCGGTCCCAGGCTTTAGGCTTTAGAGGCTGCCCGGGGCTGGCATCAGCTACGAGTCAAGTTCAGGCAAGGAGATCCTAGTGCCGATTATCGAGCAGGTCGGGGCCCGCGAGATCCTCGATTCCCGCGGTAACCCCACGGTCGAGGTCGAGATCGCCCTGATCGACGGGACTTTTGCCCGGGCGGCGGTGCCGTCCGGCGCGTCGACCGGAGAGCACGAGGCCGTCGAGCTCCGCGACGGCGGCACCCGGTACGGCGGCAAGGGCGTGGACAAGGCGGTCCAGGCGGTCCTCGACGAAATTGGGCCGGCGGTGATCGGACTCAACGCCGACGACCAGCGTCTGGTCGATCAGGCGCTGGTGGACCTCGACGGCACCCCGGACAAGTCCCGGCTGGGCGCCAACGCCATCCTGGGCGTGTCACTGGCCGTGGCCAAGGCGGCGGCCGACTCCGCCGAGCTGCCGCTGTTCCGCTACCTCGGCGGGCCGAACGCGCACATTCTTCCGGTGCCGATGATGAACATCCTCAACGGCGGGGCGCACGCCGACACCGGCGTGGACGTCCAGGAATTCATGGTGGCGCCGATCGGTGCGCCCAGCTTCAAAGAGGCGCTGCGTTGGGGTGCCGAGGTGTACCACTCGCTGAAGTCCGTGTTGAAAAAGCAGGGGCTGAGCACCGGGCTGGGCGACGAGGGCGGCTTCGCCCCGGACGTCGCGGGCACCAAGGCGGCGCTGGATCTGATCCTGACGGCCATCGAAGCGACCGGCTTCAAAACGGGGTCGGATGTGGCCCTGGCGCTCGACGTTGCGGCGACCGAATTCTTCACCGCGGGCGAGGGTTACAGCTTCGAAAAGGAGATCCGCAGCGCCGACCAGATGGCGCAGTTCTACACCGGCCTGCTAGACACCTACCCGTTGGTGTCCATCGAGGACCCGCTGTCCGAGGATGACTGGGATGGCTGGGTGGCGCTGACGGCGGCCGTCGGCGACCGCGTGCAACTGGTGGGTGACGATCTGTTCGTGACCAACCCGGAGCGGTTGGAAGAGGGCATCGAACGCGGCGCCGGCAACGCGCTGCTGGTCAAGGTGAACCAGATCGGCACGCTGACCGAGACACTCGATGCGGTCGCGCTGGCGCACCACAGCGGATACCGCACCATGATGAGTCACCGCAGCGGCGAGACCGAGGACACCACGATTGCCGATCTGGCGGTGGCCGTCGGCAGCGGGCAGATCAAGACCGGCGCGCCCGCCCGCAGCGAGCGGGTCGCCAAATACAACCAGCTGCTGCGCATCGAGGAGGCCCTGGGCGACGCCGCCCGCTACGCGGGCGACCTCGCCTTCCCGCGCTATGCCTTGGATGTGAAATAGTTTGGCCGTCAACAGGAAACGCGGCTAGCGCCGACATGCCCGACGCGAAACGGCCGGATCCGAAGCGCCGCTCCCCGGCAGCACGACCGGGGAAAGCGGGTGATTCGGTCCGGCGCGGTCGGGCCGCCAAACCCTCGGCCAAGCCGGCCTCCAAGGCGTCCCCGAAGCCGTCGTCGCGGTCGGCGAAGGGGCACAACGCCTCGACGGCTCGGAGCACCGCCGAGCACATCGTCGAGCCCATCAAGCGGCAGATCACCGAGTCGCTCGAGCAGCGATCCGAGCAGCGGCTGGGATTCACCGCCCGGCGTGCGGCGGTGCTGGCCGGGGTGGTCTGCGTGCTGACGTTGACCATCGCCGGTCCGGTCCGCACGTACTTCGCCCAGCGCACCGAAATGGCTCAATTGTCCGCCAGCGAGGCGGCATTGCGGCGTCAGATCGCCGATCTCGAGCAGAAGAAGATCAAGCTCGCCGACCCGGCGTACATCGCGGCCCAGGCCCGGGAGCGGTTGGGTTTCGTGATGCCGGGCGACACGCCGTTCCAGGTGCAACTTCCGCCGACCGCGGCGGTGCCGGCCCAGCCCGGAGACGAGACGTCCAAGCCCGCGGGCAACGGCCCGTGGTATTCGTCGTTGTGGCACACCATCGCCGACACCCCGCACCTGCCACCGGCCGGCCCCGCACCGCCGGATGCACCGAGGCCCCCGACGCCCGGTGGTTGATCGTGCCGACCTGGAGGCCGTGGCGCGCCAGCTGGGACGCGAACCGCGCGGTGTGCTCGAGATTGCCTACCGTTGTCCCAACGGTGAGCCCGGCGTGGTGAAGACCGCGCCGAAATTGCCTGACGGAACTCCTTTTCCGACGTTGTATTACCTGACGCATCCGGCGCTGACCGCCGCGGCGAGCCGGCTGGAAACGACGGGGCTGATGCGGGAGATGACTCAGCGCTTGCACGCCGACCCCGAGCTGGCCACCGCGTATCGGCGCGCACACGAGTCATATCTCGCGGAGCGTGATGCGATCGAGCCGCTCGGGACGACATTTTCCGGTGGGGGCATGCCGGATCGCGTCAAGTGCCTGCATGTGTTGATCGCGCATTCGCTGGCCAAGGGGCCCGGGGTCAACCCGTTGGGTGACGAGGCACTGGCGCTGTTGGCCGCCGAGTCGGCCATGGCCGGGGTCCTGGACGGTGAAACATGGCGTTGAGGGCTGCGGGTGTGGACTGTGGTACCAACTCGATTCGGCTGCTGATCGCCGACGTCTCGAATGGCAAGCTACGCGACGTGCACCGCGAGACTCGGATCGTGCGGCTGGGTCAGGGCGTCGACGCCACCGGGCAGTTCGCGCCGGAGGCGATCGAGCGGACCAGGGTCGCGCTGGCCGACTACGCGGAGCTGATGAAAACCCATGGTGTGCAGCGGGTGCGGATGGTCGCCACGTCCGCCGCCCGCGACGTCGGCAACCGCGACGAGTTCTTCGCGATGACGGGTGAGGTGCTGGGTGGCGTGCTGCCCGGCGCGGTGGCCGAGGTGATCACCGGGGTCGAAGAGGCGGCGTTGTCGTTTCGCGGGGCGGTCGGTGAATTGGATAGTGCCCGAGGGCCTTTCGTGGTCGTCGACCTGGGCGGCGGATCCACCGAGATTGTGCTCGGATCCGATGAGGTCGTGGCGAGTTACTCGGCCGACATCGGCTGTGTCCGGTTGACCGAGCGCTGCCTGCATGACGATCCGCCCACCCCGGCGCAGGTTCAGGCGGCGCGGCAGTTCGTCCGCGACCGGCTCGGCCCCGCGCTGCAGGCCGTGCCCGTCGAACAGGCCCGAACCTGGGTGGGATTGGCCGGCACGATGACCACGCTGTCGGCGCTGGCGCACAATATGACGGCGTATGACCCTGCCGCCATTCATCTTTCGCGGGTGAGCGGGGCCGATCTGGCGGCGGTGTGCGAACGGCTGATCGGTATGACCCGGGCGCAGCGGGCGGCGCTGTCGCCGATGCACGAGGGCCGGGCGGACGTGATCGGCGGCGGCGCGATCGTGGTCCAGGAGTTGGCGCGCGAATTGCGCGCCCGGGCCGGCATCGATGAGTTGACGGTCAGCGAGCACGACATCCTCGACGGCATCGTGTTGTCGGTCACCTCGCCCTGACGCGCCGGCCGGCCGGTTAGGGTGTGCATTCCCGGCTTTCGGTGTGCGGTGGCGGCCGCCCCGCCCGGCGCGTCGGCGCCCGCCGTGCACGCCCAAAACCGTCAGCGCACACTCAGACTTCGAATCGGTAGCCCATACCCGACTCGGTCACCAAGTGCTTGGGATGGGACGGATCGTCTTCCAATTTGCGCCGTAGTTGCGCGAGGTACACACGCAGGTAATGGGTTTCGGTGGCGTATGCCGGCCCCCACACTTCCTTGAGTAGTTCCTCGCGGCCCACCAGCTTGCCGCGATTGCGTGCCAACACCTCCAGCATGCCCCATTCGGTCGGCGTGAGGTGTACCTCTTTGCCGTTCTTGGTGACCTTCTTGGCGGCCAGGTCGACGGTGAACGAGTCGGTCTCGACCACCGGCTCGTCGATCTCCGACGCTGCGGCGTTACGCCGGACCGCTGCTCGCAACCGTGCCAGAAACTCGTCCATACCAAAGGGTTTGGTGACGTAGTCGTCGGCTCCGGCGTCCAGCGCCTCGACCTTGTCCGAGGAGTCGGTCCGCGCCGACAGCACGATCACCGGCGCGGTCAACCAGCCGCGCAGGCCGCCGAGGACCTCGATGCCGGAGATGTCGGGCAGGCCCAGATCCAGGATCACCACGTCGGGTTTGTGTTCGGCGGCGGCCCGCAGCGCCCCGGCACCGGTCGCCGCGGTGACGACCTCGTAGCCGCGCACCGACAGGTTGATCCGCAACGCGCGCAGGATCTGCGGCTCGTCGTCGATCACCAACACGCGAGTCATTGACTACCAATCGGTTGCGTCGGTGCGGCCAAGTCTACGACGACGGTGAGCCCACCCCCCGGCGTATCGCCCGCCTGAATGCTGCCCCCCATCGCCTCGACAAACCCGCGCGCGACCGGCATGCCCAGCCCCACACCGGTGGTGTTGTCGTGATCGCCCAGCCGCTGAAACGGTTCGAACAACTGATCCTCGCCGCCGTGCGGGATGCCCGGACCCTCGTCGATGACGTTGATCAACACCCGGTCACCGACCCGGCCCGCATTGACCCGCACCACGCAATTGGGTGCGTAGCGCAACGCATTGTCGATCAGGTTGGCCAGGACCCGCTCCAGGAGCCCGGCGTCGGCCATCGCCACCGCATCGCCCACGTCGACCTTGACCCGGTCGATCGCGGAGCGGTAGAAGCCGGTGGCGCCCTTGCCGACGCTGACCAGTGCGCGTTGTACCGTCTCTTCCAGATACACCCGGCGCAGATCGGGGCGCACCACGCCGGCGGCCAGCCGCGACGAGTCGAGCAGGTTGCCGACCAGCGCGGTCAGCTGGTCGATCGACTCCTCGACGGTGGCCAGCAATTCCGCGGTGTCGGTGGGGGAGAACGCGACGTCTTCGGCCCGCAGACTCGACACCGCCACCTTGGCGGCCGCCAGCGGGGTGCGCAGGTCGTGGCTGACCGCCGAGAGCAGCGAGCGTCGCAGTTCGTCGGCGCGCACGATGGCCTCGGTCCGGCTGGCCTCCTCGATCAGCTCGCGCTGCCGAATCAGGCCCGCGGCCTGCTTGGCCACCGCGCTGAGCACCCGGCGTTCGCGGGCGGACAGCTTGCGGCCCGCCATCAGCATCCAAAACTCGTCGTCGCCGACCTCGATCGCGGTGTCGGCGGAATCGACTGCGACACAAGGGTCTTTGCCGATACATGCCACGATGTACGGTTTTTTACCGGCGGCGCGATCTTCGTCACCGGGCTCGCGCAGCATGCTGACCGCCCGCTGCGAGTAGGTCTCGCGCACTCGTTCGAGCAGCGTTTCGAGGTCGGCGCCGCGCAGCACCGAGCCCGCGAACAGCGTGAGCAGTTCCGCCTCCTGGGCGGCCAGCCGGGCCTCCCGGGCACGTTTGGCGGCGAAGTCGACCAACACGGCGACCGCCACCGCAATCAGCAGCAGCACCAATTGGGTGATGGCACTGCTGGGTTCGGCGATGGTGAAGCTGTGGCGCGGGGCGATCAGGTAGTAGTTCAGCAGCAGCCCGGACAGCACCGCCGAAAGAGCGGCCGGCGCAACACCTCCCAGCAGGCCCACCGCGAGGACACCGACGAAGAACAGTGCGCTCTCGCCGCCGGTGTCCAGATACGGGTCCAGCTTGGTCACCGTGATCGCGCAGACGGCCGACGGGACGATGCAGGCCGCCAGCCAGGAGGCGATGCGGCGATCGCGCGGCGCCAGGGACGCCAGCCGGAAGCCGTGTTGCGATTCTTCGTGCGTGACGATGTGCACGTCGATCTTGCCGGAGCGCCCCACGATGGTCGGGCCGATGCACTCCTCGAACAGCCGCGACCACCGGGACCGCCGCGAGCTGCCGATCACCAACTGGGTGGCGTTGATCTCCCGGGCGAAATCCAAGAGCGCCGTGGGTACGTCGTCGCCGACGACGGTGTGCAGCGACGCATCCAGGCTGTTCGCCAACTCGCGGATCTTGCTCATCCGGGCTTCCGACAGCCCGGCCAGGCCGTCGCCCCGGATCACGTGCACCACCATCAGTTCGGCGCTCGACTTCGACGCGATCCGCGAGGCGCGCCGCACCAGCGTCTCGGATTCGGGGCCCCCGGTCACCGCGACCGCGACGCGTTCGCGCGCCTCCCACATATCGGTGATCTTGTTCTCGGCGCGGTATTTGGCCAGCGCGGTGTCCACCTGGTCGGCCAGCCACAACAGCGCCAATTCGCGCAACGCGGTGAGGTTCCCGCGCCGAAAGTAGTTCGACAGCGCGGCGTCGATCCGTTCCGGGGCGTAGACGTTGCCGTGAGATAGTCTGCGCCGCAACGCTTCCGGAGTGATGTCGATCAGCTCGACCTGCGAAGCCTGCCGCACAATGGAATCCGGCATCGTCTCCTTCTGCTCGATCCCGGTGATCTGGGCGACGACGTCGTTGAGGCTTTCCAGGTGCTGGATGTTGACCGTGGAGATCACGGCGATCCCCGCGTCGAGCAACTCCTCGACGTCCTGCCAGCGTTTCCGGTTCTTGCTGCCCGGTGAGTTGGTGTGGGCGAGTTCGTCGACCAGCACCACTTGCGGGCGCCGAGCCAGCACGGCCGGCACGTCGAGCTCGGGGAAGCTGCTGCCGCGGTAGTGAATGTAGCGCGGCGGGATGATCTCGATGCCTTCCAGCAGCTCCGCGGTCTTGCGGCGGCCGTGGGTCTCGACGACGGCGGCCACCAGATCGGCGCCGCGCTCCAAGCGCCGGTGGGCTTCGCCCAACATCGCGAACGTCTTGCCCACGCCCGGAGCCGCACCCAGGTAGATGCGCAGCTCCCCGCGCTTGGGGTGGGAGTCCCCGCGGTTGACGTCGCTCACGTCAACCATCATCCCCCGAGCCACCAACTCGTGGTCGGGAACCGGTGGTCGAGTTCGGCGTTGAGCTGCAAGACATTGACCGTCGGCTCACCGAAGAACCCCAGCGCACGGCCGTCGCGGTACTGCGCCAACACCGCGCGGATCTGGTCCGGGCTGACGTGCCGGGCCTTGGCGACCCGGGGCACCTGCAGCTCGGCGTAGGCCGGCGAGATGTCCGGATCCAGGCCACTGCCGCTGGCGGTGACGGCGTCGGCGGGCACCTGCGGGGTGCCCGGGGCGGCACCGCGAATCGGCATGATCTGGCCGTTGGAATAGTCTTCACCGAACTTCGCGCACTCCACCCGCACACCTTCGTACAAGTCGAGGAACGGCTGCTTGGTCGTCGCGCACGGCTCGTTGACGCTGACCACCCGGGTCGGGTGGATGACGTAACCACGCGCATCCCGCGGGCCGATCACCGACAGCACCGCGCCCACACCCCCTCCGGTGCAGAACGGCCGGGCCCTGTTGTCTCCCTCGAGTTGCCCGACGGACATGCTGCGCGTGCAGATCTGCGTCAGCAGGCTCGGCTTGAAGCCGGCATCCGATGCGGACTTACCCGCCGCCAGTAGTGCCGGATCGCCGGGTGTGTCGACCACGCTTTCGGGCCCGAGGTTGCTGCCGCCGCTGGCCGTGGGGTCGTACCCGTTGTTACCCGCCGCCGAGGGCCGGCTCTGGAAGTACTGCGGCAGTGGGTTGCCGGACGAATCGGTGAACGACTGGCCGATCAGCGTGCTGCCGATCGCCTTGCCGGCCACCGACAACAGCGAACCTTCCGCCTTCTCGTGTAGGCCCGGAATCAACCCGATCAGCCAAATCAGCAGCGGGTAGCCAAAACCCAGGATCACGGTGAAGACGAGCAGTGCGCGCAGCGCGGCCCAATGTTGGCGCAGGGTGTTGGTGACATTCATTTAGGCCATCCCGGGGAGGAGTTGAACCAGCAAGTCGATGAGCTTGATACCCGCGAACGGGGCGAGGATGCCGCCCAGTCCGTAGATGTAGAGGTTGCGGCTGAGCAGTTTCGACGCGCGGCTCGGGGTGTATCGAACACCGCGCAGCGCCAACGGAATCAGCGCGACGATGACGATCGCGTTGAAGATGACCGCGGACAGGATCGCCGATTGCGGGCTGTGCAACCGCATCACGTTGACCAGGTCAAGGCCCGGGAAGATCGTCACGAACATCGCCGGGATGATCGCGAAGTATTTGGCGATGTCGTTGGCGATGGAGAAGGTGGTCAACGCGCCCCGGGTGATCAGCAATTGCTTACCGATCTCGACGATCTCGATCAGCTTGGTGGGGTCGGAGTCCAAATCCACCATGTTGCCGGCCTCTTTGGCCGCCGACGTTCCGGTGTTCATCGCGACACCCACGTCGGCCTGAGCCAAAGCCGGAGCGTCGTTGGTGCCGTCACCGGTCATTGCCACTAGCCGACCGCCCTGCTGCTCCTTTTTGATCAGCATCATCTTGTCTTCCGGGGTGGCCTCGGCCAAAAAGTCGTCCACACCGGCCTCGTCGGCGATTGCCTTGGCGGTCAACGGGTTATCGCCGGTGATCATCACCGTGCGGATACCCATCAGACGCATGGCGTCGAAGCGTTCCCGCATGCCCTGCTTCACCACGTCCTTGAGATGGATCACGCCGAGCACTCGAGCTTTTGCGGCGTCTCCGTCGCCCTCGACCTGACCGACCACCAGCGGGGTGCCCCCGGCCGCGGAGATGCCGTCGACGGTCTCGCCCAGTTCGGCCGGGACGTTGCCGCCGTGGCTGCGGACCCACTCCGAGACGGAGTTGGCCGCCCCCTTGCGTAGCTGCCGGCCATCGACGTCCACCCCCGACATCCGGGTGGTCGCGCTGAATTCCACCCACGTGGCGTGGGACAACTCGCCGGGAGTGCGCGCGCGCAGCCCGAAGGCCTGCTTGGCGTACACCACGATGGAGCGCCCTTCGGGGGTTTCGTCGGCGAGGCTGGACAGCTGCGCGGCGTCGGCCAGGTCCGCGTGGGTCACGCCGGACACCGGAATGAATTCCGACGCTTGACGATTCCCGAGCGTGATCGTTCCGGTCTTGTCCAGCAGCAGCGTGTTGACGTCACCGGCCGCTTCGACGGCCCGGCCCGACATGGCCAGCACGTTGCGTTGCACGAGACGGTCCATGCCGGCGATCCCGATCGCCGAGAGCAGCGCGCCGATGGTGGTCGGAATCAGACACACCAGCAGCGACACCAGCACGATGCCACTGATCCCGTCCGAGCTCAGCGCCGAGCTGTCGGGGACACCGGGGTTGTTCACCTTGGAGTAGATCGCCAGGGGCTGCAGCGTGGCGACCGCGAAGACGAAGATGATGGTCAACGCGGCCAGCAGGATGTTCAGGGCGATCTCGTTGGGGGTCTTCTGCCGGTTGGCGCCCTCGACGAGGGCGATCATCCGGTCCACGAAGCTCTCGCCGGGCTTTTGGGTGATCTTGACGACGATGCGGTCGGAGAGCACCGTGGTGCCGCCGGTCACCGCGGAGCGGTCGCCGCCGGACTCACGAATCACCGGGGCCGATTCGCCGGTGATGGCCGATTCATCCACCGACGCAATGCCTTCCACCACGTCGCCATCGCCGGGAATGACCTCACCCGCGGTGACGACCACGAAGTCACCCTGTTGCAGCAGTGGCGCGGCGATCTCTTCCACGGTCTCGTTCCCGGCGGTTCCGTCCGCTGCGCCGGGTCGCCAGCCGACGAGGCGGCGTGCGACGGTGTCGGCCTTGGACTTGCGCAGGGTGTCGGCCTGCGCCTTGCCGCGCCCCTCGGCGACCGCTTCGGCGAGGTTCGCGAAAAGCACTGTCAGCCATAGCCAGAACACGGTGAGCCAGCTGAACCAGCTGTTCTCGCCGACGGCAAGCACCGTCGACCAGACGGCACCGATCTCGACGATGAACATCACCGGGTTGCGCCACAACGTGCGCGGATCGAGCTTGCGCACCGCGTCCGGCAACGACTTCAGCAGCAGCGCGGGGTCCAGCAGCCCGCCCTGAAGTTTTCCGCCCGGGGCGTGCGCGGCGGGCCGGCGAGTGCGCGAATCCGTTACGGTGGTCACTTTAATGAATCCCTTCGGCGAGTGGCCCGAGCGCCAGCGCGGGCAGGAAGGTAAGGGCAACCAGAATGACCGTCACCCCCACCACCAGGCCGACGAACTGCGGCCGATGGGTGAGGAGCGTCCCGCTCGATGCGGGCGTCATCCCTTGGCGCGCAAGCGAACCGGCCAGCGCAAGAACAAGAATCATCGGCAGGAATCGGCCGAAGACCATCGCCAACCCCAACGCGGTGTTCCACCAGACCGTGTTGGCCGACAGCCCGGCGAAGGCGGAACCGTTGTTGTTGGCCGCCGAGGTGAAGGCGTACAGCACCTCGGACAGGCCGTGCGGTCCGGTGTTGGCCATGCCGGCGCGCTCGCCCGGTAACGCCATCGCGCTGGCGGTGCCGAGCAGCACGATCAGCGGGGTGATCAGGAAATACCCGGCAGCCAGCTTCATTTCGTGCGGGCTGATCTTCTTGCCGAGGTATTCCGGCGTCCGGCCGACCATCAACCCGGCGACGAACACCGTGATGACCGCGAGGATCAAGATGCCGTACAGGCCCGAACCGACGCCGCCGGGGGCGACCTCACCGAGTTGCATGTTGAACATCGTCATCATGCCGCCCAGGCTGGTGTAGGAGTCGTGGGTGGAATCGACTGCGCCGGTTGAGGTCAGCGTGGTGGCATCGGCGAAGATCGCCGAATCGGCCACGCCGAAACGCTGCTCGACGCCCTCGTAGGAGGCGCCCACCGCGGTTGGCACCGTGCCGTGGTGCTGCAGCTGGAACAGCATCATGAGGCTGACGCTCAGGACGGCCAGGACGCTGACGACCGCGGCGATCGCATAGCCCTGCCTCTTGCTGTTGACCATCCGGCCGAAGGTGCGCGGCATGGAGAAGCTGATGACCAACAGCAGGAAGATCTCGACCCAGTTGGTCCACGCGGTGGCGTTTTCGAAGGGGTGGGCGGAGTTGGCGTTGTAGAACCCGCCGCCGTTGGTGCCCAACAGCTTGATTGCCTCTTGGCTGGCGACGGGCCCGCCGGGGAGGGTTTGCGGGGCCCCGGCCAACGTGGTGACGACCTGATCGTTGAGATGGAAGTTCTGGATGACGCCACCTGCCAACAGGATCAGGGCGCCCAGCACCGAGATCGGCAACAGGATGCGCAGGGTGCCGCGGGTGAGGTCGGCCCAGAAATTGCCCAACTCGTTGGTGCGGTGCCGGGCGAATCCGCGAACCAGCGCGACGGCGACGGCCATGCCCACCGCGGCGGACACGAAGTTTTGTACCGCCAGGCCGGCCATCTGGACCAGGTGGCCCATCGTCGATTCGCCCGAGTAGGACTGCCAGTTGGTGTTGGTGACGAAGCTGATCGCGGTGTTCCACGCCAGCGCCGGTGTCATCTTCGTTCCCGCGTCGTGCAGGTGCAGCGGCAATTTGTCCTGCACGAGTTGCAGAACGAACAGGAAGACGACGCTCACCGCCGAAAAGGCCAGTGCGCTACGGGCATACGTCTTCCAGGTTTGCTCGGCCTCGGGGTCGGCGCCGATCAGCCGGTAGATGAATTTTTCTGCACGCGAATGGCTTTGGGCGCTGTAGACGCGATACATGTAGTCGCCCAGCGGCACGTGGACGACGGCCAGGGCTATGACCAACAGTGCAAGGAAAACCACGCCGGCCGCGGTGGCGCTCACTAGAAGCGCTCCGGGTACATCAGCGCGGCACCCAGCAACAGGGCGATCAGCACGGACAGGATGAGTCCCACGGTGTTGGCGATGCTCATGAGCCCAGCCTCAGCGTCAGGCCAAGCGCGACGAACACCGCCGCAGTCAACACGAGGTAAATCACCACGGACATGTTTGTCTTTCGTTAGATGACTGATCGATGCCAGACAGTTCTCGGGCATCAGTGACCTGACCTCGGAGGAGGCCACGACCGAGGTTAAGCTCGCCGGCTACTCCCGGCGCCGCCCCTTAACGCTTTCTTTACGGCTTGACCGCCGCTGATGCGGTCTTTCTTACCCTTTGTTGACCCTCCCGCGCCGCAGCAGATGTCGCGGACGCGCGGGTCCGTCAGTCGGGAATCGGCCCGTCGGTCAGGGGGAGACGGACCCGGAACACCGTTCGGCCCTGCGCGGATTCGGCATCGACGGAGCCATGATGCGCCTTGACGATCGAACTGACAATGGCAAGACCCAGCCCGATGCCCGAGCTGTCGAACCGGGAGGCGTCCCCGCGAACGAACCGCTCGAACAACCGCGGCAGCAGCTCCGGGTCGATGCCGGGGCCGTCGTCGGCGACGGTGAGTTCGGCGTACGGGGCGGCCGGATCGTCACGGTGACAGACGATCGCGGTGGTCACCGTGACACCGGGCGGGGTGTGCAACCGGGCGTTGTTGAGCAGGTTGCTGAGCAGCTGGTGCAGCCGGGCGTGGTCGCCGCGCACCCAAACCGGTTCTTCTGGAAGGTTTTTGAGCCAACGATGGGTAGGTGCCGCGACGGCGATGTCGTTGACCGCGTTCATGGCGAGGTCGCCCAAATCGACATCTTCGTTCTGCAGGTCTTCACCCTCGCCGAGCCGGGAGAGCAGCAGCAGCTCTTCGACCAGCAGGGCCATGCGACGCGCTTCGGATTCGATGCGGGCCAACGCGTATTCGGTGGTCGGCGGCAGCGCCGAACTGTCCTGGCGGGTCAGCTCGGCGTAACCCTGAATCGCCGCGAGCGGGGTCCGCAACTCGTGGCTGGCGTCGGTGAGGAATTGCCGCATCCGCATGTCGGAGTCGACCCGATGCGCCAGCGCGCTATCGACGTTGTCCAGCAACCGGTTCAGCGTGTGCCCCACGATTCCGACTTCGTTGTCCGGGTCGGTGTCTTCCTCCCGGACTCGCACGCTGATCCGGTGGTCGTCGCCGGTGAGCGGCATCGCGGCGACTTCCGCGGCGGTCGCGGCAACCCGGCGCAGCGGGCGAAGGGTGTAACCGACCAGCCACGCGGTGAGCCCCGCGGTGACCAACAGTGCGGTCGCGACGAGCACGGTGGTGGTGATGTATTTACGGGCGATGATTTGGTCGGCGAGTTGCACCGACATCCCGACGATCAGCAGGTCGGATCCCTCGATCCGGCTGTCGACGCGGTAGGCGCCCAGGCTGCCCATCCGGATGGTGCGGGGCGGCCCGTCGGACCAGGATTGTGCCTCGATCGCACTGACGACGTCCGGCGGTGCGGGCTTCGGCTGGTCCTCGGAGAACACCGCCGTGCCGATGACGACGCCGTCATGCAATATCGCGATCAGGTTTCCCGGTGTCTGCCCGGTGAACTCGAGCATCGCCTGCGACACCGGCGGGGTCCGGCGGTGCGCCGAGGTGTGTTCCCCGTTCTGGTATCGGTTGTACGAGTTGCTCAGGGCGTCAAGGGATTCGGCGACGTCGGCGTCGCTGATCGCGGTGACGTAGCCGCGCAGGCTGAGCACCGAGACGATGCCGACGGTCACCAAGACCACGGTGACGACCGTCAGCACGCCCAGCAGTAGTTGGCGGCGCAGGGACCGGGGGAACCACGAAGGAGTATTACGCTGGCGGGTCATTCCGGCGGCCGCAGCATGTATCCAACGCCGCGAACGGTGTGGATCATCGGCTCACGCCCGGAGTCAATTTTCTTCCTCAGATACGAGATGTACAGGTCGACGATGCTGGTTCGCCCGGCGAAATCATAGTTCCACACGCGGTCGAGGATTTCGGTGCGGCTCAGAGCGCGGCGCGGGTTGCGCATCAAGAAGCGCAACAGTTCGAACTCGGTGGACGACAGCGCGATCGCGGTGCCGTCGCGGGTGACCTCGCGGCTGGCGGTGTCGAGCCGAAGGTCGCCGACCTTCAGGGCTTCCGGAGCCGGCGGCGACAGCTGACTGGACCGGCGTAGCAACCCCCGCAGGCGCGCGACCAGTTCCTCCAGACTGAACGGCTTCGTCATGTAGTCGCCAGCGCCCGCGGTGAGACCGGTGACCCGGTCCATGACCGAATCGCGGGCCGTGAGGAACAGCGTGGGGGTGTAGACGTCGGATTCGCGGATCCGCTGCAGGATCCGCAGGCCGTCCATGTCCGGAAGCATGATGTCGAGGACCAGGACGTCGGGGGTGGCTCGCTCGAATTTGGCCAGCGCTTCACGCCCGTTGTGGGCGATTTCGACCACCCAGCCCTCGTAGTGCAGGGCCATCTTCACCAGGTTGGTCAGCGCGGGTTCGTCGTCGACCAGCAGCACCCGGATCGGCGAGCCGTCAGCGCGATAGATCCTGGGTAGCTGCCCAAGGATGGCTTGGCGCGGTCTCTGGCTGGCCGCGCTGCCCGCGCTGCCCGCGTACCCCGGCGATGCTGTCATGTCGTTTCATTCTGGCAAGACGCTTATCGGGTTGTCACGGACTTCATAGCGTCCTCAAATCTTCCCCAGGCTCGGGTGGGCGAGCTCGGCAAACACGATAGGGATCGGCGGCCCGACAAAAGAACGGGGCCGCACACCGTGTGGTGTGCGGCCCCGCCTGAAGCCAGCGGTGTCAGGCCCAGCTGGACCCGACGGCGCTGTCGGTGCTGGCCATGTTGCTGCCCGCGGTCTGCACCTTCTGCCCGT
>NZ_LQPT01000018.1 GCF_002102355.1 Mycobacterium sherrisii | reverse complement strand
GTCGTCTCGGTGACCAAGATCGTCGCCATGCTCGAACAGGCCATCGAAAACACCCCGGTCCCGCCGCCGCGGGCCGCCTCCGGGCTAGCGGCGGCCCGGTTCGCCCGCGATCCCCGCGACTACAGCCCCACACCCCGATCCACGCCCCGGCCGGACTGGCTGCACGTCATCGACGGCGGCAGCACCGACGAGCAGGACAAGGAGGGACTGTGGTGACCAAGCCTGCCAAAGATGCGGTCACAGACCCGATCTCGGCGGATCTGAAGAAGGCGATGCGTCAACTCAAACTCTCACCGATGCTCGACACCCTGCCCGATCGGCTCGCCCTGGCCCGCCAACAACACCTGTCTCACGCCGCGTTCCTGGAACTTGTCCTCGCCGACGAAGCCACCCGCCGCGACACCAGCTCGGCCGCCCGCCGCGCCCGCGCGGCCGGGTTAGATCCCGCCATGCGGCTCGACACCTGGGACGAGGACGCCGTCGTGCGCTACGACCGAACCCTGTGGACCGATCTGACCAGTCTGCGGTTCCTCGACGCCGCTCACGGTGCGGTGCTCCTAGGCGCGGTTGGCGTCGGCAAGACTCACCTTGCGACCGCGTTGGGTCATATCGCGGTGCGTCGTCGCATCCCCACCTTGATGTTGTGTGCTGATGCAATGTTCAAGCGACTCAGGGCATCTCGTCTTGATAACAGCACCGAAGCAGAGATGCGGCGCCTGGCTCAAGTCCGTTTACTGATTATCGACGATTTCGCGTTGCAGCCACTCGATGCCACCGCCACCGCCGACTTCTACGAACTGGTCGTCACCCGCCACCAACGCAGCGCCACCATCGTGACCTCCAACCGGGGGCCCGACGCGTGGTTGACGGTCATGACCGACGCGATGCTCGCCGAATCTGCCATCGACCGACTGACCTCCACCGCCCACGAACTCATCGTCGAAGGACCGTCCTACCGACAACGCCAGAAGCCCTCGGTTGACAGCCTGCCGTCAAGCGCAGATCATCCCCACTGAGCCAAACAGGTGGTCCCTAGCCCGTGGCCAAACCATGGTCCCATCACCTAGGCGAATGACA
>NZ_LQPT01000017.1 GCF_002102355.1 Mycobacterium sherrisii | reverse complement strand
TCGGTGAAGTCTTCGCCGGCGAAGAAGTTGTTGCGCACGTACTGCACCATCCGCTCGACACGCGGTTTGTCTTACGGGTGGGCCACCCGGGCCGGGTCCGTGCTGAACCCACGGGCTTGGGCATACTCCAGCCACCCGACAGTGAACCTCGGATTCACCGAACCAGCATGGGCCACAATGGCACTCATATTGTCGGGGATGAGGACTTTGAAGACGCCGCCGAAGAACGTCCACGCTGCTTCGCAGCCGTCGATCACCGCGGTCAGGGTCTGGGCGAAGGTCAACCACACGAACATGTGCCGCGAGCACACCGCGGTGAAGATCAACGCGTGCACCACCCGACGCCGTCCCGTCGCCGCGTCGAACAGCATGCCCATCCGGGCGAAGTCGATCTGACATTCCACCCCCGGCTCACCATCGACCACCGGCACCGTCCCAGCCCGCCGGCGGCCCTGATAGCTGGTCCTGGCCTGGCAATAACGGTGCAGTGTCCGCTGCGCCACGATCACACCCTGACGGGCCAGCAAGTCGCCGATCTTGACCACCGTCAGGTCATCATCGACCCACTTGTTGATGCGATCATGGTTGGCGCACAACACTTCCCACGCGGAGCCAAATCCTTGCGGACGATCCGGGCGCACCACCGCAACAACCTCGCCGATCAACGCATCGTCGATCTGATCGACACCGCCAGCTCGCTCCAGGCCCGCGGCCACCGCCGCCTCCACATAACGCCGCGCGGTCTTTCTATCTACCCCGGCCTGGCTGGCCACCACCCGCAACCCGTGGCCGGCCAGCCACGCCCGAAGCACCTCACGAATCTCGACCACAGAAACCTCCCGAAACATCCGCGGACCCCTTCACATGCAATCGATGTGAAGCGATCCGATCCAGTTATCGAGCGGCCACCGACACGACACGCCCGTGGTCCCATGACTGGCAATCAGGTGGTCCCATGACCGTGGCTAAACCCAGCTCAAACCGGTCCCATCACCGTGGCGGACGACAATCCCGTAATGCCTTGCCACCTCGACGATCTCGGGATGACGCACTGCGATCCCAGCTACGCGCTCAATCGACACGGTCTTCTCGTTATCGGTCAACGCATACGTAGGCACGCCGTCCAGACGACGCAGCGTGGCGTCCAAGCAGGCCACCACCGTGGGCAGGGTCTTGTCCATCGCAGGAATCACCACCCGAAACCGCGACCACGCCAACCAGGCACACCACAGCTGAGTTCTTCGCCCACCAATCGTTGGGCCCTGACTCCAATCCCACTGCAACCACGGCCCCGGCTCAGCCAGCCAGGGCCGAAACACCCGATGCTGGCCCATGCGCAGCCGCTGCTTGGCCTGCGCGACCACCCGGCGGGTGGTGCGTTCCCCACCCCTAAAACCAAGCGCTTGGATACGGCGATGTACAGGACCTTGCCATTCGAACGCGCCACCAGCTCTTCAATTTTCGGCAAATAGTCATCGATTGGTCGAGCGCGATGTACCCGCTCAACCGGACTCTGCCCCGTTTCCCTTAATGCCACATACCGGGCGACCGTGTGGTGGTCGCAGCCCGCCAACTCCGCTGCGCCCCGATAACTACCGGTCAGGTCGTAGGCCTCCAAAATCTCGATGATCTCCCTACTGCATTTCATGGCCGGCGACTCTTGCCGCAAACCAACCCCGCCAGCCCGCAACACGCCGGGGAAATATCCGGCCGCAGACGGGGAACGCGACGCCCACCGGCGGGGAATTAAAAGGCCACCTATGGGGAGAATTTCATGGCCGCCGACACGTGGCTCATCCCTCCTTGCCGAAAATCATGTCCACGAACCTCATTGGGCACCTAAACAAGACGCTTTCGATGTGGGCGTACGCTTAGGTGCAGCTGTCGCGCTGACGCGGCTAGTGAATCAAGCGTTGCTGCAACGTGTCTGGAGGTTTGCGCGCGCCTCCGTCGAGGCGAGGCCAACTGCGCCGGTCCCCCGCCGGGCGCAGGGGGTGGACCGCGAGTAGCGGCTTAACCGGCGCTGGCTCGAGAGTCGGTACGGTGACGGGCTTGAGAAGGCGTCGAGGTTCAGGTGCTCGAGTTCGGGGAGCTTGGGTCGTTCCCAGCCGGCAACGGCGGTCCAAGTCGGCCGGTGGAAAGTACCACTACGGCACCGTCTGTCACTTTTGGTCATCAATGGCAGGAGAAGCGCTGAGACCTTCACGGTAGGGAAATTTGCGTCGAGCGCTTGAAGAACCCGAGCGGCTGTTCGTGGGCTGGAATCACAACAGCAACTGATTACCTGTAGCTGACGCGGGGTTCGACCCCGGCCTCGAGGCGCGTGCCCAGGTGTACGTCAGCCGTAGGTGAAGGAGTACGCGCGCAATCCCCGGGATAGCCCGACCTCAACTTGCCCAGTTCCGCCGGTTTCGTCGCAAACGATTTGATGCATGCCGGGTGGCCCAGTAACGGAGATCCGGGTGACCTCATCGTTCGTCTTTACGGTCACAACGCCGGTGCCGCCCACCACGAGATACAGGTGGGCGTGGTAGTTGAGCGCGATGGCATCGTTGTCGTCCTCTGCCGTTGCGGCCTGATCGTCCACGGTCCATCGGCCGCGAAGGGCGAACGTATCGGCTGGAAGTTGGGCGGGATAGTCAAACGTCGATGTGCCCTGATCATAGGTGCCGCGGCCGGCGTAGTTGCCCACCATGCGGGCCCCAAGGCGGGTCTCCGGAGTCAGGGTTGAGATCGGTGTTGTGTCGGGCAGGTCGGCAACCAGCGGCAGGCTGACGCTCTGGTCTGCCTGTGAAAGGAGTTGCCGGATCAGGTATTCGGTGACGTCGTAGTCGCCCTCGCCGAACTTGATATGACGGACAGTGCCGTTGGCGTCGATGAGGTAGTGCGCTGGCCAATACTTGTTGCGGTAGTTGGTCCATGTCGTATACGCATTGTCCAATGCGACCGGGTAGGTGATCCCAAGCATGGCGGCGGCGGATGCGACGTTGCCTGCGTCGTGCTCGAAGGCATACTCCGGCGTATGAACACCGACAACCTCGAATCCCTTGTCGTGGTACGCCCTGTACCAGTTGACAACATGGGGGATGCTGCGCTGGCAGTTGATACACGAGTAAGCCCAGAAATCGATCAGGACGACCTTCCCGCGCAGTGACCGCAGGTCAACTGGTGCCGAGCCTGGCGTGTTGAGCCAATGGCCAATCCCTTCGATATCTGGTGCAGCGTCGCAACTTTCGAGATCGGCCGCACCATCTGTGCAATTGGACAGCGCGGCATTCTGGCCATTGACCGCGCCACTCAGGTTGAGCTGTCGGCGGACTTCGTCTCCCCCGCCAAGCTTTCGCTCAATCGCCGCGGTGTAATCGGGGATTGCCCGTTGCAGTATCGCGGGCAGGTTGAACACCAGCGCCGCGGCCAGCATGATGGTGACAATACCCGCGGCGGTGCGGATTTCGCGCTGGCGACGGCGGAACGCCCGCACTCGCTCCGCCACACGTTGTCCGGCAAGTGCGAAGGTCAACAGCGGCACCACTGCGCCCGCAGCGAAAGCTAATGTCAAAGCGATCGTCGGCAATCCGGTTGAGCCGGTTGCGCCTGCCAGGACGATAGCGGCAAGTACGGGTCCTGCGCACGGCACGTACAGCACGCCGAGTGCGAGTCCCAAGCCGAAACCGGAACTGGCCGAACCGAACCGCTTGTGCGGCAGCAAAGAGAACGGCTTCTCCAGGAGCGCCTCGACAGCCGGGAAGATCAATCCCAGGCCAATCGCGACAAGCGCGATCAGTGCGAACCACCGCACGGCGTCCTGTGGCAGCCGCAGCAGCGACAGCAATGTTGATCCGGACGAGGTGACCGCGCTGAAACTGGTTACCAGACCGGCAATCACTAAATATGGCCGCAACCACTCGGAGCGTAGATTTTTGACCGGCGGGCCGCCGGTATCGGGCGCAGCAGGAATTCCAGCAGCGACCCGGGCGCTCCGTGCGCCTGACAGGAGGATCACCGGAAGCACTGGCAAGATACACGGCGAGATTCCGGTAATTAGTCCGCCGACAAAGCCCATGGCGATGAGTGTCAACATCTCGATCGCCCGGCCCGACCCACCGTGGTTGCGCCGGTGCGGTGACTCGTGCCCACCTCAGCTGTTACTCGCGCCGAGGAGGACCGGTTGTGCTCGATACAGATAAGGATTTTGACGTATCAGGCTGTCGAGCTTGGGCATGTCGTTGATGGCGATGTAGGGATAGGTCGGGTTGGAGTTCATGAAATCTTGATGATGCGCCTCGGCGGGAACGAATCCGGCTCCCGTCTCGACCCGGGTGACGATCGGCCCACCGTAGACTTTGGCATCGTCGAGCTGAGCGATGTACGACTCGGCGATGGTTTTCTGAATCTTGTTCTGCGGGAAGACGGCCGACCGGTATTGCGTTCCCACGTCGGGTCCCTGTCGGGAAAGTTCGGTCGGGTCGTGCACTACGGAGAAATATATCCGCAGCAATTGTCCGTAGGTGATCTGGGAAGGGTCGTAGGTAATCTGCACCGACTCCGCGTGCCCTGTCGTGCCTGTGCTCACCTGGTCATAGTGTGCCGTCGATACGGCGCCACCCGCGTACCCCGCGATCGCACGTTTGACTCCCTTGACGTGTTCATAGACGCCCTGAACTCCCCAGAAGCAGCCCCCCGCCAATACTGCGGTCTCGCGACTGCCCGCGGCCCCCACGGGTTCATCGACCGTCGGCCCAGGAATGTTCAGCGAGGGCATTGCGCCTCCGAGAAATTGTCAAGACCTGTGGATCAGGGTTTTTCAGGCGACCTCCGTTCCGGCTTGCTGATCGCCGTTGGAGGGCGGTTGCGGCGGGGTGATGTCGGTGGGGCGTTCGAGTAGTTTGCCTTTGTGGAAGACGGCGCCGGCGCGCACCAGGGCG
>NZ_LQPT01000016.1 GCF_002102355.1 Mycobacterium sherrisii | reverse complement strand
GTGATTGCCCTGCGCTCTGCCAACGTCAACCCCATCCACTGGGCGTACGCGCGCATTTTCAGTGAGGCAACGAATAACCCTTTCACGCGCATTTCTGGCGAGTCAACGCGGTCAGTGGAACGCGCTATACTCGAATGTATGTTCGAAAAGCAGACGGCGCCCGCGCAGGTGACGGGCGAGCTCGATGAGCTCTTCGAGCGGCGTTATCCGTCGACGACGCCGCAGTCGGGGGCGTTGCTTGAGCGCGTCTCGTGCTTTTCGCGGGCGGAGAACCGAGCTGCGGCCGCGCAACTGACGGCGATCGGGGAGTTGTTCGCCCATCGTTTGTCGCGGTGCGCGGAGTCCGAGGAATGGGCGGTAGATACCGAGGCGGCGGTGGCCGCCGAGGTGGCGGCGGAGCTGCGAATCAGTCAGGGCTTGGCGGCCAGCCGGGTGCGGTACGCGCGGGCACTGCGCGAGCGGCTGCCGCGCGTGGCGGAAGTGTTCGCCGCCGGGGACATCGACTTTCGGATGGTGCAGACGCTCGTGTATCGCACCGACTTGCTCACCGACGCCGACGTGTTGGCCACTGTGGATGCGCAGTTGGCGGCCACAGTCGCCCGCTGGCCCTCGCTGACCCCCGCCCGGTTGGCTGCGCGGGTGGACAAGGTGGTGGCCCGGGCCGATGCGGATGCGGTGCGTCGACGCCGTGACCGTGCGGCGGGTCGCGAGATGTGGATCGGTGAGATGGGCGAGGGGTTGTCCCGCATCGAGGGGGTCATGTTCAGCCCGGATGCTGCCGCGTTGGACGCCCGCCTGGACGCAATGGCGGCCACGGTCTGCGCCCAGGATCCGCGCAACCGTGAGCAGCGCCGCGCAGACGCGTTGGGCGCGCTGGCGGCCGGGGCGGATCGACTGGGTTGTCGGTGCGGGCGCGACGACTGCGCGGCCGGCACCCGGCGCCCGGCGGCCCCCGTGGTCATCCACGTGATCGCCGAGCAGTCCACCCTGGCCGGTCAGGGCGGCGCGCCGGGCTGCCAGCTAGGCGGCGAGGGGTTGATTCCGCCCGAGCTGGTCGCCGAGCTGGCCGCCGCGGGCAAACACGTGCCGCTGATCCACCCGGCCGACGCCCCACCGGAGGCCGGTTATGTGCCCTCGGCGGCGCTGGCCGATTTCGTGCGCTGCCGCGATCTGACCTGCCGCTGGCCGGGCTGCGAGTGCCCGGCGGTGGCCTGCGATATCGACCACACCATCCCTTACAACGCCGGCGGGCCTACCCACGCGAGCAACCTCAAGTGCTACTGCCGCACCCATCATTTGGTGAAAACGTTTTGGGGCTGGGCGGAAAAGCAGCTGCCCGACGGCACCCTGATCCTGACCTCCCCGGCCGGGCGCACTCATGTGACCACGCCGGGCAGCGCCCTGCTGTTTCCCAGCCTGTGCCGGGCGACCGGGGCCATCGCGGCCGCCGAAGTCGACGCACCGCAGGACTATTGCCCCCAGCGGACCGCGATGATGCCTCGCCGACGCCGCACTCGCTCCCAAGACCGCACCGCGCGGGTGGCGGTCGAACGCCGAAAGAATCGCGAGGCCCGCACCGCCCGTCGCGCCCCGGTGGCGGCCCGCCCCGGCCCGGCCCCACCGGAGGCTGGCGAAGAGCCACCGCCCTTCTAACTGGGGATTGCTCCATGCGCACGACGAATTTGGCGCTGAGCAGCTCGTCACCTAGACTCTAGGGGTTGCCTTGGGCAGACCTCGGCCGGTGTGAATCGGCCCCGCGTGCCCTTCGGTGACAAAGACCGCGCACGTCAGGTTGGTGGACTTCGCTTGTTGGAGCCTCGCCGAGGCGTTTCCTGCCGTGCACATGTGAACTCAGTCAGGAGATCGAGTGATTCAGCAGGAATCGCGGCTGAAGGTCGCCGACAACACCGGCGCCAAGGAGATCTTGTGCATCCGGGTGCTCGGTGGTTCGTCGCGACGCTACGCCGGCATCGGTGATGTCATCGTCGCCACCGTAAAAGACGCCATCCCCGGCGGCAACGTCAAGCGGGGTGACGTCGTCAAGGCCGTCGTGGTGCGCACCGTCAAGGAGCGCCGGCGTCCCGACGGCAGCTACATCAAGTTCGACGAGAACGCCGCGGTCATCATCAAGCCCGACAACGACCCGCGCGGGACTCGCATCTTCGGGCCGGTCGGGCGCGAACTGCGCGAGAAGCGATTCATGAAGATCATCTCGCTGGCTCCGGAGGTTTTGTAAATGAAGGTCAAGAAGGACGACACCGTCCTGGTGATCGCGGGCAAGGACAAGGGCGCTAAAGGCAAGGTGCTGAAGGTCTACCCCGACCGCAACCGGGTGCTGGTCGAGGGTGTCAACGCAATCAAGAAGCACACCGCCATTTCGACCAACCAGCGCGGCGCGCGCTCGGGCGGGATCGTCACCCAGGAGGCGCCGATCGACGCCTCCAACGTCATGGTCGTCGACTCCGACGGCAAGCCGACCCGCGTCGGTTACCGGGTCGACGAGGAAACCGGCAAGCGCGTTCGTATCTCCAAGCGCAACGGCAAGGACATCTAGCATGACTACCGCAGAGAAGACTCAGCCGCGCCTAAAAGAGCGCTACCGCAACGAGATTCGCGATGCGCTCAACAAGGAGTTCGGCTACCGCAACGTCATGCAGATCCCAACGGTGACCAAGGTTGTCGTCAATATGGGCGTCGGCGACGCCGCTCGCGACGCCAAGTTGATCAACGGCGCCGTCAACGATCTGGCGCTGATCACCGGGCAGCGACCCGAAATCCGGAAGGCCCGCAAGTCCATTGCGCAGTTCAAGCTGCGCGAGGGCATGCCGATCGGTGCGCGGGTGACGCTGCGTGGCGACCGGATGTGGGAGTTCCTCGACCGGCTGACCTCGATCGCACTGCCACGTATTCGTGACTTCCGCGGGCTGTCGCCCAAGCAGTTCGACGGTGTCGGCAATTACACCTTCGGTCTGTCCGAGCAGTCGGTGTTCCACGAGATCGACGTGGACA
Organism: Mycobacterium sherrisii; assembly: GCF_002102355.1. Taxonomy (GTDB): domain Bacteria; phylum Actinomycetota; class Actinomycetes; order Mycobacteriales; family Mycobacteriaceae; genus Mycobacterium; species Mycobacterium sherrisii. Next base: position 138,854 of record NZ_LQPT01000016.1, on the reverse strand, counting down.
AGATCGACCGGGTTCGCGGCATGGACATCAACGTCGTCACCTCGGCGACAACCGACGACGAAGGACGAGCGCTGTTGCGGGCCCTCGGCTTTCCGTTCAAGGAGAACTGAGCATGGCAAAGAAGGCACTGGTCAACAAGGCCGCGCGCAAGCCAAAGTTCGCTGTGCGCGGCTACACGCGCTGCAACAAGTGTGGCCGCCCCCGTGCGGTCTTCCGCAAATTCGGCCTGTGCCGGATCTGTCTGCGCGAGATGGCGCACGCGGGCGAGCTGCCCGGCGTGCAGAAGAGCAGCTGGTAACAGCCCGAGATCCCCAGGACCAACCCAGAACAGGTGCGCGACAGGCCCGAACCGGGAACCACCGCGAGGAAGGTTATAGAAGCTCGATGATTGCGACGACGACGATGCAGAGCGCAGCGATGAAGAGGAGTGGCGCTCGATGATTGCGACGACGACGATGCAGAGCGCAGCGATGAAGAGGAGTGGCGCTCGATGACAATGACGGACCCGATCGCAGACTTTTTGACACGTCTGCGCAACGCCAATTCGGCGTATCACGACGAGGTGACGTTGCCGCACTCCAAGCTGAAGGCGAACATCGCGCAGATCCTCAAGAGCGAGGGCTACATCAGCGATTTCCGCACCGAAGACGCACGGGTCGGCAAGTCACTGGTGGTTCAGCTCAAGTACGGCCCCAGCCGGGAGCGCAGCATCGCCGGCCTGCGCCGGGTGTCCAAGCCGGGTCTGCGGGTGTATGCGAAATCCACGAATCTGCCGCGAGTGCTCGGTGGGCTGGGGGTGGCGATCATCTCGACCTCCTCGGGTCTGCTCACCGACCGTCAGGCAGCCAGACAGGGCGTGGGCGGCGAAGTCCTCGCGTACGTGTGGTAGGCGGGGAGAGGTAACGGTACAGACTATGTCGCGCATTGGTAAGAAGCCGATTCCGGTTCCCGCAGGAGTCGACGTCACGATCGACGGCCAGAAGGTCTCGGTGAAGGGCCCCAAGGGCACCCTCGACCTGACCGTGGCCGAGCCCATCACGGTGGAGCGCAGCGAAGACGGAGCAATCGTGGTCAACCGTCCGAACGACGAACGGGAAAGCCGTTCGTTGCACGGGCTGTCGCGGACACTGGTCTCCAACCTGGTCACCGGCGTCACGCAGGGTTACACCACCAAGATGGAAATCTTCGGCGTCGGTTACCGGGTGCAGCTCAAGGGTTCCAACCTGGAGTTCGCACTCGGATACAGCCACCCCGTCGTGATCGAAGCTCCGGAAGGCATCACCTTCGCGGTCGAGTCGCCGACGAAGTTCAGTGTCACCGGAATCGACAAGCAAAAGGTCGGCCAGATTTCGGCGAACATCCGCCGTCTGCGCCGCCCGGACCCGTACAAGGGCAAGGGCGTGCGTTACGAGGGTGAGCAGGTCCGCCGCAAGGTCGGAAAGACAGGTAAGTAGTCATGGCGCAAAAGCAAGCTACCGCCGAGCGGAAGCCGGTGGGGCAGAGCGTATCTGCAACTCGCCGGGTCTCCCGGCTGCGTCGGCACGCCCGCCTGCGCAAGAAGATCTCGGGCACCCCGCAGCGCCCGCGGTTGGTGGTGAACCGCTCCGCGCGGCACATCCACGTGCAACTGGTGAACGACGAGAACGGCACCACGCTGGCCGCCGCCTCGTCGATCGAGGCCGACGTGCGTGGCCTGGACGGGGACAAGAAATCCCGCAGCGTGCGGGTCGGCCAGTTGATCGCCGAGCGCGCCAAGGCCGCCGGCATCGACAGCGTGGTGTTCGACCGTGGCGGATACACCTACGGCGGACGGATCGCGGCGCTGGCTGACGCCGCCCGCGAGAACGGTTTGAAATTCTGATGACAACTGGAAGGACCGCATAATGGCGGAGCAGTCCGCTGGGGGCCAAGGCGCTCCGGACAGCCGCGACGGCCGCGATTCCCGCGACTCCCGCGACGGCCGGGGTCGTCGCGACGGCGGCGGCCGTGGTCGCGACCGCGACGGCGACAAGAGCAACTATCTCGAGCGGGTCGTTGCCATCAATCGTGTTTCCAAGGTGGTCAAGGGTGGTCGGCGATTCAGCTTCACCGCCCTGGTCATTGTGGGTGACGGCGCCGGCATGGTCGGCGTCGGCTACGGCAAGGCCAAGGAAGTTCCGGCCGCGATCGCCAAGGGCGTGGAAGAGGCGCGCAAGGGCTTCTTCCGGGTCCCGCTGATCGGCGGAACGATCACGCACCCGGTGCAGGGTGAGGCGGCAGCGGGTGTGGTGCTGCTGCGCCCGGCCAGCCCGGGTACCGGTGTGATCGCCGGCGGCGCGGCCCGTGCCGTGCTGGAATGCGCTGGGGTGCACGACATCCTGGCCAAGTCGCTGGGCAGCGACAACGCGATCAACGTGGTGCACGCCACGGTGGCCGCGCTCAAGCTGCTGCAGCGCCCGGAGGAGGTGGCCGCACGCCGCGGTCTGCCGATCGAGGATGTCGCCCCCGCCGGGATGCTCAAGGCACGACGTGAAAGCGAAGCGCTGGCTGCAACTGCCGCGCGCGAGGGAACGGCACAGTAATGAGCCAGTTGAAAATCACCCAGGTGCGCAGCACCATCGGTGCGCGCTGGAAGCAGCGTGAAAGCCTGCGCACCCTGGGCCTGCGACGGATTCGCCACTCGGTGGTTCGTGAGGACAACCCACAGACTCGCGGGCTGATCGCCGTGGTGAGCCACCTCGTCGAGGTGGAGGAGACCAAATGACCATCAAGCTGCACGACCTCAAGCCCGCTCCCGGGTCGAAGACGGCGCGTACCCGCGTCGGTCGCGGTGAGGGATCCAAGGGTAAGACCGCCGGTCGCGGTACCAAGGGCACCAAGGCGCGCAAGAACGTGCCGACCACCTTCGAGGGTGGTCAGATGCCGATCCACATGCGGCTGCCCAAGCTCAAGGGATTCAAGAACCGGTTCCGCACCGAGTACGAGATCGTCAACGTCGGCGACATCGCCCGGCTGTTCCCCGAAGGCGGTGCCATTGGCATTGCCGACCTGGTCGCCAAGGGCGCGGTCCGCAAGAACTCGTTGGTAAAGGTCTTGGGCGACGGCGACCTGACCGTCCAGGTCGAGGTGTCCGCGCACAAGTTCAGCGGCAGCGCCCGCGAGAAGATTACCGCCGCGGGTGGTTCGGCCACCGAGGTTTCCTAACCCCTCCGACGTCTCAAGACGGCTCGAAACGGCCTGGGCGCACCTCCGCGCCGAGGCCGTTTTGTTTTCCGCGCTCCTAGCTGGGTTCACCATGCTTGACGCTGCTGTCTTCATAGGATAGCGTTCGTTACGATAACGATAGTTATCCAATAGCCGCGCGAAAGGTGATCGGAAATGGTCAGTACGCAAGCCAAAGAATTCGCCGACTTCTTCGGCGCCCTGAGTGCCCGCTCCGCCAACCCCAACTTCGAGCTGGGCACGGTGCGCGACATCATCGAGACGATGCATGTCGCGACTACCGAACCCGAGGGAGTCAGCTACGCCGAGGTGGACGCCGGCGGAGTGCAGGCGCTGTGGTGCATTCCCGCCGACAGCGACCCGGACCGGGTGCTGCTGCACAACCACATGGGCGGCACCGTCGTCACGTCGATGTACTCCGACCGCAAGGCGGCCGCGCACATCGCGAAGGCGGCCGGCGCCCGAGCGCTGGTGCTCAACTTCCGGCGTTCACCCGAGCACAAGTTCCCCGCCCAGATCGAGGATGTCCGCGCCGCCTACGATTGGCTGTTGCAAAAGGGCTACCGACCGGAAAACATTGCCAGCGTTGGCCATTCGATCGGTGGAAACTTCGCGGTCGGCCTGGCCATCGCCCTGCGTGACGAGGGCGCCGCGCTGCCCGGCGCGATCGTGTCCATATCCCCGTGGGTGGACCTGACGCTGGCCAACGAGACCTACACCACCAACAGTGACCGGGACCGGCTGCTGTCGCGCCCGCTGGCGGAGTTCTTCCGGTCGTGCTGGCTGGACGGCACCGGGGTCAGCCACGACGACCCGCGGGTGAGCCTGATCGAGGCGGACCTGTCGGGCCTGCCGCCCATCGCGGTGTACTGGGGCAGTGACGAGGTGCTGGCCGGGGAGGACGCGGAGTTCGCCCGTCGCGCCGAGGCCGCCGGCAACGAGGTGTTGGTCCGCGAGGTCGAGGGCGGGCAACACTCCTTCATCATCGGGGCCGGCTGGGTGCCCGAGGTCGACGACGCGATCGCCGAGATCGGCAAGTGGTTGAGCACCAAGCTCGGACGCTGATCAGCTCAGCTGCGGAATCACCTCTGCGGCAAGGCGTTCCATCTGCTCGCGGTTTTCCGGCACGTCCAGGCCCAGGGGATTGAGCAGCAGCGTCTGCGCCCCGGCGGCGATCGCCTCTTTAAGGCCACGGGCGACGTCGTCGGGCGTGCCCGACACCGGAAAGGTTTCCACGCCGGGCATCTGGCCGTAGAGGCGGCGCAGGCCGTCGAGTACCCGTTCTCGAGCGCGGGCCGCGTCGTCGTCGATCATCAGATAGACGCGCTTGCGGATCGGGAAGTGCGCCGGGTCCTTGCCCTGTTCGGCGAGTTCACGGCGGACGACGGGGACCCTCGCGGCAAACGCTTCGGTGCTCGACGCGCCTGCGCCCATGTACGCGTCACCATGGCGTACCGCCCGGGCCAGCGCCTTGGGGGCCATTCCGCCGAACCAGATCGGCGGGTGCGGCCGCTGTATCGGTTTGGGTTGAAACGGGAGGTCGGCGACGTCGCGGAACCGGCCATGGAAATCCACTGTCGGATCATCGGACCAGGCCAACTTCATCAATGTCAGGCCTTCGGTGAAATACGAGATGAAGGTGTCCTTTTCGACGCCGAAGGCGGCCAGCGACGGGCCGCCGCGGCCCGGTGCGACACCGACGTCGAGCCGTCCGTGGCTGATCCGATCGAGCGTGGTCACCATCGACGCCAACTGCAGCGGCTCGTGCTGAGAGGTCACCAGCACCGCCACCCCGAGCCGCAGCCGCTCGGTGTACGCCGCGCAGAAGGACAGCAGCTCCAGCGGTGCGAGCAGGGGTGCACGGCCGATGGTCTGCTCGAGCGTCCAGATTCCCTCGAAGCCCAGTTCCTCGGCCCGCTCCACGAAGGAGCGCAACCCCGCACGATCGAACTCGTGGTAGTCGAACTGCGGGACGGCGATCGAAAACTTCACCCGCTCACCCTACGGGCGTTCATCGGTACGCTGCAGACATGTTCGCCTTTTTGCCCTCGCTGCCCGGCGTCGACGACGTGCGGGCCCTGGCCGGGCGCGTCGACACCGTCCGCCACCACGGCGTACCGAACGGCTGTGTGCTCGAACTCAACCTGCGCTCGGTGCCGCCCGAGACCTCGGGATTCGACCCGCTGGCACTGCTTACCGGGGCGGAGCGCCCGCTGGCGCTGCGCGACGCCGTCGCCGCCATCCACCGCGCGGCCGAGGACTCCAGGGTCGCCGGGTTGATCGCGCGGGTGCAGCTCGCGGCGGCCCCGCCCGCGGCGGTGCAGGAGCTGCGTGAGGCGATCGCGGCGTTCAGCGCGGCCAAGCCATCGCTGGCCTGGGCCGAGACGTACCCGGGCACGCTGTCCTACTATCTGGCCTCGGCGTTCGGCGAGGTCTGGATGCAGCCCTCGGGCAGCGTCGGGCTCATCGGCTTTGCCAGCAACGCGAACTTTCTGCGCACCGCGCTCGACAAGGCGGGCATCGACGCCGAATTCGTGGCCAAGGGTGAATACAAATCGGCGGCAAACGTTTTCACCGAGCACGGCTTCACCGAGGCCCACCGCGAAGCCGTGACCCGGATGCTGGAAAGCCTGCAAGACCAGGTGTGGCATGCCATCGCCGAATCCCGCAGCCTTGACGTCGCCGCGCTGGACAGCCTGGCCGACCGGGCCCCTTTGCTGCGCGACGACGCGGTGGCCTCCGGCCTGGTCGACCGGATCGGCTTCCGCGACCAGGCCCACGCCAGGATCGCGGAATTGGTTGGAGTAGAAGCTGTTTCGTCGGAAGGTGGGGAGGCCGACCCGGAAAAGCTTGCGCCACGGCTGAATCTCACGCGCTACGCCGCTGCGGCCCGGTCGCGGCTGGTGCCGCAGGCACCGTCGCTTCCCGGCCGGCGTTCCAAGCCGACGCTGGCAGTGATCACGCTGCAGGGTCCGATCGTCAACGGGCGCGGGGGACCGCAGCTGCTGCCGTTGGGTCATTCGGCCGTCGGCGGCGACACCATTGCCAGCGCGCTGCGGGAGGCGGCCGGTGATGACTCGGTATCGGCGATCGTGCTGCGCATCGACAGCCCGGGCGGATCGGTCACGGCGTCGGAAACCATCTGGCGCGAGGTGGCGCGGTCCCGTGAACGCGGCACGCCGGTCGTCGCGTCGATGGGTTCGGTATCGGCGTCCGGGGGCTACTACGCGGCGATGGCCGCCGACGCGATCGTGGCCAACCCGGCCACCATCACCGGTTCGATCGGCGTGATCACCGGCAAACTGGTGTTTCGCGATCTCAAGGAGCGCCTGGGCGTCGTCTCAGATGCTGTGCGCACCAACGCAAATGCCGACGCCTGGTCATCCGATGTGCCGTTCACTGCACAGCAGCGAGCCGATCGGGAAGCCGAAGCGGACCTGATTTACGCCGACTTCGTGGAACGCGTCGCGCAGGGCCGCAACTTGAGTACCGAGGCCGTCGACGCCGTCGCCCGGGGCCGGGTGTGGACGGGCGCCGACGCGCTCGAGCGGGGCCTGGTCGACGAACTCGGTGGGCTGCGCACGGCGGTGCGCCGCGCCAAGATCCTCGCCGGACTGGACGAGGACGCCGACGTGCGCATCGTCAGCTATCCCGGATCGTCGTTGCTGAACCTGGTGCGGCCCCGGGCGTCCGCCCAGCCGGCCGCCGCGTCGTTGCCGGACGCGCTGGGGGTGCTGCTCGGCCGCACGGTCGCTGCCGTCGTGCACAACCTCGAGGAGGCGGTCAACGGCGCCAGTGTGTTGTGGCTGGGGGAGTCGCGCTTCTAGCCGGCCGCCGTTGAACCTGCGCCGGCGAGCCGGCCGCTGATGAAGATGATCTCGCCGAGCGGGTCGTCATTCTCCGGCGGCGGAATGTCGATGCCGTGCTGCTCGAAAAGCTCCGTGCGGGTCACGCCCCCGACGTCCCAGCCCTTGCCACTCAGGTAATCGACCACATGGTTGCGCTCGCCGGCGTACACCAGCGACGCCATGTCGATGTCGACCCCGTGGTCCCGGAACGAGTTCGACATCTCCCGAACCTTGTCCGCGTCGAAATCGATGATGCCGGGCACGAATTCGGTGGCAATCGTGCTGCCGGGCGCACTGAGCGAGGTGATGTTGTCGAACAACCGGTCCTGGGCTTCCGGCGGCAAATAGATCAGCAGCCCTTCGGCCAGCCACGCGCTCGGCGCGGTGGGGTCGAATCCGGCGGCCCGCAACGCCGTCGGCCAGTCCGCGCGCAGGTCGATCGGGATGGCGCGTCGGACGGCCGTCGGCTGGGCGCCGATGTCGGCCAAAGTCGTTGTCTTGAACTCGATCACCTGCGGCTGGTCGATTTCGTAGACCACGGTCGACGCGGGCCAGTCCAACCGGTAGGCGCGCGAGTCCAAGCCGGAGGCCAAAATCACCACCTGACGCACACCGCCGGCGACGGCATCACGGAAGTAGTCGTCGAAGTACCTGGTGCGCACCGCCATTCCGTCGACCATCGCCTGCATGCGCACCGGCGTGGCATTCTCGATCGCGGAGAAATCGAGCTCACCGTCCATCATTTTGGTAAAGAAGTCCAGTCCCACCGCACGCACCAACGGCGCGGCGAACGGGTCACTGATCAATCCGCGAGGGTCGTTGGTGGCCATGGCGCGGCCGGCCGCGACCATGGTGGCGGTCGCGCCCACGCTGGACGCGAGGTCCCAATTGTCGTCGTGCGCACGAGGCATGAGACGACTTTAACGGTGCGCTATTTCAGGGTAGCGGCGACATAGCTCAGGTCGCCGAAGACCGCCGCGATCTCGTCCTCCGGTAACCGAAACCCGTTGTGCGCGTACAACTCTTTGGCGGAATGCGCCGTGACGTCCCAGTTGTGGGCGCTCAGATAGTCGACGACGACGTTGCGCTCGCCCCGGTAGAACAGATCGGCCGCGTTGAGGTCGAACCCGTAGCTTCGCCAGCGTTCGCTGATGCGCTGCATCCGCTCGTCGGAGAACGCGTTGGGGTCCGGGACGTGCTCGGTGGCCAGCCTGCTCCCGGGCGCCGATAGCGCCGTGATGTTGTCGAACAGCCGGTCCTGCGCCTCGGGCGGCAGGTACGGCAACAGCCCTTCCGCGCTCCACGCGCTGGGCCGGGTGACGTCAAAACCGGCCTCGCGCAACGCCGCCGGCCAGTCGTCGCGCAGGTCGATGCCGACCGTGCGGCGTTCGGCCGTGGGAGCCGCGCCCAGACCGGCCAGTGTGTTCGTCTTGAACGCGATGACCGGTGGCTGGTCGACTTCGTAGACCACCGTGCCCGCCGGCCAGGCCAGGCGGTAGGCCCGGGTGTCCAGGCCGGAAGCCAGGATCACCGCCTGCCGGATGCCCGCGCTCGTGGCGCCGGTGAAGAAGTCGTCGAAAAATCTGGTGCGCACCGTGATCTGCTCGCTGCGCGCCCTGCGGTTGAGCAGCGCGTCGTCTTTGAGGTCCTCGAGATCGATGTCGTCGTCGAGGATGCGAATGAACGGATCCAGCCCGACGGCCCGAACCAGCGGATCGGCCAGCGGGTCGTTTAAAAGCGGGTCGGGACCCTGCGACGCCACCGCGCGGGAGGCGGCCACCATGGTGGCCGTGGCTCCCACGCTGCTGGCCAGGTCCCAGCTGTCGCCGTCGCGGCGGCCGGTCTGGCTGCTCACTTGGCCTTCCTCTCCAGGGTGCCGCTGGTGTAGAGCATCTCGCCCATGCGCATGTCGTCATCCTCGAGCGGCGCAAACCCGTTCTCCGCAAACAACTCCTGGATGCTGCTGCTGTGCAGCGACCATCCCCGCTCGGTGAGGTAGGGAACCACCTCGTTGCGGTCGCCGAGGTAAACCAGGCCCGCCATGTCGAGATCGAAGCCGTGGGCGCGCCAGCGCTCGGCGATGCTCTGCATCCGCTCCCGAAGCTTGTCCTCTTCGCCGGGCTCGGGATTGGGTGCGCTTTCGGTGGCCACCCGGCTGCCCGGCGCGCTCAGCGCGGTGATGGTGTCCAACAGCCGGTCTTGAGCCTCCGGCGGCAGGTAGCCGAGCAGGCCCTCGGCGCTCCACGCCGCGGGCTGGGACGGGTCGAAGCCCGCCATACGCAATGCGGTGGGCCAGTCGTCGCGCAGGTCGATGGCTACCACCCGACGATCGGCGGTGGGCTCGGCGCCCAGATCGCTCAGGGCCCGGGTCTTGAATTCGATGACCTGCGGCTGGTCGACTTCGTAGACGACCGTGCCGGCGGGCCAGGCCAGCCGGTAGGCGCGGGAATCCAGGCCGGATGCCAGGATCACGACCTGCCGGATGCCGGCCGTGGTCGCTTCGATGAAGAACTCGTCGAAGAACTTGGTGCGCACCGCCATGTTGTCGGCCATGCGGGACATCGCACCGGCCGATCCGGCGGATCCGTCGTGCACGTCGTTCAGTTCGGCCGGGTCCAGTTCGCCGCTGGCCAGCCGGGAGAGTAGGTCGACGCCGACGGCCCTGACCAACGGTTCCGCGTACGGGTCGTTGATCAGGGGCCGCTCGGCCCGGGTCGCGATCGCGCGCGCCGCGGCCACCATGGTGGCGGTCACCCCGACGCTGGACGCCAAATCCCAGGTGTCGCCGTCGTATCTGGTGGAGCTGGTGGAAGTCATCGGTGCCCCCTGCAGGATGTACTTAGGTTAACTTCGCTAATACTTAGTCGGTATAACAAGCTTCCACCACTGTACGCTTCCCGCGATCCGGGGCAACTTCGACGAATGGCGCACTAAACGGGCCGGGTGGCCTGATAGTAGGCGAGTTGGCCGACGATCCGCTGCCGGGTGGTGGCCAGTTGGGTGCAGTCGAAACCCGCCGACCGCAGCAGCCTGGGGACGGCGTCACCGAGATTGCCGGCCACGTGGTGGTTGTGCCGGATGAGCCGCGCCAGCACCCCGCCGCTATTCCTCTCGCCGGCGATGTCGACCAGCTGCAGCCGGCCACCCGGACGCAGCACCCGAAATATCTCCGCCGCGGCGGCGGCCTTCGCGTCGTCACTGACGTGATGCAGCATCATCGACGACAGCACCCGGTCGAATTCCCCGTCGGAGTACGGAAGCCGTTCGGCGTAACCGTGCTCGAAACGGATGCCTGGGATGCGGGCTGCCTTTCGCCGCGCGACCGCCACCATTCGCGGATCCGGGTCGCAGCCGACCACCTCTGCCGCTGGATGGGATCGCTTGGCCGTGATCGATACATTCCCTGTGCCACAGCCGATTTCCAAAACCCGTTGGCCGTCTGTGATTTCCGCCTGGGCGACCAGGCGGCGGTAGACGCTGTGGAGGCCCATCAGTCGGGCGATCAGATCATAGGCGGGCAGAAACGCATCGTGACCGGTGGCCGGCAAGTAGTCATGTGGAGGATGTTTCGTCATGTCAACCATGATGAACCGGTGCAAGCCCGTTTAATTGGGTGATCGTCGTCAATAGTAGGACTATCTTTGGTGCCATGACGCTCGTACCTCGGCTGGTCGGGCACCGCGGCGGCGTGCCCGTCTACCGGTACCGGACCGATCCGGCCACCGCGCCGGTCTCGGTGCAGCGTCATACCGGCGACATCGTCGGGCACGGCCGCCACATCCACGACTTTCCGGCGCTGTGGTATGCCCCGGCGGCGGGGCTGGTGTACGTGGCGACTCCCGGTGAGGTGCTGGACCCCGGCCAGCTGGTGAACCTGCAGGACGGCGTCGCGGTGTTCTTCGACCCGACCGCGCTGGGTGAGGACGCCCGGTCTCCCTGGCCGGCGTGGCGCGCACACCCGCTGCTCTTCCCGTTCCTGCACGGCCATTCGGGTGGGGTCTTGCGCCTGGCGGTGCCCGCGGATCGCCAGACCATGTGGGACAACGTGATCCGGTCGATCGAAACCGAACTCACCGCCCGCCGCGACGGGCATCGGCAGGCGGTCCTGGCGTACCTGACCCTGTTGCTGATCGAGCTCGCCCGGCTGGCCCGGGACGTGGTCGCCGAGCTGCGACGCAGTGGGGAACCACTGTTGGCCGATGTGTTCGACATTATCGACCGACGATACGCCGCGCCCCTGTCGCTGCGGGACGTGGCGGGCGAGGTCGGCATGACGCCGGGGCATCTCACCACGGTGGTACGTCGGCGCACCGGACGCACCGTGCAGGAATGGATCATCGAACGCCGCATGACCGAAGCACGTACGCTACTTTCGCAAACCGAGTTGCCGATCGCCGAAATCGCCCGGCGGGTAGGGGTATTCGATCCCGGCTACTTCAGTCGGCAGTTCGCCCGCGTGCATGGCGTGTCGCCGCGCAAGTGGCGGGGTGGCCGGCCGAGTCGGGATTCCGGCTAGCCACAGCTCTGGCACACTGGCAGCCGTGGTGCACAGCTGCCTGATCGGCATCGATGTCGGGACCAGCGCCGTCAAGGCGATCCTGATCGATACCGATGGCAAGCCGCTGGCTGATTACGCACGGCCGCTGGCGATGTCGCGACCGTCGGCGGGTCACGCCGAGCAGAATCCGGCCGACTGGATGGATGGGGTGCTGGCGGCGCTGACGGCATTCGCCGCGGGGCATGATTTGTCCGGACTCGCCGGAATCGGCATCACCTCGCAAGTGAACACGCATGTGTTCACCGGAGCGGACGGTGCGGCGCTGCTGCCCGCGATCACGTGGCAAGACACCCGCTGCGCGGCCGATGCCGCCACGCTGGCCGCGCACATCGACGCCGAGCAGCAACGAGCATGGTTCGGCACACCGGTGCCGATCGACGCCAGTCACGCGTTGTCCCGGTTGGCCTACGTGGCGCGGGTGCATCCCGATGTCTATGCAAGGACGCGATATGTCCTGCTGCCCAAAGACTATTGCGTGATGCGGCTGACCGGGTCGGTGTTCTCCGATGCGATTTCCGCGGTTCGTTTGGCTCGCGGGCAAGGCTACGTGCCAGAGTTACTCGACCTGGTGCCGCGAGCGCACGAATTATTGCCCGGGCTTCGTGACTTCGATTACGTGGCGGGACGCGTGGGTGACGGGATGCCTTGCGCAAAAACGCCCGTAATAGTCGGCGCCATGGACGCCTGGGCAGGCATGTTCGGCTCCGGTGTGTTGCGCGACGCTGATGCCATGTATCAGAGCGGAACCAGCGAGATCTTGGGCATCATCTCCGCCACCGTCCATCCCACCCCGGGAGTAGTGGTGTTCCCCCGGTACGACGACATCGTTTTGCACGCCGCGCCGACACAGTCGGGAGGTGCTTGCTTGCAATGGGTTTCGCGCTTGCTGGGTGTTTCGACCGGTCGATTGTCCGCGCTGGCTGCCGACACCGAACCGGGACGATCCATCCCGCTGTTCCTGCCGCACCTGGAAGGCGAGCGGGCCCCGATCTGGGACGCCGGCTCACGCGGGGCGTTCGCCGGGCTCGATTCTCAGGTCGGCGGCGCCGAGACGGTACGCAGCGTGATGGAAGGGGTCGCCTTCTCAGCACGGTGGGCTTTCCAGGCGCTGCAGCAGTCGTCGAATCTGCTTCTGGCGCAGGCGAACATCAGCGGTGGCGGGTCCCGGTCGGACATCTGGTGTCAAATCCGCGCCGATGCGCTCGGCTTCGCCCTCAAGCGCACCGCGGTGCCGGACGCCGCAGTGCTCGGCGCGGCGCTGCTGGCCGGCGTGGGGACCGAGGTGGTGGGATGCATGACCGACGCGGTGCGACAGTTCGTGAAGTTCGACCGCACCTTCGAGCCGCAGATCTGCCATCGTGACTACTACGACGAAAAGTTCGCGCGTTTCCAATCGCTGTATCGCGCGTTGCGGCCCATCAGCTAACCGTCCGCGGCCCTTACAGCCGCTCGATGTCCAGCCACTCGTCCACGTCGAATCGGTCGGCCACCGCGCGGATCGTGGCACCGCCGCGGCCGGGGTAGTGCGCGGGTATCACGGCTGCGTGGGCCGCGGCGGCCTCGGCGAAAACCCGGCGCCGAGTGGCCGCGGCCGCGTGAGCATCCACGTCGAAGGCGCACGGGTCGGCGGGACGGCGAACCTGCAGCGGGCTGTGGGTGAGATCGCCGACGAACACCGCGGGGGCGCCCGCATCCAGCCACAGCACCGAGGAGCCGGGCGTGTGCCCGGCAGCCGATCGCAGCCGCAACGACGGGCTGATCTGATAATTGTCCGACCATTGGACAAGCTGACCGGCCGCCTCGACGGGCGCCACGCTGTCGGCGAACACCAGCCGATCACCATGCTGCTGGGCGGCTTCGGCCTCCGTGCGCGGCGATCGGCGCGCCGCCGGGCCGTCCGGGGAGAAGTACCGGTAGTCGGCCGCGGGCGCCAGATATCGCGCGTTGGGAAACGTCGGTACCCAAACGCCGTTGTCCAACAGCGTGTTCCAGCCGACATGGTCGGAATGCACGTGGGTGTTGATCACGACGTCCACCGCGCCGCGGTCGATGCCGGCGACTTCCAGGCCGCCAGGAATCCCGTGGCCAAATGATCGAGGGCCGGCAGGTGCGGGCGCTCGCGGTCGTTGCCGACGCCGGTGTCCACCACCACGGTCAGCCCGTCAACCTCGATCACCCAGCTTTGCACCGCGATGCGCCACGTGTCGGTGTCCGGGTCGAAGAAGTCGGGCACCAACAGGTCGGCGTGCTCTTGCCAGCCCGTCGGCAGGGTGTTGCGGAACGACTGTGTGCCCAGCTGGAACTGAAACTCCACGATGCGTGTCACGGTCGCGCGGCCCAGCTGGACCTTGCTCATAGGGGATTGGCCCGCAGGTAGCCGTAGACGCCGGCGAAGTTGCGATTCACCTCGTCCGGAATCGGCACCGGACCTCCGAGAATCCTTGCACCCCAAACGATTTGAGCGGTGCGCTCCACAAGCGCGGTGATATGCAGCACCTTGTCGGGGCGGGGCCCCACCGCCACCAGGCCGTGATTGGCGATCAAGGCGGCGCCGCGGCCTTCCAGCGCCTTGACCGCGTTGCTGCCGACCTCGGGGGTGCCCGACGCGGCGTAGTCGGTGCAGCGGACGTCGCCGCCGCAATACACCGCGAATTCGTCGAGGCAGGCCGGGATCGGCTGGTGGGCGACGGCGAACATCGTCGCCCACACCGGATGACTGTGAATGACGCTGCCGATGTCGGCGAATGCCTGATAACAGGCCAGGTGCAACTTCATCTCCGAAGACGGCGCCCGCACCTGCGCGGCGTGCTGTACCGCGCCGTCGGGGTCGACGACGACCAGATCCTCGAGCACCATGTCGCGGTAGTCGACCGAGGACGGCGTGATGACGATGTTGCCGTCCGGGCGGCGCGCCGAAATGTTGCCGGCGGTTCCCTCGACCAGTCCCCGGCGCAGCATGTCCTTGGCCGCCGCCAGCACCGCGGCCGCTGCGTTGTCGACGGATGTCACAGACGTCATGGTCCGAGCACCTCCGGGTTGACGAGATGGGCGGGCACGTTGCCGGCCAGCAACGCTTCCAGATCGTCGGCGACCATCTGGGCCTGCCGGGCCTCAGTGTTCCACGTGGCCCCGCCGATGTGCGGGGTCAGCACGACGTTGGGCATGCGGGTTAGCGGGTGATCGGTGGGCAGCCACTCGCCGGCAAAGTGGTCCAGCCCGGCCGCGGCAACCTTGCCGCTGCGCAGCGCATCGACGAGGGCGTCGGTGTCGTGTAGCTGGGCGCGTGCGGTGTTGAGGAAGACCGCGCCGTCCCGCATCGCCGCGAATTGCGCCGCGCCGATCATGCCCGCGGTGTCCTCGGTGACCGGCGCGTGCAGCGAGACGATGTCGGCCTCGGCGAGCAGCTCGGCTAGGTCGTGGTGGGCCTCGTCGTGGTACGGATCGTGGGCGATGACCCGCAGATCCAGCCCGGTCAGCCGCCACCGCAGTGCCCGGCCGACGGCGCCCAGGCCCACCAATCCGGCCGTGCGCCCGGCGATTTCCCACCCGCGGAACCTCTGGTACGGGATGCTGCCATCGCGAAACATGTTGCCGCTGCGAACATCTGCGTCGGCGGTCAACAGCTGACGCGTGAGGGCCAAGAGCAGGGCCACCGTCAGCTCGGCCACCGCGTCGGCGTTGCGCGCCGGGGTGTTCAGCACCGGGATGCCTGCCGCGGTGGCCGCGGCGATGTCGACGTTGGTGGGGTCGCCGCGGGTGGCGGCGATCGCTCGCAACCGCCGTTGCAGCACCGGGCCGCGTACCGAGTCGCTCTCCACCACAACGATGTCGGCGCCCTCGCTGTCGATTCGCTCAGCCAACTGCTCGGGACTGTAAATCCGCAGCGGGCCCTGGTCCCGCTCACTTATCCAAGGGTCATAGACCACCTCGGCCAGCTGCCGCAGTTTGGCGAATCCCGGGCCGCGCAGTGGTGCCGTCACCAGGGCACGTGGTGGTGTCACGAATGCCAATGCTGGCGTACGGTGACGCCAGTGTCACGTACTGGCGTCACGATCGGCATCGACATCGGCACCACCGCGGTCAAGGCGGTTGCCGCCGACGGCGACGGCCGGGTGGCGGCGCGGGCCCGCATCCCGCACCGGGTGCGGGTGCCGACGCCCGACCGGCTCGAGCACGACGCCGACGAAGCGTGGCGGCGCGGGCCATTAGCGGCCCTGGACCGGGTCCGCCGCCTGGTGCCCGGCCCGCAGGTCCGCGCCGTCGCGGTCTCGGCCATGGTGCCGTCGCTGACGGCCGTCGATGCCGCGGGCCGCCCGCTGGCGCCCGGGCTGCTCTACGGCGACGAGCGCGGCCGGGTGGCGGGGGATCAGCCGGTCCCGGCGTTGGGGGAGGCCGCCGAGTTCCTGCGCTGGATGGCCGCCGAAGTTCCCGGTGCGGCCGGATACTGGCCGGCGCCGGCGGTGGCCAACCATGCCCTGACCGGCGAGGCGGTGCTCGACTTCGCCACCGCGGCGACCTCTTTCCCGCTGTTCGACGGGACCGGTTGGGACCCGGCGGCCTGCGCCGAGCGCGGCGCCGTGGTCGCACAGCTGCCTCGCGTGGAGACGATCGGGGCCGCGGCCGGGGAGGTCCGCGGCACCGGCGCGGTGCTGGGACTGGGCGCCGTCGACGCCCTGTGCGAGCAGATGGTGGCGGGCGCCGATCGAGACGGCGACGTGCTGGTCATGTGCGGTACCACGCTCATCGTGTGGGTGACCGTCCCCGAGGCGCGTCAGGTGCCGGGGCTGTGGACCATTCCGCACACCACGGCGGGCAAGAGCCTGATCGGCGGCGCCAGCAACGCCGGGGGACTGTTCCTCGGCTGGGTCGATCGCGTCATCGCGCCGGGCCCGCCCGGCGCGGTGGATCCGCGTCGGGTTCCGGTCTGGTCGCCCTATATCCGCGGGGAACGCACCCCGTTCCACGACCCGCACCGGCGGGGGGCACTCGACGCGATCGACCTCACCCACGACAGCGCCGCGCTGCGCAGGGCCGCCTACGAGGCGTCCGGCTTCGTGGTCCGCCAGCTCATCGAACTCAGCGGAGCGCCGGTCGTACGCATCGTGGCCACGGGCGGCGGCACCCGCTTGGCGCCATGGATGCAGGCCATCGCCGACGCCACCGGCCGGCCGGTGGCGGTGTCCGGGGTGCCCGAGGGCGCGGCGCTGGGGGCGGCCTTTCTGGGCCGGATGGCGGCCGGCCTGGAGACGTCGATCATCGACGCCGGCCGCTGGGTGTGCACCGACCGTGTCGTCGACCCCGACCCCGCCTGGGTGGGCCCGGTCGAGGACCGGTACCGGCGCTTCCTGGCACTGGGTGAGCGACCGTCCCGGCCGCCGGACTGAGATCTGGCGCGCTAACGTCCCCGGCGTTCTAGGCTGGTGCAATGACTGACCAGGATCGCAAAGCCGCCCGTCGAGAGATCGCCGACGCGTTGTTGAAAGCGCTTGAACGCAGGCACGAAATCGCCGATCTGGTGGTGGAGTCGGAGACCAAACAAGCCGCGGTCGACGGGATCGTCAAACTCCTGGACACCTCTCATCTCGCCGCCGAAGCGGTGATGGGGATGTCCTTCGAGCAGCTCACCATCGACTCGAGGCGAAAGATTCTCGCCGAACTCGAAGACCTGAACAAGCAGCTGAGTTTCACCCTCGGCGAGCGGCCGGCGAGCTCGGGGGACAACCTCGAGCTGCGACCGTTCTCCGCCGCCGAGGACCGCGACCTGTTTGCGGTCCGCACCCAGGACATCGGCTTCGCCGGCGACGGATCCGGCGGGCCCGCGGGCAATCTCGACGACGAGATCCGGGCGGCGCTGCGCCGCGTCGACGACGAGGAAGCCGCCTGGTTCGTCGCCGTCGATTCCGGTGAGAAGGTCGGAATGGTGTTCGGTGAGCTGGTCCGGGGCGAGGTCGACGTCCGCATCTGGATTCACCCCGACCACCGGAAGAAGGGCTACGGCACCGCGGCGCTGCGCAAGTCCCGCTCGGAGCTGGCGTGGTGCTTTCCCGCGGTGCCGCTGGTGGTCCGGGCGCCCGCGGCCAAACCGGCCTGATCGAGCGGCTATTGCAGCACGGCGGTGACGGCGATGCTGTTCTGCAGCGCTTCGATGCTCTCCCCGGGAGACAGGGACAGGCCCGCCGCGGCGAACATGTCGGCGCGGGTACGGGTGGAAGTCGCCCAGCCCCGCGCGCTGAGGTAGTCCGCGGCCGGAGTGCGCTCGCCGTAGTAGACGAGGGTCGACACGTCGACATCGAACCCGAAGCGGCCCCAGCGGTTGGTCATCGCTTTCGCGCGCCGTTCCAACAACGGCATGCCGCCGTCGCGGTGATATTCGGTCGCCAGCCGGCTGCCGGGCGCACTGGTCGCGGTGATCGCGTCGAACAGTCGGTCTTGGGCGTCCGGCGGCAGATACATCAGTAGTCCTTCGGCGCTCCACGCGGTGGGCTGGTTCGCGTCGAAACCGTTGCGGTGCAACGCATTTACCCAGTCATCTCGAAGGTCGACGGCGACCGTCCGGCGCTGCGCGATGGGCTCGGCGCCTAAGTCCGCCAGTGTCATGGTCTTGAACTCGATGACCGCGGGCTGATCGACTTCGTACACGACGGTGCCCGCGGGCCAGGTCAACCGGTAGGCCCGCGAGTCCAGGCCCGCGGCCAAAATGACGGCCTGGCGCACACCCGCGGCGGCGGCGTCGAGAAAGAAGTCGTCGAAATAGCGGGTACGCACGGCCATCATGTTGATCATCCGCCGCAGGTTGTACTCCGCTTCCGGGTCGTCCTCCGGGTCGATATCGCCACTGTCGTCGGTGATCTCGCCGTCCAGCACACCGATGAAGAAATCCTTGCCTACCGCGCGGACCAGTGGGTCGGCGAACGGATCGTCGATCAGTGCATCGGTCTGCTTGCTGGCCAAAGCCCGGGCGGCGGCAACCCACGTCGCGGTCGCGCCCACGCTCGAGGCCAGGTCCCAGGTGTCTTGCTCGGTGCGCGTCATGTTCGGTTTCCTAGCGTCGCCGTCACATATCTGATATCGCCGAAGACCGCGGCGGAGGGGTCGGTAGGGAACTCGAAACCGTTGTGCGCGTACATCTCCGGCGTGGTGCGCACCGTGGTTTCCCAGCCCCGCTCGTTGAGGTAAGCGACCACGTCATTGCGTTCGCCGTCGTAGACGAGTTCCGACCAGTTCAGGTCCAGCCCCATGCGGCGCCAACGCTCGCTGAGCTCACGGCCGCGCTTGCGCACCCGGTCGCGAATATCCGGAACGTAGCCGGTGCCGATCCGGCTGCCGGCACACGACAGCGCGGTGATGTTGTCGAACAGCCGATCCTGGGCGTCCGGCGGCAGATAGCCCAGCAGTCCCTCGGCTATCCATGCCGTCGGTCGGGACGAATCGAACCCGTTGGCGCGCAAGGCACTTGGCCAGTCATCGCGCAGGTCTACTGCCACCGCCCGGCGATCCGTCACCGGCGCGGCGCCAAGATCGGCCAACGTCCGGGTCTTGAAATCGATCACGCGCGGCTGGTCGATTTCATAGAGTACGGTCCCGTCCGGCCACGGCAAGCGGTAGGCACGGGTGTCGAGCCCGGACGCCAAAATGACCGCTTGGCGCAGACCGGCTTCGACTGCCTCGAGGAAGAAGGTGTCGAAGTATCGGGTGCGCACCGCCATGCCTTCGCTGAGCCGCTGCGTGGTGAACGCGGGATCGTCGTCGGGCGTTTCGAGCTCCCCGTTCATCATGCGGATGAACGCCTGCACGCCGACGGCGTTGACCAGCGGCTCGGCGAACGGATCGTCGATCAGCGGATTGGGGCCCCTGGACGCCATGGCCCGGCGGGCGGCCACCGCGGTGGCCGTGGCTCCCACGCTGGACGCCAAATCCCAAGTGTCGCCGTCAAATCGCTTGCTCTCGGTGGTCATTCGACGTCCCTAGCGCAGCGTCGCGGTGACGGAAACGATGTTGCGCAGCTGCGTCTCGTCGTCGGAGAATTCGCGGCCGTAATCGGTGAACAGCTCGCGCCGCGGCCGCGAGCTCACCTGCCAGCCGTGCTCGGTGAGGTACTCCACCACGTTGCTGCGCTCCCCGTCGAAGAACAACCCGGACAAATCGATGTCGCAGCCCAGCTTCGCCCAGCGCTCGTTGAACTCCTGCGCCCGTTCGGACATCGTCGTGTCGTTGTCGGGGTGGTACTCGGTGGCCAGCTTGCTGCCCGGGGCGGACAGTGCGGTGATGTTGTCGAACAGCCGGTCCTGCGCCTCGGGCGGCAGGTACATGAGCAGGCCCTCGGCGCTCCAGGACGTCGGTTGGCTCACGTCGAATCCGCTGCCGCGCAGCGCCGCGGGCCAGTCGTCCCGTAGGTCGACGCTGACGGTGCGCCGCTCGGCGGCCGGCGCGGCACCCAGGCTCGCCATCGTGGCGGTCTTGAACTCGATGACTTGGGGCTGGTCGACCTCGTACACCACGCTGCCGTCCGGCCAGGACAACCGGTAGGCGCGCGCGTCGAGACCGGCCGCCAGGATCACCGCCTGGCGGATCCCGTCGCGGGCGGCGTTGAGGAAGAAGTCGTCGAAAAAGCGGGTGCGCACCGCGATCGAGTCCGTCTCGAGCTGGAGGTCCCCGTCGCCGTCCTCGGGCGCGTCGGCGGCGTTGATCTCGCCGTCTACCACGCGGCGGAAGAAGTCGAGCCCGACGGCGCGGACCAGCGGGGCGGCGAACGGGTCGTTGATGATCGGATTGGGGTCGTTGCTGGCCACCGCGCGCGCCGCCGCGACCATGGTGGCCGTCGCGCCGACGCTGGAGGCCAAATCCCAGCTGTCTTGATCAGTCCGTGTCATGGTGCACCTCTTTCGACTCCGCTGGCCACCGCACGTCGGCACTCTCGGGCGCCCAGCATTGATACTTAGCAAATGCAACGAGCGATCAAAACTCTACGCCTCGTGGCTGTCGGCTTTCTGAATTTTTTCCGACCCTTTCGGTACTGCCCGAGGCCGCCCATTTAAGGATCTGGTCCCACCAGCTGTTAGTCTCGTACACGATTTGACGCGTGACGCCGTACGTCCTGGCCTGCGGGTGTTGAGCGCGCGTACTGCAGGATGACCCCCGGCCGCGCAGGAGGATAGAGTGCTTTCGGCTTTCATCTCGTCGCTGCGAACAGTCGACTTGAGACGGAAGATCCTTTTCACGCTCGGCATCGTCGTGCTGTATCGCTTGGGCGCCGCACTCCCGTCGCCCGGGGTGAACTTTCCCAACGTCCAGCAGTGCATCAAGGAAGCCAGCGGCGGTGAGGCCGGGCAGATCTATTCGCTGATCAATCTGTTTTCCGGGGGCGCGCTGCTCAAGCTCACGGTGTTCGCGGTGGGCGTCATGCCCTACATCACCGCCAGCATCATCGTGCAGTTGCTGACCGTGGTCATTCCACGCTTCGAGGAATTGCGCAAGGAAGGCCAATCCGGCCAGGCCAAGATGACCCAGTACACCCGCTACCTGGCGATCGCGCTGGCCATCCTGCAGGCCACCAGCATCGTGGCGCTGGCGGCCAACGGCGGCCTGTTGCAGGGCTGCTCGCTGGACATCATCGCCGATCAGAGCATCTTCACCCTGGTCGTCATCGTGTTGGTGATGACCAGCGGGGCGGCGCTGGTGATGTGGATGGGTGAGCTGATTACCGAGCGCGGCATCGGCAACGGCATGTCCCTGCTGATCTTCGTCGGTATCGCCGCGCGCATCCCGGCGGAAGGCAAGACCATCCTGGACAGCCGCGGCGGCATGATCTTCGCCGCCGTCTGCGCCGCCGCGTTGATCATCATCGTCGGCGTGGTGTTCGTCGAGCAGGGCCAGCGCCGGATCCCGGTGCAGTACGCCAAGCGCATGGTGGGCCGGCGCATGTACGGGGGCACCTCGACGTATCTGCCGCTCAAGGTCAACCAGGCCGGCGTCATCCCCGTCATCTTCGCCTCGTCACTGATCTACATTCCGCACCTGATCACCCAGCTGATCCGCAGTGGCAGCGGCGGCGTGGGCAACAGCTGGTGGGACAAGTTCGTCGGAACCTACCTGTCCGACCCCAGCGACCCGGTCTACATCGCCATTTACTTCGGCCTGATCATCTTCTTCACGTACTTCTACGTGTCGATCACCTTCAACCCCGACGAGCGTGCCGACGAGATGAAGAAGTTCGGCGGCTTCATCCCGGGCATCCGGCCCGGCAAGCCCACCGCCGACTATCTGCGCTATGTGCTGAGCAGGATCACGCTCCCGGGCTCGATCTACCTCGGGGCGATCGCGGTACTGCCGAACCTGTTCCTGCAGATCGGCAACGCCGGGGCGGTGCAAAACCTGCCCTTCGGCGGCACCGCAGTCCTGATCATGATCGGTGTCGGGTTGGATACGGTCAAACAGATCGAGAGTCAGCTCATGCAGCGCAACTACGAAGGGTTCCTCAAGTGAGAGTCGTTTTGCTGGGCCCGCCGGGGGCAGGCAAGGGCACGCAGTCGGAGAAGCTCAGCGAGAAGCTCGGGATCCCGCAGATCTCCACCGGGGACCTTTTCCGTAGCAACATCGGCCAGGGCACCAAGCTGGGCCTGGAGGCCAAGCGCTACCTCGACGCCGGCGACCTGGTGCCCTCCGAGCTGACCAACCAACTCGTCGACGACCGGCTGAACGAGCCGGACGTGGCCAACGGCTTCATCCTGGACGGGTATCCGCGCTCGATCGAGCAGGCCAAAGCGTTGCACGAGATGCTGGGCCGCCGCGGCACCGACATCGACGCGGTGCTCGAGTTCCGGGTGTCCGAAGACGAGTTGCTGCACCGGCTCAAGGGCCGCGGCCGCGCCGACGACACCGACGAGGTCATCCTCAACCGGATGAAGATCTACCGTGACGAGACCGCGCCGCTGCTCGAGTACTACCGCGACCAGCTGAAGACCGTCGACGCCGTCGGTGCGGTGGACGAGGTATTCGCCCGCGCGCTGCGGGCGCTGGGCAAGTAGCGATGAATCCGCTGGCGCGGTTGCGGAGCCGCAAGGTGGTGCCGCAGCGTAGCGCCGGCGAACTCGACGCGATGGCCGCGGCGGGCGCCGTGGTCGCCGCCGCGCTGCAGGCCGTGCGGGCCGCCGCGGTGTCCGGCAGCTCCACCCTGGGGCTGGACCACATCGCCGAGACGGTGATCAGGGAGGCGGGCGCCACGCCGTCGTTTCTGGGCTACCACGGGTATCCGGCATCGATCTGCGCGTCCGTCAACGACCGGGTGGTACACGGCATCCCGTCCGCCGCCGAAATCCTCGTCCCCGGTGACCTGGTGTCCATCGACTGCGGCGCGATCCTGGACGGCTGGCACGGCGACGCGGCCATCACCTTCGGCGTGGGTGCCCTCGACCCCGCCGATGCGGCGTTGTCCGCGGCGACCAGGGAATCCCTCGAGGCCGGAATCGCGGCGATGATCCCTGGTAACCGGCTGACGGATGTCTCGCACGCCATCGAAATGGGAACCCGGGCGGCCGCCGCGCGGCACGGTCGCAGCTTCGGGATCGTCGAAGGGTACGGCGGCCACGGCATCGGCCGGCAGATGCACATGGACCCCTTCCTGCCCAACGAAGGCTCGCCGGGCCGTGGGCCGTTGCTGGCCGTCGGGTCGGTGCTGGCCATCGAGCCGATGCTGACCCTGGGAACCGGCAAAACTACCGTTCTCGACGACGACTGGACGGTCACCACCACCGACGGATCCCGTGCGGCGCATTGGGAGCACACCGTGGCGGTCACCGAGGACGGGCCCCGCATCCTCACGCTGCGATAGACCTCGAACTAAACCGCTACTCAACTCGTGTCTATGGGCAGGAGGTGGTCGAGTGGCACGGGGTGCTGATACTCACCCGGCGTCGGGTGCCGGCGAGGCCGCATTGATGAAGGCGCTCTACGACGAGC
Source organism: Mycobacterium sherrisii (assembly GCF_002102355.1). Lineage (GTDB taxonomy): Bacteria > Actinomycetota > Actinomycetes > Mycobacteriales > Mycobacteriaceae > Mycobacterium > Mycobacterium sherrisii. Next base: position 115,292 of record NZ_LQPT01000016.1, on the reverse strand, counting down.
ATGCCGCGGTGTTGTGGCGCTACGCGCTGCGGTTGACCGGTGACCGCAGCCACGCCGAGGACGTGGTCCAGGAAACGTTGCTGCGCGCATGGCAGCACCCGGAGGTCATCGGCGACACGGAACGGTCGGCGCGTGCCTGGTTGTTTACCGTGGCCAGGAACATGATCATCGACGACCGGCGCAGTGCGCGCTATCGCAACGTGGTCGGCTCCCTCGACGAAGAGGGAGCCCCGGAACAGGCGACGCCCGACGAGGTCAACGCGGCGCTGGACCGGTTGCTGATCGCCGAAGCGATGACGCAATTGTCCGCGGAACACCGGGCCGTCATCGAGCGGTCCTACTACCGCGGATGGACCACCGCACAGATTGCTGCAGACCTCGAGATAGCCGAGGGAACTGTGAAGTCCCGACTACACTATGCCGTGCGGGCTTTGCGGCTCACTCTGCAGGAACTCGGAGTTACCCGATGACAGTCCCCCCACCCATCTGTGTGGTCATCGGCTCCGAATGCTTGAAGGGTGAATGGAGATGGATGAAATGAAGACGCCGCTGCGCGGCTTGGGTCCGCCTGGCGACAACGAGGTCTTTGGTCTGATCATGGGTGACAACCACCGGTACGCGATGTGGGATGCCGCATACGTGCTGGGGTCATTGTCCTCGGCCGACCGCCGCGAGTTCGAGGCGCACCTGGCCCAGTGCCCGGCCTGCCGGGAGGCCGTCGCCGAGCTCAGCGGGGTGCCGGCCCTGCTGTCGCAGCTCGATCGTGAAGAGGTGGCCGCCATGGGCCAGTCCGGGGACGCCGCGGCGGCGCCGCCGGAGCCGTCGCCCGAGTTGTTGCCGTCATTGCTGGCGAAGGTGGCCTGGCGGCGTCGCCGCGCCAGGATCATCACCTGGGTGGCGTCGTCGGCCGCGGCCGCGGTGCTGGCGGTCGGCGTGTTCTTGGGCGTCCAGGGTTTCCAGGGTTTCCAGGACCGGTCCTCGTCCCCGGCGTCCACGCAGACCGTGGCCCAGTCGTCGGAGATGGCGCAGGTGGGTACCACGATGCTGGCATCGACGGTCCAGTTGTCCAGCCAGCATTGGGGCACCGCGATCAACCTGAAGTGCGTCTGCCTGGCTCCGCCGTACGCGCACCACGACACGCTGGCCATGGTGGTGGTGGGTCGCGACGGCAGCAAGACCCGGCTGGCGACCTGGGTGGCCGAACCGGGCCACACCGCGACGCCGGCCGCGAGCATTTCGACACCACTCGAGCAGATCGCTGCCGTGCAGGTGGTGGCGGCCGACAGCGGCGAGGTTCTGCTGGAACGCTCGCTGTAACCCGGCAGGTGAACCCCGCGATCACCTGACTCGTGTCAAAGGCATCGTCTCAATAGAACTTAGGTGAGCAGATGCCTCGGAGTTACCGGGCTGTTGACCACATCGTCGAATGCCTCGCGTCGACCGGCGCGAACCATATCTTCGGAGTGGACGGCGCCAACATCGAAGATCTTTACGACGCAGCACATTTCCACACCGGCGTCACTGCGGTACTGGCCAAGCACGAATTCTCGGCGGCCGCCATGGCCGATGGCTACAGCCGCAGCGGCGCCGGTCTGGGTGTGGTCGCGGCGACTTCCGGTGGGGGTGCGCTGAATCTTGTAGCGGGTCTTGGGGAGTCGCTCACCAGCCGGGTCCCGGTGCTGGCGCTGGTCGGTCAGACGCCGACCACCCTGGACGGCAGGGGCTCGTTTCAAGACACCAGTGGCGCTAACGGCTCCCTTGACGTCGAGGCGGTGTTCTCCGCGGTCTCGGTGTACACCGAGCGGGTGTTGCGGCCGGCCGAGGTCGGCGCGGCACTGTCCCGGGCCATCGCCGCGGCACGCACCGGAGGACCGGCAGTGGTGTTGCTGCCCAAAGATATTCAGCAGGCTCGGGTTTGCGCGGGGGCCGTGCCGCAAGCCCCGGCCGTCGACCCGCGCCCGATCGGAGATACGCATCGAATCGTGGGCCTGCTGCGCGACGCCGGCGGACCGATCACGATCATCGCGGGCGAGCAGGTGGCCCGCGACGACGCCCGCGGCGAGCTCGAGGCCTTGCGCGCGGTCCTGCGTGCCCGGGTTGCAACCGTGCCCGACGCCAAAGATGCTTCGGGCACACCGGGATTCGGCCGATCTTCGGCCTTAGGGGTGACCGGTGTGATGGGCCACCCCGGCGTCGCGGAAGCGATCGCCGCCAGCGCCGTGTGCCTGGTGGTCGGCACCCGATTGCCGGTCACCGCCCGAGCCGGTCTCGATGCAGCCCTGGCCGCCGTGCGCACCGTCTCTATCGGCTCCGCGCGCCCGTACATCCCCTGCGCGCACGTGCACACCGGGGATCTGCGCACCGCGTTGCGGACGCTGACTCGGGCGTTGGCCGGCAGCGGACGGCCAACGGGGGTAAGAGTTCCCGACGCCGTGGGACGCTCGGAGCTGACGCCACCGTCCTGCGTCGGTACCGGTGTGCGCTACCGCGACGCCATGGCGGTGCTCGACGAAGTGTTACCCGACGGCGCAGACATCGTGGTCGACGCGGGCAACACCGGTGCTTCCGCCGTGCATTACTTGCCGGCGCGGCGCGACGGCAGGTTCGCCGTCGCGTTGGGCATGGGCGGCATGGGCTACAGCTTCGGTGCCGGGATCGGGATGGCCTTCGGGCGAGCCAACACCGGCCGGCCGGCCGGGCGCACCGTCGTGATCGCCGGTGACGGCGCATTTTTCATGCACGGCATGGAGGTGCACACCGCGGTGCAGTACCGGCTGCCGGTCACCTTCGTGTTGTTCAACAACAACGCGCACGCCATGTGTGTGACCCGCGAGCAGCTGTACTACGACAACGTGTACAGCTACAACCGCTTCCGGCCCAGCCAGCTCGGCGCCGGGCTGGCCGCCATGTTCCCCGGCCTGATGTCGATGGATGTTAGCGACCGCGGCGGACTCGCCGACGCCATGCGCGCGGCCCTCGAGATCGACGGGCCGGCGGTGATCGGCGTCGAGTGCGCCGCCGACGAGATCGCCCCGTTCGCTCCCTTCCTTACCGCGACGTCCGAATCCGGTGCCGGGAGCCATATTTCGACCGTTAAGGAGGGCTACCCCGATGTCGCTGCCAGCGCTTGAAGATATTCCCGACGTCCTCGACGGGGTCACCCGCATCGAAACCTCGCCGCGGGAAAAAGCCACACCGGTGATCATGGACATGATGCGTTCGGTGTACCCGCACGACCAGGTGTTCGGGGAATACTGCACCGTCAACGATTACATCGACTGCCCCCCGGACGAGCTCTACGCGTACCTGTCCGACACCCGCAGCCTCGAGGAGTGGACCTACAGCCTGCGCGGCTTCACCCCGACCGACGAACCGGGGTTGTGGCTGGCGTACGACCGGCTCGGCTCGGAGACCGAGATCTACACCCGCACGGTCGCCAATCCGGTGGCCCGCACCGTCGACTATCACTGCGCCTGGGATCAGGGCCAGCACCTGTGGATGATCTATTTGATGCGGGTAGTCGACGCGCAACTGGTGCTGAACAAGCCGGGTTCGGTGGTGCTGTGGACGAATTGCCACCACCCGTTCTACGACGAGAACCCGTACCCGCAGACCGCCCCGCCGCAACGGCCGGTGTGGGTCGGCGACTTCTGGGACATGTTCGGCGCCGGGCATCTGCTGGAGCTGAAGAACCTCAAGGCAATCGCCGAGTATCGCCACCGCAATGGCCTCTCGGTCACCCCCGACTGGATGAAATGAGCACGCCATGGGTACCCCGAGTGTCAGCCTGATCGACGTCTCCACCTATCTGCCCGGCCCGCCGATCCCGGCGGACTACTACGCTCAGTTCGCCGAAACCGACGACCTGCGGGACAATGTCATGTTCCGGGCGCCGAAGTTCCGTCATCACGTCGGACCGCAGGAAAGCTCCATCGACATGATCGAGCGTGCGGTCGCGGGCCTGATCGAGCGGCACGGGCACGACGTCGTCGAAGGCGCCGACGTGCTGATCACCCACACGCAAGTCCCCGACATGGCGTTCTACGGGCAGGGCGGGGGTATCGCGCACCGGCTCGGGCTACGTCCGTCGTGGGTGCTGGACCTGAACAACGGCGGGTGCGCCGCATTTGTGTTGGCGCTCAACGTCGCTCGTAAGCTGCTGGCGTCGGGCGAGGGACGCACGGCACTGATCGCCGTCGCGCAGAACGCCGCGGGCCAATTCTTCGATCAGCCCACCATCCGTCGCAAGGCGCAATCGGCGGTGCCTGGCGACGGCGCCGCCGTCGGGCTGGTCACCCTCGGCGACCAATCGCCGATCCTGGACGTCGAGTGCCGCACCTACGGCGAACACGCCGGGGAGATGGCGCTGTCCTTCGACCCGCCCCGCAAGTGGTGGCAGGCCGGCCCGGGGGAGGGCAGCATCGGCTTCACCGAAAGCAAGATCACCAAGGTGCTGGCCCGCGGCAACCGGCAGGTGCCGGAGGTGGCATACGCGGTCTGTGACCGAATAGGCGTGCCCGCCAAGGACATCGACCTGTTGGTCACCAACCAGCCGAACCGGGCTTTTCTGCGGAACTGGCGGGAAGCGCTCGAGTTGCCCGCCGAGCGGCACCGCGACACGTTCGACCAGTGCGGCAACCTGTTCGGTGCCGGCATCCCGATCAACCTCGATCGCGCGATCTCCGACGGCCAGCTCAAAGCCGGTGATGTGGTGCTGATGGCCGGTTTTGCCCACGCCGGTGACTTCGCCGGTGCGGCGGCGGTGCGGTGGGGCGGCCGAGAGTGATGCGGCCCATCCTGAGTCCGGTTGCCGCCGAGGATGCTTGCGTGTTTCCCCACGCGACCGATCCACTTGCGCTGTCGCTGAACGAGAATCCGTTCCCCCCACTGCCCGCGGTACGGTCGGTGCTGGTTCGATCGATCGATGCCGCCAACCGCTACCCGGAGTTCCTGCCCGACCGGTTACGCGGCGTGATCGCGGGCCGCATCGGGGTGCCCGCGGACCAGGTGGTGCTCGGCGCGGGCGCGACGGGAGTGGTGCTGCAAGCCCTGCAGGCGCTTACCGTTGCCGGTGACACGATGGTCATGTCGACACCGACCTTCGACGGCTACCCGATCATCGCGCGGATGGCGCGGCTGAAGGCGGTCAGCGTGCCGCTCGACAAGGGCGGCCACAACGACTTCGACCGGCTGGCGGCCGCGGCCGCCACGGCGCGGGTGGTGGTGGTGTGCCGACCGCACAACCCCACCGGGACGCTGGAGCCGGTGGCGCACTTGCTGCGCTTTTTGCGCCGGGTACCGCGAGACACCGTCGTGCTGCTTGACGAGGCGTATATCGAGTTCGCCGCGCCCGACCACTGGATCGATATCGCGGCGCTGATACCGCGCTTCCCGAACGTGGTGGTGGTCCGGACGTTCTCCAAGGCATACGGGTTGGCCGGGCTGCGGATCGGCTACGGCGTGGCGGCACCACAGCTGGCCGAGACGCTGTGGTCCCAGCAGCTGCCGTTCGGCATCGCGTTGACCAGCCTGCCCGCCGTGATCGCCTCGTACGAGGCCGAAGACGAACTGCAGCAACGGATCCGGCTCATCACCGCCGAGCGGCGCTACCTGCGGATGCGGCTGTCCGGGCTGGGCATCTACACCACCGACGCGCACGCGAACTTCATGTACCTGCCGGCGACGGGGCAGCGCTGGAGCGAGACCTTCGCCGGCACCGGTCTGCGGGTGCGCTGCTACCCGGACGGCGGTGCTCGCATCACCGTCGGCAGCCGCGAATCCACGCTGGCGGTGCTGGCCGCGGTGAGCAAATAGTCACCGGCACAATCGCGCCGGTCGCCCCCGCCGCGGCCGCAAGTGCGGTAAGAAAAGGCGTGTGGCGGTCGAGAAGAAGCGTGACCCGATAGCCGCCGCGCGGACCAACTGGGAGCGTGCGGGCTGGGGGGACGTCTCGCAGGGCATGGTCGCGGTGACCTCGGTGATGCGTGCGCACCAGATCCTGCTGGCCCGGGTCGAGGCGGCGCTACGCCCCTACGACTTGAGCTTTTCGCGTTACGAGCTGTTGCGGCTACTGGCGTTCAGCCGGACCGGGGCGCTGCCGATCACCAAGGCCTCCGACCGGCTGCAGGTTCACGTGACCAGCGTGACCCACGCGATCCGCCGTCTCGAGGCCGACGGGCTGGTGCAGCGCGTCCCACACCCCACCGACGGCCGCACGACGCTGGTGCAGATTACCGAACTTGGCCGGTCCACCGTCGAGGACGCCACGGTCACGCTCAACGAGCAGGTGTTCGCCGACATCGGCATGGACCTCGCCGAGTCGCAGGCCCTGGTCGAGTCGATCGAAACGTTGCGCCGCAACGCCGGCGACTTTTAAGTCTCGGCTCTCACTAGCGCAGCGCCTCGATGATCGCGCTGAAGTCCAAGGCCGCGTGGGCGGCATCGGAGGCGACGAACTCGGCGTAGATCGCCGCGGCGTGCTTGCCCAACGGGGCCGCCGAACCCGTCGAGGACACCGCATCCATGGCCAGGCCGAGGTCCTTGTTCATCAGCGCGGCCGCGAAGCCCGGCTTGAAGTTATGGTTGGCCGGCGAGGTCGGAACCGGGCCCGGCACCGGGCAATTCGTGTGTACGGCCCAGCAGTTTCCGGTGGCCCCCGTGATCACGTCGAACAGTGACTGCGCGGAGAGCCCGAGCTTGTCGGCGAGCACGAACGCCTCGCCGATCGCGATCTGTTGAACCGCCAGCACCATGTTGTTGCAGACCTTGGCGGCCTGCCCGGCCCCGGCACCGCCGCAATGAATGATCTTGCCCGCCATCGGTTCCAGCACGGGCCGGGCGCGTTGCACCACGTCGTCGTCGCCGCCCACCATGAACGCCAGCGTTCCCGCGACGGCGCCCTTCACCCCGCCGGAGACCGGGGCGTCCAGCTGCACCACGCCCTGCGACTCGGCCTGCGCGTGTACCTCGCGGGCGTCGTTGACCGAGATGGTCGAGCTGTCGATGAACAACGCGCCCGGGCGGGCGGACGGCAGCACCTCGGCGTAGCAGCGCTTGACCAGCTCACCGTTGGGCAACATGGTGATGACCACGTCCGCGTCGGCCACCGCGTCGCCGGCGCTGTCGAACCCGGTGACGCCGTCGGCGACGGCGGCGGCCAGCGCCGCGGGCACCGGATCGAAGCCGCGCACCGCATGCTTGGCGGCGACGAGATTGGCCGCCATCGGCGCGCCCATGTTGCCCAGGCCCAGGAACGCCACCGTCAAATGCTCAGTCATCTCGGCCCTTCTACCCATTGGCGCGAAACCGGGCGGACTCGGCCCGGCCGATGACCACCCGCATGATTTCGTTGGTCCCTTCCAGGATGCGGTGCACCCGAAGATCGCGAACGATCTTTTCCAGACCGTACTCACGCAGGTAGCCATAGCCGCCGTGCAATTGCAGGGCCCTGTCCGCGACGTCGAAGCAGGTGTCGGTGACATAGCGCTTGGCCATGGCGCACAGCTCGACCTTGTCGGGATCGTCGGTATCCAGTGCGTTGGCCGCGCGCCACAACATCATTCGCGAAGTTTCCAGGCCGGTCGCCATGTCGGCCAGGGCGAAGCGGATGGTGGGTTCGTCGAGCAGTGCCGAGCCGAAGGCCTGACGGTCGCGCACATAGGCGCCGGCCTTGTCGAAGGCGGCCTGGGCACCGCCCAGCGAACACGCCGCGATGTTGAGCCGGCCACCGTTGAGACCGTTCATCGCGATGCCGAACCCGGCCCCCTCGCCGTCGGCGCCGCCGAGCATCGCATCGGCGGGCACCCGCACACCGTCCAGGATCACCTGCGCGGTCGGTTGGGCGTGCCAGCCCATCTTCTGCTCGGGTGCGCCGAAACTCAGCCCCGGAGTGCCTTTTTCGACGATGAACGCCGAAATGCCGCGCGGGCCATCGCTTCCCGTCCTGGCCATCACCACGTACATATCGGAGGCGTCCGCGCCGGAGATGAACTGCTTGACACCGTCGAGTACGAAGTCGGGGCCCTGCTTGACCGCACGGGTGCTCAGTGCGGCGGCGTCGGACCCGGCGCCGGGTTCGGTCAGGCAGTAGCTGGCGATGACATCCATCGGCGCCAGCCGCGGAATCCATTCCTTGCGTTGCTCGGCGGTACCGAAGGTGTCGATCATCCAGGCACACATGTTGTGGATGGACAGGAACGCCGCGGTGGTGGGATCGGCGATCGCCAGCTGCTCGAAGATCCGAACCCCGTCGAGCCGGCGCAGGCCGCTCCCGCCGACGTCTTCGCGACAGTAAATCGCCGCCATGCCGAGCTCGGCGGCCTCGCGTAAGACGTCGGTCGGGAAATGCGCGTCGGTGTCCCATTCCAGGGCGTACGGGGCAAGGCGCTTGGTGGCGAACGCGGCCGCCGTTTCGGAGATGACCCGTTCCTCGTCGTTGAGGGTGAACATGGCCTAATCCATTGTCGGAATGACGAACTCGGCGCCGTCCTTGATGCCGGACGGCCACCGCGAGGTCACCGTCTTGACCTTGGTGTAGAACTGGATCGAGGCGGGGCCGTGCTGGTTGAGGTCGCCGAATCCGGAGCGTTTCCAACCGCCGAAGGTGTGGTAGGCGACCGGGACCGGGATCGGCACGTTGACGCCGACCATGCCGACCTGCACCCGGGACACGAAGTCGCGGGCGGCGTCACCGTCGCGGGTGAAGATGGCGACACCGTTGCCGTATTCGTGTTCGGACGGCAGTCGCAGCGCCTCCTCGTAGTCGTGCGCCCGCACGATGCACAACACGGGCCCGAAGATTTCGTCGGTGTAGATGGACATGTCGGGGGTGACGTGGTCGAACAGGGTGGGCCCGATGAAGAAGCCACCCTCGAGGTTGGCGTCACCGAATGTCAGGTCGTCGCTGCGCCGCTCGCGCCCGTCGATCACGATCTCGGCACCGGCGGCCACACCCTGGTCGATGTAATTGCGCACCCGGGCCACCGCGGCCTCGGTGACCAGCGGGCCGTAGTCGGCCTTGGGGTCCAGGCTGTGGCCCACGCGCAGGTTGTTGATCCGTTCAACGAGCCTGGCGCGCAAGCGATCCGCGGTTTGCTCGCCGACGGGCACCGCAACGCTGATCGCCATGCAGCGCTCGCCCGCACTGCCGTAGCCGGCGCCGATCAGCGCGTCGACAGCCTGATCCAGGTCGGCGTCGGGCATCACGATCATGTGGTTCTTGGCTCCGCCGAAACACTGCGACCGCTTGTCGTTGGCCGCGGCGGTCGCGTAGATGTAGTGGGCGATGTCGGAACTGCCGACGAAGCCGACCGCCTGAATGTCGGGGTGGTGCAGGATTGCGTCGACGGCTTCCTTGTCGCCGTGCACGACCTGGAACACACCCGGCGGCAGGCCGGCCTCGAGAAAAAGCTCGGCCAGCCGCACCGGGACCGACGGGTCGCGCTCGCTGGGCTTGAGCACAAAGGCGTTTCCGCAGGCCAGCGCGGGGCCGGCCTTCCACAGCGGGATCATGGCAGGGAAGTTGAACGGGGTGATACCCGCCACCACGCCCAGGGGCTGGCGCAGCGAGTAGACGTCGATCCCGGGGCCGGCGCCCTCGCTGTATTCACCCTTGAGTAGATGCGGGATCCCGACGGCGAACTCGATGACCTCGATGCCGCGCTGGATGTCGCCGCGCGAATCGGCAACCGTCTTGCCGTGCTCGAGGGACAACAGCTCGGCCAGCTCGTCGACGTTCTTGTTGACCAGGTCGATGAACCTCATCATCACGCGTGCGCGCCGCTGCGGATTGGTTGCGGCCCAACCTTTTTGGGCTTCGACCGCGGAGGCGACCGCCGCATCGACGTCAGCCGACGAGGCCATCGGGACTAATGCCTGCACCTCGCCGGTGCTGGGGTTGAACACGTCGGCGGTGCGCCCGGATTGGCCGGCGACGCGCTTGCCATCGATGAAGTGCGGGATCTGAGTGGTCATGGGGTGCCCTCGGGGTGTGAGTTCGCGTAAGCGAGCGGATACTTGGATATCCTAGTAACCGGTTTACTGGGTTGCAAGGTGAGCTGACTTGTCGCGGCGGCGCGGGCTAGCGTTGAGCCCGTATGCAGAATATCGAGGCGGATTACCTCGTCATCGGCGCGGGTGCCATGGGCATGGCGTTCGTGGACACGCTGCTCACAGAGACTTCTGAGACTTCGGCGCGCGTCGTGATGGTGGATCGCAACGCTGCTCCCGGCGGGCACTGGAACGCCGCTTATCCGTTCGTCCGGCTGCATCAGCCATCGGCGTTCTACGGCGTCAATTCGCTGCGGCTCGGCCGCGACACCATCGAGCGCACCGGCTGGAACGAGGGGCTCTACGAGCTGGCGAGCGCCGAAGAGGTCCTCGGCTACTACGACCACGTCATGCGCCGCCGGCTGTTGCCGACCGGGCGGGTCGAGTACTTCCCGAACAGCGAATACCTGGGGGCCGGCCGATTCGTCACCGCGGGCGGCGAGCAGTACCGCGTCCGCGTCGCACACCGCGTCGTCGATGCCACCTACCTGGGCGTCACCGTGCCCGCGATGCGGCCGCCGCCCTATCCGGTCGCGCCCGAAGTCGCCTGCATTCCACCCAACGACCTGCCCGGCAACCTCGGCTACGAGCGCTACGTCATCGTCGGTGCCGGCAAGACCGGCATCGACACCTGCCTGTGGCTGCTGGCGCAAGGCATCGACCCGGAGCGGCTGACCTGGATCATGCCGCGCGACTCCTGGCTGTTGGATCGAGCGACCATGCAGCCCGGGCCCATGTTCGCCGTGCGCATCAAGGCCGCGTTCATCGCGCAGCTGCGGGCCATCAGGGACGCCACGTCCCCGCACGATTTGCTCATCCGTCTCGAAGACGCCGGCACCCTGCTGCGGCTCGATCCGGACATCCGGCCGACCATGTACCGCTGCGCCACCGTCACGCACGCCGAACTGGACCAACTCCGGCGCATCAACGACATCGTGCGGTGCGGCCACCTGCTGCGGGTGCAAGCCCACCAGATGGTCCTCGAAGGCGGCGTACGGCGGGTTGACGACCGCACCCTTTACCTCGACTGCAGCGCCGACGGTGCCGAAAAGCGGCCCGCCACACCCATTTTCGAATCCGGTCGGATCACGCTGCAAAGCGTACGCGGCTGCCAGCAGGTATTCAGTGCGGCGCTGACCGCCCACGTGGAGGCGGCTTATGCCGATGACGACCGCAAAAACCGGTTGGGTGAGGCGCTGCCGCATCCCGACACCGACCTGGACTGGTTGCGCCTGGCGCGGGCCGACTACGCCAACCAACTGCGCTGGTTTGACGACCCGGAACTGACCGCGTGGCTGTCCGAATGCCGGTTGGACCTGTTCGGTCATCTGGTGGGGCAGTTGCTCCCGCCCGCCTCGGCAAAACCCCGGGTAAGGGAGCGGATTCTGGGCGTGGCGACGTCGGTGCTGACGGCCACCGCCGCGAAGCTTGACCAGCTGGTTGAAAACGCTGTCGGCAAAACCTGACCGTCGGCAGCTGATAAGCCGGCTGCATGTGTTCACCGTGCCGGGCGGGCATCCAGCCACCGGGGGACGGACGCGCCCAAGCCGATCACGCTGCCGCCGGCGTCATGCGGGGCTGGCCGCGAGTTCGGGACCGCCCCAGCGCCGTTTGAGCCGAGATTTGAACGCCTGCGCCGGCCGCTCGACCAGAAACCAGCTCAGCGCGGCCAGCGGCAGCGTGGCCAGCGTCGCGACGACGGCGAACACGAGCGGGTTCAGCTGGCCGAGACCGCCGATGATCAGCAACTGCTGGATCGGAAACGCGTAAATGTAGGTGCCATAGGACAGATCGGTCGGCAACCGCAGGTATTCGTTGTGAATGAGTGCGCCGGAAACGATGAGGGCATACGCCAACGGCAGGGCGCCGATGAGACGGTAATCGGGCAGCAGGCTCGACGCGGCGACGATCACAACACTCAGCGCGACGAGCCAGCGTCGAGCGGGAATCGCGTCCTTCCACTGATACACGACGGCGCCGGCGGCGAACATGACGGCGAAGCGTGCGATGCACTGCGCGTTGCTCCATGTCCCGGGAAAAGTCATGGGCGGCAAGGATGCTGCAAGGCCCAGCGCCAGTGCCAACATCACCACCGACGTCCACCGGCGTCGGCCCAGTCCCAACAGACCGAGCACGACAACAGCGGCATAGCACAGCACCTCGTAGATGAGCGTCCACAGCGAACCGTTCCAGACCCCCGGATAAGGAATCCCGGTCGGCGTACCACCGACATCGAACTTGAGTAGCGCCACGGCACTGTTGTCCAGCACGTACTCGAGGGGTGCGCCGGACAGCAGCAGCCTCGCGCCCGATCCGCCCTGGATCGTCAGCCCGATCGGGGCGAAGACAAACGCGGTCACCATCAGACAGACATATAGCCCCGGCAGGATGCGCAAAGCTCGCGAGACGACGTAGTCGCGCACCCGCGGGTTGTTGAGCCAACTTGCGGTGATGAGGAATCCCGAGATCGCGAAGAACCCGTCGACACCGATCCCGAACAGCAATTGCCGCACCGGACCCGACGGCGGCAGCACACCCGTGAGGGCGAACGAGTGCCACAGGATCACCTCGGTGGCCATCGCGAGTCGCAACGCGTTGAGCGCGTTGTGACGCGGGTCGAAAACCTGCCCGAGCTTCATCGTCGTCCGGACTCCTGGCGTCATGCCGTTCCAGTAGTAAAGCGTAGTCACGGCCTTTTTGCACGCGCGTCTGATATGGCGACGACGCGCACCGCCGGCGTCAGGTGCGGCTGGCGTAGGCGAGTTCGGCGTCGACGGGCTCGCGGTCGACCTTTCGCCTGAGTCGGAATTTCAGTGATCGCGCAGGCTTTTCGATCAGGACCCAGCTCAGCGCGGCCAGCGGCAGGGTCGCGGCGGTGGCGACTATGAAGAACAACACCGGGTGTAGCGCGGACAGACCGCAGATGACCAGCAATTGCTGAACCGGGAAGGCGTAAATGTAGGCGCCGTAAGACAAGTCGGTGCGCAACCGCAATCTTTCGTGCCGCAGCAGCGAACCCGACACGATGATCGCGTAGGCCAGCGGCAGCGCGCCGACCACCCGGTAGTCGGGCAACAGGCTGGCGGCCGCGACGATGAGTACGCTCACCGCCACCAGTGACCACCGGGCCGGAATGATGTCTCGCCACAGGTACATCACCGCGCCGGCCGAAAACATGATCGCGAAGCGGACCGCGAGTTGCGTGTTGGTCCATGGCCCGGGGTAGCTCAGCGGCGGCAACAGAATTGCCGCGAGGATTCCGAGCGCCAACACCCCGACCGGAAGCCAGCGGCGGTTCGCCAGTCCGATCAGGCCGAGCCCGGCGACCACGAGGTAGCACAGCACCTCCCACACCAGGGTCCACACGGAGCCGTTCCACATCCCGTGCTCCGGAACGCCGGCGGGGGTTCCGGCGATGTCCAGTGCCAGCGCCGACAGCAGTGTGCTGTTTTTCACCACGTATTCGATTGGCGCGCTGGAAAATAACAGCCTGCCAGCATGACCGCCCTGGATCGCCACACCGAGCGGGGCGATCACGAACGCCGTTACCACCAAGCACGCCCACAGTCCGGGCAGGATGCGCAGCGCCCGGGCACACAGGTAGTCACGCAGCCGGGGATCGCGCAGCCAACTGGAGGTGATCAGAAACCCCGAGAGCGCGAAGAACCCGTCGACTCCGGTTGAAAAAAGCAGCTGAAGAACGGGTTTGGCCGTCACGGTGTGGCCCGTGACCGGGAAGGAGTGCCACAGGATCACCTCGGCGGCCAACAGCAACCGCCAAGCGTTCAGCGCATTGCTTTGCGGATCGAATGCCCGCCCGAGTGTCATCCGCGTCGCACGCGTAGTTCCCAACCCCATGTGGCGCAATCATATCCACTTTCGACCGTCGCGCCGGGTGACGCCGCTACAGCAACGCCGACGATCACCCCCCGCGGCTGGCTTCAGCCAGCTCAGTGGCGTGCCACCTAAGTTTGAGCCGGGCCTTGAGCGACTGAGAGGGTTTCTCTATCAGGAACCAGCTGAGCGCGGCCAACGGCAGCACGGCCGCCGTCGACAGACCCGCGAACGCGAACAACGGCAACGTCGCGAGCCCACAACCTGCCAGCAACTGCTGCATGGGGAACGCGTAAATGTAAACGCCGTACGACAAATCGGTGCGCAGCCGCAAGCGCTGGTTGTGAATCATGACCGCGGACACGATGACGACGTAGGCCAGCGGCAGCGCCGCGACGACCCGGTAGTCCGGCAGCAACGCGGCCGCGATCACGACGACGACCACACAGACCGCCACGAGTGACCAGCGAGCCGGAATGGCGTCCCGCCATTGATACATCACCGCGCCGGCCGCGAACATGATGGCCGACCGCACCGCGAGCTGCGGGATGGTCCACACGCCCGGGAAGGTCAGCGGCGGCACGAACAGTGCCCCAATCACGGCCGCCGCCAAGATCATCGGTGACACCCAGCGCCGATTGGCCAAGCCGGCCAGCCCGATGCCCGCGACCGCGAGGTAGCACAGCAACTCCCAGATCAAAGACCACAGCGACGCGTTCCAGCCGCCGTCGGCGAACGGGACCCCGACCGGCGTGTCTCCGACGTAGTGGTGCAGATAGGCCACCGCACCGTTTTTCAGGACGTACTCGATCGGCTCGGACGACCTCAGCAGCTCCGCGGCCGACCCCCCGTTGAGCGCCAGATTGAGGGGGGCGAACACGAACGCGGTGACGATCAGGCAAACGTAGAAACCCGGCAGGATGCGCAGCGCCCGGGCGGTCAAGAAATCGCGCAGTCTCGGATCGTTGACCCAGCTGGCGGTGATCAAAAATCCCGAAATCGCGAAGAATCCGTCGACGCCCACCGAAAAGAGCAGCTGCAGCAGCAGATGCGGCGGCGTGCGGCCGGTGACCGGCCAGGAATGGAAAACCATCACCTCGGCAGCCAACCCCAGCCGAAACAGATTCAGTGCATTATTCCGGGGGTCGAACGCTTGCGCTAACTTCATGAGCCCTTATCTGTGTTTGTCGCCTACCCCCGGGCCGTCTCGGGATCCACAACGTCGGATCCCAGCTTGCCATCCGCCGCAAGGGGCGAGTTGTGCTGGAGGCGTGATTTGAGTGACAACGCGCGCTTCTCGATTTGGAACCAGCTCAGGGCGGCCAGCGGCAAGGTGGACAGCGCCGCGAGGACGGTGAACGGAACCGGGGGCAGGAAACCGAGTCCGCATATGACGAGCAATTGCTGGATGGGCCATGCGTAGATGTAGACGCCGTAGGAGAGGTCGGTTCGCAATCGCAAGCGCGGATTGTGCATCAGAGCGCCCGAGACAACCACCGCGTATGCCAGCGGAATGGCGGCGACCACACGGTAATTGGGCACCAGCACGCCGGCCGCGACCACGATTGCGGCACACAGCGCGACCAGCGACCAGCGCGCCGGGATCAGGTCCTGGTACTGATGCAGCACCGCACCGGCGGCGAACACGACGGCGAAGCGGGCCACCATCTGGGGGATGGTCTCGGCCCGCAGCACCGGGTAGGAGAGCAGCGCCGACGCCGCGACCGCCACGGCGAACACCACCGGCGCGGGCCAGCGGCGTTTGAGCAGCCCGGCAAGACCGGCAACCGCGACGGCGACATAACAGACCAGTTCGAAGGCAAGGGTCCACAACGGGCCATCCCACACACCCGGCCGCGGGACGCCCGTCGGTGTTCCCGCGATCCCGACGTGAAAGAAGTTGAGCACGGCGTTGTTCAGCACGTATTCGAGCGGCGCAAGGGACAGCCAGATCTTTGCGACCGGCCCGCCCTGGATCGCCACGCCGATCGGGGCGATCACGTAAGCCACGACCAGCAGGCAAACCCACAACGCCGGAAAGATGCGCAACGCTCGCGCGGTGGCGTATTCCCGCAGTCGGGGGTTGTGCACCCAACTCGCGGTGATCGGGAATCCAGAAATGACGAAGAACCCGTCCACCCAGACCTGGGAGATGAGCTGGTCGAATGGGGGAAGCAAGTTACGGCCGGTGAGGGGCCAGGCGTGTTCCAAGATCACGCCCGTCGCCAGAATCAGTCGCCAGGCATTCAGCGCATTGTTTCGGGGATCGAATACCCGCGCGAGCGTCTGCCCGAGTTTCATTGACCCAAACCCGTCGTCGGCCCCCGTCGGCCCCCGCGCTGTCGGCCATCGTAACGTCAGCAAACGCCGCCAAAAGCGGATTCGGCAAATCGGCCGGAGCGATCGTGATGTCAGCCGCGGTTGCGGAGCTGCGCGACGAACTTCTGAGTCTCTTCCCACGTCGGGAGCAACCCGGCCGCGTGGACCTCGTCGAGGTTGGGCGCGGCGGCGTCGCGCTCGGACAGGCTCGGGGCGGCGCCGTCGACCAGCGGCCAGTCGATGCCCAGCGCCGGATCGGTTGCGCAGATGGTGTGCTCGCGCTGCGGATTGTATTCGGCCGAGCACAGGTACATGACCGTCGAGTTGTCCTGCAGCGCAAGAAAACCGTGGCCGAGGCCCTCCGAGAGGTAAATCGTGCGGCGGTCCTGGTCGTCGAGCAGGACAGAGTCCCACTGCCCGAACGTCGGCGACCCGACCCGGATATCGACGACCACGTCGAACACCGCGCCATGAACACACGTCACGTACTTGGCTTGGCTGGGCGGCAGCTGCGCGAAGTGCAGGCCCCGCAGCACTCCGGCCGCCGACACCGAGCAATTGGCCTGCTGCACATTGAGCGCATGACCCGCGAAGTCGCGGAAACCGTGGTCGGTAAGCCATTCGAAGAACATTCCCCGCGTGTCGCCGTGCAGCTTCGGCGTGATCTCCCAGGCGCCAGGAACTTTCAGTTCGCGGACATCCATGTTACTGCCCTCGCTGTTCGTAGCGGGCTTCGGCGGCGTCTTTCAATGGGCGCCACCAGGATTCGTTGGCCCGATACCACTCGATGGTTTCGCTCAGTCCCTCTTCGAAATCGGTGTGCTTTGGCGCCCAATGCAATTCGTCATACAGCAGGGACGGGTCGATTGCGTAGCGCAGGTCATGGCCGACGCGGTCGGTGACGTGGTCGAAGTCGTCGGGATCGCGCCCCATGAGGACCAGCAGCGTGCGCAGCACGGTCAGGTTGTCGCGTTCGCCCTCGGCGGAGATCAAATACGTCTGACCGATCTGCCCCTTGTCCAGAATTTGCCAGACCGCGCTGTTGTGGTCGTCGACGTGGATCCAGTCGCGGACATTGGCTCCGGTGCCGTACAGCTTGCACCGCCGGCCGGTGAGCACGTTGGTGATCTGGCGCGGGATGAACTTCTCGATGTGCTGATACGGCCCGTAGTTGTTCGAGCAATTGGACAGGGTGGCGCGCACCCCGTAGGACCGCACCCAAGCCCGGACCAGCATGTCGGCGGCGGCTTTGGTCGCCGAGTAGGGGCTGGACGGGTTGTACGGCGTGGACTCGGTGAACCGTTGCGGGTCGTCGAGCTCCAGGTCGCCGTAGACCTCGTCGGTGGAGATGTGGTGCAGCCGCACCCCGTGGCGGCGCACCGCCTCCAGGATGGTGTACGTCCCGACCACGTTGGTGTGCAGGAACGGCTCGGGATTGTCCAGCGCGTTGTCGACATGGCTTTCGGCGGCGAAGTGCACCACGGTGTCGGCCTCGCCGACCAGCCGCGAGACCAGCTCGACGTCGGTGATGTCGCCCTCGACCAGCGTGATGGCGTACTCGACGTCGGCCAGCGACTCGCGCCGCGCGGCGTAGGTCAGCGCGTCGAGCACCGTGACGGAAACGTCGGGACGTTCCCGCACGGTGCTGTGCACGAAGTTCGCGCCGATGAAACCGGCGCCACCGGTGACCAGCAGCCGCATGGTCAAACCCTAACCGAGGGTCTCGGTCAGCCGGCGGGGGTCAGCCCCAGCGGCCCGGCTAGTTCGCGCAGCACCGGCAACAACGTCTCCTCGTCGCGGCCACCCAGCACCTGGATCGCCACGTGATCGGCGCCGGCCTGCAGGTGTTCCTCGAGGCGTTCGACGATCTGCTCGGGGGTGCCGTAGGCGACCACCGCGTCGATCAGCTTGTCGCTGCCCGGCTTGCGCACGTCGTTCTCGGTGAAGCCCAGCCGCAGCCAGTTGTTGACGTAGTTGCTCAGGCCCAGATAGAACTCGACGACCTGGCGTCCGGCGGCGCGCGCCTCGTCGCGGTCGGTGGTCAGCACCACCTTGTGTTCCGGCGCCAAAAACACCGAGTTGCCCAACTGCTCGCGGGCCTTGGCCGTGTGCTCCGGCGTCGTCAGGTACGGATGCGCCCCGGCACTGCGCTCGGCCGAGAGCGCCAACACCTTGGGTCCGAGTGCGGCCAGCACCCGCCGACTGGTCGGTACCAGCGCCTCGTCGAGGGCATCCAGGTAACCGGTCAGCGCGGCGTACGGCTTGAGGTACTCCTGCGTGTGCTCGGGGTGGCCGACTCCGATGCCGAGCAAAAACCTGCCCGGGTGCGCACTTTCGATGCGGTGAAAGGATTGGGCGACGGCCCCCGCCGGGGCGGTCCAGATGTTGACGATCCCGGTGGCCAGTTGCAGCGTGTTCGACCGCGCCAGGGCCGGTTCGACCCACGCTAGCTCCGCGTCCGGTGACCCGCCGACCCAGGCGGCGCCGTATCCCAGTGCTTCGATCCCGGCGGCCAGTTCGGGCTTCAAAGAACGGGTCGGCAGCCAGACTCCGTATCGTCCGAGGTCGGGCTTGTGTGTCGCCGCGTCGTTCATCAAGGTCCCCTTAGCCGTTGGTCACGATCCGTTCAATCCAAGCGGGCCCGCCAGTTCGGCCAGGGCCGAGACCAGGTTTTCATCTTTGGTGAGGACCTGCACGGGAACATGGTCGGCACCCGCGGCGCGGTGCTCTTTCAACCTCGCCGCGATGGCGTCGGGTGTCCCGTAGGCCACCACGGCGTCGACCAGTCGGTCACTGCCCGGCCGGACCACTTCGTCCTCGCCGAAACCGGACCGCTTCCAGCTGTTGCGGTAGTTGACCAGGTTGAAGTACATGTCCAGGGCCGCGCGGCCGGTGGCGCGGGCCTCGTCGGGATCGGTGGTCAGCACCACCTTGTGCTCGGGCGCCAAAAACGCCGCATCGCCGAGCAGCTTGCGCGCCTCGGCGGTGTGCTCGGGGGTGGTCAGGTAGGGATGGGCCCCGGCACTGCGTTGCGCCGAAAGCTGCAGCACCCGCGGTCCCAAAGCTGCCACCACCCGGCGATGGGCCGGGACACCGTACTCGTCGAGCTGGTCCAGATACTCGACCAGCGCGTCGAAGGGCTTGCGGTACTCGCTGATCATCTCGCGGTGACCGACGCCGATGCCGAGCAGGAAGCGGCCCGGGTAGGCCTTGTCGATGCGGTGGAACGACTCCGCGACGGCACCGGCGTCGGCGGTCCAGATGTTCACGATGCCGGTGGCCAGCTGCAGGGTGCTCGTCGCCGCCAGGATGGGCTCCACCCACGCCAGTTCGGCGGGCGGCGATCCGCCCACTCAGACGGCGCCGTAGCCGAGCGCCTCGATTTCTTTGGCTTGTTGGGGCGTGACGCCGCGTCCGAATACTCCGAACGGGCCGAGGTCGGGTTTGGCTGTGGGCGCGCTGGCGTGAGTGTCGGTCATGACGTCTCCAACCCCGGCGGGTGGCCAGGCTATTCCACCGTTTTATTTGGGTTATTCGGGATCCGGCCCGTCCAAGCCGTCGTCCAGCTCGTCGTCCGGGGCGACGTCGGCGGCGGGCGGTGCCTCGAGGGGCAGCATCACGATGAATCGCGTGTCCCCCGGCACGGATTCCACTCTGAGGTCCCCGCGGTGTTTCTTCACGACGATGTTGAACGCGAGGTCCAGCCCCAGTCCGGTACCCTCACCGAACGGTTTGGTGGTGAAGAACGGCTCGAAGATCTGTTCGCGGATCTCGGGGGGGATTCCGGGGCCGGTGTCGCAGATCTCGATCCGCGCCATGTTCTCGTTGAAGCGGCAGGTGCGCACGGTCAGCGTGCCGCCGGTGTCGCGCATCGCGGCCAGTGCATTGTCGATGATGTTCGTCCACACCTGATTGAGATCGGCTGGGTAGCAAGGGATTTCAGGGAGCGATTTGTCGAAGTCCTTGACCAGGGTGATCGCCTTGTCACCGCCGCTGCCGTCCTTGGACAGCCGGTCGGCGAACATCACCAGCGTGCTGTAGAGCAGGTCGTGCACATTGGCCACCTGGAACGGGGCCCGATCCATTTGCGAATACTGCTTGGCGTCGGCGACCAGCGCCGAAATCCGTTTGCTGGCTTCCAGGATCTGGTTCATCAGCAGTTCGCTTTCGATGGTGTAGTTGATCCATCGAATGGCCTGATCCAGTGAGGTCGACGCGAGCTGCTCGGTGACCGCCGAAATCCGTTCCAGGGCATCGGTGTCGATGCCGCCCTCGACGAAGGTCGGCGCGATGTCCCACCCACCCTCGATGCCATGGTCCTCGAGCCAGTCGGCGACGGCGTCCTCACGGTCCGAGGTTTCCAGGGCGCTCAAATGCTGTCCCGCCGACTTCGCGACCTGCTCGGCCACCCGCTCCTGCAACCGGACCAGGGCGCTGAGCGCCTCGGGGCTCACCGTTCCGTCGGCCAGCATCGCCAACTTGTGCCGCATGTTGGCCACGCGTTCGCGCAGATCCGACGCGGCCCGCGAGATCGCCGCGGCGGGGTTGTTGAGCTGGTGCGTCAGCCCGGCCGATAGCCGGCCGAGCGCCAGCAGCTTCTCCCGGTTGTCGATGATGCGACGGGTGCGGTCCGTGCCGACCGCGATGCCGTCGAGCAGATGCACCGCCATCGGGAATTGGTCCTTCATGAACTGCGCGAACACCGGCGCGTCCATGACGAAGAACCGCGACGGCTTGGTCACGTGGACCGACGCGTCGTAGGTCTTCTGGTTGCCGCCGGTGAACGCCCGCCAGGCGCCGCAATACACCCCGCGCTGCGAGGTGCGGTTGGTTTCGATGTCCTGGCCGCCGGAGAGCTTGGACATGGTCAGCTCACCCTCCAGCAACACGTAGAAACAGGTCGCCGGTTCCCCTTCGACACAGATCGGGCCGGGCTGATAGTCCTGGATGTGTCCGTTGGCGCACAGCACCGCGAGCTGGTCATCGGTGAGGGCCTCGAAGAGAAACAGGCTGCGCAGTTCGTCGGGCTCACACGGGGTGGTGGTGGTCGTCATGCGGTGCGGCCCTTCTATGACTCAGCCAGGTAGCGGTGGACCAGCATCACCGCCATCGATCCCTCACCCACGGCGGCCGCCACCCGTTTGGCGGATGCGGCGCGGACGTCGCCGGTGGCGAACACACCCGGCACGCTGGTCTCCAGGTGATGCGGTGGGCGGTCCAGCGTCCAGCCGCAGACGTTGCGCAGATCCGGGCCGGTCAGGATGAAACCGTGGTCGTCGCGGGCCAGCACCCCGTCCAGCCACTCGGTGCGCGGCGCGGCCCCGATGAAGATGAACATCCGTCCGCAGGTGACCTCCTCGGTCACCTCGGTGCGGTTGTTGACCAGCGTCAGCTTTTCCAAATGCCCGTCTCCGCTGGCGCGCTTGACTTCCGTGCAGGTCAGCACGTTGATCTTCGGATTGGCCTCGATCTGCTGAATCAGGTAGTAGGACATCGACGCCTCCAGCGACGGAGCGCGGACGACGATGTTGACCGACTTGGCCGTCCGCGACAAGTACATCGCGGCCTGGCCGGCGGAGTTGGCGCCGCCGATCACGTAGACCTCTTCGTCTTCGCAGTCCGGGGCGACGGAGACCGCGGCGCCGTAATAGACGCCACAGCCGGTCAGCTCGGTGCACCCCTCGGCGGCCAGCTGGCGGTAGGACACCCCGGTGGCAAGGATGACCGCGTGCGCGTCGATCGACCCGCCGTCGGCGAACCGCACGGTGCGTTTGGCTCCGTTCACCTCGAGTGCGACCGCCGTGCGTGCGGTTATCAGTTCGGCGCCGAACTTTTCGGCCTGCCGCCGCGCGCGCTCGGCCAGCTGCCCGCCCGACACCCCGTCCGGAAAGCCCAGATAGTTCTCGATCCGTGAGCTCTGCCCCGCCTGCCCACCCGTCGCAGTGCGTTCGATGAGCACCGTGCGCAGCCCCTCGGAGGCGCCATACACCGCGGCGGCCAGACCCGCTGGCCCCCCACCGATCACGATCAGGTCGTAGAACTCCTGCGAGGGCGTGGTGGTCAGGCCCAGCTTGTCGGCGAGTTCGGCGTCGGTCGGTTCCACCAGCGGGTCGCCGCGTTCGGTGACGACGACGGGCAGCCGGCGGCTGTCCGTGCCCGCGGCGTTGAGCAGTCGTTCGCCGTCGGGTTCGTCGGCCATGTACCAGGAGTAATGCAGCCCGTTGCGGGCCAGGAAGTCGCGAACCTCCCAGGACCGCGCCGACCAGCGGTGGCCGATCACCTTGGTGTGCGGGACCGGATGCTCCGGTGCCGCCCGCCACGCCTCCAGCAGCGCATCGACGACGGGGTAGAGCTTTTCCTCCGGCGGATCCCAGGGTTTGAGCAGGTAGTGATCGAGGTCGACCACGTTGATCGCGTCGATTGCGGCGTGGGTGTCGGCGTAGGCGGTCAGCAGGATCCGCCGCGCTAGCGGGTAGAGGTCCATGGCCTGCTCGAGAAACTCGATGCCGGTCATCTGCGGCATCCGGTAGTCGGCGATCAGCGTGGCGACCGTCTCGCCGCGCAGCTTGAGCTGCTTGAGGACGTCGAGCGCCTCCTGACCCGATTCCGCGCGGACGATCCGGTGATCCTCGCCGTATTTGCGGCGCAAATCGCGGGCGACCGCGCGAGAGACCGCCGGGTCGTCGTCGACGGTCAAGATCACGGGTTTGCGCGACAGCGCGGCGCCATCGAGGGGACTTGTCATCGCGTCTCAGTATGCGCTTGCCGGGCGTAGTGTGGAGAGTCGAGATGGCCGCTGTTCAGGGCGGTGATCGCGGATTTTGGTGATGCTGTCCAAGCGGGTACCATTAACCGACGGTGCGCCATCCGCGCCGGCTTTTTTGTGTGACCGTTCCCGAGGAATTTCCTGTCACCGGCTCACGTTCGGAAAGTCGGTGTGAATGCTGCGCCGTTGTTGGCGCAGGCGAGAACGAACCACAATGACGAGGATTTGACGAGTAGTTATGGCCAAGAAGGACGGCGCCATCGAGGTCGAGGGCCGGGTGGTCGAGCCCCTGCCCAATGCGATGTTCCGCATTGAGCTGGAGAACGGTCACAAGGTGCTTGCCCACATCAGCGGCAAGATGCGGCAGCACTACATCCGCATCCTGCCCGAGGACCGGGTGGTCGTGGAGCTTTCGCCCTATGACCTGTCCCGGGGCCGCATCGTGTACCGGTACAAATAACCAATTCACAGACGAGAACAGGATCGAAAAGCCGTGAAGGTCAACCCCAGCGTGAAGCCGATTTGCGACAAGTGCAGGGTGATCCGTCGGCATGGGCGGGTCATGGTGATCTGCTCGGATCCGCGCCACAAGCAGCGCCAGGGTTAGCCCTTCGGCTTATCGGACCCGGCGCCGGCACAACTGAATGATGACCTCCCAGCACCACTAGGCGATACGCCGCCTACCCACGCCCGGACGGAGGCCGGGCCCCGATCAGATCGGGAGCGGGCTGGGATCAGACCTCCGCTTAGAAAAAAGAGGAAACGCCACCTATGGCTCGACTAGTAGGCGTCGATCTGCCGCGTGACAAGCGGATGGAGATCGCGCTGACCTACATCTTCGGCGTCGGCCGGACCCGTTCGAACGAGATTCTCGCAGCGACCGGGATCGACAAGGACCTGCGCACCAGGGATCTGACCGACGACCAGCTGACCCATCTGCGCGACTACATCGAAGCCAACCTCAAGGTCGAGGGCGACCTGCGCCGCGAGGTCCAGGCCGACATCCGCCGCAAGATCGAGATCGGCTGCTACCAGGGCATGCGGCACCGCCGCGGCCTGCCGGTGCGCGGCCAGCGCACCAAGACCAACGCGCGCACCCGCAAGGGCCCCAAGCGCACCATCGCCGGCAAGAAGAAGGCCAGGTAACCGCCCATGCCACCAGCCAAGAAGGCAGCCGCGTCGGGCCCCAAGAAGGGGCAGAAGACTCGCAAGCGGGAAAAGAAGAACATCCCGCACGGCGCGGCGCACATCAAGAGCACGTTCAACAACACGATCGTGAGCATCACCGACCCGCAGGGCAACGTCATCGCCTGGGCGTCGTCGGGCCACGTCGGCTTCAAGGGCTCGCGCAAGTCGACTCCGTTCGCCGCGCAGCTGGCCGCCGAGAACGCCGCCCGCAAGGCGCAGGAGCACGGCGTGCGCAAGGTCGACGTGTTCGTCAAGGGCCCGGGCTCGGGTCGCGAGACCGCGATCCGGTCGCTGCAGGCCGCCGGCCTGGAGGTCGGCGCGATCTCCGACGTCACCCCGCAGCCGCACAACGGCTGCCGTCCGCCGAAGCGCAGAAGGGTCTAGGTAGGAAGACATGGCTCGTTACACCGGACCCATCACGCGCAAGTCGCGCCGGCTGCGCACCGACCTCGTCGGCGGCGACCAGGCGTTCGAGAAGCGCCCGTACCCGCCCGGGCAGCACGGCCGCGCCCGGATCAAGGAAAGCGAATATCTCCTGCAGCTGCAGGAGAAGCAGAAGGCACGCTTCACCTACGGCGTGATGGAAAAGCAGTTCCGCCGCTACTACGAGGAGGCGGTGCGCCAACCCGGCAAAACCGGTGAGGAGCTGCTGCGCATCCTGGAAAGCCGGCTGGACAACGTCGTGTACCGCGCCGGACTGGCGCG
This sequence comes from Mycobacterium sherrisii, assembly GCF_002102355.1. Lineage (GTDB taxonomy): Bacteria > Actinomycetota > Actinomycetes > Mycobacteriales > Mycobacteriaceae > Mycobacterium > Mycobacterium sherrisii. The sequence goes on along the minus strand of NZ_LQPT01000016.1, from coordinate 90,433 downwards.
CACCCGCCGGATGGCTCGCCAGCTGGTCACGCACGGGCACTTCACCGTCAACGGCGTGCGCGTCGACGTGCCCAGCTACCGGGTCTCGCAGTACGACATCATCGATGTGCGCGACAACTCGCTGAACACGGTGCCGTTCCAGATCGCGCGGGAGACCGCAGGCGACCGCCCGGTTCCGAGCTGGCTGCAGGTGGTGGGGGAGCGGCAGCGCATCCTGATCCACCAGCTGCCCGAACGCGCGCAGATCGACGTCCCGCTCACCGAGCAGCTGATCGTCGAGTACTACTCGAAGTAACAGACTTCCGGACCGGCAGCCGCCGGCGCGGAAACCTAACGGCATCAAATAGCGGGTGCCGAGAAGGAGAAGAAGAAACACCATGCTGATCTCTCAGCGACCCACCCTGTCCGAGGAACTGCTCACCGACAGCCGGTCCCAGTTCGTCATCGAGCCGCTGGAGCCGGGATTTGGTTACACCCTGGGCAATTCGCTGCGGCGCACGCTGCTGTCGTCGATCCCCGGCGCGGCCGTCACCAGCATTCGCATCGACGGCGTCTTGCACGAGTTCACCACCGTGCCCGGCGTCAAGGAAGATGTCACCGACATCATCTTGAACCTCAAGGGCCTGGTCGTGTCCTCCGACGAGGACGAGCCGGTCACCATGTACCTGCGCAAGCAGGGTCCCGGTGAGGTCACCGCGGGTGACATCGTGCCGCCCGCGGGCGTCACCGTGCACAACCCGGGCATGCACATCGCGACGCTGAACGACAAGGGCAAGCTCGAGGTCGAGCTGGTCGTCGAACGCGGCCGCGGCTACGTGCCGGCCGTGCAGAACCGCGCCTCGGGTGCCGAAATCGGCCGTATCCCAGTCGATTCCATTTACTCCCCGGTGCTCAAGGTCACCTACAAGGTGGACGCGACCCGTGTCGAGCAGCGCACCGACTTCGACAAGCTGATCCTGGACGTCGAGACCAAGAGTTCGATCACCCCGCGTGACGCTCTCGCGTCGGCCGGTAAGACCCTGGTCGAATTGTTCGGCCTGGCACGCGAACTCAACGTCGAGGCCGAAGGAATCGAGATCGGTCCGTCGCCGGCCGAGGCCGACCACATCGCGTCGTTCGCGCTGCCCATCGACGACCTGGACCTGACCGTGCGGTCCTACAACTGCCTCAAGCGCGAGGGTGTGCACACCGTCGGCGAACTGGTCAGCCGCACCGAGTCCGATCTGCTCGACATCCGCAACTTCGGGCAGAAGTCCATCGACGAGGTCAAGGTCAAGCTGCACCAGCTGGGCCTGTCCCTCAAGGACAGCCCGCCGAGCTTCGACCCGTCGGAGGTCGCGGGCTACGACGTCGCCACCGGCACCTGGTCGACCGAGGCGGCCTACGACGACCAGGACTACGCCGAAACCGAACAGCTCTAACACAACAACGCAATCCGTCCCGGCCCTACCTGATACGGGGGTCGGCCGCTAAATAGGAGACAGTCGCAATGCCCAAGCCCACCAAGGGCCCTCGCCTCGGCGGGTCGTCGTCACACCAGAAGGCGCTACTGGCGAACCTGGCCACCTCGTTGTTCGAGCACGGCCGAATCAAGACGACCGAACCCAAGGCGAGGGCATTGCGGCCGTACGCGGAGAAGCTGATCACCCACGCCAAGAAGGGCACGCTGCACAACCGTCGCGAGGTCATGAAGAAGATCCGCGACAAGGATGTGGTGCATACCCTGTTCGCTGAGATCGGGCCGTTCTTCGCCGATCGCGCGGGCGGCTACACCCGCATCATCAAGGTCGAGCCGCGTAAGGGCGACAACGCCCCGATGGCCGTGATCGAGCTGGTGCAGGAGAAGACCGTGACATCGGAGGCCGATCGGGCGCGGCGGGTCAAGGCGTCCAAGAAGACCGCCGACGCGCCGGTCGCCGCCGCGGCCGCTCCGCAGGCCGCGGTCGAGCCGGAGGCGGCCGAGGGCCCGACGGCCGACGAAGCCGTGCCCGCCGACGCCGAGGAGACCGAGACCGGGGCCACGGAGCCGGAGGCGCAGGTCGCCGACGAGGGTGACGAGTCAGACGACAAGTAGCGAAGACGTCCGTCTCAGGCTCGATATCGCCTACGACGGAACCGATTTCGCGGGCTGGGCAACGCAGGCCGGCCAGCGCACCGTCGCCGGTGTTATCGACGACGCGCTGACGACGGTCTTTCGCACGCCGGTCAAGGTGTGGGCCGCCGGGCGCACCGACACCGGAGTGCATGCCACCGGTCAGGTGGCCCATGTCGATGTGCCGGGCACCGCCTTGCCGAACGCCTGCCCGCGCTCGCCGCGGCCCGGTGATCCAGAATTCCTGCCGCTGCTGCGCCGGCTGGGCCGCTTTTTGCCCACGGATGTCCGGGTGTTGGAAATCTGCCGCGCCCCAGCGGGTTTCGATGCCCGGTTCTCGGCGCTGCGGCGCCACTACGAGTACCGGTTGTCGACGGCGCCCTACGGTGTGGAGCCGCACCGGGCACGCTACATCACCGCGTGGCCGCGAGACCTCGACGTCGACGCGATGGACGCCGCCGCACAGGACCTCGTCGGACTGCACGACTTCGCGGCCTTCTGCCGGCATCGGCCCGGGGGTACCACGATTCGCGATTTGCAGCGGCTCCAGTGGTCCCGAGAGGGGCATCTGATCACCGCGCACGTCACCGCCGACGCGTTCTGCTGGCAGATGGTGCGCTCTCTGGTCGGGGCGCTGCTCGCCGTCGGCGAACATCGCCGCACCCGGCAGTGGTGTCGTGAATTGCTCGACGCGCCAGCACGATCCAGTGACTTTGCGGCCGCCCCGGCGCAGGGCTTGACGTTGGTGGGCGTCGACTATCCGCCCGACGACGAGCTGGCGTCGCGCACTTTGGTCACCCGCGACCTGCGCACCCGCTAGCGACCGGCACTGCCGCGATCCGCACTGCCGCGACACTTAAACCTCGCACACGACACGCCGTGGGGCATCGCAATGGCTTAAGTCTCGCGTTAAGGCTGGGCATCCAGCAGGTGTTCGGCGCGCTTGTCGGTGGACACGCACAGCGAACAGACGTGGGCGCCGTGGGTGGGACAGGTCAGCATGTCAGGGCGCTCGAACGTGTGATTGCAGACGTGGCAAAGTAATTCGTCGGCGGAGGGGTTGCCGTGCTCGTCGTACATGGGTAGTTCGATGCCGTCGTGGGTGCGCCGCAGATAGTACTTACCCTGGGTCGCGATCGCGAGGACGGGCGGCATCACCAGCGCGACGACGATGGCCACCAGCGGCGAGTAGGGCCGCAACGGCTCGCCCAGGGCGCCGAAAAACGCCAGGATCGACAGGCCGGCGGCCAACAGCATCGAGCCGAAGCCTACCGGGTTGATCGCGTACAACATGCCGCGCCGGAATTCCGGCGCCTTGGGTGACAACCCCAGCAGGTACTTGTTGAACACGATGTCGGAGGCCACCGACACTACCCACGCCATGCCGCAGTTGGCGTAGAAACCCAGGATGGTGTTGAGGAAGTCAAACATGTTGGCTTCCATCAGGATCAACGCAATCGTCAGGTTGACGGCGAGGAAGACAACGCGTCCCGGGTAGGTCTTGGTGACACGGGTGAACGAATTCGTCCAGGCCAGTGAACCGGAATAGGCGTTGGTCACATTGATTTTCACCTGGCTGAGCACCACCAGGACCACGGCGAGCGTCAGCGCGAGCCAACCCGGCATGAAGTTGGCGTAGATCTCCTTGAATTGATGCACCGGCTGATTGACGATCGACAGCGAACCGGCCAGGTGAAAGATCAAGTACACGGCCAAAAACAGCCCGACGATCTGTTTGATCGCGCCGAAGATCACCCAGCCGGGGCCGGCCAGCAGCAGCCAGGTCCACCAGCTGCGCGCGTTCTGCGGCGTGCGGGGCGGCATGAACCGCAAATAGTCGATCTGCTCGGCGATCTGGGCGATCAGCGACAGGCACACCCCCGCGGCCATCAGTGCCGGGCCGACCTGCACGCCGCCGTGGCCCTGTTTGCCGGTGTAGGAGAAGAACTCGCCGACCGATTCGGGATGGCTGGTCACCAGATAGATGAACGGCGCGACCATCAGCAGCAGCCACAGCGGGGTGGTCCAAAGCTGAAGCTGGGACAGCACTTTCATGCCGTAGATCACCAGCGGAAAAATGATGAGCGTGGAGCAGGCGTAACCGAGCCACAACGGGATGTGCAGGCCCAGCCGCAGACCCTGCGCCATGATTGAACCCTCGAGCGCGAAGAAGATGAACGTGAACGTCGCAAAGATCACGTTGGTCACCACCGAGCCGTAGTAGCCGAAACCGCTGCCCCGGGTGATCAGGTCCAGGTCGATGTTGTAGCGCGCGGCGTAGTAGGCCACCGGCAGCCCGGTCGTGACGATGACCGCGGCGAAGATTCCAATGCCGCACAGCGCGTTGGCGGTTCCGTAGCTGATGCCGAGGTTGGCGCCGATCGCGAAGTCGGCCAAATATGCGATGCCGCCGAGTGCGGAGATCCCCACCACCGCGGTGGACCATCGCCGGTAACTACGGGGAGCAAAGCGCAGGGTGTAATCTTCGAGCGTTTCCCGGGCGGCCGGCGATTTGTCGACGTCGGTCCCGACGGTAGTCGTCACCTATAAAGTGTCCGGTGGCGCCGGGAACCCCGCCACTCGGGGAACCTGGGAATTGCCTGTGCGCGAGTGGATTCCGGCCTAGAGTTTGCTGGCCGCGAAGGCGGCGGCCTGATCCACCAACCCGGAGTCGATGTAGGACGGCTGCAGATGCGAGGCCCACACCGCCTTGCCGGTGCCCGAACAGATCGGGTCGCCCGGCGCGCACTCCTCGATCGTCTTTCCGGCGAAGGCGGGACTGAAGCTGGGAACCGGGCCCAGCACGCGCTGGGTGCCGTTGCCGAACAGCGCGACCGCCGCGACGTGTTGGTCCACCCCAGGCGGCAGCGGATTCTTGAACCCGAAGGACGGCTGGGTGACCGCGACTACCAGGTCGGCGGCCACGGCTCCCAGCGAATAGCCGCCCAGCACCTCACGGGTGTCCGGGCAATGCTTCGCCATGTATTGCACGTGGGCGCTCATGTCGTTGGCGCCCTTGGCCGGATCGACATCGGCGGGGTAGTTGACCCCGTACACGCCCAGCGGCAGCTGCGTCTTGCTGCGCAGTGAGTTCGCGAAGGCGTCCCCGACCAGGCCGGCGCCGGGCGGTTCTTCGCGGCCGCGAGCGAACACCACCTCGGCGCCCGGACACGCCGGTTTCGCCGATGCCACCGGAATCGAGACGACCGCGGAACCGATGATCAACGCGGCGAGCAAGGCCTTACCGTACGGACTAACCCCCATGAGCCGATGGTACGCATCTTCCCGGAACATTAGTGAACGGCTGTGACCACTCCGCGACGCCAGTGTGACCGAACGGTTGCGCGGCTAAATCTTGCCGGCGACGAAATGTGCTGCCTGATTGGTCAATCCGGGAACGTAGCTCAGGTGGGCCTGCCAGGAGTTGCCGGCCGAGCAGATCGGGTCGCCGCGGTTGCACAGGTCAATGATCTTGCCGCCGAAACCGGGGCTGATCGCACTCATCAGACCGCCGGCCCGTCCCGACGGGTTCCCGAACAGGGCGACCGCGGCGACGTGATCGGCGGCCGAGGCCGGCAGCGGCTGACGGAAGCCCAGGGCGGAAATCGGTGCGGCGGTGACGATGTCGACGACGGCGGCGCCCTGGGAGTAGCCACCGAGCACCAGCTTGGTGCCGGGGCAGTCGCCGGCCATGTGCTGGACATGAGCGCTGGCGTCGTTCGCCCCGTCCGCGGCGGCCAGGAAGTCGTCGTCGGCGGGGTAGTTGACCCCGTAGGCCCCCACGCTGCGGCGCGTCTGGCGGCGCAGGGCGTCGATGAAGGCCCCACCGACCTTCCCCACCCCGGGCGGTTCATTGGTGCCGCGGGCAAACACCACCTCGACGCCCGGGCAAGCCGCCACGGCGCGCGGGATGGCCGGGGCGCCGAACAGCATCGCGGCCGCCGCGAGCACTGCGGCAGCCGCCAAAAGGGAAAAGTTATGCGCCCGTGATCTTTTCACGGCATGGCTCATGCCGCGATGGTACGGGTTATCGATGGTGGACTAGTGAACGGCGGCAACCACGTCGGTCTGCGGTCCGCTCGGACCGGGGACCGACGGCGCGGGTGTGGGGGGGACGTAGCTCGGCGTCAGCGGACCGGGTGACTGCGGATTCTGCAACACGGGGCCGGGCGCTTGGCCGGGGCTCGGCGAGCCGTAGCCGGGAGCCTGCGGTCCGCTCCCGGGCACCGACTGTCCGGTGCCGAGCAGTCGGGCGGCGACGAACGCGGCGGCCTGGGTGGTGTAGACGGGGACGTAGCCCTCGGTGTGCCCGCTCCACTCGTTGCCGGGACCGGCGTGGCAGATCGGGTCGTTGGGGTTGCACAGGTCGATGGCCTTGGAGCCCAGCAGCGCGCTCTGGCTGGGCAGGGTGCCGCCCGCGCGGTCGGCCACGTCACCGAAGGTGGCGACCGCGGCGATGTTGTTGGCATACTGCGCGGGCAAACTGTTGCCCCAGGTGATGCCGCCGATCGGGACACCGGCCACGATGTCCATCACCGAGGCGCCCTGCGAGTAGCCGCCCAGCACGATCTTGGTGTTGGGGCACGTTTCGACGCTCTTCTTGACGCGGTCGATGGTGTCGTTGGCGCCGTCTCCGCCATGCAGCTGCAGCTTGCTGGCGGCATAGTTCACGCCGTAAGGCAGGATGTTCAGCCCGGTCTGCTGGCGCAGCGAGTCGACGAACGCGTCACCGACCCGGCCCAGACCGGGTGGCTCGTTGGTGCCACGGGCAAAGATGACCTCGACGTCGGGGCAGTCGAAGGCGTGCGCGACCGGGGACGCACTCGGCGTGGCGAGCAGGCCCGCGGCCATGACCAGGGCGGCGGCGCCGCCAGCCAGGGTGCGGGGACAAATCACCCGCCAATGCTACCCAAATTGTGACCTGGCCAAACCTGCGCGCTGTGGATAACCGGCGACGCGCCCGTCGCCGTGCGCTTTAGCGTGGCGAATCGGAGGGAGGTCAGTGACCCACCAGCCGACGACCTGGGCGCACGTCAGCGGATATCGCTTTCTGCTACGACGGCTCGAACGCGCGCTGCACGACGGGCGGACGGGTGCGTCCGGCGACCCGCTGCGGGCACGTGCGGCTCCGCTGACGCTCGGCGGCATCCTCGCGCTCATCGCGGCGGCGGGTTGCACATTGCTCGGCATAGTGCAGCCCGAACCGCGGCTCGATGGGGCCCCGATCGTGATGGGCCATCACACCGGAGCGCTGTACGTGCGAGTCGGTGACACCTGGCACCCGGTGCTGAACCTGGCGTCGGCAAGGTTGATCGCCCAGACCGACGCCGACCCGCTGCCGGTGCCCGAGTCCGCAATCCGACATACCAAACGCGGTCCGATGCTGGGAATTCCGGGTGCGCCCGCGCTGCTTGGGGCGCCGCTGTCGGGCGACGATGCCGACTGGGCGATCTGCGACAGCGGCGGTGTCACGACGGTCGTGGTCGGGCCGGCCGGGAAAGCGGCGGGCCGGCCGCTGGCCCGGGATGAGGCCCTGCTGGTCAGGGCGGTCGCGGGCCCGCCCGCCTACCTCCTCTACCAGGGACAGCGGGCCGTGGTGGATCTCGCGGATACCGCGGTGGTGCGCGCCTTGCGGCTCGAGGGGCGAGTGCCGATCACCGTCGCGCAGGCCCTGCTGAACGCGGTGCCGGAGGCTGCGCCGATCACCACGCCCCGCATTCGGAACGCGGGCAGTCGGGCGGCGAGTCTGCCCGGGTTCCCGGTCGGCAGTGTGTTGCGCGTCGGGCGCGGTGACGGCGACGAGTATTACGCCGTGCTGGGCATCGGGGTGCAGCGGGTCGGCCGGGTCGCCGCGGATCTGCTGCGCTTCGGCGACTCGCGGGGCAGCGCGGAGATCGCGCGGGTGCCACCGGATGCGATCCGCGGCGCGCAGATCGTGAACACGCTGCCGGTGGCGACGTTCCCGGACCGGGCGCCCCAGGTCGTCGACGCCGGCCTGGGCGGCGCCGGTTTCACCGTGTGCGTCGGGACCCGCGTGTTCGTCGTCGGCACCGGCCTGCCGCTGCCGCCCGGCCAGGCGCCGGTGACACTGGCGCAGGCCGACGGCACGGGACCGGCCCTCGACGCTGTCTTTCTGCCGCCCGGCCGGACCGCCTACGTCCGCGGCAGCGGGGCCGTCGCGACCCGATACCTGGTCACCGACACCGGTGCCCGGTTCGCGGTGCCCGACGACGACGCGGCGCGCGATCTCGGCCTGCCGGCGCAGGCCGCCGTGGTGCCCTGGCCGATGCTGGCCGTGTTGCCCGGAGGCCCGGAACTGAGCCGAGCGAACGCCTCAGTCGGCCGCGACGTGCTCGCGGGCTTGCGGTGAGCCCAGCCGGCGTCTGGCCGCCCCGAAGATCACCACGCACAGCGCGGCGACCACACACAGTGCCGTGCCGCGCAGCGCGGTGTCCCGGGACCGCAGGTCGGCCGGCCTCGATCCGGTCTGGGGCGGCGCGGCGGCCGGTGCCCGGACCGGGGGTGGTTTCGCGATGTTGCCGGGCGAACCCGAATCGGAGCTCACGGCGGCGAGGACGTCGACGGCGCCGTTGCCCACCAACGGATTCCATCCCGCGGGCGGATGATGTGCGGTCGCCTCGATGCGCTGCATCACCTGCCGTGCCGTCAAGGCGGGAAACCGGGCGCGGATCAGCGCGGCCAGCCCGCTGACGACCGGTGCGGCGTAACTGGTCCCCGACAGCGGCGTGGACGTCAGCGAAGTGACCGCCTCGCCGATTGCGGCGACGTCGACCCACGGGCCCGCCAGGCTGAAGGCCGACGGTGTTCCGTCGGCGCGCACCGAGCCGACGGTCAGCACGTAGTCGTCGTACCAGGCCGGACTGACCGCGACCGAGCTGGTCTGCCAGTTCGCGTCGGGGCGCTGCGGCGGACATTGCCCGGTGCTGCCGGTATTTCCCGCTGCCGCAACGATAACCGCGTTCTTGATGTCGACCGCGTACGCCAGCGCCGCGCCCAGGGCACGGTCGTCCAGCGCGGACGTCGCCGGCACACACGCCACCGACGAGATGTTGATCACCGATGCGCCGAGGTCGGCGGCGGTGCGGACCGCGCTCGCCATGGTGTTCACGTCGCCAATCCCGGCGTGGGAGGCATCGCCTGCCGGAGCGAATTTCGCGCTGGACTGCCGGATGCTGATCAATGTGACGTCGGGCGCTATACCGGCGGCATCTCCTGCCTCGGAACCGGTTGTCGCGGCGATGATTCCGGCGACCAGAGTTCCGTGGGCATCACAATCCTGGGTGCCGTCGCCGGTGAACACGTAGTCGCCACCGGGCACCACGTCGGGCAGCCGGGGATGTTTCGAAACGCCGGTGTCGATGACCGCGACGCGTTGGCCCGCCCCGCGGGTCAGCTGCCAGACGCGGGGCAGGTCGAGATTCGCGAACTGCTTGGGGCCCGGGCTCGGCGGGCCGATCAGCATCGCGCACACCTTGCGCTGCACCGTCGGCCGCGGCGGCGCGGGCCGGGCCGGTTTGGGCAACATCCGGTCATCGATCTCCGGGGGCGAAACCGCTTGGGCCGAAGGCATTCCCAGGGGCGACCAGACAGCGAGCGCCAATGCCGACACCAACCGGACGACGACCGAGGCGGTCAACCCCATTGCAGCTGCAGGCCCCGCGCGGTGTCGTAGCACCCGCAGATCCAACAGGCCAGGGGCACCATCGCGATTAGCAGCACGCACTCGACCAGCTCGACCGCCTTACGCGCCAGGGCAGGGATCGGGCGGTGCGGCGCGACGAACCCGACGCAGCACGCCGCGGCCACCAACACCGCCGTCGCCGCAACAACCCACGGGCCGTGCCGGGATAGACGAATCATGGTGCACACGAATGTCGTTGCAATTGTGACCGCCGCACCGACCGCGCAGACCACCGCGCCTCGGCCGCTGGCGAAGCCGGCGCGCAGCAGCAGTAGCACCCCGGCCGCGGCGGCCAGCGCGAGACAGCTGGGCCGTGGCGCGCCGGCCAGCACGGTGACCACGGCGCCGAGCGCCGTCGCCGCCGAGAACGCGGCCCGCAGGCCGACCGACCACGTGTCGGCCCGCCGCACCGCGGCTCTCAATGCGGCGTCCGCACCAGCGGCACGGTGTGGTGACAAACCGCTCAGAACGATCGCCGCGCGGCCCGCGGCGGCAAGCAGGCCCAGCGACGTCGTCGTGGCGGCGGCGCCCATCGCAAACACCGGGGCGCCGGTGACGACACCGCCGAACGCAGCGGCGGCAACGACTGCCGAAAAGCATGACACCGCGGTCAACGTGGCAACTCCGCCCGCGACGACGCGGGTCGTCAGAATCGCCGCGACCATGCCCGCCGTCGCCGCCAATAACACGTTGGGGGCGCCCGGGGCGCCGGGCACGCCGAGAAACCCGGCCGTCGCGGCGAACGCGATCCCGATCAGGCTCAACGTGAGACCGGCCAGCGCGTCCCGGTATGCGCGCCACGCCAGCACCGCGGCGGCGACGGCGATAACGGCGACCAACACCGCAGCCACCGCGGTCCAGTCGTGGGAGCCGAAACTGCTGTCGCTGTATCGGTTTTGCACAAGTGCCAGGATCCCGGCACCGGCGATGCCACCGCCGGACAGTGCCACAGTGCGCCGCATCGCCAAGGACGGCGCCGATACCCCGTCGTGCAGCAGCTCCGCGACCGCGTCGGCGATATCGTGGTAACGCACCGTGGGCTGCGGCGGGTCGGATGCGGTCAGGACCAAGACGTCGCCGTCCCGAATCCCGTTCTGCGCCAACGTTGTCGATGATTCCAGTGCCGCGCCACCGGGCAGGGTCAGCCGATCGCACCGAGCGGAAAGGTCGTGGACACCCCGCGCCGTCAGGATGTCGACGATCGGCGGGACCAGGGCGGCAATCGGCATCGCCGAAGGCAGGGCGACGTCGACGACGGCGGTTCCGGCCTGCACGCAGACACGGCGCAGTCCCGGATCGGATACGGACATCTCAACCCTTCCAGATGCGGATGCCGGTGAAACTAGCGCGAATCCGGGTTGCCCGTTTTCGGTTGTGCACAGGTGAATTGCGGTCGATTCGGGTGCTGTCTACCGTCGTCGCGCAGTAGGAGGCCAGCGATGACTCAGGGTTTCGCGCCGACAATGCGGCAGCCGCCGGCGGCTCCGACCGACGACGTCGTCATCGCCGCGCCGCCGGACCTGTCCAACCTGCCCGGACGCAGGCTGATCGTACGGCTGCTGCCGGTCGGCATGTCCGTCGTGGCGCTCGCGGTCGTGGCGGTGAGCGTCGTTTCCGGCTCCACCGCCGCCCGCACCCCCGCGTTCCTGGTCTTCCCGCTGATGATGCTTGTGTCGATGGTGCTGACCGCGATCAGTCAGCCTGGACACCGGCAACGTGGCCGGCTGGATGGGCAACGCCACGAGTATCTGGAATACCTGAGCGAACTTCGTGCGAGGGTGACTGACACCGCGGCGGCGCAACGTGAATCACTGCGGCGGGACCATCCGGATCCGGCCCGGCTATGGACGCTGATCGGCGGCCCGCGGATGTGGGAAAGGCACGCGGGCGACCCCGATTTCGCGGTGGTTCGCGTCGGCGTGGGCCCCTGTCCGCTCTCGACTCGGCTGATCGGACCGGAGATTCAGCCGGGACAGCGGGCAGATCCGGTGACCGTCGCCGCCGCGCGCCGCTTCGTGGACAGTTACGCGACGGTCGAGCAGGCGCCCATCACCATCGACCTGACCGCGAACGAGTACCTGACGATCGTTGGGGACCCGGCACAAGCACGCGGATTGCTGCGCGCGATGCTGTGCCAGCTGGCGGTGCTGCACCGCCCGGACCAACTGTGGATCGTCGGTGTGGTCGAGCCGGGGCGCCGCCAGTATTGGGATTGGTTGAAGTGGTTGCCGCACAATGCTCACCCGGTCGCGCGCGATGCGGTCGGGGCACTCCGCATGGTCTACCCGAATGCCACCGAGGCGCACCGCGAGCTGGCCGACGTCGCGCCGCCGGCACGCACAGTGATGATCCACGACGCCGAGGACAGCGTCGATCATGGTGCGGCCGAGGCACTCTCGAACACGACCATCCTCCGACTGCGGCCGGGCCGCGACCGGTCGCCGGTGACGATCGAGCCCCCCGGCTTGCCGGCCACCGTGCCCGACGCGATGGAACCGCTGGACACGCTGGTATGCGCCCGGCGGCTGGCCGCCTGCGGGGTGGACGCCGGAGCCCTCCGTGCCGGACGGGCTGGCTGGTTGGAGCTGACCGGCATCGACGACATCGCTCGGTTCGACCCCCATTCCCGGTGGGACCGGCACGATCGATGCGGCGCGCTGCGTGCACCGCTGGGATACACGGTCGACGGCGCGCCCCTCGACCTGGACATCAAGGAGGCCGCCGAGAACGGCATGGGGCCCCATGGTCTCTGCGTCGGCGCCACCGGGTCGGGCAAGTCTGAGCTGCTGCGCACGGTCGCACTGGGCATGATGGCTCGCAATTCGCCATCGGTGCTCAATCTGCTGCTGGTCGACTTCAAGGGCGGCGCAACGTTTCTCGATCTCGCGGCGGCCCCTCACGTCGCCGCGGTGATCACCAATCTCTCGGAAGACGCACCGCTGGTCGCCCGGATGCGCGACGCACTCGCCGGGGAGATCAACCGTCGACAACAGCTGCTGCGCACGGCGGGGTGTGCCAGCAAGGCGGCATACGACCTGACCCGCCGCACCCACCCGGCACGGCCCCCCTTGCCGGCGCTGTTCATCGTCGTCGACGAGTTCTCCGAATTATTGAGCCAGCACCCGGATTTCGCCGACACGTTCGTCGCGATCGGTCGACTCGGCCGGTCGTTGGGCATGCATTTGTTGCTGGCCAGCCAGCGCCTCGACGAGGGCCGGTTGCGGGGACTGGAAGCCCACCTGTCGTATCGGGTGTGCTTGAAAACCCTGTCGGCCGGCGAATCCCGAATCGTGCTGGGCACCACCGATGCGTACCAGTTGCCGAACACGCCGGGCGTCGGACTGTTGCGGGTGGGTAGCGGTGAGTTGATCGGCTTCCACACCGCGTTCGTGTCTGGACCCGCGCAACCGGACCCGCCTGCGCCGGTCGCCTCTTCCGGGGATGCGCCGGCATCGGTGCGGCTGTTCACCACGGAGGCGCTCGGCCCGGTGACGCGTGCCGGCGAAGAGGACGCGCCGGGACCCAGCGTGCTGCGCGGGGTGCTGGATCGGCTGGCCGGGCACGGGCCACGCGCCCACCAAGTTTGGCTCCCGCCGCTGGGTTCGGCGCCGCCGCTGCAACCCCTGCTGGGCGACGCTGGTGCGCTGCGAGTGCCCATCGGCATCATCGACCGACCGTTCGACCAATCCCGAGCACCGCTGACGGTGGACCTGTCCGGCGCCGGCGGCAATGCCGCGGTCGTCGGCGCGCCGCGATCCGGCAAATCGACCGCGGTGCGGACCCTGATCACCGCGCTGGCCGCCACCCACGAGCCGGATCAGGTGCAGTTCTATTGCCTGGACTTCGGCGGCGGCATGCTGACGGCGCTGCGCGGCCTGCCGCACGTCGGGGCCGTCGCCGGCCGGGCCGAACCCCAGCTCGCCGTGCGCATGATCGCCGAACTCGCATCCCTCGTGCGCGGCCGCGAGGCGTCACATCTCGCGTCCGGTGCCGGCGGCCGAACTCGGGCCGGCCACGTCTTTCTCGTGATTGACGGCTGGGCAGGGCTGCGCCATGAGTTTCCGGACCTCGAAGAACCCATCACTGCCCTTGCCGGTCAAGGTCTTTCGTTCGGTGTGCACGTGGTGCTCTCGGCCCTGCGCTGGGCCGAGATCAGGCCGTCGCTGAAAGATCGGCTTGGCACCCGCATCGAATTGCGGCTCGGCGATCCCGCCGATTCGGAGATCGACCGCAGGCGGGCACACGAGGTGCCCCGCGACCGACCGGGCCGGGGCCTCTCCCGCGACGGGCTGCACATGGTCGTCTGCCCGCCGATCGAGGTGAGCGCGTTCGCGCCCCGCGCCGACGGTCTGGCGGCACCGCCCATACCGCTGCTGCCCACCCACCTCGAGCACGACGCCGTCATACGGCGCGCGGACGCGGCTACCCGGCCGCCCGACAAGGCCCACATCCTGCTCGGTGTGGAAGAGCGCCGACTGCGGCCCATCGCAATCGATTTCGAGCGGAACTCGCACCTGGTGATTCTCGGACAGAACGAATGCGGAAAGACCGCGACGCTGCGGACCGTGTGCCGCGAGATCGTTCGCACCACGACGCCGCAACAGGCGCGGCTGTGCATCGTCGACTATCGGCGCAGCCTGCTCGGCGTGGTCGAGTCGCAACATCTCGACGGCTACGCGATGTCACCGGCCGCGCTGCGGGCGCTGCTGCCCGGCTTGCTCGACACATTGCAGCGGCGGATGCCGCCGGAAGAGGTCAGCCCGGCGCAGCTGCGCGCGCGGTCCTGGTGGTCCGGTCCGGATGTTTACCTCGTGGTCGACGACTACGACCTGGTCGCCGCGGCGACGGGGAATCCGCTGCTACCCCTGCTCGAATACCTGCCGCACGCACGGGATCTCGGGCTGCACGTGATCGTGGCACGGCGCAGCGAGGGTGCGGCACGCGGACTGTTCGAGCCGTTGTTGGCGGGTCTGCTCGAATTCGGTTGCGTGGGATTGATGATGAGCGCGGGTCCCGACGACGGGACGCTGTTGGGTTCGAGGAGACCGGTGCGCCTGCCCGCCGGACGTGCCGTGCTGGTTGGTCGCGGCGGCGACCAACAGGCATTGCAGGTGGGCTGGACCCCGGCGCCGTGAGCGGGCACCGCACCATGATCGCGACCGGCCCCGGGACCGTTCGCCGATTATGTTGTGGCCCAACCACAACCCTGGATCGTGGCGATATTGCGATGGCTGCGCTCGACGACCGGTGGGCCTCGGTGCACGGGCGTGTGGTGCCCGCCGATGCCCTGTGGCGTTCCGTGCTGCAGTCACTGCGCTGCGGGGACACCGGGGCGCTGCTGCTGTACCCGTCGTGGTGGCCGTCGCCGCGCATCGATATGGTGGCGGCGGCCGCGACGGTCCTGGACGACGTCGAGCTGCGTCCCCGATCGTGGTTGCTCGAGCGGGCAGCCAGTGCGGGGCACACGGCGGTGGTGGAGATCGCCGAACGGTTGGTCGCGATCGCCGGCGGCGCCGTACCGAGAATTGGTGCGCCCTGTGCGGTCGCGGACGAGGTCATCGAACGAATCGACGAAATAGGCTGCCGCACAGCAACAATCGTGATCGACGTGCCCAGTGCTGTGTGCGGTGCGCCGGCGCTTGCGGCAATGATCGGTGACCGGGTGCGTCGATGCGGCGGCACGACGATCGAAATCGACGACGCCCGGTTGGCCCGCCTGGCGTCGTCGGCGAGCCGCTCGACCGCGGCCTTGTCGCCCTCCCCGCCCTTCGCCGTCGAGAAGACCGACGACACCCGGCCGCGCCATCGGCGCCCGGGCCGGCTGGCCGCGGCGGGGGTGGTGCTGGCCGCGACCGGGCCGGCGCTGGCCACCCTGGCGGACGGCGGTGTGACCACCGGGGTTGCGCCGGCGCCGGCCGTCCTGGTGGAGGGCCGGGTGGCGGTCAGCGTGCCCGGCGATTGGCTGGTGCGGCGCGTGGTCGCGGGTCCGGGCTCGGCGCGAGTGCAGGTCACGTCCCCGTCGGATCCCGAGGCGGCGCTGCACATCACCCAATCGGCGATCGCCGACGACACCCAATCGGCGGTCGCCGAGCAGCTGCGGCGCGCGATCGACGCGGAGCCCCGCGGGGTGTTCGTGGACTTCGACCCCGACGGGGTTAGCGCCGGGCGGCCGGCGGTGCGGTACCGAGAGGTGCGCCCCAGCCACCACGTGCGGTGGACGGTGTTGGTCGATGGCCCGCTGCGAATCAGCATCGGCTGCCAGAGCAGGCCCGGCGGCGAGCGGGCCGTCGGCGCGGCATGTGAGCAGGCGGTGCGCACCGCCCACGCCGTCGAATGAGGTGGATCGAAAAATGGTGGGAACCGATCGGCGCCGGGCGAGGTCGTACTGGGTGTCAGCAGAAAGGGGAAAGGGTGGCTACACCGCCGGGCACCAACGCGCTGAGCGCCGACTTCGACTTGATGCGCTCGGTCGCGAGTACGACGGACGCTCGTAACGAGGAGATCCGGGCGATGTTGCAGGCCTTCATCGGCCGGATGAACAGTGTGCCGCCGTCGGTCTGGGGTGGCCTCGCCGCCGCGCGGTTCCGGGACGTGGTGGATCGCTGGAACGCGGAGTCGCTTCGGTTGTACCGGGTGCTGCACACGATCGCCGAGACGATTCGGCACAACGAGGCCGTGCTACAGGAGGCGGGTCACAACCATGCCCAGCACATCGCCGCCGCCGGCGGGAATCTGTGAGGAGCGCTGCGGTGGATCCCATGCTTTCGTACAACTTCGGCGAAATCGAGCACTCGGTGCGCCAGGAGATTCACACCACGTCCGCGCGGTTCAACGCCGCGCTGGACGAACTGAGATCACAGATCGCCCCACTTCAGCAGCTCTGGACCCGCGAAGCGGCGGCCGCCTACCAGGCCGAACAGCTGCAATGGCACCAGGCGGCCACCGCGTTGAACGAGATACTGGCGGACCTGGGCAACGCCGTGCGCGACGGTGCGCAAGAGGTGGCCGACGCCGACCGCAGGGCGGCGGGCCTCTGGGCGAGATAGCCCGACCATGAGCAACTGTGTGGTCCCGGCGGAAAGGAGAGCCGTCGGGACCACACAGTGATTTTGACCTGCGGGGATCTGGGTCGGTAAGCTGCTCCGTTGGCGTGCGGTGCGCCGGGGACTCGGGTCAACGTCGGTCGCCGAGACCAAACCCCAACCGTGTATGCCTGACCGGCACCCGGGCTCGAACCGGGATCCGACCCCGAGCTGAACGGCTCGCAAAGAGAAAGTGGTAAGCGCTGTGCCCACCTACGCGCCCAAGGCGGGTGACACCACGCGGTCGTGGTACGTCATCGACGCCACGGACGTAGTGCTTGGCCGTCTTGCCGTCGCGGCAGCCACCCTGCTGCGCGGTAAGCACAAGCCCACGTTCGCCCCCAACGTCGATGGCGGCGACTACGTCATCGTCATCAACGCCGACAAGGTCGCCCTGTCCGGCGACAAACTGCAGAGCAAGCTTGCCTACAGCCACTCGGGGTACCCCGGCGGTCTGCGCAAGCGCACGATCGGTGAGCTGTTGGACAAGCACCCCACCCGCGTGGTCGAGAACGCGATCGTCGGCATGCTCCCGCACAACAAGCTGAGCCGTCAGATCCAGCGCAAACTGCACGTCTACGCCGGCCCGCAGCACCCGCACGCGGCGCAGCAGCCGGTCCCGTACGAGATCAAGCAGGTGGCCCAGTGACCGAACCCACTCTGGAAAACGCAGACGAAACCGGTGCGGACGTGACCGAGGAGACCCCGGCCGAGACGGCGCTCGAAACCCCGGCGGCCCAGCCCAGTGCCCCGATCGTGCTCGATCGGCCCATCCAGACCGTCGGCCGCCGCAAGGAGGCCGTGGTGCGGGTGCGCCTGGTGCCCGGCACTGGCAAGTTCAACCTCAACGGCCGCAGCCTGGAGGACTACTTCCCGAACAAGGTGCACCAGCAGCTGATCAAGGCCCCGCTGGTGACCGTCGACCGGGTGGAGACCTTCGACGTCTACGCGCTGCTGCACGGCGGTGGCCCGTCGGGTCAGGCCGGCGCGCTGCGGCTGGGCATCGCCCGGGCGCTGATCCTGGCCCAGCCCGAGGACCGGCCCCCGCTGAAGAAGGCCGGCTTCCTCACCCGTGACCCGCGTGCCACCGAGCGCAAGAAGTACGGCCTCAAGAAGGCCCGCAAGGCACCTCAGTACAGCAAGCGCTGATCCGGCGATCACTTTCTGGCCGCGACCGCGTCTCGTTGTGCGTCATTTGTGCGCCGTTCTCGGCGTGTCGTCGCGCCAACGTGCGCGGTTGCGGTCACAACAGTAGATGCGCTTTGTGCGCATGACGTCACTGTGAGAGGTTTGTTCGATGGGTCGACTATTCGGCACCGACGGTGTACGCGGAGTCGCCAATCGCGAACTGACCGCTGAACTGGCACTTTCGCTGGGCGTCGCCGCCGCGCGGCGCCTGGCCGCGCCGGGAAAGCCCGGGCGCCATGTCGCCGTCATCGGCCGCGATCCACGGGCCAGTGGCGAGATGCTGGAGGCCGCGGTGATCGCCGGCGTGCTGAGCCAGGGGGTCGACGCGTTGCGGGTGGGGATCCTGCCCACTCCGGCGGTGGCCTACCTGACCGGCGCCTATGACGCCGACTTCGGCGTGATGATCTCCGCCTCGCACAATCCGATGCCCGACAACGGCATCAAGGTCTTCGGCCCGGGCGGCCGCAAGCTCGACGACGACACCGAAGACCAGATCGAGCAGCTGGTCGCCGCCGGTCCGGGGCTGCGCCCGGTCGGCGCCGGACTGGGCCGGGTGCTGGACGCCGAAGACGCCGCGGACCGCTACCTGCGCCACGTCGGCAAGGCCAGCACGCGGCCCCTCGACGGCCTGACCGTCGTCGTCGACTGCGCGCACGGCGCGGCTTTCTCGGCCGCACCCCGCGCGTACCGCGCCGCCGGCGCCCGGGTCATCGCGATCAACGCCGAGCCCAACGGGCTCAACATCAACGACCGCTGCGGCTCCACCCACCTGGATTCGCTGCGCGCCGCGGTGCTGGCGCACGGCGCCGACTTGGGCCTGGCGCACGACGGGGACGCCGACCGCTGCTTGGCGCTGGACGCCAAGGGCGAGCTGGTCGACGGCGACGCCATCATGGTGGTGCTCGCGCTGGCGATGCAGGAGTCCGGCGAACTGACGTCCAACACCCTGGTCACCACCGTGATGAGCAACCTCGGGCTGCATCAGGCCATGCGCTCGGCGGGCGTCACCGTCCGCACCACCGGCGTGGGTGACCGCTACGTCCTAGAGGAGCTGCGCTCCGGCGACTACAGCCTGGGCGGCGAGCAATCCGGTCACATCGTGATGCCCGCCCTGGGTTGCACCGGCGACGGCATCGTCACCGGGCTGCGGCTGATGACGCGGATGGTGCAGACGGGCCTGCCGCTGGCCGACCTCGCCTCAAAGATGAAGTCGTTCCCGCAGGTGTTGATCAACGTCGAGGTGGCCGACAAGGCCGCCGCGGCGACTGCACCCGCGGTGCGCAGCGCGGTCGACGAGGCCGAGGCCGAACTCGGCGATACCGGACGAATCCTGTTGCGTCCCTCCGGAACCGAACCGATGATCCGGGTCATGGTGGAGGCGCCCGAAGAAGACACCGCGCAACGGTTGGCCAGCCGCGTGGCCGCGGCCGTCAGCGCGCAGGGCTAAGTCTTTTTCCGCCGGAACCCCGACGCGCACCGCGGCGTCGGATAAGGCATGGGGATAGGAAACGCGGCCTTTGACCGCACCGAAATCGACGTCGCCGCGGTGCACCGGGTCGCGGATCAGATGCGGGCCGCCGCTGAGTTGGTCGACCGTGCCGTGTGTGATCACTTGGCGGCCTTGACTTTTAGCGGGGCGACGGCAGGACGGGCGTACACCGCCCGCGGCGATGCGTTGCGTGCCGAACTGGAGCGGCTGGCGGCGCAGTTGTCGCAATGGTCGCGGGCCTCGGTCGCAATCGCCGTCGCGCTGCGCTCGGGCGCTGAACGCTACGTCGACGCCGAACGGTATGCCGCGGCGCGGATCGCCTGACGCGTGGCCGACCGATTCGACGTCGCCGGTCGCCTGGCCGAGGGACGAGTCGCCATCGAGCACACCCAGGCCTACGTGCACGCCTGTCACGCGCTGGGCTACCAACACCCCGACCTGACGGCGCACCGCTGGCAGTTGCGTGACTGGTTAGACGGCGAGGACGGCTTGAATCTACTTGTGCTGGACCGTGATTGCGGGCAGCTGCGGGCGGCGGGCCAGGCCGTGGGGGAAGGGCTGCGGATTGCGCAGGGCCAGCTCGGCGAGTTGACCGCGGCGTGGACGGGCCCGGGCAGCGAGGCCGCGGCGGCGTTCCTGCAGCGCCACTGCGATGCCGCGTCGGTTGTCGCCAACGAGGTGCGGGCTGCCGCGCAGCGGTGCGAATCGCTGCGCGACAACCTGTGGCACCTGCTCGATTCGAAGGTGGCCACCGTCATCGCCATCGACGATCGATCGCAGCCGCAGCGGGCGTCGTGGTTGGCCGCCGCGGCGGTGGTGACGTCCGGGACGGCCGAGCGCTCAACGGCCGAAGAGACTGTCCGGGCGCAGGTAATGCCCTACGTGGACAACGACATTCGCGGTGACTGGTTGGCGGCGATGCGGTCGTCGCTGACCGCGTTCGGGGCGGCGTACGACATGGTGAACGACCGCCTGGCCGCCGCGTCGGCGCCGCTTTTCGAGTTTCCCGGCGATCTGGGGCCCACCGTATCGCCGCCGGAGCACTCGCCGCCACCGCCGGCCATCCCGGTCGCGCCCGTGCTGGCGAGTGCCCCGGCGGCGACGCTGCCCGCCGCGGTGCTGCCCGCTGGGGCTGCACCCGCGGACCCCGCGCCGTCGGCACCCGCGCCGGCGGCGCCGCCCCTGCCGGATCCGGCATCGGCATTGGGGTCCTCGGGCCTGGGATCCGACGGCCTGAGCGGCACGAGCGACGCGGGCGGCCTGGGCAGCTTGGGCGGCTTGGGCGGCTTGGCGAGCCGCATCGTCGACGCGCTGGGTAGTCTGCTCGGTCCGGGCGCCGACGACGTGGATGATCCGGCGGGCCTCGACGATGCGACAGCCGACGATCCGTTCGGCGACCCCGATGAGGACCCCTTCCAGCCCGAAGACGAAGACGAGCACGACAAGCCCGACCAGCCCGAGGAGGCGCAGGTCGTCGCGGAGCAGCCACCGGCGCCCGATCCCGCACCCGTTGACGTGCCGGCCGACATGCCCGCCGATGCGCCGCCGCCCGCGCCGCAGCCTGCTGCAGGCCCGGCGGCACCGGCCGCCGCGGCGCCGGTCACGCCCGCGCCGGCGACCGGCGGATCCACTCCCTGCGAGATCGCCGCGGACCAGGTACCGCAGGCCGGCCAGTGAGCCTCAGGCGTCGCGCAGCTGCAGCACGTCCTCGACGAAGCGCCTGGCCTCGTCGGTGTCGCTGGCCGCCGGGCTGACCAGCAGCGTCGTCACGCCGGATGCTGCGAAGGCCGCGATGCGCTCCTGCACGAAACCCCGCGGGCCGATCAGCGACATCCCGCGCACCAGCTCGTCGGGCACCAGGTCGATCGCCTCGCTCTTGCGGCCGGACAGGTACAGCTCCTGGATCTTGTCCGCGACCTCGCCGAACCCGTAGCGGGTCGCCAGGTTGTGATAGAAGTTGCGGCCCTTGGCGCCCATGCCGCCGATATAGAGCGCCAGTTGCGGCTTCACCCAGGCCAGCCGCTCCTCGACGTTGTCGCCGATGGCCAGCGATGCGTGCACCATGACGTCCAGGCGCCCCAGTGCCGGGTCCCGTTTGGAGGTGCCGGCGGCCAGCGCCTCGCCCCACACCGCGTCGGCCTTCTCGGGCAGATAGAACACCGGCTGCCAGCCCTCGGCAATCTCGGCGGTCAATTCGACGTTCTTCGGGCCCAGGGCGGCGATGGTGACCGGAATCCGTTCGCGCACAGGGTGATTGATGAGCTGCAGCGGCTTACCCAAACCCGTACCGCGCTCCGCAGGCAGCGGCAGCTGGTAGTACTTGCCGTCGTATTGCACTCGCTCACGGCGCCACACCTTCCGGCAGATCTCCACGATCTCGCGGGTACGGCCGATCGGCGCGTCGAACTCGACGCCGTGAAAACCCTCCATCACCTGCGGCCCGGACGTACCGATGCCCAGCCGGAACCGGCCGTCGGATACGAAGTCCAGGCCCGCGGCCGTCATCGCCAGTAGCGAGGGTGTGCGGATATAGATGGGAAACACCCCGGACGCCAGTTCCACGGTGGTCGTCTTGGCGGCCAGGTAGCCGAGTTGGCTCACGGCGTCGAACGAATACGCCTCGGCGACCACGGCGATGTCGATTCCGGCCTTTTCCAGCTCGACGATGCGGTCGACGGCCTCGTGGAAGCCGCCCGAATAGTCCAAAGCGATTCCGATGCGCATGCACGTCACTTAATCACGCCGGGATCGCCGCCGGATGCCGGGGCAGCGACCGCCGGATCGTGATCCATCGCCGGTGCAGGGCCCCATCACTTCAACAGTGCGACGATCTTTTCCTCGACGGCAACCGCCGGCTGCGCCGCATCGACCTCAGACGTCTTGGGCAGCACCACATCCGGATCCGCGAAGTCACGGTAGGTCTTGTCGCCGGCGAGCGTGGCGAGCAGATAGCCGGTCAGCAGCGCCCGCACCGTTCGTTGGGTGCGACGGTGTGGGCCGGGCAGCCCCAGCACCGACGCCAACCGTCGGCCCTCGCCCAGCCCGCCGGCCTGCGCCTTGGCCACGATCCGCAGCGTGGCGGTGCCCCAGGCGCGGGAGAGCGTTAAGGCATTGGCGTTCAATGCCTTTGCGTCACCCGGCGTGCTCAGGATCAAACCGGGCAGCTTCAGCGACCCGGCCGGCCCCTCGGCCGGGGGAGCCGTGACGGTCGGGAACACCGCCACCGCCGCGGCCAGCGCGGTCGGCATGCCGGCCGCGGCGAATATCGCCGCCGACGCGCCGAACCCGTGGCCGATCACGCCGAGCTTGGCGGGGTGCACGCTGATGTTGCCCGGCCCCAGCCGCACCCCCGCGACGATGTCCAGGGTGGTGCCCAGGTCCGACGCCAGGTTGAGCACCGACGGCGCCAGGCCCCGCTCGGTGTCGGGGGCCCCGGCCACGATGCCCCACGAGGCGAGATGCTCCAGCAGACCCGCATAGCGGACCGTGCCGCTGAGCCAGTCGTGCCCGAAGGCAATGCCCGGCAAATTCAGGCCGGATTCCGGCGTGTACACCACGCCCGGCAACCCGGCAAACGCCAGATCACCCCGCAAAACCTGGTGCGGGCCTCGGCGGCTGAGGGCGGCGACGAGCTTGCGGATGCGGGCCACCCGTCGACGTTAGCGGGGATGGGTCCAGTGAGTCCACGCGGCACCGTTCCAGTACCGCTGTCCGGGCCCGCCGGGATCCGGATACCAGCCCGGCGGCGGTCCGACCGGGTGTGGCGGTGCCGCGGGGGGAGGGGCCTGCGTGGCCAGCCCCCGAACCCGCCGGATCCCCGTGTAGTTGGAGATCAGCGCGATCGGATTCATCAGCAACAACGACAGCAGGCCCCACCATCCGGCCAGCAGACAGTGCATCTGCGCATGCCGGTAAGCCTCCTCACACTGCTCGAGCGTGCCGGTGCAGGTGTAGCTGCGCTGGTGCCACAGGACCAGCGCACCGGTGTGGTGGTGGAGCCGCACGGAGAAGCGGCGGTACGGGTCGGGTAGCGGACCGGTCAACGGCGGCCTTTCGCAGGTGGGCGGCCCCACCATACCGGCACCGGCAGGCATGTGCTCGGGTCGACAATTCGGGTCAAAACCCGCCGTCAAAGCCCGCCCGCACGCCCCGCAGGGTCGCGTGAGCACGCCAAACCCGCCGCGGCGGGCTGGCCGGGACGCAGGGCTGCATTACCCTAGTCACAATGTGCGGAATCGTCGGCTATGTCGGGCAGGCCCCTGCTTGCCAGGTCGTCATGGACGCGCTGCGCCGCATGGAGTACCGCGGCTACGACTCGTCCGGCGTCGCGCTCGTCGACGGGACCGGCCGGCTCACGGTGCGCCGCCGGGCCGGCCGACTGGAGAACCTGGACAAAGCGGTGGCCGAGATGGCGCCGGCGGAGTTGGGCGGCACCACCGGTCTCGGCCACACCCGCTGGGCCACCCACGGTCGCCCCACCGATCGCAACGCCCACCCGCACCGCGACGCCGCCGGCAAGATCGCCGTCGTCCACAACGGCATCATCGAGAACTTCGCCACGCTGCGTCAGGAACTGGAGGCGGCCGGCGTCGAGTTCGCCAGCGACACCGACACCGAGGTCGCCGTGCATCTGGTCGCGCGGGCGTACCACCACGGCCCGACCGCCGGCGACTTCGCCGCCTCGGTGCTGTCGGTGCTGCGCCGTCTCGAGGGCCACTTCACCCTGGTGTTCGCCAATGCCGACGACCCCGGCACCATCGTGGCCGCCCGGCGGTCCACCCCGCTGGTGGTCGGCGTCGGGGACGGCGAGATGTTCGTCGGCTCCGACGTCGCGGCCTTCATTCCGCACACCCGGCACGCCGTCGAGCTCGGCCAGGACCAGTGCGTGGTGCTGACCGCAAACGGCTATCGGATCACCGATTTCGACGGCAACCCGGATGACGTGAATGCGCGCGAGTTTCACATCGACTGGGACCTGGCCGCCGCCGAAAAGGGCGGCTACGAGTACTTCATGCTCAAGGAGATCGCCGAGCAACCGACCGCGGTGGCCGACACGCTGCTGGGGCACTTCGTCGACGGCCGCATCGTGCTCGACGAACAACGGCTGTCCGATCAGGAACTGCGCGAGATCGACAAGGTGTTCGTGGTCGCCTGCGGCACCGCCTATCACTCGGGGCTGCTGGCCAAGTACGCGATCGAGCACTGGACGCGGCTGCCGGTCGAGGTCGAATTGGCCAGCGAATTCCGTTACCGGGACCCGGTTTTGGACCGTAGCACGCTGGTGGTGGCCATCTCGCAATCCGGTGAAACGGCGGACACCCTGGAAGCGGTCCGGCACGCCAAGGCGCAGAAGGCCAAGGTGCTGGCGATCTGCAACACCAACGGATCGCAGATCCCGCGTGAGTGCGATGCGGTGTTGTACACCCGCGCCGGTCCGGAGATCGGGGTGGCCTCCACGAAGACGTTCTTGGCCCAAATCACCGCCAACTACCTGGTCGGGCTGGCGCTGGCGCAGGCCCGGGGCACCAAATATCCCGACGAGGTCGAACGCGAATACCGCGAGCTGGAAGCGATGCCGGAGCTGGTGTCTCGGGTGCTGGCGACCATCGAACCGGTCTCGGCGTTGGGTCACCGGTTCGCGCAGTCCTCGACGGTGCTGTTCCTGGGGCGCCACGTCGGCTACCCGGTGGCACTGGAAGGCGCGCTGAAGCTCAAAGAGCTAGCCTACATGCATGCCGAGGGCTTCGCCGCGGGCGAGCTCAAGCACGGCCCGATCGCGTTGATCGAGGACGACCTGCCGGTCATCGTCGTCATGCCGTCGCCCAAGGGATCGGCTACGCTACACGCCAAGCTGATGTCGAACATTCGCGAGATTCAGACCCGCGGCGCGGTCACGATCGTCATCGCCGAAGAAGGCGACGACGCCGTGCGGCCCTACGCCGACCACCTGATCGAAATCCCTTCGGTATCAACACTTCTGCAGCCGCTGCTGTCGACGATTCCGCTGCAGGTCTTCGCCGCGGCGGTGGCCCAGGCGCGCGGATACGACGTCGACAAACCACGGAATCTGGCCAAGTCGGTCACCGTTGAGTAGACGGCGCACGCGGTTCGGCATCGCTGGTGTCGTGCTGCTGGTCGTCGCCTATCTCGCCTCGATCGCGCTGTACATCGGCAGCGGCATGGGTCATCCGCACGTCGTGGTGCAAGATACGTCGGCAGGCGACGGAACCAAGATGACCACGGACGTCGAAGCGATTCAGTCGGACAACAGCGTCCTGGTTGCCAACATCAGCGTGGTCCCCGGACCCGGACTGCTGGACCCACACACCCACGCCCTCAAGGACGACCTCAGCATCGTCGCCGCCTCGGCGGTGACGTCCAGCGCGCAGACGTGGCCGAAGGGCACGCTGCCCACCGTGTTTCGGGTGTCGCTGGTCCTGACCGGCGAAGTCGCGGACTGGCCTTTCGACGAATACCATTCGGGTCCCGTCGTCGCTCAACTGTCATCCGGCTCTGCGCATACACCGGTGCCTGCGACGGTGACCATGGTCGACCGTCTGCTCGGCTGGAAGGTCGACGTCACTCGCGTCAACGAAGCCGAGCCCACCGGCCCTTATCGAGTGGATCTGTATCGATCGCCGAGCACCGTGGCGTTCGGTGTCGCCATCGTGTGTGTCCTGATCGGACTCGCCGGTCTGGGCCTATTCGTCGCCATCGAGACATTGCGCGACCGGCGAAAATTCCAACCGCCGATGACGACCTGGTATGCGGCGATGCTGTTTGCCGTGATGCCGCTACGCAATGCGCTGCCCGATGCGCCTCCGTTCGGAAGCTGGATCGACATCACCATCGTGGTGTGGGTGATCATCCTGTTGGGGATCGCGATGGGGATCTATATCTCTTGCTGGTGGCGGCATCTGCGGCTGCAACCCGTTACGGCTGCCGCACCCGACGGGCGGCCGGGCGACGGATAGCGAGAATACGCGGACAAGCCGACCCCATCTTTACTATCTTTGGCCGGAACGGATCTCGGACGCAGTCAGCGGGGGGGCAACCTTGTCGAACGGCAACGCAGCGGGGCGGCGCCTCAAATTCTCCGTGCTGGGAGTGGTGATCCTCTTCGTTGCCGCGTACGCCATCACAGTCGCGCTGTATTCCCGATCCGGTTGCGGCTGCCCGGTGCAGCTGACCGCGGGCGCGACGGCCGCCGACGGCACCACGGTGACCATCGACTTCCTCGAGTTGCATGCGATGCAGGGCGCACTGAACGCCAACGTCACGATCGCCCCCGGACCCGGGCTGCTGGACCCGGCCAGTCGCGGCCTCAACTCGGACTTGGCCGTGGTGGTTCATTCCGCGGTGACGCCGAGCAAACGCACCTGGACCAAGGGCATGCTGCCGGGCGACTATCCCGTCCCGCTGACCATCGGTGGTGACCCGTCGAAATGGCCGCTCGATCATTATCGTTCGGGGCCCATCACGGTCGACCTCATCTACGGTTCCGAGCCGGCGCCCGAACAGGTCGCGGTCAAATTCGTCGACAGGGTTTCCGGCTGGAAACTGTCCGTCGTCGGCACCGGCCGTCCGAACTCGCCCTACCGCGTCTCGATGACCCGCTCGCCGAGCACTGCGGCGTTCGCCGCCGTCCTGGTCGTGGTCCTGATCGCGCTCGCCGCGGTCGGCGCGTTCGTCGCGATCCAGACCGCCCGCAACCGCCGCAAATTCCAGCCCCCGATGACGACGTGGTATGCCGCGATGCTCTTCGCGGTGCTGCCGCTGCGCAATGCGCTGCCCGACGTGCCCCCGATCGGATCCTGGGTCGACATCACCGTCACCTTGTGGGTCATCGTCACGCTGGTGTTGTCGATGCTGCTCTACGTCTACTGCTGGTGGCGGCACCTGCGACCCGAATCCGAACGACCCGAACCGGTAAAGGTGGCCTGACCGTTTGCCGGCGCCCTCGGGCATGCGAAGGTTGACGCCGTGGCGGGTGCATCGGTGGGAGCGCGACTACGGAGCCTGGCGCTCGCGGTATGGCATTACGTCAGCGGTGCGCCGCTAACCTACGGCTGGTTGGCCGTCCTGCTGATCACGACGATCATCCAGCACCAGCTGCCCCGCCGCGAACTGCACTCGGTGTTGCTGCACCGGTCCACCAACATTCACGAACTGGCCACCGACCCGCTCACCGTGCTGTTTTCCAGCCTGCTGTGGATCGACGGCAAGAGTCTGGAACCGTACCTGCTGCTGTTCACCCTGTTTCTCGCCCCGGTCGAGCATTGGCTCGGCCACCTGAAGTGGCTGACCATCGGATTGACCGGTCACATCCTGTCGACCTACATCAGCGAAAGCGTGCTGTACTTCGCGATCGAGGAGCACGATGCGTCGGAACGATTGGTGCACTCCCGCGACATCGGGGTCAGCTACTTCCTCGTCGCCATCATGGCCGTGCTGACGTATCGCATCGAGCGGCCATGGCGCTGGCTGTATCTCGGTGTGCTGCTGATCATCTTCGGCTTTCCGCTGCTTACCATGACCCGGCACGGGCTGGACTTCACCGCGATAGGTCACTTCACCTCGGTCGTCGTCGGGCTGTGCTTCTATCCGATGGCCCGGGCCGAACGCGATAGGCAGTGGAGCCCGGCGCGGGCGCGGGCGGCATTCCGGCGTTTCCGGTATCCCGGCGAGTTGCCCGGCTGAGTTGCGGCCGTCCGACATCCCTAACGTGCGCGTCCGGGAGCTCGATGTGGCACGCTACGCGCTGACCGATGACCGCACTCGGAGTATGGAAGGCTGACACGATGGGGCAGGTGCGCGAGATTTACGGCGCATCGTTGTCGCCGGACGCCACGGCATTTGCCCACATTGTCGACGACGGCGGTTATCCCCGGGCCGTACAACGCTTTTTGCGTGGCTGGCGGGCCAGCTCTTCGCGGGATGTGGAGCTTCCCGTCGAGGGGCCGGTCTCCCGGGTGATCCACTCGCCGGACGGTCAGTGGCTGGCCTGTCAGGTGACGCTGGACGGCAGCGGTTCGCGCAGCCAGATCTGGGTCGTCACTACCGATCCCGACGATCGCATGGCCTGGCGCATCGACCGTCAAAAAGCCGGGACCGCCGAGCTGATCGCGTGGGACGGAACCCAGGTCGCGGCGATCCTGACGGGTGAGGACGGCGTGGGGCGGTCGTGCCTGATCGATCCCACCAACGGCCGGCACGTCGTGCTGGACAGTCGATCCGGCGGCCGGCTGGTCGACGCGTGGGGCGGTGCGGCGCTGATCCGGGTGGGCCCGCGCGGCTACCACGAGATGATCATGTTGTTCAGTCAGACCGAAATCGCTTTGCTGCCTTCGGATCCCGGCTCCACTACGGCCGACGGGATCATCCTCGACGACCACCAGCCCCGTCGCCTGCGCTACGGATTAGGCGGTGAGCTGACCAAGCTGTACAACCCAGGCACCGGTGCCGACGGATATGTGCGGGCGTTGATCCGCAGCGACAACGGCTGCGAGTACGCCCGGTTGCTGGAGGTCACCGTCACGCTGGACGGCGTCAAGTACTCGGTGGTGGCCGAACGGCCCGACTGTGATCTCGCCGAATTCGTGGTCAGCGACGACCTCTCCACCGTCGCGCTGTTATGGAACCTGCAGGGCCGCAGCGAGTTACAGATTCTCGAGTACACCGATTACACGCTGACCGAGCCGATTCCACTGCCCGGGCCGGTCGCGGGGGAGTTGTCGATCAGTGCCGGCGGCTCGATGGTCGCGATGACCGTCGAGGGGCCGGCCATGCCCCGAACCGTCGAGTTGGTGGATCCGCGTTCGCGGGAGTGGGAACCCATCGACACCCAACGCGACCGCGGCGCACCGGTTCCCGACGTTTGCGCCGAGCCGCGGACGATCACTGCGCGCGACGGCCTGCAACTCAACGCCTGGCTGTACCGGTCGATGGACCCCGGCGGTGCGGCGGGTGCGGTCGTGTTCCTGCACGGCGGCCCGGAGGGCCAGGCCCGGCCCGGCTACAACGACATCTTCTCCCGGCTGGTCACCGACGGGTTTTTGGTGCTGGCGCCCAACGTCCGCGGCTCGGGCGGATTCGGCCGCAGCTTCCTGCACGCCGACGACAAGGAGAAGCGCTTCGCCGCCATCGACGACGTCGCCGACTGCGTGCACTTTTTGGTCGACAACGGGCTTGCCGACCCGGGCCGGATCGCCTGCGCGGGCTGGTCCTACGGCGGCTACCTGACCCAGGCGGCCCTGACGTTTCACCCCGGGCTGTTCGCAGCGGGCGTCAGCATTTGCGGGATGAGCGATCTGAGCACGTTCTACCGCAACACCGAACCCTGGATCGCCGACTCCGCCTACCCCGAGTACGGGCACCCGGTCGGCGACCGTGAACTGCTCGAGCAGTTGTCACCGCTGCTGCGGGTCGATGCGCTGGTCGCCCCGCTGTTGGTGGTGCACGGGGCGCACGACACCAACGTCCCGGTCAGCGAATCCGAACAGATCGTCGACGCGCTGCGCCGTGCCGGCCGCAACGTGCGCTACCTGTTGTTCGCCGACGACGGACACGAGATCGTCAAACGCGAAAATCGGGCGGCGCTGGCCGCGGCGATGAGCGAATGGCTGACCAAATCCTTCGACGCCGCGGCCGCACCGCCGCTGCGCGCGGTCGGTGACACCGGCAACGGCTAGGCCCGCGTCGCGGTCACGTACTGCAGCGAGGTGAGCGTGGCTTGCGCGTCGGGGTTCGCGGCGGGCCGCGGCGGCAGCGAAACACCGTAATTGGCAGCCAATTCCGGCGCCGTGGTGGCGGTGGTCGTCCAGCCGTGCGAGCCGAGGTAATCGGCCACGTCGTTACGGTCGCCGCCGTACCAGAGGTCGGTCATCTCGATGTCGAAGCCGTGCTCGCGCCACTGCTCGGTGACCTGACGAATCCGTTCGGCCATCGCCGTTATGGCATCGTCGGCGCCCTGCACATTCTCGGTGGCCAATTGACTGCCCGGCGCGCTGAGCGCGGTGATGTTGTCCAGCAGGCGATCCTGGGCGTCCGGCGGCAGGAACGGCAGCAGGCCCTCGGCGCTCCACGCGGTGGGCTCGGCGGGGTCCAGGCCCGCGGCGCGCAGCGCGGCCGGCCAGTCGTGGCGCAGGTCGACGGCCACGGCCCGCCGATCGGCCGTGGGCTCGGCGCCCAGCTCCGCCATGGCCGCGGTCTTGAACGCGATGACTTGTGACTGGTCGATCTCGAACACCGTGGTTCCGGCCGGCCACGGCAGCCGGTAGGCGCGCGCGTCCAGACCGGACGCCAAGATCACCGCTTGCCGGATTCCGGCCGCGGCCGCGGTGACGAAGAAGTCGTCGAAGAACCGGGTGCGCAGGCCCATCATGTCGGCCATGCCCAGCATCCCGAAGTCACCGTTGTCGTCGACCGCGGCGGGATCCAGCTCGCCGCTGGCGAGACGGGTGAAGAACTCGACGCCGACGGCGCGCACCAGGGGTTCCGCGAACGGGTCGTTGATCAGCGGCTGGGGCGCCCGCGTCGCCAGCGCGCGTCCCACCGCCACGCCGGTTGCCGTGGCTCCCACGCCATTTCCCAGGTCCCAGGTGTCGTCATCCGATCGCGCCATCGCCCCTCCTGTCCGTCTATTCGGCGATGCCATCGAATGTACGGACGGCTCCTTAACGGCTGCTGTGCGCGAATACAACGTTGCATGGAATGCTGAATTCGATGCGGCATTACTACTCCGTGGCAGCGATCCGCGACGCCGAAGCGCCGTTGCTGGCCAGCCTGCCCGACGGCGCGTTGATGAAGCGTGCGGCGTTCGGCCTGGCCACCGAACTCGTCCACGAATTGACCGCGCGCACCGGCGGCGTCGTGGGCCGGCGGGTGTGCGCGGTCGTCGGCTCCGGTGACAACGGCGGCGACGCGCTGTGGGCGGCTACTTTTCTGCTGCGTCGCGGCGCCGCCGCCGACGCGGTGCTGCTCAACCCGGACCGTGCCCACCGCAACGGGCTGGCGGCGTTCCGCAAGGCCGGCGGACGCGTCGTAGCAAAGGTTGCCCCGACAACCGATCTCGTCATTGACGGCGTGGTCGGCATTTCCGGGTCCGGGCCATTGCGCCCCGCCGCCGCCGAGGTGTTCGCCGCGGCGAAAACGGCGGACGGCGCCGATATCCCGGTGGTCGCCGTCGACATCCCCAGCGGCATCGACGTGGCGACCGGCGCGATCACCGGGCCCGCGGTGCGCGCCACGCTCACCGTCACCTTCGGCGGCCTCAAGCCGGTGCACGCGCTGGCCGACTGCGGGCGGGTAAAGCTGATCGACATCGGTCTGGATCTGCCCGACACCGACATGCTGGGCTTCGAGGCCGCCGACGTGGTCGCCCGTTGGCCGGTGCCCGGTCCGCACGACGACAAGTACAGCCAGGGCGTCACCGGCATCCTGGCCGGCTCGTCGACGTATCCGGGCGCGGCCGTGCTGTGCACCGGCGCCGCCGTCGCCGCCACCTCCGGCATGGTCCGCTACGCGGGCAGCGGGCACGGCCAGGTCCTCGCGGCGTGGCCCGAGGTCATCGCGACACCGACCCCCGCGGCGGCCGGGCGGGTGCAGGCCTGGGTCGTCGGCCCCGGGTTGGGCACCGACGATGTCGGCGCGGCCGCCCTGTGGTTCGCACTCGACACTGACCTGCCGGTGCTCGTCGACGCCGACGGATTGACCATCCTGGCGGCCCACCCCAACCTGGTCGCCAACCGGAAGGCCCCGACCCTGCTGACGCCGCACGCCGGGGAGTTCGCCCGGCTGGCGGGTGGTCCGCCGGGTGACGACCGGGTCGGCGCGTGCCGCAGACTGGCCGACGAGCTGGGCGTGACCGTGCTGCTCAAGGGCAATGTCACCGTCATCGCCGACCCGGGCGGACCGGTCTACCTCAACCCGGCCGGCCAGTCCTGGGCCGCGACGGCCGGGTCCGGTGACGTGCTGTCCGGGATGATCGGCGCGCTGCTGGCGTCCGGGTTGCCCGCCGCCGAGGCCGCCGCGGCCGGGGCGTTCGTGCACGCCCGCGCGGCGGCGCTCTCCGCCGCCGACCCGGGACCCGGCGAGGCGCCGACGTCGGCGTCGCGCATCGTGCCGCACATCCGCGCGGCCCTGGCTTCTCTCTAGGAAGGATTTCCGCATGCCGCAGCACCCGTCCATGCCCGCGCACTCGATCACCCCCGCCTACACCGGCCGCCTGTTCACCGCGCCGGTTCCGGCGCTGCGGCTGCCCGAGGAGTCGATGGACCCCGAAGCCGCCTACCGCTTCATTCACGACGAGCTGATGCTGGACGGCAGCTCCCGGCTGAACCTGGCCACCTTCGTCACCACCTGGATGGATCCCGAGGCCGGGAAGCTGATGGCCGAGACGTTCGACAAGAACATGATCGACAAGGACGAATACCCGGCCACCGCGGCCATCGAGCAGCGCTGCGTCTGCATGGTGGCCGACCTGTTCCACGCCGAGGACCTGCGCGACGACGACCCGAGCAGCGCCGTCGGGGTGTCCACCATCGGCTCCAGCGAGGCCGTCATGCTGGGCGGCCTGGCGATGAAATGGCGGTGGCGCGCAAAGGTCGGCAAAAACTGGAAGGGCCGCACCCCGAACCTGGTGATGGGCTCCAACGTCCAGGTGGTCTGGGAGAAGTTCTGCCGCTACTTCGACGTCGAACCGCGGTACCTGCCGATGGAGGAGGGGCGGTACGTCATCACCCCCGAGCAGGTCGTCGACGCCGTGGACGAGGACACCATCGGGGTGGTCGCGATCCTGGGCACCACCTACACCGGCGAGCTGGAACCCATCGCCGAGATCTGCGCCGCGCTGGACAAGGTCGCGGCGGGCGGGGGTGTGGACGTCCCCGTGCACGTCGACGCCGCCAGCGGTGGGTTCGTGGTGCCGTTCCTGCACCCCGAGCTGAAATGGGATTTCCGGCTGCCCCGGGTGGTGTCGATCAACGTCAGCGGCCACAAATACGGGCTGACCTACCCCGGTGTGGGGTTCGTCGTGTGGCGCAGCAAGGAGTACCTGCCCGAGGACCTGGTGTTCCACGTCAACTACCTGGGCGGCGACATGCCGACGTTCACGCTCAACTTCTCCCGCCCCGGCAACCAGGTGGTCGGCCAGTACTACAACTTCCTGCGGCTGGGCCGCGAGGGCTACACCCAGGTGATGCAGACGCTGTCGTCGACCGCGCGCTGGCTGGGCGAACAGTTGCGGGTCGGGGACCACTGCGAGCTGATCTCGGACGGCTCGGCGATCCCGGTGGTCGCCTTCCGGCTGCAGCGCGGCCTGGGTTATACCGAATTCGACGTTTCCCACGAGCTGCGCGGCTACGGCTGGCAGGTGCCGGCCTACACGATGCCCGACAACGCCACCGACGTGTCGGTGCTGCGCATCGTGGTGCGGGAGGGGCTTTCGGCCGACCTGGCCCGGGCCTTGCACGACGACGCCCGCACCGCGCTGGTCTCGCTGGATAAGCTCAAGCCCGGCGGCCACTACCGGGCGGAGCACTTCGCGCACTGACCGCGTAGTTTCGCGAGGCTGCAACCAGCGTCTGGGACAATGGCGGCCATGAACACCCGGGCAGCTACCCCGCTCTCCCTGGCACCCGGCGTCGTCGCCGAGGCCGTCGTGGACCTCCAGGCGATCGCCCACAACGTGCGGGTGCTGCGGGGGCACGCCGGTGCGGCCCAGGTGATGGCCGTCGTCAAGGCCGACGGCTACGGCCACGGAGCGATCCCGGTGGCCCGCGCCGCGCTGGCCGCCGGTGCCGCCGAACTGGGCGTGGCTACCGTCGACGAAGCCCTGGCACTGCGCACGGCCGGCATCACCGCGCCGGTGCTGGCGTGGCTGCATCCGCCCGGCATCGACTTCGGACCGGCGCTGCTGGCCGACGTCGAGATCGCGGTGTCCTCGGTGCGTCAACTCGGCGAGCTGCTCGACGCCGTGCGCCGCACCGGACGAACCGCCACCGTGAGCGTCAAGGTGGACACCGGGCTGAACCGCAACGGCGTGCCGCCGGCCCAGTATCCGGCGATGCTGGCCGCGTTGCGCCGCGCCGTCGCCGAGGACGCCGTCCGGGTGCGCGCGCTGATGTCACACATGGTGTTCGCCGACCAGCCGGGCAACAGCGTCAACGACGTCCAGGGTGCGCGCTTCGCCGAGATGCTGGCCGAGGCGCGCGCCCAGGGTGTGCGATTCGACATCGCCCACCTGTCGAATTCGTCGGCCACGATGTCGCGTCCCGATTTGGCCTTCGACATGGTGCGGCCGGGCATCGCGGTGTACGGCCTTAGCCCCGTCCCCGAACGCGGTGACATGGGACTGATACCCGCGATGACCGTGAAATGTGCTGTGGCGCTGGTGAAGTCGGTCCGTGCCGGCGAAGGTGTGTCGTATGCGCACACCTGGATCGCCGAGCGTGACACCACCGTGGCGCTGATGCCGATCGGCTACGCCGACGGGGTCTTCCGGTCGCTAGGCGGCCGGCTCGAGGTACTGATCAACGGCCGGCGCCGCCCCGGCGTCGGACGCATCTGCATGGACCAATTCCTCGTCGACCTGGGCCCCGGTCACCTCGACGTGACGGAGGGCGACGAGGCGATCCTGTTCGGTCCCGGCGCCGATGGCGAGCCGACCGCGCAGGAATGGGCCGATCTGCTAGGCACCATCCACTACGAAGTGGTGACCAGTCCACGGGGACGGATCACCAGGACCTACCGCGAGGCCGAAAACTGTTGAGCAATGAGGAAATTCGCCGGCGACACGGGGGAAGGACGTGGTTTGCCGGGGGTGCCGGGCTGACCGCGGTCGCGACCATCGTCGGCGCCTCGGTGCGCCGATCCATGACGCAACGCATCAGCCACGTCGAAGACCCGTATGCTGGTGAGGATTTCGAGCGGATGCCCAGCGACCGTAGCTACGTGGTGACCACCGGCGACGGGGTGCCGCTGGCGGTGCGGGAAGTCGGTCCGGTGGACGCGCCACTGACGATGGTGTTCGTGCACGGTTTCTGCCTGCGGATGGGTGCCTTCTACTTTCAGCGCACGCGGCTCGCCGAGAAGTGGGGGCCACGGGTGCGCATGGTCTTCTACGACCAGCGCGGCCATGGCCGGTCCGGTGAGGCCGCGCCGGAGACCTACACCCTGACCCAGCTCGGTCAGGATCTGGAAAGCGTGCTGGCCGAGGTCGCCCCGCGCGGGGTTCTCATTCTGGTCGGCCACTCGATGGGCGGGATGACGGTGCTCTCGCACGCCCGGCAATACCCCGAGCATTACGGCACCCGTATCGTCGGAGCGGCGCTGATCTCCTCGGCCGCCGAAGGCGTTACCCGGTCACCGCTGGGCGAGATCCTGAAAAACCCTGCGGTGGAAGCATTTCGGTTCACCGCGCGGTCCGCCCCCAAATTGATGCACCGCGGACGCAACGTGTCACGCTCGCTGATCGGCCCGGTGCTGCGGGCCGCCTCCTACAGCGACCTGCACGTCAGCCGGAGCCTGGACGCGTTCTCCCAGCGCATGATGAACGGTACCCCGATCCCGACGCTGGTCGGCTTCATGCGGGCGCTGGAAGTGCACGACGAAACCGGCGGATTGTGGACGCTGCTGCGAATCCCGACGCTGATCGCCTGCGGCGACCACGATCTGATCACGCCGGACGAGTACTCGCGGAAAATGGCGGCGTCGCTGCCACAATCCGAGCTGGTGATCGTCCACGGCGCCAGTCACCTTGCCCTGCTGGACAAACCCGAGGCGATCAACGAGGGCCTGGTCCGGCTGGTCAACCGCGCCAACCCGGGCCGGGTGACGTTGTGGTACCGACGGATGGAAGATCGGTGGCGGCGTCGTGGCTGAGCTGAGGTCGAGCTCGGGCACCGCGACCTGTGACCGCGTGCAGGACACCATCGCGCTCGGTG
This sequence comes from Mycobacterium sherrisii, assembly GCF_002102355.1. Taxonomy (GTDB): domain Bacteria; phylum Actinomycetota; class Actinomycetes; order Mycobacteriales; family Mycobacteriaceae; genus Mycobacterium; species Mycobacterium sherrisii. The sequence continues at coordinate 53,937 of NZ_LQPT01000016.1, read as the reverse complement.
CGCGGCTGGGCCGGGAGCTGCGCGCCGGTGACGTGGTCGTGCTCTCCGGTCCGCTTGGGGCAGGAAAGACGGTGCTGGCCAAGGGAATCGCCGAGGCCATGGACGTCGACGGGCCGGTCACCTCGCCCACCTACGTGCTGGCCCGGGTACACCCGCCGCGACGCGCGAACGCGCCGGCGATGATTCACGTCGACGTGTATCGGCTGCTGGATCGCCACGGCGCCGACCTGCTCGCTGAACTCGATTCGCTGGACCTCGACACCGACCTCGAAGATGCCGTCGTCGTGGTGGAGTGGGGTGAGGGCTTGGCCGAACGGCTGGCCGAACATCATCTCGACATCCGGCTGGAGCGTGTCAGCCACTCCGACGTGCGGATTGCGACCTGGCGATGGGCACACCCGTGAATCTGCTTCTCGCACTGGACACATCCACCCCGGCCGTGACCGCCGGCGTGGTCCGCCGCGACGGCGCGGCCTGCACCGTGCTGGCCCAGCGCGTCACCATCGACGCCCGCGCCCACGCCGAAAGACTCACACCTAACGCCCTGGGTGCACTGGCCGACGCCGGGCTGACGATGAACGACCTGGACGCCGTCGCGGTGGGCTGCGGTCCCGGCCCGTTCACCGGGCTGCGCGCCGGGATGGCCACGGCCGCCGCGTACGCTCACGCGCTGGGCATCCCCGTGCACGGCGTGTGCAGCCTGGACGCCATCGGGGTGCTGACCTCCGGCGACACCCTGGTCGTCACCGATGCTCGGCGACGTGAAATCTATTGGGCCCGTTACCAAGACGGAGTCCGCGTGCAGGGCCCGGCGGTCAATGCCCCCGCTGACGTCGACCCCGGTCCGGCCCGGGCCGTCGCCGGTTCGCCCGAACACGCCGCGCTGTTCGGCTTGCCCGTGCGCGAGCCCGTTCATCCCACCCCCGCCGGGCTTGTCGCCGCGGTGACGATGCCGGCCGGGACGGCGGACGGAGGAGCCGCGCCATCAGCCTCAGCGGTGCCGGACTGGTCGGCTGAGCCGGCGCCGTTGGTGGCGTTGTATCTGCGCCGCCCCGATGCAAAACCGTTGGCGGCGCGGCAATGACCGCCGCCGGCGAACCAGTGACCCTCGGCGCGTTGACCCGGGCCGATGCGCAGCGCTGCGCGCAGCTGGAAGCCCTGTTGTTCGACGGCGACGACCCGTGGCCCGCCGACGCGTTCAACCGGGAACTGGCCAGCGCCCACAACCATTACGTGGCGGCGCGCACCGCCGACACACTGGTCGGCTACGCCGGGATCGCCAAACTGGGCCGCAAACCGCCGTTCGAGTACGAGGTGCACACCATCGGCGTGGACCCCGCATACCAGGGCCGCGGGATCGGCCGGCGGCTGCTCGAGGAGCTGCTGAAGTTCGCCGGCGGCGGCGTCGTGTACCTGGAGGTACGCACCGACAACGAGCCGGCCATCGCGCTGTACCGCAGCGTCGGCTTCGAGCAGATCGGACTGCGCAGGCGCTACTACCGGGTCAGCGGCGCGGACGCCTACACAATGCGACGGGAAGCCACATGAGCACAACCATCCTGGCGATCGAAACATCTTGCGACGAAACGGGAGTGGGGATCACTCGGCTGGACCCCGACGGCACCATCACCCTACTGGCCGACGAGGTCGCCTCCAGCGTCGACGAGCACGTCCGGTTCGGCGGGGTGGTCCCCGAGATCGCGTCGCGGGCCCATCTGGAGGCGCTCGGCCCGACCATGCGCCGCGCGCTGGCCTCCGCGGGCGTCGCCAAGCCCGACGTCGTCGCCGCCACCATCGGGCCCGGCCTGGCCGGCGCGCTGTTGGTCGGAGTGGCTGCGGCCAAAGCGTATTCGGCCGCGTGGGGGGTGCCCTTCTACGCGGTGAACCACCTCGGCGGGCACTTGGCCGCCGACGTGTACGAACACGGTCCGCTGCCCGAGTGCGTGGCACTGCTGGTCTCCGGGGGCCACACGCACCTGCTGCACGTGCGCTCACTCGGCGCACCGATCGTCGAGCTGGGCAGCACCGTCGACGACGCCGCGGGTGAGGCCTACGACAAGGTGGCCCGGCTGCTGGGGCTGGGGTATCCCGGCGGCAAGGTGCTCGACGAGCTGGCCCGCAGCTGCGATGGCGCCGCCACGCAGATCCCCGTCTTCCCGCGGGGTATGACCGGCCCCGCCGACGACCCGTACGCGTTCAGTTTCTCCGGCCTCAAGACCGCGGTGGCCCGCTACGTGGAAAGCCAACCCGACGTGAACACCGCAGCCATCGCCGCCGGATTCCAGGAGGCCGTCGCCGACGTGCTCACCCGGAAGGCGGTGCGCGCCGCCACCGAGCTGGGCGTGCAGACCCTGCTGATCGCCGGGGGAGTGGCCGCCAACTCGCGGCTGCGGGAGTTGGCCACCCAGCGCTGCGCCGAGGCGAACGTGACGCTGCGAATCCCCAGGCCCCGACTCTGCACCGACAACGGCGCGATGATCGCGTCCTTCGCCGCGCACCTGGTGGCGGCGGGCGCGGCGCCGTCGCCGTTGGACGCGCCCACCGACCCGGGACTGCCGGTGGTAAAAGCCCAGGTGAGCTGAGCTCACAGCGGAAAAATCGGGGAAGCAGCGGGGCGGCCTTGAGTGCTAGCACTCTCGTGTATAGAGTGCTAGGTGGCAATCGGGCTATCCCCTGTGTCGGCACCCGCGACGACGGCCCAAGGGCATGACCGAATGCCGAATCATCTGGTAACTGGACGGTTCGGGCTCGGCCTGGATCGACCGCCAACACCAGTCCGGGCGATCGCCCGGACCCGATCCAAATAGTGGAGGCTCCAATCGTGGCGAAGGTGAACATCAAGCCACTCGAGGACAAGATTCTCGTGCAGGCCAACGAGGCTGAGACCACGACCGCGTCCGGTCTGGTCATTCCTGACACCGCCAAGGAGAAGCCGCAAGAAGGCACCGTCGTCGCAGTCGGCCCCGGCCGGTGGGACGAGGATGGCGACAAGCGGATCCCGCTGGACGTGTCGGAGGGCGACACCGTCATCTACAGCAAGTACGGCGGCACCGAGATCAAGTACAACGGCGAGGAGTACCTGATCCTGTCGGCGCGCGACGTGCTGGCTGTCGTTTCCAAGTAAGAACCGTGTCCCGCCCCGGCGATCACCGTGCGCAGGCACGGGTGATTTCCGGGGCGGCATGCGTTCACGGGCGTGTAAAGGACCCTGATGAGCAAGCTGATTGAGTACGACGAAACCGCGCGTCGCGCAATGGAGGCGGGCGTCAACAAGCTCGCCGACGCGGTGCGGGTCACGCTGGGCCCCCGCGGCCGGCATGTGGTGCTGGCCAAGGCCTTTGGTGGCCCGGTGATCACCAACGACGGCGTCACCGTGGCGCGGGAGATCGACCTGGAAGACCCCTTCGAGAACTTGGGCGCCCAGTTGGTGAAGTCCGTGGCGACCAAAACCAACGACGTCGCCGGCGACGGCACCACCACCGCCACCGTGCTGGCACAGGCACTGGTCAAGGGCGGCCTGCGCATGGTCGCCGCCGGTGCCAACCCGATCGCGCTGGGAGCCGGCATCAGCAAGGCCGCCGACGCGGTGTCCGAGGCGCTGCTGGCCGCGGCCACGCCGGTGGCCGGTCGCGACGGTATCGCCCAGATCGCGACGGTCTCCTCTCGCGATGAGCAGATCGGTGCGCTGGTCGGCGAGGGCATGGACAAGGTCGGCGCCGACGGCGTCGTCAGCGTCGAGGAATCCTCGACCCTGAACACCGAGCTGGAGTTCACCGAGGGCGTCGGGTTCGACAAGGGTTTCCTGTCGGCCTACTTCGTCACGGACTTCGACTCGCAGGAGGCGGTGCTCGACGACCCGCTGATCCTGTTGCACCAGGAGAAGATCAGCTCGCTGCCCGACCTGCTGCCGATGCTGGAGAAGATCGCCGAGACGGGCAAGCCCCTGCTGATCGTGGCCGAGGATGTCGAGGGCGAGGCGTTGGCGACGCTGGTCGTCAACTCGATCCGCAAGACCCTCAAGGCGGTCGCGGTCAAGGCGCCGTTCTTCGGTGACCGCCGCAAGGCCTTCCTCGAGGATCTGGCGATCGTGACGGGCGGCCAGGTGATCAACCCCGACGCCGGGCTGCTGCTGCGCGAGGTGGGCACCGACGTGCTCGGCTCGGCCCGCCGCGTGGTGGTCAGCAAGGACGACACCATCATCGTCGACGGCGGCGGCAGCAAGGACGCCGTCGAGAAGCGGGTCAAGCAGCTGCGGGCCGAGATCGAGGCCAGCGACTCCGACTGGGATCGCGAGAAGCTGCAGGAGCGGGTGGCCAAGCTCGCCGGCGGCGTGGCCGTCATCAAGGTGGGGGCGGCTACCGAGACGGCGCTCAAGGAGCGCAAGGAAAGCGTCGAGGATGCCGTCGCCGCCGCGAAGGCCGCGGTCGAAGAGGGCATCGTCGCGGGCGGCGGATCGGCGCTCATCCAGGCCGGCAAGTCGCTGCAGGATCTGCGTGCCTCGCTGAGCGGTGACGAGGCCGCGGGCGTCGACGTCTTTGCCGAGGCGCTCACCGCGCCGCTGTACTGGATCGCCACCAACGCCGGCCTGGACGGCGCGGTCGCGGTCAGTAGGGTCCGTGAGCTGCCGGCCGGCCACGGCCTGAACGCCAGCACCCTGAGCTACGGCGACCTGATCGCCGACGGGGTCATCGACCCGGTCAAGGTGACGCGCTCGGCGGTGCTGAACGCGGCGTCGGTGGCTCGCATGGTGCTGACCACCGAGACGGCGGTCGTCGACAAGCCGGCCAACGAGGACGACGACCACGGCCACGGCCACGGTCATCACCACCACCACTAGAAATCGCTGTGCGAAGCACCCCCGGTCTTTTCGCCGGGGGTGTTTTGCTTGCCGCCCGGTCTTGTGGCCCGCCGGAGTCAGATGATGCGGCCACCCAAACTCGCCGAATTCGCGGACCGGTGACGGCTCGGCGCCCCTCAGAGCCCGGCGATGACGATGCCCACGCCGACCACGACCGACAGCGACAGTGACACTAACAGCACGCTGACGATCATCTCTTTAGCCGCGGACGCCTGGTGGCCCGCCGCCGCGATCGGAGCGAGTTTGCGGCCGGCGCCCCAGGCCGCCGCCAGCAGCGAGGCCAACCAGTTCACGTAGGCCGAGTAGACGATCAGCACCACCGCCGTGGCGCCCCAGGCCGCCGGCAGCTGGACGTGTGGCCAGAGCAACCCGAGCACCACCAGGAACAAGCCGTTCAGTACGGCCTCGAGATGGCTGGACAGCGCCATGCGCGGATTCTTCAGCGCGGGAACGGCGATGCCGGTGAGCAGTCCCAGCAGGAACAAAACCAGCCCCAGCGCGAACAGCACCGTCTGCATGTCAGAACAGTACGGTTTGCAGGTCGGACCCGGGGCCGCTTCCCGGGACGCAAACCGTTACCGCCTGCCCGCCCCGGGGTACACGTCTGCGGTGACGTCGACGGAGTTGGGCTGTCCGAAACGGATGGAGTTCGGACCATGCGGCGGCGTGCGGCCCGACGGTCAATGCGAAATGCGCCCCGGCGCTTGCGTATTCGCCGACGTCGTGCCGTGGTCGGGAGTTGTATCGGCACCGCGGGCCGTGCGAGCTCCCCTGGTATTGGCCGACTTCAGCTGCACGCCGTTCGACCGCAACGACGTCGCGGCCACCGCCGCCGTCCTGGCTCCCGGCTGTGACGCCGTCCTGGTGGGCGAGCATCAAAACAAGCCCGATTTCCCGCCGACGTTGATGGGTTCGCTGTTGCTCGACGCGGGCGTGACGCCCTGGATGACCTTGTCGTGTCGCGACCGCAACCGCGTCGTGCTCGAACAGGAGCTCAGGGGCCTGCACAGCATCGGCGTCGAGACTGTGTTGTGCGTGACCGGCGACGGCCGGGGCTACGACGTGTGCCCGGACGTCACGCAGACTTTCGATCTGGACGGGCCACGACTGGTGTCGCTGGCCGCGTCGGTGGGCATGGTCGCGGCGGTTCCCGAGACACCGACCGCGCCGCCGGTGCACGCCCGCCCCGAACGGCTGGTCCAGAAGCAACGCGCGGGCGCGAGCCTGGCCGTGCTCAACCACGTGCCCTTCCCGGCGATCATCGCCGAGTTCATGACCGCGGCAACCGCGGCCGGGTTGACGATCCCGGTGATCGCCGCGGTCGCGGTGTTCACCGATCGCGTTTCGGCGGCGGTGTTGCAGGGCCTGCCCGGCCTGGAACTCGACGAAAGCGTGACCGAGCGGGTGCTGGGGGCGGCCGACCCGGTGGCCGCGGGCGTCGCGGCGGCGGTGGCGGAGGCGCGCGCGCTACTTTCTATCGAGGGTGTGGCCGGAGTCAACGTCTCCGGCCTCGCGTCGGCCTCGGGCGGCCGGCTCGGCGCGGAGATCAAGGCAGAGGTGGGCCGTGTGATTCGAGCGGAGGCATCGTGACCGATGCGATGGAGGCCGAGTTCGACACGGTGGCGGAATGGACGGCACGGGTCGCGGCGGACCTGGGACCGCAGTTTCACGTCCCCGCCGGGTGCCGGGGAAGCGGCAGCCCGGCCGCCCTGGACTGGCTGATCGAGCGCATGGGGCTGCAGCCGGGGGTTCGGCTGCTGGACTCCGGAGCGGGAGTAGGGGGTCCCGCCGCGTACGCGGCGCAGTCGCGGTCGGTACGGCCGGTGCTGGTGGAGCCGGAACTGGGCGCGTGCCGGGCCGCGGGAAAATTGTTCGGCTTGCCGGTGGTCTGTGCGGACGGGGACAAGTTGCCGTGGGCAGACGAATCTTTCGACGCCGCTTGGTCATTGGGTGTGCTGTGCACGACGCCGAATCAACTCGCGGTGCTCGAGGAGCTGCGGCGCGTGGTGCGGCCCGGCGCGGCTATCGGCCTACTCGTCTTCGTGGGCCGTCACGCCGACGCCCGCAAGCGGCTCGAGGCCAACCATTTCCCGACGCCCGACGAGCTGGTCGAGCTGACCCAACGATCCGGGCTGCGGGTCGAACACTGGCGAGGAACTGCCGATCTGCCCCCGATCCCCCAGGACTGGACGCGGCGCGTGGAGGCCGTCGAAAAGATGCTCAGCGACCGCTACGGGCACACGCAGACCTGGCAACTGGCCGAAAGCCAGAGCTCGGCGATCGGCGAGCTGCTGGCCGAGGAAAAGGTGACCGGCGAATTGCTGGTGCTGCGTCGCCCGTGACTGCGGCTGCCGGAATGTAACCGCCCCCACACATGGTTGGGTAAGGGCGTGACTATCAGACTTGGATTGCAGATCCCGAACTTCTCCTACGGCACACCGGTAGCCGAACTGTTTCCCGCGGTCATAGCCCAGGCCCAGGAAGCCGAGGCGGCCGGGTTCGACACGGTGCTGTTGATGGACCACTTCTACCAGTTGCCAGTCCTGGGTGAACCGGACGAACCCATGCTGGAGGCGTACACGGCGTTGGGCGCGCTGGCCACGGCTACCAAGAGGGTGCAGCTATCGACGCTGGTGACCGGCAACACCTACCGCAACCCGGCCCTGCTCGCCAAGGAGATCACGACGCTGGACGTCGTCAGTGCCGGGCGGGCCATCCTCGGCATCGGTGCCGGCTGGTTCGAGCTCGAGCATCAGCAGCTGGGATTCGACTTCGACACCTTCACCGAGCGGTTCGAAAAGCTCGAGGAGGCGCTGCAGATCATCGTGCCGATGCTGCACGGGCAGCGTCCCACCTTCTCCGGTAAGTGGTATCGCACCGAGAGCGCGATCAACGAGCCCCGCTATCGCGATCACATCCCGGTAATGCTCGGCGGCGGCGGTGAGAAGAAGACGTTCGGTTTGGCCGCCCGCTACGCTGACCACCTCAACGTGCTCGTCGACATCGACCAGCTGCCGCGCAAGCTCGAGGTGTTGCGGCAGCGCTGCTCCGAAATCGGTCGGGATCCGGCGACTTTGGAGACCAGCACCTTGCTGACGGTCGCGCTGGACGACGCGCCCCGCGACATCGCCGAGGCGCGCGGTGGCCGGGCGGTCGCCGGCAGTCCGGACCAGGTGGCCGACGAGATCAAGCGGCGTGTGCTCGACGTGGGTGTGGACGGTGTGGTGGTCAACCTGCCCACGCACGGTTACACGCCGGGCGTCATCACGACGGTGGGCGAGGCGCTTCGGCCGCTCGTCGGTGTCTGATCACACCAACGAGGTGGTGACCCGCACCTCGGAGGTCAGGGTCTGATGGACAGGGCAGCGCTCGGCGATGAGCAATAACCGGTCCCGTTGCGCGTGGTCGAGGTCGCCGGTCAGCTCGATCGAGCGGTCGATGTGGTCGATGAATCCGACGGTCGTCTCGCACTCGGCGCAGTCCCTGGCGTGAATACGCGAGTGCCGCAACGTGACTCGCACGCGCTTCAACGGCCACTCTTTGCGGTCGGCGTACATCCGTATCGTCATCGAGGTGCATGCACCCAAGGCGGCCAGCAGTAGGTCATATGGGTTGGGTCCGGCATCGTCGCCGGTCGGCGCCGGCTCGTCGGCGATCAGCTGATGGCGTCCGGCGGTGATCTGCTGCGTGTAGGTGCCGGTGCGCGTCTCCGCGACGATCACCGTGTCCTCGGACGACGGATTGTCCTGGCCGCTCTCGTGTGTGGTCATGACTCTTTGTACTCCACTAGGGTGAATCGCTATGTCGCCGAAAGCCTCGCTGGCAACCACACACAGCGCCATTCGCGCATTCTGGGAGGAGGAGGGCGCACGTTACGATCACAAGGACGCCCACGGCATCTTCTCTGAGAGCGAACATCGTTTGTGGACAACGGTTTTGGGTGAAATCACGCCCCCCTCCCGGGTGCTGGACATCGCCACCGGCACGGGCTTCGTCGCGTTGTTGCTCGCGGAGCTCGGTCACCAGGTGACCGGATTGGACGCGTCGCAGGCCATGCTGGCAAACGCCCGGACCAAAGCCACCGAACGCGGGTTATCCATCACCTTCGTGGAGGGCGTCACCGAGCAGTTGCCGTTTCCCGACGCCGGCTTCGACGCCGTGACGGCCCGCCACTTCATCTGGACCCTCGTCGAACCCGCCAAGGCGTTCGCCGAATGGCGTCGTGTCCTGACGCCGGGCGGGACGCTGGTTGCCGATTGTTCCCTCGATGCGCAAGTGGCGGCGCATCACTACGCCGATGACGTGGCCGCCGCATTGCCGTTCAGCGGCGTGGGTGATCCGGCGCCGGTCGTAGATGCGTTGCGGGCGGCGGGATTCGGCGCAGTCGACGTCGAAATTCTCGGCGGCGACGAGCAGCGCCGGCGCGCCGTCCTGCGGGCCCGCGCGTAACCCGTGGCCGCGGACTACCGAGCCCTGTACCAGGCTTATCTGAAATGCTGTAACGACCACGATTTCGACGGAATGGCATCGTTCTACACCCCGACCATCAAGGTCAACGACGCCACGATGGATCCCGCAGCCGTGGCCGCGCAGTTCGCGCCGATAGTCTCCGCGTTCCCGGACTGGCATTGGGATATGCGGCACATTGTCGTGGACACCGAATACATCTCGGTCCACTTCACCGTCACCGGAACCCACCGCGGCGTCTTCGAAGGAATCGAACCGACCGGCCGGCGGGTAAGCGTGTCGGAGTTCACGCTGTACCGCGTCGACAACGGCAAGTTCGCCGAGGTGTGGGATCTCGCCGACATGGGCAAGGTCGTCCGGCAGATCAGCTAGACGCGAACTCGCGGCCTCAGCGCGTTCCGGGAGGCAGGCTCGGCGGGGTCGTCGCCGGGGAAGCCGCTGTGGTCGGCAAGGACGACGTCGTCGGGGTCACCGTGACCGTGCTGGTGCTCACGGACGGCGGTGGCACGACGGCAGTGGTGGTCACCGTGGTGACGCTGCTCGTCGTGCTCGATGTCGTCGTCGTCGAACCGGACGCCGCGGCGATCACACCACAAGCGATGCGCTTGCTCTCAGTGCTGGACCCGGTGGTCAAATCCTCCGCGGTCTGGTGGACCACGAGCGAAGAACCCGAGCTGTTACGCAAGTCCGCCGCCGTCACCAAGTTCGTGGTGGTGACGAGTTTGGCCGAGCCGTCGGAACGTACCTGCAAGGCGGTCAGGTCACCGCTGGCGGGGAAGCCGCTGTGGTCCGGCGCCTGGTACACGCTTCCGGCCGATTCGAAGTCCGGCGACTCACATTTGCCGACCGCGTGAATCATTAGCCCATGGAACCCGGGGGTGAGGATCTGGTTGGGTCCGGCCTCCACCGTGACCGTGGCGTAACCGTTCGCGAAATCGATAGTGGCGGTGCCGACCTGGGTGCCGTCGGCGCTCTTCAACTGGGTCGTCATCCGCTCGGCTCCGGGTGCAGCGCTCGACGAGCCCGACGTGCCGGCCTGGTTGCCCTGCTGGTTTGCGCATGCAGCCAGTGGTGCGATGGTTGCGGTCAACGCCGCTATGGTGACGGATACGGGCTTTTTCATGGGTTTTTTCATGGGGCCGGATTTACCCCCGCTCACGCCCACCGAAACGAAGGTTGGCGGGCCCGTGCTCACCACTGCTGCACGGTCGGGCGGCGGCCACCGCGGCCGATGCGATCGCGTCCGCTTCGACAGCACGAATTACGTTGCGGCCCAACATAGCTTAATGGGGCGGACGTTACAGGCCGGCAGCAGCGGCGAATACTCTGAGCTCGCGTTCGATGTCGGATCCGGCTGGCTGGTAAACGATTTCGGTGACTCCCTGCGCGGCCAGTGCAGCGATCTTGGCCGCCAATTCCTCGGCGGTGCCGGTCACTGCCATCGAACTTGCGAAGGGAAGCACGTCGGCAACATGCGGCTCGTCACTGGGATTGGCTTGGACGAGATGTCCCTGATGGATCGCGAAATGGCGCTCGTCTTCGGGGTAGGCCTCGATCAGTTCACGCCAGTTCTGGCCGCCGGGCACGGCGTCGACCGCGGCGGCGCCACCGCGCTCGTACAGCGCGTGATCGATCACCACCGCGCCCGGACCCGCGGCGTCGACGGCGCGCGGCGACGTCAGTTCTTCCCCCTCGTCGAGCACGGTGCCGAAGCACAGCAGCGCGCGCCAGTCGCAAACCTGTGCGGCATCGGGCTGCGGTACCGCCGCGGAGAAGACGCCGTCGCCAAGTTCGGCGGCACCGCAATCGGGCGTGGTGCGCCGAAGCCGGGCAGGTGCAGCATCTTGATCTTGGCCCCGTCCCACTGCGCGGCTTCACCGGCGAGCAGCGCTTTCAGGCACCGCACGTACTCGGCGACCTGCCGCCAGGGCATCGCGCGCTGGCCCAGGGCCATGCGGCCGGTATAGCCGGAGCCGATCGCCACCACCACGCGTCCCGGTGCCAGGGTTGCCAACTCGGCGATCGCCGCGGCGTTGACCATCGGATGCCGCAAGCTGGGGACGAGCACGCCGGGCCCGATGCCGATGCGAGACGTGCGTTGCGCGCATTGGGTGAGAATCATCCACACATCGAGATACAAGGCGGGCGAGTCGTACAGCCAGGCCCGCTTGTACTGCAATGCTTCGGCCAGCTCCACGTGCGACGGGGTGTTCGTCGACGTCGCAAACGCGCACGAGATGTCCACATCCTCTAGTGGGCGGGCCGCGCCGTCAAGGTCGGCCACGCTCCTCGAGACTTAAGCCAGTGCGATAAGCGGCGGCGTGTCGTCGCAACTGGTTAAGTGTCGCGACGGGATCGCGCCACCTAAGAGTCCGCAGGTGCCCGCGGTTCAGGCCGAGCGGCGGATGCGGCCGATGTCTCCCTTGAGCAGCATGTCGCGCTCGGATTCGGACAGGCCACCCCAGACGCCGTACGGTTCACCGACATCGAGGGCGTGGGAGCGGCACTGCTGGATCACCGGGCACTGCCGGCACATCTCCTTGGCGCGCTGCTCCCGTTGCATGCGGGCGCGGCCGCGCTCCCCGTCGGGATGAAAGAACATCGACGAGTCAACGCCTCGGCACAGTCCCTGCAGTTGCCAGCTCCAGATGTCGGCGTTGGGCCCAGGTAGCTGCTCAGGCTGTGGCATGGTTGGTTCCCTCTCTGCACGGCGCGCCCAACGAGGTCGGGTTCGCAAAGTGAGTGTGCAACTGATTTAAGGGTGGCGTCACCGATGACTACCCGTCATCGCTAGAACTTAGGGGCGCTGATGAATTTCCGTCAATAGCCGTTTAGCGCGGCAAAGTATCTGAGATTAGAGCAGAATTAACTTTGCGTTCATCTGGCACGCATTTCGCGTAGGAGAACCGTGCTACCAGGCACTTGACGCCAGAAGGATTTCCCAGCTCAGGACACAAACACTTGGAAGCGCCATTTATTACAGACCCGATCGTGATTAACATTTCGGTAACACCCACAGCACGAAGTGTTTACTACTATCACCGTGATTGAAACCGGTTGCACTTCGATGATTGAGCCGACTCTGCGCGCGGCGGCGTTCGGCGATCAGCCGGGACGCTGGCCGCTACCGACCGCGACCACCAACGACGAGCTTTGGTTGCGGGCCGTCGCGGCCGGCGGCCAGGGCCGCTACGGCAGCGCCTACCGCGACCTCGCCGCCGTGCGCCGCAGCGCATCGTCCGGACGGCTGGTGTCGCTGGCCCACAGCACGCACGGATCGTTCCTGCGTCAACTCGGCGGGCATGCGCAAGCGCGCGGCTGGGACGGGCGTGCCCTCGCGCTGGCGGGCCCCGATCCCGAAGCCCGCGCCGACGCCCTGATCGGTTTGGCGGCCGACGCATTGGGCGTCGGCCGGTTCGGTGTCGCGGCGACGTTGTTGTCCCGCGCGGATTCGGTTCTCGGGGAGCCGACGCTGCCCGACCGGTTGCCGGTGCGCCGGCGATGGGTGGGTGCCGAGCTGGCGATGGCGTGCGGCGACGGCCGGACCGCGGTGCGTGCCGCCGAGGAGGCCGTCGCACTCGCCGCAGCCATGACCCCGGCCTCGGAGCGTCACCGCGTCAAGAGCGACGTCGTGCTCGCCGCGGCGCTCTGCAGTGCCGGAGCCATCCAACAAGCGCGCACCCTGGCCGACGCGGCACTGGACGCGGCGGGCCGATCGGGGCTCATTCCGCTGCGGTGGGCGGTGGCTTGCTTGCTAATCGATATCCAAAGCGTCACATTTTCGGCACCGGCGCTGACCGAAATTCGGGATATCTGCGCAGGCCAGGTGCGGCGCGCCGGGGGAACGTGGCTTTCCGCTTGAAACCGCTTGGGCCCGTTATTGTCATTGCGTGAGTTAACCCCGCGATGTGCCCGCTTTGTAACGTTGGAGATACCGCCGTCGATGACAATTCAAGCGGAACGTCTCGACGCTGTGGTTGCCGAAGCCGTAGCCGGAGACGGAAACGCCCTACGCGAGGTGCTGGAGACCATCCGCCCGATTGTGGTGCGATATTGCCGAGCGCGAGTCGGCACGGTCGAGCGGGGGGGCATGTCGGCCGACGATGTGGCTCAGGAGGTGTGCTTGGCGACGTTGACAGCACTGCCGCGCTACCGCGATCGCGGCCGCCCCTTTCTGGCCTTCCTCTACGGCATTGCGGCACACAAGGTGGCCGACGCCCACCGCGCCGCCGGCCGCGATCTCGCTTATCCCTCCGAATCCGTTCCCGAACGTTGGTCACCCGAAGCGGGTCCCGAGCAGCGGGCCATTGACGCCGATTCGGTCAGCCGCATGAACGAACTGCTCGAAATCCTGCCCGCCAAGCAGCGCGAGATTCTCATTCTCCGCGTCGTAGTCGGTCTGTCCGCTGAGGAGACCGCCGCCGCCGTCGGCGCCACACCGGGCGCGGTCCGGGTGGCTCAGCATCGGGCCCTACAACGACTCAAATCCGAGATGGTTGCGGCGGGGGACTATGCCTGAATCTGGGCCTGAATTCGGTTTCACCGAGCGACCGGGGCTGGACGAGCTGAGCCGTACCGATCTGCTCCTGGACGCGCTCGCCGAACGGCAGCCTGTCGACGTCGACGATCCCAACGAGGACGCACTGGCCACCCTGCTGGGCGATTGGCGCGACGACCTGCGCTGGCCGCCGGCCAGCGCGCTGGTTTCCCCGGAAGAGGCCGTCGGCGCGCTGCGCGCCGGCATGCTCGAGCGCCGGCGCAGCCGGCGCAGCCTCGCCACCATCGGATCGGTGGCGGCGACACTGCTGATCCTCAGCGGGTTCGGCGCGATGGTGGTGGAGGCTCGCCCGGGCGGGACGCTCTACGGCCTGCACGCAATGTTCTTCGACGAGCCCTCCGCAAGCCAAAGCCAGATCATGTTGTCCGCCAAGGCCGATCTGGCCAAGGTGCAACAACTCATCGACAAGGGGCAGTGGACGCAGGCCGAGGACCAGCTGGCCGAGGTCAGCAGCACGGTGAACTCGATGAACGACAGCGCCGGCCGCAAAGAGTTGCTGGACGAGATCGATCTGCTCAACGCGAGGGTGGATGCGCGCGATCCGAACGCGACATTGCCGCCGGCCGCCCCGCCCAGCCCCGCCGCGCTCCCGGCGCCGCAGTCGCAGGCCCCGCAGGCTCTGGCACCCTCGGCCGCGGGGTCGCCGGATGGAATCAGTCCGAGCGCTACCGTTTCGGCACCCGCGCCGTCGCCCACCCCGGCCGGCGGCCATCATCATCACCACCGGGGGTCGATTCCACCCAGTGTCACGCCCTGACGGGCGGCACTCAGCGGCGGTGAAAGCCGTCGGCGTCCGACGTCGCCTCGTTCAGCGATGCGTCGGCGTATCCCCGGCAATAATCCCAGGTGACGTAGGCGTCAGGCTCCGGGTCGTAGGCGGGCTCGTGGGGGCGGACGGTGCCGTCGATCAGCAGTTGCAGCAGGTTCGCCCGCAGCATGTCCCAGTCGTGATAGTGGTCCTGCTGACACTCGTCACAGCAGACCACAAGTCCACGAATTCCCTTGTGCGCCAATAGAGCTTCATAGACCGCGAGGTCGGCGAGGTCGGCCTCTACCGCCATCCGTTCTTGCTGATCCAGGGGTTGGCCGGGTTCGACGGCATCCAGCGCCGCCGACGGGTCACACGGGTCGTCCGCGAAAGGGTCGGGTGGCAAACCCGGCGGGAGGTGGTCACGCACGCCCCTAGCCTACGCAGGCGGGCCGTGGTAACGCCAGCAGGGAAACCTGCACGGTCAGCGTTCCGATTGGCCGGGCGGCGCGCCAGCACGTGCGACTCCTTGCCGTCCGGGACGGATAGGATGGCATTCTCGCTCCGCGCGCGTATGGAGGGTTTCACCGATGTCCCGTGGCACGTCTCACCTGGAAGACAGCTCCGACCTGGTCGCCAGTCCCTACCTGCGCGTCGGCGGTCTGGCGGACGACCGGGTGCCGACCGGCGGGGACAACCCGCACAAGGTCGCGATGCTCGGCCTGACCTACGACGATGTGCTGTTGCTGCCGGCGGCTTCCGACGTGGTTCCCGCCACAGCCGACACCTCCAGCCAGCTAACCAAGAAGATCCGGCTGAAGGTGCCGCTGGTCAGCTCGGCCATGGACACCGTCACCGAATCGCGGATGGCCATCGCGATGGCCCGGGCGGGCGGCATGGGCGTGCTGCACCGCAACCTGCCCGTCGCCGAGCAGGCCGGCCAGGTCGAGACGGTGAAGCGATCCGAGGCCGGCATGGTCACCGACCCCGTCACCTGCCGCCCGGACAACACGCTGGCCCAGGTCGACGCGCTGTGCGCCCGGTTCCGGATCTCCGGCCTGCCGGTGGTCGACGACTCCGGCGCGCTGGTCGGCATCATCACCAACCGCGACATGCGCTTCGAGGTCGACCAGACCCGGCCGGTGTCCGAGGTCATGACCAAGGCCCCGCTGATCACCGCCCGCGAGGGCGTCACCGCCGACGCGGCGCTGGGCCTGTTGCGCCGCAACAAGATCGAGAAGCTTCCCGTCGTCGACGGCCACGGCCGGCTCACCGGGCTGATCACCGTCAAGGATTTCGTCAAGACCGAACAGCACCCGCTGGCCACCAAGGACAGCGACGGCCGACTGCTGGTGGGCGCCGCCGTCGGTGTCGGCGGCGACGCCTGGGTGCGCGCGATGATGCTCGTCGACGCCGGCGTCGACGTGCTGATCGTCGACACCGCGCACGCGCACAACCGCACCGTGCTCGACATGGTCGGCAAACTCAAGGCCGAGGTCGGGGAGAAGGTCGAGGTGATCGGCGGCAACGTCGCGACCCGCGCCGCCGCCCTGGCCCTCGTCGAGGCGGGCGCCGACGCCGTGAAGGTCGGGGTGGGCCCGGGTTCGATCTGCACCACGCGCGTGGTGGCCGGGGTGGGCGCACCCCAGATCACCGCGATCCTGGAGGCCGTCGCGGCGTGCGGGCCGGCCGGCGTGCCGGTCATCGCCGACGGTGGCCTGCAGTATTCCGGCGACATCGCCAAGGCGCTGGCGGCCGGGGCGTCGACGGCCATGCTGGGCTCGCTGCTGGCCGGCACCGCCGAGGCGCCGGGTGAGCTGATCTTCGTCAACGGCAAGCAGTTCAAAAGCTATCGCGGCATGGGGTCGTTGGGTGCCATGGCGGGTCGCAGCGGCGGCAAGTCGTACTCCAAGGACCGCTACTTCGCCGACGACGCGCTTTCCGAGGACAAGCTGGTGCCCGAGGGGATCGAAGGCCGGGTGCCGTTCCGCGGCCCGCTGTCCTCGGTGATCCACCAGCTCACCGGCGGGCTGCGCGCCGCGATGGGTTACACCGGCTCGCCGACGATCGAGGTGCTGCAGCAGGCGCAGTTCGTCCGGATCACGCCCGCCGGACTCAAGGAGAGCCACCCGCACGACGTGACGATGACCGTCGAAGCACCCAACTACTACGCCCGGTGAACAGCGAACTGGCAATGGTCGAAATCGGGATGGGCCGTGTCGCCCGTCGCACCTATGAGCTCAGCGAAGTCAGCATCGTGCCGTCGCGGCGCACCCGCTCGTCGCAGGACGTGTCGACCGCGTGGCAGCTGGACGCCTACCGGTTCGAGATCCCGGTGGTGGCACACCCGACGGATGCCTTGGTCTCGCCGGAGTTCGCGATCGAGTTGGGTCGGCTCGGCGGGTTGGGTGTGCTCAACGGCGAGGGGCTGATCGGTCGGCATGCCGACGTGCAGGCCAAGATCGCTCAGCTCGTGGAGGCGGCCGAGAAAGAGCCCGAACCGTCGGCGTCGATCCGGCTGTTGCAGGAGCTGCACGCCGCGCCACTCAACCCCGACCTGCTGGGCGCCGCCGTCGCCCGCATCCGGGAAGCCGGCGTGACCACCGCGGTACGTGTCAGCCCGCAAAACGCGCAGGCGCTCACCCCGGTGTTGCTGCAGGCCGGTATCGACCTGCTGGTCATCCAGGGCACCATCGTGTCGGCCGAGCGCGTCGCCAGTAACGGGGAGCCGCTGAACCTCAAGACGTTCATCTCCGAGCTCGACGTGCCGGTGGTCGCCGGCGGGGTGCTGGATCATCGCACCGCGCTGCACCTGATGCGCACCGGCGCCGCCGGCGTCATCGTCGGCTACGGCTCCACCCGCGGCGTCACCACCAGCGACGAGGTGCTGGGCATCAGCGTGGCGATGGCCACCGCGATCGCCGACGCCGCGGCCGCCCGCCGCGAATACCTCGACGAGACCGGCGGCCGCTACGTGCACGTGCTGGCCGACGGGGACATCCACACCTCCGGCGAGTTGGCCAAGGCGATCGCCTGCGGCGCCGACGCGGTGGTGCTGGGCACGCCGCTGGCCGAGGCCGCCGAAGCGCAGGGGGAGGGCTGGTTTTGGCCGGCCGCGGCGGCACATCCATCGTTGCCGCGCGGCGCGCTGCTGCAGATCGCCGTCGGTGAGCGGCCGCCGCTGCAGCAGGTGCTCAATGGGCCCTCCGACGATCCGTTCGGCAGCCTGAACCTGGTCGGCGGGTTGCGCCGGTCGATGGCCAAGGCCGGCTACTGCGACCTGAAGGAATTTCAGAAGGTCGGTCTCAGCGTCGGGACTTAACACTGGTTTGCTACCGGCCGGTAAGTTCATACTGGTGGGGATGAAACCAGATTTCGACGTCCTGATCATCGGTTCGGGGTTCGGGGGCAGTGTCAGTGCGCTGCGGTTGACCGAAAAGGGTTATCGCGTCGGCGTATTGGAGGCGGGCCGACGGTTTGCCGACGAAGACTTTGCGAAAACGTCGTGGAATCTGCGCAAGTTCTTGTGGGCGCCCCGGCTGGGCTGCTACGGCATCCAGCGCATCCACCCCCTGCGCGACGTCCTGATCTTGGCCGGAGCCGGGGTGGGCGGGGGATCGCTGAACTACGCCAACACCCTGTATGTGCCGCCGGAGCCGTTCTTCGTCGACCCGCAGTGGGCGGGCATCACCGACTGGCGTTCGGAGCTGATGCCGCACTACGAGCAGGCCAAGCGAATGTTGGGGGTGGTCACCAATCCGACCTTCACCGACGCCGACCGCATCATCAAGGAAGTCGCCGACGAGATGGGGTGTGGCGACACCTTCGTGCCCACCCCGGTCGGGGTGTTCTTCGGTCCGGACGGCACCAAGACGCCGGGCCAGAAGGTGCCCGACCCGTACTTCGGCGGCGTCGGGCCGGAGCGCACCGGCTGTCTGGAATGCGGCTGCTGCATGACCGGCTGCCGTTACGGCGCCAAGAACACCCTGCTGAAGAACTATCTCGGGCTCGCGGAATCTGCTGGGGCGCAAGTGATTCCGATGACGACGGTCAAGGGGTTCGAGCAGCGTCCGGACGGGCTGTGGCAGGTGCGCACGGTGCGTACCGGCAGCTGGGTGCGCCGCCGGCGGCAAACCTTCACCGCGTCGCATCTCATCCTGGCCGCCGGCACCTGGGGCACGCAGCACTTGTTGTTCAAGATGCGCGACAAGAGCAAGCTGCCGCGGCTTTCGCAGCGGCTGGGGGTGCTCACCCGCACCAACTCGGAGTCGATCGTCGGTGCGGGACGGCTGGAGGTCTCGCCGGATTTGAACCTGACGCACGGCGTGGCGATCACGTCATCGATCCATCCCACGTCGGACACCCACATCGAACCGGTGCGCTACGGCAAGGGCTCCAACGCCATGGGCCTGCTGCAGACGTTGATGACCGACGGCCCCGGGCCCGAGGGCCCCGATGAAACCTACGTGCCGCGCTGGCGGCAGTTGCTGGACGCCGCCGGCGAGGACCCGCGCAAGATGCTGCGGCTGCTCAATCCTCGGCAGTGGAGCGAGCGGACCATGATCGCGCTGGTCATGCAGCACCTGGACAACTCGATCACCACGTTCACCAAGCGCGGCAAGCTGGGCATCCGCTGGTACTCCAGCAAGCAGGGCCACGGCCAGCCGAACCCGTCGTGGATCCCGGTCGGCAACGAAGTGACCCGGCGCATCGCCGCCAAGATCGACGGCGTGGCCGGCGGCACCTGGGGCGAGCTGTTCAACATCCCGCTGACCGCGCATTTCCTGGGCGGCGCGGTGATCGGCGACAGCCCCGAGCGCGGGGTGATCGACCCCTACCACCGGGTGTACGGCTACCCGTCGCTGCTGGTCGTGGATGGAGCCGCGATTTCGGCGAACCTGGGCGTCAACCCGTCGTTGTCCATCACCGCGCAGGCCGAGCGGGCGGCCTCGCTGTGGCCGAACAAGGGCGAGGTCGATCAGCGGCCGCTGCAGGGCGACCAGTACCGCCGGCTCGAGCCGATCCCGCCGCACCACCCGGTGGTGCCCGCCGCGGCGCCGGGCGCGCTGCGCTGGTTGCCGATCAACCACATCAACTCGACGGCCGACGCCAGTTGACGATCGCGGACGCTAGCTCGCGATCACCTCGAGGGGTGCGCCGCTGACCACCCGGCTGCGTTCGCCGTGCACGTTGACCGGCACGTCGCCCATCAAGGTGACACGGTGCATCAGCCGCGGCTGCCCGTCGTAGTCGTCGATCGCCCGGTGCTGGGTGGCGCGGTTGTCCCAGATGGCGACATCGCCCGACGCCCAGTTCCAACGAATTGTGTTCTCCGGCTTGGTGATTCGCCGCTGTAGCAATTCCAGCAGGGCGCTCGATTCGTAGCTGTCCAGGCCGACGAAGCCACGCACGAAATCGCCGGCCAGCAGCGTCGGTTCGCCGGTCTCCGGATGCACCCGCACCACCGGATGCTCGGTCTGGAAGTCTTGCTTCTCGAACGCCTGGCGAAACGCGCGCTGCGCATCGCTCATCGCGTCGACGGCCTCGATGCTCACATAGTCGTAGCGGTTGCTGTGCAGCGCCCACAGGTTCTCGGTGAGGCTCTTGAGCGGCTCGGGCAGATCTTGATAGGCAGCGGCGGTCGACGCCCACAGCGTCGAGCCGCCATAGCTGGGCAGGGTGACCGCGCGCAGGATCGAGGCCGCCGGATAGTTCGCCGCGAAGGTGACGTCGGTGTGCCAGCGGTTGGCGGTCCCGTACTCGGAGTTAATCGGGGTGATGACGGGCGCGTTCTTGGCGGCCAGCACCGACGCCGCCGGGTGCCCGACGGGGGTGCCGAGCAGCGCGCCGAAGGCGAGCTGCTGCTGATCGTCGAGGTGCTGCTGATCGCGGAAGAAGATGACCTTGTGCGTCAGTAGGGCCTGGCGGATCTCCCCGACGACATCGGGCGCGAGGTCGCCGCCGAGGCGGACCCCGTCGATTCTGGCGCCGATGCGGCTGCCGAGTTTGGTGACGGTGATCTGGTATGTCATGGCTGTCGTCCTATGCCCGAGGTTCTGTAGTCAACTGACTATGCCCCGAAGTGTAGTCGGGTGTCTACAGTGCGGCAAGGGTCGCGGTCAGCGGTCCGACGGGCGCTGGGTGAGCTTGTGCCGGTGGGTCGGTGCGCAGCCGGGCGGCTGCGGCGGCGGCAGCAGCAGCGCCTTGCGCTGCCGGACCGTGAACGTCGTCGGCGCGTCGGTCTTGAGCAGGACCTCTTCACCGGCGTGCCGGATTCGCAGCTCACCGCCGGACCCGTCGGTCAGCGTGTAGGTGACGTCGCTGTGATTGGCGTCGACCATCAGCCGGAAGTCGCGCCAGCGCACCCGGAACCGCAGCCGCGAGATGCCGTCGGGCAGGGCGGGATCGACTTCCAGGATGCCCTCGTCGTCGCGCAACCCGCCGAATCCCGCGACGATCGCCATCCAGGCACCGGCCAGCGACGCCATGTGCAGGCCGTCGCGGGTGTTGGAATGCAGATCGCGCAGGTCGATCAGCGCGGCCTCGTAGGCGTAGTCGTGTGCCAACTCCAGATGGCCGACCTCCGCGCACATCACGGCCTGACAGCACGCCGACAGCGACGAGTCGCGTACCGTGCGGCGCTCGTAGTAGTCGACGTTGCGGGCCTTCTGCTCGGGCGTGAAGGCGTGGCTTTGCCACTGCATCGCCAACACCAGGTCGGCCTGCTTGATCACCTGCGCCGGGTAGAGCCGCACGTACGGCTCGTGCAGCAGCAGCGGATAGTTGTGCCGGTTCTCGAAATCCCACTCCGCGAACTTGGTGAAGCCCTCGCACTGCTGGTGCACCCCCAGTTCCTCGTCGTAGGGGATGTGGACCGCGTCGGCCGCGTCGCGCCAAGAGGACGTCTCCTCGTTGGTGACGCCGAACGCCTCGGCCTTCTCGGGGTGGCGATTGCACGCATCGGCGGCCACCACCAGATTGTGCGCGGCCATCAGATTGGTGAACACGTTGTCGCGCACGATCGCCGTGTACTCGTCGGGCCCCGTGACGCCGTCGATGTGCCAGACGCCGTGGCGGTCATGGTGGCCGAGCGACATCCACAGCCGGGCCGTCTCGATCAGCACCTGCAGGCCGCACTCCTCCTCCAGGGTCTGGTCGCCGGTGACGACCCGGTAGCGCTCGAAGGCCATCGCGATGTCGGCATTGACGTGGAAGGCCGCGGTGCCGGCCGGCCAGTAGCCCGAGCACTCCTGGCCGCGAATGGTCCGCCACGGGAAGCTGATCCCCTTGAGGCCGAGTTCACTGGCCCGTTCCCGCGCGAGCTCCATCGTCGAGGCCCGCCAGCGCAGCGAATCGGCGACCGCGTGCGGCAGCGTGTAGGTGAGCACCGGAAGCACGAAACCCTCGGTGTCCCAGAAGGCGTGGCCGTCGTAACCGGTGCCGGTGAGTCCTTTGCTCGGGATGGCGCGTCGCTCGGCCCGGGCGCTGGCCTGCAGCAGGTGAAACAGTCCGAATCGCACCGCTTGCTGGGATTCGGAGTCGCCCTCGACCTCGACGTCGGCGTTGTCCCAGAAGTCGTCGAGGTACTTGCGCTGCGCCTCCAACAGTCCCTTCCAGCCGCTGTATCTGGCGCTGTGCAGCGCGGCGGCGACCTGGTCGCGCAGCGCCGGCCGCGAGCGCTGGCTGGACCAGCCGTAGGCCAGGTATTTGACCAGGCGCAGCTTCTGGCCGGGTCGCAGTCCGCAGATCACGGTGGTGCGCGCCAGGTCGGCCCGGGCGTCGGTGTTGATCTCGACCCGGCCGGGCACGTCCACCTCGTGGTCCATCCCGGCGGCCATCATCAGCGCGCTGGCCCGGGTGCGGTGCATGAGTAGCGCCCCGCACTCGGTGTCCTCGTGGTCGACGGCCTCCAGGGGGTTGTCCAGGATGGCCGCGACCCGCGGGTCGGCCGACGTCCGCGGCTGGTCCTCGTTGGTGACGAGCTCGGATTGCACGGTGACACGGACGAATTCGCCGACCGCTTCCACGACGTACTCGATGGCGGCGACGCTGCGGTGCGCCAGCGACACCAGCCGGGTCGAGGTCACCTTGACTTCCTTGCCGGCGGGCGACGCCCAGTGCGCGTTGCGGACCAGCGTCCCGGTCTTCAGGTCGAGGCATCGCTCGTGCGAGATGAGTTTGCCGTAGCGCACGTCGAAGGGTTCGTCCTCGACGAACAGCCGGATGATCTTGCCGTTGGTGACGTCGACGATGGTCTGGCCGGCCTCCGGATAGCCGTAGCCGGCCTCGGCATACGGCAACGGACGGATTTCGTAGAAAGAGTTCAGGTAGGTGCCGGGCAGGCCGTGCGGCTCGCCCTCGTCGAGGTTGCCGCGCAACCCGATGTGCCCGTTGGACAACGCGAAGATCGACTCGGACTGGGCGATCAGGTTCAGGTCCAGCCGGGTCTCGCGGACCGCCCACGGTTCGACCGGGAAGGCATCCTGGGTGATCACGCCGTGGCCTCGTTGCCGTTTTCCAGCAGTTCCGCGAGGTCGGTCACCACGACGTCGGCGCCGTTGCGGCGCAGGTCGTCGGCCTGGCCCACCCGGTCGACGCCCACCACGAAGCCGAAGTTGCCGGCCCGACCGGCCGCCACCCCCGACAGCGCATCCTCGAACACCGCGGCCGCCGCGGGGGCGACGCCGAGTAGCTGCGCGCCGCGCAGATAGGAGTCCGGGGCCGGTTTGCCCTTGATGTGTTCCTCGCGCAGCGTCACCCCGTCCACCCGTTGCTGGATGAAGTGGTCGAGCCCGGTGATCTCGAGCACCTCACGGGTGTTCGCGCTCGACGACACCACGGCGATGCCCAGACCGGCGGCCGAGGCGGCCTCCAGGTAGCGCCGCGACCCGTCGAAGACCTCGACGCCGTCCTTTTCGAGGACCTGCTGGAACATGTCGTTCTTCCGGTTGCCCAGGCCGAAAACGGTTTCCTGGTCGCCCGAGTCGTCGGGATTGCCGTCCGGCAGTTCGATTCCCCGGCTCTGCAGGAAGGA
Source organism: Mycobacterium sherrisii (assembly GCF_002102355.1). Classification (GTDB taxonomy): domain Bacteria; phylum Actinomycetota; class Actinomycetes; order Mycobacteriales; family Mycobacteriaceae; genus Mycobacterium; species Mycobacterium sherrisii. The sequence continues at coordinate 30,272 of NZ_LQPT01000016.1, read as the reverse complement.
CCGAACCCCGTCTTCGCGTTTCTTGCCGTCGACGTAGGTCCGATAGTCCGCGGTGGCATCGAAGGGCACGAACGTCTCCCCGGTGCGCTGGGCTCGCTGGGACAGGTAGGCGTCGAACATGGCCTTCCAGGCCTTGGTGTGCACGCTCGCGGTGTCGGTGAGCACGCCGTCGAGGTCGAACAGGCAAGCGTGCACCGTCTCTGGCAGACCCAGCACAGAGGATCCTCACTGTCGGAACTAGTCGGGCGCTACCACTCCACCATGCTTGTCGGCCTGCCGCCAGAAAACGGCGGTGATGTTCAACTCGCCCGGGCGACGCCTTGAATGACCCGCAGTCGTCCATCCCCCAACGCGACGGTCAGATTTTCGGCCTTGCGCGCAAAGTCGGCTACGAAGGTGTGCAGGCCGAGTGGGTTGGCCGGCTGAGCCAGCAGGGCTTGCATGATCGCGCCCGCCTGGTCGGTCAGGTCGTTCCAGACATCGACGGCGAAACCGGACGACTCGAGGACGCCGCGCAGCTCCTCGGCGCTGACCAGATGACTCTGATCCGGTGTCTGCGCCCAAGGTAGCGGGTAGTCGAGTTCGTCCGGCACGCCAATGGCGATGTCCCACAGGGCGAGTCGGCCGCCGGTGACCAGTACTCGGTGGGCTTCGGAGTACAGGCGTGCCTTGTCGGCGACGTTCATCTGAACGTGCTGGCTGACGGCGACGTCGAAGGTCGCCTCGGCGAAGGGCAATGCCGTGACGTCACCGTGGTGGACAGTGATCCGGTTGTCCAGGCCGACGAGTCGATTGAGCCAGCGGTGTGTTCGGCAGTATTCGTCGGTGAGGTCGACGGCGGTGACCCTGCATCCGAAGCGGTCGGCGAGATACCGCGCGGTGCCGCCGATCCCGCTGCCCGCGTCGAGCACCACGCTGTCTTGGGCGATTTCGGCGAGGTCCGGCAATTGGGCGGTGGCGACGCGGCCCATGGTGTGGAAGTCCTCGAGCACGGTCAAGTCGGCGGGCACCAGGCGGGTGAGGTCTCTTCCGGCGGCCAATAGCGCGTGTTCGATGTTGGGCTGGGAAAGACCCGTCGAATACTGAGTCATGCGTTCTCCCTTTCCAATTCGCGTGCCCGCAACAGCCGCGCCACGATGATCGCCGCACCCAGCGCGATGCCCGCACAGACCAGCGAACCAACCTGCAAGCCGTCCAGGAACGCATGGTTGACGACCTGGCGCACCCGCGTGGCGTGTTCGGCGGGCAGCTGTTGAATCACTCCGTGCGCCACTGCCATTGAGTTGCGCATCGCGGAGCGCACGCCGGCCGGCAGTGCGGTCAGCTCGGGCGCGGCGGCGAGCCGTGCGGAATACACCGACGCGAAGACGCTGCCCACGATCGCGACACCCAGGGTGCCGCCGAGCTCACGGGTGGTGTCGTTGACGGCGGAGCCGATACCGGCCTTGTCGGCGGGCAGCGATCCCATGATCGCCTCGGTGGCCGGCGAGAAGGTCAGGCCCAGACCACCGCCGAGCAGAAGCATCTGCGCGGCGATCTCGGCATAGCTCGTCGCCGCGTCGGCGGTGGATGCCCAGGCCAGTCCGGCGGCGAACACGGCCAAGCCCCCGGCCACGACGGCGGTGGTGCCGATCCGCGCTACCAGCCGCGGGCCCAGGACGCTGGCCAGCGCGATCGAGACGGCCACCGGCAACAAGCGGACGCCACTGTCGAAAGCGCGGTATTCCTTGATGAATTGGAAGTACTGGGTGATGACGAAGATGAAGCCGAACAGCGTCAGAAAGCCGGCGGTCACCGCCAGGCTGCCGCCGGAGAACCGTCGGTTAGCGAACACCGTGACATCCAGCATCGGGTGCGAGCTGCGGCGCTCGACTATCGCGAAAGCGGCGAGCAGCGCGGCGGCCGAGATGAACCGGACGGTGGCCCGGGTGCCGGTCCACCCCCACGAGGGCGCCTCGATGACGGTGTAGTCCAGCGCGGTGACTCCGGCCGCGGAGAGCAGCAGCCCGGGAACGTCGATTCGGGGTGCGGCGGGATCGCGGGAGGTCGGCACGAACAGCAGGCCGGCGACGATGGCCAGCAGTGCGACCGGAATGTTCACCGTGAAGATCGCGCCCCACCAGAAGTGCTCCAGCAGCCAGCCGCCGCTGATCGGTCCCACGGCCACGCCGACCCCGACCATGGCCGCCCACAGACCGATCGCCTTGGCCCGGGGGGCCGGATCGGTGAAGATGTTGGTGATCAGGCCCAGTGTGGTCGGGAAGATCAGCGCCGCACCCACCCCCATGGCAGCCCGCGCCGCAATCAACTGGTCGGCGGAATTCGCTTGCGCGGCAAGGCCAGAGGTGATCGCGAAGAGTGCGAGGCCGGCATTGAGCCAGCCTCGCCTGCCGTAGCGGTCGCTGAAGCTGCCGGCCGACAGCAGCAGCCCCGACATGACCAGGGTGTACGCGTCGACGATCCATTGCAGCTGTGAGGTGTCGGCATCGAGTTCGCGCGACAGGGTGGGCAGGGCCACGTTGACGATGGTGGCATCGACGCTGATGACGAAGACGCCCAGGCAGATGACGGCGAGCCCGACGGTTCTATGCATGGACAAGACACTAAAGTTGATAGACAAATAAATCAAGTACAAGATAGAAAACTTTGTCCTTTCTCGGTATGATCGGCCGGTGCGGACTCGCAACTACAACCAGAACTGCCCGATTGCGCGCGGGCTCGACGTCTTGGGGGAGCGCTGGACGCTGCTGATCCTGCGCGAGCTGGTCGGCGGGCCCCGTCGCTACGGTGATTTGCGCGCCGAACTGCCCGGCATCGCAACGAATTTACTGGCCGAGCGGCTCAAGGAATTGCAGGACGCCGGCCTGGTGGACCGGACCGACCTGCCGGCCCCGATCGGGCGAACCGTCTACACGCTCAGCGACCACGGCTGGCAGCGGGTGCTGCCGATCATCCAGAGCATCGCGTGGTTCGGCCTGGACCGGTTGGATCCTATTGACGACGGCCCCACCACGCCGCTCAACGGATTCCTGGCCGGCATCCTGCTCGGCTTCGACTCCGGCAAGGCCGTGGGATTAGAGGCGACGTGCCGGGCCGAAATCGACGGCCGGCGTTTCGATTTCCTGGTCACCCAGGGGCGCCTGGCCGGTGCCGACGGCGAGCCCGCTGTCACGATCACCGCCGCCGCCGCGGATTTGGTGACCGCCCGGCTGGGCCGCAGCGATGCCAAACGGAAGGCGGCGCTGCGGCGCGTCACCGTCGCGGGCGATCCGGCGACCGTCGAGGTGGTACGTCGAGCGTTTGCACTGTAGGCATGCGATGCGACTCGTTGGGTGCTTCTGCAATCCTGCTCGAATCCCGCCACTAAACTCGGTGAGCGTGGCTGAACCTGCTGACCTTGACAAGGTTGCACCCGCGACCCGACCGGTGCTGGTGGTCGACTTCGGCGCGCAGTATGCGCAGCTGATCGCCCGCCGCGTGCGCGAAGCGCGGGTTTTTTCCGAGGTCATTCCGCACACCGCCACCATCGACGAGATCAAGGCCCGGGATCCGTTGGCGCTGGTGCTCTCCGGTGGGCCGGCCAGCGTGTACACCGAGGGTGCCCCGCAACTGGATCCGGCGGTTTTCGACCTCGACGTGCCGGTGTTCGGCATCTGCTATGGATTTCAGGCGATGGCTCAGGCCCTCGGCGGTACCGTCGCCCACACCGGTACCAGCGAATACGGCCGTACCGAGTTGAAAGTCCTTGGTGGCGAACTACATTCGGGTTTGCCCGCGGTGCAGCCGGTGTGGATGAGCCATGGGGACGCCGTCACCGCGGCCCCCGAAGGATTCGACGTGGTGGCCAGCAGTTCGGGGGCGGCCGTCGCCGGCTTCGAAAACCGGGCCCGGCGCCTGGCCGGGGTGCAGTACCACCCGGAGGTGATGCACAGCCCGCACGGCCAGCAGGTGCTCAGCCGGTTCCTGCACGACTTCGCGGGCCTGGGGGCCCAGTGGACCGCTGCCAACATTGCCGACGCGCTGGTCGAGCAGGTGCGCGCCCAGATCGGTGACGGCCACGCGATCTGCGGGCTGTCCGGTGGAGTGGATTCCGCGGTCGCCGCCGCCCTGGTGCAGCGCGCCATCGGCGAACGGCTGACCTGTGTCTTCGTCGACCACGGGCTGTTGCGCGCCGGGGAGCGCGCCCAGGTCCAGCGCGACTTCGTGGCCGCGACCGGCGCCAACCTGGTCACCGTCGACGCGGCCGAGACGTTTCTGCAGGCGCTGTCGGGGGTGACCAACCCCGAGGGCAAGCGCAAGATCATCGGCCGTCAGTTCATCCGGGCCTTCGAGGGCGCGGTGCGAGACATCTTGAGCGAGACCGGGTCCTCTGATAAACAAGTCGAATTCCTGGTGCAGGGCACGCTGTATCCGGACGTGGTGGAGTCCGGCGGCGGCAGCGGCACCGCGAACATCAAGAGTCACCATAACGTCGGCGGGCTGCCCGACGACCTGAAGTTCAAGCTGGTCGAGCCGCTGCGGCTGCTGTTCAAGGATGAGGTGCGCGCCGTCGGGCGCGAGCTGGGTCTGCCGGAGGAAATCGTTGCCCGCCAACCATTTCCGGGTCCGGGACTGGGCATTCGGATCGTCGGCGAGGTCACCGCGGCGCGGCTGGACACGTTGCGGCGCGCCGACGCGATCGCGCGGGAGGAACTGACGGCGGCCGGCCTGGACAACATGATCTGGCAGTGCCCGGTGGTGCTGCTGGGCGAGGTGCGCTCGGTGGGCGTGCAGGGCGACAACCGCACCTACGGGCATCCGATCGTGCTGCGGCCGGTGTCCAGCGAGGACGCCATGACCGCCGACTGGACGCGGGTGCCGTATGAGGTGCTGGAACGCATCTCGACCCGGATTACCAACGAGGTGGCCGAGGTCAACCGGGTGGTGCTGGACATCACCAGCAAGCCGCCGGGCACCATCGAGTGGGAATAGCTCTCGGCTACTGCACGAATTCGCTTGTGCCATAGTCGGTTTGAACATCATCCCAATTCCCGCCGGCCGCGCTGACCAGCTTTTGGGCAAGCTCTCGATCAGCTCGGTCGGCGACCAGGATCAGCGTGTGATCGGTCGCGGTGACCGATCCGCCGCGCAGCCGGGTGCGGGCCGTCGGGTCGGCGGCCAGCGCGTCGCCAAGGCGGGCGATGTCGATGTTGGGCGCGGTGATGATGATTGCGGTGGATGCCTGCCGGGGCAGGTAGTCGAAGGACAACACGGATTCCTGGTCGAACTGACGGCGCAGTGCCTCGCCGGCGCGGTGCAGGGTGGACGGGTCGGTGCTGCACAGGTGAAATTCGCGCGACCGCTCGAAACTGAGCTGCCGCCGAGCGTCGGACCACCAGATGCCGTCGAGCGCGGTGGACCCCGTCACTGCGACGCCGCTGCGGACGATCGTCGCGTCGGCCTGCAGTTCGAACAGGGGATCGGCGGTGTCGGCGACGAAGAGCTCCGCGGGATGGCAGGGATCGGCATGGCTGGGTGCCGGGCAAACGCTACAAAAAAGCACCAGGAGCCCCACCAGCACCGACCGCATAAAGCAGCCTCTCATGTTTCTTGACGGTTGTCGGAGGGTGGGTGTTTACTCCAGCATGAATCGAACATACATTCGAAAATGTGTGAGTAAACGCTGGTAGGAGGCTTGTATGACGGCGGCTGTCGCCTCCGGCCAGGATCGTGCTCAACAGCTCGACTCGTTGCGCCGGCAGATCGCGGTGTTGTCCGGGAATTCGTCCGGGAATTCGTCTGGGGCGGTCGGCGCCCGCTCCGATGAGCTGTTGCCGGACTCGGAATCCCAGCTGCCGGTTCCGGCCTGGCTGGCCGAGGCGCTTCCCGTGCCGTTGCCCCGGGGGACGGTGGCGGTGCTGTCCGGGGCCCGGTCGCTGCTGCTGAGCATGGTTGCCGCGGTCACGGCGGCCGGTGGAAACGCGGCCATCGTCGGCCAGCCGCAGATCGGGCTGCTGGCCGCGGCGGAGATGGGGGCGGATCTGAGCCGGCTCGCGGTGATACCGGACCCCGGCACCGACCCGGTGGAGGTTGCCGCGGTGCTCATCGACGGCCTGGATCTGGTGGTGCTCGGCCTGGGCGGGCGCCGGGTATCACTGACCCGGGCACGGGCGCTGGTGGCGCGGGCGCGCGCCAAGGGCTGCACCTTGCTGGTCACCGACGGCGACTGGCAGGGCGCGCCGACCCGGTTGGAGGCCCGGGTCTGCGGCTACGACATCACGGCCGGTAACGGGGGCGCCCCCGGCTGCGGATTCGGACGCATCAGCGGGGTCCGGCTGCAGGTCAGCGGGGTATGTGCGGGCAGACGAGTGACCGGCCGGACGCGAACCGGGTGACGTCGGATGTCTTCCCGGGTGCTGGCCGTCTGGTGCATGGATTGGCCCGCGGTGGCGGCGGCGGTAGCAGCGGGCCTGCCGGTGACCGATCCGATCGCGGTCACGCTGGCCAACCGGGTGATCGCCTACTCCGCTGCGGCCCGGGCGGCCGGGGTGCGACGGGGACTGCGGCGCCGGGAAGCGGCGGCGAGGTGCCCGCAACTGCACGTGGCCACCGCCGATGCCGACCGCGACGCCCGTTTTTTCGAGGGGGTGATCGCCGCGGTCGACGATCTGGTGCCCCGCGCCGAGGTGCTGCGGCCCGGGCTCCTGGTGCTGCCGGTGCGCGGAGCGGCCCGCTATTTCGGATCCGAAGAGCAGGCGGCCGAGCGGCTGATCGACGCGGTGTCTGTGAGCTCGGTAGCCGGTGCCGAGTGCCAGGTCGGGATCGCCGATCAGCTGCCCACCGCCGTCTTGGCCGCCCGTGCGGGTCGTATCGTCCCGGCGGGCGGCGATGCAAAATTCCTGTCGGTGCTGTCGATCCGGCAGCTGGCCACCGAACCGAGCCTGTCCGGCCCGGGGCGAGAAGAGCTCACGGATCTGTTGTGGCGCTTGGGGATTCGTACCCTGGGACAGTTCGCCGCCTTGTCGTCGACCGACGTGGCGTCCCGGTTTGGCGCGGACGGAGTCAGCGCGCACCGGCTCGCCCGCGGTGAACCCGGGCGGGGACCGTCGGGGCGGGAACCGCCGCCCGAACTCGAGGCGGTGCTGGATTGCGATCCGCCGATCGACCGGGTCGACGCGGCGGCCTTCGCCGGTCGCTCGCTGGCCGGCGCATTGCACCAGATGTTGATGTCCGCCGGTGTGGGATGCACCCGGCTGTCCATCTACGCCGTCACCTCCCACGGTGAAGAGCTGAACCGGGTGTGGCGATGCGCGGAGCCGTTGACCGAGGACGCCACCGCCGATCGGGTGCGCTGGCAACTCGATGGGTGGTTGAGCAACCGGACCGGTCGCACCGGCCCCACCGCCCCGGTGACCTCGCTGCGGTTGCGGGCGGTGGAGGTGGTCTCCGCCGGGGCGCTGCAGCTGCCGCTATGGGGTGGTCTCGGCGAAGAGGACCGGCTGCGGGCGCGCCGCGCGCTGGTGCGAGTGCAGGGCCTGCTCGGCCCGGAGGCGGTGCGGGTACCGGTGCTGTCCGGCGGTCGGGGCCCGGCCGAACGCATCACGCTGACCCCGCTGGGTGACGAGCCGGTGCCGGATGCCGACCCGGGGCTGCCGTGGCCCGGCCAGTTGCCGGACCCGTCGCCGGCGGTACTGCTCGACGATCCGGTGGAATTGCTTGACGCGCAAGGCAATCCGGTGCGGGTAACCGCCCGGGGGATGTTCTCCACCGATCCCGTTCGGTTGGTCGTCCGCGGCCAGGTCGACCCGCTGCGTTGGTGGACCGGACCGTGGCCGGTCGACGAGCGGTGGTGGGATGACCGGCCACAGTCCGGTCCCGGGGGCGGTCGCACCGCCCGGGCTCAGGTGCTGCTGGAAAGCGAGCGTGCGCTGCTGCTGTGCTACCGGCAAAGGAGGTGGTATTTGGAAGGAAGTTACGAGTGAGGGGACTCAGTACCGGCCGAACGCCACGGCGACATTGTGGCCGCCGAATCCGAACGAGTTGTTGATCGCGTAGCGATAGTTGCCGGGTCGTGGTTGGCCCGCCACCACATCCAGGTCGATTTCCGGATCGAGGTTTTCCAGGTTCAGCGTCGGCGGGACCACCTGGTCCCGCAGGGCCAGCACGGTCAGGATCGACTCCACCGCGCCGACCGCGCCCACCGAGTGGCCCAGCGCCGCCTTGGGGGCATACACCGCCGCCTTGTTGCTGCCCAGCGCGTTGTTGATGGCCTTGGCCTCGGCCAGGTCGCCCACCGAGGTGCCGGTGGCGTGGGCGTTGATGTGGTCGATGTCCCCAGGGGTGAGGCCCGCCAGCTGTATCGCCCGGGTCATCGCATGCCCCGCGCGTGCGCCGTTGGGGTCCGGCGCCACCATGTGGAAGCCGTCCGAGGTGATGCTCGCGCCCATGATGCGGGCCAGAATGTTGGCGCCACGGGCCTTGGCGTGTTCCTCGGTCTCGATCACCATCAGCGCGCCGGCCTCGCCGAACACAAACCCGGTCCGGTCCCGGTCGAACGGGCGGCAGGCCCCGGCCGGGTCGTCGTTCTTGGTCGACATCACGATGCGCATCTGGGCGAACGCCGCGATCGCCACCGCCTCGATCCGCACCTCCACGCCGCCGCAGATGGCCACGTCGGCCTCGCCCAAAACGATGTTGCGCCAGGCCTGCGCAATGCCCTCCGAACCGGACGCGCACGCCGATATCGGCGTGATCACGCCGGCCCGGGCGCGACGTTCCAGCCCGATCGCCAGGGCGGGCCCGTCGGGCATGTACTTCGACACCGCCAGCGGCGAGACGGCATTCTTGCCGCGTGCGCGCAGATCGTCGTAGCTGAACACGATCTGTTCGGCCGAACCCAGGCCGGTGCCGACGGAGACCAGCAGCCGGTTGGGGTCCACCTCCGGGGACCCCGCGTTCTCCCAGACGCGGCGACTCAACACGGTGGCGATCTTCTGCAGCCAACCCATCCGGTGCCGCTCGGCGCGAGTCAGTCCGTGGTCGAAATCCTCCAGCAAGTGCCCGCCGATGCGCACCGGCAAGTCATAATGTTCGACGAACGAGTCATGCAGATGACGGATTCCACTTTGCTTGTCCAGCAACAACTTCCACGTGCTCTCGGCATCCGTTGCCAGCGCAGTCGTCATCGCAATGCCGGTAACCACGACATTCGGAAGTGCTTTCCCCGTAACCAGCTCTGTCATTGCGAAGGTCCTTCCTGCTGACTAACGCAACCGCGCCCTGTTACGCCACTATTCCACAGCCCCGCCGAGCTGCCTCGCGAATGGTCCCACACGTTCGATGAACCGGTCAAAGAACGCCGCGGGATCGACGCGAACGCCGATGCGCGCGTTCGGTTCTCGGCGTCCGGACCAGTCGGTCACGGTCATCCCCCGGGTCAGGGTCCCGGCCAGCTCGACGTCCACCCGCCCCGTGCGGGTCGCCACCAACTCCGGGTCCAGCGCGATTGCCGCGGCCAGCGGGTCATGCAGGTGCGCCAGATAGCCATGCCCGTTGTCGCAATAGCCTTCCATGTAGAACCGGATTGCGTCTTCGATCACCCGGATCACCGGATTAGACGCCGTCGATCGGGTTCCGCGTTCGTCCTGCACGCTCATCGTTGTCGTCGTCGACCCCGCGGCGGCGGCCAACCTCGCCAAAATTTCCGGTGTGATCGCGACCGTGCGCGTGAGGTCCAGGCCGCACAAAATCGGAAGCTGTTGTGGTTCAAGGTTTTCCGCCGACCAAGCCCGGAAGACCTGGTCCGCGGCCTCTGGATCGACGCTGATGTTCCATTCCGCCACCGCGGTGGTGTTCCCGACGTGGTCGTAGGACCCGCCCATGATCACCAGCCGGCGCAACAACGTGGGCAGCGCGGGCTCCGTGCGCAGCGCCAACGCAAGGTTGGTCAACGGCCCGGTCGCCAGGCCGATCAGCTCACCGGGCCGGGCCCGCGCGGCACGTACCCACGCGGTCGCCGAGTCGTAGTCGGTCAGCGCGGTGTCGCTGGGCGGCAGGTCGGCATAGCCCAGGCCGCGCGGGCCGTGCACTTTCGAGGGGGTCCGCAGCGGGCCGGTCAACGTCTCGTCCGCCCCCTTGGACACCGGGATGCCGGTGGCGTGGCACAGCTCGAGCAGACCCAGGTTGTTCGCGCAAACCTGTTGTACGTCAACGTTTCCACCGGTTGAGGCGATGCCAACAAGCTCGGCGTCCGGGCTGGCCAACAGGTAGATCAGGGCCAACGCGTCGTCGACACCGGTATCGACGTCGACGAAGATCGGTGCCGTGGGACCGGCGACCGCCGTCACCAATGAATCCCGGGCACCAGGCGGACCGCCTTGCGGACCGGCCGGGGCACCCCGATGCGGCCGACCGCCCGGACCGGGCGTCTGGGTCGTCTCGTCACCGGGGTCGGCGCCGCCGGGTGCTCAGTCGGCGTCTGTGCCGGCGCCACACCCAGGGCCGCCGCGGAATCGGGATATCCCAGGTACACCTGATGCAGAATCCGCCGCGACGTCCTGGGCAGCAGATAGTTGCCGGCCTCGGCGAGGGTGCCCAGCGGGGTGTCGATGCGAGCCGGCTTCTCGACGAGTCCGCGCACCACCATGGCCGCCGCCCGTTCGGGGCTGATCGGTGCGACCGGGTTGAGCCGCTGCGACGGCGCGATCATCGGCGTCTTGACCAGCGGCATGTGAATGTTGGTGAACGTGATGTGGTCCGACAGCGTCTCGGAGGCCACCACGTCGGAGAACGCGTCCAGCGCCGCCTTGGTCGGCAGATACGAGCTGTACTTCGGGTTGCGCGCCAGCACGCCGGCGCTGGACACGTTGACGACGTGACCGAACCGGCGCTCTCGCCAGTGCGGCAGCAGCGCCAGCACCATCCGCACCGCGCCGAAATAGTTGACCGCCATCACCCGCTCATAGTCGTGTAACCGGTCGGTGGAATTGATCACCGAACGGCGGATCGAGCGTCCGGCGTTGTTCACCAGATAGTCGACGTGGCCGAACCGGCCCAGGATGTCTTTGATGGTGTGTTCGACCGAGTCCGAATCGGTCACGTCGCACGTGAAGGCGTGGGCCTGACCGCCGTTGGCGCGGATCTCGGCGACCAGCTCGTCGAGCGCGGATCCGTTGCGTGCCAGGGCGAAAACGGTGGCACCCCGCTCGGCGACGGCGATCGCCGAGGCCCGCCCGATGCCGCTGGACGCGCCGGTGATGATGACATGCCGGCCCCGCAGCGCGCCGGCCGGATCGTCGCGGCGGGCCCGGTCGGGGTCGAGGTGTTCGGCCCAGTACCGCCACAGCTTGGGCGCGTAACTGCCGAACTCAGGAACCTCGATGCCGGTGTCGCGCAACGCGTTTCGGGTGTTGTCGCTGACGAACGTCGGCGCCAGGTCCACCAGGTCCAGGACCTCGGCGGGAATACCCAGCTGGGTGGCCGCCATGTTGCGCAGTACCTTGGCCCGCCCACTGACCTTCAGCACCGGGGTGGCCACCGCCCGCGGCAGCGATCCGCGCAGCGGGGGCAGTCCGGCCGCTTTGGCCACGCCGCGGTAAATCCCGCGCAGCCCAATGGTTTTCGGTGAGGTCAGATGGAAGGTTTGACCATCGCGGCCCGCGGCGTGCAGCAACTCGACCAGCGCGTCGACCACGTAGTCGACGGGGACGATGTTGGTCCGGCCGGTGTCGGGCAACAGGATCGGGGTCAGCGACGGCAAAATCGCGAGCTTGGCCAGCACGCCGAAGAAGTAATAGGGCCCGTCGATCTTGTCCATCTCGCCGGTTCGCGAGTCGCCGACCACCACCGCCGGCCGGTAGATCCGGTAGCGCAAGCCGGGGGTGGACCGCACCAACAGTTCGGCCTCGAACTTCGTCCGGTGATACGGGGTGGGCAGCTGCTGACCCACGTCGAAATCGTCTTCGGTGTATTCGCCCCGGAAATCGCCGGCCACGGCGATCGACGACACGTGGTGGACGGTGGCGTCCAGCCGCTGCGCCAACGCGATGACGGCGCGGGTGCCCTCGACGTTGGCCGCGCGTTGCTCGGCCTCGCCGGCGGTGACGTCGTAGATCGCCGCGCAGTGCACCAAGTGGTCGACCCGGCCCAGCTCCGCGACGGTCTCGTCGGTCGGTTGCAGCCCTACCACGTCACCGACCAGCGGTTTGACCCGTTCGCCCCACTCGGCGGCCAGCCGTTCGAAGCGCCCGAGCGACTGCCGCCGGACCAGGACCCATACCCGCGCGTCGGGCCGGGTGTCCAACAGGTGGGCCACGACGCGGCGCCCGATAAACCCGGTACCGCCGGTAACGACATACCGCATGCAGTCATGGTAGCGGGGTTCAGCTGAAGTTACGGATCCCGTCCCAATCAACCAGCGTCCACCCGTTGGTCGGATTGCCGGTGATCACCACGCGGCCGATGTTGGGCAGCGGATGGCTGGTCAGCAGGCTCGTTTTGCCGTTGACGGTGTTCATCAGGGTCCACGTCATGATCGCGGCGCCCTGGGAGAACACCACCGGTTTGCTGTGGCCGCTGTTGTAGATCTTGTTGACGGCGGCGGTGAACTGATCGTTGAACTGTTTCCCGCTGATCGAGCCCGGGATGCTGTTGCCGACGTCGCCGTCGATCCAATTGACCGGCGCCAGCAGGTACGTCGCGCCCGACATCGATTCGGGTTTGCCGTTGTACCAACCGGCGTTCAGCGATTGCACACCGTTGAGGATTTCGACCTGTTTGCCGAGCTCGCCGGCCAGCGGTCCGGCGGTCTGCTGGGCCTCGGCCATGGCGGAGGCGTAGACCGCGTCGAAGTCGTTGCGGCCGCTCTGGTGGGCCACCTGCTGGGCCTGGCCCTTGCCCTCGGCGCTGAGTCCGGGGCCCGGCGGGTCGGTGTTGATCACGCCGTCGGCTTCGGCTTGCGTCTGGGCGTTGCGGATGAAGGTCACCGTGATCGAGCGTGCCTGCGTCGAACCGCCGCAGGCACCGGCGACGAGTGTTGCGGCGAGTATGGCCACCAGCTTCGAGGCATTTCCGAACTTGCTGCGCGTCCCCATGGCGATAGCCTGCCCTGCCGACGGCCCCCGGGGGAAGGGTTTGCAATGGTTGTCTGCGGAAAAGCTCGAATCTTCAAGATTGAGGAGACTCGTATGGCGATTGACCCGACTGCCATCGGCGCAGTGACCGAGCCGATGTTGTTCGAGTGGACCGATCGGGACACCATGCTGTACGCCCTCGGTGTCGGGGCGGGTCTCGACGATTTGTCGTTTACCACCGAGAACAGCCACGACATCACCCAACAGGTGCTGCCCACCTACGCCGTGATCTGTTGCCCGGCCTTCGGGGCCGCCGGCAAGATCGGAAAGTTCAACTGGGCCATGCTGTTACACGGTTCGCAAGGCATCCGCCTGCACGCCCCGCTGCCGCCGGCGGGCAAGCTGTCCGTGGTCACCGAGGTCGCCGATCTGCAGGACAAGGGTGAGGGCAAGAACGCGATCGTCATGCTGCGCGGGCGCGGCACCGACCCGGACTCGGGCCAGCTGATCGCCGAGACGCTCACCACGCTGGTGCTGCGCGGCGAGGGCGGCTTCGGTGGTCAGCCGGGTCAGCGGCCCGTCGCGCCGGAATTTCCCGACCGCGAGCCCGACGCCCGGATCCCCCTGCCCACCCGCGAGGATCAGGCGCTGATCTACCGGCTCTCCGGGGACCGCAACCCGCTGCACAGCGACCCGTGGTTCGCCCGCGAGCTGGCCGGATTCCCCAAGCCGATCCTGCATGGCCTGTGCACCTACGGGGTCTCGGGCCGTGCGCTGGTCGCCGAGCTCGGCAAGGGCGTGGCGGCCAACATCGTCTCGATCGACTCGCGCTTCACCTCGCCGGTGTTCCCCGGTGAGACGTTGACGACGCTGATCTGGCGTACCGAGCCGGGCAGGGCGGTGTTCCGCACCGAAGCGTCCGGGGCCGACGGCGCCGACGCGCGCGTGGTGCTCGACGACGGTGCGGTGGAGTACACCGAGAGCTAACCGGTCGCGGCCAGCTGGCGGGCCAGCCGGTCGACGAACTGGGCGACCCGGGCCGGGCTGTCCAGCGCGTAGATCGCGGCGGTCGCCCGGTCGCCGTCGTCGTTGTGCCGCACCAGGATCGGAATGCCCGCGGCCGGGTCGTCACGCACCGCGTCGAACGCGTCCTCGTCGGTGATGTCGTCGCCGAGATAGATCGGGGTCACCTGCGCCGCGCCGGCCAAATGATCGATCACCCAGCGCAGGGTTTTGCCCTTGTCCCAGTCGACGTCGGGACGCAGTTCGATGACCTCGCGGCCGGTGGTCACCCGCAACCCGTCACGGCGTCCCGCGGCGCGCACCGCAGCCGCCACCTCACCGACACGCTCGCGTGCCGCATTGCGGTAATGCACGGCCACGCCAAATCGCTTGTGTTCCACCACGACTCCGGGAATGGCGCCGAGCCGCTCGCGCAGCTGGTCGGCCGCCTGGGTCAGCACCGGCACGGTCGCGGCCGCGGCCTCGTTCTGGTGGTGGGTCCCGTCCGGCGCGGTCAGTTCGAATCCGTGGCTGCCGGCGTACCAGATGCCGGGCAGTCCGACCCGCTTCGTCACGTCGGCCAGGTCGCGGCCTGACAAGATCGCGACCGGGCACCGCGCGGCCAACCGCTGCAGCGCCGCCCTGCCCCCGGCGACCAGTTGGGCCGCGTCCGGATCGTCGACGATGTCCGACAGCGTGCCGTCGAAGTCGAAGAACACCGCCGGGTGCCTGCCGGGGAGGTCCTCGTCAAGCAGCCGGGATGCGTCGGCGAGCTGGGACATGCGCCGGTCGCCGGCGCGGACGGTGACGCTGCTCAGCTCCTGCGCGTCGATCACCAACGCGAACCCGCCATCGCGGGCGGTCGTGGCCGTCGCCTCGCTCGCGGCCACGACCGCGCAGCGTCCGGCCCGAATGCCCCGCAGGTCGTCGGCCGAGGTGAAGGTGTCCGTGGTGACGCCGGCGTCACGCAGTTGCGTGGCCAACGCGGGCGGAATATCCAGCGCGGCATCGAAGAGCACCGCGTCGTGACGGCGCGGGTCGATGAGTAGCGGCTCCGAGTCGGGCACCGATCCACCTTCTCACGGTGATCGCCCCCGCCCGGTCCGGGTCAGTGCCGCGCCCGCGCGCTCGGATGGGTCGGCGGCACGCCGCGCGGCAGCGCGCGGGCCCGGCGGCCGCGGCGATCGCTGCTGAACAACAGGACGGAGTCCTGGCTGAGCGCGGTCAAACGCGCCATCTCCCGTTCGATTCCGGCGGCGACCTGCTGGAGTTCCGGCGCGGCGTCGTACTCGGCGGTGATGCCGAAAATCAGCTCGTCGCCGTAGCTGAGCACGGCGACCCCGCTGGGCAGCTGCGAGGCCGTCGGCGGGATCGGCAGTAGCCGTTCCACCGTGGCGCCCATCAGCGCCAACCGGTGCCGCGGCCCGGGGGCGTTGGTCGCAAGCGTCACCACGCCGGGCTGCGGCAGCCGGCTCAGCACTAATTGAAATGCCTTGGCGCACAGGGCTATCGGCGTTATCGGCATGAAACTCGGCCGACCATCGGGCTTGGGCGTGTTCAGTCTGCTGTGCACGATCCGCAGCCGCTGCACCGGGTCGGTGTGCTCGACCGGGAGGTAGGGCAGCTTGCCGGCGATGTCGTCGGCCCTGTCCAGGGTGCGCACCGACCCCGGTCGGGGCTGTTCGCCGCGATGCAGCAGCATCGCGCGGAAGCCCTCGGTGATCGCGGCGAGTGCCACGTCGTTGGTCGTCACCCGGAACTTGCCGCACACCGCGTCCACCGCGGCCAGCGGAACACGCACGGTGCCGTAGCGGCGCATCGTGACCACCGGGGCGGCCGACGAGATCCGCGCCGCCGACCAGATGGTGTCGGCCAGGTTGTTGGTGATCTCGAGGGCCGACTCCAGGGCCATCTCCAGGGCCCCGGCCCAGCCGCCCTTGCGGATCGGTGGCGGCGGATCCGGTTCGGACACAGGCTGATTGGCGAACATCTTACCGTCGGCGTCGTCGCAGAGCCGGGTCAGCAGGTGCGCGGCCGGGATGATCTCGGCGAGGTGGTAGTGAACCTTGATCAGGACCGCCCACGTGCCGCGCAGGCCTTCGACGGCCCAGCACTCCCACGGCGGCCGGTCCGGGTCGAGGGGCCGTGCCATGGCGTGGGCGACCGCCCGCGACAGGTCGGCTTCGTCGCCGGGGCGGGCAACCGCAACCCGGTGCAGGTGATGGCCGGGGTCGAACGCCGGGTCGTCGGTCCAGTGCGCCGCGCCGCTGAGCGGGTGCGTGCGCAACACCTGGGTGCATCGCGGTACTGCGAGAATACGTTCTGCCAAAAGGGCTTTGAGCCGACCCAAGTTGGGCGCCGGGCCGTCGATGATGGCGACCGCACCGGTCACCATGCCGGCCTGCCGATCCGGATCCGCAGCCGCGCGCAAGCCCGTATCCAATGCCGCTGTCAGCTGTACCATCTGCAGTTCCCGCCCGTCGTCGGCTCCGTACCAGTATTCGTCGCGGCGGTGCGATCGCGGTAGGTCCTAGTCCGTTAAGACTGTGTTTAGAAGTTGAAGCCCCGTTTAACAACAGCTTTAACAACCCTGCACGTAATCGAACATACATTCGATAGACTGTTCGGATGGGTTTCAGCAACGAGCCGCGCAGTTGGGCGGAGATGGAGCGGCTGCTCGACAGCAAACCGCGGCACGCCGGCACGCCGATTGCCGCGGAGCCCGCGCCGGAGGCTCCCTGGTCGCGTAAGCGCCCGGCCTATCGGCCACCAGACGGTGGTCGGGCGGCCCGCTCGCCCGTCGCCTACGCCGAGCTGCACGCGCATTCGGCGTACAGCTTCCTGGACGGGGCCAGCACACCCGAGGAGATGGTGGAGGAGGCCGCCCGGCTGGGTCTGCGCGCGCTGGCGCTGACCGACCACAACGGTCTGTACGGTGCGGTGCGGTTCGCCGAGGCGGCGGCCGAACTCGACGTGCGTACCGTGTTCGGCGCCGAGCTGTCGCTGTCGCCGGTTCCGCGCACCGAAACGCCGGACCCGCCCGGCCCGCATCTGCTGGTGCTGGCCCGCGGCCCGGAGGGCTACCGGCGGCTGTCGCGGCAGCTGGCCGCGGCCCAGCTGGCCGGTGGGGAGAAGGGCAAGTTGCGCTTCGACATCGACACCCTGACCGAGGCGGCGGGCGGGCATTGGCACATCCTGACCGGTTGCCGCAAAGGCCATGTGCGCCAGGCGCTTTCCGAGGGCGGCCCATCGGCGGCCGAGCGGGCGCTGGCCGACCTGGTGGACCGGTTCGGTGTGCACCGGGTCAGCATCGAGCTCACCCATCACGGTCAACCCCTCGACGACGAACGCAATGCGGTGCTGGCCGGGTTGGCGCCGCGTTTCGGCGTCGGCGTCGTCGCCACCACCGGCGCGCATTTCGCGGGGCCGTCGCGGCGCCGGCTGGCCATGGCGATGGGCGCGATCCGGGCGCGGCGGTCGCTGGATTCGGCCGCCGGATGGTTGGCCCCGCTGGGTGGCTCGCATCTGCGGTCCGGTGCGGAGATGGCCCGGCTGTTCGCACGGGTGCCTTTCGGGGGACCTGACGTGGTGGCCGCCGCCGCCGAACTCGGCGAGCAGTGTGCGTTCGGGCTGGCGCTGATCGCGCCGCAGTTGCCGCCGTTCGACGTGCCCGCCGGCCACACCGAGGACAGCTGGCTGCGGCAGCTGACGATGGCGGGGGCACGGGAACGCTACGGGCCGCCGGAGAGCGCGCCGCGCGCGTACGCCCAGATTGAACGTGAGTTGAAAGTCATTGCGCAGCTGAGTTTTCCGGGCTACTTCCTGGTGGTGCACGATATTGCCCGGTTCTGCCGGTGCAACAACATCCTGTGTCAGGGCAGGGGATCGGCAGCCAACTCCGCGGTCTGTTACGCCCTCGGTGTGACCGCGGTGGATCCGGTGGTCAACGAGCTGTTGTTCGAGCGGTTCCTGTCGCCGGCCCGCGACGGGCCGCCCGACATCGACATGGACATCGAGTCGGATCAGCGGGAAAAGGTCATCCAGTACGTTTACGACAAATACGGTCGTGACTACGCCGCTCAGGTCGCCAACGTCATCACCTACCGGGGAAAGATCGCGGTGCGCGACATGGCACGCGCCCTGGGTTACTCGCAGGGGCAGCAGGACGCGTGGAGCAAGCAGGTCAACCACTGGAACGGGCTGGCCGATTCACCCGATGTCGAGGGCATCCCCGAACAGGTGATCGACCTGGCCAATCAGATCCGGAACTTGCCGCGGCACATGGGGATTCATTCCGGCGGCATGGTGATCTGTGACCGTCCGATCGCCGACGTGTGCCCCGTGGAATGGGCGCGGATGGAGAATCGCAGTGTCCTGCAATGGGACAAAGACGACTGCGCGGCCATCGGTTTGGTGAAGTTCGACCTGCTCGGGCTGGGTATGCTCTCGGCGCTGCACTACGCGATAGATCTGGTGGCCGAGCACAAGGGCATCGAGGTGGACCTGGCCAAACTCGACCTCTCCGAGCCGGCGGTCTACGAAATGCTGTCCCGCGCCGATTCCGTCGGAGTGTTCCAGGTGGAGTCGCGCGCCCAGATGGCGACGTTGCCCCGGTTGAAGCCGCGGGTGTTCTACGACCTGGTGGTCGAGGTCGCGCTGATCCGTCCCGGGCCCATCCAGGGCGGATCGGTGCATCCCTACATTCGGCGGCGCAACGGCCTAGACCCGGTCGTCTACGACCACCCGTCCATGGAACCGGCACTGCGAAAGACGTTGGGAGTGCCACTGTTCCAAGAGCAGCTGATGCAACTGGCGGTCGACTGCGCCGGCTTCTCCGCCGCCGAGGCCGACCAATTGCGCCGCGCCATGGGATCCAAGCGTTCGACCGAGCGGATGCGACGGCTACGCGGCCGGTTCTACGACGGCATGCGCAGCTTGCACGGGGCCACCGACGAGGTGATCGACCGGACCTACGAAAAACTGGAGGCGTTCGCCAATTTCGGCTTCCCGGAAAGCCATGCGCTGTCCTTCGCGTCGCTGGTGTTCTATTCGTCGTGGTTCAAGTTGCACCACCCGGCCGCGTTCTGCGCGGCGCTGCTGCGCGCCCAGCCGATGGGTTTCTATTCACCGCAGTCGCTGGTGGCCGACGCGCGCCGACACGGTGTGCTGGTGCACGGCCCCGATGTCAACGCCAGCCTGACGCACGCCACCCTGGAGAATGCCGGCACCGAGGTCCGGCTCGGGTTGGGGGCGGTTCGCCATATCGGCGAGGATCTGGCCGACAAGCTGGTTGAGGAGCGAAAAGTCAACGGCCCCTTTGCTTCTCTGCTGGACCTGACGACCCGGATCCAGCTTTCGGTACCGCAGACCGAAGCGTTGGCGACGGCGGGGGCGCTGGGCTGTTTCGGGGTGTCGCGGCGGGAGGGGTTGTGGGCGGCCGGGGCCGCGGCCACCCAACGCCCGGACCGGTTGCCCGGCGTGGGCTCGTCATCCCACGTGCCGGCGCTGCCCGGGATGAGCGATCTGGAGCTGGCCGCCGCCGACGTGTGGGCCACCGGCATCTCCCCGGACAGCTACCCGACCCAGTTCCTGCGGGCCGACCTGGACGCGATGGGCGTGGTACCCGCCGAGGCGCTGTTGAGCGTGCCCGACGGCGATCGGGTGCTGATCGCCGGCGCGGTGACCCACCGGCAACGGCCCGGCACGGCGCAAGGCGTGACGTTTATCAACCTCGAGGACGAGACCGGGATGGTCAATGTGCTCTGCACTCCCGCGGTGTGGGCCCGGCACCGCAGACTGGCCAACACCGCCCCGGCGATGCTGGTGCGCGGCCAGGTCCAAAATGCCAGCGGCGCAGTCACTGTGGTGGCCGAGCGGCTGGGCCGCCTCACCCTGGCCGTCGGCTCGAAATCCCGGGACTTTCGCTAGAATCGCTTGGAATCGCTTGGAATCAGTTGTATTGACTACAGTTTCAAGGAAGCCGGAATGAAGTTCAGGGGCACTCGCCGCGGCATTGCGCTATTGGGTTGCGCTGCGGCGGTTGTTCTTTTCCCCGCCGTGGCCAAAGCAGATCCGGCTGACCCGCATCAGCCGGACATGACAAAAGGCGACTGCCCGGGCGGTCGTTGGGGCTACGGCAGTTTGGCGGTGTGCGACGGAGACAAGTACCCCGACGGGCCATTTTGGCACCAGTGGATGAAATCCTCGATCGCCGGGCCGCAGTTTCACTACGACTGCGTCGGCGGTGACGAACCTCTCCCGGGCCCGCCCCCGCCCGGTGGCTGCGCCGGCGCGATCCCACCCGACCAGCCCCCGCCGCCCGCAACCTGACCTGAAGGAGAAAAGGAGAAGACGTGTCGGAGAAAGTCTGGTTTCTCACCGGAGCCTCGCGCGGGTTCGGACTCGAGATCGCCCGCAAGATTCTGGCGCAGGGCGACCGGGTGGTGGCGACCGCGCGGCGCGCCGCGCAGATCCTGGACCACCTGCCCGACGCCGGTGACGCGCTGCTGGCCATCGACCTCGACGTCACCGACGCCGAGCAGGCCGCGCGGGCGGTGCAGTCGGCCGTCGACACGTTCGGCCGGATCGATGTCCTGGTGAACAACGCCGGCCGCGGTCTGCTCGGCGCCGTGGAGGAGGCCTCCGACGCCGCGGTCCGGGCCGTCTACGAGGTCAACGTGTTCGGCACCCTGAACGTGCAGCGGGCCGTGCTGCCGGTGATGCGCGCTCAGCGCGACGGCCACATCATCAACCTCAGCTCGGTCGGCGGACTAATCGGCAGCCCCGGCTGGGGCATCTACTGCTCGACCAAGTTTGCGCTCGAAGGCTTCAGCGAGGCGCTGGCCAAAGAGGTGCGGCCGCTGGGCATCCGGGTCACCATCGTCGAACCCGGCTACTTCCGCACCGACTTCCTCGACGGGTCCAGCCTCGAGACCGAAGCCAACGTCATCGCCGACTACGACGCGACCGCCGGGGCGGTGCGTGCCCGCGCCGCGGACGTCAACCACGCCCAGCCGGGCGACCCGATCAAGGCGGCCGCGGCCATCGTCGACATCGCCTCGGCCGCTGAGCCGCCGGTGCATCTGCTGCTGGGCGCCGACTGTGTCGCCGCGGCGGAAGCCAAGATTGCGGATCTGCAAGCCGACATCGAAGCGTGGCGGACGTTGTCTACCTCGACCGACCTAGAGTCGACGCATGACCCTGGATCTCTCCGTTGATGAACTGCTGACCACCACTCGCTCGGTGCGCAAGCGCCTCGACTTCGACAAGCCGGTGCCTCGCGAAGTCCTGATGGAATGCCTCGAGCTGGCGTTGCAGGCGCCCACCGGGTCCAACGCGCAGGGCTGGCAGTGGGTGTTCGTCGAGGACGCCGAGAAGAAGAAGGCGATCGGCGACATCTACGTGGCACATGCCCGGCCCTACCTCAGCGCCCCGAAACCTGAGTATGGCGAGGGCGACACCCGCGGCGAACGGATGGGCAAGGTGGTGGATTCGGCGACGTACCTCGCCGAGCACATGCACGAGGCGCCGGTGCTGCTGATCCCGTGCCTGGAAGGCCGCGAAGACAAGTCGCCGATCGGTGGGGTGTCGTTTTGGGCGTCGCTGTTCCCGGCGGTGTGGAGCTTCTGCCTGGCGCTGCGCTCCCGCGGCCTGGGCTCGTGCTGGACGACGCTGCACCTACTCGGCGACGGCGAACGCAAGGCCGCCGAGGTGCTCGGGATTCCCTACGAGGAGTTCAGCCAGGGTGGGCTGTTCCCGATCGCCTACACCAAGGGCACCGACTTCTGTCCGGCCAAGCGGCTGCCCGCCGAACAGGTGACGCACTGGAACAGCTGGTAGCCGCTACTTTGCGCCCGGGTAGCCCTGCTGGCGCCAGGCCTCGTAGACGGCGATCGCCGCGGCGTTGGACAGGTTCAGCGATCGCCGGCCCGCCAGCATCGGGATGCGCACCTGGCCGGTGATGCGCGCATCGGCCAGGATCGCGGCGTCTAGGCCGTCGGGTTCCGGGCCGAACATCAACACGTCGCCGGGGCGGTAGGCGACGTCGGCGAACACGGTCGGCGCGTGCGCGGTGAAGGCGAACACCCGCGCCGGCAACACCGCCTCCCACGCGTGCTGCAGCGTCGGGTGCACCGTCACCGAGGCCAGATCGTGATAGTCCAGTCCGGCGCGGCGCAGCTTGGGTTCGGATAGATCGAAGCCCAGCGGCTCGACCAGATGCAGTTCGGCGCCGGTGGCCGCGGCCGTGCGGATCGCGTTGCCGGTATTGGGCGGGATCCGGGGCGACACGAACATCAGCTTGAACACAACGCGATAATGGTCGCATGGTCGAGCAGAGCATCTGGATGCAGAAGGTCGCTGCCGATCCGGGACATTCGCATTGGTACATCGAACGATTCCGTGCCATGGCTCGCGCCGGCGACGACCTGGTCGGTGAGGCGCGCCTGGTGGACGCGATGGCGCCCCGCGGCGCCCGCATCCTCGACGCCGGCTGCGGGCCCGGCCGGGTGGGCGGGTACCTGGCCACGGTCGGTCACGACGTGGTCGGTGTCGACGTCGACCCGGCGCTGATCGCCGCGGCCGAACAGGACTATCCCGGCCCGCGTTGGGTGGTCGGCGACCTCGCCGAACTCGACCTGCCCGCCCGCGGCATCGCCGAACCGTTCGACATCATCGTCTCGGCCGGCAACGTGATGGCGTTTCTGGCGCCGAGCACCCGGGGCCGGGTGCTCAGCCGGCTACGGGCCCACCTCACCCACGACGGTCGCGCGGCGATCGGGTTCGGCGCGGGCCGCGACTACGAGTTCACCGAATTTCTGGCCCACGCGGCGGCCGCCGGCCTGACGCCCGACATGCTGCTGTCCACCTGGGACCTGCGGCCGTTCACCGCCGACTCGGACTTTCTGGTCGCAATCCTGCGGCCCGCGTAGCCCGGAGCTATCTGGTCAGTAACGATCCTGGTGACGCGGGCCGTTGGCTGTCATACTCGTCGAATTGCCACGCGTTTACCGCTCGCGCGTCGCGGCGTGGGGGAAGCGGAACAAAAGCAGGAAGCTCATGAGTCTCTCGTTTGATTGGGCGCGCGGTGCCGGCGCAGCCGCCGGTCGCGCAGCCGCCGCATGACCATGTTCAACCGCCCGGCCGCCCCGGCCGAGGCGGCGCCCACCGAAATCGCTGCGGCCCCCGCCAGTTCGGCAGCTTCGGCGAAACGGCCGCCGGCGTGGTCGCCGAGCAACTGGCCGGTCCGGTGGAAAGTCCTTGCCATTGTGCTGGTTCCGCTGATCCTGGCCGGGCTGTTCGGTGGGCTGCGGGTCAAAGACGCGATGGCCAGCTCCAGCGGACTACGGCTGGCCGCCGCCCGCGCCGACATGCTGCCGGCGCTCACCAAATACATGTCGGCGCTGGACGTGGCGTTGCTGGCCGGTTCCACCGGCCGCGACGTGGTCGGCGCGAAGAAGAATTACGAGGCGCGCAAGGGAGAGCTGCAGACGCGGCTGGAGGACACCGACGTCACCCCCGACGTCCGGTCGGGCGTGCGCACGCTGCTGGACGGCGGTCAATCGCTGCTGGACAAGGTGGCCGACAACAGCCTCGGTTTGCGTGACCGGGTGACCACCTACGCGCCGCTGCTGTTGACGGCCGAGGATGTCATCAGCGCCTCGGTGCGGGTCGACGATGCGCAGATCCGCGCCCAGGCACAGGGATTGAGTCGCGCGGTCGGCGCCCGGGGTCAGATGACGATGCAGGAGATCCTGGTGACCCGCGGCGCCGAGCTGCCCGAACCGCAGCTGCGGACCTCGATGATGACCCTGGCCGGCACCGAGCCCTCGACGCTGTTCGGCATGAGCCAGGTGCTTGGCGCGGGCTCCCCGGACAGCAAGACCCTGCAGCAGCAGATGGTGACCCGGATGGCGATCATGTCGGATCCGGCCAGCGTGCTCGTCGACAATCCCGACCTGCTGCGTTCGATCCAGGCCACCGACACGATCGCCGAACGGGTCATCGCCGACGCGACCGCCTCGGTGACCAAGGCGGTGCACAGCCAGGCCGACGCACGACGAGCCGCCGCGATCCGGGACGGCGTGCTGGTGCTGGCCGCCATCGCGCTCGCCCTGATCATCGTGGCGTTGATGGCGCGCGCGCTGGTGGTGCCGCTGCGGGTGCTGCGCGACGGCGCGCTCAAGGTCGCCCACACCGACCTCGAGGAGGAGGTCGCCCGGGTCAAAGCCGGTGGCGCCGAACCGATTCCGGCTCCATTGCCGGTGTACACCACCGAGGAGATCGGCCAGGTCGCGCACGCGGTGGACGAGCTGCACACCCAGGCCCTGCTGCTGGCCGGTGACGAGGCGCGGCTGCGGCTGCTGGTCAACGACATGTTCGAGACCATGTCCCGGCGCAGCCGGTCACTGGTCGACCAGCAGCTGTCGCTGATCGATCGGCTGGAGCGCAACGAAGAGGACCCCGAGCGCCTGGACAGCCTGTTCCGGCTGGATCACCTGGCCGCCCGGTTGCGCCGCAACAGCGCCAACCTGCTGGTGCTTGCCGGTGCCCAGCTGGCCCGCGACCAGCGTGCGCCGGTGCCACTGTCCACCGTGATCAACGCGGCCGTCTCCGAGGTGGAGGATTACCGCCGCGTCCAGATCGCCGCGTTGCCCGAGTGCATGCTGGTCGGCGGGGTCGCCGGCGGGGTCATCCATCTGCTGGCCGAGCTGATCGACAACGCCCTGCGCTACTCGCCGCCGACGAGCTTTGCCCGGATTTCGGCGGCACGCGGGCGGCAAGACCCGCACGGCGTGGTGCTGCGAATCGCGGACTCGGGCCTGGGCATGAACGACGCCGACCGGCGGATGGCCAACATGCGGCTGCAAGCCGGCGGCGAGGTGACTCCCGAAAATGCCCGGCACATGGGGCTTTTCGTGGTGGGGCGGATCGCCGCGCGGCACGGCATCCGGGTCGGGTTGCGCGGGCCGGCGCCCAACGAGGGGCAAGGCACGACCGCCGAGATTTATCTGCCGGCGGCGGTGCTGGCCGACCCGTCCGACGGGCAAACCGCGGTGCCGGCCCGGGAACGGATGCGGGCGGTCTCATCACCGAGCGCCAAACTCGCCAGCGCGGTCACCGCGCCGCCGGAGGTGACAACGACCACGATGGCCGCGGCGCCGACGAAAGCCGACGGGACGCCGCCGAAAGCCGACGGGACGCCGCCGGTCACGTTGTTGCCGCGCCGCAGCCCGGGGTCAAGCGGCATCACCGACGTTCCCGCCCCGCCTGCCGCGCAGGAGACACCCCGGCGCCGACGCGAGCTGCCCACCCCGAGGTGGGAGCAGGACGACGCGGCCCGGCCCGCGCCGCCGGCCCCCCCGAAGGCGCCGGCCCCGAGCGTGTCGGACACCTCGGCGTTCTTCGCCGCCCGGCCCCGGGTCCAGCCCACCGAAACCGCCCGGCCGACCGAGCCCACCCCGCCCGCGTCCGGCGGCGTACCGAGCGACGACGTGATCTACCGGCGGATGCTCTCGGAGATGATGGGCGACCCGCACGACCTGGTCGACAGCCCCGATCTGGACTGGAAGTCGGTATGGGATCGCGGCTGGTCCCTGGCCGCGCAGGCCGAGGACAAGCCCGTCGAGGAGCACACCGCCGAGCACGGCTTGCCGGTCCGCACCCCCGGCGCCCGGCTGGTGCCGGGGGGCGGGGGCGGCGTAAGCGCCGACGAGCAGCACCCCGACCCCGACCATGCGGGTTCCCTCGTAGGATCGAACGGCGGGTTGCACGCGGCCCGCGACCCCGAGGCGGTTCGCGCCTCGTTCAGTAGCCACTTCGGCGGCGTGCACAGCGCACGGTCGCACGCTCGGCACTCGAGTCAAGGAACCGAACAGGAATGACCCAGCAATGACGGGGCCTGGCAATTCGCTGGACTGGCTGGTGACGAAGTTCGCCCGCGAGGTTCCCGGCGTCGCGCACGCGCTGCTGGTGTCCGTCGACGGCCTGCCCATCGCCGCCAGCGAGCGGCTGCCCCGGGAACGCGCCGATCAGCTGGCCGCGGTGGCCTCCGGGCTGGCCAGCCTGGCGACCGGCGCCGCGCAGCTGTTCGAGGGCGGTCCGGTGCTGCAATCGGTCATCGAGATGCAGAACGGCTACCTGTTGCTGATGCGGGTCGGTGATGGGTCGCATCTGGCGACCCTGGCCGAGACACAGTGCGACATCGGTCAGGTCGGCTATGAGATGGCCATGCTCGTCGAACAGGTGGGCGGTGTCGTGCAGTCGGTGCGCCGCTCGGTACCCGAGCGCTCGTGAGCCGCGATGGACAGACGCGAATCCGGGCCGCCCGCGCGTGAAGCGAGCCTGGTCCGCCCGTACACGCTGACGGCGGGACGCACCCACGCCGGGGTCGACATTCCGCTGGAGGCGCCGGTGCAGACGTTGCAGGCCGGGCTGTCCCTGCGGTGGCCGCCCGACGATACGAGAGGCAAGATCATCCAACTGTGCGTCACACGACCATCGGTAGCCGAGATCTCGGCCCGGCTCGATCTGCCCGTCGGCGTCGCGCGCGTCCTGGTCGGGGATCTGGTGCTGTCCGGCTACCTGCGGGTGCATCGGACGTTGACCGACGCCTCGACCCGCGATGAGCGCCACGAACTCATAGGAAGGACCCTGCGTGGTCTCAAGACACTCTGATTCCGGTGCGACCGCTTCGACCAAGATCGTCATTGCGGGTGGGTTCGGCGCCGGGAAGACCACGTTCGTCGGCGCGGTGTCCGAGATCATGCCGTTGCGCACCGAGGAGATCGTCACCGACGCCTCGGCCGGTGTCGACATGCTGGAGGCCACGCCCGACAAGCGAACCACCACGGTCGCAATGGATTTCGGCCGGATCACGTTGGACCGCGATCTGGTGCTCTACCTGTTCGGCACCCCGGGGCAGCGGCGGTTCTGGTTCATGTGGGACGACCTGGTGCGCGGCGCCATCGGCGCGATCATCCTGGTCGATTGCCGTCGACTGCAGGACAGCTTCGCCGCGGTCGACTTCTTCGAGCACCGTAACCTGCCGTTTTTGATCGCGGTCAACCAATTCGACGGCGCGCCAAGGTATCCCGTGCACGCGGTGCGCGAGGCGCTGGCTTTGCCCCGACATATTCCGGTGATCAACGTCGACGCCAGGGATCGCAGGTCGGCGACCGACGCGCTGATCGCGGTGAGCGAATACGCCCTGCACCGACTGTCGGCGTGACCACCATGCCGTCCTGGCCTGTTCGCCGTTAGGTCTTCTCCTCGGCCGGCAATGTCGGCAGTTCGATGCCGACGGAGGCATTCTCCTCGACGCTGCCCAGCCAATAGCCGTAATCCATCGCGAGTTCGACGAATCGCGCCATCGCCCGCGGGGTCGGCGGCCGGCCCTGCGGGCCGGACAGTTCTCGAAAGAACTGTCCCAGGCGCGCCGTGGTGACGATGAGGTCCACGGCAGGCTCATCGGAGATGTTGCGGTGGGCGTGCACAACACCGCCCGGTACGTGCACGTAGTCCCCGGCGCGGGCATCGCGCCACGTCAGGTCCGGCCCGTCGGCCACCAGGACTTGCTGAGTACCGGACAGGACCAGGAAGCCTTCGTAGTCGTCGTGGCTGTGCAGCGGCACCGTCACGCCCGGTGGCACGACGCCACGCATGATGCAGATCTCGTCGCTGCCCCCGGCATCGCCGGGACCGTTGTTGAGAAACTCGATGGTGGGACCCAACACGTCGAAGACGCGGTTACCGGTTCCCCCGGCTAAATTGGTGTACACAGCGCTGGTCTTCGTGCCTCTTTCCACCACGGGCCTTTCTGCAGTCGGGGCCCACGACGCGTCGGCAATTGGCCGATGGTCATGGGGATTCATCAAATCCGGCTTCCGCCGGACGCCGCCAGGATCTAGTGGCTCCTTGGTCAGAGGGCAAAACTACGACGCGTCAGCGCCGCAGCCGGATGCGCCACCACACCGCCCCGCTCGAAGCGCAGCAGCAGGTGCGCCCGGGTGACCAGGGGGTGTGCCACGCGAACGTCGGCACGCACGTCGCTGCCGGCGACGACCTCGCCACCAGGGGCCAAACTGACCTCGGACCGATCGGATCTGCCGGTCAGTACCGGTTGCGCGGGGCTACGTGTCAATTAGCGTCGTTTCAGCCGGATCTTCCACCACACGATCGCGCTATAGGTCACGCAGAGAACGCCGAGCATGGCCATGTCGAACAGCAAGATGTGTTTCGAGTGTTGCCATATCGGGTCGTCCGTGGGGATTTGCTTGACCTTGACCAGTGCCGGAAAGTCGATCGACGACGCGGCCGCCGCGTAGCCCCAGCGTGCCGGTGTCAGCCAGGCCAGCTGCTCGAGACCCGGGCGCTGGTAGACCGGGATCATTCCGCCGGCCAGCACCAACTGGCTCATGATCGAGACCACCAGCAGGGGCATGATCTGCTCGTTTGACTGCGCGAAGGCGGACAGCAGCAACCCGAAAATGGCCGACGCCACGCACGCCCCCGCCACGGTGACGAACAGCGACACCGTCGAATCGCCGAAGAACAACGCGGGCTGGGTGGGCGCGCCTTTGCCGAGCCGCACGATGAACACCGCGATCGCGGCCTGCATGGTCGCGAAGAGGCAGAACACCGTGATCTTGGCCAACAGGTAGGCCCCGGTCGACAGGCCGACGGCCTGTTCCCGGCGGAAGATTGCGCGCTCGCCGATGAGGTCGCGGATGGTCAGGGCCGTGCCCATGAAGATGGCGCCGATGTTCAACAGCACCATGATGTACTGCGGTTGGGTCGGCGCCAGGCCGAGTGGGTCCGCGGGGCCGAGACCGGGTTTGGGCCCCTTGACGGTCAGGGACAGCGCGCCGATCAGGAACGGCAGCACCGCCAAGAAGATGGTGTAGCCGCGGTCGGAGAGGACCAGACGCACTTGACGCCGGGCGATCGTCGAGATCTGCCGGCGCAGGTCGGTCGGTGGCGGGTCGCCCAGGTCCGCCGGGCTTTCGGGCGCCGGCGGCTGCATCGACTGTTGTTGGCGCTCCTTGAAGCGGCGATTGGCCTCGTCGGGGTCGGCGCCGACACTGGCGAAAATGTCGGCCCAGTTGCGCGTGCCCATGACGGCTTCGACCTGGTCGGGCGGGCCCTGGAACGCGGTCTTGCCGCCCGGTGCCATCAGCAGGATCTGGTCGCACACGTCCAGGTAGGACACCGAGTGGGTGACCACCAGAACCACTCGTCCCGCGTCGGCGAGCAGGCGCAGCATCAGCATCACCTGCCGGTCCAGCGCCGGGTCCAGTCCCGAGGTCGGCTCGTCGAGCAGCAGCAGCGATGGCTGGGTCAGCAATTCGAGCGCGACGGAGGCGCGTTTACGTTGTCCGCCCGACAGTTTGTCGACGCGGGTGTCGGCGTGCTTGGTCATCTCCAGCTCTTCGAGCACCTGCGCGACCACCTGGGCGCGTTCCGCCTTGCTGGTGTCCGGCGGCAGCCGCAACTCGGCGGCGTAGCCGAGCGCCTGGTTGACCGTCAGCTGCCGGTGGACGACGTCGTCCTGCGGGACCATTCCGATCCTGCTGCGCAGCGAGGCGTAGTCGGTGTGGATGTTGTGACCCTCGAAGGTCACCGAACCGGCACTGGGGCTGGTGTACCCAGCGATCAGCCGCGACAGCGTGGTCTTGCCGGCACCGGAGCCCCCGATGATCGCGGTCAGGGTGCCGGGCCGCGCGGTCAGCGAGATGTGGTCGAGCAGCTGCTTTCCGTGGTCGACGGTGTAGCACACCGAGTTCACTTCCAGACCGCCGCTGCGCGTGGCGGCTTCGGTGCGCCGGACCAGCGTGTCGCGGGTGAAGACGAGGTCGACGTTGCCGATGGTGACCACGTCGCCCTCGGCGATGACCGCCGAGCCGACACGGACGCCGTTGACGAAGGTCCCGTTGACGCTGTGCGCGTCGCGGATCTCGGTGCCCAGCGGTGTCTGGATCAAGAATGCGTGATGGCGCGAGGCCAGAACATCCTGGATGACGATGTCGTTGTCGGTGGCCCGGCCGATCGTCTGCGCGCCGACGGGGGTCTGGATGGCGCCGGACCGAGACGGCAACAGCGCCTGGAACATCTTGGTCGCGAGGTTGCTCACCTCGGGCGCTTTGACCTCGGCGGCGACGGGCGAGACCTGGGTCTGCGGGGCGGCGGGCGCCGGCCTGGGCAACCCGTGTATCCGACGTCGGT
>NZ_LQPT01000015.1 GCF_002102355.1 Mycobacterium sherrisii | reverse complement strand
CAGCGGCACTGACCGCCTAAACCATCAAGTCGAAGAATCACCCGACGGCCTCGTACACCACGTCCCTGGACTTGACCTGGCGGCGGCACAGCGAGGTTCGTCCCTACCCCGCCAGATCCACCGCTTGTGGCACCAGCAGGCGGTGGGGCCACATTCACCGGCGGTGGCGGTGTATTGGCGCCGGAGTTGTCTGGTGGTGGGGTGTTAGAGCCAGAGTTGTCCGGCGGCGGCGGCGCGTTAGACCCCGAATCGTCCGGCGGCGGCGGCGGTGCGTTGGACCCCGAATCGTCCGGCGGCGGCGGCGGTGTATTTGACCCTGAGTCGTCCGGCGGAGGTGGCGGGTCCGACAGCGAACTCATATCGGCTGCTGAAGAAGTTGGGAATCCGGGATTGTTACTGGCGATGCTTGTGATGTTCGGTGCATACACAGTGTTCATGACGTCTTGCGCAAAAGAGTTATAGGTCTGATTGATCAGATCTGCTTCGTGCGGCCATCGATTTAGCGAATCTTGGTAGCCGGCTTGGTTCGACACCAGATACCACCTGGTTTCAAAGACGGTACTCGCGAAGGCGTCAATCAGAAGACCTAGAGCATTTGCTCCCGAGGCCATCGAGGAAACGTCTGGAAGCGATTGGGTGATATTGGCGATGGCCGCATCATGTGTTTTTCCAACCCACTCGTTAAGTTGTTCTTGCGCCTCGAGCGCAGTTTGGAAATTATCTGACGCGGTAATGATGTTGCCAGCTATCTGCTGCCAGGATTGTCCGTTGCCGTTATCGAGTGTGCCGGATGCGTCCTCGAAATCATCCAACATCGACTTGAAGGTGACGCCGCTGAAATCTTCAATGGCAACACTGACCGGATCCGCGGTGGTTCCGCTGATATCCTGGAATTCGTTCTGTGTCGAAGACAGTGCGGTGACCTCAGAATTTGAAAGGGACTCCAAGACACCCCAATTGGCCCCGGCAGTATTGACGGGTAACTTACCCGCATTAATCATGTCATCGATTTGCTCGGCTGTCAGTGATTTCTTGTGGTGTGACATCAGCCCATCGTTCCTAGCACTATCCGGATTGCATGAGACGGCTGGTGGCCTTGCTTACGGTTGTTTCAAACTCGTCAAGATAATTTAAGTATTGTGTCATGGCTTGCACAATTCCAGTGAGGCCGCTGACGTCCAGGTCGAGGTTTTGTTTCGTCTGCATGGCAGATGGAAGTGACCCTGGATTGCCAAGCGATCCCATGTTGACCATATTGTTGAGTTCGTTTTGCAGTGCATTACGAAAGTTCGCCAGAATGCCGAGATAGGCCGCCTCTGTCTCGGGCGATAACTTCAGGTCAACCGGTCCATTGTCTTGCAATTGCTTCAGTTGGCTAGTCAAGTCACTGATGCTCGCCCCGCCGCCAGAAGCGCCGGTTGCGGCCGACCCGCCACTGGTCGAGGCGCCCCCATTCGAGCCACTGCCGCTGAACCCGCTGCTGCTAGAACTGCTGCTGTTAGTGCTGCTAGAACTGCTGCTGTTAGACCCGCTGTTCGCCATCAGTTCGCCTTCCTCACCAGATCGAATATGCCCGAGTGGCCCCGGGCGCTTGTCTTAGAACCGGCCTACGATGCCGTCGCTGCCTGTCGGCGCGGCGTTTGCTGATCGTCGTCGGGTCGGTGGCGAACACCATGCATGGAGCCGATTTGTTGATGGCTCCATTGCGGTGCGGCTTCGCCCTGGCCCCGTATTCCATCCCTTCTCTTGAGGATGCTTTTCAGATGTTCATTCCACGTCATCGGGAAGCGAATCCCACGTAATCGCAATGGCGCTGCCTATATTGCGAAAGCTGCCAGACCGCCATAACGCCTTCGTCATTAGTCGGGCACGTCGTCGGGCTCGAGAATTCTTCCCAGCCGTACAAGACCTCTACGTCGTGATCAAATCTGCTGCCCGTTCGGCAATGCCGTAAACAGTGGCATTCGTGTTGGCAGGAACAATGGAAGGCATGACGGATGCGTCGGCGACCCGCAGACCGCTGAGCCCGTGCACGCCTAAATCGGCGGGGTTAACAACCGACATAGGATCAAGTCCGAGTCGGCAGGTGCCGCTGTAGTGGAAATAAGTTCGTAGGCTGCGTTTGAGGTAGGCGTGCACGGCGTCGGCGTCTTGTGTTACGGGACCCGGCAGTGCCTCTCCTGATGTGTACGGCGCCAGCGCCGGTGATCGAGCGATGGTACGGGCCACTTCGAGCCCCGCCCTCATCGTTTTCACGTCTCGCTCGTCGCCAAGATAGTTGGGATTCACCAACGGCGCGGCGGTCGGATCCGCGCCAGCCAGTCTGATGGTGCCGCGACTGTATGGTGTCATCGCAGAGAATCCGATCGAATAGCCACTTTCGGGCACGGGCGCCCATGCTTGTGGCAACGGCAAGCTGATGAATTGGATATGCAAGTCGGGGATTGGGCCGGTGGTTATGGCTGAGATCAGCCCCAACACTTCACCCGGAGGATGCGGCGGATACACGGGAATAGCGGGGCCGTCCATTACGAGGGTGCACATCGGGTGGTCTTGCAGATTGCTGCCCACGCCCGGCAGGTCCGCGACGACATCGACGCCAACCTGGTGTAGGTGTCGCGCAGGACCAATCCCGGAGAGCAGCATGAGATGTGCCGTTCCAATGGCGCCAGCCGTCAACACGACTTCGCCGCCATCGGCGGCCAGAATCTGGTTGCCCGACGTGTAGTCGATTCCGACGCAACGGCCGGCGACAATACGCAGACGGCGGACGACCGCCTTCGCGACGACGGTCAGGTTGCTCCGGTGTAGGACCGGCCGAAGATATGCATCGGCCGCACTTTGTCGTCGGCCGTCGACGAGGTTGAGATCGCACCACCCAAAACCGGTTTCCAAGCCACCGCTGATATCAGACGCCCGGTGGTAACCCGCTTGTTCGGCTGCCTCGACGCACGCTTCGGCGAAGGGATGCGGCGGGTCTAACACGGACACCGTGAGTGCACCGCTGTCCCCGCGGATTGCGGGGTCGCGACCGATCGCCCGCTCACTGCGTCGAAAATGGGGAAGCAGGTCATCGAATCCCCAACCGTGAGCGCCCTCGTCGGCCCATGCGTCATAGCTGGCATGATGACCCCGGAGGAATAGCAAGCCGTTGACACTCGAAGACCCGCCCAAGGCACGTCCGCGGCGAAGCGTCACGCGACCTCCGGTCCCGGCTTGGGGCGTGGATTCGTCGGCCCAGAAATCCGAGGGGTCAAGCGTCAAAAATCCCCAAGGCGAGCTCATTCCATCGGTTGGTTCGCTTGCGCCGGCCTCAACGAGAAGAACCTGGATGTCTGGGTCTTCTGATAAACGCGCAGCGATGACGCAACCCGCGGTACCCCCACCAACGACGATGAAATCGTAAACCTGCGAACTCATAATGTTCGGTTTCCCTACCGTTCGTGTCGCGTCTGTGCGCCGCAGGCGCGGGCAAATTAGACGTCAGCACATCCATGCCGAGAGAGCACGTCGTAGGCCCACCGGCTCAACCAGGATCGCCCGACGCTGCCCGTCTCGCTAGAACCAGAACGCCACAGATATGGTCCGTTCGCGCCAATCGGCGGCACCAGGACCATTCCCACATCGTGATCACGACAATCGTGTGGACAGCACCTATCATGGGGTCGCGCCCCGGCCGATCCCCGTCCATGACATCGGGCTTGTGTGGCCAAATTCGAAGGCGCGTAGCAACGTTGGTTCATGTCGGCTACGACCGATGACGAAAGCGAAGGCCCCGATCGTGAGTACACCTTCCGTCGACAGTGTCGATTTTGCGGCCGCCAGCGACGAAGAGCGGCAATGCCAGATTGAACAGGCGGTTCGCCGCCATCTGCCGCGAAACTTCATTCACTGCCGGGAAGAATCAATCGGCTTCCGTGGACGAGTCGACACCTATGCGATCGCAGACCTCACTCTCGTCGACACCGCGGCCACGACGTTCGCCGCCCAACGTCTCCACCGTCAGAGCAGCGATTTAGCCGAGGACTACATCTGCGTGATGCATGTGCTCAAAGGCGAGAAGATAATGCGGATCGCTGACCGCGAGTACGATTTGCGCGCAGGCACCGTCCTAGCCTTCAGTAGTGACTCCGTAAACGGGGTCAAAGTGCCCGATCAAATGCTCAAAACCCAAATACTAATTCCCAGAGCAGGTCTGCAAGACCTTGGTGTGACCTGGCACCAGCGTGATGGCATCCAGCTGTGCTCCAGCAGTCCAGCGGTGCGGTTCTTGCTCTCTTATCTTGGCCTGGTCAGGCAGACGCTGTCAGAGTCGAGTGGGACGGGGCGATCCATTTGGGCAATGCGCAACGCCGCGGTCGAGCTGACAACGGCTGCGCTGTACGACGTGGAGTGCTGTCCGTCGTCCGTCTCCGTGCGGGATGCCGTGTATCGCGCCGCGCAACACTATGTCCATCGCCATCTGAGCGATCCCGCCCTGAGTCCGGCTCACGCAGCGGCCGCAACGCACGTTTCCGTACGCACGCTGCACCGCACTTTCAACGAGCGGGGTGAACCGTTCATGGACTATGTGCGCCGCATGCGTCTCGGCCGGGCGAGGCAAGACCTGCTATGCATGCCGCGAGGTGAAACCATCTCCGCTGTTGCGAATCGCTGGTGTTTCGCCGACGCCAGCCACTTCACCAGACGCTTCCAAGAGCTCTACGGGTACCTGCCCAAGGACATCGCTAGTCACGGGGATCTCGGGCACACCCTACGGTAACCCTCGGAGCGCAATGAGTTGCTCACTCGTGAGTAAGTGAGCGTGCGGGCAGCAAGGCACCGCCGCCCAGGTCGCCACCGGCCTGGTTCGGGCGGCCCGGCATATGTTGCGGTTCAACTGAGAGTGTCGTTGCCGCCCGTTGGCGGCCTGTGCTTACAACGTCGACAGGGGACTCGCGCTAGCCTGCCAACAACGGCACTGCCAAGTCGTCCGGGGCAACATATTAGACCCGCCCGATCGCGGCTTATTGAAAATCATTAGCATTAAGTGCTGCCCAGCCACGGCCACGTCCTCTTCCGGCATTGCCCGCCGGGATATCGGGAGCCGGTGAGACAGGAAGGACAAGTGTGCAAGCGATCCCTGTCATCTGCTTGACGGGCCATCTCGGCGCTGGCAAGACGAGTTTGCTCAACCACGTGCTGCGCACCCCGGGAGCGCGAATTGGGGTGGTCATCAACGACTTCGGCGAACTCAACGTAGACGCCATGCTGGTGACGGGACAGGTCGACGAGCCGGCGTCCATCGCCGGCGGTTGCATCTGCTGCCTGCCTGACGACGGGGGAATCGACGAAGCACTCACCAAGTTCGCCGATCCCCGGCTCAAATTGGATGCGGTGATCGTCGAGGCCAGCGGGCTAGCGGAGCCTGTCTCGCTTGCCCGGATCATTGGCTTCAGCGAGGTTCCTGGCGTGCGGTTCGGTGGACTCATCGATGTCATTGACGCAGCGGCACACTTCGAAACGGTCGACATCAGCCCTACGTCGCCGGCCCGCTACGGTGCGGCCTCTCTAGTCGTCGTCAACAAACTTGACCAACTCCCCCGCCGGGATCGCGTCGCGACCGTTGACCGCGTGGAACGACGTGTGCGGGAACGTAATCCACAGGCGACCGTTGTCGGCGCCATCCGTGGCCGCATCGACCCGGCGCTGCTCTACGACGTGGCGCAACCGCGCGAGGAACCGGGCCAACTCTCCTTGCGAGAACTGCTCGTCGATGCGACGGTCGGGCACGACCACTCACACGCCGACTCGGTGACGGCGACAAGCGATGGCGAAGTCGACCCGGGTGCGCTGATCGATCTGCTCGAGGATCCACCAGTCGGGGTGTACCGGCTCAAGGGTGCGGTAGCGGTGCGATACGGCGCAGCAACACACACCTACGCAATCAATCTGGTTGGTGGGGCGATACACATCGCTATCGCACCGCCCGGGATGTTTGCCAACTGCCTAGTTGCGATTGGGATGAACCTCGACACCTACGAGGTGCATGCCCGGCTTGATGCTACCTTGCGTCCGTTCGCCGGCCCGGCGACTCTCGCCGATATTCACCGCCTCCGACGCTATCGCCGGCGCCGCCTCTGATTTCACAATTTCCACACTCCCACGGCCGCAGTAGATTTCATCGCCGACGACATGGCAATGGTGGACGGCGTCGCCCGCTGGCGACCCTAACGCACAATGCGGCTGGGCGCCGTCCTCGCCGACACTAGAGATCGCTGAGTCGGCGTATCGGGTTGGCCAGGGCGCCCACGGACATGTCGGCGTTGGGTGCCAACAAGTCGAAGGCGTGCGGGCAGCCTGGGTAGAGATGGAGTTCGGTGGAGACGGTCAAGTCCAGGGACGTGGTGTACGAGGTCGTCGTGTGATTCTTCGTCGTGATGGTTTAGGCGGTTAGTGTCACGGGGGTGTCCTCCTGTTCTGTTGTTGCGCTGTGGTCGGCGCGTGATTTGCTGAGGACGTCGAGGCCGAGGTAGCGCCGGGATTCGGCCCATTCGTCGTGTTGTTCGGCTAGCACGGCTCCGACCAGGCGAGTGAGGGCGTTGCGGTCGGGGAAGATGCCGACGACGTCGGCGCGCCGGCGGATCTCTTTGTTGAGGCGCTCCTGGGGGTTGTTGGACCAGATCTGGCGCCAAATCTGTTTGGGAAAGCTGGTGAACGCCAGCAGATCCGGCCGGGCCGTTTCCAAGTGCTCGGCCACCGCAGAAACGTCAGCCAACCGGCGCCGTCCTCAGCGGTGGTGACATCGACGCCGAGGATCTCGCGGTAACCGTCGGCGTTGACACCGACCGCAATCAGGGCGGAGCAATGGTCAGAACCTGTGGATGAGCGTCGGCGTGGGGGCGTGAAAGTGGGCGCACCTTCCCGAGGATGATCTGAAAGTCCAGTGGTTCTGATCAAGACCGGCGTTGGCGCGCTGGTTGGGAAGGTACGCCCATGCTCACCGTAGTTCACGATGCCCAGCAGGCCAACGACAAGGCGGCCGGTGATCGGTCGTTGCTCGATGAGATCGTCCGTGATGGGGCCCGGCAGATGCTGGCTGCGGCGCTGCGGGCCGAGGTGGCTGCGTGTGGAGCAGTTCGCCGATCAGCTCGACGCCAACGGCCACCGGCTGGTGGTGCGCAACGGCTATCACCAGTCCCGCGAAGTGCTGACTGCGGCCGGCGCGGTTGAGGTCACCGCGCCGCGGGTCAACGACAAACGTGTCGACCCCGATACCGGTGAGCGGCAGCGGTTTTCCTCGGCGATCCTGCCGGCGTGGGCACGCAAGTCCCCGCAGATGAGCGAGGTGTTGCCGCTGCTGTACCTGCATGGCTTGTCCAGCGGCGACTTCGGTCCGGCTCTGGAGCAATTCCTTGGATCCGGGGCCGGACTGTCGGCGTCGACGATCACCCGCCTGACCGCGCAGTGGCAAGACGAAGCCGCCGCGTTCGGGCGCCGCGATTTGTCTGGCACCGATTACGTCTACCTGTGGGTCGACGGCATCCACCTCAAGGTCCGCCTGGAGAAGACCAAGCTGTGCCTGCTGGTGATGATCGGGGTGCGTGCTGATGGCCGCAAGGAACTGGTCGCGCTCACCGACGGGTACCGGGAGTCCACCGAGTCGTGGGCCGACCTGCTGCGCGACTGTCGCCGCCGCGGGATGACCGCCCCGGTGCTGGCCGTCGGCGACGGTGCCCTGGGCTTCTGGAAGGCCGTCCGCGAGGTGTTCTCGGTCACCAAGGAGCAGCGATGCTGGTTTCACAAACAAGCCAATGTCCTTGCTGCACTGCCGAAATCAGCGCACCCGGCGGCGTTGGCGGCGATCAAGGATATCTACAACGCCGAGGATATCGACAAGGCCCAGGTGGCGGTCAAAGCGTTCGAGGTCGACTTCGGCGCGAAGTACCCCAAGGCGGTCGCCAAGATCACCGACGACCTCGACACCCTGCTCGAGTTCTACAAGTACCCGGCCGAACATTGGATTCACCTGCGCACGACGAATCCGATCGAAAGCACTTTTGCCACCGTGCGGTTACGGACCAAGCTCACCAAGGGGCCAGGATCACGGGCGGCCGGTATTGCCATGGCCTACAAGCTGATCGACGCCGCCCAGGCCCGCTGGCGCGCCGTCAACGCCCCACACCTGGCCGCCCTGGTGCGCGCCGGCGCCGTC
>NZ_LQPT01000014.1 GCF_002102355.1 Mycobacterium sherrisii | reverse complement strand
AAGCAACCGCCAACACCACCCACACACCGCTCACCAACATCCCCCACGTCCTACAAACCATGGCACAAGGCGGAACATCAGCCGCCACCGCCACCGACCCGATAAGCGCCTTCCAATCATTTTTCAACGACATTTCAGGGTTCATTTCTGGCGAATTCGGAAATAGCTTTATTGCGTCTGGCACTCTCTATACTATTTTTCCGATGGTGGACACCGCGTTGGGTCCGTTGGTGTCGTCACTTTCGGCAACGAAAGTGTCGGACGTGTCTGGGGCGCCGGCGGCGGGGTTGGGCAACCTGGTGGGTTCGTCCTCTCCCGCAGCCGGCGCTTTGGGATCGGCCGGTGCAGGCCAAGGGGCCATCACAGCAGGCCTAGGCGATTCGGGACTAGTGGGCAAGTTATCGGTACCACCATCGTGGAGTACCGCGACACCCCAAATCCGACTCACCTCAGCGACATTGCCGATCGCTGGCCTCGACGCCACCCCCGCAGCAACAGCAACCCCACCCACCCTATTCGGCGGCATCCCCCCGATGAGTGGCCCAGTCGGCAGCATGGTTAACGCGCCCCGCAAAGGCGAAGCTCCATCGCGACGCATGCGCAGCAGGGCACTCCCGGCGTGGACCAAGCAGCCAGCCACCCACGCCTATACTCCGGATCGCGCGGCACAGGCACCGCGCACGGCCGCACCCGCCCTCCGGTCGTCCGGCGGGCGTGAATGCAACGACGTCGAGCAGCTCCAAAAGGAACTCATCGCCTTGACCAAAAAGCGCGATCTTCTGAAACGCGCTGCGGTGTTGATGATTAAGCAAGCACAGAAGCACAAGTAACTCTGCGTCGGGCGGGTCTGCTGCACGAATAGGTGACATCTGATTTGGCTTGCCCCGGGTGGGCGGGCTGGAAGGATGTCATTGTGCCCAGGCCCTATCCCCGCGAGTTCCGTGTCAGCGGTCACGTAATTCCCCAGGTCTGAGGGGTTGTGCGTCACGTAATTCCCCACCCGCCGTCACGTAATTCCCCACCCTCGGGGCGCGCCCGGCGGGGATGCGGGACTGTCTGAATAACGGTGGATCTGGTCTTGGTTTGACACGCCGAGCGTGAGCTTGGTGGGGAGGACTGACGATG
>NZ_LQPT01000013.1 GCF_002102355.1 Mycobacterium sherrisii | reverse complement strand
GGCATGGACATGGAAATGG
The DNA here is from genome assembly GCF_002102355.1 of Mycobacterium sherrisii. Lineage (GTDB taxonomy): Bacteria > Actinomycetota > Actinomycetes > Mycobacteriales > Mycobacteriaceae > Mycobacterium > Mycobacterium sherrisii. Next base: position 4,251 of record NZ_LQPT01000013.1, on the reverse strand, counting down.
CATCCAACTTCGCCCTGATCTCCGCGAAATACTACTGCCCACAACAACTCGCCAAAGCCTAGGTGGGAGTGGGCTCAACCAGACCAAAGTAGGAGATCTCGCGTCGTGATCTGATCCATCCGCCTGATGGCATCCGTAATCATCGGGAAAACGAACGCGGACGTCCTCCCCAAGTCGACCGAGCAACGGCGCGACTTGCGTTAGGACACATCGTGTTCCGTCACCGCGACTTCTGCGGCCCCCGACGATCGCGACGTGTGAAATGCCGTCAGGACTCGCCCGCGAATGGCAATCGGACCTCGAAACGTGCACCGGTCTCCAGGTTGCAGGCGGACAGCGTGCCGCGGTGCGCCTGCACCAGCCCAGCCGCGATAGCCAGCCCCAGGCCCGAGCCGCTGGGTGACGACGAATCAGCCCGCGGCACGCGGCCATTGGAGCCACGGTAGGCGACGTCGAACACCCTGGGTAGATCCGCTTCGTCGATCCCGACGCCGGTGTCATCCACTCGCGCCCAGGCCTCCTTTCCGTCTCGGCCGAGCGCGAGCGTCACGTGTCCTCCGCGCGGGGTATGCGCGATCGCGTTGGCTACCAGATTCGACAACACACGAACCAAAGCCCGGTCGCTGCCGATCACCCGCACGGGTTCGTCGGGCAGATAGACCTGCAGTGCCACCCCGGCCCGGTCTGCGACGATCCGATGAACGGCCACCACGTCGTCGACCACCTCGTCCAGCGCCACTGTGTCGTGTGCGGGTTGCACCGCGCCAGCGTTGATCTTTGACATCTCGAACAGGTCGTCCACCATCTCCGACAACCGAATTGATTCATGCTCAATGTACTTGGCCTGCTCGCGGGCCTCTTCCTCGATCACCACCCCGTCGGCGATGGCCTCGGCTCCGGCACGGATGCCCGCCAGCGGGGTGCGCAGATCGTGACTCACGAATGCCACCAGACGGCGCCGCGATCGCTCGGCTATCCGTTCGGAGTCACGGATCTGCTGCTCCCACACCGTTCTCCGAGCCTGGTACCTGGCCAGGAGCACGGCAGCCGGGATGGTCACCACGGACACGATGACCAATACCACCGCGGTGCGCTCGAATGTCTCAGTGATCATGAAACCGCTGGCGCCGAGCACGCCAGTGAGGGTTGCCAGAGTGGGAATCAGCACTAAGGCGACCATGCTCACTACCAGCGACCAGGACCGTGCGAGCCGAATGGTCAGCGCGCCGGACAGCACCACCGGAATGGAACAGGCGAGCGCCCAGCCCGCGATCTTCCACAGGTCAGTCGCCTGCACCGGATATCCCCCCTGCCCGCCACAGGTAGCCCCGCCCCCAGATGGTCTGCACCCGGTGAGAGTCTCCTAATTTGGAGCGCAGCCGCTTGATGTGGACGGTAACGGTCGACAGATCGCCGAAATCCCACCGCCACACCAGTTTCAGGAGTTCCTCGCGAGAGTAGACGGTGTCGGTATGGGTCAGCAGGAAGGTCAGCAGATCAAATTCTCGACTGGTCAGGCTGACAGGCCGGTCACCGACAGTCACCAAGCGCGCGGCCGTCATGACGCGTAGCGATCCGTCGCTCAACTCCAACGGAAGTTCATCGGCTGTCGACGGGGCTCGGCGCAATACTGATCGGACCCGAAGCGCTAGTTCACGCGGACTGAACGGCTTCGTCACATAGTCGTCGGCGCCGGCCTCCAAGCCGGCGATCCGGTCGTCCTCTTCACCCAGCGCTGTCAGCAGAATCACGGGCACCGCATACCCGTCTCCGCGACGCATGCTGCGACACAGCGTCATTCCGTCGGGGCCGGGCATCATCACGTCAAGGACGGCGAGATCGAGGCGTTCGGTTCCCAGCAGTTGCAGCGCCTCGTCGCCGTCGCGCGCGATCGAAACGTCGTGCCCGTCGCGTTCCAGATACCTGCGCACCACGTCGACAATGACGGGGTCGTCATCGGCTATCAAGATCCGGCTCACACCGTCTCACACTAGCCCCGAGTCGGTGCTTAGGGGTCGGGGGTGAGTCGGGATATTGACTCCATCGCGACGATCTCTCAGGTCGTTCTCGGTCCGGGTGGTGCATCGGTGAGTGATGGGGCGACGAGTGCTATGGCCCGGGTCGTCACGCCCAGCGCCGAAGCGGTCCCGAGAGCAGTTGTGCGCCAATCTGTCTTCGGTTCAAAGCCGCCACTATGAGCGTGGTCGTCGAGAGCCGCGCAGCCCAAGCCGACCAGGTGATCACGACCGCCGACAGGACGCCCATAATGGGATATTGGGCAATAAGCTGATCGGAACTCCAGTAGGTCATGAGTGTCAACAGCGACGCCAGGGCCGCGGGCAGGCTCAGTACCCCGAGGACCAGCGCCACGCCCAGCGCGGTTTCAAGTAGCGGAATCGCAACACCGAACAGGCCCGGCAACCTGCCGAGTACGGGTCCCAGGAATATGGTGAAGTATTCGGGCACGCTACTATTGGATTTCGCGCTGTCTACGACTAGCAGGATATCCGCCCTGCCGAAGTGTGCGGTGTACTTGAAGATGCCCTCGTGTATCCACAGACCGCCCAGCGCGACCCTTGTCGCGCCGAAAAAGACCGACGCGACAAGGGATGCGGGGTTGGCGGGGACTTTCATGTCAGGGTGGCGGCACCGAAGACGGCCTTCGCCTTATCGCAATGGATAACGACATTGGTGAATTTCGAAGTATCGACCCCGTTGGTTGAAAACGTCTGAGACGCTTTGTCGGACGCGATACTACCGAGCTCTTTGCCGGCAGCCACAGCAGTCTCGTCCGTGCCGTTCGTGAGATAGATGTGCAGATCTGGGCCCGCGTCGGAGGAGAAGCCCGCCAGGGTGAGCTGGGAGCCTGTCACCGAGACGGTTCCCGCGACGTGCTTGGCGTTGAGGCCACCGAAAGTTCCCATCCGCGTGCTTGCAGAGCCCGAACTCGCAGCCTGGGACATCGCCGGGGCCCCCGACGACGACTGCGACATCGCCGGCGCCGGGTGCGCCTCTTTTGAGCTGCTGCAGGCAGCGAGGGCCGCGGCAATCGTGACAGCGGCCGCGCCCCTAAGCACTGTGGGTCGCATCTGGTTTACCTTTCGTTGGGCGCAGGATCGCGCGTTCTATGGTCGGTAGTGGTTACGTTACAAAGCGATTGGAGAGATGGGCGGCGCCTCGTCAACTCCGTCACGGCCTCGTCATATTTGCGCTACTGGTTTCCCCGGGCGTCCGCCCAAGCCGGCCCGGGTTCATCTCCGGTTTCGTGGGGTAGTTGGGGCGCTTATGGGTCAGCGGTCGCCGATAGTCAATTTCGCGCTGTCACGAGTTGTTGCGCCGTGCGATCAAAGGGCAGTGAACGACATCGCGACGCCGTTCATGCAATAACGCAGACCGGTTGGCTGTGGGCCGTCGTCGAACACGTGGCCGAGGTGACTGCCGCACCGGCTGCAGAGGACTTCGGTACGTGCCATGCCAAAGCTGGTATCAGGGCGCTCCACCACCGCATTGTCTAGCGCTTTCCAGAAGCTCGGCCAGCCGGTGCCGCTATGGAATTTGGTGTCGGACGAGAAGAGGTGTTGCGCACAGCCAGCGCAGTCGAACACACCGCGACGGTGTTCGTGGTTGAGCGGACTACTGTAGGGATCTTCAGTGCCAGCGTCGCGCAACACGCTGTATTGCGCCGCGGTCAGCATCTTTCGCCACTCGGCGTCGGTGTGAGTGACAGCAAAGGTGGTGTCCGATGGTGCCGACATCGCTCTGCCGGCACAAGCACTGAATGCGGCCATTGATAGTGCGGCCACGCTTCCGGCGGTGAGAAACCGCCGTCTCGTCATATCCATCTCGCCACTGCTTTCGGTCGAGCGGAGATCCTGCCCAAATCACCGTAACGCCGTCTGCCGTGCCGGGTGGGGCTCAACACAATTCGTCATCGTTCGGTAAGAAAGTTCGACGCAAGGGGACGAGGGCCGTTGATTCGGACGCCACTGATTCGTAAGAATTTTGCCCGCGCAGGGCGGTTAGCCTAATGACGATAGGGCCGGAATCGACGCTGACCGTGGGGAGCATCGTGCCGAGATCGCAGAGAGCACACCTGATCCGACTGTCCGTGGCACTGTTCGCGGTTAGTCTCCAAATCACTGCCTGTGCGAGGTTGTTCTCTGACGCAGGAGGCGCGGAGCAATGGTCAGAACCTGTGGATGAGCGTCGGCGTGGGGGCGTGAAAGTGGGCGCACCTTCCCGAGGATGATC
>NZ_LQPT01000012.1 GCF_002102355.1 Mycobacterium sherrisii | reverse complement strand
GGGTCTGCTGCACGGATAGGTGACAACTGAGATGGCTTGCCCAACGTGGGCGGGCTGGAAGGATGTCACCATGGCACGGCCCTATCCCCAGGAGTTTCGCGACGACGTCGTGCGGGTTGCCCGCAATCGCGATCAGGGGGTGACGCTCGAGCAGATCGCCGCTGATTTCGGGGTTCACCCGATCACGTTGTCGAAATGGATGCGCCGAGCCGCGGTCGATGACGGTTCGCGGCCTGGCACCTCGACGAGCGAGTCCGCGGAGTTGCGGGAGCTGCGCCGGCGGAATCGGTTGTTGGAGCAGGAAAATGAGGTGCTTCGCCGGGCCGCGGCGTATTTATCGCAGTCCAATCTGCCGGGAAAAGGCTCTACCCGCTCGTGAAAGAGCTCGCCGCCAACGGGATTCCCGTCGCGGTGACGTGCCGGGTCCTCAAGCTCGCCCGCCAGCCCTACTACCGCTGGCTGGCCGATCCGATCACCGCCGCCGAACATGTTGAGGCGCATCGAGCCAATGCGTTGTTCGACGCACACCGCGACGACCCGGAGTTCGGCTACCGATTCCTGGTCGAAGAAGCCCGCGACGCCGGGCATCCGATGGCTGAACGCACTGCGTGGCGGATCTGCGCCGACAACGGTTGGTGGAGTGCGTTCGGCAAACGCCGGCGCGGCAAGAACGGCAAGGTTGGCCCGCCGATCCACGATGACCTGGTCGGTCGCCGCTTCACCGCTGATGCGCCAAATACGTTGTGGCTGGCCGATATTACCGAGCATCGCACCAGCGAGGGCAAGCTGTACGTGTGCGCGATCAAGGACGTGTTCTCCAACCGGATCGTGGGCTATTCGATCGACTCGCGGATGAAATCACGACTGGCCACCCAGGCACTGGCCAGCGCGGTCGCCCGCCGCGGCGAGGTCGCCGGCTGCATTCTGCACAGCGACAGGGGCAGTCAATTTCGCAGCCGTCGATTTGTTCACGCGCTAGGCCGTCACGACATGGTCGGATCCATGGGTCGCGTCGGGGCGGCCGGTGACAACGCCGCCATGGAGAGCTTCTTCAGCCTGCTGCAAAAGAACGTCCTGAACCGGCGCCGGTGGGAAACCCGCGAACAGCTGCGCATCGCGATCGTCACCTGGATCGAACGCACCTACCACCGCCGCCGACGCCAACTCACCCTCGGACGGTTGACCCCCATCGAATACGAAGCAATCATGACCACACCGG
>NZ_LQPT01000011.1 GCF_002102355.1 Mycobacterium sherrisii | reverse complement strand
GCGGCGTGTTTGGCAGCGATGACCACGCGTAGTTCGTCCATGGAGACATCAGATAGGTAGCGGCGGGGGACTTGCCATTCGTCGTGGGCTTCGATGACCACGGCGGTGGCCAGGCGCAGGAACGCTGCCGGGTTGGGGAAGATCTCCACGACATCGGCTCGGCGTTTGATCTCCTTGTTGAGCCGTTCGATGGGGTTGTTCGACCAGATCTTCTGCCAATGCGCTTTCGGGAACGCGGTGAACGCCAACACGTCGGTCTTGGCCTCAGCTAGCATCGCGGCTACCTTCGGGAAGCTGGGGGCCAGGGTGTCGGCGACCCGGTCCCACTGGGCTGCGACCTCGGTGGGGTCGGTGTGAGCGAAGATGGTCTTGACCGCCGCGGTTACGGCCGGGGCGTGTTTGGCCGATACCGCGGTGTGCAGATTACGCATGAAATGCACTCGGCACCGCTGCCACGATGAGTTTGTGAACTGTTGTGCCACAGCCGTTCAATCCAGCGTGCGCGTCGGAGATAACCAGATGCACCCCGGAGAGTCCGCGTGCTTTCAGCGAGGCCAAGAACTCGCGCCAGAACTCGTAGGACTCGCTGTCGCCGACCGCGGTGCCCAGCACTTCGCGGGTGCCGTCGATGGATACCCCGGTGGCCACGACAAGTGCCTGCGAGACGACGTGCGCCCCGATGCGGACCTTGCAGAAGGTGGCATCGCAGAATACGTACGGGAATTCGGTGTGGGCCAGGCTGCGGGTGCGAAATGCGTCGATCTCTTTGTCGAGGCCGGCGCAGATCCGCGAGACCTCCGACTTCGACACCCCCGCTTCGACGCCCATCGCGGCCACCAGGTCATCGACGCTGCGGGTCGACACGCCGTGGACGTAGGCTTCCATGATCACCGCGTGCAGCGCCTTATCGATACGGCGACGCCGCTCCAGCAGCGAGGGAAAGAACGACCCGGCACGCAGCTTGGGGATCTGAACCTCGATGTCACCCGAGGTGGTCGACACCGCTTTCGGTCGGTGCCCGTTGCGGTGCACAGCACGGCCCTCGCTGCGCTGGTAGCGGCCGGCGCCGATCGTGGCGGTGGCCTCGGCCTCGATCAGGGCCTGCAGCCCGGCGCGGATCAGCTCAGCGAACACCGCGCCCGAGTCTGCGGACTTCAGCGCATCGAGTTGGGCAAGCAGAGCAGAATGGCCCTGGGTCATCGCGTCGTGTGTCCTATCGTGAGTCACTTTGGTCGGTAACTCACTGACCACTACGCGATGGCCCACCCCA
>NZ_LQPT01000010.1 GCF_002102355.1 Mycobacterium sherrisii | reverse complement strand
TCAGTGTCAGGGTGGGGTTGCCGCTTGTTGCGGTGGTTGGATCCTGATCACCTGGTGTCTGGCTCGTAGCGTCGTTGCCGCCCTCGGGTTGGCGTTCATGCGTTTTGTCGGCATCAGGTGTGAAGGACCGGCCGGCGTGACTTGATAGGAGCGTGGCATCGCCCCCGACTGAGATGTGTCCGCCGACCGGCCCAACCGTCACCTCACAGTGAAGGAGGCAACCTCCATGGTTGTTGTTGGGGCCGATGTCCACAAGCGCACGCACACGTTTGTTGCCGTGGACGGGGTCGGTAAGAAGCTGGGCGAGAAGGTCGTTGAGGCCACTTCGGTAGGTCATCGCCAGGCGATCCGGTGGGCTCGCACTGCGTTTGGTGTCGAGCTGGTGTGGGCGATCGAGGATTGCCGACACTTGTCAGCGCGACTCGAGCGCGATCTGCTCTCGGCCAATCAGAAGGTGGTGCGGGTTCCGCCGAAGTTGATGGCTCACGCCCGGGCCTCGGCGCGCACGCGGGGCAAGTCTGATCCGATCGACGCGCTGGCTGTCGCACGGGCTTATCTGCGTGAGCCCGATCTTCCGGTGGCCTCCCACGACGAGGTGTCGCGGGAGCTCAAGCTGCTGGTGGACCGGCGTGAAGACCTTGTGGGGCAACGTACTTCGACAATTAACCGGTTGCTGTGGAGAGTGCACGAACTAGATCCTGGCCGGGCGCCGAAACAGGGGTCGCTGGATCTGACCAAACACCGCCGGATGCTCGGTGACTGGTTGGCCACCCAGCCCGGTTTGGTCGCCGAGCTGGCCCGCGAGGAGTTAGCCGACATCACCCGCCTCACCGAAGCCATCAACGCCTTGGCCAAACGCATCGGTGAGCGTGTCCGCACAATTGCTCCGGCACTGCTGGCCATGCCCGGCTGCGCCGAGCTCACCGCGGCCAAGATCATCGGCGAAACCGCCGGAGTCACCCGCTTCAAAAACGAAGCGGCGTTCGCCCGCCACAGCGGCGTGGCCCCCATCCCGGTGTGGTCAGGCAACACCGCCGGCCGGGTCCGGATGACCCGCAGCGGCAATCGTCAACTCAACGCCGCCCTGCACCGCATCGCGGTCACCCAGATACGCCTCGACGGCCTCGGACAGGCCTACTACCGCAACCGGCTGACCACCGGCGACTCCACCACCGAAGCTCTACGCTGCCTCAAACGCCGCCTCGCCAGAGTCGTCTTCGGCCACCTCCACACCGACCACCACACCCGAACACAGCCTTGCCAAACGGCAGCGACTTGACATAGGAGAAAC
>NZ_LQPT01000009.1 GCF_002102355.1 Mycobacterium sherrisii | reverse complement strand
TTGCGATCAACGAGTCATGTTGAACGCTAGGTGATTTGGTGTTGTTTGGCAAGTGCTGCCGCGGCGTGTTTGGCAGCGATCACGGTACGTAGTTCGTCCATGGAGACATCGGAGAGATAGCGGCGGGTGACCTGCCATTCGTCGTGAGATTCGATGACCACCGCGGTGGCCAGCCGCAGAAACGCCGCCGGGTTGGGGAAGATCTCCACGACATCAGCGCGGCGCTTGATCTCCTTGTTCAAGCGTTCGATGGGGTTGTTCGACCAAATTTTCTGCCAATGGGCCTTGGGGAACGCGGTGAAGGCAAGCACGTCGGTCTTGGCCTCAGCCAGCATGGCGGCCACCTTCGGGAACGAGGCGGCCAAGGTGTCGGCCACCCGGTCCCACTGGGCAGCGACCGCGGTGGGGTCGGTGTGAGCGAAGATGGTCTTGACCGCCGCGGTCACCGCTGGGGCGTGCTTGGCTGATACCGCAGTGTGCAGGTTGCGCATGAAATGCACTCGGCACCGCTGCCACGATGAGTTAGTGAACTGTTGGGCCACAGCCGTTTTCAACCCCGCGTGCGCATCAGAGATAACCAGATGCACCCCGGCCAGTCCGCGGGCTTTCAGCGATGTCAAAAACTCGCGCCAGAACTCATAGGACTCGCTGTCACCCACCGCGGTGCCCAGCACTTCTCGGGTGCCGTCGATGGACACCCCGGTGGCCACGACAAGTGCCTGAGACACGACGTGCGCCCCGATGCGGACCTTGCAGAAGGTCGCATCACAGAACACGTACGGGAACTCGGTGTGGGCCAGGCTGCGGGTGCGAAAGGCCTCGATCTCTTTGTCGAGGCCGGCGCAGATCCGCGAGACTTCCGACTTCGACACCCCGGTCTCGACACCCATCGCAGCCACCAGGTCATCGACGCTGCGGGTCGACACACCATGGACGTAGGCCTCCATGATCACCGCGTGCAACGCCTTGTCGATGCGGCGCCGCCGTTCCAGCAGCGACGGAAAGAACGACCCGGCCCGCAACTTGGGGATCTGCACCTCGACATCACCCGCGGTCGTCGAGATGGTCTTGGGTCGATGCCCGTTGCGGTGCACAGTGCGCCCGTCGGTGCGCTCATACCGTCCGGCGCCGATGGTGGCGGTGGCTTCGGCCTCGATGAGCTGCTGGAGCCCGGCACGGATCAGCTCGGCGAACACCGCACCCGCATCGGCGGACTTCAGCGCATCGAGCTGGGCAAGCAGAGCAGAATGGTCCTGGGTCATCGCGTCGTGTGTCTTCCTGTTGAGTCACTTGGTAGGTAACTCACTGACCACTACGCGATGGCCCACCCCAACACCGGCAACGACACACCCGGCACCGTCATCTCCGGCCCCAAAAACCCACCACGCCAGGGGACTTACCC
>NZ_LQPT01000008.1 GCF_002102355.1 Mycobacterium sherrisii | reverse complement strand
TTCGCTGGGGTCGCCAAGCACTACGGCGTCTCAGTGGCGATCTGCCCGGCCCGGCGCGGTAACCGCAAGGGCGTGGTGGAGAAGGTCAACCACACCGCCGCGCAACGCTGGTGGCGCACCCTGGCCGATGAAGCCACCGTCGAGCAGGCGCAGGCCAGCGTGGATCGCTTCGCGGCGGTCCGCGGTGACACCCGGTTGCGGGCCACCGCCGATGGCCGCTCCTCGGTCGCCGTGGCGGCCAAGAACGAGCCGCTGGCCCCGGTGCCGGCGGCGCCGTATCCGGTGATCATCTCCGAGACCCGCACCGCATCGCGGCAGGCATTGGTGTCCTACCGTGGCAACCGCTACTCGGTGCCCCCGGAGCTGGCCGGCGCCCATGTGGTGGTGTCGCATCCGGTCGGTGGTCAGTTCTGCGACATCGCCACCACCAAAGGGATCGTGATCGCCCGGCACCGCATGGCTGCCGACGGGCTCGGGGGTGATGGTGCGTGACAGCGGCCATGTCATCGCCCTGGACACCGCCGCGACGGCCACCGCGGCGACCGGGCGCCCGCACCGCCGTAAGGAACGCATCCCGCCCGGGCCGGCAGCCAAAGCCGCTGCCGCGCAACTCCTTCACATCAAGCAGGGTCCTACCGCTGCGATCGAATCTGTCACTCCGTCAACCGATTCCACCGTCATCGATCTGTCTGCCTACGAGCGGGCCGCCCAGAACAGGACCATCCAATGAGCGCTGCCCACGGTGCTGGACCAAGCCACCGCCGAAGGGCTGTTGCTGGCCGTCGCGTTGGAGCGACTGCTGGCCGTCGAGGTCGAGGCCTCCACTGCCCGCCGACTGGCCGGCCGGCTGCGGTTCGCCTGCCTGCCCACCCCGGCCACCCTCGCGGACTTCGACGTCGATGCCGCCGCCGGGATCGACCGCAAACTCATCGACGAGCTGGGCACCTGCCGCTATCTCGAATCGGCGACCAACATCTTGCTCATCGGGCGGCCGGGTACTGGAAAGACGCACTTGTCGGTCGGGCTGGCAAGGGCTGCAGCACATGCCGGCTACCGGACGTACTTCACCACCGCCGCCGATCTGGCGGCCCGGTGCCACCGTGCCGCGATCGAGGGACGCTGGGCCACCACCATGCGCTTCTACGCCGGGCCAACGCTGCTCGTGATCGACGAATTGGGCTACCTTCCGTTGCCCGCCGAAGCCGCATCAGCGTTGTTTCAGGTTGTCCCCCAACGATATTTGAAAACCAGCATCGTCATCACCACCAACCGCGGGATCGGCGCCTGGGGAGAGATCCTCGGCGACACCACCGTGGCAGCCGCCATGCTCGACCGCCTGCTGCACCGCTCGGTCGTGATCAACCTCGACGGCGAGTCCTACCGCCTACGCGACCACCACGCCGCCGCGGAAACCCTGCGCCGAACCACCACCGGCAACCGCCACCAACTACACTGACCGCTGCTCACAGGTGAGGAATTTCAGCGAGCACACCTGAGGACTTTCGATGAGCGCGATCA
>NZ_LQPT01000007.1 GCF_002102355.1 Mycobacterium sherrisii | reverse complement strand
CCCGAATCCAAGGGCATCGTGGAGAATTTGTGCGGCTATGCCCAACGCGACCTGGCCGTCCCGTTGCTCACCGAGGCCGCCATCGCGGGACGCGGTGTCGATCTGCGGGCCGCCAACGCCTCGGCCACAGTGTGGTGCGCCGAGGTCAACGCCGCGATGCACACCGAGATCCAGGCCGTACCCGACGAGCGTCTCATCGTCGAACGTGAAGTGCTGCAGCCACTCCCTTCGCTGCGGTTGCAGATCGGGGCGCCGTCGGTGCTGCACAAGGTCGACCGACTGTCGTGTATCCGGTACGCCTCAGCCCGCTACTCGGTACCCACCCGACTCATCGGGACCAGCGTGGCGGTGGTGCTCGATCATGGCGCGGTCTGCCTGGTCGATCCCGCCACCGGGATAATCGTGGCCGAACACGAACTCGCCGCGCCAGGCTCGGCGTCGGTCCTCGATGAGCACTACGACGGGCCACGACCGACGCCGCATCGGGGCCCGCGACCCAGGACGACCACTGAGCAGCAGTTCTGTGCCTTGGGTGCCGAGGCCGAGGCGTTCCTGGTCGGTGCTGCGGCGATCGGCAACACCCGGCTGGGTTCGGAGTTGGAGGTTCTGCTCGGGCTGGGTGCCGCCCACGGCACCGACGCATTGACCGCGGCGTTGCGCCGTGCGGTGGCCTTCCGGCGGTTCCGCGCCGCTGACGTGCGCTCGATCCTGGCCGCCGGCGCGGGCGCCCCGCAGCCCCGCCTCGCCGGGGATGCATTGATCCTGGACCTGCCGGTCGCCCCGACCCGATCGTTGGACGCCTACACCGTGAGCCCAGCCGTAGACGGTGAGGCGACGCTATGACCACCACATCGACGAAGACAGTCAAACCCGTTGCACCGCCATCGCTTCCGCCGCTGGCCGCTGATCTCGACGCCGGGTTGCGACGACTCAAACTGGCCGCGATCCGACGCACCGCACCCGAGGTGCTGATCACCGCAAAGACCCAACGCTGGACTCCCGAGGAGGTGCTGCGGACTCTAGTGGAGACCGAGTTGGCGGCACGCGATGCCTCCAACGTGATCAACCGGCTCAAGGCCGCCGGCTTCCCTATCACCAAGACACTGGAGTCGTTCGACGTGACCACCTCCTCGATCCCATCGAAGGTGTTCGACTATCTATCCAGTCTGGAATGGATACGCGCACAACAGAATCTGGCGATCGTCGGACCCGCCGGAACCGGGAAGTCGCACACCCTCATCGGGCTCGGAGTCGCCGCGATCCACGCCGGACACAAGGTGCGCTATTTCGCCGCCGCCGATCTCGTAGAAACCCTCTACCGCGGACTGGCCGACAACACCGTCGGCAAGATCATCGAATCCCTGCTCCGGGTCGATCTGATCATCCTCGACGAACTGGGCTTCGCCCCACTCGACGACACCGCCACCCAGCTGTTGTTCCGGCTCGTCGCAGGCGCCTACGAACGCCGATCCCTTGCGATCGGGTCGCACTGGCCATTTCAAGAATGGGGACGCTTCCTGCCCGAGCAGACCACCGCCGTCAGCATCCTCGACCGACTCCTGCACCACGCCACCGTAGTCATCACCAACGGCGAGTCCTACCGCATGAAGGACGCCCAACACCGGAAGGAGACCACTCCACCAACCTAAGAATCACTACACGGGGTGGGGACTTTTACATGGCCACCAGCGAGGACTTCGACTTGGCCATTGACAGC
>NZ_LQPT01000006.1 GCF_002102355.1 Mycobacterium sherrisii | reverse complement strand
ACGGCGCGGGTCTTAGCCAGCTCCTGCTCCAGTCGCTGCTTTTCGGCTTGCAGCCAGGCGATCTGCTCGGCGGCCGGGTCGCGCCGTTTGCGCCCGCGCGGGGCGGCCAGCCCGGCCAGCGCACCGGCGTCGCGAGCTCGTCGCCACTCCACGATGTGGCTGGAATACAGACCTTCGCGCCGCAGCACCGCGCCTTTCTCGCCCTCGGGTGCTGCGTCGTAGGCAGCCAGAACCTCCAACTTGTACTTCACGGTGAACGTCCGCCGCCGGGCCCGCTCGGGCACCTCCGGATCGGGACGCTGCGTTGCATCATCAGCCACCCGACCAGGATCTTCCATCCCGGCCGCGCAGACCAACGTCGTCACCTTGCTTGCCATTTCGGGGAGTCTCTCCATCCCCGCCCTCAGGTCACTAATTGTCAGGGGGCGGGTGCCTCAACCCAGGTTGGCAGAGAGGGTGATTCAAGTGTCTCCGTGAGCCAAAGAGGTAAAGAGTGCAACACTAATCCGACTCGGCCAGTAACTCCGACTTGGCCCGCGCCAACGCGGCCTTAGCGACACCGGTGAGCTCGGGGTAGCGGGGGCCGAGCGAACTTAAGGTGTCGACCAGAATCGCAGAGATGGTCAGATGGGCGAACCACTTGTGATCGGCTGGCACTACGTACCACGGCGCCCGCTCGGTGCTGGTGTGGGAGAGCATGTCCGTGAACGCCTCCTGATATTGATCCCAAAAGGCGCGTTCCTTGAGGTCGTCGACTGAGAACTTCCAATTCTTCTCGGGGTTGTCGAGACGTTGCAGAAACCGCACCTTTTGCTCCCGTTTTGATACGTTGAGGAACAGTTTCACAATGACGGTGCCGGTCTCGTGCAGGTAGCGCTCCCAACTGTTGATCTCCTCGAACCTCCGCCGCCACAGTGCTTTCAGATCGCCGGAAGGTACCGGCGGATGCAGCTGGTCTGGGTGCACCCTCGTTACCAACACGTTCTCGTAGTGCGATCGGTTAAAGACAGCGATCCTCCCCCGCTCCGGTAGTACACGCTGGTGGCGCCACAAGTAGTCGTGTGCCAGCTCGGTGGGCGTGGGTGCCTTGAAGCTATACACATCCACGCCCTGAGGATTTAGCCCGCTCATCACATGTTTGATCGCGCTGTCTTTGCCAGCTGCGTCGATCGCCTGCAACACGATGAGCATCGCACGGTCGGCCTGCGCGAAGAAACGATCCTGCAATTCCTCAAAGACTACTTTGGCCTGCGCTAAGGCCGCTTCTCCGCTGTCTTTTGCGAGCTCGGGATCGTGCCGTTCCGGGTCGTAGGTTCCCACTAGATCCGCCCACGAGCCGGGCGTCACCCTCGCTGCATCGACCAAATGCCGCCACCTCACTGAGATTTGGCTCTCCTATCGTCCGGCACAGGTATCCTCACCGGGGGATACCTGGCCTTATAGCTCCGCAGTCGGTCCCGTCATCGACGGAATGTTTCCATGTCAACACCAGTGATGTCGTCTCGCGCACAGACCGAACCGGCCCGCGTCTAGATACCGCTCAGCTCGGCGCGGAGTTTGTCCAGGATGAGCGACTTATCGACGCATATCAACCCAACCAGTACGACGCGGTGAAAGTCATGAGTCATTTGACTTTCTATCGCTCGCGGCATTCCCCGTGGTCGAGGGTGCGCTAGCGTTGTCGGCGTTTGTCGTAGGCGTCGTGCCCTGACCGCGATTGTTTGATCCACGGCATATGAGAGTCTTGCGGCCCACGACGTGGGCGGGAAGGCTCGACAAG
>NZ_LQPT01000005.1 GCF_002102355.1 Mycobacterium sherrisii | reverse complement strand
ATCAATCGGATTCATGCACCGCGCCCGGGTATGGTTCGCCGTCCATGGCATCGACCGCATCCAGCGGATCGTCACCGACAACGGCGCCTGCTACCGGGCCAAAGACTTCGCCCACGTGCTCCACGGCGCACGCCACCAATTCATCACGCCCTACACCCCGCGCCACAACGGCAAAGTCGAGCGCTACAACCGCATCCTGGCCGAAGAGTTCCTCTACGCCAGGACATGGACCTCAGAAACCCAACGCGCCGAAGCACTCAAAGTCTGGAACATCCACTTCAACTACCATCGACCACACTCTGCCGCCGCAGGCCAGCCACCAGCATCACGACTCGCCACCGGCGTCACCAATGTCATGGCCTCATACAGCTAGCCACCGGTTAGCTGGACCACCGGCGGGTTGGCCGGCGCGGCCGACACCGGCATGTCGACATTGCCCTGACATGCCCCGCTGCTGATGTCGGTGTGGAAGACACCGGTCAGGACGCCGTTGGGGCCCGGTGTGTACGCCGTGATCGATTTCGCCGGATCGTATTCGATCGTGCCGTCGGGCAGCAGGCAGTCCCACTTCCACGTCATTTCGCGCACCCACTGGGCGCCGTTCCAGGTGAACTCGATCGTCTGCGGCATGAATTGGTTCTTGGGCGGTGGTGGGGCGTTGACCGTCGCGGTACAGACATTCGCCACGCACTTCGAGGTGATCGAATAGGTGCCCCGGTGGGCGAATTCGGGTTGGCTGGCCGCCATGCTGGTGCCGGTCTTGGCGTTGGCCGACAAGGTGAGCACGTACTGGCCGTTCCACAGCGGATCGGCCGCGACCGCAACGGGCGCCAGCACAAGTGAACCGGATAAGGCAGCCACGGCGGCAACCGCGGCACGACGACCCGACACAGTTCCTCCCAGGATCCTCTCAGGCCGGCGCGCTCCAGCAGCGCACGTCTGCCCGAATGTCGTGTTCGTTGCCCCGGTTGTTACACCCGCGGTCGCAGGATGTGCAGGGCTCCCGGCACCGCCGAGATTTCGGCGGGCAGCGCGCACGCGTAGTCGCCGTCGGCGTAGACGTTGATGCCGGGGCATTCGACCTGGATCGTCTTCGCGCGCGCGGTGCGCACCTCGTCGAGGTCGACGTGCGTGCCCTTGAGGACGGTGGGGAACAGGCGAACCAGTTTGGTCCGGGACGCGGTGTGCGCCATCGTGATATCGAGTAGGCCGTCGGTGTAGTCGGCGTGGGGGCAGATCAGCATTCCGCCGCCGTAGCTTCGGGTATTGCCGAACGCCGCGAGCGTGATGTCGGCGTCGATCTCGGTGCTGCCGTCGAGCACCAGGCGAAACGGCAGCATCCGCAGCTGCGAGAGTTCGGCGAGCATCGCGAGGTAGTAGCGCAGCCGGCCGTGCGGCCAAGTCATCCGGTTCGCGCGGTCGGTCACCAGGGAATCGAATCCCGTCGCCGCCACCGTGCCGAACCACTTGCCCACCCCGGCGCCGTCCACGATGCGGCCCAGGTCGATCGTCTGGGTCCAGCCGTCCACGACGATGTCCGCGGCGGCCTCGGGATCCTTTGTGGGGATGCCGAATTCGCGTGCGTGATCGTTGCCGGTGCCGGCCGGGATGATGCCCAGCGGAATGTCGGTGCCCGCCAACACCTGCAGCGCGTTGGAGATGACACCGTCGCCGCCGGTGGCCACCACCGCGTCGGTGCCGCGTTCGATGGCGGCGGCGGCCAGATGACGGGCATCGGCGGCGTCGTCGCCGATGATCTCGTTCACCTCGACGCCGCGGGCGTGCAGCCGGGCGATCGCGGCCTGCGCCGCGTGCACGGCGGTGCCGTGGCCCGAGAGGGGATTGGTCAGCGCGGTCACCTTGGCGATCTCGCGCTGGCGCAGCGGTGTCACGGAATCAGCTTGCCGGGGTTGAGGATTCCGGCCGGATCCAGGGTCGCCTTGACCGCGCGCAACACCTGCACGCCCAGATCGCCCACCTCGTTGCGCATCCACGGCCGGTGATCGGCGCCGACGGCGTGGTGATGGGTGATGGTGCCGCCGGTCGCGACGATCGCGTTTGACGCCGCGGCCTTCGCGGCCCGCCACTGCTCGATCGGGTTGCCGCGCTGGCCCGCGACCACGGTGAAGTACAGCGACGCGCCGGTGGGGTACACGTGCGAAATGTGGCACATCACCAGCGCCGGTGTCCCGCTTTCGGCCAGTGCGGTGGTGAGCGCGTCGGTGACGGCGGCCTTCAGCGCGGCGATGTTGGACCAGTCGGTCGCGGTTTCCAGCGTCTCGCACAGCGCGCCGGCGGCCAACAGGGAGTCGCGCAGGTACGGCGCATTGAACCGGCCGCGCTCCCAGGCCTGCGCCGGGCCTTCGCCCAGCGAGGTGCCGCCGCGCGCCGCCAGCAGGGCGCTGGTTTCGGCGTGCCGGCTTTCGACGTGTTCCTTGGTGCCCTCGAACGCGGTGATGGCCAGGCAGCCGCCGGTGATCTGGGTTTCGCCGATCGACTCCGTGGTAGCCAGGTTGACCCCGGTTTCGGCCTCGTCAGACAGCCGGATGACGGTGGGGCCGGTGGCATGCTGGGTGACCGCCCGCAGCGCCGCGGCCCCGGTCTCGAAGTCGGGGAACGACCAGGCCTCGTAGCGGACCTCCTCGGGCACCCGGTGCACCCGCACCCGGACCTGGGTGATCACGCCGAAGGTGCCCTCCGACCCGATCAGCAGCTGGCGGAGATCGGGGCCGGCCGCCGATTCCGGTCCGCGGCCCAGCTCCAGCGTGCCCACCGGGGTGACCACCCGCAGGCCGCGCACCATGTCGTTGAACCGGCCGTAACCGGCCGAATCCTGCCCGGAGGACCGGGTCGCGGCGAAGCCGCCGATCGTGGCGTACTGGAAGCTCTGCGGGAAGTGTCCCAGCGAGTAGCCGTGCGCACCGAGCAGCCGTTCGGCGTCCGGGCCGGTGACCCCGGCGCCCAGGACCGCTAGGCCGGACACCTCGTCGAGCTCGACGAGCTGGTCGAAGCGGCGCAGGTCGAGGGAGACGACGGCGGTGAAGTCGCCGCGGACGGGATCGAGGCCGCCCACCACGCTGGTGCCGCCGCCGAACGGGACCACGGCGATGCCGTGCTCGGAGCAGTAGCCCAGGATCGCGGCCACCGCCTGCTCGTCGCCGGGCAGCAGGATGGCGTCCGGGGCGTCTTGCACCCCGGTGTCCTTGCGGCGCAGCAGGTCGAGGGTGGATTTACCGCCGGCGTGCAGCAGCCGGTCGCGGTCGTCGGTGCGGCAGTACTCGGCGCCGACGATCCCGGCCAGCGCGTCCGCATCCGCCGCCCTCAGCGCGGACGGGCGCAACCGCACCTGCTCGGCGGCGAGCTGGGCAAGCTGTGAATCTTCAAGTCCCACAGCCTGTTTCAACAATGACCGAATGCCGTCGGGCAGTGGCTTGGCGCGGGCGGGATCCCCCCACGCATCCCATTTCATCGGGGGAAGAAGTGCCTCGGATCGCGTCATGCGTTACAGTATTACACATGCTGTCAATCAGTAACGCGGACCTGGATGTGGGCGACCGGATTCTGGCCGCCGCGGCCAGCTGCGTGGTCGATTTCGGGGTGGACCGAGTGACTTTGGCCGAGATCGCCCGGCGCGCGGGGGTGAGCCGGCCGACGGTGTACCGCCGCTGGGCGGATACCCCCTCGATCGTGGCGGCGCTGCTGACCCAGCGCATCACCGACGTGATGCGCGAGGCGCCGTTGCGCGGCGAAGACCGGGAATCGCTGGTGCGCCAAATCGTTTCGGTGGCCAATGTGTTGCGCCGCGACGAGCTGATCGGGTCGGTGATGCATTCGCACCTGGCGTCGACCTACATCACCGAGCGGCTCGGGCAAAGCCAGCAGATGCTGATCGGCGCCCTCGCCGACCGGTTGCGGGTGGCGCAACGCCACGGCAGCGTGCGACCCGGTGACCCGCTCCAACTGGCGACCATGGTGTTGCTGATCGCGCAGTCGACGATTCAGTCCGAGCGGATGGTGCGCCCGGTTCTCGGCGCCGACGCGCTGGCCACCGAACTCACCCACGCCCTGAACGGATACCTGGCCCCATGAACGCCGCACTCAATGCCGCCCGCCGCACCGCCGACCTGACCGCACTCGCCGACGGCGCGACACTGGACGTCGTCGTGATCGGCGGCGGGATCACCGGCGCCGGGATCGCGCTGGACGCCGCGTCGCGCGGCCTGCGGGTGGCGCTCGTGGAGAAGCACGATCTGGCGTTCGGTACCAGTCGCTGGAGCTCCAAACTGGTGCACGGCGGCCTGCGCTACCTGGCGACCGGCAACGTCGGCATCGCCCGGCGCAGCGCCATCGAACGCGGAATCCTGATGACCCGCAACGCCCCCCACCTGGTGCACGCGATGCCGCAACTGGTTCCGCTGCTGCCGTCGCTGAGTCCCTCCAAGCGGGCGCTGGTGCGGGCGGGATTTTTCGCCGGCGATGCCTTGCGGATGCTGGCCGGCACCCCGTCGTCGACGCTGCCGCGAGCCCGCCGGGTGTCGGCCGCGCGGGCGGTGCAGCTGGCGCCCACAGTGCGCCGCGAGGGTCTGGACGGAGGCCTGCTCGCCTACGACGGCCAACTGATCGACGACGCCCGCCTGGTCACCGCCGTCGCGCGTACCGCCGCCCAGCACGGGGCGCGGATTCTGACCTACGTCGCGGCGTCCGAGGCCACCGGCACCTCGGTGCGGCTGACCGACCGGCGCACCGGGCAATCGTTCGACGTGTCCGCCCGTGCGGTGATCAACGCCGCCGGAGTGTGGGCGGGGGAGATCGACGGCGCGCTGCGGTTGCGGCCCAGCCGCGGCACCCACCTGGTGTTCGACGCCGCCGCATTCGGCAATCCGGCTGCGGCACTGACGATTCCGATCCCGGGGGAGCTCAACCGGTTCGTCTTCGCGATGCCCGAACAGCTGGGCCGGGTGTATCTGGGGCTCACCGACGAGGCCGCGCCCGGCCCGATTCCCGACGTGCCGCAGCCGTCCGACGCCGAGATCGACTTCCTGCTGGACACCGTGAACACCGCGCTGGGCCGCACCGTCACGACCGCCGATGTGATCGGCGCCTACGCCGGCCTGCGGCCGCTGATCGACACCGGCGCCGGCCGCACCGCCGACGTCTCGCGTGAGCACGCCGTCGTCGAGTCCGAGACCGGGGTGATCAGCGTGATCGGCGGCAAGCTGACCGAGTACCGCTACATGGCCCAGGACGTCATGGACCGTGCCGTGCGCCTGCGGCGGCTGGCGGCCGGCCCCTGTCGCACCCGCAATCTTGCGCTGATCGGGGCGGCGGCTAATCCGGGCCCGGCGGCCGGTTCGGGCGCCGGGCTGCCCGCGTCGCTGGTGGCCCGCTACGGCGCCGAGGCGCCGCACGTCATCGCCGTCGCCTCCTGCCAGCGGCCCACCGAACCGGTCGCCGACGGGATCGACGTCACCCGGGCCGAGTTCGAATACGCCGTCACCCACGAGGGCGCCCTCGACGTCGACGACATCGTGGACCGGCGCACCCGGATCGGTCTGGTCGCACGCGACCGCGAGCGGGTGGTCGCGGTCGCCCGGGAATTCCTGGCCGGCGTCGGCTGACCGGCCGCGGGTTGGCCGCGGCGAAGTTCGGGTAACAGGGTGCGGTGAGCACCGATGGCACCTGGACGCGTGCGGAGATCACGGTCACCAATCCCGCCGCGATGACTCAGGCGATCACCGGCACCGCGATCGGCAACGTGATGGAGTGGTACGACTTCGGCGTCTACGGCTACATCGCCACCACGATCGCGCAGGTGTTCTACCCCGGCAACAGCGTGAGCGCGGTGCATCTGCTCGCCACCTTCGGCACGTTGGCGGCGGCGTTCGTGGTGCGCCCGGTGGGCGGCATGATCTTCGGCCCACTCGGCGACCGGATCGGCCGCAAGCGGGTGCTGGTGATCACCATCCTGATGATGACGGCCGGGACGACGATGAGCGGACTGCTGCCCGGCTACGCCGCGATCGGCATCTGGGCGCCGGTCCTGCTCATCGTGGCGCGGGTGTTCCAGGGCTTGTCGACGGGCGGTGAATTCGTCGGCGCGATGACCTATCTGGTGGAGCAGTCCCCGGATCGCAAGCGCGGCATGCTGGTCGGATTTCTGCCGTTGGGCAACCTGATCGGATTTGTGGTGGCCGGGTTCCTGGTGACCGGGCTGCAGGCGTGGTTGCCGCGCGACGATTGGCTGGCCTGGGGGTGGCGGGTTCCGCTGCTGTCGGCGGCGCCGTTGGGTCTGATCGCGCTGTACATGCGGCTGCGGCTGGAAGAATCGCCGGCCTTCGTGCAGATGACCGAGCAACCCGAAGAGGGCGGCCAGTTTCGGCGCACCGTCGTCGAGCAGTGGCGGCCGATGTTGATCTGTGCCGCGCTGGTGCTGACCTCCCAGGTGGCCGACTTCATGGTCACCGGCTATCTGCCAACCTACTTGAAAACCGTTGTGCACCTTCGGGAAACAGTGGCGTTGGTGCTGATCGTGCTGACCCTGGCCATCTTGATGGCCACGATCGTGTTGGTGGCCAAGCTGTCCGATCACGTCGGC
The DNA here is from genome assembly GCF_002102355.1 of Mycobacterium sherrisii. Classification (GTDB taxonomy): domain Bacteria; phylum Actinomycetota; class Actinomycetes; order Mycobacteriales; family Mycobacteriaceae; genus Mycobacterium; species Mycobacterium sherrisii. Next base: position 15,288 of record NZ_LQPT01000005.1, on the reverse strand, counting down.
GTCAAGCCGATCATGCGCACCGGTTGTGTCCTGCTGATCGGGGCGTCGATACCGGCGTTTCTGCTGATGCGGCTCGGCGGTGCCTATCCGGTGGTTTTTCTCGGTGTGCTGCTGATCGGGCTGATGGAACTGTGCTTCGACAGCACGACGCCGTCGGCGTTGCCGGCGCTGTTCCCGACCCGGGTGCGGTACGGGGCGCTGGCCATCTCCTACAACCTGTCCATCTCCACCGTCGGCGGCGTCACACCGCTGATCGCCCAGGCGCTGGTGTCGTGGACCGGCAGCGCCATGGCGCCGGCCTACATGCTGATGTTCGCCGGTGCGGTCGGCGTGGTCACGCTGCTGTTCATGCCCGAGGTGGCCGGCAAGCCGCTGCCCGGGTCCGGCCCCGCCGTCGAAACCGAGGCGGAGACACGGGAATTGGCGAGCCGCGCGCGAGCGTAACGCAGGGACGGTTTCCGCCGGTGAAACCCGGCGTTACGCTCGCGGGCTAGCGCCGATTTACAGGGGGATGTTCTTGTGGCGACCGCGCCGGGCCGGCGCCTCGGCCAGCGCCTGGGTGAGCTTGCTGCGGGTGTGCGCCGGGTCGATCTTCTCGTCGACCACGCCGATCTCGATGGCGCTGTCCACACCGCCGGCGATCCGCTCGTGCTCGGCGGCCAGCTCGTCGTGCAACGCCTCACGCTCGTGCTCGGGCGCGGCGGCCAGCTTGCGCTTGTGCAGAATACCGACCGCGGCCTTGGCGCCCATGACGGCGACCTCGGCGTCCGGCCAGGCGAACACCTTGGTGGCGTTCAGCGAGCGGGAGTTCATCGCAATGTAGGCCCCGCCGTAGGTCTTTCGGGTGACCAGCGTGACGCGCGGCACGGTCGCCTCGCCGAACGCGTGCAGCAGCTTGGCGCCGCGACGCACCACGCCACCCCACTCCTGGTCGACACCCGGCAGGTAGCCCGGCACGTCGACGATCACGACCAACGGAATCCCGAACGCGTCACACAGCCGCACGAAACGCGCTGCCTTCTCCGCACTTTCGGAGTTCAAGCAGCCGCCCAGCCGCAGCGGGTTGTTGGCCAGCACACCGACGGTGCGGCCCGACAACCGGCCCAGACCGACCACCATCGACGGCGCCCAGTTCGCCTGGAACTCGTCGAACGGAGTGTCGTCATCGAGGATCGCGGTGACGATCGGGTGTACGTCGTAGGCACGGCGCGCCGACTCGGGCAGTAGGGCGTGGATGTCGGTATCCCCGGCTTCGGCCTTGTTGCGGTCGAAATGCCCCTGCTGGCAAAACAATCCGACCAACCGACGACCGCGCTCGTAGGCGTCCAGCTCGTCCTCGGCGACGATGTGGCAGACGCCGGACTTCTTGTGGTGGGTTTCCGGTCCGCCCAGCGAGCACATGTCCACGTCCTCGCCCGTGACGCTGCGAACCACGTCCGGTCCGGTGACGAACACCCGGCTTTCCGGCGCCATCACGATGACGTCCGTCAGCGCCGGCCCGTACGCGGCGCCGCCGGCGGCGAATCCGACGACCACCGAGATCTGCGGGATGTAGCCCGAAGCCCGAATCATGGCCTCGAACACCAGGCCCACCGCGTGCAGGGCCTTGACGCCTTCGGCCAGCCGGGCTCCGCCCGAGTGCCAGATGCCCACGATCGGGCTCTGCTCCTCGATCGCCGTGTCGTAGGCGTTGACGATGTGCGAGCACCCCTCGATGCCCATCGCACCGCCCATCACCGTGCCGTCCGTGCAGAAGGCAATGGTGCGAACGCCGTTCACGGTTCCCGATGCGGCCAGCACACCGGAGCGGTCACGCTCGTGCAACAACGCGACGCTGCCGTCGTCGAAGAAGGTGCTCAGACGCAGCAGTGGGTCGCGGGGGTCCAGTGACTCGCCAACCGCATCGGGGGCCATGAGTGTCATCGCAGGTCTCCTGTTTCCGGTGAGCTCGGGCTCAGTAACGCTGGGTGTCAGTACCGTCCAAAGGTGATCGCAACGTTGTGACCGCCGAATCCGAACGAGTTGTTGATCGCGAACCGGTAGTTGCCCGGCCGCGGCTTACCCGCCACCACATCCAAATCGATTTCTGGATCGAGGTTTTCCAGGTTCAGTGTCGGGGGGATCACCTGCTCGCGCAATGCAAGAACCGTCAAGATCGACTCCAACGCGCCGACGGCACCGACCGAGTGCCCCAGCGCAGACTTGGGTGCATACACCGCGGGGTGATTGCTGCCCAAGGCCTTGTTGATCGCCTTGCTCTCGGCCAGGTCGCCGACCTGGGTGCCGGTGGCGTGGGCGTTGACGTGGTCGATCTCGGCGGGGGTGATGCCGGCGAGCTGAATCGCCCGCGTCATCGCGTGCGCGGCGCGCTCCCCGTTCGGATCCGGTGCCACCATGTGGAATCCGTCCGAGGTGACGCTGGCCCCCATGATGCGCGCCAGGATGTTGGCGCCGCGGGCCTTCGCGTGTTCCTCGGTCTCGATGACCATCAGCGCGCCCGCCTCACCGAACACGAAACCGTCGCGGTCCCGGTCGAACGGGCGGCACGCACCCGCGGGGTTGTCGTTGTTGGTCGACATCACGATGCGCATCGCCGCGAACGCCGCGATCGGCACCGCCTCGATCTGAGTCTCCACGCCGCCGCAGATGGCGATGTCGGCCTCACCGAGCACGATCTGCTGCCAGGCCCGGGCGATACCTTCATTGCCCGACGCGCAGGCCGAAACAGGTGTCATGACACCGGCTTTGGCTTGCCGTTCCAGCCCGACCGCCGCGGCCGCACCGTTGGGCATGTACTTCTGCACGCCCAACGGGGAGACCGCCTTCATGCCACGTTCGCGCATGTCGTCGTAGCTGAACACCATCTCCTCGGACGAGCCCAGGCCGGTGCCGATCGACACTGCCAACCGGTTGGTGTCGACCTCGGGCGAACCGGCGTTCTCCCATACCCGGCGGCCCAGGACGGTGGACATCCTCTGCAGATAACCGGTGCGGCGCAGCTCGATACGCGTGAGCTGACTGTCGAAGTCCTCTACCAGGTGCCCACCGATGCGCACCGGCAAGTCGAATTTCTCGACGAACGGGTCGGTGAGGGTACGGATTCCACTTTGGCCGTCTAACAACAGCTTCCAGGTTTCTTCCGCATCAGGTGCCAGGGCAGTCGTCGCAGCGATGCCGGTGACGACCACGTTGGGGAATGCTTTCCCCGTAACCAGCTCTGTCATGGGTGTGGCGAACGTTCCTTCCATATCCATCCGGCTCCCCTCGGACCATCGGTGGCCCGCCTCGTTGCCGGACGTCGTGCTCTTAGTACCGCCCGAAGGCGAGGGCCACGTTGTGGCCGCCGAACCCGAATGAGTTGTTGATCGCGTAACGGAAGTCGCCGTAGCGCGGCTCGCCCGCAACGACATCCAGGTCAATCTCGGGATCGGGTGTTTCGTAATTGAGGGTCGGCGGAATGACACCGTCCCGCAGGGAAAGCACCGTGAGCACCGACTCGAGCGCCCCGACTGCGCCGATGGAGTGTCCCAGTGCCGATTTCGGTGCGTACACGGCGGCCCGTTCGCATCCGGCGACCCGGATGGCATTGGCCTCTGCGGTGTCGCCGATCGGCGTCGCCGTTCCGTGTGCGTTCACGTGGTCAATGTCCTTGGGGGACAAGCCCGCCAACTCCAGTGACCGGGTCATGGCGCGGCCGGCACGCACGCCGTCCGCCGCGGGCGCCACCATGTGGAAGGCGTCCGAGGTGATCCCGGCGCCCATCAGCCGGGCCAGCGGCTTGGCGCCGCGGGCCTTGGCATGCTCCTCGGTCTCGATGAGCATCAGGGCCCCCGCCTCGCCGAACACGAAGCCGTCGCGGTCCTTGTCGAACGGGCGCGAGGCGCGCTCGGGCTCGTCGTTGCGGGTCGACATGGCCCGCATCATCGAGAACGCCGCGATGGGCAGCGCCTCGATCGGACCCTCGACACCGCCGCAGACCGCGACCTCCGCGTCACCCATGACGATCTGGCGCCAGGCGTGCGCGATGGCTTCGGATCCCGACGAACAGGCCGACACCGGGGTGATGACCCCGGCCCGCGCCCCGAGTTCGAGACCGACGACGGCAGCGGCTCCGTTGGGCATGATCATCTGAACGGCGAGCGGCGACACCTTGCGGGGACCGCCCTCGTTCATCAGGTCATAGCTCTCGACGATCCGCTCGGCGCCACCCAGGCCGGTGCCAACGACAACGCTGAACCGGTCCGGGTCGAGCTCGGGGGCGCCCGCCGACTCCCACAGTTGGCCGCTGAGATACTTGGCCAGCCGCTGGACGTACGACATCCGTCGCAAATCCAGCCGGCCCATGTGGTTGTCGATCGGCTCCTTGAGGTGCCCACCGATCTGGACCGGCAGCTCCCACTTGGTGACGAAATCGTCTTCGAGGACGCGGATGCCGCTCTCGCCGGCCAACAAGCCCTTCCACGTGCTCTCGATGTCCGGCGCGATCGACGTCGTCGCCGCGAGGGCGGTTACCACAACATTGGGGTAACCGCCGTTAGCAGTGGAAGGCTTGGTCACTTGCTGTCCGCTTCCAGCCTCGCCTGAACGTTGGCAACGGCCTCGGGGTTCTCCGACTCCAGCTTGGCGCGCAGAGCCTGAGCGGCCTCGGGGTTCTCTTCCTCGAGCTTCTGGATGTAGGAGACCACGTCACCGACAGTGCGCAGACCGGCCAGGTCCTCGTCCGGGATCTTCACGCCGTACTTGTCCTCGGTCTGCACGGCGATCTCCACCATCGACAACGAGTCGATGTCCAGGTCGTCGACGAACGACTTCTCCGGGGTGACCTCGGAGGGCTCGATACCGGTGACCTCTTCGATGATCTCGGCGATACCGGCGATGATTTCTTCCTGCGAAACGGCCACAGCCCTTTTCCCTTCGTAATGTGTTGTGTGCAAATCGGATTGATGTGCTCTTATGTGGTTGTCCTGACCGGGCTGACGATTAGATGTCGGCCAGCGCGTCCAGGTCTGCGGGCGACTTGACGGCACGAACCGTCACCCCCCGAAGCTCGCGTTTAGCGATGCCGGCGAGCGTTCCCGCGGGCGGGAACTCCACGATTGCTTCGACATCGTGGTCGGCCAGCGTCTTGGTGCACAGATCCCATCGCACCGGCTGGGTCAACTGAGCGACCAGCGTCTCCATCGCCGCGGCAGCCGAGGTGACCGGCTTGCCGTCGCGGTTGGACAGCAGGGTCGCGGTGGGCTCGGCGGTCGCGATGGCCGCAGCCGCGGCGGCGTAACCCTCCAAGGCGGACGCCATGTACTTGGTGTGGAAGGCGCCGGCCACACCGAGCGCGCGCACCCGGGCCTTGGCCGGCGGGTCCTCGGCGAGCTTTTCCAGCGCGGTCAGCGCGCCGGCGGCGACGATCTGCCCGGCGGCGTTGCGGTTCGCCGGGAACAGGTCGAGCTGCTCGAGCCGGGCCAGAACCTCGGCCTCGTCCCCGCCCAGCACCGCCGACATGCCGGTCGGCTCGGCGGCGCACGCCTTGGCCATCTCGGCGCCGCGGGTGGCGGCCAGCGCGACCGCGTCGTCGGGCGCCATCACGCCGGCGATCGCGTAGGCGGCGATCTCGCCGACCGAGTGGCCGGCCACGATCAGGTCCTTGCCGCTCAGCAGGCCGCGCTTGGTCAGCTCCTGGTGGGCGAGCAGGGTGGCCGCGACGACCAGGGGCTGCGTCACCGCGGTGTCGGTGATCTCCTCCGCGGAGGCGCTGGTGCCCAGTCGCACCAGATCCAGGCCACTGGCCTGAGACCACCGCGCCATCTGCTCAGCGGCGCCGGGCAGTTCCAGCCACGGCGCGAGCATCCCCTCGGTCTGCGAACCCTGTCCGGGCGCGAGTAACGCAATCACGTGTCTAAGAGAACACTGTGGAAACGAATTTGGCGGGTGTAACAGATTATGAACCTCGTCTTAGGTTTTTGTGGGGAGCCCACAAAAACGCTCGACAAGCAACGTATTTGATATCGCGTCGCGATCTGTTGCCTGGATCACTAACGCGTCGACGGTGTCACAGTACCTGCCCTGACCGGCAGCGGAACCCCCGTTACCGGGTTGTTACCGACGGTGGACGTGGGCGCCGGGTAGTTGAGTTGGCCGACCGTCGCCGCGACTCGCAACACGTAGGCGTCGCGCGGCTGGGTCGGATCGCGGCCGGTGAAGTCGGTGATCCGCTTCAGCCGATACCGCACCGTGTTTGGATGAACGAACAACTTGCGAGCGCAGGCCTCTATGGCGCCGCCACAATCTAAGTAAGCGTCAAGAGTTTCGATTAGCGTCGGCCCGGCGTCGGCCAGCGGGCCCATCACATCGGTGTGCAGCGCGACGATGGCCGACGCGTCGCCCATCAGGGCGCGTTCCGGCAGCAGCTCGCGCGCCTGGACGGGACGGGGCGCGCCGCGCCAGCCGGCGACGGCGTTCATGCCCGAAATCGCCTCGCTGGCGCTGTGATAGGCCGCCGTCAGCATCGGCGCGGTGGGTCCGATGACGACCGGGCCGTCGGAGAAGGCGTTCAACAGATCGCCCAGAAACTTGTCGGTGGGCGACAACTGTCCGGACACGATGGCCACCAGCCAGGTGCCGTGCACGTCGGTGAGCGCCGCGCGTCCGTGCCGGACGGCGGTGTCGCGGACGACCTGGCTGGCCCGCTCGCTGGCGCCCTCGCCGTTGGTGTTGTCGCGGCCGGGCGCCGGCATTCCGACCACCACCGTGGCCGGCGCGGTGGTGTCCCAGTTCAGCGCGGCCGCGCGGGACAACAGCTCGGGGCCGGTGTCGCCGCGCACCACCGCGTCGACGACGCTGGCCTCCATCCGGCTGTCCCAGGTGCCCCGGGCCTCGGCCGCGTCGGCGTATTCCCCGGCGAAGGTGAAGGCCAGGTCGCGGCTGTACTTCAGGATGCCCACGGTCAGTGCGGTCAACTGCTCCTCCGAGCGGGCCAGCAGCGGCACCACTTCCTCGAAGAACTCCATGGTCACCCGGACCATGTCGACGCTGTGCCGCAGCGCGATGCGCCGGGTCAGGTCCTGGGGCACCAACTCGAAGGCCTGCGCGGTATAGCTGACGTTGCTGTGCGGGTCGTGCATCCACTCCACGAAGTTCACCACCGCCGTCTGCACCACCAGTGCCACGCTGGCCCGCTGGGACGCCTCCAGGTCGGCGAAGAATGGCAGCCGGTCCTGCATGGCCGACACGGCTTCGGTGGCCAGCCGGCCCGAGTACTGCTTCAGCCGTCGCAGCAGCGAATCCGGCACCGAGTCCAGCAGCTCCAGCGGCGACCGCGGCTTGGCGAACGGCCCGGCAAAGGGATTGTCGCCCACGCCTAAAACCTACGCCTGATTTCTGGAACTTTCCCCCAAAGCAGACGGCGGGCGGGCCAGCGTGTGCAGTCGGCAGCCGCGAGCGTGAAGTTAGCTTCACTGTCGGCGTCGAACGTGAAGCTAACTTCACGTTCGCGCTGGGCGGCGCCGGCGGGCCACGTGGGCAGCGGCGTCACGCCCCGGGCCCGGGATCGGACGTCTGCTGCGGTGCGGCCAGCACGTCGTCGATCCTGTACTGGCGCGCCGCCGCGACCGGCACCGACGGGTCGATCTCGCCGTCGCGCGCCAGCGCCTCCAGCACCGCCACCACCTGCGACTCGGCGTCGGTGTTGAAGTAGCGCCGGGCCGCAGGCCGGGTATCGGAGAAGCCGAAGCCGTCGGTGCCCAGCGTGACGTAGGTGGTGGGTACCCACGGCCGGATCAGCTCGGGCACCGCACGCATCCAGTCCGACACCGCGATCACCGGGCCGGTGATGCCGGATAGCGCCCGGGCGACGTAGGGCGGCTGAACCTGCTGATCGGGGTGGCGCAGCTGCTCGCGCTGAGTGGCGACCCCGTCGCGGTTGAGTTCGCTCCAACTCGTCACCGACCACACGTCGGCCGCGACGTCCCACTCGGCGGCCAACATCTCGGCGGCCTTCAACGCCGCCGGCACCGCGATGCCCGACGCCAGGATCTGCGCCTTGTTGGTGCGCTGCTCGGTGGCCGTGCGGAAGCGATACATGCCGCGCAGCAGGCCTTCGGGATCGAAGTTCGCCGGCTCCGGCGGCTGTACGTACGGCTCGTTGTACACCGTGATGTAGAAGTACACATTCTCCGGGTGCTCGCCGAACATCCGGGCCAGACCGCTCTCGACGATGTAGGCGATCTCGAACGCGAACGCCGGGTCGTAACTGACCACCGCGGGGTTGGTGGCAGCCAGCAGCAGCGAGTGGCCGTCGGCGTGTTGCAGGCCCTCACCGGTCAGCGTGGTGCGGCCCGCGGTGGCGCCCAGCACGAAGCCGCGGGCCATCTGGTCGGCCGCCGCCCACAGGCTGTCGCCGGTGCGCTGGAACCCGAACATCGAATAAAAGATGTAGATCGGGATCATCGGCTCGTTGTGCGTCGCGTACGAGGTGCCCGCCGCGGTGAACGATGCCGTCGACCCCGCCTCGTTGATGCCCTCGTGCAGGATCTGACCGACTTCACTTTCCTTGTACGCCAACATCAATTCGGCGTCGACGGCGGTGTAGAGCTGGCCGTTGCGGTTGTAGATCTTCAGCGACGGGAACCACGAGTCCATCCCGAATGTGCGGGCCTCGTCGGGAATGATCGGCACGATCCGCGGACCGAGTTCCTTGTCCCGCAACACTTCCTTGAAGGTGCGCACGATCGCCATCGTGGTGGCCACTTCCTGGTTGCCCGATCCCTTCTTCAGCGGCGCATAGATCTCCCGCGCGGGTTGCTTGAGCGCCTTGGTCTTGGTGCGGCGCTCGGGCACGAAACCGCCGAGGGTGCGGCGCCGATCCAGCATGTAGCGGATCTCCGGGGCGTCCGGACCGGGGTGGTAGTACGGCGGCAGGTAGGCGTCCTCTTCCAGCTGTGCGTCGCTGATCGGGATCCGCATGGCGTCGCGGAAGTCCTTGAGGTCTTGCAGCGCAAGCTTTTTCATCTGATGCGTGGCGTTGCGGCCCTGGAAGTGGGCGCCCAGCGAGTAACCCTTGATGGTCTTGGCGAGCACCACGGTCGGCTGGCCCTTGTGGTCGACGGCGGCCCGGTAGGCGGCGTAGACCTTGCGGTAGTCGTGACCGCCGCGCTTGAGGTTCCAGATCTCCTGGTCGGTCATCGGCTCGACGAGCGCCTTGGTGCGCGGGTCGCGGCCGAAGAAGTGGTCCCGGACGTAGGCGCCGTCGTTGGCCTTATAGGTCTGGTAGTCGCCGTCGGGCGTGGTGTTCATCAGGTTCACCAGTGCGCCGTCGCGGTCGGCGTGCAGCAGCGCGTCCCACTCGCGGCCCCAGACCACCTTGATGACGTTCCAGCCGGCGCCGCGGAAGAACGATTCCAGCTCCTGGATGATCTTGCCGTTGCCGCGCACCGGGCCGTCGAGACGCTGCAGGTTGCAGTTGATCACGAAGGTCAGGTTGTCCAACGCCTCGTTGGCGGCCACCTGGATCAGCCCGCGACTTTCCGGCTCGTCCATCTCGCCGTCGCCGAGGAACGCCCACACGTGCTGATCGGAGGTGTCCTTGATGCCCCGGTCGTGCAGGTAGTGGTTGAACCGGGCCTGATAGATGGCGTTCATCGGGCCCAGGCCCATCGACACGGTCGGGAATTCCCAGAAGTTCGGCATCAGCCGCGGGTGCGGGTAGGACGGCAACCCGCCGCCGGGGTGGCTGTGTTCTTGCCGGAAGCCGTCGAGCTGGTCGGCGCTCAACCGCCCCTCCAGAAAGGCTCGCGCATAGATGCCGGGGGAGGCGTGACCCTGGATGAAAATCTGGTCGCCGCCGCCGGGATGGGTCTTGCCCCGGAAGAAGTGGTTGAAGCCGACCTCATACAGCGCGGCCGACGACGCATACGTCGAAATGTGGCCGCCCACACCGATTCCCGGACGTTGGGCGCGGTGCACCATGATGGCGGCGTTCCATCGGATCCAGGCCCGGTAGCGGCGTTCGACGTCCTCGTCACCGGGGAACCACGGCTCCAGCTCGGTCGGGATGGTGTTGACGTAGTCGGTCGACGTCAGGGCGGGGATGGCCACGCGCTGTTCGCCGGCGCGTTCCAGCAACCGCAACATCAGGTACCGGGCGCGTGCCGGACCCGACCGCTCGAGCAGGTCGTCGAAGGACTCCAGCCACTCCGAGGTCTCCTCGGGATCGATGTCGGGAAGGTACGACGCCACGCCCTCGCGGATCACTCGGACGCGATCGGGTTCGCTTCCGTTGCTTGGGGTTTTAGCCAGATCGTGGCGAGCGAACTCGGTCGTCAACGCACTGCTCCTGTTGTCGGCGGTGGGCCTATCGGTGTTGGTCTTTCTATCGTGCCGTACCGGCGCCCCGGGCGGGTAGGCGCAACCCCCTCCTGACTACGCGGGTTCACCTGCCGACACGCAACGTCGGCGACTGCAGGGCGTCAGCTATCGCCACCCGGTAACGTCACAACCTGTGCTCATCGGATGGAGAGTCGTCCCTGGAACGCACGGGGGGAAGTTGCCCAGGTGCGGAGCGCTGGCGCTCGGGTGCATCGCGGCCGTGCTGATGGGCGTCGTCGGGTGTACGACCGTCACCGACGGCACCGCCCAGCCGGACACCAAGGTGGCGCCGGCCTACCGGCAGTCCGTGTCGTCGTCGGTGTCCGCCTCGATCGCGACGTCGAGCATCCGCGAATCTCAGCGGCAACAGTCCCTGACGACCAGGGCGGTGCGCGGCAGCTGCGACTCGCTGGCCACCACCAGCAAGGACGCGATCGACAAGGTAAATGCGTATGTCGGGGCGTTCAACGCCGGCCGCGGCACCGGCCCGTTCGAGGGGCCGGCCATCGACGCGCTCAACAACAGCGCCTCGACGGTGAGCAACAGCTTCAATGACGCCCTGTCCGCCCAGTTGAAGGATGCGTTCAACGCCTACATCGACGCCGCACACGGGGTGGCGAACGCGATCGGCACCCACGCCGGGACCGGCGAATTCAACCGGCGGGTCGATCAGCTCAACGACACCAAGACCAAAGCGCTGAAATTGTGTCTGGCGTCCTTCTGAGGGGGAGTGTGGACGGGGTTCTGGCTGTGCGACGATAATCCCCAATCGCATGGCGCGACGGTTGTGCTGTTAAGGAGGCTCCACGGTGGTCGCGGCGGATGACGCCTCGAACTACGCTCGCAAACTGGGCGTCCAACGAGACCAGGTAGTCCAGGAGTTCGGGTGGGACGAGGACACCGACGACAACATTCGCGCCGCGGTTGAGGAAGCCTGCGGCTCCGAGCTACTCGACGAAGACACCGACGAGGTGGTCGACGTCGTTTTGCTGTGGTGGCGCGACGGCGACGGCGATCTGGTCGACACGCTGATGGACGCCATCGGCCCGCTGGCCGAGGACGGCGTGATCTGGGTGTTGACGCCCAAGACCGGCAAGCCCGGCCACGTCCTGCCCGCCGAGATCGCCGAGGCGGCACCCACCGCCGGCCTGATGCCGACGTCGTCGGTCAACCTGGGGGATTGGAGCGCCAGCCGCCTGGTGCAACCCAAGTCCCGCGCCGGGAAGCGTTGATGCTGCCGGTCGGTACGACGGCTCCCGATTTCACCCTGCGCGACCAGAACCAGCAGCCCGTCACGCTGAGCAGCTTTCGCGGCGACAAGAACGTTGTGCTGGTGTTCTTCCCGTTGGCCTTCACCAAGATTTGCCAGGGCGAGCTGGACCAGCTGCGTGATCAGCTGCCGCGCTTCGACAACGACGACAGCGCGGCCCTGGCGATCTCGGTCGGGCCACCGCCCACCCACAAGGTGTGGGCCGGGCAAAGCGGGTTCACGTTCCCGGTGCTGTCGGATTTCTGGCCGCACGGCGAGGTGAGTCGGGCCTTCGGCGTGTTCAATGACCGCGCCGGCTATCCGAATCGGGGCACCTTCGTCGTCGACCGGTCCGGAATCATCCGCTTCGCCGAGATGAAGGAGCCCGGCCAGGCCCGCGATCAGCAACTGTGGATCGATGTGCTGGAGGCTTTGCGAGTCTGACAGTTTGGGGTCCTGGCCGCCGGGCGTGTAGCCTGCGGCGGGTCCGTTTGGTTTTGAGGGCGCGTAGCTCAGTGGTAGAGCACTGGTTTTACACACCAGCGGTCGGCGGTTCGATACCGTCCGCGCCCACCCAATGTTGGATGCTCAAACCGGCAACATGTCCGGTTTGAGCATCCAACCCCGCTTGTAGCCGCTGGTCGTAGGCCAGTGCTTCGGCCTGGAGCGCGGGATCGAACAGCGCGTCGAAGGGCTCTCCGTGCTGGGCGTCCACGATGTCGGTGTCCTCGACCTCGTAGATGTTGATGCGGTCGAAGAACGCTTGATTGCAGATGCGGCGCAGCGAGTCGTCCAGGCTCATGTAGATCGCGTGAGCGTTGCCGGCCAGGGCCAGGCAGTCCTCCAAGTGAGCCTTCGCCTGGTCGTACTCGATTTGCGAGGCGTCGATGCGGGAGTCGAGGAAGGTGATGCGCCGCGAGATGCGGTCCTGTTCCTCTTTGAGCAGGTCGAGCGGCACGGCCCCCGCGTGGTGGGCGTGCAGGAGGCTTCGTCGTTCGTCGCGGAGCTTGTCGCGTTCGGCGGCGAGGGTGCCCCGCTCCTTCTTCGCGGCGACGTGGAGGTCATCGAACTGGCGGGTGAGCATGTGCCGGAGGGCGATGACAATGTGCTCGGGTATCTGGACTTGCCGGTAGTAGTCCTCGACCTTTTGCTCGATGTCGACCACGCCCATCGCCTGCCCGGTGCAGCTCGTCCGCTTGGAATGCCGACCCGCGCAGATGAAGTACGGGTAGATGACCCCGGTCCGGTTCTTGGCGTGGGTGACCATGAAGCGTGAGCCGCAGTCGCCGCAGTAGATCGTGCCTTTCAGGACTGTTCCGCGTCCAGTGCGGATTCGGGCGGCGCCTTCGAGCAGGTACACGATCTTGCTCTGATCAAATACAGTTCTTGTCGTTGGCTGGGTGCGTACGTGCTCAACCGAGTTGACCCAGACGGGTATCCCGTCCGGCGCGGCAGGCGCCACTTCGCGCTCGGCGGGGGCCGTCGGCGGCGTTGAGGCGACGCTTCCACTCCCGGCGCGTGCGTGGTTCATCGCCGGCCAGACTTCCGACCGATCGGGCTTCTAGGAGAGTGACGATGACTTCTGCCGACCGTGTGAGCCTCGGCACCTTCCCGACCCCGCTGGAGCGTGCGGACAATCTTGCGGCGGCGATCGGTCTCGGCAAGGGTCGTCTGTGGATCAAGCGCGATGATCTGACCGGTCTCGGGGCAGGGGGCAACAAGGTCCGGAAGCTGGAGCGCACTGTCGCAGCAGCGCGTCGTGACGGTGCCGATGTGTTGGTAACGATTGGTGCCGCGCAGTCGAACCATGCGCGCCTTACGGCCGCGGCCGGTGCTCGGCTCGGGTTCCGCGTGATCCTGGTGCTCGCAGGCCGTCCCGACGCGGCGCAGACAGGGAATCTCCTCCTCGACAGCCTTTTCGGTGCGGAGCTCCGCTGGGCCGGTGACGTCGACGACGAGGCGCTGGAGGAGAAGGCGGCGGACGTCGCTGCGGAGCTGACGCGAGCCGGTGCACGCCCGGCGGTGATCCCGTTCGGCGGCAGCAACCGCGACGGAGCGTTGAGCTACGTGGATGCCGCGCGTGAGCTGCGAGCACAGCTCTCCGAGGACACGACGTCGGTCGTGGCGGTCGGCTCGGGCGGCACGATGGCGGGCCTGGTGGCCGAGCTCGGGACCGAGCGGGTCCTCGGCGTTCACACGGGTGCCGTGCGGGACCCGCGCGGTGTCGTCGCTCGTCTGGTGAGTCACGTCGCCGGTGGCTGCGATGCCTCGGCGTTGCGGCTGCGCATGGATCAGGTGGGAGCGGGATACGGCCTGCTCGCCGAGGGGACGGCAGCGGCGATCCGGCTTGCCGCGCGTACGGAGGGGATTGTCCTCGACCCGACCTACACGGGTCGTGCCTTGGCCGGGCTCATTGCTGCCGTGCGCGACGGCGAGGTGAGGGGTGACGCCTCGGTCGTGTTCTGGCACACAGGCGGGCTGCCCGGCCTGTTCGGTCATCGTCAGGCAGCCGCTCTGATCGAGGGCGTCACCGCTCACTGAGGTCTCACGCGGCGGAAGTGAGCTGCGTCGAGACCTCCCACAGTCGTGCCGCGTCGGTGGTGTCGAGTGCGTACCAGGCGACGCCGCGGGCGTGTGAGGGGATGTCGGGGGTGCCTTCGGGGATGACCTGGGATTCCTGGCAGTCCTCGAAGTAGCGACCAGTCACCGCCGCGAGCGTGGGGGAGGTGGCGACGACGATGCTGGTGGCGGCGCCCTGGCCGATGGTCTTGAACTGCTGCTTGTTGGTGGCCTGGATGCCGGTGAGTGTGGAGGCGGGCATGTGGCGGGACAGGCCGGTCTCGAGGATCGCGCCGGGGTGGACGGCGTTGGCGGTGATGCCGTCTCCGGCCCAACGGGCGGCGGCCTCGACGGCGAAGAGGACGTTGGCGGTCTTGGACTGGCCGTAGGCGATGAGCGGGTCGTAGGCGCGGTGCTGGAAGTCGAGGTCGTCGAAGTCGATGCCGGCGCGCAGGTGGCCGCGGGAGCTGAGGGAGACGATGCGGGCGCCGCCGAGGACAGCCGATGCGGCATCCGCGGCTCCTGCGGCGAGGGCGTCGTGGAGTCCGGTGGTGAGGGCGAAGTGGCCGAGGTGGTTGGTGGCGAACTGCAGCTCGTGGCCGTCCTTGTTCAGGGTGAGTTCGGGCAGGGCCATGATGCCGGCGTTGTTGATGAGCAGGTGCAGTGGGCCGTCCCACTCGGCGGCGTAGGCGGCGACGGATGCCGGGTCGGACAGTTCCAGCCCGGCCACGGTCACCTCGGGGGCGTCGGGGTGTTCCTCGGCGATGCGGGCGGCGACGGCACGCCCGGCGTCGAGGTTGCGGCCGGTGATGGTGACGCGGGCGCCTGCGCCGGCGAGGACACGGGCCGTCTCGGCGCCGATGCCCGAAGTGCCGCCGGTGACGAGGGCGGTGACACCGTGCAGCTCGATCCCGGTGATCGCCTTCTGCGCGGTCGTTTCCCAGCCGAAGGGTGTGGTGGTCACTAGGGCACCATGCTTTCTGCGGATGCCCGAAGGGTGTTCGTTGAAGGGACTCGGCGGGGGCCGAGGTGACGGCCATTGGTGGTCGCTCTTGGAGGGCCTGCATGACACTGCCGCCCTCGGTCCTGCCGGGGTCGCAGACCGGCATCAGGAAGACGCG
>NZ_LQPT01000004.1 GCF_002102355.1 Mycobacterium sherrisii | reverse complement strand
ACCACGCCCTTGCGGTTACCGCGCCGGGCCGGGCAGATCGCCACTGAGACGCCGTAGTGCTTGGCGACCCCAGCGAACGAGGCGCTCACTCGTCCCGAGCCTGGGTCGCAGACCGTGGCCATCCGATCGAAGCGCCACACCCGCGTGACCCCGCCCAGGCTGCGGGTCACCCGGTCGAGGCCGGCGACCAGGTGCGGCTGATCCTCGGCCGGCGCCAAGAAGGCGCGCCACTTACCCGAATGCGCCAGTGAGCCGACCAACAGGTGAGCGGTCTTGCCCCAGCCCCAGGATGCCGGTGGGTCGGGCAATTCCAGCCAGTCCCGCTGGGTTTCATCGCCCGGGGCGTGTGGGATCATCGCGTTCGGGCGCTCGGTGGTGGTCCGGCAAGCCTGGCACACCGGGCGCAGATTCCGGGTCCGGATGTTGCGGGTCAGGCTCTGATACGACAACCCGAACCCCAACTCCTCGAGTTCGTCGAACAGGGTGCGGGCCCACAAGTGCTGGTCCTCGGTCAGCCGCGCGGCGACGTAGTCGACGAACGGGTCGAACGGATCCGGGCCGGGCCGGGCCCGCACCCCCGGCGTGCTGTCACCAGCCAGATACTTGCGGACCTTATGCCGCAATGACCGTTATGCCGCGCAGACGATTTCTGACTGTGGTCGGTGCCGGACAGCTCCTGATGATGTCGACATAATGTGCTCCGGTTACAGGTTGCTGAGGAAGGCGAGTAGGTCGTCGGGTGGGTGGTAGCGATCGGGATCGCTGTCGCCGGGTTTTGTCCGGGCCAGGGCGCGTTCCTTGAGGGCCATGTCGGCGTGGAGGTAGGCCTGAACCGATTGCGTGGACTCGTGGCCGAGCCAGAGTGCGATTACCGAAAGGTCGACACCGGCGTGCAGCAGCGCCATGGCGGTGGAGTTCCGAAGGGTGTGCGGAGAAACGTGTTTCGCAGCCAAAGCCGAGTTCGATCGGGCCGCGGTTGCGGCGTGCTTGGCGACAAGCTGCTCGATCGCGTCGCGGCTGAGCGGGCGGGCGGATCGGGTGCTGAAGATCGGGTCCGCATCGTCGCCGCCGCGTTCGGCTAGCCAGTTGCGCAGCGCGGCAACGGTTGTCGCTGTCAGTGGCGTGACGCGATTCTTGCGGCCCTTGCCGTGGCAGCGCAGGTGCGCGCTAGCGCCCAGGTGGGCGTCCTCGCGGCGCAGCCCGATCAGTTCCGATACCCGCAGCCCGGTCTGAGTGGTCACCTGAAGCAGAGTGTGGTCACGGCGGCCGGTCCAGGTTGATTGGTCGGGCGCGGCGATCAGCGCGGTTATCTCCTCGGCGGTGAGGAAGCAGACGCCGGTCTGGTCGAACCGTTTCGGAGGCATGGCTAGCACGCGTTGGATGAGACCGCTGTGCTCGGGCAGCCGGTAGGCGGCGAAGACGAACAGCGAATGGATCGCGGCCAGCCGCGCGTTGCGGGTGGTGACGCTGTTGGCGCGATCGGTTTCCAGGTGCTGCAGGAACGCGGTGATCAGCCCGACGTCCCAGTCGCCGATGTCGATCGTGTTCGGCGGCTTGCCGGTGCGGTCGCGCGTGAACACCAGCAGCAGCCGGAACGTGTCGCGATAGGCGGCGATCGTGTTGAGGCTAGCTTGCCGCTGGGCCATCAGATGGTCGGTGAAGAACGCTTCGAGAAGCGGGCCCGAGCGTGGCCATGACAAGGCTCCTTGAGCAGTGGTGGGAACAGGACTTTCCAGACGCTGCGCGGCCAGAGCCAGCAACTCCGGGGCAGCTTGGAGGTACCAATACGTCGATGCCGGCGATATATGGCCAAGCCAGGTCGACAGCAGCGGTAGCTGCGCTTGAACATCGGCGCCGGATCGATACCAGTCGAGCATGGTTCGAATGGCGAACGAATGGCGCAAATCGTGGATGCGTGGATGCGGTTCTCCTGGGGCGCAGCGGATTCCGGCGGCGGGGAGGAGATCGGCGAAGGTGTAGTCGATGGTGTTGACGATCAACCTGCCGTTCCTCGACACGAAGAACGCCAGCCAGCGGTCGGTGCCGGGTGTGGCGTCGCGCAGCAGACTGTAGTCGCGCAGCGCTGCGACGGTGGAGGCGTGCAGCAGGACCTGGCGGGACTTGCCGTATTTGGAGTCGATGATGGTCAGCACCCCGGTTTCGAGATTGACGTGCTCGCGGTTCAGGCGCACCGCCTCCCCGGCCCGCATGCCGGTCACCGCCAGAAGACCGATCAAGGTCCGGTAGGTCGCCGCGCGCAACCGCTGCCGGGACATGCTGTCCGCGGCCCGCATCAGAGCGCTGATCTCCTCCTCGGAATACAGATGCGGGACAGGGCGATTCGGGAAACAACGCAACAACCCGGCCGGAGGCACTTCGCAGCGGGGGTCCAAAGCGTTGAGGTGACGGGCGAAGCCCCGTACCACCGACAGACGCCGCCGATGCCAGCGCGGGGTGCCCCCGGGCGTCGCGATGGCCCACGCCACCGCCGCGGCGGTCGTGACCGTCGTGGCATCGGATCGTTCCAAGTAGTCGAGGAACTGCCTGAGCAGGATCTCGTTCTCGGCCAGCTTGTAACCTAGTGCCCGACGCACCGCCAGGTAGTCCTCGGCGCGCCGGCGCAACGTCACCTCCGTGGCCATCATGTGCCGGGCCAGGGCCGCACCAAGGCGCTCAGTGCCCGGTGATCCAGCTTCGCGTAAACGGCTGTGGTGGACTGGTCCCGGTGCCGAAGCAACTGCCCGACTTCTGCCAGCGACGCGCCCCGACCGAGCAGATCACTGGCCACCGAGTGCCACAGCCGATGTGGGCCGATCCTTGCGACCCGGCCACGATCACAGGCCGCGACGACGATGCTGGTGATCGCGCTCAGCGACAGCGGTGTGAACGGTGCCCGGCCGATGACGAACACGGCGCGAGAATCGATCCCGCACGGCCGGGCATTAATCAGGTAGTCCACCAGGGCTCGACCGACATCGTCGGGCAGCGGCAGGACCTCGTTTCGGTTTCCCTTGCCGCGGATCAACAGCTGACCAGCCTGCCAGTCTATGTCGTCCAGGCGTAGCCGCGACACCTCACCGTTGCGTAATCCCAACCGGGACAACAGCATCAGAATCGCGTAGTCGCGACACCCTAGGGCGGAGGTCCGATCGCAGCTGCCCAGCAGAGCCGCGACGTACTCACCGCCGACGGCACGGGGCAGGTGTCATTCGCCTAGGTGATGGGACCATGGTTTGGCCACGGGCTAGGGACCACCTGTTTGGCTCAGTGGGGATGATCT
>NZ_LQPT01000003.1 GCF_002102355.1 Mycobacterium sherrisii | reverse complement strand
GCCACGTGAGCGATCGGACGATCAGCGCAACGGGCCACGAGTCGACGACGGCCTTCAACGGACAACGGGGCATTACCGTGGGTCACGGACGGGTTCCTTCGGTAGTCAGGACGAGGGGTTTGGCGATTTCTCATCCTGCCGCCGAAGAACCCGTCCCCCGAACACCTCAACCCGTGTCGGCGTCTACAACCTCATGACCCGCAACAACTAGTCCTCTTCGACGTCGTACTTGCCGCCGGTGAAGACTTCCTTGGTCTTGTCCACGGCGTGCGTCGCGATGTCGATGGAGTTTTGAACGATGCTGCTGGCCCCGCCGGCAACATCGCCGCGAATGATGTCGCCGACGTTTTCGACGATGTCCGACGCCTTTTCTACGGCGTTGGTCGCGATGTCCTTGGCCGCGTCTATGGCGTCTTTGGGGTTGAGCGCCATCGGAGTCTCCTATCGTTGCCGGACTTTGCTCCGACGCTAGCTGTCAGTAGTTCACCAAGCTGCGCCAATAGTCCTCGGGAATCTCGGTGCCCGAGCGCAACACCCGCGCCAATCCGACGGCCATCGCGATGCCCAACAGTCCCAACCACAAACCGGCCAGTGCGATCGCCGCCCAGAGTACGGAGGTGATCGTCGGCCACGGCGACAGCACCGCCAGCACCGGAGCGAAGAAGAAACCGAGCCCGACATACCAGGCCGAGCCCGCCCGATCGGACGCCAGCACGAAGCGCAGCCACCGGGGAATCGGACCCTGGGGCGTCGGACCCTGAACCGGCGGATGCTTGGGCATGGCCGTTACCCGGACGGTGGGAAGAATCCTGCGCCGGTGAACCATCCCTCTTGCCAGCCCTGCGCTCCCAGGCACAGCATCGGAAGTCCGGCCTCGGACTGCGCCGCGCTCTGCGGGCCGGGGCACTTCGCGCCGGCCTGCTGCACGCCGTACAGCGGGTAGGAGATCACCCAGTAGCCGGTGGTCGCTGCCGGGAACTGGTTCGGTGGCGGGAAATGGCAGGCCTCCGCCTGTCCGCTGGGGCCGCGCCCGAAAATGAAGCGCTCGTAGTTGTCGCACGGCGCACCCAACGACGCCTGATAGTTCATGCCGGGCACGTCGCCCTCGTAGCCGGCCGCCGCGCTCGGCGCCGCGGTCAGGGCGCCGGCCGTCACGGCGGTGACGGCGAGTAGTTCGCGAATCATGCGTCCACCCTTCGCGTAAGCGTCACCTGGTCCGTTGATGCGCCGGTGACCTGGATCAACAGCATAACTTTTGTGGTGCAGGCCACAAAGCCCTGCCGGGCAAGGGCCGGGCGCAACGGCGGCCGGCGTGACTGAACGTGTTGCAATTCGGCCGATCGAAGTTGTGTCAATGCTTCCCAACCGTGGTGTCGCGATGGTTTATTTGGCACAGGACATACGACTAGATGACTTCGTATCGAGGAGTGGGCCGTGTCAATTGATAACTCGACCACCAAGCCGGTCCCGAATCTGCCTCCCGGCTTCGATTTCACCGATCCCGACATTCACGCCGAGCGGTTGCCGGTGGAAGAACTGGCCGAGTTGCGCCGCACCGCTCCGATCTGGTGGAACGAACAACCCGACGGTTGCGGCGGATTCGACGACGGCGGCTTCTGGGTCATCTCCAAGCACAAGGACGTCAAAGAGGTCTCGCTGCGCAGCGACGTGTTTTCCAGCCTGGAGAACACCGCCCTGCCCCGCTACCGCGAGGGCACCGTGCGCGAGCAGCGCGAAACGGGCAAGTTCGTGCTGCTCAACATGGACGCCCCGCAGCACACGCACCTGCGCAAGATCATCTCCCGCGGTTTCACACCCCGCGCCGTCGAGCGGTTGCGCGACGACCTCAACGAGCGCGCCCGGCAGATCGTTGCGGCCGCCGCGGCCGAAGGCTCCGGTGATTTCGTCGAGCAGGTGTCGTGCGAGTTGCCGCTGCAGGCGATCGCCGGCCTGTTGGGCGTGCCGCAAGAGGAGCGGATGAAGCTGTTTCACTGGTCCAACCAGATGGTGGGAGACCAGGATCCCGAGTTTGCCCGCAACGATGCGATGGGCGCCTCGGTCGAGCTGATCACCTACGCCATGCAGATGGCCGCCGACCGGGCGAAAAACCCCGGCGAGGACATCGTCACCAAGCTGATCCAGGCGGACGTCGACGGCCACAAGCTCTCCGACGACGAGTTCGGTTTCTTCGTCATCCTGCTGGCTGTGGCGGGTAACGAGACAACCCGCAACTCCATCACCCAGGGAATGATGGCCTTCACCGATTTTCCCGATCAATGGGAGCTCTACAAACGCGAGCGCCCGGCCACCACCGCCGACGAGATCGTCCGGTGGGCCACGCCGGTGACGTCCTTCCAGCGGACCGCGCTCGCGGACTACGAGTTGTCCGGAGTGCAGATCAAGAAGGGGCAGCGGGTGGTGATGGTCTACCGCTCCGCCAACTTCGACGAGGACGTCTTCGACGACCCGTTCACCTTCAACATCCTGCGTAATCCCAACCCGCATGTAGGTTTTGGCGGTACGGGTGCGCACTATTGCATTGGGGCGAACCTGGCGCGCATGACGATCGACCTGATGTTCAACGCGATCGCCGACGCGCTGCCCGATCTGGAATCGGTGGGCAAGCCCGAGCGGCTACGGTCCGGCTGGCTCAACGGCATCAAGCACTGGCAGGTGGACTACCACACCAACGGGACCGGCAAATGCCCCGTGGCGCACTGAGATCCGGAGCCGGCGCGCCGAATACAGTCGGTCTGTGACCCGGTCATGGACACTCGACGCCGCCGACGGTGATCTTTTGCTGCGTACCGGCGTCACGGGCCGGGCCGCGCGGTTGGGGCATCGCCTCACGATTGCGATGATGCGCTGGCGGGCAACCGTGGAGTGGTCCGGCGACGATCCGGTGGGCGCCGAGCTCGTGGTCGACGCGGACTCCTTCGAGGTGATCGGCAGTCAAGGTGGCGTCAAGGGGCTTTCGGGGCCGGAGAAGGCTCTGGTCCGTTCGAATGCGCTGAGTTCGCTCGACGCCCGCCGCTTCCCCCAGATCCGCTATGTCGCCGGCGGCATCGAGAAGACCACCCGCGGGTACCGCCTCGCCGGAACACTGACTCTTCGCGGCAGGCGACGCGAGCACGTCATCGATTTGCGCACGGAGGACCTCGGGGCTTCCTGGCAAATGTCTGCGCAATCGCGAATCCTGCAGTCGGACTACGGAATCAAGCTCGTCTCCCTGCTGATGGGCTCCGTCCAGGTCGCCGATGAGGTGGCAGTGGAGTTCGAGGCGGTCCACGCCAAGGGCGAGTGAGCTCGACCAGCGGTACGCGCCGACAAGTGTATCCTCGTGAAGGATTCATTACCGCAGCTAAGTATCAACTCGCTTGACTCGTCGGGAGAAGTCGAAATGCCTCGTACAGACAATGATTCGTGGGATCTGGCAACCAGTGTCGGAGCGACCGCCACGATGGTCGCCGCCGGGCGGGCCGTCGCCTCGAAGGCCAACCAGCCGCTGATCGACGACCCCTTCGCGGAGCCCCTGGTGCGCGCCGTGGGTATCGAGTTCCTCGCCCGCTGGGCTAACGGAGACATCGACGCGGCCGACATCGACGGCCCCGACGACGTCTGGGGCTTGCAGCGAATGGCCGACCTGATGGGCGCCCGGACGCGTTACTTCGACGCGTTCTTCCGGGACGCAATGGACGCCGGAATCCGTCAGGCCGTCATTCTGGCGTCCGGTTTGGATGCGCGGGCCTACCGGTTGCAGTGGCCGGCCGGCGCCAGGGTGTTCGAAATCGATCAGCCCGAAGTGATCCGATTCAAGAGCGCCACCCTGGCCGATCTGGGCGCCCGGCCGACGGCCGATCTGCGTGAGGTGGCGATCGATCTACGACAGGATTGGCCGGCAGCATTGCAGGCGGCCGGTTTCGACCCTGCCGCGCCCAGCGCGTGGATCGCCGAAGGCCTGCTCGCATTCCTCCCCGCGGATGCCCAGGATCGCTTGCTGGACAACATCGCCGAACTCAGCACGCCAGGCAGCCGGGTGGCCGCCGAGATCTTCGGCAACCGGCCGGGCGAAGATGGCGAGCAAGTGCCAGATGTCATCGGCCTTGCCGCCCAGCGCTGGCGCGCGCACGGCTTCGAGGTGGAGCTCGCCGATCTTCGCTACGACGTTGAACGCAACGACGTGGCGACATATCTGAACCAGCATGGTTGGCAGACGCAGCGCCAGACCATCAACGAGCTGTTCGCGGCGAACGGCATTCCGGAAATACCTTCGTCCGCAGACTTTTTCAACGCCGACACCTATTACTGCACCGCGATCCGGCCGGCCTGACCCCGGCCGCCGGGCCGGTGATGGCTTGACGCCGCTGCAGGCGGCTTAGGGCTGCGCCGGTTCCGGCGGCGGGGCCGGTTCGCCACTGTCGCCCGGGATGTGCTCGAGAACCCGCGTCAGATAAGGCTGCGGCTCATCCGGCTCGCGTTGCTGTTCGCCGGGCTCCTCCGCCGGTGCGTCCTGTCGCGCAATGGGTTCACCGGCCGCCGGCCGCGGCAACGACGGCTCGACCGCGGGCGGCGGCGCAACGGCGGGTCGATCCGCCTCGGCCACTTGCGGTGTCGTCCGGTGCGCCTGGTGCTTGCCCGGTGTCTCCCCCGCGGCCGGAGCGAATTGGATACCGACGGCCATCGCGAGTGACGAGACAAAGGTGACGGCGCCGGTGGCCAATGCGGCCGCGGCCCCGGCATAGGACAGGCGACCGGGCCGTGGCGGTGCCGCGGGCGCGGGTTGCTCCGTGCCCGCAATTAATTGCTCGTCGGTGAACTCGGTGCTGCGCGCCGCCGCCAGCGCGGCCCCGCGGGCGACGGTCACTTGTGCCATCGTCTGCGCGAAAACCGGTACCGGTAAAGCCTTTTCGAGCTGCCACGAAAAGCCGTCGATATCGCTGTCCGCGCCGACCACCACAACGGCCTGCGGACGCCAGCCGCCGCGGTCGAACATCTTGGTCAGCCACCCGCGCAGCCCGTCGAAGCCACCGCTGACGTGTTTGATGACGGTTCGGGTTTCGTCGTCGTGGCCGTCGACCATGACAACGGTTGCGCGCTCGTGTTCGAGGAGGCAGACGGCCGTCTGGTTGTAGCCGACGACGGGTGCAATGGCCAGCGCCAGCGTCTCGACGGCGTCCAGCAACCGAACCGGCACGATGTTGTCGAATCCGGCGTCGGTCAGCGCTTCCAGCAGCAGGGCGGCCTGGGCGGCGGCCGCGTCATTCCACGTCACGCCGATGACCCGCAAGCGGTGCTCTCCCGCACTGGCCTGCGCCTCCACCCGCAGCACCTCCTGGGCTACCTGGTCTGCGGTACTGACGGCCGGGACGCCGTGCTCGGCGCGCAACGCCGTCTCCTGATGGTCCAGGATGGTGCCGTCCGCGCCGTGTCCTTCAGCGAGGACCCACCCGAAAGTGGTCGGCGTCAGTGATAGCCCTAGAACCGTCTCCAAAGTTTCGCACCTCAATCGTCCCAAAATCGTCCCAACGTCCGGCGGCCCGACGACACCATCGCGCAGCGAAGGTCCGCTAGGGCGGTGATTCTGCAGGGCCGGAACGGACCGGGTTCTCGTTCGGTCTCCATCGGCTTGCTCCGAGAGAGCCTACGCGGTCCTGGCGGGTTCGGCTGCACCGATGTCGGATCCGCAGCACACCTCGGCGCACGACCAGAGCGGTCGCGAACCCCACGGAATTATCGATAACGTCAATCCGGGTCAATCCGGTGGGTTCGGCTCGCCTCGGTGATCCGCCGTCGCAAGCCGTCGTAGCCGTCGTCGATCCACGTAACCATGCGAGGAGATTTGACGGGTTCTGGCAGGGCGTGTCGAAATCGGACGACCAACGTGTTTTGCCGGGGCCGCGCGACCCGTGTTGTCTCACGCGGCCCGTCTCCCGCGCGGTGTCGGTGCACCCCGACCACCAGGCGTTTCGTTCTTTCACCCGCGCGGTGGGGGCCGCCGATGGGGATGTCAGCTTTGTCGGTCCGTAATCGCAGAACGTTTAATTTTTGCGCCACGCGATACAAAACCGAGATGACAACGCGTCCTAATCGACATTTAAGCTATTCACACGGTAAATTCTGCCGAGGGCACCACGCCACGACATACAACCGACAAGGGGCGCAGGTATGACAGACGTGAGCGAGAAGATCCGGGCCTGGGGGCGCCGGCTTGCGGTCGGTGCGGCAGCGGCGGTAGCCCTGCCGGGTCTGATCAATCTTGCCGGAGGGGCGCCGACTGCCAACGCATTTTCCCGGCCCGGCCTGCCTGTCGAATATCTGCAGGTGCCGTCGGCCGGCATGGGCCGCGACATCAAGGTCCAGTTCCAAAGCGGCGGCGACGGCTCCCCCGCGGTGTACCTCCTCGACGGGTTGCGGGCCCAGGACGACTACAACGGCTGGGACATCAACACGCCCGCCTTCGAGTGGTACTACAAGTCCGGCCTGTCGGTGGTCATGCCGGTCGGTGGCCAATCCAGCTTCTACACCGACTGGTACAAGCCTGCCTGCGGTAAGGCCGGCTGCTCCACATACAAGTGGGAGACCTTCCTGACCAGCGAACTGCCGCAATACCTGTCTTCGCAGAAGAGCGTCAAGGCGAACGGCAGCGCGGCAGTCGGGATCTCGATGGCCGGTGCCTCCGCGATGAACCTGGCGATCTACCACCCGGCCCAATTCATCTATGCCGGATCGCTGTCCGGCTACCTCAGCCCGTCCACCGGGCAGGGTTGGATCGGTTTGGCCATGGGTGATGCCGGCGGCTACAAGAAGGAAGACATGTGGGGGCCGGACAACGACCCCGCCTGGCAGCGCAACGACCCCCTGGTCAACGTCGGTCAACTCGTCGCCAACAACACTCGCCTCTGGGTGTACTGCGGTAACGGGACCCCGAACGAACTGGGCGGTGCCAACCTGCCGGCCACGTTCCTCGAGAGCAACTTCATGATCGGCGTCAACAAGAAGTTCCAAGAGGCCTACACCGCGGCGGGCGGCCACAACGCCGTGTTCAACTTCCCCAACTACGGAACACACAGCTGGGAGTACTGGGGCGCGCAGCTGAACGCGATGAAGCCCGACCTGCAGAGCACCCTGGGTGCCAGCGGCGGATAACACCCCCGCATTCTCGATGTCGCTACTGCGCCTGACGGCGATCGTCAGGCGCAGTAGCACGTTCGGGGCGATCGTCGTCGCGGTGTCGCTGCTGCCGATGGTGCCGGCGCGGGCGGACGCCAGCGAGCTGACCCAGCTGGTCGACGCGGCCGCGCAGCGGTTGCGCACCGCGGAGCCGGTAGCGGCGTTCAAGTGGAAAACCCATGGCGCGATCGAGGATCCGGTGCGGGTCCACCAGGAGCTCGCCGAGTCGAAAGCCGGCGCCGCCGGCGAGCACATCGACCCGAATTTCGTGGCCCGGCTGTTCGGCGACCAGATCGACGCCACCACCGGGGTCGAATACCGCCGTTTCGCGGATTGGACGCTCGACCCGTCCACCGCGCCGACCGAGGCACCCGATCTGTCCGCGTCACGGTCGACGATCGACGGCCTGAATAAGACGATGCTGGCGCAGCTCGCCGCGCACTGGGACCTGCTGCAGTCGCCGGCCTGCGGTGCGCAACTCGACGCCGCGCGGGCCGACGTCGTCCGCACCGACCAGCTCGATGACCTCTACCAACAGGCGCTGGCGCGGGCTACACGCTCTTGTTGCCCTTAAACGTCGACGTCGGGCAAACCATAGCGACCCGGCCGATTTCGTTGCCATAGAAATGCCATAAATTTCTTATCTCGCGAATCAATCGAATCGGTAACGCTTTCTGGACACACGCCGAATTGCTTGACATGAGAAACTTGGGGAAGCCTCTCGTCAAGTACGCGATTGCCGGCGGTATCGTCGCAGCGACACTTGGCCCGGCGACCGCCGAGGCCGGCGCGGCGCCGACACCCAACTGGGACGCGATCGCGCAATGCGAATCTGGCGGCAACTGGCACGCCAACACCGGGAACGGCGCCTACGGCGGACTGCAATTCAAGCCCGCCACTTGGGCCGAGTACGGCGGCGTCGGCAACCCCGCGGCCGCCTCTCGTGAGCAGCAAATCGCCGTCGCCAACCGGCTTTTCGCCGATCAGGGTGTCGAGCCGTGGCCGAAGTGCGGCGCCGCGTCCGGCCTGCCGATCGGTTGGTACTCGCACCCCGCGCAGGGCATCAAGGAGATCATCAACGGCCTCATCCAGGCGGCCACCCCGCACCGATGACCCGGACGGCTGTCCCTAGGTCCGCGACCGTCCATGTGTTTGGATCGGGCCATGGAAGGTTCGGCAACAGTTCATATGGCGGCACCCGCGGACAAGATTTGGGAGCTGATTTCCGACGTCCGCAACACGGGAAGGTTTTCCCCCGAAGTATTCGAAGCCGAGTGGCTCGGCGGTGCGAAAGGCCCGGCCCTCGGGGTGAAATTCCGCGGTCACGTTAAACGAAACGAGATCGGGCCGATTTACTGGACCGTCTGTGAAGTCACCGCATGCGAGCCCGGCCGCGAATTCGGGTTTTCGGTTTTTCTCGGCGACAGGCCGGTCAACAACTGGCACTACCGCCTGGTCCCGTCCGGCGCGGGCACCGACGTCACCGAGTCGTTCCGGCTGCGCCCGGCGCCATGGCTGGGCGTGTACTGGGTGTTTGGCGGCTTTTTGCGTAAGCGCCGCAACGTCCGTGATATGACCAAAACGCTGAATCGCATCAAAGACGTGGTCGAGGCGGGCTGACAGGAAGGCTGGGATGCCGGGCTCCGGAAACACGGCCGTGAGATCGGTCTTCATCACTGGCGCGGGCAGTGGCATGGGCCGCGAAGGGGCCAGGCTCTTCTATGCCAAGGGCTGGCGCGTGGGCGCCGTCGACCGCAACGCCGACGGGCTCACCGCCCTGGCCCAGGAACTGGGCGACGATCGGCTATGGACACGAACGGTCGACGTCACGGTCAAAGCCGATCTGGACGGCGCGCTGGCGGACTTCTGCGCCGGCAACGCCGGCGGCGGACTGGACATGATGTGGAACAACGCGGGCATCGGCGAGTCCGGCTGGTTCGAGGATGTGCCGTACGAGGCGACGATGCGTGTCGTCGAGGTGAACTACAAGTCCGTGCTGACCGGCGCGTACGGCGCGCTGCCCTACCTCAAGCAGACGCCCGGCAGCTTGATGTTCACGACGTCGTCGTCATCGGCCACCTACGGGATGCCGCGCCTGGCCGTTTATTCGTCGACCAAGCATGCGGTCAAGGGCCTTACCGAGGCGCTCAGCGTGGAATGGCGCCGGCACGGTGTGCGGGTGGCCGACGTCCTTCCGGGTCTGATCGACACGGCCATCCTCACCACGACACCCAACCGCTCCGACGACGGCGCCGCACCGATGACGCCCGAAGAGCTGCGCGCCAGGGCGCCGAAGAAGGGCATGTTGCGGTTGATGCCGGCCAGCAGCGTCGCCGAGGCGGCCTGGCGGGCCTACCAGCATCCGAAACGGCTGCACTGGTACGTGCCCAAGAGCATTCGCATGATCGACCTGCTCAAGGGTTGGAGTCCGGAGTTTGTCCGAGGCCGCATCGCCGCGTCGTTGCCGGCGCTGACCTCGAAGCGCTGACCTCGAAGCGCCAGTGAAGGAGTCGAAAGTGCGCCGGTACGGATTGATCCCGGTCGTGGGTGCCTTGGTCGCCGCCGCCGCGGGATGCGCAACCGCCCAGAACACACCCTTGGGTGCCGCGCACCTGACCATCAACGGGGTGGCCATGCGGCGCGTCCGCCAGCCTGCAGCCAGCTGCAGTCGTATCGGACCATCGACATCCCCGACCGCGACGGCCACGTCGAAGCCGTGGTCTTGCTCAGCGCTTCCCGGGCCATCCCGCAGTGGGTGAAGATTCGCAACATCGACGGATTCACTGGCAGCTTCTGGCTGGGTGGCGTCGGTGACGCGCACGTCGACGTCAACGACAACGCCTACACGATCGCCGGCAGCGCCTACGGCATCAACAGCGCCAACCCGAACAAGGTCGTCACGACCGATTTCAAGATCACCGCTTCATGTTGACCTTCGCCGTCGCCACGGAGGCGTTGTGAAGGAACGCTTGCACTGGCTTGCGCTGCACGGCTTCATTCGCGGCGCCGCGGCGATCGGCCGGCGGCGTGGGGACATGCAGGCCCGGCTGATCTCCGATCCGGCGGTGGCCGCCGACCCCGTGCCGTTCTGTGACGAGCTGCATGCGCGTGGTCCCATGGTGAAGAGCCGGGTTGGCTACCTGGCAGTCGACCACAGCGTCGTGCACAGCGTGCTGCGCTCCGAGGACTTCCGGGTGCTGATGCTGGGATCGAACCTGCCCGCGCCGGTGCGGTGGGTGGAACGCCGCACCCGCGAGGACTTGCTGCACCCGCTGCGCGAGCCGTCGCTGCTGGCCACCGAGCCGCCGGAGCATACGCGCTACCGCAAGACGGTGTCGGGCGTGTCCACCGCGCGGGCGGTCGCCGCGCTGCGGGACCGGGTCGAGCACCGCGGCGGCGCTGCTGGACGAGCTGGCCGGCGAGTCGGGCGTGGTGGATATCGTCGAGAGGTACTGCTCACAGCTTCCGGTCGCCATCATCAGCGACATCCTGGGTGTACCCGAACGTGACCGATCGCGGGTTCTGAAGTTCGGCGAACTGGCGGCCCCGAGCCTGGACATCGGATTGCGGTGGGGCCAATTCCGCAGCGTGCAGCGCGGCATCGCGGGATTCAATTCCTGGCTGGGTGACCACCTGCGGCAGTTGCGCCGAAACCCCGGCGACGATCTGCTGAGTCAGCTGATTCTAGCGGCCGAAAGTGGTTCCGACGAAACGTATCTCAGCGAAGCGGAACTCACCGCGATCGCGGGGCTGGTGCTGGCGGCCGGATTCGAGACCACGGTGAACCTGTTGGGCAACGGCATTCGGATGCTGCTCGATGCACCCGAGCATCTCGATACGTTGCGCGAGCGCCCCGCGGTGTGGCCCAACGCCGTCGAAGAGATCCTGCGGTTGGACTCCCCGGTGCAGTTGACCGCGCGCCGGGCCATCACCGACGTCGAGCTGGCCGGTCGCCGGATCGCCGGTGGGGACGTGGTGTTGCTGTATCTGGCCGCCGCCAACCGCGATCCGTCGGTGTTCGCCGACCCGCATCGCTTCGACATCGAACGCCCCAACGCGGGACGGCATCTCGCCTTTTCCGGCGGCCGGCACTTCTGCCTGGGTGCCGCCCTGGCACGGGCAGAGGGCGAGGTCGGGTTGCGGGCATTCTTCGAACGTTTCCCCGAGGTGCGCGCGGCCGGTCTTGGGACCCGACGGGACACCCGGGTGCTTCGCGGCTGGTCGAGCCTGCCGGTAGTGCTGGGGCGTGCGCGCTCGATGGCCCCGATCGGCGGCTAGTTGTATGAGGCCATGACATTGGTGACGCCGGTGGCGAGTCGTGATGCTGGTGGCTGGCCTGCGGCGGCAGAGTGTGGTCGATGGTAGTTGAAGTGGATGTTCCAGACTTTGAGTGCTTCGGCGCGTTGGGTTTCTGAGGTCCATGTCCTGGCGTAGAGGAACTCTTCGGCCAGGATGCGGTTGTAGCGCTCGACTTTGCCGTTGTGGCGCGGGGTGTAGGGCGTGATGAATTGGTGGCGTGCGCCGTGGAGCACGTGGGCGAAGTCTTTGGCCCGGTAGCAGGCGCCGTTGTCGGTGACGATCCGCTGGATGCGGTCGATGCCATGGACGGCGAACCATACCTGGGCGCGGTGCATGAATCCGATTGCGGTGACGGCTTTTTCGTTGTCAAGGGCTTCGGTGTAGGACAGTCGGGAGAACCCGTCGACGGCCGAATGCAGGTACAC
>NZ_LQPT01000002.1 GCF_002102355.1 Mycobacterium sherrisii | reverse complement strand
AGGCCAACCCCGCACCAACAGCGTCCATCACCCCGAACAGCTGCTCAGCCCCGACGACGACGACCCTTGATCAGCCCTGTCGGCAGCGGGTAGCGTAGTGCTGCCAATTACGACACGGCTAGTAGCGTAATCGGCCCTCACCCGTCGAAAGGATCGGCTCGATGCGCAGCCCCTATTCCGGCCGCCCTTTCGCCACGCCGACCCCGGAGATCGGGAGGGCGCTAGAGGACGTCAGCATCCCCACGCTGCTGCTGTCGCTCGTGCACATCACCGGTGACCCGCGATTCATCCGCGAGTACAAGCAGATGGGCATCTTCCTCAACGAGGTGCAAGGGTTCATGTCCGAGGAGGACAAAGCCCGCGCCCGCGCCGACGCGCTCACCGTGATCGCCGACTACCGCGACCGCGGCTGCCCCGAGCCCGCACCGCTGGGCCCGGCACTGATCCGGGAGATGCTGGACTGGGCGGCCTGCGAACATGTGCCCGACGACTACCTGCCGCTGGTCTCCGAAGAACTCGACCTGGACGGCCTCGACCCCCGCCGCCCGGCGCCGATACCCGCCGAGCGCGCGGCCGGGCTGCCGGTGCTCGTCGTCGGATGCGGCGAATCCGGTCTGCTGGCCGGCATCCGGCTCAAACAGGCCAACATCTCGTTCACGATCGTCGAAAAGAACGCCGGCCCCGGCGGGACGTGGTGGGAGAACAGCTATCCCGGCGCCCGCGTCGATGTGGCGAACCATTTCTATTGCTACAGCTTCGAACCCAACAACGACTGGTCTCATTTCTTCGCCGAGCAGGATGAACTGCAGCATTACTTCACCGAGGTGATGAACAAGCACGACTTGGCCGAGCACATCCGTTGGAACACCGAGGTTTTGGCCGCCGAGTGGGACGACACCGACGGCAATTGGGCCGTCGCGCTGCGCGGCACCGACGGCCAGACCACCGAACTGCGGGCGCGGGCGCTGATCACCGCCGTCGGCCAGCTCAACCGACCGCAGATCCCCGAATTCGACGGCGCCACAACTTTTGCCGGGCCGTCGTTTCACTCTGCGGCCTGGGATCATTCGGTCGATATCACCGGCAAGCGGGTCGCACTTATCGGTGCGGGCGCCAGCGGCTTTCAGATCGCGCCGGCAATCGCCGGTGACGTCGCACAACTGACCGTGTTCCAGCGAACCGCACAGTGGATGTTCCCGAACGCGATGTACCACGACGAAGTCGGCGACGGCGTGCGCTGGGCACTGCGCCACCTGCCGTTCTACGGACGCTGGTACCGGTTCCTGGTGCTGTGGCCCGGCTCGGACAAAGGCCTGGACGCGGCGGAGGCCGACCCCGACTATCCCGACCAAGACGCGGCGGTCAGCGACATCAATGCCGCCGCGGCGACGATGTTCTCGCAGTGGATCACCGCCCAGGTCGGTGACGACGAGGAACTGTTGGCCAAGGTGCTGCCCGACTACCCCGCCTGCGGCAAACGGACCCTGCAGGACAACGGCAGCTGGCTTAACACCCTACGGCGCGACAATGTCGAACTGGTCCGCACGCCGATCCGGAAAATCACGCCGCACGCGGTGGTGACCGAAGACGGCGTGGCGCATGACGCCGACATCATCGTCTACGCCACCGGGTTTCGGCACACCGAGGTGTTGTGGCCGCTGAAAGTGACCGGACGCAACGGAATCGATCTGCACGAAATGTGGGGGAGTCGACCGTACGCCTATCTGGGCATCACGGTTCCGAACTTCCCCAACTTCTTCATCATCTACGGGCCGGGCACCCACCTCGCCCACGGCGGCAGCCTGATCTTCCAGTCCGAGCTGCAGATGCGCTACATCGATCAGTGCCTGAAGCGGCTGACCGAACCCGATGTGCACTCGATGGAGCCCACGGCCGAGGCCGCCAACGATTGGCATCGACGCACGCAGGAACAGATCAAGAAGATGGTGTGGTCACACCCCGCGGTCAAGCACTCCTACTTCAAGAACGCTGACGGGGAAATTCACACCGTCAGCCCGTGGCGCCTCAACCAGTACTGGGCCGCGGTGCGTGAGCCCGACTGGTCGCAATTCATTGTGCGCCAACGTGATTCGAAGTCGGATCAGAAAGTGAGCACTCCGCAATGCGCACCGTAGTCGTCGACGGCCCCCGCAGCATCCGGGTCGACACCCGCCCTGATCCAGCCCTGCCGGGCGACGACGGCGCGATCATCGAAGTCACCGCCGCGGGCATCTGCGGCTCGGATCTGCATTTCTACGAAGCCGACTTCCCGATTCCCGACCCGATCGCGTTGGGGCACGAAGCAATCGGGACGGTCGTCGATGTCGGCACCGAAGTGCGCACGGTCCGGCCCGGAGATCGGGTGATGGTGTCGTCGGTGACCGGCTGCGGCGCCTGCCCGGGGTGTGCCACCCGCGATCCCGTCATGTGTTACGCCGGCTTCCAGATTTTCGGCGGCGGCTTGCTCGGCGGAGCGCAGGCCGACCTGCTGGCCGTCCCCGCCGCGGATTTCCAGCTGTTGAAGATGCCGGAGGGCATCACCACCGAGCAGGCGCTGCTGCTCACCGACAACTTGCCGACCGGCTGGGCCGCGGCCCAGCGCGCCGACATTCCGCTGGGCGGAACCGTGGCGGTGTTCGGCCTCGGCGCGGTCGGGTTGTGTTCCCTGCGTAGCGCTCAGTTTCAAGGTGCGGCAACCGTTTTCGCCGTCGACCGGGTGGATGGTCGGTTGAACCGTGCCGCCGAGTGGGGGGCCACGCCGATCAAGGCACCGGCGGTCGAGGCCATCCTGGCCGCGACGGGCGGCCGCGGCGCCGATGCCGTGATCGACGCCGTCGCGACCGACGCCTCGCTGACCGATGCGCTCAACGCGGTGCGCCCCGGTGGCACGGTTTCGGTCGTCGGCGTGCACGACATGAATCCGTTTCCGCTCAACGCCTTGGGTTGCCTGATTCGCAGCATCACGCTGCGGATGACCACGGCACCGGTGCAGCGCACCTGGGCAGAGCTGGTGCCGCTGTTGCAGTCCGGGCGCCTCGACGTCGACGGCATCTTCACCACGTCGTTGCCGTTGGACGAGGCGGCCAAGGGCTACGCCGCCGCCGAGGCGCGGTCCGGCGACGATGTCAAGATTCTGCTGACGCCCTAACGGTTTGGACGTCCCGGCGGATCCCGCTACCGGGTCGCGGTGATGTACTGCGAATGCATGAAGGCGTCGATCTTCACGTCGACCTCGGGGGGCGTCAAACCATAGCCGCGCTGCAAATCCAGCGTGGTGCGCACCGGGTCGACCGACCAGCCGTGCGCGGCCAGCCATCCGGCGGGATCACCCTTGGGCTCGTAAGTCAGGGCGGAAAAGTCCACGTTGCCTGACATGTTGACGCCGGGATACTCGCTTTCCAGCGCTGCAAGCCGATCGTGGTCGAGGCGCGATCCCAGTGCGCCGATGGCGATTCGGCTGCCGGGAGCGCTGAGCCCACTGATCCGGGTGAAAAGCGTGTTCTGGGCCTCGTCGGTCAGATACGGCAATATCCCCTCGACCGACCAAGCGCTGGGCATCTCGGTGTCAAAACCGGCCGCCTCCAACGGGCGGGACCAATCGGTGCGCAGGTCGGCGGCGACCTCGACGCGATTGGCCCGCGGCACCGCGCCATGTTCGCCCAGCACTCGCGCCTTGAAATCCAGGACTTTCGGCAGGTCGATTTCGAAAACACTTGTTCCGGAGGGCCATTGAAGTCGGTAGGCCCGCGAGTCCAACCCCGCCGCGACGATTACCGCCTGCCGTATGCCGACCACACCCGCGGAGCCGAAAAAGTCGTCGAAAAATTTCGTCTGCACGCCGTATAACCGCGGAAATGCGGTCTCGTCGTCGTTACTGCCCGGATTGGCAAGCACGTCCGCCAAATACGGGTCTTGCGCGGCTGCGATGAAAACCTTTGCGAACTCGTCTCGCACCAGCGGTCGAGGACTCAGCGCGTGCACGGCGCGCCAACCCGCTACCAGCAACGCGGTATAACCAACGCTGCTGACGATGTCCCACTGGTCGTCATCGGAACGGAGCGAGCCGTATTGGGGCCCAGTGCTCATGGTCGTCCCTCTCTGTAAGCGCCGACAGCACCACGGTACCCGCGGCCGGGCCCTCACAGTTCCAGGAGCACCGTTACCGGCCCGTCGTTGATCAACTCGATTTGCATGTGTGCGCCGAACACGCCGGTCTCGACCACGGCACCCAACCCGCGCAACGCGTCGGCGAACGCAGCGACCAGCGGCTCGGCGACCGCGCCGGGAGCCGCAGCATTCCAGGACGGTCTTCGGCCCTTGGCGGTATCGGCGTACAGCGTGAATTGGCTCACCACCAAGACCGGTGCACCGACGTCTGCCGCGGCCCGCTCATCGGCGAGAATCCGTAGCGTCCATAGCTTTTCGGCAAGGCGTCGGGCCTTGCCAAGGTCGTCGTCGTGGGTCACTCCGACGAACGCGAGCAAACCCTGACCCTGCGGCCTGATGGCGCCGACCATCCGACCATCGACCGTCACCGTTGCCGACGAGACTCGTTGCACCAGAACCCGCATGGCTCGATGCTGCCAAACCGGCCGGGTAGGCTCGCTTCGGTGTCTGTCCTAGTCGCGTTTTCCGTCACTCCGCTGGGCGTGAGCGATGGCGTCAGTGAGCTCGTTGCCGACGCGATTCGCGTGGTGCGGGAGTCCGGTTTGCCGAATGAAACGAATTCGATGTTCACCGTCATCGAGGGCGATACCTGGGACGAGGTCATGGCCGTCGTCCAGCGCGCCGTCGACGTGGTCGCCGCTCGGGCACCCCGGGTCAGCACCGTGATCAAGGTGGACTCGCGCGCCGGTGCCAAGGACGCGATAACGCAGAAGGTGGCGACGGTCGAGCGCCACCTGGCCGAGGGTTAACCCCGCCCGCGCCTTACGCCAGTAGGCTCATGCCGGTGAGCGCACGCGCAGGCATCGTCGTCACCGGAACCGAGGTCCTCACCGGACGAGTCCAGGACAAGAACGGCCCGTGGATCGCCGACCGGCTGCTGGAACTGGGTGTAGAACTCGCCCACATCACGATCTGTGGCGACCGGCCCGCCGACATCGAGGCCCAACTACGTTTCCTGGCCGATCAGGGCGTGGACCTGATCGTCACCAGCGGCGGCCTGGGGCCCACCGCTGACGACATGACCGTCGAGGTGGTGTCCCGCTTCTGTGGCCGTGACCTGGTCCTCGACTCGGAGGTCGAAGGCAAGATCGCGAACATCCTCAAAAGGCTTATGGCGCACTTCGATTCGGAAAGCTTTGAGGCGGTGCGCGCCGCCAACCGTAAGCAGGCGATGATTCCCGCCGGCGCGCAGGTGCTCGATCCGGTGGGCACCGCGCCGGGGGTCGTGGTACCGGGGAAGCCGACGGTGATCGTGCTTCCCGGCCCGCCGCGCGAGCTGCAGCCGATGTGGCACAAGGCCATCCAGACTCCCGCGGCTCAGCAGGCGATCGCCGGCCGCACGATCTACCGTCAGGAAACCCTGCGGATGTTCGGGCTGCCCGAGTCGGGGCTGGCCGAGACGCTGCGTGACGCCGAACGCGCCGTACCGGGATTCGAGTCGCTGGAAATCACCACCTGCCTACGCCGCGGCGAGATCGAAATGGTCACCCGCTACGAACCGGCCGCGTCGGAGGCTTATGCCCGGCTGACGCAGCTGATGCGGGACCGGCACGGCCAGCAGCTGTATTCCGAGGACGGCTCGCAGGTCGACGACGTGGTCGCCCGTCTACTGGCCGGCCGCCGGATCGCGACCGCGGAGTCCTGCACCGCCGGGTTGGTCGCCGCCCGGCTCACCGACCGGCCCGGCTCTTCGGACTACGTGATGGGC
The DNA here is from genome assembly GCF_002102355.1 of Mycobacterium sherrisii. Classification (GTDB taxonomy): domain Bacteria; phylum Actinomycetota; class Actinomycetes; order Mycobacteriales; family Mycobacteriaceae; genus Mycobacterium; species Mycobacterium sherrisii. Next base: position 78,605 of record NZ_LQPT01000002.1, on the reverse strand, counting down.
GGCGTCGTGAGCTATTCCAACGAGGCCAAGATCGGATTGCTCGGCGTCGACCCCGCACTGATCGAGGCCCACGGCGCGGTGTCGGAACCGGTGGCCGAGGCGATGGCGGCGGGTGCCGCCCGGCGCTTCGACGCCGATACCGCCGTCGCGATCACCGGTATCGCCGGACCCGGCGGGGGAACCCCGGACAAGCCGGTGGGGACGGTCTGCTTCACCGTGCGCCTCGGCGGCCCCGGCAGCGCGGACCAGATAGTCACCCGCACGTTGCGACTGCCCGGCAATCGCTCCGACATCCGGGAACGCTCGACGACGGTCGCGATGCACATGCTGCGCCGGGCGCTGAGCGGCGAAGCTGCGGTGTGATCAGCGCACTTCTGTTGGCAGAAAGACGGTTTCCTTCGTTCCGAAGCGGATCCCGGTCGCGTCCTTGCCGATCAGGGTCAAAAACCCCACGGCCAGGAACACCGGCACGATCGTGGCGGCCAACGCGAACGGATAACCATGCGACTCCGCCAGGCGCTCCTGGATCGGCAGGTTGAACGCGGCGAGCAGGTTGCCGAGCTGGTAAGTGACACCGGGGTAGAGGCCGCGGATGGCATCCGGCGACATCTCGGTGAGGTGCGCGGGGATCACGCCCCAGGCGCCCTGCACGCAGACCTGCATCAAGAACGAGCCAAGGCACAACATCGCCGCGGTCCGGGAAAAGGCGAACATCGGCACGATCGGCAGCCCCAGCAGCGCGCAGAAGATCACCGTGTAGCGGCGACTGAATCGCTGCGACAACGAGCCGAAGAACAGCCCGCCGATGATGGCACCGACGTTGTACACCACCACAATCCACTTGACCGTCACCGGATCCAGGCCGGCCCCGTGGTTGGCCGTGGAACTCAGGAAGGTGGGGTAGACATCCTGCGTGCCGTGGCTCATCCAGTTGAAGGCGGTCATCAGCAACACCAGGTAGATGAAGCGGCGGATGATCGCGCGGTCGCGCAGCACGTCGCGGATCCTGGTGTTGGTGAGCTTCATTTGGTCCTGGGCGGCTTCCCACACCTCGGACTCCCGCACCCGGTACCGGATGATCAGGCTGATCAGCGCGGGGATGATGGACAGCCCGAACAGCCAGCGCCACGACAGACCCAGCCAGTCCAACACCACCAGGGAGCTCAGACTCGCCAGCAGGTAGCCGAGCGCGTAGCCCTCCTGCAGCAGCCCGGAGAAGAACCCGCGCCGTTCGACGGGAACCTTCTCCATGGCCAACGCGGCGCCCAGGCCCCATTCGCCGCCCATGCCCAGGCCATACAACAGTCGCAGGATCACCAGGACGGTGAAGTTGGGCGCGAACGCGCACAGGAAGCCGACCACCGAGTAAAAGATCACGTCGACCATCAGCGGGGTCCGCCGGCCGACTCGGTCGGCCCACAGCCCGAACAACAACGCGCCCACCGGGCGCATCATCAGGGTCGCCGTCGTGATGAACGCGACTTCGGCCTTGCTGTGGTGGAAGGTCTTTGCGATGTCGGCGTAGACGAACACCACGATGAAGTAATCGAAGGCGTCCATCGTCCAACCGAGCATTGCCGCGATGAACGAATTGCGTTGATCGGCATTGATCTTTTCTCGTGTCACCAAAGCATCCTGGCGCAGACTGCGCGTCGGCGCGAGCCGGTTCCGCGGTGAAAACAGCAAGAGTAAGTTCCCGATACATGCGGATTATCGACGCCGACGGACACGTCGCCGAAAACTCGTCGTTGGCGATCGAAGCAATCAAACGCTGGCCCGACGGCATCAAGCCCAGCACGGACCGGCGGCGGCGACTGATGATCGAAGGCCGCAACTATCCGGAGGATCGCGGGCCGGGCGCGGGTTGCCCGCCCGAGCACGGAATCAGCAAGTCGCCCAACATCAATTGTTCGTCGCCCGCCGGGGTGCTCAGTGACGCCGATCGCGATCACATCGACACCATGGTGTTGTATCCCAGCCTCGGGTTGTGCGCGCCGAGCCTGGAAGACCCGCAGTTCGCCGCGGGATTTGCCCGCCTCTACAACCAATGGATCGCCGACTACTGCGCCTCGTCCAACGGTCGGTTGCGGGGCGTGGCGGTGACCCCGGTCGAACACGGGCGGCTGGCCATCGACGTCATGACCGAGGCCAAGGAGCTCGGCCTGGTGGCCACGCTCGTCCCGCCGGCGCTGAAGACCCGCAACCTCGACCATCCAGATCTCGACCCGTTCTATGCCGCCGCCGTAGACCTGCAGATGCCGCTGGGCATTCACGGCGCCCCGGGTATCCACCTCCCGAAGATCGGCGTCGACCGCTTCACCAACTACATCCAGGTGCACTGCATCAGCTTCCCGTTCGACCAGATGACGGCGATGACCGCGATGGTGTCCGGGGGTGTCTTCGAACGCCATCCCCGCTTGCGGGTGGCATTCCTCGAGGCCGGCGCGGGCTGGGTCCCGTTCTTCATCGATCGTTTGCACGAGCATTACGAGAAGCGCGGGGATTGGGTTGAGCACGGTTGGCGGCGCGATCCGCATGAATACCTTTCGGCGGGCAATATCTTCGTGACGTGCGAGCCGGAAGAGCCGATCCTGCCCGGGGTGATCGACGTGCTGGGCGATGACTTCATCATGTTCGCCAGCGACTATCCGCATTGGGACGGCGAGTGGCCGGAGAGCACCAAGCACCTGCGCACCCGTGCGGACATCAGCGAAGATGCGCGAGAAAAAATCGGTGGCCGCAACGCGCAGCGGTTCTACGGGTTGAATTAGGTTCCTGGGATTCTTCGGAAGGCGACAATCTATGACTGACAAATGGTTCTCCGACATCAGTTCGCCGGGACAATTGACCCTCGCTGACCTGTGCGACCAGATTGAGGAGAAAATCCACGTCAACGCGGACAACCAGAAACCGCCGGCGGAGTTTCCCGATTGGCAGTCATGCCTGGCGGACCGGGACGCGACGATTTCCAAGTTGAGCGCGGCCGTGGTCAACCTTTGCCAGATGGTGAAGCATCTGGCGTCGGAGGGGCAGCGCGGCAACGGTTAGCCGCAGCCGTCCAGCCGAGCCGGCTGTCCGGTGCGCACCCGCAATGGAAGGATCGGGGCATGAAGGCGTTCCTGCTTCGCGCCGTGGTGACCGGGTTTGCGCTTTGGTTGGTCACAAAGTTCGTTCCTGGGATCACGTTCGTCGGCGGTGACACTAAGCTGCAGCGGGCCGGCATCATCTTCGTCGTCGCGGTGATCTTCGGTCTGGTCAATGCCTTCATCAAGCCGATCGTCCAGATCCTGTCGATCCCGCTCTACATTCTCACGCTCGGGTTGTTCCACATCGTGGTCAATGCGCTGATGTTATGGATCACCGCCCAGATCACCGAGCACACCACGCAGTGGGGATTGGCGATCGACCATTTCTGGTGGACGACGATCTGGGCCGCCATCCTGTTGTCGATCGTCAGCTGGTTGTTGTCCATGGTTGTCGGCGACGTCAACCGCCGCGCCCGCTGACGTTCACCGCGCCTGCCACCGCGGTGGTCGCTTCTCGGCGAAGGCGCGCGGACCTTCCTTCGCGTCCTCGGTCTCGAAAACCCGGTCGCTGTGCCGTGTTTCGTTGTCGTAGGCGGCGTCGAGGTCCAGCGCCAAGCCCTCGACGGCCGACTGCTTGGTCGCAAATACCGCCAGCGGCGCGTTGGCCGCGATGCGCTCTGCGTAGCCATAAGCGACATCCATCAACCGCTCCGGCGGGACCACCCGGTTGAGCAACCCCATCGCCAGAGCGCGTTGGGCGTCCACCATGTCGGCGGTCAACAGCAACTCCATCGCCAACGCGTAGGGGATTTGGCGCGGCAGTCGCACCGTGCTGCCGCCGCCGGCGAACAGCCCCCGCTTGGGTTCCATCACCGCGAACCGCGCCGAGGGCACAGCGACACGAATGTCGGTGCAGCCCAACATCTCGAAGCCGCCCGCGACGCAGGTGCCGTTCACCGCGGCGATGATCGGTTTGTACACCGGAAACCGGTGCAGCACCGCATGGATGGCGTCCAGCGCATCCCACCTGTCGGGCCTGGGCAGGTCCCCGGTGAGTTCCGGAATGAACTTTTTCAGATCGGCGCCGGTGCAGAAATCCCGTCCCACACCGGTGACAACGGCAACCCAGGCGCTTTCGTCGTCGCGAAAGTCGGCCCACGCGTGTGCCAAATCGCGGAAATGTTCCATGTCCAGCGAGTTACGTGTCTCGGGGCGGTTGATGGTAATGGTGGCGATGTGAGCGTTAAGCGCGTAATCAATGCTCACGTATGCTCCACCGGCTCGGCCTTCGTTGCTACCGTTCCTGAAATAGTAAGGGTCTCAGTGCCCTTCGACTGTGCGCGGCCGCGCGAAATTCGGCAATTTGCGCAATTCATGCCCCGGATTGCCAATTCCACATATGCTTAGCAGCGACGTGAAAACCGGCGGGGGTCGGTTTGACGACAACCCTGCCGGCCTAATCGGGATACGGACGGCGTCGCCCGAACTGCCTACGACGACGGGATGTCGCGAAGATGGACACTGCCGCGAGGGGAATTTCTCCGCCCCACAACGGACACCCCCATGCTGGTGATGCACCAAGTGGTTTGCGCGCCGTCACCGAGCGGGCGGGTTCTTCGGTGGTCATCACCGTCGGCGGCGACATCGATGCGAGTAACGAGCGAACCTGGCAGGACCTGCTGAGCCGCAGCGCCGCCGAAGCCGTCGCGCCGGGTCCGATCGTCATCGACGTTCGCGAGCTCGACTTCATGGGTTCGTGCGGGTACGCCGCGCTGGCGCACCAGGCGGTGCAGTGCCGCAACCGCGGGATTGCGCTGCGGCTGGTCACCCACCAGCCCGTGATGGCCCGAACCATCGCCGCATGCGGTCTGCGCCGGTTGCTGCCGACCTACACCACCGTCGAAACGGCTCTCACGCCGGTCGGCGAGCAGGGCTGACGAGGCGCACCACCTCGTGCGCGCACCCCCAGGACAGGGTCACACCGTTGCCGCCGTGGCCGTAGTTGTGGATGCAGCGCGCCGGGCCGAGCGTCTCGACCTCCAGTCGCACCCTCGGCCGGCCGGGCCGTAACCCGGTGATCGTTTCGATGACCTCGGCGCTGCGCAGCCTCGGTTCGATCCGGCGGCAACGCTCGAGGATGCGATCGGTGATGTCGGGTTCGGGGGTGGTATCCCAGCGATCCGCGATGCTGATCCCGCCACAGACCACCCGCTGCGGGTGCGGAAAGAAGCAGACCCACTCCGGACCGGCGTTGATCTCCAAAAACAATTGCTGCAGACCAGGATTCGCGAGCACTACGTGCTGACCGAACAACGGTCGCACCGTGTCGTCACCGGCCAGGGTGCGCGCGCCGAGCCCCGTGCAGTTGATGACGACGGGGGCGACGTCGGCGGCCTCGGATAGCGACCGCACCGGATGTTCCTCGATCTCGCATCCGGCCGCGGCAAGTCGGCGGGTGAGGTAGTCCAGATAGTGCGGCATGTCGATCATCGGCACGGTGGCGCGGAAACCCATTTCGTGGCCGTCCGGCAGTTCGGCGGGCTCGGCGGGCCGAAGTTCCGGGATCAACCGCGCGGCCGACGACATCGCCTCGGTGGCGCTCAATTGACCGACGCTCAGCGCCGGCGCCAAACGCACCCCGGTGTCGGGTTCGGCGGCGAGTTGGCGAAATACGCCGAGTGAGATCTCGGTCCACCCCGGGGTCTCGACGGCACGCTCGGCGGGGCGCGGCGGAGCCCATACCGCACCCGCGACGACGGACGTGGTCTGTTGGGGGGGTGCGGCCGTCCAGATCCGCACCGGCCATCCGGCTTCGGCCAGGCACAGCGCCGATGTCAACCCGCTGACCCCGGCCCCGACGACGATGATCTGCTCGCGGGAGCCGTCGGCCACGATCAGGTACCGGGTACGCGCTGTCCGTGCGGCGCGAGCAGCCCGTTGAGACCCCCGATGAGGCCCTGAACCTGGGCGCCGGCGACCGGACCGGAGACGTCCGGGGGCGGTGTGGCGTCCGGGGTCAGCTGCCAGGGCTGGCAACCGTCGGTCTTAAACGCCTTGTCCGTCGGCTCGATCCGAACGATCTGTGGTTTTTTGGTGAGCGAGTTGTCGATCAGGGCGCCGTCCGGGTTGGACGTCCGCTTCCAATAGCAGGTGCCGTCGCCGACGGGGCCGGCGCTGCTGTAGATGCCGGGCACGATGTCGGTGCCCACCGCGTACAGGCCGTCCTTGTCCATCACCGTCTTCGGCGCCGGGGGTGCCGGTGAGGCACCGGGTGACGGTGACGCGGACGGCGCGGGTGCCGGCGAGGCCGCCGGGGACGGGGACGCCGCCGGGCCGGGGGCCGGTCCTCGTGTTTCGTCCGGGTCGGCATTGGCAACGACCGCGGACGCCGCCCAGCCCGCGACCAGCAGACCCGCAACCGCACACCGTGTCGCAGTCGGTTTTCCACCCATAGAAATCGAGGGTACCGAGTCGAGAACCCAATTCATACCGGTGTGAAATCCGTCGGGCGGCGCCGACCGTCAGTTGAGCCGCCGCACCTTGCCCGCGTAGCCGAGCGCGTGCTCGTAGGTCTGCAGGTTGTCCCGGGAAATCTTCGCGTGTACCGGGCGTTCGAGGAAAAACCGCAGCACCGGGTTGTAGGCGTGATAGGTCTCGTGAAACGTCAGCACAGTAGTGCCGTCCGGCTGCTCCTCGAGCTGGTGGTAGCCCTCGGCGCGGGACCAGAGCGGGGCGCCGACGGCCACATATCGCGACAGCTTGTTCAGCTCGGCCTCGATCACCGTTTCCCAGGATCGGGCCCGGCCGCCGGTCAGCAGGTACTTGGGAACCTCGAAGATGCAGGTGCGCACCAGGCCCTCACCGGCTTCGTTGCCCTCGTTGAGGATCTCCATGCTGCCGGTCGGCCAGGTGAGTACCCGCGGCCGCGGGGCGTTCGGCGGCGCCGGCGGGTGCAGCACTCGCCACACTTTGCGCGGCGGCGCGTCGATGTGGAATCGCACGGTGTAGGACTGCATCAGGGTTCTCCAACCGTCTGTTTCCAGGTATCCCAAAACGTGATGGTCTGTGCGGGCGGCCGCTTGGCCGGGCGGAAGTCGGTGCCGATCGTGTAGGCGACTGGGAACAGCGCCGCCTGCGTAACGGTCGGCGGAATGCCGAGCAGCTCGGCAACCTCGCGCTCCTTGAACAGATGCATCGTGGTCCACACCGACCCCAACCCGCGCGAGCGCAACGCGAGCAAAAAGCTCCAGCCGGCCGGGATGATCGAGGCCCATGCGGCGGCGGCAATGCCGGGTTCGGCGGTGTCGATGCGCTGGGTGAGACAGGGGATGACGTGTACCGGGACCTGGGCCAGGGTGTCGGTCAGGGTCATCGCGCTCTGGTACACGCGCCGCGTCTGGGGGTCGGCCGCGGTGTCGGCTGCCTGCGCCAGATATTGGGCGCCGATGCCACGGTAGATCTCGGCGATCGCCGCCCGCTTGTCCGGATCGGTGATCACCAACCAGCGCCAGTCCTGCGAGTTGCTGGCCGTGGGTGCCTGCATCGCCAGCCGGATGCACTCCAGGATGACGTCGCGACCGACCGGACGGGTCAGGTCAAGGCGTTTACGAACCGACCGCGTAGTGCTCAGCAGCTCGTCGACGGTGGCGATGTCCATTGGTTCCTTCCGGACGCCCGGCTCGTGGTCGATGGCCTCGTCACCGGGCGCTCCGGCACGTTGAGCCTTGGCATCACCGAACTCCTGCCCGCAAAGGACGGTACCGAGTCGAGCAAACCAGATGCTCGAGTCGACTGTCTAGGTCGTTCACCTCGGCCAATTGCGCCTGGGCTGCACCGGGCCTGGACGCCCGCAACCGGCGGCGTTACGGTCCGTGCAGCGGCCTGCAGCCCGGCGCCGCCGATTGGGAGGTTTGTGCGTGCTGTTCATGCACGAATTGCACACGGTGCGCGGCCGCAAGGAGGACGAATTCGAGGCGGCGTTCCGCGACGCGTGGATGCCGTTGCTCGGCCGCGGCGACGACGCCCGGTTGCTGTGGTACGCCAACCAGGCACATGGCAGCGGGCCCGCGTACACCGTCGTGACCGTCACCGCCGTGCGCGACGGAGCGGCGTGGGAACGGGTGAACCTGCGGGTACAAAAGGGTGATCTGCAGGATTGGCTGCATCACATCGATGAGCTGCGCCACGAGGTCGACGCGAAGCTGCTGATGCCGCTGCCCTGGTCGCCGCTGCATGACGTGGCGCTCCACGAGATTCCGGTTGACGGCCGCGAACACGAGATGACGCTGTACATGGAAGACACGATGTGGCCGTACGAGGACAAGTTCGACGAATACATCGTCCGCTGTGGCGAGGTGTATGCGAAGAGTTTGGAAGCACCGTCGTCGATGCTGAGCATGCACGCCGCGTTCCAGCCCGCCCTCGGCAGTCACGTGCGGCGCGAGGTCATCCTGATGCAGCGGATCAGCCGGCCCGACGCACTGCTCGATTTGCTGCGCAGTCACATCCCCGCCGAGTACCGCGCTCCCGGCACCTGGATGTACGACGCCCTGGACTTGCGGGACCAGTGGACGAGCCGGTTGCTGCGCACCTCCGAATGGTCGCCGCTGTACTGAGTTTCGTCAGCTCGTCCAGCTCAAAATGCGCGCCGCGTCGTGCGCCATGTCACGGACGATGTCCGCGGCCGGGCGGACCTCACGCACCAGCCCGATCGCTTCGCCGACGAGGATCGCGGCCGCATCGAAATCCTCTGCCGCGACGGCGTTTTGGAAAGTCTTCACGGCCTCCGGCAGAGCTGCCGACAGCTGCTGCTCGTTGCCATGCCAGGTGTCGAGGAAGCCGTTGCGCAGCGCCCGAGCGTTGTAGTCATCGGGCCAATCAAGTTGTCGCACAACGTCGTACACGCAGGTGCGAACGGTGTCGTCGCCGGTGGCGGCGACCGCCCGCTGGTGGGCGCGCGCCGAGACCAAGGCCTCCTGGCTCGCCCAGAGCCGGGTGCCGACCAGCGCGCCGTCCGCGCCCAGCGCCAACGCCGCGGCCAGACCGCGGCCGTCGGCGATACCGCCGGCGGCCACCACGAGCGTGTCGGGGGACCGGGCGGAGGTCAGGTCGACGACGTCGGGCACCAAGGTGAACGTGGAACGCGCGGTCATTCCGTGCCCGCCGGCCTCGCCACCTTGCGCCGCGATGACGTCGGCCCCGGTGTCCACCGCGCGTCGCGCGTGGTCGAGGGTCTGCACTTGGGCGATGAGCGGAACTCCCGCCTGGTGAATGCGTTCGGCGAACGCTCCAAAATCGCCGAACGACAGCATGATTGCCGCGGGTTTGCGCTCCAGCACCTGATCGAGCAGTCCGGGGTTGCGGGCCAGGCTCCAGGTGATGAAGCCGCATCCCACTCGTGCCGACCCGGCCCGGTCGAATTCGCGTTGCAACCACTCGGCGTTGCCGTAACCGCCGCCGATCAGGCCAAGCCCACCGGCGTGGCTCACCGCGGCCGCGAGCTCGCCCCCGGAAGCCAGGGCCATCGGCGCCAGCAAAATCGGGTGCTCGATGCCTAAGCGGCTGGTGAGCCGGGTCGCTGCGCTCATTGCAGTTCCCCGGTCAAAAACTGCGCCCGGCCGTGGCCGAAAGACCAGTCCTCGTCGCCGTTTTCGGTGATCGACACGATCAGATCGGCCGGGTCCAGCCCGCAGTTCTCGGCCAGATTCGTGGCCAGCAGCTCGTAGAACTTTTCCTTCATCGCCCGGGTGCGCTGTCTGCTCACCACATGCACCACGGCCAGCTTTTCCGTGCGGTCGATGCCCAGACCGGTGTCCCAGGCCACCATCTCGTGCCTCGAATGAGTGCGCACGACCTGGTAGCGATCGCGTGGGGGCACGCCGAACGCCTCAACCACGGCGTCGTGGACAGCGTCTTGTAGGTCGCGAACCTCGGTGGGCGTGCGTCCCTCGATGAGGTCGATGTAGATGAGCGGCACCGTCTCTCCTTTTGTTGCGTCGACTACGACGGTAGAACCACCTCCATGCGGCTGTGAAATGCCTGTCAGCACGCATCTATGCTTGTCAGACATGGGTGTACTGGACGGCGGCCGCATCGAGTTGCGGCACCTGCGCGCGTTCGAAGCGGTGGCGCGGCTGCAGTCCTTCACCCACGCCGCCGCGGAACTGGCGATCACCCAGCCGGCACTGAGCCGCACCATCCAGCAGTTAGAGGACGCGCTCGGCGTCACGCTGCTGGATCGGAGCTCGCGCCACGTCGAGATGACGCGCGCCGGGCGAACCTTTTTCGGCCACGTCGAACGAGTCCTTGCCGAACTCGAACGCGGCGTGGCCGCACTCCGACGGGAGGCAAGTATTCGCCTGGGATTCAGTTGGCTGTTGCCCGACCCGTGGGCGCAGGACACGGTTGCCCGCTTCGAACACGACACCAAAACGACGGTCAGCCTGGTACGCACCGACGACGCGCTGAGCGCGGTGCAGCAGGGCAAGGTCGACGTTGCGGTCGTGCGCGGTCAGGTAACCGCTACCGCCCTGCGGGTGGTGCACTTGTTCGACGAGACCCGGGTCGCGGTGTGTTCGGTGCATTCCCGCCTGGCCGAAAGGTCGGAGTTGGATTGGGCCGAAGTCCCGCGCTGGCCGCTGGTGGTCAACGTGGCCAGCGGCACCACCGGTCCGTGGTCGTGGCCCCCGGGAGCAGGGCCGAAAACCGTTGTGGAGACCTCGAATTTCGACGAATGGATCGAGTCGGTCGCCGCCGACCGCGGCATCGGCGTGATTCCCGACGTCGCCATCCGGCGCAACATTCACCCCGGCGTGCGGTTCATCACCTTGCGGGGTGCGCCGCAGAGCGCGGTGGCGCTGGCATTTCTGCCGCGCGCTCGCAATGCCCAGTTGCGCCGCTTCGTCGCGGCGGCCGTGGCCAGCGCGGCCGCCGAGAGCACCTGAGCTAGCACCTGAGCCAGCGCCTGCGTCGTGCGCCGTATCAGGTCAGCGTCGCCAAGCCGGAGCGGACCAGTTCCAGACTCGTGGCGACCAACTCGCCAAGATCGTCGACGCACCGGTTGCGGCCCCAATGTTCTACGGCCACAACCAAAGCCGCGGCCAGTGCGGCGCCCGCGACCTCGGCGGACAGATCGACGTTCGGCACCAGCGCGTTGCGCTTTCTGATGAAATCGGTCAACACCGCGGCGAATGACGATTGCACCACTCGCAGATGACCCGCGATGCGTTCGGCACTGATCAACTCGCTGCGGGCGGTCGCGGCCTGCCGGACCACCTCGAGATCGTGCGGGAACGTCGCGACGCTGGCCAGGATGGCGTCGTAGAGCGACTCGGAGTCGGGTCGCTGCGCGAGGGCCTCGGCCAGCCACTCCAGCTGTGTCTCGTAATCCTGGAACAGCACCGACTCCTTGGTCGGGAAGTGCCGGAAGAAGGTGCGTTCGGTGACGCCGGCCTCAGCCGCCAGCTGGGTGACGGTGACGTTCGCAAATCCCTTGCGGGCGAAGCTCTTCAGCGCGGCCTGACGCAGCGCCTCATGCGTGGATCGGCGACGCAGCTGGTGGCGGTTGATCGGCGTGTTGCCCGGCAAGGTCATGTCGCGCCGATCGTATCCCACCCGTCAGGTCAGCACTGACATCTTCCCATTATGTCAGTACTGACATATTCTGAAGCCGCGCACGTCGTCGAGGGAGATCGGAGCCGCAACCATGAGCCGAACGGACTACGACGCCATCGTGGTGGGGGCGGGGCACAACGGGCTGGCCGCCGCCGCGATTTTGCAACGCGCCGGTCTGAGGACGGTGTGCCTGGAAGCCAACACCTACGCCGGCGGCATGGCGGCCACCGTCGAGCTGATCGACGGGTTTCGCTTCGAGATCGCCGGCTCGGTGCAGTTCCCGCTGGCCGGCCAGCTCGCCAAGGACCTCGGTCTGGACACCCTGCCCGCGCTGGAACCCAAAGTGATGTCGACGAATATCGGCGAAAACGGCGAACCGCCGATGATCTTCTACCGCGACCCGATGCGACTGATGACCCACCTCGGGGAGCGGCACGGCATCGACGCCGTCACCGGCATGGCCGGCCTGATCGGCTGGAGTCAGGCCCCGGCGCGGGCGCTCGGCCGATTCGACGTGTGTCGGGCGCCCAAGACCCTCGACGAGATGTACGCCTGTGCGACCAACGAGGCCGAGCGCAGGGCCATTCACGAAATGCTGTTCGGTTCGGCGATGGACGTGATCGACCGCTTCCTGCCTGACAAAGACAAACATGCGGTGATCCGCGGGATGCTGGCCTTCTTGGCAGTCAACTCCACCTACCGTGGCCCGTACACACCGGGCAGCGCCGCGTGCCTGGCCTTCGCGCTCGCCGTGCCCGAGGACGCCGAGACCGCGATGATGACCAAGCTCAAAGGCGGCATCGGCGCACTCACCGAACATCTCCGGGAGCTGTTCGAATCCCACGGCGGCGAGCTCCGCTACCGGGCCAAGGTCGCGCAGATTGTGGTCGAGCACGACGCGGTGACCGGGGTGCGCCTGCGGGACGGTTCGACCCTGTCGGCCCCCGTCGTGGTCTCCAACCTCTCACCCGATGTCACCCTCACCGAACTCATTGCCCCCGAACATGTTCCGGCAGAACTGCTTTCCCGCGTCGGTGGCCGCGACCACCGTGCCTCGTTCGTGCAGCTTCATTTCGCGCTGGACGGGCTGCCCGAATTCGCACCGCCGTACGAATTCCTGAACGAGGCCGGCATGCAGCAGTCGATCGGCATCTTCGGGTCTCCGGAAGAGCAACAGCGGCAATGGGAGATCTGTCGGCAGGGCCTGGTCCCGGACAATCCGTCGATCGGCATGCAGATCCCGTCGGTACACGACCCCGACATGGCGCCACCCGGCAAGCACGCGGCCAGCGCATTTGCCTACGCGTTCCCGGTCGAGGTTGGCCGCGACCAGCATGGGCATCTGAAAAGTGAAATGGCGCAACGCGTTATCGACAAGATCGGCAAATTCGCGCCCAATTTCAAGGACATCGTGATCCGGCACATCACGTTCGCGCCCTACCACATGAACACGATGTTTGGCGCACCCGCCGGCGACTTCTGCCACGGGCTACTGCATCCGGACCTGATGGGCCCCAACCGGCCCGGCCCGAAAGGCTTCCTCGACATGCCGATCCCCATTGCGGGTCTGTACCTGGGCGGCGCGGGATGCCATGGCGGCCCGGGCATCACATTCACGCCCGGCTACAACGCGGCCTACCAGGTTCTCGAGGACCGGCAACCGATCAGCCGCTGAACGTTCCGATCAGCTGTGCCTGCGCGGTCGCGGCGGCCGCGATCGCCTGGGCCGCCTGCACGCCGGCCAATCCGGCGGGCGGCTGGTAATCGTTGGGCAGCTGGTAGAGCGTGAATCGGTAGCGATGGGTGCCGGTGCCTGCCGGCGGACAGGGCCCCTGGTAGGCCGGCCGGCCCGCCGTGTTCGGCAGCACGGTGCCGCCGCCGGGTGTCTGACCGTCTGCCGTATGGCCGGATCCGAACGGAATTCCCGTCACGATCCAGTGCACGAAGACGCCGTGCACGGCGTCCGGATCGTCGACCACCAGTGCCGCCCCGTACGGCGCCGACCACGTCAACGGCGGCGCGGTGTCGGCGCCTTTGCAGGTGTACTGCGCCGGTATCGGCGCGCCGTCGGCGAAGGCCGGACTGCTGATCGTCAGCGGCGCCGCGTTGGCAATGCTGGCACCGCCGGCACCGGCCAGCGCCAGCGCGACGACGCCCGGGCCGATCTTCGAGACCACGTTGAGTTTCATAACCACCAGTGTCGCTAACCGCGGCGGCAGAAGACAGCGCCGCCGGACAGCTGCCTAACCGCGCTTTTTGACGTCGAGCACGCGGCGCCGAAGCCCCTTGGTCGCGGTGTCCATCAGGCCCTTGGTTCCCTTCTTGATCAAGAATCCGGGCACCGGTGCGGTGAGGTCGACCGACAGGTCGAACCGCACCCGGGTGGAATCACCCTCGGGGGTCAACGTGTACCGGGCGTCCTGTGCGCGTTGCTGTTTGGCGCTCACCAGCGTCCAACTCACGCCGTCGTCGTGCACCGAGTACGCCAGCTCCTGTTCCTCACTGACGCCCACGATCTTGACGACCTGGCGGGATCGGACCGGATGACCATCGTCGTCACGCTCCAGGACCTCGACCTTCTGATGCGCCGGGGACCACTCGGGCAACGACTCGATGTCGAACAGCACGTCCATGATCTCCCCGGGTGTCGCTTCGATGACGAGTTCGCGGGAATCGGAGACGGCCATGCAGGCTAGATAGCCACGGCGGAGGCCGCCCAAACGCGCGGCGTCAGGGCACCAGCACCACTTTGCCGATGTTCTCCCGCGCCGCCAGGATCCGGTGCGCGGTGGGCGCCTCGGCGAACGGCACGGCCGCATGTACGACGGGGGACACGACGCCGTCGCGCAACGCCTCGGTCAGTGGCGCGATCCAGGGCTCCAGGGTGCCGCGGTCGTCCCACAGCCGCAGCATGTTCAAGCCGATCACCGCCTTGGAATCCTGCAGCTGCGTGAGCAGATTGAAGCCGCGCAGCATCGACAACGCGTGCGGTGCGGCGGTGCGCAGCGAACGTTTGTCGCCCTGTTGCATCGCCGAAACGCCATATCCGACAAGCCTTCCGCCGGGCCGCAACAATGCATAGGATCGCCGCAGCGAGGTGCCGCCCAGCGCGTCCAGGACGATGTCGTAAGGGTCGAGCCCCTTCCACCACCCGTCGCGGCGGTAGTCGATCGCCCGATCCACGCCGAACTCGGTGAGCTTGTGATGTTTGCCCGGTGAGGCGGTACCGTGCACCTCGGCCCCGGCGGACTTGGCGAACTGGATGGCCGCGATGCCCACCCCACCCGCGGCGGCGTGGATCAGCACCCGTTCGCCCCGGCGCAGCGAACCGTAGCCGTGCAGCGCGGCCCAAGCGGTCGCGTAGTTGACCGGCACCGCCGCTCCCTGCTCGAAGCTGAGCGCGGCGGGCAGCACCACCGAGTCGCTGACGGCAACGTTGACGATTTCGGCGTAGCCACCGAATCGTGTTCCGGCCAAGACGCGTTCGCCTACCAGCCCGGCATCGACGCCGTCGCCGACGGCCGTAACGGTCCCGGCGACCTCGTAGCCCACCACCGCCGGAAGTTTCGGCACGTCCGGATACATGCCGACCCGGGCGAGATGGTCGGCGAAATTTACCCCGGCCGCGCGGACCGCGATCTGCAGCTGCCCCGTCCCCGGCGGGGCCGGATCGGGCCGGTGCTGTACCTGCAGGACCGACGGGTCTCCGTGTTTGGTGATGACGACTACGCGCACCGCGTTCCCCTTCGAAGTCTGCGTCGACCCTTGTGGCGGGAATTTTGGACAGTCAACCATTTCCGGGAGCGGTGCGGAAGTTAGCGTGCTCTCATGCGATTCGCCTGGCAGCGACTGACCCCCGGCGTGTATCGCTGCCGGCTGCCATTCTGCGACGTGACCGTGGGCCTGGTGGTTGGTGGCGGCGGCGCGCTGCTCGTCGACACCGGTACCACGCTTACCTAAGCGGCCGCGATCGAGCGGGATGTCGAAGAACTCGCGAGTACCGCCGTCACTCATATTGTGTTGACGCACAAGCATTTCGACCACATCTTGGGTTCCGGACAGTTTGCCGGTGCCGAGATCCATTGTGCCCCGGAGGTAGTGGACGCCATGTCGTCGGGCCAGAACCAACTTCGGGCCGATGCGTTGAGTCACGGCGCCGATGCCGACGAGATCGACCAAGCGATCGCAGCGCTGCGGCCGCCGCGACACGGGATTGCGGACCTCGTCGTCGATCTCGGCGGTCGAGAGGTGAGGGTGCGCCACCTCGGCCGTGGTCACACCGCGTCGGATCTGGTCGTCGCCGCACCCGCGGTGGGCGAGCACGGTAGTCGGGCCGTGATCTTTACCGGCGACCTCGTCGAGGAGTCGGCCGACCCGGCGATCGACGCCGACTCCGATGTGTCCGCCTGGCCGCAGACCCTGGATCGGCTCCTGGCGACGGTCGGAGAGGCGGCGATCTACGTTCCCGGCCATGGCGGCGTGGTCGGCGCCCCGTTCATCCGTCGTCAGCGCGATTGGCTGCGGCGGCGCGCCGCGACGATATAACCTGCAATCACCGTGGCGGCCGTTTGCTGGCGGCGGCAGTTCCCTCCGGTTTGCCCCCGACAACTGTTTGCTGAATTGGCCTACCGTTCGGCACGGGGCCCAAATGACACTCCCGAAGGGGAGCGAAATGCCTTGCTAGATAATAGATTTGTTGTTTCGGGCCGGGATGCTGGTGCCGAAATTCGGCGCAACAAGTCCGTTTTGGATTGGCTGAATTTCCATGATTGAAACGCCGATTGCGGGGATAGACTCACGTTCAGCGGATTCTTCTAGGAAAGAGGAGCCTAAGGCCATGGCCATCATCGACGCGGACACCGAAGTCCCCGCACCCTTCGAGCAGGAAACCGCGGCCACGCAGCGATATTTTGACGATCCGCGTTTTGCCGGGATCATTCGTCTCTATACGGCCCGCCAGGTGGTAGAGCAACGCGGCACGATCCCGACCGACTACACCGTTGCGCGGGAAGCCGCGACGGCTTTCTACCCGCGGCTGCGCGAGCTGTTCGAGGCCAAGCAGTGCATCACCACCTTCGGGCCGTATTCGCCGGGGCAAGCCGTGAGCATGAAGCGGATGGGCATCGAAGGCATCTACCTCGGCGGCTGGGCAACCTCGGCCAAGGGGTCGACCACCGAAGACCCCGGCCCCGACCTCGCGTCCTACCCGCTGAGCCAGGTGCCCGACGATGCCGCGGTTCTGGTGCGCGCGCTGCTCACGGCCGACCGCAATCAGCATTATCAGCGGCTGCACATGAGTGAACAGCAGCGCGATAGCACCAAGGAGTACGACTTCCGCCCGTTCATCATCGCCGACGCCGACACCGGCCACGGTGGTGACCCGCACGTGCGCAACCTGATTCGGCGTTTCGTCGAGGTGGGGGTGCCCGGCTATCACATCGAGGACCAGCGCCCGGGTACCAAGAAGTGCGGACATCAAGGCGGCAAGGTCTTGGTGCCGTCCGACGAGCAGATCAAGCGCCTCAATGCGGCGCGGTTCCAGCTCGACGTCATGGGCGTGCCCGGCATCATCGTGGCCCGCACCGACGCCGAGGCGGCCAACCTGATCGACAGCCGCGCCGACGAGCGCGACCAACCGTTCCTGCTCGGTGTGACCAACCTTGGCATCCCGTCGTACAAGGCGTGCTTCTTGGCGATGGTGCGCCGCTTCTACGAGTTGGGTGTCACCGAACTCAACGGCCATCTCCTCTACGCCCTCGCCGAGGGTGAGTACGGGATCGCCAACGCGTGGCTGGAGCGTCAGGGCATCCAGTCGCTGATCTCTGACGCGGTCACGCAGTGGCGGGAAAACGGGCAGCACGCCATCGACGACCTCTTCGACCAAGTCGAGTCGCGATTTGTCGCCGCGTGGGAGGACGATGCCGGCCTGATGACCTACGGCGAAGCCATTGCCGAAGTACTCGAGTTCAGTGAAAAAGACGACGAGCCCCCGGCCATGAGCCCCGCGGAATGGCGTCAATTCGCCTCGCGCGCATCGCTGTACGCCGCACGGGAAAAGGCCCGGGAATTGGGCGTCGACTCACCGTGGGACTGCGAGCTGGCCAAGACTCCGGAAGGTTACTACCAAATCCGCGGCGGCATCCCGTATGCCATCGCCAAGTCGCTGGCCGTCGCGCCGTTCGCCGACATTCTCTGGATGGAGACGAAAACGGCGGACCTCGCCGACGCCAAACAGTTCGCCGACGCCATTCACGCCGAATATCCCGACCAGATGCTGGCGTACAACCTGTCGCCGTCGTTCAACTGGGACACCACCGGCATGAGCGACGAGGAGATGAAACGTTTCCCCGAGGAGCTCGGGAAGATGGGCTTCGTCTTCAACTTCATCACCTACGGCGGACACCAGATCGACGGCGTGGCCGCCGAGGAGTTCGCCACCAACCTGCGCCAGGACGGCATGCTGGCGCTGGCCCGCCTGCAGCGCAAGATGCGTCTCGTCGAGTCGCCCTACCGGACGCCGCAAACCCTGGTCGGCGGGCCCCGCAGCGACGCCGCGCTGGCCGCGTCCTCGGGCCGCACCGCCACGACGAAGGCCATGGGCAAGGGCTCGACTCAGCATCAGCACCTCGCGCAGACCGAGGTGCCCAAGAAGCTGCTCGAGGAATGGCTGGCGTTGTGGAGCGAGCATTATCAGCTGGGCGAGAAACTGCGCGTGACGCTGCGCCCTCGCCGCGCGGGATCCGACGTCCTGGAATTGGGCATCTACGGCGAGAGCTCCAATGGCGACGAGCAGCTGGCCAACGTCGTGGTCGACCCGATCAAGGACCGGCACGGTCGCAGCATCCTGCAGGTGCGTGATCAGAACACCTTCGCAGAGAAGCTGCGCCAGAAACGGCTGATGACGGTGATCCACCTGTGGCTGGTGCACCGCTTCAAGGCGGACGCGGTGTATTACGTGACACCGACCGAGGACAACCTGTATCAGACCGAAAAGATGAAGTCCCACGGAATCTTCAGCGAGGTCTACCAGGAGGTCGGGGAGATCATCGTTGCCGAGGTGAACAAGCCCCGCATCGCCGAGTTGCTGGCCCCCGATGGGGTGAAGCTGCGGAAGCTGATCACCAAGCAGCAGTGACCGTCCCCTTGGGGTCCTGAAGCCGGGTCCGCCTCGCTTTGCTGCCCGGCACCCGGGCATACCATCTGATGTCTTGCATCACGCCGCGCGCCGGTTCGGCTTGCCGCATGGCGGCCCGATTGCGGCGTGAAAAGCGCCACAAAATGATGCTTCATCATAGTTTATGTTCCATCAATAGTTGCATAGGTGTATGGTTTAGCCAGAGTCTACTGGCAGACGTTGAACAACTATCGAGAGGACACTCCGATGAAGAAGATGACGCTCACCACCTTCGGCGGGGCCGCCGCGCTCGCTGTCGCCGTCGGGTTCGCCGGCCTGGGCGCCGGCACGGTCTCTGCGGCTCCCACGCCCGCCGCGCCGGCGCACACCGCGGCCAGCGTTGCCCCTGCCGGTGCTCACCACGGCGTGCTGACCGCCTGCATCATCGGGCTGAACTGCTGAGCAGCCCACCCCACGCATCGATGGCCCATCGCTCGATGGGCCATCGGCATGTCCGGGATGTCGGCGCCCCGACAGTGCCAGCCACGACAGTGCCAGCCACGAGTGCGGTTTGCACGGCAAACAAGGGGGTACGAACGAAGAGGTTTGGTAGGAAGTCGCTGAGAGTGGGGAGTCTGATGAGATCGGAAGCTCGAACCGCGGTTGCGATGTTTGGCGGCGCGGCCATGCTCGTCCTGGCGGTCGGGTGCGGCGGCGGCGACAACAAGGGGCCCAGTAGTACCAGCACGACGACCACGACGCCGTCCACCGCGACCAGTGTCGTCCCGTCGGAGCCGGGTGGCGGGGGCACGGTCCCCGGCGGCCCGACCGGTGGTGGCGGCCCCGGCGGCGGAGGCGGCACGGTCCCCGGCGGCCCGACCGGTGGTGGCGGCCCCGGCGGCGGCAGCGGCAGCATTCCCGGCGTCGGCGGCGGGGGCGGTGGACCCGGCGGTGGCGGCGGTTGCATCGGCAACATCTGCGGCGGCAGCTGATCGCACCCAGCGACGATCCCTCGGCGGCGGGGATGATCGCCGCGGGATCGACAATTCGGGATTTCTGGGCCGCTGATCCGGGTTGACGCGGCAGCGGTTGAGTTATGGTTTTCCGCAAACTCGACTGCAAGGGGTTTCCATGGCCAAGCTTCGGTTCGGATACTTCATCGCCCCCTTTCACCGCGCGGGAACCAACCCGACATTGGCTTTGCAGCGAGACCTCGAGTTCGTGCAACACCTCGACGCCTTGGGCTTTGACGAAGCCTGGATCGGGGAGCACCACTCGGCCGGCAGCGAAATCATCAGCTCGCCCGAGGTTTTCATCGCCGCGGCCGCGGAACGGACCAGGTGGATCAAACTCGGCACCGGCGTCATCTCGCTGGCCTATCACAATCCCCTGTGGGTGGCCGACCGGTTGATGCTGCTGGATCACCTCACCCACGGCCGGGTGATCGGCGGCATGGGCCCGGGGTCGCTGCCCAGCGATTCTTCGATGATCGGGCTGACCCCGACGGACACCCGCGAGCTACTGGAAACCAACCTCGACATCGTGGTCCGGTTGTTGGCGGGCGAGACGGTGAGCGCGAAGACCCCCACTCACGAGCTGCACGACGCGAAGCTTCAACTCGCCCCGTACTCCGAGAACGGCATCCCGCTCGCGGTCGCCGCGGTGGCCTCGCCGACCGGCGCCCGGCTGGCCGGTAAGCACGGCATCGGGCTGCTGTCGATCGGGGCGACGTTGACCATCGAGGGTTTCAACGCGCTGCAATATCACTGGGACATCGTCGAAGAGCGCGCGGCGACATTCGGCACCAAGGTGGATCGGACCAATTGGAGCCTGGTCGGGCCGTTCCATATCGCCGAAACCGACAAGCAGGCCCGCGAGGACGTCAAGTTCGGGCTCGAGCCGTGGTTCCGGTACTTCCAAAAAGTCGCCGCGTTCCCGCAGATGACCATGCCGGGCGAACAGATCGAGGAAATGATCGACGTCATCAACGAAAACGGCGCGGGCGTGATCGGCACGCCGGAACGAGCGCGCGCCCAGGTGCAACGGATGTGGGATCAGTCCGGTGGCTTCGGCTGCATGCTGCAGATGGGGCACGAGTGGGCAAATCCGGCGGCAACCAGACGCTCGGCAGAGTTGTTCGCCGCCGAAGTCATGCCGCACTTCCAGGGGCAAGCGCAGCCGACGCTCGATGCGGCCGCGCGGGCGAGCGAGGCTCGCGAAGGCCTTGCCGCGTCGCAGAATCAGGCCGTCGAGCATATGACGAAGAAGTACCAGGACGAGCTCAACGCGAAGTAGTCGCTATCGCCCAAACCACCGCATCCGGACGCGCCGCAGCTCGGCCAGCTCGTCCTCACCGGGTTCGGGCTGCGACGTCGCCCACGCCACGTAGCCATCCGGACGGACCAGCAGCGCGGTGGCGGCCACATCACCCACCGGGCGGCCGGCGGCGACGGTGAGCCCGTCCGCGTCGGCGACGACCGCGGCGGCCACGACACCGGAGTCGGTGAGGTCGAGCAGCAGGGGCTGCCCGGTTCGGGCCAGTTGAGCGACGCGGCTGGTGCCGCCGTCGCTCGCGACGCTGAAGTCGGGCACCCAGTGCCCGGTGAGGGGATGGGTGCCCGGCTCTGCGCCGTAGCGGTTTTCGGCGCCGGAGATCAGCTCGCCGAGCCGGCGGGCGACGGTGGAGTCGGTGAGCAGCTCGGAAAACAACTGCCGTAGCGCGGTGACCTCGGGCCCGGGACGCACGAGCGCCAATTGTGCCCGGCTGTGCATGATGACTCGTTCGGCCGCGGGACGGCGCTCCGCCTCGTAGGTGGACAGCAGCGCCGGCCCGACCCGTTCGTGCAGTACCGTCGCCAGTTTCCAACCCAGGTTCACCGCGTCCTGCAGACCAAGGTTGAGCCCCGGTCCCCCCAACGGAGAGTGCACGTGGGCGGCGTCGCCGACCAGGATCACCCGTCCCGCCTGATACCGCGACGCGATCCGCGAATTGATCCCGCAGAATCGGCGCAGATCCAACGGCTCATCGGAGGAGGCAGGCCGCAGCGGCAGGTCGACGCCCAGCACCCGCTTCGCGCTGGCTTCCAGTTCGGCCAGCGTCATCGGTGGGCGGTCGTCCGCCTCGTCGAGACGTTCCTCACGAGCCGAGCGCTCCAACTCGAAGACAAACATCGCCGCCCTGCCCCCCAGCGCGCCGAACGCGAAGACCCCGTCGTCGGCGCGATGGAACTGCAGCGGCGGCACGCGGCCGAACCCGGGGATTTCCAGGCCACCGTCGACCGGGCTGATCCACTCGGCGGGCGGCAACACGTCAAATCCCATACGGGCCACGATGTCGTGCGACGTCATGCCGGGAAAGCCGATTCCCGCCAGCTTGCGCGTCGTGCTGGTCCCGCCGTCGGCGCCGACGAGGTACTTGGCCCGCAGCTGGTAAGACCCGTCGGGCCCCTCGACGTCGACGGTCACCCCGTCGGCGTCCTGGTCGAAACCGATGAGCACGTTGCCGTAGCGGATGTCGGCACCGAATTCGACGGCCCGATCGGCAAGCGCCCGAACGAGCTTGGGTTGCTGTACCGGCATCAGGAATACCTGCGAATCCGCCACCAGCGCGAGGTCCAACGGAAACGCCGCGAACATCGGGCGCGGGTTGAGCCGAGGCGGCTCCGTCGTCTCGGTGAGCGAGTTGTACAGGCCCCGGTGGTCCAGGATCCGAACTCCCTGGCCGATGACACCGTTGGCCCGCCGCATGGGGTTCGGACCGGGCATGGATTCCAGGACCACCGGCCGGATCCCGTTCAAGCCCAGCTCGCCGGCCAGCATCAGCCCGGTGGGACCGCCACCCACGATGACGACATCAATCACTTAGCCCAGCTTAATAGTTGGTAGCGTCGCGCGACAAACGTCGCCTCGGCTGACACTGCTTGTTTTCATAGGCGGGCGCTAGCCCGTTCCCAGCGAGGAGCTAACGAGGGGCGCGACCGTGAGGCATGGCCACCACACTTTCTTGCCGGCGCTTCCTCGGAGCCGGCGTCCTGGGCCTGATTGCGGTGGTCGGGTTGCTCGAGGCCGCGGCGCCGCCGGCGGCCACCGGCAACGGCCGGGTCGGCATCGTCCAGGACGACCAGGAGCAGCTTCAACAGCAACTGCAACAGTCCGAGCAGCAGAACGAAGAGGCCCAGCAGCAATTCGACCAGGGCATGCAGCAGGCCCAGCAGGCCGAGCAGCAGGCCAACACCCCCTAGCGGGCGGCCGCTTCGCGATCGGCCGCCTGCACCAGCCGATTCGCAAGGAATGTGACCGCCCCGCCCAGTGCGGCGCGCATCACCGGCCCCACGCCACGAACTCCTTCCACGAACGAGCCCGACCACCGAATGTCGGTGCCGCCCCGCGCATTCGGCGTCAAGACCACCTCGCCGAAATAGTCCTCCGCCGGAGAGCGCGGCGCCACGAGCTTGTAGACCTGCCGACGGTCCTGCTCGTACTCGACGATTTCCTCTTGGGCCAGCACGGGTCGCACGCCGATCTGCCGAATCGCCCCGACGCCCCCCGGCGGGGGATCGCCCTCGCGGGCCCAGCTCGACTGCAGCACCATCGGCTTGGCCCAGCGCGACCAACTCGCGCCGTCGGCCAGCAACCGGAACACCGTTGCCGCGGGCGCGGTGCTGGTCCGGTTGACCTCGAACGAGAACTTGCGACCCGACATAGGCGGGTACCCTACCGCGAACACGACGCCCCGCCGCCGACCGGTGCGGAGTCAGCGCCACCGATAATTCGGCCCGCCACGGCCGCGCCGCATGCATACTCAGCCTGGAAGTTCGGACGGTCCCGGGACCCGCGCCGGCTGCGATTTTCTGGTTCGTGATCAAATACTCTGCTAGACAGGCATTTTCAAACTTGCCTGCCGATCTCGGGAAGGGCATGTCAGCGGTGCTACGACTCCACGGACGCCGGCGAGCCCTCGTGGCAATGTGTGCGGTCGCGCTGACGGTCGGTGGCTGCGCCAAGCCGGTCGGTGCACCGGCGCCGAAGGTGAACCCCACCGGCGGCTCCGTCGTCACGACGACCACCAATCCCGCGGCCAAGGCCGATAGTCAGCGCGTGCTCGACAACGCGGTCAACGCCGCGGCACCCGGCTGCTCGGCGGCCGTAGGTATCGAAGGCAGCGTCGTGTGGGCCGGGGTGCGCGGCGTCGCCGACGTAGCCGTCGGCGACAAGATCACCACCGACACGCTGTTCGACATCGGGTCGGTGTCCAAGCAGTTCACCGCCACCGCGATCCTGTTGCTCGCCAGCGGGGGCGACCTGGCGCTGGACGACCCGCTGGCGCACCACCTGCCCGAGCTACCCAAGTGGGCCGCGACGGTGACCATCACCGAGCTGATCCACCAAACCAGCGGCATCCCCGAGTACGAGGGACTCTTGGTCAGGCAAGGCTTCCAACCCAGTGACCGCACCAACGAGGAGCAAGCTTTGCAGACGCTCGCGGCGGTGCCGCAGCTGAGCTTTCCGCCCGGAAGCCAATTCGGGTATTCCGATTCGAATTATTTGCTGCTCGGCGAGATCGTCCACCGGGTGTCGGGGGAGCCGCTGCCGCAGTACCTCAACTCCGAGATCTTCGGCCCACTGGGTCTCGGGATGGTGATGGACCCGGTCGGGCGGCTGCCGCACAAGGCCGTCTCCTATACCGGGGGCAACGATGGCTACCGGGCGGTCACCATGGCGTGCGAACAGGTCGGCGACGGCGCGATCCAAGCCACACCCAGCCAGCTGGTGAAATGGGCGGACAATTACCGGACCGGCCGGGTGGGCGGGCCCAAGGTGCTCGAGGCGCAGGTGGCCGGGGCGGTCGAGATCGGACCCGGGGTGCCCGTGCACTACGGCGCCGGAATCTACATCAAGGCCGACGGCACCCTCGACCACGACGGTGCCTCGGGTGGATTCCTCACGGCATTGCGCATCAGCAAAGACCGGCTCAAGTCGGTCGCCGTCAGTTGCAACAGCGATGATCAGGCGCCCGAGGCCCTGGCCGACTCGATAGCCAAGCTCTGGCAGTAGTCATCAATGCTGTTGAACGGCAAAGCTTTCGGGATCAGCGCAGCAACGATCGCCGGGGCGATGGCCTTACAACGTATGCGGGGCGATGAGGACCGCCCCGCCGAACACCACGAGACCGATCAGGAACGCCACCACCGTAAATCCCATCACCTGACGCACGTTCAGCTTCGCTATCGCCAGCACCGGCAACAACCAGAACGGCTGAATCATGTTCGCGACGCCCTCGCCGACCGCGACCGACATCGAGATCAGCCCGAGGTATGCGGGTCCGTGTTGACCGATGGCCAGCGCCGAGCCCACCGCGATCGGCCCTTGCACCGCCCAGTGCCCCCCACCGGACGGGACGAACAGTGAGATGATGGCCGACCCGATGAACGTCAGGAACGGCAGCGTGTATTGATCGGCCCCGCGGACCAGGGCCTCGGCGAGCACCGTCTGCAGCGCTCGTCCCGACCCGGGCGGCAGATACCCGAGCAGGCCGGCGATCCCGCCGTACAGGGGGTACTGCAGCAGCAACGGGCCCGACACCTTCGCCGCACCGGAAAAGGCGCGAATGAAGCGTATCGGCGTGCCGTGCAGCAGCGCGCTGCTGACCGTGAACAACATGATCATCGACGCGATGTTCAGCGCAAAGCCGCTCAGCACGAAATACGTTATGCCGGCTGCGAATACGAGCACATTGAGGATTCGCAGGTTCTCCAGCCGCTCGGCGAACGTCCGCGAGCGTCCTTGCGGAGTCTGGGGCGTGGGTTCCTCCTCGAATACCGCGGCGTCGGGCTCGAGACTTTCATCCGGCGCCATCCGCCAGATTGCGATGGCGACCAGCACGACCACGACGATGACGGCGCCCCAGCTGTATGGCTGGAAGATCGTCATCTGCAGCGGGACGAGCATTCCGGTCATTTTGTGGATCACGTTGATGGGGCTGGTCGTATCGGTGTTGGCCAGCGCGATCGATGACGAAACACCCTGCGTCCAGATCAGGTAGCCCATGAATCCGGTGGCGATCAGGTAGCCGAAATGCACACCGGTGAGCCGCTTTGCGACCTGGCGCGCGACCAGGGCGCCGGCCACCAAACCGAGTCCCCAGTTCAGCAACGACAGCACAGTGCTGACCCCGAAGCACAGCAGCGCCCCCTGCACCTGGTTCTTCGGCTTGCCGGCGAGGCGAACGATGGCCCGTTTCACCGGCGGCGCCTCGGCCAACGTGTAACCGGTGACCAGGATCAGCACCATCTGGAACGCGAAGGTGAAGATGTTCTGCGATCCCCACACCCCGCCGTACCAGGCCTTGAGCGCACCGGTCGGCGTCGCGCCGCGGACGAAGATCGCGACGAGTGCGACCACCAGCAGAGTCAGGATGATGGCGAACAGATAGGGATCCGGCATCAAGCGTTCGACGTAGCGGACGCAGAGCATGGTGAGGCGCTGCATGATGCCGCGATGCGCGACACGTTCGTCGTCCTTGGTGATCGTCGTCATGGCCGCCTTACCGCATCCGCGTGTTGTATTCACGCCGAACAATGGAATCGCTCAGGTAACCGTAAGTGGATTGCTGAAATATGTCCGGGAATGGACGAGTAACTAAAGACAACCGTTATTGCCAGCCACGAGCCCGCGACCGCGGGGCACGCCGCCGAGACGGCTGGAGCCACCAGGCGGCAGCGGCGCACACCTAGACTGGCCGGTATGGCAGACGGTTCCTCACCGGACTCCGTGGCTCCGAAAGGCCTGCTCAGAATAGAAGATTGCCTGGACGTCGACGGTAACATCGCGCTGCCGCCGGGAACCACGTTAATCTCGCTGATCCAGCGCAACGTCGACAACGTGGGCGACGGTGTGGCGTATCGATACCTGGACTACGCCCGCGTTGAAGGACAGGTCCACGAAGTCACGTGGTCGCAGTTCGGGGTGCGGCTGGCGGCCATCGCCGCGCGCGTGCAGCAGTTCGCCGGCGACGGCGATCGGGTGGCGATCCTGGCGCCGCAGGGCATCGACTACGTGGCCGGTTTCTACGGCGCCGTCAAGGCGGGAGCCATCGCGGTGCCACTGTTCGCGCCGGAACTTCCCGGGCACGCCGAGCGGTTGGAGACGGCGCTGCGCGACTCGAAACCGACCGTGGTGCTGACGACGGCGGCGGCGCAGGACGCGGTGGCCGGCTTCTTGACCAATACCGCGCGCCTGCCCCAACCACGTGTGGTCGCCATCGACCAGATACCGGATTCGGCGGGGGAGTCGTTCGCCCCGGTGGAGTTGGGCATCGACCGGGTTTCACATCTGCAGTACACCTCGGGATCGACGCGCCCACCGGTCGGCGTGGAGATCACGCACCGGGCGGTCGGCACCAATCTGACACAGATGATCCTGTCGATCGACCTATTGAACCGAAACACCCACGGCGTCAGCTGGTTACCGCTCTACCACGACATGGGGCTGTCGATGATCGGCTTCCCCGCGGTGTACGGCGGTCATTCCACGCTGATGTCGCCTACGGCATTCGTGCGCCGGCCGCAGCGCTGGATTCAGGCGCTCTCGGCGGCGTCGCGCGAGGGCAACGTGGTTACCGCCGCACCCAACTTCGCCTACGAGTGGGCCGCGCAACGCGGTATTCCCGCGGCGGGTGAGGACATCGACCTGAAAAACGTCGTGCTGATCATCGGCTCCGAGCCGGTCAGCATGGAGGCGATCGCGGCGTTTAACAAGGCCTTCGCGCCCTACGGTCTGCCCCGCACCGCGTTCAAGCCGTCGTACGGCATCGCGGAGGCGACCCTGATGATCGCGACCATCGCGCCGAGCGAGGAGGCGACCGCGGTCTACCTTGACCGTGAACAGCTGGGCGCGGGGCGTGCGGTGCGGGTGGCGGCGGATGCGCCGGACGCGGTTGCCCTGGTCTCGTGCGGCCACGTCGCGCGCAGCCTACGCGCCGTGATCGTCGACCCCGATGCGGCAGCCGAGCTGCCCGACGGCGTGATCGGTGAGGTGTGGCTGCAGGGCGCCAACGTGGGGCGCGGATATTGGGGGCGTCCGCAGGAAACCCAGCGCACTTTCCACGCCCGGCTGCGCTCGCCGCTGGCCCAGGACAGCCGCGCCGGAGGTGCGGCGGCCGCCGGCTCGTGGCTGCGGACCGGTGACCTGGGGGTGTTTCTCGACGGCCAGCTCTACATCACCGGACGGATCGCGGACCTGGTGGTCATCGACGGTCGTAGCCACTATCCGCAGCACATCGAGGCCACGGCCACGGAGGCGTCCCCGATGGTGCGGCGCGGCTACGTGACGGTATTTGCGGTGCCGGCAACGGACACCGGAAACCGCAAGCTGGTGATCGTGGCCGAACGCGCCGCCGGCACCAGTCGCGACGATCCGCAGCCCGCCATCGAGGCGATCACGACGGCGGTCGCGCGGCGGCACGGCCTGACCGTCGCGGATGTGCGCTTATTGCCGGCGGGCGCGATTCCGCGCACCACCAGTGGCAAGCTGGCCCGGTTGGCCTGCCGGGATCAATACCTCAGCGGTGCGTTCGGGTCACGCTGAACCACCCGGCGCGACGACACCGGATGGCATCCTGGCCGTATGGGTTTGCTCATTCGGCTGGCGGAGTTCCTGATTCTGCTGCTGCCGCTGGTGGGCTTGGCCGTCGGCGCCGTGCGCGCGTTCAGGGCCGGCAAGCGGCGCGCCGGGCCACCGCCACCCCGGGCCGTCCCGCCGCCCCGCCCCGGTGCCGCCAACGAGGCCGCCCAATGGCGCTCACTGCGCCGGGTCCTGGACGAGCACGCCCGCACCGACACCCGCTGGCTGGACTACGAACTCGATTTCGCCAAGCTGCTGGACTTCCCGCTGATGACGGATCTACGCGACCCGCTCACCGTGGCATTTCACAAGGCCAAGCTCCGCGCTGACCTGTTGCGACCCATCCAAGCCGAAGACCTGCTCGACGACCGCGAGAGCGCCGCGAAATACCAAGCCGCGGTGGAGGACTACGTCACCGCGTTCAACGTAGCCGAGGCCGAGGCGCTGCGTCGGCGCCGAAGCGACTTTTCCCGGGACGAGCAGCAGCGAATTGCCCGCGCCCAGAACCTATTACGGATGGCGTCGGACGCCGGCGCCGCCCCGCGGGAACGCCAGACTGCCTACGACGCCGCCCGTAAGGAACTCGATGGTCTGATCGTGTTGCCCGCCGCCACGCACGCCGGCATCGAGCGCGGCATCGCCGGTGAAATCGAGGGATGACCGTGCTGGGCGAGCCGACCCCGCCCGGTGGGATGCCGGTCGGGTTCCTGGCCACTCCGCCGCCGCTGCAGGGTCCGGTCGCCGTCGATCAGTGCTGGAGCGACCTGACGTTCGTGCACTGGCCGGTGCGACCCGACGACGTCGCGCACCTGTTGCCGCCGGGGACGCGTCCCGATGTGTTCGGTTCCGGCCTGACATATGTGGGGCTGGTCCCGTTTGCGGCGACCCGCACCAGAGTCGGCACGGTACTGCCGCTTCCGTACTTCGGCCGGTTCCTCGAGACCAACGTGCGGCTCTACTCTGTCGACGCCGCCGGGCGGCACGGCGTCGTCTTCCGGTCGCTGGAAACCGCCCGTCTGGCGGTGGTGCCCGTCACCCGGGCCGGTCTGGGCGTCCCCTATACCTGGGCGAAGATGCGCATCATTCGCGACGGCGCTCGCATCACGTATGACAGCGTGCGCCGCTGGCCGCGTCGCGGGCTGTGCAGCCGGTTGACCGTCGTGGTGGGTGAGCCCGTGCAGCCGACACCGATGGAGGTCTGGTTGACCGCCCGCTGGGGTGCACACACCCGCAACGCCGGCCGGACGTGGTGGGTGCCCAATGAGCATGGACCGTGGCCGCTGCGCGCGGCGCAGATCGTCGAAGTGCGCGACGAGCTGGTGACCGCCGCCGGCGTGCGGCCCGCCGGCGAGCCCTTGCGCGCGTTGTTCTCCCCAGGGGTACGAACGCTTTTCGGGCGTCCACGTCCGGTTCACGGGCAGGTGTACCCGCCGTCGATGACGAGGTCGGAACCGGTCATGTAGCTGGACGCGGCGCTGGCCAGATAAAGGTAGAGACCGGTGAGCTCGTCCGGGCGGCCGATGCGGCCGAGCGGAATCTTTGGCTCCCACAGCCGGTGGTACTCCGCCATCGGTTCGACGAGCTCGGTGAGAATGTAGCCCGGGCTGATGCTGTTGACCCGGATGTTATGCGGGGCGAATTCGACGGCCATGGCCTTGGTCAGGTGAATCACCGCGGCCTTGGACGTGCAGTAGTGGCCGGCCGGTTGCGGGATGTTGATGATGTGGCCGGACATCGAGGCGGTGGTGATGATGGAGCCGCCACGGCCCTGGGCGACCATGGCTCGTGCCGCTGCCTGCGCGGTGAGGAAAACGCCGGTGACGTTCGTGTCCTGGATGGTCTGGAATTCGTCGGGCGACATGTCCAGCAACGGGGTGAGGTTGATGATGCCGGCGTTGCAGACCGCGATGTCGATGCCGCCCAGTTCCGCGGTCACCCGGTCCACCATGCGGGTGACCTGATCCGGCTGAGTGACGTCGCAGCCGACCGGCAGAATCGGCCCGCCCGTCGAAACCAGTTCGCCCGCAACTGCTTCCAGCGTGTCGGGATGCCGCGACGTGATGGCCACCCGCGCGCCCGCCTGCAGGTACGCCTCGGCCACCTTTTTGCCGATGCCGCGGGACGCCCCCGTGATCAGAGCCGTCTTTCCGGTCAGGTCAAACAAGTCCAACACGCTCATTCGATCTCCCTCGTCCGACGGGCCCCGCAAAACCGGAACACGTTCTAGTCTGTCCGCTATGGGCAAGTTCAGCAGGGCCGAAATCGAGCAAGCCGTAGCGCACTACACAACTGTGGCGGAAGGGTGCAGCGCCTCCGGCGACTGGGCGCCTTTTGCGGATCTGTTCACCGAGGACGTTGTCTACACCGAACACCACTACGGGGTCTTTCACGGGCGCGAGGCGGTGCGGGACTGGATCGTTGCCGTCATGGCGCCGTTCCCGCACATGCGATTTCCCAGCGATTGGATCGCTTACGACGAGGACAACGACGCCGTCGTGATGATGATCAAGAATCTGCTCGATCACCCGACCGATCCCGACGGGGCGCCGTTCTGGTTTCCGAATTGGACTCGGCTGGTCTACGCCGGCGACGGCCTGTTCTCCAGCGAGGAGGACATCTACAACCCCCACCGTGACGCGCCGGGGGTGGTCGCGGCCTGGATGCAGGCCGGCGGGCAGTTCGCGTCGACGGAGTTCCTGCAGCCCAACCCGACCTAAGCCGACGACAGGTCGGGCTGTCGCTTGCGCCGGCGGGCCCGAACCGCCGTCAGGGCTCGGTCCCAGGCAAGCATCGCGGTCGCTTTGATATTGGCCGGCTTGGCGCTGTCGCGCGAAATCAGCGCGGTGGCAGTCGCTTTCGTGGTCGCCGAGGCCTTCGACAGGTGACCAGAGTCGAACGGGGGTTGCGGGTCGTATTCGAGCGCGAGCTGGATCGCCTTGGCACGCCCCTCACCGGCCACCTGGCCGGCCAACCACAACGCGAGGTCGAGGCCCGCGGACACGCCCGCGCAGGTGATCACGTCATCCTGACGCACCACCCGCTCGTCGCCGACCGCGGTGACCCCGAATCCCTTGAGCAACGGCAACGCCAGCCAATGCGACGTCGCACGCCGGCCGTCGAGCAGACCGGCCGCGGCCAATATCACCGATCCCGAGCACACCGACGTCGTCCAGCGCGCGGTCCGGTGCACCGCGCGCAACCAGTCGAGCAGCGCCTCGTCGCGCGCGTGCACCGACGTTGAGGGCCCGCCGGGCACCAGAACGATGTCGGGCGCGGGCGTTTCGGCCAGGGTGTGGGTGGCGCCGACGACCAGTACACCGGAGTCCGCGGTAATCGGGCCCGTTTCATGCCAGACGAATCGCACCTCGGCGTCGGGCAGGTTGCGCAGCACCTCGTATGGGCCGATCATGTCCAGTGCGGTGAATCCGGGGTAGGTCACGATAGCGATATGTGTCATCGGTGCGGTCCTTTCCGGTCGGGCCCAGGATCAAGCGAACGTCTTTCGGTACTGGTCCGGTGAAACCCCCACCCGGCGAATGAAGTTGCGCCGCATGGTTTCTGCGGTGCCGAATCCGCAGCGGGCCGCGATCGCAACGACGGTATCGTCGGTCTCTTCCAGCTGGCGGCGCGCCGCTTCGGTGCGGACGCGCTCGACATAGTGGCCGGGCGCCTCACCGACCTCCTCGGTGAACACCCTGGTGAAATGCCGCGGACTCATCGCCGCCAGACGCGCCAGTTCGCCGATGCTGTGCGGGGCCCCCGGCTGGGCCTCGATGGCTTCCTGGACGTCGCGAATGCAGGGGCGCTTGGCGCGCGGAATCCACACCGGCGCGGCGAATTGGGTCTGCCCCCCGGGTCGGCGCAGGTACAGCACCATCCAGCGGGCGACCGTCTGCGCGATTTCCGTGCCGTGGTCGTCCTCGACCAGGGAAAGGGCGAGGTCGATGCCCGCGGCGACGCCGGCGGCCGTCCAGAACCCGTCGGAGCTCCGCACGAAGATCGGTTCCGGATCGACCTCGACACCCGGGAACTCGCTGGCCAGCCGATCCGCAAAGGCCCAGTGTGTGGTGACGCGGCAGCCGTCCAGCAGCCCGGCCTCGGCTGCCAGAAAGGCACCGGTGCAGACGGTGACGACGCGGCGGGCGCTGCCCGCGACGGCCTTGATCCAGCCGATGAGGTTGGCGTCGTGTCGGGCGGCATCGACGCCGGCGCCACCGGGGAGCACGACGGTGTCGATGTCCCCGTCCGGGTCCGGCAGCGGCGCCCCGACCAATGTCAGGCCCGTCCCGGCACCGATCGGCCGGCCCCCGGCCGACGCAACTACGACGTCGTAACCGCCGCCGGTCAGCAGCGATGCGCCGGTGAACACGTCATGGGGCCCGATCAAGTCCAGGGCTTGCACGCCGGGGAAGCCGACCAGGACGACCTTGCGAACCATGGACTCAGTGTTGGCCCGAACCGGTCGTGTCGTCTAGGCCTAGTACCCCACGAATTAGGACATGCAGGACCTGGCCCGAGGGCGTGCCGGCGGGCTTGGCAGACTGTATGCATGGCACAGATAACCCTGCGTGGAAATGCGATCAACACCGTCGGCGAGCTTCCCGCCGTCGGTTCCAAAGCCCCGGCCTTTAACCTGACCGGCGTCGACCTCGCCCCGGTCGCCAGCGACCAGTTCAATGGAAAGTCGGTGTTGCTCAACATCTTTCCGTCTGTCGACACTCCGGTGTGCGCGACGAGCGTGCGGAAGTTCAATGAGCGTGCCGCCGCAAGTGGCGCGTCCGTCGTGTGCGTGTCCAAGGATCTGCCGTTCGCGCAGAAGAGGTTCTGCGGCGCAGAGGGTATCGAGAACGTCACCACCGCCTCGGCATTCCGCGACAGTTTCGGCGAGGACTACGGCATTACGATCGCGGACGGACCGATGGCCGGGCTCTTGGGTCGGGCGGTCGTGGTGATCGGCGCCGACGGCAACATTGCCTACACGCAGCTGGTGCCCGAGATCGCCGAGGAACCCGACTACGACGCGGCACTGGCCGCGCTGGGCTGATCTGCGGGTCAAAGAGCCCAGCAGCCGCACGTTTCATCTCGCATCTCGACGTTGCGCACCTTCCCGGTGACCGTCACCGGGAATCCGTCGACGATGCGGACGCAGCGGGGAACCTTGCGGTGTCCGAGGTTCCCCGCGCAAAATTGCGCACGATCCCGGCATGTTCCATCGTCGCGACCCCGCCAACAACTTCTCACTGTCCCCGGCCGACCACATCGAAAGCGGTCCCAAGGGTCTCCTCGACCAGATTGGTCGGGCGCAGCTACCGGCCTTGCCGGCCGACCATCTCAGCGATCAGAAGGCCTGTCACCGCACAGCCTCGGCGAGAAGGACGACAACGGACCACCGTCGATGATCGACGCCGGCGACGGTGGTCTGTCACGCCGTCCCGACCCTGAGGACGCCGGGCCACCATCCGACAGCACCACCGGGAACACCGGCCCATCACCCAGCAGTAGCGCCCGTCCCGGGAAAACAGCTGCCCGCAACACCAACATCGACCCCGGGGGAGACCGCGAAGACGATCGTCGCTGACGTTGCGCGCAACGCGCGGGCCGTGGATTCGCGTCAACCCGAGATTGCCGGGGAGCACGACAGCGGGCGCTGAAAGTGCTGGGTTGAACCCCGGGTCACAGCCCCAACAACCGGACCATTTCATCACGCATCTCGCCCTTACGCACCTTCCCCGTGACCGTCATCGGGAACTCGTCGACGATGTGGACGTACCGAGGAATCTTCTGGTGCGCAAGCTTTCCCGTGCAAAACTCGCGCACGGATTCGCGGTCCAGGGGTCGGCGACCCGGCCGCATCCTGATCCAGGCGCAGACCTCTTCGCCGTACTTGGCGTCGGGCACCCCGACGACCTGCACGGCCTCGACGTCGGGGTGGGTGTGCAAGAAATCTTCGATCTCACGCGGATACAGATTTTCGCCACCCCGGATGATGACATCCTTGATACGCCCGACGATCGCGCAATATCCATCGTCGTGCATCACCGCGAGGTCGCCGGTGTGCATCCAGCCGTCGGGATCGATTGCCGCGCGGGTCTTCTGCTCATCGTGCCAGTAACCGAGCATCACCGAGTAGCCGCGCGTGCACAGTTCGCCCGGTTGTCCGCGGGTGACGACTTCGCCTCCGTGTGGGTCGATGACTTTGATCTCGACATGGGGGTGAGCCCGCCCCACCGTGGTGGTTCGATGCGCAAGGTCGTCATCAATTCGGGTTTGGCACGACACCGGAGAGGTCTCCGTCATGCCATAGGCGATCGACAACTCGGACAGGTGGAGCTCATCGATGCAGCGGCTCATCAGCTCCTCCGGACAGGTGGCTCCCGCCATGATCCCGGTGCGCAGCGACGACACGTCGCACCCACCGAGAGCGGGATGACCCAGCATCGCGATGAACATCGTCGGCACGCCGTAAAGCGCGGTGCAGCGCTCCTTTTCGATTGCCTCCAGCGTCGCGGCGGGGTCAAATCCGGGAGCCGGAATCACCATGGTGGCACCGTGGGTGGTGCAGCCTAGATTGCCCATCACCAAGCCAAAGCAGTGGTAGAACGGGACCGGGATGCAGAGGCGATCTCCGCTCCGCAATCCGATGCATTCGGTGGCGAAGTAACCGTTGTTGAGGACGTTGCGATGCGACAGCGTGGCCCCTTTGGGGGAACCGGTGGTGCCCGAGGTGTATTGGATGTTGACCGGATCGCAGCGGTCCAACGACGCCATCCGGCAACGCAATTCGGCGTCGGCCACCTCGTCGGCGCGTTCGCATAATCGTGTCCAGTCGTCGGTGCCCAGGTACACGACGTCGGCCAACCCGGGGATCTCCGAACGTACCTGACTGACCATCCGTCGGTAGTCGGATGTCTTGAACGCTGTCGCCGACACCAGCAGTCGGACCCCGGAATCCGCGAGCACGTGCGATAACTCGTGAGTGCGGTATGTCGGGTTGACTGTGACCAGGATCGCCCCAACCTTGGCGGTGGCGTACTGCAGCATGGTCCATTCCGGGCAGTTGGGCGACCAGATTCCGACCCGGTCCCCGCGTCGTACCCCGACGGCCAGCAGCGCGCGGGCCAGGCGGTCAACGTCGGCGTTGAGTTCGGCGTAGGTCCACCGCCGGTCCCCGGCGACGTCGACGAGCGCCTCGACGGTGGGGTAGCGCAGGGCGGTGCGTTCCAGGTCCGCACCGATCGTCCTGTCGAGCAGGGGAGTGTCGACGGGGCCCGCATCGTAGGACGCGTGTGCTTCGTCGATGAAGTCTCCGGTCGGGGTGGTCATCTTTTTCCTGCGGTCAACGTCATCAATGTAACTCCGGCATCCGCCGCTCTAGCGCGGTTTCAGGTGGGCATCAACGTGAGCGGCCGCCGGTGAACCCCGCAGCATCGCGGGGCGGCGACGGGAAAGTACACCCAGGCTTCCGCTAGCTCAACAAGGCATGCATTTGTTTGCCGCACCAGGTGTCTCATGCCCGCTGATCTCTAGCATCGGACCAAATCGTGTTGGCCTAATCGTTTCCCGTCGCATTCGCTGCGGGCACCGCTAAAAGGAGTATCCGCGCAATGAGGCGTATCGCCCAGACCGCCACGGCGGCCCTGACTGTTGGCCTGTTGGGTGCCCTCGCGGTCGGCTGCGGCAGCAAGACGACCGTCAAACCCGACGGCGCAGCACAATCGGTGGTCGACGTCGTCTCGAAGCAAACCGGCTTCCATCCCAACGACGTGCACTGCCCCGCCGGGGTCGAGGCCAAGGTTGGCGTGCAGTTCGACTGTCACTTCACCGGGCCGGAGGGCAAGGAGTACACCGCGAACATGAAGATCACCCGGGTCAGTGGCGCCGAGGTCGATTTCGACGTCAACACCCATCCGAGCTAGGCCGGCCCCGGCCGCAGCCGGTTCGCCGTCGCAGCCAGCACTTCACGACACCCCGCCCAGGTCTGCTTGATGATCTCGGCGGCCGGTGGCAGGTCGTCGATACGACCGGCGACCTGACCGGTGTTGGCGACGCTGGCGTCCATGTCGCCGTCGAAGTAAAGCTGCTGAACGCGTTGTAGCGCAGCGCCGCCATCCGCGGAAGATGCTGCGGCGTCGAGCTTTTCGGCGGCCGCGGTACGAATGACACGCATCATCCGGTTGCCGTCGAGGGGCAGCAGCACCGTCCCGGTCTCGTCGGCGCGCACGACCGCCTCCTTGAGGTTGCCGTGCACGGGGGAATCCGCCGACGCCAGCAGCCGTGTCCCCATCTGCACTGCCTCGGCGCCCAGCACGAAAGCCGCCGCCATGGATCGCGCGTCGCAGATGCCGCCCGCGGCCACGATCGGGACGTCGACGTGGGCAGCGACCAAGGGCAGCAGCACCATGGTCGACGCCCCGTACCGGTTCTTGAAGCCGCCGCCCTCGACGCCCTCGACCACCAGACCGTCCACGCCGGCGTCGACGGCCTTCTTCGCCGCGGCCAGGGTGCCCACCACGTGGAACACGGTGATGCCAGCATCGTGCAACCGCTCGGTGAACAATGTCGGACTGCCGGCCGAGGTGGTCACGAACCGAATTCCGTTGGCGACGAGGAGATCTACGACCGCCGGGTCGCGATTGAACAGCAGCGCAATGTTGGCGCCCACCGCACCGCTGGTGAGGCTGCGCACGCGTTGCACGTCGGCGCGGCCCTGATCCGACGTCGTCTCGATGATCCCCAGGGCACCCGCGTTCGACACCGCGGCGGCGAGCTGGGCGCCGGCGATGTAGGTCATCGGCGCCTGGATGATCGGGATGTCGATGTGGGCGAGTGCGCACACCCGGTTGATGGCGGGCGCGCCGTCGGCGGCGGTCATTTGTCCCGCGGATCGACAAGGTCGCGGAAGCGCTCGGCCGCGAACACCGATGCACCCAGGCGCCGCACTCGATCGGCCAAAGCGCGATCCGATGTCACGACGCGGACCTCCTCTGGGAGCGTGTCGGCCTGCAGCCGCCGGACGATCTCGTCGTCGGCGGAGTTCGCGGCCGCGCGGGGCGCGTATGCGATCTCGACCTTCGCCGAGCTGATCGCAACCTTGGGCGGCCGCTCGAACACCAGCGTCACCGTGTCTCCTTGTCCTGCAGCCCAGGTCTGCACCGAGGCCACCAAAGCGGCCATGGCGGCCTCGCGATCTTTCCACCATCCGTCCGGACGACTGCCGATGACGTTCATCGCGTCGACCATCCACCGCACCATGCCACAGTATGCGTGGCTAGTTCGGGCTTCGTCGCAGGATATCGGCGACGACACGATCCGGGGCCTCGATGTGTGGGCAGTGCCCGACGTCGTGGTATGCGACCAGATCGACCGCGGGTATGCGGTTGCGCAGTTCCGCCGCGATCGCGGCGCCCGACACCGGGTCTCGCATGCCCCACAAGAATGTGAGGGGTACGGCGGTGCCGAGCAGCGCGCCTTCGAAGCGCGCCCCCGTTGGCGGCCCGTTCGGGGATGTAGCGCAACAGCTTTCGCTGGATGTCGCGGCCCGGGTCGTTTTCCCGCAGGGCGCGGTAGTGCAAGGCGGCGAGTTCGCGGTCCAGCGGATGTTCGGTGGAAAACACTGCGTCCCAAGTCCGGAAGAACAGCTTCTCGGTGAAGACCCGGGCCAGCAGGGCACCCAGCACGGGAACCAAACTCGCGCGCTGGGCGATGCGCGGCCGGTACCGATCGGCGAACAGGCCCGCATTGAGGAAGATGCAGCGACTCAGGGCCGCACCAGATTCGGGCTGACGGGCGAGCAGTTCGGTGGCGACGATGGCGCCATAGTCGATCACCGTGGGCTTCGATGGCGCATACGCCGCGATGATCGCCTCGGCCAGGTCGGCCTGTTCGAACACGCTGTAGCGGTGGCCGGGCGGTTTGGCGCTGGCCCCGTATCCGAGGAAGTCAAAACTGATCACCCGGTGCTGGCGGGCCAACTCGGGCTCGATGGCCGCCCATTCGAACGACGATGCGGGGAAGCCGTGCAACAGCAGCAGGGTCGGACCTTGACCTACCCGACGCACGAACACCCGCCGGGGCGTACCGCGCACCGTCAGCCGCACGATCTCACCGCCACGGCGCCATCGCTCGAGTGGACTTGTCACCCGCCCTCCGATCCGCCGAGTCTCATTTCGAGACCAAACGTTAGCAGCAGTGGTCTCGTTTTGAAACCATCGAGGTACGATCGGTTTCGTGCGCTACGAGGACCTGGCCGATTTCCCCTGTTCCATCACTCGGCCGTTGGTGGTGCTCGGGGATCGGTGGACTTTGCTGGTGCTCAAAACGGCGTTCAACGGCGTCCGGCGCTTCAATGCCTTCCAGTCCGCTCTCGGCATCTCCCGCAGCCGATTGCAGGACCGGCTCGACCGGCTGGTCGACCACGAGATCCTGGTCAAGAAGCCGTCCGCCGACGGCACTTACGAGGAATACCGGCTCACCCAGAAGGGCCAGGACGTCTATCCAATCCTGATGGCGCTGCGCGACTGGGGCGATCGCTACATGGCCCCCGACGGCCCGCCCATGCACTTCCACCACCGCGACTGCACCGGCGAAGCACACGTCACCCTCACCTGTGACGCATGCGGCGATCCCGTCACCGCGCGCGACGTCGCGCCGGCTCCCGGACCCGGCATGCCGCCCGGCTGAACGGCAACATCCGTCGGCGATCCGCCGGTTTCGGGGACTAGACACTTTGCGCGATTGGTATGGTCACCGGGGGCACGTTCGACGAGGAGAGCGCCAATGACGCCTTTAGCCGAGACCGACGACCGCGTTGTCGCGCTGGCCCGCGGGATGCGGGACCTCGTCCAGGAGCAGGCCGCGGAATCCGAGCGAATCCGCACGCTGTCCGCTCCGCTCGTCGATCAGATGTGGGCCAGCGGACTGATGTCCGCGTTCAATCCGGTGGTGGCCGGCGGTGTCGAGCCATCGTTCACCGAGATGATCGAGACGTGGATCGAAATGGCTTGGCAGGATGGCTCCTTCGGTTGGGTGGGCATCGCTAACCTGCCGTCTTCATTCGCCGCGGCGGCCTATCTGCCCGACGAGGGCTTCGCCGAGGTGTTCAGCGCGCACGACAACCGTGTGACCATGGGCGGGCAGTTCTTTCCCAACGGACAGGGGATAGCCGTCGAGGGCGGCTATCAGTTGAGCGGATCGTGGAGTTTCGGTTCCGGCATCGGGCACTCGGAGTACGTTGCCGCCGGGTTCCTGCCGCTGGACAACGGCGAGATGCGCTGGATCGGCGAGGGCCTGCCCCAGATGCACGTGGCGGTGTTGCCGCGCGAGCAGGTCAGCTTCAACGACGGATGGCATGTGCAGGGGCTCAAGGGAACCGGCTCCTACGACTACAGCGTCGCCGACGTGTTCGTCCCGCATTGCCGCACGTTCGAACTGTTCGCTCGGCGGCCGCACCGCGGGACCTCACCGGCCACCCGGATGGGGCTGATGCCGGTCACCGCGGCCGGTCATGCCTCCTGGGCGCTGGGAGTAGCCAAGAGCATGCTCGACGACGTGCAAGAGTTGGCGGCCACCAAGTTCCGGATGAGCGACATGGCATCGTTGGCGCGCCGTCCCACCTTCCAGAAGGGGCTGGCGCACCACCGTGCGGAGTGGCGCGCCGCGCGTCTGCTGGTGCTCGATGCTTTCACCGTGGCCGAGGCCGCCGTGGCGGCGGGCGACGAGCTCACCCCGGCCCTACGCGCGGACATGCGGGTGGCCGCCGTGTATGCCACCGACACGGCCCGCCGTTGCGCGGAGTGGGCGCATCTGGTCGCGGGCACCAGCTCGATCCGCGAGGGCACCCGCCTCGAACGTGCCTTTCGTGACATGTACACCGGAACCCAACACGCTTTCATCAGCGAAAAAGTGGCAATGGACGCCGCGCAGATCTGGCTGGGCATCATCGAGGATCAGCCCGGGTTGTAAACCGAAGATGCCGGCGCAACCCGGTTCGGGGATTTGAGCTCAGGTAGGTCAGGAGCCGCTCGGCGCTCGGCGCTCGGCCGCGAGCATCAATCCGTGCCCCTATCGACGGCGCGCACCCGTCGCCTACCATCAGCGCATGCGCGGCACCAAGATCCTGATCACCGGGCCCACCGGACAAGTTGCCACCCCGATCGCCAAGGCGCTGGCCGCCGACAACGAGGTCTGGGGGATCGCCCGATTCACCAATCCCGCCGTCCGGGAGGACCTCGAAAAGGCAGGCGTGCGTTGCGCGGCGGTTGATTTGGCCGCCGGCGACTTCGCCGGTCTACCAACGGACTTCGAGTACGTCCTCAACCTTGCGGTGGCCAAGAGCGGCAACTGGGACACGGATCTGGCGGCCAACGCCGAATCCGTCGGACTACTGATGGCCCACTGCCGTGACGCCAAGGCATTCCTGCACTGCTCCTCCGGAGCCGTCTACGACCCGCCCGGCGATGAGGTCCGGACCGAGTCCGCCGCGCTGGGGGACAACCACAAACCGTTGTTCCCCACCTACTCCATCTCCAAGATCGCCGGCGAGGTCGTCGCCCGGACCATGGCACGCGCCCTGGGCGTGCCGACCACGATCGCCCGGCTCAACGTGCCGTATGGCGACAACGGCGGGTGGCCGTTCTATCACATGGAGATGATGCTGGCCGGCATCCCAATTCCCGTCCCGCCCGGCGGCCCGGCCCAGTACTCGCCGATCCACGAGGACGACCTCATCGCCACCATCCCGAAGCTGTTCGAGGTCGCGTCGGTCCCGGCCACCACCCTCAACTGGTGCGGCGAGCAGGCCGTCAGCTTGCAGGAGTGGTGCAGCTACCTCGGGTCGCTGGTGGGCAAGGAGCCGGTATTCGAGGAGACCTCAAACGCGTTGCGCGGCAACCCTACCGATGCGAGCCGAATGCGCGAGCTGGTCGGGGCGGCCAAGGTCGACTGGCGCGACGGCATGCGGCGCATGGCGGCCAAGTTCCACCCCGAGCTGGTCACGGCCTAGCGGGTGAGGTAGCGGGTCACCAATACCGCATGGCGTGGCCGAACAGCTCCGCCAGCACCGGCTTGTCCATCTGGCGCGGGGCATTCTGCAGCAGCCGCTGCTGCGGAAACGCACCCTCGGTCAGAGCCCCGATGTCGTCGTCGGTGTAACCCACGCCGCTCAGGCCGTTGGGCATGCCGACCGCGCGGATGATGCGGATGAGTTCGCCCGCAAGCACTTCGCCCGCGTCGTCGGGACCGGCGTCGCGGGTATCGGCGCCGAGCAGCCGGGCTGCCTCGGTGTGTCGCTGCGGGCTGGCCGAGGCGGTGAACCGAAACACTGCGGGCGCGTTGACGATGACCGACATGCCGTGCGGCACCAGCGACTCGCCGGCCGGATATCCCGCGGGGTGAAAGTCCCGGACCAGGCCCGCGACGGCATAGGCCATGCCGTGCGGCGCGTGCACACCGGCGTTGCCGAAGGCGATTCCCGCAAGCGTCGCGGCCCACATCATCTGTTCGCGCGCAGCGTCGTCGGTCCCGTCGCGCACGGCCGACTCCAGGTTCTGGCCCAGCACTCGCAGCGCCTCGCGGCAGCCCAGGTCGCTCCATGGGTTGGCGCCCTGGCTCATCGGCCGCAGGCTGGGCCGCGGGGGAGCGGGCCGATGTACGTACGGGCGGGCGGTGTAGGACTCGAGCGCGTGCGAGAGCACGTCCAGCCCGGCGGCGGCCACCACCCCGCCGGGTAGCGTGGCGGTGCAATCGGGGTCGACGAGCGCTTCGGTGGGACGCAGTGCGGGCGACGCGATGCCCGTCTTGACCGTCAGCGAAAGCAGATCGAAGATCGCGATGCCGGTCACCTCGCTGCCGGTGCCGGCCGTCGTAGGGCACGCGATGTGCGGCTTGAGCGGTCCGGGTACCGGTTTGCCGTCGCCGATCGGCGCGTTGACGTAGGTGAGGAAATCCGCCGGATGGGTGGCGTAGAGATTGGCGGCCTTACAGGTGTCGATCACCGAGCCGCCGCCCAGGGAGACATAGCCGTCCGGGTTGGCGTCGCGGGCGAAGCGGGACGCTGCGGCGAAGGAGTCGTCTGTCGGCTCGACGCGCACCTCGGTGTAGGTGACCACGTCGATGCCGGCCGCCAGCAGCGAGTCGCGGGCCGTGGCGAAAATCGGGAGTGTCGCCACCTGCGCATCGGAGAACAAAGCGACCCGGCGCAGGCCCAGGGCGGCGGCACGCTCGCCCAATTCGGCGAGACAGCCGCGACCGAACGTGATCCGGGACGAGTCGACGGTGAAGGCTCCGTCACAGCCGGCCGCCGCGGCCGGGAATTCACAACACACCATGCCCCTATCAAAGCCCCCGTTCGTCATCTGACAAACTCCGCGACCGAAAACCCGTCGGCCAGTGGGGCATTCGAGAGTTGCTGCGGCGACCCGGCCCCACTGGCACAGCGGGTTGCCGGGACGCGCGCGATCGCGACACCTTGACCGCGCGACATTCCAAATGCTAAGCAGGTGCTCAGCATTTATGGGCACGGGAGCGCCGCGCTCGGATCAGAGTTGATCGGAGAAGGAATAGATGTCGCTGCAGGCAGTACTGGACGAGCTCAGTAAGCGCCCCGGCTCGGGCGAGGTCATTCCGATCATCAACCCCGCCACCGAAGAACAGATCACCGAATTCACCGACTGCGGCCAAGAGGCGGTCGACGAAGCGGCGGCCCGGGCCAAGGCTGCCTTCGAATCGGGCGTTTGGTCGCAGCTGCCGGGCCGCGAGCGCGCCAAAATCCTGTGGCGGATCGGCGATTTGATTGACGAGCACGCCGAGGAATTCGCCCAACTCGACTCGCTTAACACCGGCATGCCGTTGCTGCAGGCGCAATTGCAGATGTCGACCTGCTCGGAGTTCTTCCGCTATTACGCCGGTTGGTGTTCGAAAATCAACGGCACCGCCTACGACGTCAAAACCGACGGCATCGCGACCGACACCTATGTCAATATGCACGCGTACACGCTCAAGGAGCCGTACAGCGTGGTGGGCCTGATCTTCCCGTGGAACGGCCCCATCTTCAACGCCAGCGCGAAGCTGGCACCGGCTTTGGCCGCCGGCGCCAGCCTGCTCGTCAAGCCCGCCGAGGAGACACCGCTGTCGGCGGTGTTGTTGGACCGGCTCATTCACGAAGCGGGGGTGCCCGAGGGCGTGGTCAACCTGCTGACCGGCTATGGCCACACCGCGGGCGCGGCGATCACCGCGCACCGCGACGTCGAGAAGGTGGCGTTCACCGGTTCGACGGAGGTGGGCAAGGAGATCGTGCGGGCATCGGCCGGCAACCTGAAAAAGGTCACGCTCGAACTCGGCGGCAAGTCGCCGGTGTTGATCTTCGACGACGCGAACCTGGACAACGCCATCATGATGGCGTCGCTGGGCATCTTCGTGCATTCCGGCCAGGGTTGCGTGTGCGGGTCGCGGATCTTCGCCCAGCGCGCCGTTTATGACCGGGTCGTGGAAGGCATTGCGGCGATGGCGAATTCGTTCAAGCTGGGCGCCCCCACCGAGGAGGGCTGCGTCAGCGGGCCGCTGATCAGCCAAAAGCAGCTGAACCGCGTCATGGGGTTCATCGACGAGGGCAAAAATGACGGCGTCGACATCGTCACCGGCGGTTACCGCCTGGACTGCAAGGGCTA
Source organism: Mycobacterium sherrisii (assembly GCF_002102355.1). Lineage (GTDB taxonomy): Bacteria > Actinomycetota > Actinomycetes > Mycobacteriales > Mycobacteriaceae > Mycobacterium > Mycobacterium sherrisii. Next base: position 34,569 of record NZ_LQPT01000002.1, on the reverse strand, counting down.
CTTCGTCCACCCCACGGTGCTGACCAACGTCGACACCGGCATGCGGCTGTACCAGCAGGAGATCTTCGGCCCGGTGGTCACCGTCCTGCCGTTCGACGACGAAGACGAAGCCGTGGCCCTGGCCGATGACACCAGCTACGGCCTGGCGGCCACCGCGTGGACGGAAAACCTTGGCCGCGCGCACCGCATCATGCGGAGCCTGCAGGCCGGCAGCGTGCAGGTGAACTGCCAACTGGTCTTCGATCACGATGTGCCGTTCGGCGGATACAAACAATCCGGCTGGGGCCACGAGTTCGGTAAAGAGGGACTCGAGATCTATCTGAAGACGAAGTCGGTGTGGGCTCAGCTCTGACTGCTGACGGAATCGGAAAGTCCCGGACCCCAACCGGGTCCGGGACTTCCGGTAGTTCTTCGAGAGCCGGCAGAGACGTCAAGATCCCTTGTGGTAGCGGGTGAGGAAGCCGATGGAGGCCACCGCGGCGGCCGTGCCGATCACACCCCACAGCACCAACTGGAATGCCATCGCGCCGAAGAACCAGCCGAACGTCATTCCGATGTACAGCATCCAGATCACCCGGTAAAAGCTCCATACCGCAACCAGGCCGGTGCTGATCCCGATGTACAGGCTGCGCTGACGGTCGACACGGTTGATCTGCTCCTGGAGTCCGGCCGGCACGATGTTCATTTGCTGTCTTCCTTTCCTGGGGCGCCACCTCCGTGGCGGCGTCGTTGCGACAAGTACAGACGCGCGGATCGGCTACCGATCCCAACAACGTCCGCGCTCCAGGGACGGTGCGCCGATCAGCCGGCGTTATCGCCCGGGTGATTCACCGCGGCTTGGAATTGGCGGTATCGATCGGCGTGGCTGGGACGGCGACGAACGACCAGCCAACCGGCCGCGAGCACCACGAACCACACGGGAAACCACGCCAACGCGGTTGCCGTGTCGTCTTCGGTGCACAGGGTCCACAGCACGAATGCGAAGAACGCCAGGACACCCCAGCACATTGGGGTGCCGCCGGGCATCTTGAAGTTCGACTCCGCATGGCGGGCGGGATGGCGGCGGCGGTAGACGAGGTAGCTCAGCACGATCATCGTCCAAACGAACATGAACAGCAGCGACGCGACGGTCGTGACGAGCGTAAAAGCCCCCATGACCGACCCGCCGACGCGCAGCAGCGGGATCACGGTGAGAAACAGGGCGGCGGTCACGAACAGCGCGGGCGCCGGCACCCCACCGCGGTTGAGCCGACGGAAAAGCCCGGGCGCGCTGCCCTCGTCGGCCAGCCCGTACAGCATGCGACCGGTGGAGTACATACCGGAATTGGCTGACGAGGCGGCAGCCGTGGTCACGACGAAGTTCACGATCGACGCCGCGCCGGCCACACCGGCCAGAGAGAACATCAGCACGAACGGCGACTCGTCGCCGGCGAACCGCCGCCAGGGCACGACCATCAGGACCGTCAGCAGCGCGCCGATGTAGAAGATCGCGACCCGCAACGGCACGGCGTTGATCGCACGCGGCAGGGTGCGGCGCGGGTTGGCCGTCTCGGCCGCGGCGGCACCGACGAGTTCAACGCCGACGAAGGCGAAGAACGCGATCTGGAAGCCGCCGACCATGCCCATGAAGCCCGTGGCGAACACACCGCCGTCGTCCCAGAGGTTCTCGACTGATGCGCGATCTCCTTGCGGCGAAACGAAATCCGTCACCACCAAAAAGATTCCGACGAAGATTAAGCAGATGATCGCGACGACCTTGATCAGGGCAAACCAGAATTCGATCTCACCGAAGTTGCGCACGCTGAACAGGTTGAACAGCAGGATCGCCGCGCACGCGGTCAGCGCCGGCAGCCAGGCCGGCAGATCTGGCCACCAGAACTGCAGATAGCCCGCGATCGCCACCAGCTCGGCGATACCGGTGGCGATCCAGGCGAACCAGTACGACCAGCCGACGAAAAAACCTGCCGCGGGCCCCAGCAGGTCGGCGGCGAAGTCGACGAACGATTTGTAGTTGAGGTTCGACAACAGCAGCTCGCCCATCGCGCGGAGCACGAAGAACAAGAAGAAGCCGATGATCCCGTAGACCAGCACGACCGACGGACCGGCACGGGCGATGGTTCGGCCAGCGCCCATGAACAGGCCGGTTCCGATGGCGCCGCCGATCGCGATCAGCTGAATGTGCCGGTTGGCCAGGCCGCGATGCAGGTGCGGGACCGCCGAACGGGTCTCGGCGCCAACCTGGCTCATGCGTCACGTCCTCGCGGGTTTTCGAATCGCGGCAATCGAGCAGGTACTCATAGTCGCACTCCGGGACCGACCACTCCGATTGTCAACGGACGCACATCCGCCTCCCGCGCCGACGGCGTACTGGCTGCGACGTCGCCCCGGATCGCGCTGAGTGCACGTGAGGCGTCGAAAGGTGCGCTAGGCGGACGTCTTCACGACGAGCTTGCCGACGTTCTTGCCGTCGAACAGCATGTTGATCGCGGTCGGCAGTTGTTCGAAGCCCTCGACGACGGTCTCCAGCGGCGTGAGCTTGCCCGCGGTGATCAGCGCGGCGATCTCGCCGGCCGCTTCGGCCGAGCGGCTCAAATGATCCAGCACGATGAACCCCTGCACGGTGGCCCGCTGGATCAACAGATTGCCGAAGGCGCGCGGCCCGGGCGGCGGGTCGGCCTCGTTGTAGCCGGAAATCAAGCCGCACAAAGCGACGCGCGCACCGATGTTGAGCCGTGCGAAAACCGCGTCCATGATGACGCCGCCGACGTTCTCGAAGTCGACGTCGATGCCGTCGGGTGCCGCCGCGCGGAGTTGTTTGGACCAGTCGTCGGCGCGATAGTCGACCGCGACGTCGAAGCCGAGTTCCTCGGTCAGCAGCCGGCATTTGTCCGGTCCGCCGGCGATGCCGACGACGCGCGCGCCGTCGGCCTTGGCGAGCTGCCCGGCGACCGATCCGACCGCACCCGCGGCGGCCGAGACGACCACGGTCTCACCCGGCCGCGGCTTGCCGATATCCCGGATCCCGATCCAGGCGGTCAGGCCGGTCATCCCGAGCGCCCCCAGGTACACGCTGGGAGAGACGCCCTCGGCGACGTCGACGGCGAACAACGGCGCCGCGTCCGAGGCGACCACGTAGTCCTGCCAGCCCACCAGCCCCTGCACGATCTGACCGACCGGGTAGTTGGGGTTCTTCGACGCGACGACCTCACCGAGCCCAGCGGCCCGCATCACCTCGCCGATCCCCACCGGCGGCAGGTACGTCGGGGTGTCGTTGATCCAGGTTCGGTTGGTCGGATCGAGCGAAATCCAGTCGACCCGGACGAGCGCCTCACCGTCCTTGATCTCCGGGACCGCTTCCTCGCTGAGCTCGAAGGTGTTGGGGCCGATGCGGCCGCTGGGACGCTCCCGCAACAGGAAGCGACGATTTCGATCGGGCATGAGCGAACGCTACCTCCGGCAAATAGCGCCGGTGCTATAACCCCACCTATGGCCGACCACACCATCACTCACGTCTCTGATACCGCTCGGTGGACGGCATTGCATCGCGCCACCGAGTCGGCGCGCCCCGACGCCCTGTTCCACGACCCACTCGCCGAACGCCTCGCCGGCGAACGCGGCCGCGCGATCGCCGCCGGAATCCGCTGGGTCGACCGCAGCGGTTGGTGGCTGGTGGCGCGCACCAAGCTCATCGACGATGCCCTCGCCGACGCGATCGCGCACGGCTGCGACCGCGTGCTGAACTTGGCGGCCGGCCTGGACACCCGGCCCTACCGCTTGGCTCTCCCCGCCGACCTCAGCTGGGTCGAGGCCGATCTGCCCAAACTGCTCGCGGAGAAGACGGAGCTGCTGGCCGACCAGACCCCGCGCTGCCGGTTGACCCGCGTCGCCGTCGACCTGGCCGATCCGGGCGCCCGCGACGCCTTCTTCGACGAGGCGCTAGCCGGTGCGGCAAAGGCCTTCGTGTTGACCGAAGGCCTGTCGATGTACCTCGACGACCGCGATATCGCCGCGCTCGCGACGGCGATCAAACGTCCCGAAGTCGCTTGGTGGATGCTCGATTTCGCATTTCCCGGCCTGCGGGAACGGATCAACAAGAACGTCGCCGGGATTGCCGAAAGTGCCCCGTTCAAATTCGCACCCGACAACGGGCTGGCGTTCTTCGAGGACCTCGGCTGGCGCACCCTCGAAGCCGAATCGTTGCTCGCCGCCGCGCGCCGCTTTCGCCGCCTGCCGCTGTGGATGCGCCCGCTTACCTGGGGCCCGCGACCGGATCTGCGCAACCCGGGCAAAAAACCCACGAGCGCCGTGGCGCTGCTGACCCACTGAGCCCGATTTCGGCCTGCTCTTGCCAGGTCTCGACCCGATGCCGGCGAACCTAGGATTGTCGCATGCGCATCTCGGTGAAGTTCGATTTGGGATTTTCCTACGCCGAGCTCGACCGGTTGTGGCGCACCGCGGATGGCCTCGGTTTCGACGAAATCTGGGACTACGACCACTTTTACGGGCCGACGGACGACACCGATCCGACCTTCGAGGGCTGGACGGCCCTGGCCGCGTTGGCCGCCGTCACCACGCGCGCGCGGATCGGATGCCTGGTGTCCAGCGTGACCTTTCGTAACCCGGCCGTGCTGGCCAATATGGCGGTCACCGTGGACCACATATCCGGCGGGCGCCTCAACTTCGGCATCGGTGCCGGCTGGCGCGAGCCCGAGCATCGTGGCTACGGGATCGCTTTCCCCGGACCGGGCACCCGCGTCGCGATGGTCGATGAGGCGCTGACCGTGATTCGTAAACTCTGGACGCAGGACTCGGTCACATTCCGCGGACGCTTTTTCACCCTCGAGGATGCGCTGTGCGCACCCAAACCCGTGCAGCGTCCGCATCCGCCCATCGCCGTCGGCGGCAGCGAGCCCAAGATGATGCGCGTCATCGCCCGCCACGCCGACGTCTGGAACATGCCCGTCACCGGCGGTCCCGAAGCCTGGGGCGCGGCGAACACCAGGCTCGACGAGGCGTGCGCCGAGACCGGACGGGCGCCCGACGAAGTGTTGCGTTCGGCGCAGGTGTCGTTGCGCCCGGCCGAACCCGGCCAAGTAGAGGAGCAGTTGGCTTTGCTGCCCGCCTTCGAGCGACTCGGCTGCCAGCGCATGGTGCTCACATTCCGCCAGCCGCCGACGGAGGCAATGCTGCAGCGCTGCCTCGCGCTGCATTCGGCGCCGACCGGTTGCCGGAGACCGGATCCGGGCTGACGAACTACCAGACCCTTATCCAGTCGACCAGCATGTCCGCCGGATAGCTGCCCGGCCCGGGATCGCCTCCGCCGGAGCCGGCGACCGCGAGGTTGAACACGGGGTACACCGTGTAGCCCGGTGCGTTGAACGGCCAGTCGGGGAGCGAACTGGCCGGCACGTCGAAGTAGGGCTGGGCACCGTCGGAATAGTCCTTCCAGAACCTGATGCCGGCCTGGTCCCACTGGCAGCGCCAGGTGTGCCAGCCGCTGTCGACGGCGATGTTGTGGGTTTTCCACTCGCCACCATTGGCCTTGGCGTGCACGGTGGTTGCCGACGGCCAGTTGCCGTTGCCGTACCACTCCATGACGTCGATTTCGCCCTGATCGTCGTTGCCGAGCCAATAGGCCGGCCAAGCCCCTGCGGTCAGGCAGTTCAGCTTGATCCGCGCCTCCCAGGTATGGCCGACGCCGCCGCGCCACAGGCTTTGGATCTTGCCGCTGAAGTAGGTGGGGCCATCCTTGGCGGCCCGCAGCACCAGGTTGGAGTTGCCGTCGACGAACACGTTGCGGCGGTCGTCGCGGTATTGCCCGATGTGCTCGGGCAACTCCCAATACGTCGGGTCCTTTATGGTCTCGCGGGCCTTGGCCACCGCCCACTTCGACGGGTCCGGCGCCGAACCGGCCGGGCCGTCGAACTCATCGGCGAAGATGTAGCTTCCAGCCTGGCCGCTGGGGGCACTCCGGGCCTGCGGGATGGGCAGCGCGGTCGCCAGCACGCCGATCCCTGTCGTCAGCAGCATCCGGCGACGGTCCATGTCTGGCATAAGCAAGCGACGATAGCAGCCCCGGTCGCGGCGGGTCGAAACGGAAATTCTTGTCGGTGCGCGTCGTTAGCATTTGACCGCGGTACACCGAAACACCCGGCGGCACAGTCCTGGCCCGAGATTTGGCGGGAAATTCACGGCCAATTCTCATGTTTACGCCTGGTTTGGTCTCAGGATGGGCTGGGCATCCTGGACACGAACATATAACGCGCTGGTAGCTTTGCGGCTGAGTTGGGCTCTGAGAGGAGTTGACAGTCATGGCGAACACATCAGGGGCCACGGTGATTTTCCTCCAATCCCATCCCGCGTGGATTGCCGCGCAACGCCGTGAACGCGAGCGCAGCGAATCGATGCGCCGGCACCCGTCCGCCCGGAAAAGCCCCGCCGCCGTCCTGCCCGATCGGGCCCTCGCTGCTGGTAGCCGCCCTTTCAAGGTTTATTCGTCCGGGGATACCCCCGCCTAGTATTTGTCGACGCGGGGCCGGCGTCGGCGCGCATCACCGGTTGATAACTGACGCTGCAGAAAATTGCCGAACATCCCAGATCGCTGTATCAAATCGGCGCTCGCCCCAGGCCGCTTCGGCCGGCCCCGGCCCGCATTTGCTGTGACAGGTCGCTAGTGCAATTCCGCTGCATGGAATCGAGCATTTACATTCGGCGTCCCAACTACTACCATCCGTAGTAGTCCAGGTTGGGAGGGGTCCATGCCTCACAACTCGGCGCCGCTGCCCGCGCAGCGCACAATGATCGCGGCAATGATCATTTTTGCCGCCTTGTTCAGCGTGCACGGTATCGGTCACCGCTGGCGGGCGATGACCGCAGCCGGGCACACCCCGATGGTCGGCGGGATGATTCAAGGAATTTTCGTGGTTGTGGCTGTGGTTGTGGCTGTGGTGCCGGTGCTGGGACAACATCGACCGCACGCGGAGAGCACGACGGCAGGCGAACGCGGCGAATCGGACTACGGGACAGGGCGATAACAATGCTGCACATCGAGGAATACGTCGGCATCATCGTCGGGGCACGGCAACCACATCGGACACAAGCCGCGGCGAACCCGGCTCAACCCCGCGGCGCGCTCTTTCACGAGCTGAAGCGCTACATCGAGGCGCATGAGATCGATGTCGACGACGTCCGGATCGTCAACGCGATCGACACCGGGCGCGTCGACGGCGCCCGGCACTGGTACGACGTCACCTACGAAGCCTGAATCCGGACCCATGAGTGCGCGTCCCGGACGCCACCGTGGAAGTTCTGCGGGGCCGCGGGCGCAATCTCACCGCATTCAGATTTCCGATGCACAGCAGGGGTGCGTTTCGGGCGGCGGTAAAGCTCGGATTTCGCTACCTGGAAACGGACGTGCGGGCAACCCGCGGCCGGGTCGCCACGATCCTGCACGACCGTCACCTTCCGCTCCAGGCCGGGCCGTCCGGCCCAATCGACCGGCTCGCCTGGCGCGACGTGCGCGGGGCGGATCTCGGTGCGGGGGAGGCGGTTCCGATGCCGGACGAACGACGGCCGTGGTCCGCACGGTCCACGCCTGCGGGCGTCAGGTGCACCCATGGACCGTCGACGACCCGGTGGCGATGCACACGCGGCTCGATCTCGGCGTCGACGGAATCATCGCCGATGGCGCCGACCTGCTCCGCGACGTGTTGATCGCCCACAACGAGTGCGCGCCGCGTTAACCGAGTTTGCTCGCCGCGAAGTCGGCGGCCTGGTTGGCCATGCCGGCGTCGATGTAGGCGCTGGCAAGGTGTTGCGGCCAGTTCTGCTTCCACGTGTTCGGGTCGGCCGGGTTGCACACGGGATCGGCACCGTGGCACAACTCGATGGTCCGGTCGTTATAGGTCGGGTTGAAGTTGGTGATGGGACCCACCCATTGGCTGCCGTTGCCGAACAAGGCGACGGCGGCGATGTGTTGATCCATGCCCGGCGGCAGCGGGCTGTCGAACCCGAACGCGCCGATCGGGGCCGCCAGCACGACGTCGGTGACCGCGGCGCCGAGCGAGTACCCGCCCAGCACTAACCGGGTGTCCGGGCAGCTGTTGGCCATGTCCTGGATGTGGTGGCTCATGTCGTTGGCGCCGACGTCCACCTCGGTGTCCGCCGGGTACCGCACGGCGTAGGAGCTGAACGTCTTGTTGGCGACCTTGGACCGCAAACTACTGATGAAAGCGTTGCCCAGGACACCCGGTCCCGGCGACTCGTTTCGGCCGCGGGCAAAGATGACCTGGACCTGGGGACAGCTTGCGGCCGCGGCCGGTACCGCGCCCGGCGTTCCGTACGGTAGGACCGCGGGAATCACCATCAGGGTGCCCATGACCAGGATCGCCGCCAGACCCGCACCCACCGACTTACACACGAGTAGAACGCGCACCAGACGATGTTAAGCCGAACCTGCCCGGGGCCGCTGGCCCTGCGGGCCGGTCGGACGAACTCATTGCGGCAAAGCTCAACCACGGTGCCGGGGCGGTCGCACCGGACGATAGGTTCAGCTGATGAGTCACACCGACAAGAGCGCATCCGAGCGCCTGTTTGCGCTGGCCGAACGGGTAACGGGGTTCATGCCCGACGGCGAGGGCCGCGCGCTCTACGACGCGGCGCAGCGGTACCTCGCCGGCGGGGTCGGCGTCGAGATCGGTACCTACTGCGGCAAATCCACCGTGCTGCTCGGCGCGGCGGCGCAACAGACCGGGGCCGTGCTCTACACCGTCGACCATCACCACGGCTCCGAGGAACACCAGGCCGGCTGGGAGTATCACGACGCCTCGTTGGTCGACGAGGTGACTGGGCTGTTCGACACGCTGCCGACGTTTCGTCGCACGCTTGACGCCGCCGGGCTGGACGACCACGTGGTGGCGATCGTGGGCAAGTCGCCGCTGGTGGCGCGGGGCTGGCGGACGCCGCTGCAGTTCTTGTTCATCGACGGTGGCCACTCCGAGACCGCGGCCACCGAAGACTTCAACGGATGGGCGAGATGGGTGACTGTCGGCGGAGCCCTCGTCATCCACGACGTCTTTCCCGATCCCGCCGACGGTGGCCGACCGCCGTTCCACATCTATTGCCGGGCCCTGGAATCCGGTCAGTTCCAGGAGATCTCCGCGACGGGGTCGCTGCGGGTGCTCGAGCGCACCGCCGGTCAGGTGGGCGAGCCGATCGAGGTCAGCGGCCCGGCCTGGTAACGACGCACTCGCAGTCGAAGTCGTTCTGCAAACCAATCGGGAGCTGCTCGCCGCGAAAAATGCCCGCACCGCCGGTGGTGTCCGACAGCGCGTCGGCGGCCAGAATCACCGCCGCGCCCGTCCACGTGGTGCGCTCTTCGGGCCAGCGTTTACCGTCGGCGAACACCAAACCGGTCCAATAGGATCCGTCGCCCTCGCGCAGGTGCTGCATCGCCGCGAACTGCGCTCGCGCGGCGGACCGTTGACCCATCGCCTCGAGCGCCATGACCAGCTCACAGGTCTCCGCACCGGTGACCCACGGCCGGTCGTCCACGCACCGAATGCCGAGACCGTTGACGACGAAGTCGTTCCAGCGTTGTTTGATGCGCGCGGCGGCCGCCGGGCCGCGCAGCGCACTGCCGAGGATGGGGTAGTACCAATCCATGGAATAGCGGTCTTTTTCGGTGAACGCTTCGGGATGCGCGACGAGCGCATGGCCCAGGCGCCCCAACGCGAGTTCCCACTCCGGCTGCGGATCGTCCACCAGCGCCGCAAGCGCCAGGGCGCACCGAATGCTGTGGTACACGCTGGCACACCCGGTGCGCAAGGCTTCCGGCACGGGCCCGGATTCGCTTCGGGCCCAACAGATTTCGCCATATCCGACTTGGAGGTCGATGACGAAGTCGATCGCTTTGCGCACGACCGGCCACATCGACTCAGCAAACGAGTGATCGCCGGTGACCAGCGCGTAATGCCACACCCCGGTCGCGATGTACGCGCAGAAGTTGCTGTCGCTGTTGGCGTCTTCGATCTTTCCGGAACGCAGCTGCAGCGGCCAGGACCCGTCGGCCCGCTGGGTCCGCCGACTCCAGTCGAAGGCAGCGCGGGCGGGCTCGAGCAATCCCGCGGCGGTGAGCGCCATGGCCGATTCGACGTGATCCCAGGGGTCGGTGTGACCACCCTCGAACCAGGGCAGGGCACCCGAGGATTCTTGGGCGGCGGCGATGGACAGGGCTGTCTGGCGACACTGCTCCGGACTGAGGACACCCGCAACTGCCGGCGCGTTAGATCGACGCAACGGAATACCCCTGCGTTGCCTCGGCCGATGCCGTCGACGGCTTGGTGAAGTACATGGCGACGCTCTTGCCGACCACCGGATTAAGCACCGACTCGGCGATCCGGGTGAGCTTCGGGCGCCGCATCAGGTCCCACACCAGTACCTTGTGATAGGCGGCCACCCCCGGATGGTCGGTATTGTCCACGCCGACAGCACATTTCAACCACCAAAATGGCGAATGCAACGCGTGCGCATGGTGGGCATGCGCCAGCTGCAAGCCGGTGCGCGCGATCTTGTCCCGCAGTTCGCTGGCCCGGTAGATGCGGATGTGCCCGCCGGGGTTGGCGTGGTATTCGTCCGAAAGCAGCCAGCACACTTGTTCGGGGAGCCAGCGCGGCACCGTGACCACCAGGGTGCCGCCGCCCCTGAGGACCCGGATCAGCTCCGCGATCGCGGCGTCGTCCTGGGTGACGTGTTCGAGGATTTCCGACGCGATGACGCAGTCGAATGTCTCGTCGGCATACGGCAGCCGCAACGCATCGCCGACGACGGTCTTTGCCGAGGCGGCCGCGGGGACCTCACCGTTTTCGGCCATTGCCTGCAACACGGTGTCCACCGATCGCAGTTCCGCTTCGTCGCGGTCGAACGCGATGACGTCGGCACCGCGCCGGTATGCCTCGTACGCGTGCCTGCCTGCTCCGCAGCCGACGTCGATGACCTTGGTGCCCGGCCCGATGGCGAGCCGATCGAAATCGACTGTCAGCATTGCCGGTCGCTCTCGGCGGCCTTTCGTGCGATTGCCCGCTCGTAGACCCGTACCGTCTGCGCGGCCACCGCCTCCCAGCTGAACACGTCGACCGCACGCGCCCGACCCGCCTTCCCCAGGCTGCGGCGCTTCTCCGGTGAGTCGAGCAGTTCGCCGAGGGCCCGGGTCAGCGCGTCGACGTCGGCGGGGGGCACCAGCTCGGCGCACGCGCCGTCGGTGCCCAGCACTTCGGGTAGCGCACCGACCCGGCTTGCCACGATCGGGGTGCCGCTGGACATCGCTTCCACCGCCGGCAGCGAAAACCCTTCGTAAAGCGAGGGAATGCAGGCCACCTCCGCCGAGGCGAACAACGCGGCCAGCTCGGCATCGGACAGCCCGCTGGTGACGTGCACGATGTCGGAGATTCCCAGTTCGGCGATGAGTTTGTGGGTGGGACCGTTGGGCTCCACCTTGGCGACCAGTCGCAGCTCGACGTCGCGGTTCATCCGCGTTTTGGCGACGGCGTGCAGCAGAGTGCTGACGCCTTTCAACGGGGTATCGGCACTGGCGATCGCGATCACGCGGCCGGGTTGCCGGGGCCCCGAACCCGGTTTGAACAGTTCGGTATTGACGCCCAGCGGCACCACGTGCAGTTGATCCGGCGAGACGGAGAAGTCGGAGATGATGTCGGCGGCCGACGACGACGACACCGTCAACAGGTCCGGAATTTGACGGGCCACCTGCTGCTGCATGTCCAGGAAGCCATACCACCGTCGCACCAACGGTTTTCGCCACCATTTCGCGGCGGCGACGTCGAGCACCCGATCACGCGTGATCGGGTGGTGCACCGTGGCAACCACGGGCATCCCGGTGGCGGCGACGGTCAGCAATCCGGTGCCCAGACTTTGGTTGTCGTGGACGACGTCGAAATCGCCGGCCCGGTCGGCCAACAGCCGCGCGACACGCAGCGTGAATGTCCGCGGCTCGGGGAAGCCGGCGGTCCACACCGTCAGCAGTTCCCGCAGGTCGATGGTGTCGCGGATTTCGCTGGGCCGGGGGATCCGGAACGGGTCCGGCTCGCGGTACATGTCGAGGCTGGGCACCTCGGTCAAGCGCACCCGCGGATCGAGTAGCTCCGGGTAGGGCTGCCCGGAAAACACCTCGACCTCGTGACCGAGTTCCACCAGACCGTGGCTGAGATGTCGTATGTAGACGCCCTGCCCGCCGCAATGGGTCTTACTACGGTAGGACAGCAAGGCAATTCGCATACTCAACTCTTCTTTGCTGGTCAAGGAACGCGGAGGGCGCCGAATCCATTGCGATCAACGGGCTCCCGAACTCCGTGACAGCAAACTGGACATGTGTCCAGACTATAGTTCGATCAGCTAATCGACGCAACGCGCCTTCGACGCCCTCCAATCATAGGTTTTGCCCGTAGCGGCCGCCGAACCGGTCGGCGAGATAACTGTGCGCGGCCGAGCGGTCGGGCCGCATCGGCGGATCTTGTTGTGGTCCAATGCACCGGCGGCGGCGTCGGGCGAATGGTGGGATGTTTGCTGGAGGGAGTTCTCAGACCGGCTGCCGACCTTGCCTGACGCTGAACTTCCGATTCGCGGCTCCTGGTGAACGCCGCTTACGCACCCGGGTGTCGAACCGTTTCGTCCCCCGAATCGTAGTTGAGTATAGCGAGCCATACTCAGCTGCCTGGAGGAGAAGCAATGGATGCAAAACTGCGGGAGCGATACGACGTCATCGTGTGCGGGTCCGGGTCGTCCGGTTCGGTCATCGCTCGGCGGTTGGCGGAGAAACCCGATGTAACGGTGTTGCTCCTAGAGGCCGGGGGAAGCGACGACGTCGCCGCCGTGACGGATCGGAGCCAATGGCCGCTCAACCTGGGAAGCGACCGGGACTGGGGTTTCGTCGCGGAACCCGACCCGAAACTGCACGGGCGCTCGATCGCCGTGTCGATGGGCAAGGTGCTCGGCGGCGGATCCGGCATCAACGCGATGGTCTGGGCGCGGGGACACCGCAGCGATTGGGACCTTTTCGCGGCCGAATCCGGTGAACCGGCGTGGAGCTACGAGTCCGTCGCAGGGCTGTACCGGCGGCTCGAGGATTGGGGCGGTGTGGGCGAACACGATTATCGCGGCAGGGGAGGCCCGGTGTTCATGCAACCGGCGCCCGATCCGCACCCGCTGACCGCGGCGACGGTGAATGTCGCCCGCAAGCAAGGCATTCCGACGTATCAGAGCCCCAACGGTCGGCTGATGGAAAATCTTCGTGGCGCGGCGATGACCGACCTGCGCGCGCGCCACGGGCAACGCCTGTCGGTCTTCCGTACGTACACCGCGCCGTATTTGGGCCGCCCGAACCTGACCGTCGTCCCGCATGCGCTGGTCACGCGATTGACCTTCGAGGGCAATCGGGTCACCGGTGTCGACTTTGTCGTCGATGGCGCGGTGGTGCACGCCGCGGCCAGCGTCGAAGTGGTGTTGTCCCTGGGCGCGATACACACCCCGAAGATGTTGATGCAGTCCGGTTTCGGGGATTCCGACGACCTTCGCCAGCACGGCATCGCGGTCCGCGAACATCTGCCCGGCGTCGGCCGCAACCTGCAAGACCACCATGGGTTCGACTGCGTCTGGGAATTTCCGGAAGACCTGCGGACCACCGGTCAGGTGGAGGCAACGCTGTTCTGGGATTCCGGTTTGAGCGACGCCGACGGGCCGGACTTGTTCGCCTGTTTAGGAGTATTCACCAAGTCCACCCCGGAGAACGTCGCGAAATACGGCCTGCCGCAAAACGGCTGGATCTTGTTCGGCGCGCCAACCCATCCCCGAAGCCGTGGCCAGCTGCGCTTGACCGGCCCCAATCCCGCAGACCCCATTCAGATCGAGGCGAACGCCCTGTCGGATCCGCACGATGTCAAGACGGGCATCGCCTGCATCGAGACCCTGCGTCAAATCGGCAATGCTCCCGAACTTCGACCGTTCGTGACCCGGGAGGTCATGCCCGGCGACCTAACAGGCGACGAGCTGGAAACCTATCTGCGCGATGCGGTGACCACGTACTGGCACCCGTCCGGAACGGCGAAGATGGGGCGCGACGCGATGTCGGTCGTCGATGGACAGCTCAAGGTCTATGGTGTCGAGAATCTGCGCGTGGCCGACGCGTCGATCATGCCGCGCATCACCAGCGCCAACACCATGGCGCCCTGCGTGGTGATCGGGGAGCGTGCCGCGCAGTTCATCATCGCCGAGCACCGCCTCTGAGCTTGCCAATCCGCGACGGCCCGCACGACCGATCCGTTACCATCGCGCCGTGCCCGATTCGGCTGTGCCGCGATCTGTTTCACGTCGCGACCTACTCAAGTACGCCCTGTCACCCGCACTGCTGGGCGTGGCAGCGCTGCCCGTCGGCGCCCGCCAGGCCTCGGCCGCCAACATCAGGTTGATCGACTTCGCGGAGAAGCGGATCGCGCCCGAGGAGATCAAGTCGGCCGGGTATGCGGGGGTGATCAATTACGTCTCGGCGGAGCGGCCGGGAGCGCATTTCGAGGCGAAGCCCATCACTCGCGAGTACGCGGATGCGTTGCGCGCGGCGGGCCTGCAGATCGTCAGCAATTTCCAATACGGCAAACCCGGGTGGCCGGCCACACCGTCGGACCTCACCCGCGGCCACGACGGCGGGGTGGCCGACGCGCAGACGGCGTTGCAGCTGCACAACGCCGCCGGGGGACCCAGCTCGGCACCGATCTTCTTCAGCGTCGACGACGACATCGATCTCGATACGTGGAATTCCCTTGCCGTCGAATGGTTTCGGGGCATCAACTCGGTGCTGGGCATCGCACGCACCGGCATCTACGGTCATTACAACGCCTGCGGATGGGCGATCCGGGACGGCGTTATCGGCAACTCCACAAGCGCGGGGCACCGCTGGGCGTGGCAGACGAGGTCGTGGTCACAGGGCCGGCGCGAGTCCAGGGCGGTGCTGTACCAAGAGATCGTCAACAGCCCGTCCAACCCCGGCCCGCTGTTGGGCGGCATCAACGTCGACGTCGACGAGGTGCTCGCCGACGACTATGGGCAGTGGGATCTCAACCGCTGAACTGCGCTAGACGCGCGCTGACACCGAGTTTCCGGTCTGCTGGGGTGTCGTCGAGGAGATGAAGTCCTGCAGGATTTCCGCGACCGCCATCGGCGCTTCCGCGTGGGGGAAGTGCCCGACGCCCTTGAGTACCTCGAGACGACTGCCCTCCAGCGCGTCATGGGCGGCGTAGGCGTGGGCGACCGGGATGATCCGGTCCTGATCGCCCCAGATCAGGATGCTGGGCAGCCCGGCCGCGACGTGTAGCTTGTTCAGGGCGCTGACGGCCTGGCCGCGGTAGTCGACGACCGAGCGCAGCGTGCGCAGAAACGCCTGCCGGGTTCGCGCGTCGGACAGCGAGCAGTAGGCCTGCCACATTTCACCGGCGCGCGGCGCCTGGATACCCGCCGACGTCAGCCAGGCGCCCAGCTTGTTGCCGAGGTTGAGCACCGGTCGCGGTGCGATGACGGGCAACACCAGCTCGGCGCCGGGGGCCGACAGCAGCCGCAACACCGGACTGAGTTCCGGGCCAAGACCGCCGCTGCCGATAAGCGGGAGCCGCTCGCAGTAGTCGCGGTGCTGGTGGGTGAATTGCATCGCGATACCGCCGCCCAGCGACTGGCCAACCACGGTCGCACTGGCGACGCCGAGCTCGTCGAGCAGGTCGCGCAGGAAGACCGCGAATGCGCCGAGCGAGTAGTCGCCCCGCGGCTTGGCGGACTCGCCGTGCCCCAGCAGATCGGGAGCGATCACCCGGTACTTCTTGGCAAGCTGCGGGATGATGGCCCGCCAGGTGGCCGAGCTGCCCGCCATGCCGTGAATCAACAACAAGACCTGGCCCTGGCCGGCTTCCCGGTAAGCGATCCGGTCGCCGTGCAGTTCGAGGTATTTCAAGTCGCTCATGTCAACCGTTTACCCAGCTTCAGTCGAGGGACGCGTCACCAGCGTACGCAAACCTACGGTCTCGTAGGTTACTAGCGGGTAATAGTGTGCCCAACCTCATGCGGGCGCAAACACCACGGCACTCCGCGAGCCGGACCGCCCGCGGAGTGCCGTGTGCTGTCAGCCCAGGTCGCTTACGCCAGGTCGAACCGATCGGCGTTCATGACCTTGACCCACGCCGCGACGAAGTCCTCGACGAACTTGCCCGCGCTGTCGTCTTGCGCGTAGACCTCGGCCAGTGCCCGCAGTACCGAGTTCGATCCGAACACCAGGTCGTTGGCGGTCGCGGTCCACTTGACGGCCCCGGTGGCCCGGTCGTGGCCCTCGTAGACGTTCTCCTGGGTCTCCGACGGCTTCCATTCCGTGCCCATGTCCAGCAGGTTGGCGAAGAAGTCGTTGGTCAACGCGCCCGGCTTGTCGGTGAACACCCCGTGCTTGGTGCCGCCGTGGTTGGCGCCGAGGGCGCGCAGCCCGCCGACGAGCACGGTCAGCTCCGGGCCCGACACCCCCAGCAGGTAGGCACGCTCGTGCAGCAACTGCTCGAGCGGCGCCTTTTCGCCGGGGCGGATGTAGTTGCGGAACCCGTCGGCGCGCGGTTCGAGCACCGCGAACGACTCCACATCGGTGTCCTGCTGGGAGGCATCGGTGCGTCCCGGCGCGAAGTGCACCGAGATCTCGTAGCCAGCGTCCTTGGCCGCCTTCTCCACCGCCGCCGAGCCGGCCAGCACGATCAGGTCAGCCAGCGAGATCTTCTTACCCCCGGCGGCCGAGACGTTGAAGTCCTGCTGGATCTTCTCCAGCACCGGCAACACCTTGTCCAGCTCGGACGGCTCGTTGACCTCCCAGCTGCGCTGCGGCTCGAGACGCAACCGCGCCCCGTTCGCCCCTCCGCGCTTGTCGGTGCGCCGGTAGCTGGAGGCCGCCGACCATGCCGTCTTCACCAACTGTGGTACCGACAGGCCCGACTCGAGCACCCTCATCTTCAGATCTGCCACGTCGTTGTCGTCGACCAACTCGTGGTCCACGGGCGGGACGGGGTCCTGCCACAGCTGCGGTTCGGCCGCCCACGGCCCGAGGTAGCGGGTGATGGGCCCCATGTCGCGATGCAGCAGTTTGTACCAGGCCTTGGCGAAGGCGTCTTCCAGCTCTTCGGGGTGGTCCAGCCAGCGCCGCGTGATGTCCCGGTAGATCGGCGACTCGCGCAACGCGATGTCGGTGACCAGCATGGTCGGGGCGCGGCCCGGCCCGCCGAACGGGTCCGGGATGGTCCCGGCGCCGGCGCCGTCCTTCGCCGTGAACTGCCAGGCGCCGGCCGGGCTCTTGGTCAATTCCCACTCGTAGCCGTACAGGGTCTCGAGGAAGCTGTTGTCCCACGTGGTCGGGGTGGGCGTCCAGACCACTTCGAGGCCGCTGGTGATCGCGTCCTTGCCCTTGCCAGTGCCGTAGGAGCTCTTCCAGCCCAACCCCTGCTGCTCGATCGGGGCGCCTTCCGGCTCGGGACCCACCAGGTCGGCATCACCGGCGCCGTGCGTCTTGCCGAAGCTGTGCCCGCCAACGATCAGGGCGGCCGTCTCCTCGTCGTTCATCGCCATCCGGCCGAACGTCTCGCGGATGTCGATCGCGGCGGCGACGGGGTCCGGCTTGCCCTCGGGACCTTCGGGGTTGACGTAGATCAGGCCCATGGTGGTCGCACCGTAAGGCTGGGCGAGGTCGCGGCTACCCGAGTAGCGCTTGTCGGTGCCCAGCCAGGTGTCCTCCTCGCCCCACAGGATCTCCTCTGGCGCCCAGACGTCTTCGCGGCCGAAGCCGAAGCCAAATGTCTTGAATCCCATGGACTCCAGCGCGCAGTTGCCCGCGAAGACGAGCAAGTCGGCCCAGGAGATCTTGTTGCCGTACTTCTTTTTGATCGGCCACAGCAGCCGGCGGGCCTTGTCCAGGCTCGCGTTGTCCGGCCAGCTGTTGAGCGGGGCGAAGCGCTGCAGGCCCTGCCCGCCGCCGCCGCGGCCGTCGAAGATGCGGTAAGTGCCCGCGGCGTGCCAGCTCATCCGGATGAACAAGCCGCCGTAGTGGCCGTAGTCAGCCGGCCACCAGTCCTGCGAGGTGGTCATCAACGAGAACAGGTCGCGCTTGAGCGCCTCGACGTCAAGCTTGGCGAACTCCTCGGCGTAGTTGAAGTCCTCACCGAACGGGCTGGCCTGAGGGTTGTTCGGGTGCAACGTCGAGATATCGATCTGGTCAGGCCACCAGTCCCGGTTGGTCAGCGGCGCATGCGATTTCGGCTTTGGTGAAGGGATTGCCGGGTTTTCACTTTCGCTGGTGCTTGCCGTCTTGTCATTCTCGTGGGGTGGGCGGCTCTGGGAGATATCGGATGACACAGCGTTCCTTTCCAGTGGTGGGTAATCGGGCTGCGATCACGGGCTGTGATCAGGATCCGCGGTGGAACAGTCAGGGCACAGGCCCCAGTAGATGACTTCGGCTTCGTCGAGCACGTAGCCGTCGAGCACGTTGTTGTCGTCGGACGGGGTCAGACACGGCGCATCACCGACCGCGCAGTCGACGTCGGCGATGACGCCGCATGACCTGCACACGACGTGGTGGTGGTTGTCGCCGACCCGGGATTCGTAGCGCGCGACCAAGCCGGACGGCTGGATTCGCCGAACCAGGCCGACGGCCGTCAGCGCATTGAGGACGTCGTAGACCGCCTGCCGGGAGACATCGGGTAGCGCGACCCGCACGGAGGAAAAAATGGTCTCGGTGTCGGCATGCGGGTGAGCGTGGACTGCCTGCAGAACGGCAATCCTGGGCCGGGTCACACGCAGGTCGGCCAACCGCAACCGCTCCGCGTAGTCCGACGTTGACGACACAAGGCCAATATTGCACTTATTTGGAATCGGTCAAGAGTTTCTCGGTACAACATCCCGTAAAAATTGCGCATCGCTAGGCCGGCTTCAGCGCGCTGCCGCGGCGCCACTGATCCCAGTTGAGCGTCCAGTCACCGTTCTGGGCGAGCTGCAGCGGTGGCCCGCCGCTGTTGCGAATCTCCACGACGTCACCGGGCACCGAGAAGTCGTAGAACCATTTGGCGTTGTCGCCGTTGAGATTCAAGCATCCGTGCGAGGTGTCGGTATGGCCCTGGGCCCATACCGTGGCGTCCAGCTGATGCAGGTAGATGCCGTCGATGCTGATTCGGGTCGCGTAGTTGATGGTTTCCCGATAGCCGAGCCGAGAGTTCTTGGGCAGCCCGAAGGTCGACGAGTCCATCACGACGGGGTTGCCCTTGTCGAGCACCGTGTAGACCCCCGACGGGGTCCACAACGAGATGGTCTGCGCACCAACGGTCTCGGTGCCGCCCATGCCCATCGAGGTCGGCATGGTGCGTACCGGGGCCCCGTTGTCGAAGACCGTCACCATCTTGGTGGCGTCGTCGGCGATCGACACGTGCGCGTCGCCGATGCGAAAAGACACCCGGGTGTCGTCCTGCCCGAATAAGCCGTCGCCCAGGGCAATTCCGTAGATCTTGGACTCGGCCGTGACGGTGGTGCCGGGGGCGTAGTAGTGCTGCGGGCGCCAGTGGGCATTCTGCCCGTCGACCCAGAACCAGGAGCCGTCGACGGCCGGGTTGGTGGTCACCTTCAGCTGCCGTTCGGCGGCGGCACGGTCGGAGATCTTCTCGTCGAAATGCGCGACAATCACCGTCCCGACGCCGTAGGTGCCGCCGTCCCGCAGCGCGGCTTGCGAGGTCGTGGTGAACGACACCTTGGTCTGGTTCGACGGCTGCAACGTGGAGAACGACGACACCTGGTTGAGCGCACCGCCGTCCGCTCCGCGGCCGCTGGCGTTCAGGGTGTAGGTGCGGCCGTAGCCCAGCGGTGCGGTCGGCTTCCACACCGTGTTGTCCGGTGTCATGACCCCCTCGATGACCTTGCCGGCCTCGTTGACCATCCGAACGTCGGTAAGTGTTCCGTTATCGGCCTTCACTTCGACCGGTGAGACCGGGTCTACGTCGCGTGCGTTGATCCCGGGGATAAACGAGATGCTTGGTGATGCACTGCTTTTCGGCGAGGTCGAACAGTGCCGGCAGGGCGTCGTGGCCAGCTGGATGGCGGCGCACAGTGCCATGGTCACGAACACGCAGAGCAGCAACCGGTGCGGGCGGCGAAGCCGTGCCAGGAGTCCGGGGACTTTCGTCGATGTCATCGTGAGTCGGTGGATCCTTCGCGCTCTCCGCGTTACTTGTCGGGCGTCGAGTAGCCCGGGCCGGGGCTTCTGAAACCATGGCGTCATGGCCGAGGACAAACTGGACACGCTGTATTCGGTGCAGCCGGCCGCTTTCACGGCTCAGCGCACGAAATTGGCCGCCGCGGCCAAGAAGCGGGGCGATGCGGCGACCGCCAAACGGATTGCCGCGGCCCGCAAACCGACGACGGCGGCCTGGGTGGTCAATCAGCTCGCGCTCTCCCGCACGGACGTCAAGCAGCGCCTCGCCGACCTCGGTGACCGGCTGCGCGCCGCCCACGCCGCGATGGACGGCCACCAGATCCGCGAACTGTCCGGCGAGCAACATCGACTGATCGACGAACTGACCCGGGCCGCCCTTGCCGGCGCGGACGCCGCCGGCGTCAAGGCATCGGCCGCCGTGCGCGAGGACGTCACCAGCACGTTGCAGGCGGCGATCGCCGACCCCGGCGCCCGAGACCGGCTGGGCCGGTTGGATCGTCCCGAACGGTACTCCGGGTTCGGCGCGTCCGAAGGCGCCCCCGCGCCAGTACCGACGCGGGCGCCGACAGCCGATCCGCGGTCGGCAAAGCTCACCGCCGCGGTCGCCGCGGCCGAGGCCGATAAGGCCGAAGCCGACGACATGCTCGCCCGCCGGCAGGACGAATGCGATGCGGCCCGGCTGCGCCGTGACCGGCTGCTGGCGGACCTGCGCAAGGCTGAGCGTGAGTTGGACCGGGCGCAACAGCACTACGACAAGGCGCAGCAGGTCAGTCGCGAGGCCGCGGAGGCGTTGCAGAACGCGAAAGCGCGCCTCGAGCGGACCTAACAGCGGGGATCGGCCGCGTTTCCGGCTGGCGGCGCCGGGTATCAGCCCAGCCATGACTTCTCTGTGGTTGGCCGACCGAACGAAACCAGCGTGGACCGCGAGCCCACTCGGCGACGGGCCCCGCTCCGCCGAGTTCATCGTGGTGGGCGCCGGCATCACGGGACTGATGACGGCGGTCCTACTGGCCCGCGCCGGCAAGGACGTGCTGGTGGTGGAGGCCCGCAGCGTCGGCGCCTGCGCCACCGGAAACACCACCGCCAAGATCAGCCTGCTGCAGGGCACGCACCTGTCAAAGGCGCTGCCGCGGCACGGCAGAGACCTGGCGCGCGCCTACGTGGAGGGCAACCGCGAAGGCCAGGACTGGATCATCAAGCATTGCCAGTCCCACGGCATCGCGGTCCAGCGCGAAGACGCATACACCTACGCGCAGTCCGCCAAGGGTGTGCCGTCCGCGCGGCTGGAATTGAAGGCCTGCCAGGCCGTCGGATTGCCGGTGGAGTGGGCCGACGACGCCGACGTACCCTTCCCCTATCACGGCGGGGTGCGGCTGCCCGAACAGGCGCAGTTCGATCCGATGGAGTTTGTGGACTCGCTGGCCGCCGAGCTGCTCGAGCGTGGTGGCCGACTCGTCGAGCGCACCCGGGTGCGCCGGGTGTCCAGTCGCGGCGGCAAGCTCGCGGTGCACGTCAACGACGCGGCCCAACGCGACATCGAATTACAGGCCGAAAAGCTGGTCCTGGCTACCGGTATCCCGGTTCTGGACCGCGGCGGCTATTTCGCGCGGCTGAAGCCGAGCCGGTCCTACTGCTTGGCATTCAAGGTGCCCGGAAAAATCACCCGACCCATGATGATCTCCACGGACTCGCCGACCCGATCGGTGCGGTACGCCCCGGTCCGCGACGGGGAGGTGTTGATTGTCGGCGGCGCCGGACACACGGTGGGCCGCAAGAAAAGCCCGAGCAAGGCCCTGCAGGAGCTTGCGTCGTGGACCACCAAACACTTCCCGGGCGCAACGCAGACGCATTTCTGGTCCGCCCAGGATTACACCCCGATCGACCATCTTCCATATGTCGGGCCCATCCTTCCGAACAGCGAAACCATCTTCGTGGCAACTGGTTTCAACAAGTGGGGGATGACCAACGGTGCCGCGGCGGCGCTGGCGCTGTCCAGCCGCATCCTGGGCGGCCGGATGGATTGGTCGCGGGCGTTCGACAGCTGGAGCCCGCACGAACTGACCGGGTTGCTGACGGCGATGCAGGCGAACCTCGAGGTGGGATTCGATCTGGCGAAAGGCTGGATCACTCCGGTGTCTCGCATCGGGCGGCGCA
This sequence comes from Mycobacterium sherrisii, assembly GCF_002102355.1. GTDB lineage: Bacteria > Actinomycetota > Actinomycetes > Mycobacteriales > Mycobacteriaceae > Mycobacterium > Mycobacterium sherrisii. Next base: position 12,149 of record NZ_LQPT01000002.1, on the reverse strand, counting down.
GCCCCGGCCCTGACGAGGGCGGCATCGTCAGTGGACCACCGTGGCATCTGCAGGCCCGGAGCCGTGTCAACGGCACCGAGCACCGAGTCTCTCCGGTGTGTCCGCATCTGGGCGGCATCGTTAACTGGAACGACGCCGACAAGGCGTGGGAGTGCCCGCTGCACGGGTCGCGCTTCGCCCCGGACGGCACCTTGCTCGAGGGACCGGCAACGCGCGACCTGACGGCGTCGCGCTGAGGAATCTATACCTGGCGCCAGGATGGCTGCGAGGGGTCGACCAGTTTTTGGTCGACCGGGCCGACCCCGAACACGGCGATCACCGCCGGGTCGGGTTGGTTTGCCGGAACACCGTCGTAGTGGGGGGTGCGCGCGGCCCGCTTCACGAATCCACCGGGGCCCACGGGCATCGCATCCTGGGGCTGAAAGTCGTTGCCGCTATTGACGAACCAGGTGCCGAATACCACGACTTGAATCCGATCGGTCGCATAGGTGTGGGGAGCGCTGAACCACCCCGGGTTCCATTTCATCAGGACCAGATATGGGCCGGGTTTGTTGAAATCCCCGTACAACATGGCCATTTCGCCGCTGTGCGGCGGCAGATTGCCCCAGGGCCGAAAGGCGATTTGGTCGAACGGCTGAACAAAGGTCTGGCCGGGATCCGGGCCCGTTCGAGGCGGCGGCGATAACCCAATCTCGCCCGGTTTGTCACCCGCGGCGATCGCCGCCAGCAACAGCGGTGCCGCCATCAGTAAGGATCGCCGGTTCGATTCCACGCCGCTCACGAGACGCCTCCCCAATCGTCGCCTGCCTCAATCCTCCTTGCGGTAGACGAGCCAGCGCAACTCGATAGGGGAATCCTCACGCTCGACGTCGAACACGTCCAGGCCGCTGGCCCATCCGTCGAACCACGCGGTGGGCGGCCAGGCGCCGTCGGGCAGGTGCGTTTTCTCGTAGTCGTAGGCCGAATCGTCGGCGACGAGTTCGAGCGGGAACTCCGCGGCGGCCTGCGTGACCTCTGCGCGGGTGAAGATCGCGGTGTTGCATTGCTGCCCGAGTTCGCGCGCGGCGTCGTCGGGGGTGTAGCCCTCGTGGGGCAGAAAGGCGTTGAACACCAGGTGTCCGCCCGGAGCCAGGCATTGTCCGGCGAGTTCGAACATGCCGCGCAGTTCCTGCGTCGTGCGAAAATCGGGCACCACTTCGGAGAAGACGACCAGTTGGTAGTCGCCGCCGACCCCTTCCATGGCGACAAAGACGTCCTTTTGGATGACGTTGACACTCAAGGCTTCCCGTTGGGCGGCCGCGCGCATGATGTCGGCAAACTTTTCGGACAGCTCGACGGCGTCGACCGGATGGCCACGCCGGGCCAGGGCAAGCGCGTTTCGTCCCGTGCCCGCCCCGACGTCGAGCACCCGAAAAGTCGCCGGATCGGTCGCGTCGGTGGCGAGCGCCCAGACCCGCGCATCGGGTTCGGTCCCGAACAGCGGGCCCTCGCGGGTCGCCACCCAGTTGTCGTAATCGGCGGCGATTGTCGCCCACTGCGGTTTGATGCGGTAGTTCAGTGTGGTGCCGAACGGCGAGCTGAACTGGATCACGATGTTGGACCGCGACGAGGCGTTGAAGGCTTTTGCCAATTCGTGTTGCAGCACCTTGCGCAGCTGTGCGGTTTCTTCGGCGGTGTGCCGGATGCCCAGGCTGGCAAAGAGGTTTTCGCACATCGAGACGTAGTCGTCGAGCATGCTCGGCACGGCCGGCAGGTAGATCTGCCCGTCGGTCATCGATCGCCGATACAACCGGCGGACCATCGCCGCGTGCAATGTCGCCGGGTCGAAGGACCCGCCGGCCCGGTTTTCCATCAGACTCTTGTACACGACCCGGCCACCGACCGCACGATGAGGGCAGACCATGACCGCGCCATTGGGTGAGGAGAAGTTCGTCTCGCTGACGACGTTCAAGCGCAACGGGGATCCCGTCGCCGGCCCGATGTGGATCGTCCGCGACGGCACGGCGCTGGCGGCATGGACACCGTCCGACTCGTGGAAGGTCAAGCGGGTGCGCCGCGACCCGCGCGTCACCCTGACGGCGTGCGGCCGGACCGGAAAGGTTCCCACGGGTCAACCGGTCTTCGAGGGAACCGCCGAGGTCCGCACCGATGCGGAAGAAGTGGCGCGGGTGGAGGCTTTGGTCAAAAAGAAGTACGGCTGGCAGTTTCGGGTGGTCATGCTGATCGAAGCCATCTCCGCCCGCGGCCGTAAACCGCGCTGCGTCCTACACATCGCGCTGTCACCTGATGGAAGATGACAGGGTGCGGGTCCACAGTTTGCGCCGTTATCCGGTGAAATCGATGCTCGGGGAGGCCGTCGACAGCTTGTTCGTCGACGAACACGGCGCCGAAGGAGACCGCCGTCTGGCGCTCGTTGACACCGCGACCGAGCACGTGGCCAGCGCCAAACAGGCCAGGCTCTGGCGTGGGCTGTTGACCTGTACGGCCAACGCGAACGCCGGGCGGGTCAACATCAACCTGCCCGACGGCACCGAAGTCGCCGCCGACGATCCGCGGGCCAACGACTTGCTGTCGCAACTGCTGGGGCGCGCGGTCCGGCTGGTCAGCAAGCGACCGGCGGGGGCGACGGTCGAGCGTCCGGACCCCGAGCAGCTGCTCGAACTGGGCTTAGACGCCGACGTCGGCGGGCGGATCCTGGAGATCGGCCTGGGCACACCGGGCGACTCGTTCACCGATGACGCACCGCTGCACGCGATCACCACGGCGACGCTGGACCACATCGGCGTCGAGGCGCTGCGATATCGACCGAACCTCGTGATCCAGACGCCCGCCGATCAGCCGCCCTACATCGAAAACGATTGGGTCGGCGCCGAATTGGTCGTGGGCACGGTGCGGCTGCGCGGGCTGGAGCCGACTCCGCGCTGCGTGGTGCCGACGCTGGAGCACGGGCAGCTGCCCCGCGCCCCGCAGGCGCTGCGCACCCCCGCCGCCGAGAACCGGTTGGAAGCCGGCAGTTGTGGGGTGGCGGCCTGTGCGGGCATCTACTTCAAAACGACGACGGCGGGCACCATCCACGTCGGGGACCCCGTCACGGTACGGGCTTAGTGCCCTAGCGCCCCTCGATCGAGTGAACCACCGACGCCGGCGCGGTCGGGCTCCCGTCCAGACGGCTGGCGGCGAACGCGGCACCCTTGTCGATCATGGCGCCGTTATCGGCGTAGGTGTTGTGCGCGGCGAAGTTCATGCCGTCCGAGCACACCGGGTCGTCGGTGGCGCAGACCTTGATGGTCTTCGCCTGGTAGGTCGGGCCGATCACCACCGGGGGTTCGCCCAGGAAATTCATGGCCCGCACGTTCGGCGTACCGAACAGCACCACCGCGGCGACGTGGTCGGCAACCTCGGGGGCCAGCGGCTTGGGCACGGTGGCCGGATCGACGCCGTCGGGCACCTGCGCGGAGGTCACGAAACCCATCACCGCCGCGCCCTGAGAAAACCCGCCAAGCACCATCTTGGTCCTGGGGCAGCTGCCCGCCATGGACACGACGTGGGCGCCGGCATCCCGGATACCGTCGAGCCCGGTGTTCCACTCGTTGCTCGCCGGATAGTTGACCGCATACACGTCGACCGACTTGCCGGGCTGGCGACCACGCAGGTTGTCAATGAACGCTTGGCCGGTGGCCCCGACGCCCTCCGGTTCACCGGTACCGCGGGCAAAGACCACCTGAACGTCCGGACATGGTTCCGCCGACGCCCACGGCACGGGGGACAGGAGGACCGAGGCACCCAAGAACGCGGTTACGGCGGTCGCGGGGCCCACAAAACGCACGATGTGACCGGCAATCATGTCCAGATATGTGCCCGTCGCAATGCGCCGTCAAACGGGGCATATTCGACATGAGTTTGGCCGCAACCGGCCACCATACCGGCGGGACGTCAAATATGTTCAGCCACAGCCGAATTCATCGGTTCAGCGCCATTTGATGCCGCAGCCTATCGAGGGACGCTGGTCAGGATTGACCGGTCGCCCGGCAAGCACGGCGTCGACCGCCGCCCGCACGTCGGCACCCGTCACCGGCCGGTCGTTCTTGGGGCGGGAGTCGTCGAGCTGACCGCGGTAGACCAGGCGGCGCTGGCCGTCGAACACGAAGGTGTCCGGCGTGCAGGCTGCGGAATACGCGCGGGCGACATCCTGCGTCTCGTCGTAGAGATAGGGAAACGTCCAGCCGTGGCGGCGAGCCTCGACGACCATTTGATCGGGCCCGTCCTGCGGGTAGTTGACGACGTCGTTGCTGGAGATCCCCACCATGGCGACGCCTTGATCGGCGAGGTCCCGGCCCAGGGCTGCCAATCCGGCCGCGACATGCTGCACGTACGGGCAGTGGTTGCAGATGAAGGTCACGACCAACGCCGGCCCGGTGAGGTCGCCGAGACTGACGGTCGCACCGGTTGCGGGGTTGGGCAGGGTGAACGCGGGCGCGGGCGTGCCCAGGGCAAGCATCGTCGACTCGATAGCCATGCCGGACACACTAGTGGGCGCTGGCCCCGACCCGACCGGCATGGCCGCTTTGCAATCCCGCGGATCAGCCCGAAATATGGTGGGGTGATTTCACACGCCGTCGCGATCATCTCCGGCCTGCTCGCCGCATTCTGGGCGGCCGTCGGCATCGTCGTCCGGCAGCGCGCGGCGCAGGATGTCCGGCCGACCGGGGACGCCGCCGCGACGGTGGTCACCACCGTCATACGACAACCGTTGTGGTGGGCGGGGATTCTCGCCGCCATCGCCGGATACGTGTTCCAGGCCGTGGCGTTGGCAAATGGTTCGCTGTTGCTGGTCCAACCGCTGCTGGTTTCCTCATTGCTGTTCGCCCTGCCTATGAGCGCGCGGCTCTGTCATCAGCGCATCACCCGGGCGGAGTGGAGCTGGGCGGTCGTGTTGACCGTCGCATTGGCGGCGTTCGTGCTCGTCGGGCATCCCAGCGAGGGCCACAATCGTCCGCCGATACCGTCGTGGAGCTTGGCGCTGGCGCTCACCGCGCCGCTGGCGATCGCCTGCCTCGTCGCGGCGCGGCGTACCTCGGGCCGCACTCGCGCCATGCTGCTGGCGGTCACGGTGGCCGTGTTGCTCGGCATGATCGCCGTGTTGACCAAGATCTGCGCGCACCGCTACACCGTCGGCGGCTGGCACGCCCTGATGACCGTGCCCGCTCCGTACCTGCTGGTCATTCTGGCAATCGCGGTGACCATGGTGCAGAGTTCCGCTTTCCACGCCGGCGCCTTGCAAGCTTCGCTTCCGATCATGCTGGTGGGCGAGCCGGTGGTCGCGGTGCTGCTTGGGGTCGTCGTGCTCGGCGAGCACCTCGCCGTGCAGGGGTCGGCGGCGCTGGGTCTGCTGGTCGCCGTCGTGGCGATGGTGTCGTCCACCGTCGCGCTGGCACGCGATCAGGCGCCGGGCGGTGTGACCGCCAAAGTCGTTGGCGCTCAACCTGCTAACGAAAACGACGTGATCCGCACCTAGGGGGTGACGCGTTCGACCGCGATCTCCTCGAGGAGATCGGCAGTGCGCGCAGTACTTTCGCCGGGTGTCGTCATCATCGCGGCAACCTCACGCGCCCGCTCGGCGCACTCCGGGGCCAGGACGGCGCGCAGGTCGGCGACCACGGAGTCCAGGGTGCTTTCCATGAATCCCCGCCCCAGGCCGGCCTTGAGCTGCCTGACCCCGGATGCCCAAAGCGGTTGATCGAGCCAGAACCACAGCACCAGGGTGGGAATCCCGGCCCGCAGGCCCGCGGCCGTCGCGCCGGCGCCGCCGTGGTGGACCACGGCGCGGCACAGCGGGAAGATCGCCGCGTGGTTCACTTCCGCGACGATCTTGACGTGGGCGTCCGCCGTTTCCGGAAGGTCGTTGGGGCCCATGCAAATCAGCGCACGCTCGCCGACCCGCGCGCAGGCCTCGGCGATCACCGCCACGGTCTCCGTGGGGGAGCCCAGCGGCGTGCTGCCGAAACCGAAGTAGATCGGTGCCGTGCCGGCGGAAATCCATGCCCTGACCTCGTCGTCAGCCGCGCTGGGCAGCCCGAGGGTCAGTGCGCCGACGAACCGTTGCGGGGCATCGGCTTCCAGCCAATCGGCCGCGGTCCCGGGCAAGCACAGTTCGTCGTAGGCCTGGATGTCCAGCGCCGCGCGGGCCGGGTCCGCCGGGAGCTCGGGCAACCCGAGCGCGCGACGCTGGGCGTCATCGGTCTGTTTGGTCACCTGCGGACCGAGTGCGCCGGACTCAAGGATGCGTGACGGGAAGTAGTGCAGCACGCCGAGCGGAATGTCGTAGTACTCCGCGACATTCGCGGCCACCCCCTGCTCGTTGAAGGCCGCCACTAGCAGGTCGGCTCCCTGGGCCAGCGGAGTCAACGCTGCCGTCTTCTCCGCTTTGACCTGGTTGAGATGCTCGGTGATATCCGACCACATGGTGACGGGGTTCTGGGGCTTGCCGACGAAGTCGGCCGCAAACGCCATTTGCTCCCGCGAATCGCGACCGTAGGCGACCGCGGAAAGCCCGGCGGATTCGACGAAAGCCATCATGTTCGGCGCGACGGCCATCTGCACGTCGTGCCCGCGGCGCATCAACTCACGCCCGGCGGCCGCCAACGGTTCGACATCTCCACGGCTTCCGTAACCGACCAACACGCACTTCATCGGCGAGACCGCAGCGGGGGCTTAACGGAGGCGGTTGGCCGCAAACGTCGCGGCCTGATCCGTCATACCGGACTGGATGTAGGACACGTGCGCCATGATGTTCCCGCCGCCGGAGCAGATCGGGTCGTCGGGCGCGCACAGGCTGATGGTCTTGGCGCTGTAGATCGGGTTGATCGTGGGTAGTGGCTGCCCGCCCCACAACATGCTGGAGAACTGGCTGGTCGGCTCGCCGAACAGGGCGACCGCGGCGACATGATCGGCGACCGGGGCGGGCATCGCCTGAGTGGCCAGATCGATCACCGTGGAGCCCTGGGAGTAGCCGCCCAGCACGATTTTCGTGTTGGGGCAGTTGGCGACGGTGCCCTGGACGTGGCTGCTGGCGTCGTCGGCACCGCTCGGCGCGCTGTTGTGGTAGTCGTCGTTGGCCGGATAGTTGACCGCGTACACGCCGACGGACTTCCCGGCGACCTGCGATGTCAGCGAGTCCGTGAACGCCTGACCGATGTTGCCCAGGCCCGGGTCCTGATGGGTACCGCGAGCGAAGACCACCTCGACGTCGGAGCAGGGATCGGCCGCTGCGGTCGGGGCGATCGTCGGCGCGGCGGCCAGCGGCCAGCTCAGCGCTGCCGCGGCGCCGGCGATTCGGACAACTCTGCGTGCACTCATCCCCAAATGCTGACATACCTTCCCAGCCGGCCACAGCGGCGGCTGCCATACCGGGCGCCGCGGCCACCGAGTGGGCAGGTATGAAAAAGAGTTGCTACCGGGTGGGAGTAATGGGAAGGAAGGACACGTTCGGTCAGTTTGACCGTAGGTACGCGGCGAAGGGGCAGGAAGTGTGACCGTACGGATAGGCGTTCAGCTGTGGGCGGGCGGGACACCGGACTACCGGACGTGGCGCCAGGCGGTGGTGCATGCCGAGGAGCTCGGCGCCGACGCCATCTTTGGCTACGACCATTTCCACAAACCTTTCGTCGATCTTGTCGACGGCGTCCCCCAGCTTCACGACGAGCAGCCGGAGGTCAACAACTTCGAGGCCTGGACCGCGCTGGCGTCGTGGGGGGAGATCACCAGTCGAGCCGAGATCGGGCTGCTGGTCAGCGGTATGCCGTACCGCAACCCCGACCTTGTCGCCGACATGGCACGCACCGTCGATCACATCAGCGGCGGGCGATTGATCCTTGGCCTGGGCGCCGGGTGGTACCCGCAGGACTTCATCGCCTACGGCTACGAATACGGCACCGTGCGCTCGCGGATGGACCAGTTCGACGAGGGCCTGCAGCGCATCGAGTACCGGCTGGAACATCTGACGCCCAAGCCGCTGCGGCAGATCCCCATCCTCATCGGCGGCGGCGGTGAGCGTCGCACCATCCCCGCCGCGGCGCGGCATGCTCACATCTGGCACAGTTTCGAACCCATCGAGGCGTTCCGCCGCAAGAATGAGCTCCTCAAACGCCTCGCCACCGAGGCCGGGCGCGACGAGGCCGTCATCGAACGCGCCATCGCATGGACGGACGCCAAGACGGCGGACACCTTCGTCGACGAGGGTGTCACCTTGTTCACCACTGAAATTCACCCCGACGTCAACGGGTACGACTTCGCCGAGTTGAAGACGATGCTCGCGTGGCGTGATCAATGATGGAAGCGTCGCGCAGGGCTGCGCCGCCGCCATGACAGTGGAAGTATCACGGGAGTGGCAGCAAAGAAACCGCAGACGATCTCTTATCCGGCGCCCGACTCCCGTCCGCGCCGCCACGATTACGATCCGCTCGACCCGCACGTCATCGTGCTCTTCGGCGCGACGGGGGATCTGGCCAAACGCAAACTGATTTCCGGTCTGGCGTATCTGGATCAATCCGAACTGGCGCCGGACATTCAGATCGTCGCGACGTCGCTGGAGGAGCTCAGCGACGACGAGTTCCGGGAAATAGCGAAGAAGGCGATCGACTCCTACGGCACCCACAAGCTGACCCCGGAGCAGTGGGCTGACTTCGCGAAGATCGTGCGCTACGTCCCGCAGGGGGCCGGGCCCGACGCCTTGGCCGCCGCGGTCGCCGAAGCCGAGAACGCTCTGGGACCCAAAGTGCGGCGCCTGCATTATTTGTCGGTCCCGCCGAAGGCGGCTCGCGCCGTCATCACGATGCTGCGCGAGGCGAACCTCGTCGAGCGGTCCCGAGTGGTGATGGAGAAACCGTTCGGCACCGACTTGGACACCGCGGTGGCGCTCAACGACTTCCTGCACGAAACGTTCGACGAATCCCAGATCTTTCGCATCGACCATTTCTTGGGCAAGGAGGCGGCGCAGAACATCCTGGCGTTCCGTTTCGCCAACGGTTTGTTCGAGCCGATCTGGAATCGCAATTTCATCGACCACATCCAGATCGACATCCCCGAGAAGCTGGGACTGGATCAGCGGGCGAACTTTTACGAGAGCACCGGCGCGTACAAGGACATGGTGGTCACCCACCTGTTTCAGGTGATGGCGTTCGTGGTGATGGAACCACCGACGGCTCTGGAGCCCTATGCCATCAGCGAAGAGAAAAACAAGGTGTTCCGCTCCATGCTTCCGGTGAAGACGTCGGACGTGGTGCGCGGCCAGTACGCCGGATATCGCGAAGAGGAAGGTGTGGCAAGGGATTCCGACACCGAGACGTTCATCGCCCTGAAAGTCGGCATTGACAACTGGCGCTGGGCGGGGGTTCCGATCTACTTGCGTACCGGCAAGAAGATGGCCGAAGGTATCCGCATCATCTCGATCGCGTTCAAAGAGGCCCCGCGCAGTATGTTCCCGCCGGGTTCGGGCGTCGGAACCCAAGGCCCCGATCACCTGACGTTCGATCTTGCGGACAATTCCAGGGTTTCGCTGTCGTTCTACGGCAAGCGGCCCGGCCCCGGGATGAAGCTGGACAAGCTGTCGATGCAGTTCTCCTCCCAGGAGATCGACACCGTCGCCGACACGCTGGAGGCCTACGAGCGGCTCATCCTCGATGCCATGCGCGGTGACCACACGCTGTTCACCACCGCCGAGGGCATTGAATCACTTTGGGAGCGTTCGGCAGAACTGCTCGACGACCCGCCGCCGGCGAAGGTGTACCCGGTGGGAACGTGGGGTCCCAACGCTATTCACCAACTGATCGCACCGAACGCGTGGCGGTTGCCGTTCGAACGCGGCTGGCGTGAGACCCGCAACGAGTAGGGTCAGCCGACCATCCAGGACAGTATCGACGACGCCTGCAGCGCGGACAGCAGACAGATGAACAGCAGGAACACCGCGCTCCAGGCCATTACTCGGCGGAAGATGTCGCCTTCCTTGCCGTCGAGGTTTACCGCCGCGGCGGCGATGGCGAGGTTCTGCGGGGAGATCATCTTGCCGAGCACCCCGCCGGAGCTGTTGCCGGCGACCATCAGCAGCGGAGATAGTCCTGCTTTGGTGGCGGCCGTCACCTGCAGCGCGCCGAACAATGAGTTCGACGAGGTGTCGGACCCGGTGACTGCCACACCGATCCAGCCCAGGATGGGCGAGAACAGAGCGAAAGCGCTTCCGGCGCCGGCCATCCAAGTGCCCAGGGTGATGGTTTGCCCGGATGCGTTCATCACGAAAGCCAGTGCCAGCACCGCCATTACGGTGAGGATCGCCCACCGGAGCTGATGCAGGGTCGCGCCGTATGCTTTGATCGCGCTGCCCACCGACAGGCGCAGCACGAACATCGCGACGAGGCCCGCGGCCAGCATCTGAGTTCCCGGTGTGTTCAGCAGATTGAAGGTGAAGTTCGCCAGGCCCGACGGGCCGCCCTTGGCGGTTTGCAGGTGCAGGCCCGGCCAGCGCACCGAATAGGTCGCGTGGTCCAGGAACTTCTTCACGACGGGAATCTGGCAGAGAACGAAGACCGCGATGATAATCGCGTAGGGCGAGTATGCGCGGAACACTTCGCCACGCGAGTCGGATTTGTTCAGGTCGGACTGGTTCAGGTTCGCCTCGAATTCGGGGGACATGGTGTCGGACGCACCGCCGGCGACGACGGCGACGCGCGGCGCGGTCTGCGGACGCCGTACCCGCAGCAATAGCACCACAGCACCGGACGACAGCAGCGAAGCCACCACGTCGGCGAGCGGCACCGACAGGAAGTTCGAGGTGGCGTATTGGCCGACGCCGAAAACCACTCCCGCCGTCAGCGCCACGTGCCAGGTCTCACGAAGTCCGCGACGGCCGTCGGCGATGAACACCAGAGCCAGGGGCACGAACATAGCCAGGATCGGCGTCTGGCGCCCGACCATCGCGCCGAGGGCATCGCTGGACATTCCGGACACCTTGCCGAGCGTGATGATCGGTGTCGCCATCGCACCGTAGGCCACCGGGGCGGTGTTGGCGACCAAGGCAAGCACCGCCGCCTTCAACGGCTTGAAGCCCAGCGCCAGCAGCATCACCGAAGTGACCGCCACCGGCGCGCCGAAGCCGGCGAGGGCTTCGAGCAAGGCGCCGAAGGAGAACGCGATGATGATCGCCTGAATGCGGTGGTCGTCGCTGATCCCGGCGAAACTACGCCGCAGCACATCGAAATGTCCTGTCTGAACGGTCATTTGGTAGACCCAGATGGCGTTGATGACGATCCAGAGGATGGGGAAGAAGCCGAAGACGGCGCCTTCGCTGGCGGCCAGCAGCGCCTGGTCGGTCGGCATGCCGTACACCGCGATCGCGATGGCGAGCGCCACCGCCACCGAGATCAGCGAAGCCACCCAGGCCCGCATCCGTACGACGCCGAGCAGGACGAAAAGCATCGCCAAAGGTATGGCGGCCACAAGGGAACTCAAACCCAGCGAGTGCGCGACTGGGTCCAGAATCTGGCGATACATAGTGGGGAACCTTAAAGAGGGAGTACCGCCGCTGTGCGCCGGATCACTGTGCTGACAACCACAAATGTCGGAAAAAGTTTTGGAATTGATTAAATCGGCCGATTTATCTCGGTGTAGGGTCACCAGCAGCTTCCGGCAGACCGGCCATCAGCAAAGGAAGATCCACGATGGCACCAGGTGACGCGGCCACAAACGCAAACGAGCAACTCGTGCTCGACTTCATCCACGCCTGCTACGGGCAGCACATCGACATCGACGCGGCGACCGCACTGATGTCGGATCACTTTGTGTGGCAACTGCATGTGCCGCTCTCACCGGTGGTGGTCGGCCGAGAGGCGGCGGGCGCGGAGTTGGAGAAACACAACGGCCCGTCGACGGCCTGTCGACGGCCTGTCGACCGGGATGATCGAGGGCAGCGAGATCCGCACTGTCGTGTCGACCGGGGACACCGTCATCGTCGAGCGTGTGGACGTGAATTCCTTTGGTGGGCTTCCGGGCACCTTTCATGTGGTGGCGCTGTACGAAGTGCATTGCCCTGACCGCGATTGTTTGATCCACGGCATATGAGAGTCTTGCGGCCCACGACGTGGGCGGGAAGGCTCGACAAG
>NZ_LQPT01000001.1 GCF_002102355.1 Mycobacterium sherrisii | reverse complement strand
CTGGTTTGCCCGTGGCACGCACCACCGAACCCCCCGCAGACACCCACCATCCAACAACCACCCCCGACACACAAACAACCCCACCGCGGCCGCTCGATGATCATGAGGGTTTGTCGAATCTCGATGTGGCCGAGTACAACCGCTCGGTGCGGGAGTGGTTGGACGGGATGACTGGGCGGAATTGGCCGGAGGTGTCGCGCCGGGATGTGGTGCCGTTGCGCGACGTTGTCGGGGCTGAGCATTGGTGGCGGCTTTATATCGATCCGCAGCATCATGCCGCGGCACTGAGGCGCGATGATCCTGGATCGTTCTATGACGACGACAAGTCGCCAGGGTTTCAGGCGAACATGCAACGCGCGTTCGAGATGTTTTTGAATGATCCGGAAAGGGTGGAGCAGCGCGTCGATTGGGCTGAGTACTCGGAGATGCATTGGGAGGCAACGCGCGGGATGAGCGGCGGTGATTTTGAGATCGCCGATGTGGAGGATCATCCGATTTTTCATCCGATCGTGGGGGAGCGGCCGGCGACGGACTTGTTGACCGAGCAGGTTGGTGGTCGTCCGCTGGTGGCGATGGCTCCGGCTGGTGTTGATCGATACGATCCGTTGCCGGCGGGTGCGGGTGAGGATGCGTTGGTGACGATCTCGTCGTCATGGGGGGATGTGCCGGTCATCAGACCGGAATTGGTTGAGTATCAGGTGCCGCGGATGGTCGATGCGGCCTTCGACGATTATTACGATGACATCGCGGCGGCCCAGACCGAGGGTGATCGGTTGCGGGCCATTGGGCGGGTGGTCCGCAATTTGCACGTGATGCATCCGCATAACGACGGCAATGGTCGCCTCAACATCAACTTGCTCTTGCCACGGTTGTTGTTGGCCAACGGTTTTTCTCCGGTGATCACTCATTCGATGGCTGACTTGTTCTCGGGTGGGTTCTCGCGCGATCAGATCGCTACCGCCTTGCGGTGGGGTCAGGATCGGGATCTGACCCAGGGGCTCGATGATCTGAGGGCAGCCCCGGAATCGGAAAGCCGCCCAACTCCCGGGGCGCCGACGATTCCCGACGCGGGGGAGCCGACACCGCAGGCGGCGCTCGACGTGGACCCAACATCAGCTAACAGCGGCGGCGGGGGACGCGATGAGGTGTCGGGGCCGCTGCCGGTGGTGCCCGATAGCGAGCGCGGCGCGTGGGATGCGGTATTGGCCGAACAGTCTGACGTAGTGGATCCTTCGGCCGCGAAGGGCAAACGGACAGAGGATGCGTCCGACAGCCGCGGTGAGGCATGGGATCGCTACGTTGAGGCTCACAACGCGCGTGCGCAGGCTTTGTCCGGGCCGCGTGATCCGGAGTCCGACTTGGCGAGTCGTCTAGAGCTCGACGCCGCTCGCCGTGATCTGGCCGCGTGGGGAATTAACGACCCCGAGGCCTTGGTAGCCGATTATCGTGCTCGCTTCGACCCGCCGGTGGTGGATCCGGTGGCGCCGGTGGTGGCGGCCGGTGAGGCTGGTCATGGCGGGTCGGTGGTTGGTGGGGATCTTGATCATGAGTATGGGCCGTTGGTGGAGCCTAAGCGGGTCAAGCCTGAGGAGGTTGATGGGCAGGGGTTGCCGCGGGTTAATCCGGTGTTTTATCGGTTGTCTGATTTGCCGCCGTTGGTGTTGTTGTCGCATACCGATGCGCGGTGGCATTACACGGTGGATGCTGAGGGTGAGATCCGGATTGGCAGTGAGGAATTGGGCACGTTGTTGTCCGATGAGGAGCTTACGCAGCGGTATGTGGCTTATTACGGGGGGCTGCCGGATGCTGAGCAGTTGGACGGTTTCCGCGGTCTGATTAATGGGCAGGGGCATCCCACGATTGCGGTGGAGTTCGATGGTGACACCGGTGCGGTGGTGGGTGGGAATCCTCGGTCGCGGGTCAGTGGTGAGATTCGGTGGAATGCCGAGGCTGAGCAGTGGGAGGCGAACGACAAGTCCGGTCGTTACATGAGTGGGAAGGTGCGGGTTCCGTTGCCGGATCCGCAGGATATGCAGCGGTGGGTCGATAATGTGGCCCGGCGGTTGTCGGCGCATTTGGGTGAGCCGGTGCAGGGTGTGTTGTTCAAGCATGCTGATGCGGCCCCCGCCCGCCCGGCGCCGCCGGTGGTAGAGCCGCCCGCCGAGACTACCCATGATGCGCCGCCGGTAGAGCCGCCCGCCGAGACTGCCCATGATGCGCCGCCGGTGGTGGTGCCGCCCGTCGAGACTGCCCATGATGCCGGCGATGTGGCGCCGGTAGAGCCGCT